>NZ_NOYW01000018.1:0-908648 GCF_002258965.1 Rhodococcus sp. 05-339-2
GGAAACGCCCGGTCCCATTCCGAACCCGGAAGCTAAGCCCTCCAGCGCCGATGGTACTGCACTCGACAGGGTGTGGGAGAGTAGGACACCGCCGAACACCCGTTGTAAGAAGGGGACCCACCTGGTGGGTCCCCTTTTTGCGTTTGTACCGAAATCCGAAAGGACGCCCGTGTCGGAAGACAACAACGATCGTCGCCCCTCCCGAGGGGACGGCGGCAACCGCCCGAGCGAGTCCCGAGACCGCAACCCCCGCGCTCAGGACCGCCGCGGAGACCCGCGTCGCTCGGACGGTCCTCCTCGCAGACGCGGCGGTGAAGGTGGATTCTCCGGAGATCGGCGCGGAAACAGCGCATCGTCGGACCGTCGACCGCCGCGTCCCGACGAACCGGATCTGCCCGACGAGGTCGAAGCCGGGCAGCTCGAGCCGGCAGTGCGCCGAGACCTGTTGAGCTTGGACAAGAACAACGCCACTGCTGTGGCCCGTCACCTCGTGATGACCAGCAGACTGCTCGACGACGATCCGCAGTTGGCGCTACTGCACGCGCGCGCTGCTCGTCAGCGTGCCGGTCGTATCGCTGTAGTCCGTGAGACCGCGGGAATCGCGGCGTACCACGCTGGTGAGTGGGCCGAAGCGTTGTCCGAGCTTCGCGCTGCCCGACGCATGGCAGGCGGGCCGGGTCTGATCGCTGTGATGGCCGACTGCGAGCGCGGACTGGGACGTCCCGAGCGTGCTATCGAACTCGGTCGCAGCGACGAGGCGCGTGAGCTGACCGGTGAGGAAGCGTCGGAGCTTCGAATCGTCGTGGCAGGTGCGCGGATGGACCTGAACCAGTACGACCAGGCCGTCGTCACGCTACAGACCCCGGACCTCGACGCGTCGCGATCCGGAACCGCTGCCGCGCGCCTGTTCTACGTCTACGCCGATGCGCTGGTTGCGGCAGGTCGCGTCGATGAAGGTGTGAAATGGTTCC
Source organism: Rhodococcus sp. 05-339-2 (assembly GCF_002258965.1). Classification (NCBI taxonomy): domain Bacteria; kingdom Bacillati; phylum Actinomycetota; class Actinomycetes; order Mycobacteriales; family Nocardiaceae; genus Rhodococcus; species Rhodococcus sp. 05-339-2. Next base: position 972 of record NZ_NOYW01000018.1, read on the forward strand.
TCAACGCTGCCGCGGCCGATGTCGATGGTGAGACCGACGCCGAAGAGCGGGTCGAGGAGCTGTCCGGAGGCAGTCAGTGACGTTGCTACGCGACGCCCACGACGTTCTGCTGCTCGACCTGGACGGCACCGTCTACGCCGGCAAGGATCCCATTCCCGGTGCAGTCGAAGCATTGTCGGGTGGGGCCGAGAAGCAGTACTTCGTCACCAACAATGCCAGTCGTGCTCCCGAGGACGTCGCCGAACATCTAGGTAGTCTCGGCTTCGCTACCTCAGCAGAGTTCGTCGTCACCAGTTCCGAGGCGGCCGCTCGGGTACTCGCGGGCAAGGTGGACCCGGGTTCACGGGTGCTAGTCGTCGGCACCGACGCATTGGCGAACGAGATCACCAAGGTCGGTCTGGAGCCGGTCAGGTCTGCCGACGACGATCCCGTGGCCGTGGTGCAGGGGCACTCCGTCGATACAGACTGGAAGATGCTTGCCGAGGCTGTCCTCGCCATCCGTGCGGGTGCACTGTGGGTGGCTACGAATATCGACGCCACCTTGCCGACCGAGCGAGGACTCGTGTTGGGGAACGGCTCGATGGTCGCGGCGGTTCGCAACGCCACCGATATCGAGCCCATCGTGGCAGGCAAGCCGGCCGCCCCGATCATGCACGACGCCATCGAGCGCAGCGGAGCACGCGCGGCCCTGGTCGTCGGAGACAGGCTCGACACCGACATCGCTGGTGCGAACGAAATCGGTCTGCCGTCGCTGCTGGTGTTGACCGGCGTCAGTACCGCTGCAGAGTTGCTGCATGCGCCTCGGCATCTGCGCCCCACTCACATCGGCCTCGATCTCGGAGTCCTGAACAGGGACGAAGTGACGTCGAGCGTCGGCAGCAAGACCGGTTGGACGGTCGCCGTCGACGACGAGGTGCTCTCGGTGCAGTACGGCGGGGACGGTACGCCCGATGCGTTCGAGGGTGCGCTTGCCACACTGCACGTCGCCTGGTCCGGCTCGGCCTTCTCGGATATTCGCTTCGAGGGGGATGGACTTGGCGATCTGCGTTCGCTGCTCGGGTGCTGATACCGCGTTCGACAGCAGTGTTCCGAGAGCGGCGGCGATCGGGCGTACGTCGGACCCATCCGATAGCGTGAGAGGCGATGAGCGCGTCTATTCCACTACCAGGACAGCACCGGCCGAGCGGTGCAGGCGATGAGTCGTCTGCAGATCCGGACACTGTTCGCACCGAAGTTACCTCGCTGCTGAATCAACTCACGATCGAGTCGACTTCCCACGAGGAATCCGAGGCTGTGGATTCCGACGCCCTTGCGCGCGACGCGAGTCTGCTCGACCGCGCGCACGAGGTACTCGTGCGCGCGCTGACCACCGTCGACAAGACCTGACGTGGCTCGTCGCGCACGGGTCGACGCCGAGCTGGTTCGTCGTGGACTCGCCCGATCTCGCGAGCACGCTTCGGAGCTGATAGAAGCGGGCCGGGTGAAGATCGCCGGGACCGTGGCCTCGAAGCCCGCGACCGCGGTGGAACCGGGCACACCGCTGCTGGTGGCCGAGGAAGACAACGAGGTCTCGTGGGCCTCCCGCGGCGCGCACAAATTGCTCGGCGCTCTCGACGCATTCGAGCCACTCGGGTTGACCGTCGAACGTGCACGTTGTCTGGACGCCGGTGCATCCACCGGTGGCTTCACCGACGTGCTTCTCAGTCGAGGTGTGCGTGAAGTGGTCGCCGTCGACGTGGGATACGGGCAGCTGGTGTGGCGTCTGCAATCCGACGACCGCGTTCATGTCATCGACCGCACCAACGTTCGGTCGATCGATGCGGAGACGATCGGTGGACCGGTGGACGTGATCGTCGCAGACCTGTCGTTCATCTCGCTCAAGCTCGTTCTTCCCGCATTCGTTGCTTGCTCGAAGTCGGGTACCGACATGGTGTTGATGGTCAAGCCACAGTTCGAGGTCGGCAAGGACCGAGTGGGTTCCGGAGGTGTGGTGCGCGATCCTGCGCTGCGCGCCGAGGCCGTCGAGGACGTGGCGAAGGCGGCCGTCGCCTCGAATCTCACGGTGCAAGCTGTGGCGGCAAGCCCACTGCCGGGGCCGTCGGGCAATGTCGAGTACTTTTTGTGGCTGAGGGCAGGTGTGGGCGAGGACTCGCCACGCGCCGACATCACGGAACTCGTCCGGCTCGCGATCGAGGAAGGACCACAGTGACTCCGTCCCAGTCAGTACCGGAACGGGAGTCGACTCGAGAGATTCTTCTCGTCGCCCATCCAGGTCGACCGGACATCGCCGAAACCGCGCGTCGGGTGGGCAAGGTCTTCGACGAAGCGGGCATCTGCCTTCGTGTGCTCGTCGACGAGGTCGAGCCATCGAAGATCGAAGCCTCCGATACGGAGGAACACGACCATGTGTTCGTCGCGGACATGAAGCTCAACGTCGTCGAGTTCGGACCGGACGCAGCCGCCGGCTGCGAGATGGTCCTCGTGCTCGGTGGTGACGGGACCTTCCTGCGCGCAGCCGAGCTCGCGCAAGCGGCCTCGATACCGGTGCTCGGCATCAACCTCGGGCACGTCGGGTTCCTGGCCGAGGCCGAGGCCGACCACCTCGAAGGTGCCCTCGCTCGCGTCATCGCCGGGGATTACCGCATCGAACAACGCATGACGTTGGACATTGCGATTCGCGTGGGCGATCAGGTGGTCGATCGGGGCTGGGCACTGAACGAAGCGAGCATCGAGAACGGGTCGCGGCTCGGGGTGCTCGAGGTCGTGCTCGAAGTCGATGGGCGCCCGGTGTCCGCATTCGGGTGCGACGGCGTTCTGATCTCGACGCCGACGGGCTCGACGGCCTACGCGTTCTCGGCCGGTGGGCCTGTGGTCTGGCCGGAACTCGAAGCGATATTGGTCATTCCGAGCAACGCGCACGCTTTGTTCGCGCGGCCGCTCGTCACCAGCCCCGAGTCGATCATCGCGGTCGAGATCGATGCGGGTGGACACGCAGGATTCGTATTCTGCGATGGCAGGCGCACACTGAGCCTGCCGGCAGGTGCTCGCGTCGAGGTGGTGCGGGGAGCGTCACCGATCAAATGGGTTCGACTCGATTCGGCACCGTTCGCCGATCGCATGGTCAAGAAATTCGAACTGCCCGTTACCGGGTGGCGGGGGAGAGCGAGGTAGGAATGCTCGAAGAGATTCGGATCGACAGCCTTGGAGTCATTTCCGGTGCCAGCGCACAGTTTCACGAGGGGCTGACCGTGCTCACCGGCGAGACCGGTGCGGGTAAGACCATGGTGGTCACCAGTCTGCACCTGTTGTCGGGTGCCCGCGCCGACGCAGGCCGGGTTCGGCTCGGCGCACAGCGTGCTGTCGTGGAGGGGCGATTCAGTACCGACACCGCGTCGGAGCAGGTGATCGACGACGTCGACAAGGTGCTCGAGTCCTCGGGAGGTCAACGCGACGAGGACAATTCGATCATCGCCGTGCGTACCGTCAACTCGGACGGTCGCTCGCGTGCGCACCTCGGTGGGCGCAGCGTGCCCGCATCGGTGCTGTCGAACTTCACCGACTCGCTGCTGACCGTGCACGGTCAGAACGACCAGCTGCGGCTGCTGCGTCCCGATCAGCAACTCGGCGCGCTGGACAGATTCGCCGGGGATGCGGTGGCGTCCCTGGTGTCGAAGTACCGCACCGCGCGCAAGACGTGGCTCGACGCGCGCAACGAGTTGATCGATCGCACCGAACGCAGCCGCGAGCTGGCGCAGGAAGCCGATCGGCTGCAGTTCGGCCTGCAGGAGATCGATTCTCTGGCACCGGAGCCGGGTGAGGATCGCTCCGTGGCCGAGGATGTGCGTCGGCTGGGCGATCTCGATTCGCTGCGTGAGACCGCGGAAGGTGCCTCGGCAGCACTCGTCGGGAGCGCCGACGAGGCGTCGGACACGGCGTCCGCGCTGTACCTGCTGGGCGAGGCTCGCTCTCGCCTCGAGCATGCCGAGGACGCAGCACTGACCGAGCTGTTGCCGCGACTGAACGACGCGATGGCGATCGTGGGCGACATCGGGGCAGACCTCACCTCGTACTTGACGGATCTGCCGTCCGATCCGGGTGCCCTCGACACGATCCTGAACCGGCAGGCCGAGCTGAAGTCGTTGACGCGCAAGTACGCCGCCGATGTCGACGGCGTCATCGCCTGGGCGGAAGACGCCCGCGAGCGACTCTCGCACATCGATACCTCGGCCGATGCGCTCGCCGAGTTGAGCGCCAAGGTCGACGCGGCCGCGATCGACGTCGCGGCGGCTGCGTCGAAGCTCAGTGCGGCTCGAGCGAAGGCCGCCGTGAAGCTCTCGAAGGCGGTCAGCGTCGAGCTGGCGGGCCTGGCGATGGGAAAAGCCAAGCTGCAGATCGATGTTCGCGCACTTCCCGCCGGACCGTCCGACACTGCCCCGATCGTCGTCGACGGCACCGAATTGCATGCGGGCAGCAACGGCGTCGACGAGGTCGAGTTTCGTCTGTCCGCGCACGACGGTGCCCAGGCGCTTCCGATCAGCAAGAGTGCGTCGGGCGGTGAGCTCTCGCGGGTGATGTTGGCACTGGAAGTGGTGCTGGCGGGCTCGGACAAGGGTGCGACGATGGTCTTCGACGAGGTCGACGCCGGAGTCGGTGGTCGCGCGGCCGTCGAGGTCGGGCGCCGACTCGGCCGGTTGGCTCGCACACACCAGGTCATCGTGGTCACCCACTTGCCGCAGGTCGCTGCGTTCGCCGATACCCACCTGGTGGTCGACAAGACCGACGCCAAGAAGGGCGCGGCGAACAGCGGCGTCAGAACGTTGTCGTCGTCGGAGCGGGTCGTCGAGCTCGCGAGAATGCTCGCGGGGTTGGACGACACGGAGACCGGACGTGCGCATGCCGAGGAGCTGCTGGCCACGGCAAACGCCGATCGAGCCGCGTTGTAACTTTTGGTGCTGATGTGATCAGTGTGGTAGTTGTTTCGGCGCGCCTCCGTCGCCGGGCGTGTCGATCGGGTCATCATGGTCCTCATGAAGATGCCGGCTCTGCTGTCACGTAGTCAGGATTCGCTGCCCGGAATCACCGGTATCGCGCGAGTCGATCGCAACACGGCCAAGCTCCTCAAACGGGTCGGCCCGGGCGACATCGTCGTGCTCGACGAGCTCGACCTCGATCGCCTGACCGCAGATGCGCTCGTCGAGGCGGGGGTGCTGGCGGTGGTCAACGCGTCGCCGTCGATCTCCGGGCGCTATCCCAACCTCGGTCCCGAGGTCATCGTCGCCAACGGAATCACCTTGATCGACTCGGCCGGCACCGAAGTCTTCAAGAAGATCAAGGACGGCACCAAGATCCGCCTCAACGACGGCGGCGTCTACACCGGCGATCGTCGTCTCGCCAAGGGCGAGGAGCAGAGCGAAGCCGAGATCTCCGACAAGATGATCGAGGCCAAGACGGGCCTGGTCGACCATCTCGAAGCGTTCTCGGGCAACACGATCGAGTTCATCCGAACCGAGAGTCCGTTGCTCATCGACGGAGTCGGCGTGCCGGACATCGACATCGATCTCGAGGGCCGTCACGTGGTCATCGTCGCAGACGGACCCGGTCACGCCGAGGATCTGAAGAATCTCAAGCCGTTCATCAAGGAGTACTCGCCCGTCATCATCGGCGTCGGTGCGGGTGCCGACACCGCGATGAAGGCGGGTCATCGCCCCGACCTCATCGTCGGCGATCCCGAGGACGTCACTGCGCAGACGCTCAAATGCGGTGCAGAGGTTGTGCTTCCGGCGGATTCCGACGGACACGCGCAGGGTCTCGAGCGCATTCAGGATCTCGGTATCGGTGCCATGACGTTCCCGGCCACCGGTGCCGCTGCCGACCTCGCGCTGTTGTTGGCCGATCATCACGGGGCCTCGCTCATCGTGTCGGTGGGTAGCCCGGCCAGCCTGGACGAGTTCTTCGATCGTGGTCGACGCAACACCAATCCGGCCGCATTCATGACGCGTCTGAAGGTCGGCGCCAAGTTGGTCGACGCCAAAGCTGTTGCGACGCTGTACCGCAGCCGTGTGTCCGGCGGTGCGATCGCGCTGTTGATTCTGGCGGCGCTCGTTGCCGTAATCGTGGCGTTGGCCGTGTCCAACATCGGCGGTGAAGCGTTGGATTGGGCAATCGATCTGTGGAACCGGTTCGCTCTGTGGTTCCAGGGGTTGCTTTCGTGATTTCGCTTCGCCAACATGCCATTTCGCTGGCAGCGGTCTTCGTGGCCCTGGCCATCGGCATCGTGCTCGGTTCGGGTCTGCTCTCGAGCGGTCTGGTGTCGGGCCTTCGAGACGACAAGACCGGCCTCGAAACTCAGGTGGACGATCTGGAGGCGACCAACAATCGCCTGGGTGAGCAGCTCAACTCGGCCGACGGCTTCGACGCCGCGGTTTCGGGCCGAGTGTTGCGGGATACGTTGGTCGATCGCAGCGTCGTGGTGATCACCACCCCGGACGCCGACCCCGGGGACGTGGACGGAGTCACGCGGTCGATCGGAGCATCGGGCGCCACCGTCACCGGTCGGGTGTCGCTGACCGATTCGTTCGTCTCCGCTGCGAACGGCGACGATCTTCGGACGCGTTTGACCAACGTCATTCCGGCCGGCGTGCAGTTGCGCACCGGCGCGGTGGACCAGGGCAGTCTCGCGGGGGACCTGCTGGGTTCGGTGCTGCTGCTGAACGCCGAGACCGCCCAGCCGCAGTCGACTCCCGAGGAGCTCTCGCTGGCACTGGAGACGCTGCGCAGCGGCGGGTTCATCGCGTACGACAACGGTGCCGTCGCACCCGCTCAGTTGGCTGTGGTCGTCACCGGTTCCGGTACCTCGGACGTGGAGGACGGCAATCGCGGGGCCATCGTCGCCCGCTTCGCGGGAGCCCTCGATTCACGTGGTGCAGGCGCGGTACTGGCCGGTCGCTCCGGTGCGGCCGAGGGCAACGGTTCCATCGCTGTCGTGCGAGCCGATTCGGCGCTGTCGTCCGCTCTCAGCACGGTCGACAACGTCGACCGTGAAGCAGGACGGATCACCACCGTTCTCGCCTTGGCGGAGCAGCTGGACGGCGCGTCCGGCCGTTACGGCACCGGAGCCAATGCCAACGCCGTGACCGTCGGAGCGCCGGCGAGCTGATCGTCGGACGAACGCGCGTGTCGTTGGCGGTGAGGTAGGTACTGGTGTTACCGTGAAGTCCCGTGGGTAGCAGGCCCAATTTCCACGCTTCACCTCTCTTATCAGCCCCCTGATAGGAGCAAGCCCTGCAGACTCGTCACGGGAGCCTCATTGTCACGCCTTCAGTCGCGTTCCGACACCAAGCACATTTTCGTCAGCGGGGGCGTCGCGTCCTCGCTCGGAAAAGGCCTGACGGCATCGAGCCTCGGCCAGCTACTGACCGCACGCGGACTGCGCGTGACCATGCAGAAGCTCGATCCTTACCTCAACGTCGATCCCGGCACGATGAACCCGTTCCAGCACGGTGAGGTCTTCGTCACCGAAGACGGCTCCGAGACGGACCTCGACGTCGGACACTACGAGCGGTTCCTCGACCGTGATCTGTCCGGTTTCGCCAATGTCACCACCGGCCAGGTCTACTCGACGGTCATCGCCAAGGAACGCCGCGGTGAGTATCTGGGCGACACCGTTCAGGTCATCCCGCACATCACCGACGAGATCAAGCGTCGCATTCTCGCGATGAACGGCCCCGACCTACAGGGTCACCAGCCGGACGTCGTGATCACCGAAATCGGCGGCACCGTCGGCGATATCGAGTCGCAGCCGTTCCTCGAAGCCGCGCGTCAGGTGCGCCACGACGTCGGCCGAAACAATGTGTTCTTTCTGCACGTGTCGCTGGTTCCGTTCCTGGCTCCGTCCGGTGAACTCAAGACCAAACCAACCCAGCACTCCGTCGCGGCGCTGCGCAGCATCGGTATTCAGCCCGACGCATTGATCCTGCGTTGCGATCGCGACGTACCGCCAGGATTGAAGAACAAGATCGCGCTGATGTGCGACGTCGACGTCGACGGCTGCATCTCCACGCCCGACGCGCCGTCGATCTACGACATTCCCAAGGTGCTGCACAAGGAAGGCCTCGACGCGTACGTCGTTCGTCAGCTCGGTCTGCCGTTCCGTGATGTGGACTGGACCATCTGGGGTGGACTGCTCGAGCGTGTTCACCAGCCGCGTGAGACCGTGCGCGTCGGTCTGGTCGGCAAGTACGTGGACCTGCCCGACGCGTACCTGTCGGTCACCGAGGCGCTGCGTGCAGGCGGATTCGCTCATCGCGCGAAGGTCGAGATCAAGTGGGTCCCATCCGACGAGTGCTCGACGCCCGCCGGGGCGCAGGCCGCGTTGGGTGATGTCGATGCCGTGCTCATTCCCGGTGGCTTCGGTATCCGCGGTATCGAGGGCAAGCTCGGGGCCATCGAGTTCGCACGTACGCGCAAGATTCCGTTGCTGGGGTTGTGCCTCGGGTTGCAGTGTGTCGTCATCGAGGCGGCTCGTTCGGTCGGTCTGACGGACGCCAACTCCGCCGAGTTCGACCCGGACACCAAGGATCCGGTGATCTCCACGATGGCCGATCAGGAAGATGCCGTCGCCGGTGATGCCGATCTGGGCGGCACGATGCGTCTCGGTGCCTACCCGGCAACCCTGCAGAAGGGTTCGGTCGTCGCGGCGTCGTACGGCACCGAAAGCGTTTCCGAGCGTCACCGTCATCGCTACGAGGTCAACAACGACTATCGGGATCGAATTGCCAAGAGCGGCTTGGTGTTCAGCGGTACTTCTCCGGACGGCCACCTGGTCGAGTTCGTCGAGCTGCCTGCCTCCGTGCACCCGTTCTTCGTGGCCACTCAGGCGCATCCGGAGCTAAAGAGCCGGCCCACCCGTCCGCATCCACTGTTCGCGTCGTTGATCAATGCCGCGCTGAAGTACAAGGCTGCGGAGCGTCTGCCGGTCGACGTGCACGGAGATACGGGTCAGACGGAGGAATCGGACGTCGCCGCCGAGACCGTCGGATGAGCGAGCCTCGGCACGAGTTCACCACCCTCGATTCGTCGGTGCCGTACTCCGGCGCAATTCTCGCGCTCCGGCTCGACCAGGTGGCGATGCCGAACGGTCGTCAGGCCGAGCGCGAGGTGATCGAGCATCACGGCGCGGTCGGGATCCTGGCCGTCGACGACCGGGATCGTGTGGTGATGATCGAGCAGTACCGGCATCCCGTAGGTCGTCGATTGTGGGAGTTGCCCGCCGGTCTGCTGGACGAGCCGGGGGAGCAGCCGGTGGTTGCGGCTCAGCGTGAGCTCGCCGAGGAGACCGGGCTCGCCGCGCAGACGTGGTCGGTACTGGTCGATGTGCTTGCCTCGCCCGGGTTCACCGACGAGGCCGTGCGGATCTTCCTCGCGCAGGGCCTGACCGAGGTCGATCGGCCCGAGGCACACGACGAGGAAGCCGACATCGAGCTGTCCTACGTTCCGGTGGACGAGGCCGTCCGTCGTGCGCTGTCGGGCGAGATCGTCAACGCATCCGCCGTCGCGGGCGTTCTCGCGTTCGCCGCGGCGCGCGCTACCGGTACCGAACTGCGTTCGGCCGATGCGCCGTGGGCGGATCTGCCGACTGCCTTCGAGAAGCGAAAGAGTTCGCGAAAGTAGCCACCGTGATCGGCCAGCAGATTCAGACGTACCTCGACCATCTGGTGGTCGAGCGCGGGTCGGCACCGAACACGGTGTCGTCCTACCGTCGCGATCTGGTGCGGTACGAGCGGTTCCTCAGCGGCTACGGCATCACCGATCTGGCGAAGGTCGCCGAGAACGACATCACCGAGTTCGTGCTCTATCTACGGCGCGGTGACGACGAATTCCCGGCACTCGCAGCGAGTTCGGCGGCCCGGACGTTGATCGCGGTGCGCGGTCTGCACAGGTTTGCGCTCGCGGAGGGGATGGTCGAGCGCAACGTCGCGAGCGAGGTCAAGCCGCCGCAGCCGGCCAAGCGGTTGCCGAAGTCGCTGCCCGTCGATCAGGTAGTTGCACTGCTCGAATCGGCGTCGATCGCCGGTCCCGATGCCCCACGCGGACTGCGGGATCGGGCTCTGCTGGAACTGCTCTATTCCACCGGGGCGCGTATATCCGAGGCAGTCGGGCTCGACGTCGACGACATCGACACCGAGGCTCGCTCGGTGCTGCTGCGCGGCAAAGGCGGCAAGCATCGCATCGTGCCGGTCGGGCGACCCGCTGTCGAGGCCGTCGACGCCTACCTGGTGCGCGGCCGGCCGGGGCTGGTCTCCCGCTCGAATCCTGCCCTGTTCCTCAACGTTCGGGGCGGCAGGTTGTCTCGACAGAGTGCGTGGCAGGTGTTGCAGGATTCGGCCGTGCGGGCCGGGATCACCGCGGGGGTATCACCGCACGTCCTTCGGCATTCGTTCGCCACTCACCTGCTGGACGGCGGCGCCGACGTCCGCGTCGTGCAGGAGCTGTTGGGTCATGCGTCGGTGACGACGACGCAGATCTACACTCTCGTCACCGTCAACACTCTGCGCGAAGTGTGGGCAGGAGCGCATCCACGGGCCCGGTAGCACGAGGCCGGCTGTCGTGCGTCAGCGTGTCCGGTGACGATGCGCGAGCGTCAAGCGGTAGCGTTTGCGTGAACTACTCGAAGACGAACGGGACAGGGGAGCGCTGGAACGTGTCGACACCGCAGCCGCCAGCGGCGGAGTCAGGCTTGAATCATCCGCATCTCGACGGTGCCCTGTTCCAGACGCGTCAACCGGAATCCAGTCGGGAGACACACGACATCATTCCCGCGCCGAACGAGCTCGGGCCCACCGGTCGCAAGACCAGGGCCGTCCCCGATCCACAACCGCTGGCCAGTCACGGCCCGGCCAAGATCATCGCGATGTGCAACCAGAAGGGTGGCGTCGGCAAGACGACGTCGACCATCAATCTCGGTGCCTCGTTGGCCGGCTACGGCCGCCGCGTGCTGCTCGTGGATCTCGACCCGCAGGGCGCACTGTCCGCGGGATTGGGCGTCGCACATCACGAGCTCGATCTGACGGTCTACAACCTCCTCGTCGAAGCGAAGGTCTCCGCCGACGACATCATCATGCGCACTCGCGTCGAGAACCTCGATCTGATGCCCAGCAACATCGATCTCTCCGCAGCCGAGATTCAGTTGGTCACCGAGGTCGGCCGGGAGCAGACACTCGGGCGGGTGCTGCATCCTATTCTCGATCGCTACGACTACGTCCTCATCGATTGCCAGCCGTCGCTCGGTCTGCTGACGGTCAACGCGCTCACGTGTGCCGACGAAGTGCTGATACCCATGGAGTGCGAGTACTTCAGTCTGCGCGGACTGGCGTTGTTGAACGACACCGTCGAGAAGGTGCGCGATCGGCTCAACCCGAGGCTCACGTTGGCCGGCATCGTGGTGACGATGTTCGACGCCCGCACATTGCACTCGCGTGAGGTGATGACGCGAGTGGTCGAGGTGTTCGGCGACGTCGTCTACGACACGGTGATCACCCGTACCGTCCGATTCCCGGAAACCAGTGTGGCAGGTGAGCCGATCACCACGTGGGCTCCGAAATCCGGCGGCGCACAGGCGTACCGCGCCCTCGCGCGCGAGGTGATCTACCGGTCGGGTCCGTGACCGTCGACGCTGCCGACGAGGCCCCGATCGAGGTTCCGGCCGACGCGGATCCGTCGAAATTCCGGGTGCGGTTGCTCAACTTCGAGGGTCCGTTCGATCTGCTGCTGTCGTTGATCAGTCAGCATCGAATGGACGTCACCGAAGTGGCGTTGCACACCGTCACCGACGATTTCATCTCGTTCACCAAGTCGCTCGGTGCCGATGTCGGCCTCGACCAGACGACGGAATTCCTCGTCGTCGCCGCGACGCTGCTCGACCTCAAGGCAGCACGGTTGCTGCCCTCGGGCGACGTGGAGGACGCCGAGGATCTTGCGCTGCTCGAAGTTCGAGATCTACTCTTCGCCCGGCTACTTCAATACCGGGCCTACAAGCAGGTCGCTCTGCTGTTCGGTGAACTGGAAGCTGCTGCGCTGCGACGTTATCCGCGATCGGTGTCGGTGGAGGACAGGTACGCCGATCTGATTCCCGAGGTGCTGCTCGGCGTCGACCCGGCCACATTCGCCGACATCGCCGCTGCGGCATTTCGACCCAAACCGATTCCGCAGGTGGGGCTCGATCACATCCATCAGCACGCGGTCTCGATCCCCGAGCAGGCGGCGTGGCTGCTCGACAATCTGCAGGGCCGAGGCCTCAACGAGTGGGCATCGTTCTCGGAGTTGGTGCAGGACTGCGAGGTGCAGGTCGAAATAATCGCGCGATTCCTGGCGTTGCTGGAGCTGTTCCGCCAACAGGTGATCGCGTTCGAGCAGCCCGAGCCGCTCGGCGATCTCCGAGTGAGTTGGACCGGTAAGGACGAAGGACCCATCGTGGTCACGGAAGAGGACTACGCATGAGTGTCGACCCGGAGCTCGAGCCCGAGGACGGCGAGAATTCCGAGGAGCTCGACGACGCCACCCTCGCCTCGGCTCTGGAAGCTGTGTTGCTGATCGTCGATACCCCTGCCTCGGACGAGCAACTCGCCTCGGCGGTGGGTGCGTCGGTAGCGCGCGTGCGCGCAACCCTGAACGAGATGGCTGCCGCACTGACCGAACGAACCAGCGGAATAGACCTTCGCTACGCCGGTGACGGATGGCGTTTCTACACCCGAACCGCCTATGCGCCGTACGTCGAACGGCTGCTTCTGGACGGGGCTCGGTCCAAGCTCACACGCGCGGCATTGGAAACCCTGGCCGTGATCGCATATCGTCAACCGTTGACCCGCGCACGAGTCAGCGCCGTACGTGGAGTCAACGTCGATGGAGTGATGCGTACGTTGCTCGCCCGTGGACTGATCTCCGAAGCAGGAACGGACCCGGAGACGAACGGCACGATGTACTGCACCACCGAGTTGTTCCTCGAACGGCTCGGGCTCGCATCGCTCGGTGATCTACCCGAACTGGCACCGCTGTTGCCGGGTGTGGACCTGATCGACGAGATCAGTGACAGCATGGACACCGACCCGAGAACGACCCGCTCCACCAAGAACCGCGGATCGAAACCCGATCCGGCAGCCGAGCTCGACTCGGACGACTGATAGGTAAGACAAGTGAACAAGCCCGCTCGCCGTGATGGCACACCGGACCGTAACAAGAGACAAGACCCACGCAGGAAGCCGACCGCAGGTAGGTCGGACACTCCGCGTGACGCGCGCCGCGGAGATCGCACCCGCGACGCAGCGCCCCGTGACGGCGCTCCCCGTACCGGAGCCCCTCGCGCTGGCGCCCCTCGTACCGGGGGACCCCGTGCTGGTGCACCCCGCACCGGAGCTCCTCGTGCAGGAGCCCGGCCGGCCCCGCGCAAGGGCGTCGAGCAGGAATCCTTCGATTACAAGCCTGTCGAGACCGGCATCAACGACCGCAGCAACGACGCCGTTCCTCGCAAGAAGCCCTCGCGTCCCAAGCCGCCGAAGCCGCAGAAGAAGCAGGTTCCGTCGACCACGATCAGCAACGCCAAACCGGCGAAGCATCAGCACACCGATTCCTCACCGCGCAAGCACGTACCCGCCGGTGAAGGCGTTCGGTTGCAGAAGGTGCTCGCGCAGGCAGGCGTCGCATCGCGTCGTGCCGCCGAGGAACTGATCGCCGACGGCCGCGTCGAGGTCGACGGACGCATCGTCACCGAACAGGGCATCCGCATCGATCCCAACATCGCTGTGGTCCGCGTCGACGGCACTCGCGTGGTCGTGAAGGAAGAGCTCGTTCACCTCGCGATGAACAAGCCGCGTGGATGGCAGTGCACCATGTCCGACGATCTGGGACGCCCGTGCGTCGGCGACATCGTCTCCGAGCGCGTGCAGGCGGGGCAGCGACTGTTCCACGTCGGACGCCTCGATGCCGACACCGAGGGGCTGTTGCTCTTCACCAACGACGGTGATCTTGCTCACCGTCTGATGCACCCGTCGTTCGAGGTCTCCAAGACCTACCTCGCGACGCTGTTCGGCACCATTCCCCGCACTCTGGGCAAGCAGCTGCGTGAAGGCGTGACCCTCGACGACGGCCCGGTGAAGGTCGACGGCTTCCAGCTGCTCGACATCTCGGACGGCAAGTCTCTCGTCAAGGTGACGCTCCACGAGGGCCGCAAGCACATCGTGCGTCGGTTGTTCGACAAGGTCGGCTTCCCCGTCGGACGTCTCGTGCGTACCGACGTCGGCAACATCGTGCTCGGCGATCAGCGTCCAGGAACACTGCGTGTCCTCGGACGCGGCGAGATCGGCAAGCTCTACGAATCCGTGGGCCTGTGATGAGCGCGCTCGTGGTGGCGATGGACGGGCCTTCGGGCACCGGCAAATCGTCGGTATCGCGCAGGCTCGCATCGGCACTCGAAGCAAGCTACCTCGACACCGGTGCGATGTACCGCGTGGCGACGGTGTGGGTGCTGCGCTCGGGCGTCGAGCCCACCGATGCAGACGCTGTCGCGAAAGCTGTTGCAGCACTTCCCCTCGAGATCGGCAAGGACCCGCTGTCCGAGACCGTTCTGCTCGACGGTGAAGACGTCAGCGGCGAAATCCGCGGCGATGCGGTCACCAAGGCCGTCTCGGCCGTCTCCGCAGTGCCTGCGGTGCGCGAGCTCTTGGTGCAGATGCAGCGTGACCTCGCGAGCTCGTCGACGCGAATCGTGGTGGAGGGCCGCGATATCGGCACCGTCGTTCTTCCCGACGCCGACGTGAAGGTGTTCCTGACTGCCTCACCGGAAGCGCGGGCACAGCGTCGCAACAAACAGAACATCGAACAGGGTCGCGACGACGACTACGAATCCGTGCTCGCGGACGTGCAACGCCGCGATCACGCAGATTCGACGAGAGCAGTGTCACCGCTTCGTCCCGCCGAGGATTCGGTGATCGTCGATACCAGCGAGCTGGATCTCGACGGCGTGATCGAGCGTTTGCTGCTCGTGGTGAACGACAGAAGTGGAGCAGTCCAGTGAGTGAAGAATTCTTCTCCGGCGCAGCGGAAACCGCGGGCGACGGAACATGGAGTGACGAGGGCGAGTGGGAGTACGTCGACCTCAACGAAGGTGAAGACGGCGAAGATGCCGTAGCCGTACCGACTCTCGCCGTGGTGGGCCGACCGAACGTCGGTAAGTCGACGCTCGTCAACCGCATCATCGGACGACGCGAAGCAGTGGTCGAGGACGTCCCAGGCGTCACCCGCGACCGGGTGTCGTACGAGGCGAACTGGAGTGGTCGACGCTTCCTGGTGCAGGACACCGGCGGTTGGGAACCCGACGCGAAGGGTCTGCAGCAATCCGTTGCGCGCCAGGCCGAGTTGGCGATGAACACCGCCGACGCGATCCTGTTGGTCGTCGACGCGCGAGTCGGTTCGACGACGACGGACGAGGCAGTGGCGCGAGTACTGCGTCGCTCGAAGACTCCGGTTCTGTTGGTGGCCAACAAGGTCGACGACGGCCGCACCGAGTCCGAGGTTGCCGCGCTGTGGTCACTGGGTCTGGGGGAGCCGCTGTCGGTCTCGGCCACCCACGGGCGCGGTACCGGTGATCTGCTCGATCGCGTGCTCGAGGCCTTGCCCGAGACGCCGCGTGAGGGAATTCCCGGTGGGGGACCCAGGCGTGTCGCTCTGGTCGGTAAGCCGAACGTTGGCAAGTCCTCGCTGATCAACAAGCTGTCGGGCGACGAGCGCTCGGTGGTGCACGATGTTGCCGGCACCACCGTCGATCCTGTCGACTCGTTGGTCGAATTGGGCGGCAAGACTTGGCGATTCGTCGATACCGCAGGACTGCGTAAGCGCGTCAGCCATGCCAGCGGTGCCGAGTTCTACGCGTCGCTGCGCACCAAGTCCGCCATCGAGGCCGCCGAGGTCGCGATTCTGCTTCTCGATGCCTCACAGGTGATCTCGGAGCAGGACATGCGTGTGCTGAGCATGGTCTCCGATGCCGGCCGCGCGTTGGTGTTGGCGTTCAACAAGTGGGATCTGGTGGACGACGATCGTCGTCAGCAGCTCGAGAAGGAGATCGATCGTGATCTCGCTCGGGTGCCGTGGGCGCAGCGTGTGAACATCTCGGCACAGACGGGCCGTGCGGTACAGAAGCTCGTGCCTGCACTCGAGACGGCTTTGGAGTCGTGGGACAAGCGAGTGCCCACCGGACGCCTCAACACGTGGCTCAAGGAAGTCGTGGCGGCCACACCGCCGCCGATGCGTGGCGGACGTCTGCCGCGCATCATGTTCGCAACGCAGGCCAGCACGCGGCCGCCGACGTTCGTGCTGTTCACCACGGGCTTCCTCGAGGCCGGCTATCGCCGATTCATCGAGCGGCGTCTGCGTGAGGAGTTCAACTTCGACGGCAGCCCCGTGCGTGTGTCGGTGCGTATCCGCGAGAAGCGGGAACGGCCGGGCAAGGGCAACAACCGCTGACGTAGTCCGGTACCGCCCCTGAGCAGGCGATTTCCTCTCAGGGGTAGGGCTGGGGTAATCTCAGCAAGCGCCTTTCGGGGCGCGGCGGGCTGTGGCGCAGCTTGGTAGCGCACTTGACTGGGGGTCAAGTGGTCGCAGGTTCAAATCCTGTCAGCCCGACAGATTGATGCAGTTCAGAGGCGGTTTCGGAGAAATCCGGAGCCGTCTTTTTCAGTCCGCGTGCTGCGGGAGTGTCACTTCTCGGTACCTACACGATCGAACTCGGCGCTGAGGCGCTGTCCAGGTGTATCCGCTGGTGTCCGGCGATCTGCGTGCGTCGGTCGAATGGACCTGAGCGGACGGAGCCACTTTGTTCAGCTGGTTTGCTCCTCGTGGAGCTACTGGGTCCATAGGGTCCGTGTCGAGCTGCAACTCGGACGAATCGGTGGCTCCGGTTCTTGTTTCGTCCAGATCCGCTGTAGCGCTGCCGCAGGGGTTCGATCCGGTTCCGTCAGCGGTCAGTGCTGATGCTTTGTCGGGCGAGGGACGTCGATGCGGGAAATGTTGGTTTTGTGTTCGTACAGAGCGAGGTCGGCTCGGGTGAGCATGTCCTCGAGAGTCGACTCGCCTGTGTTGTGTGCGATTCCGACGCTCAATTCGATCGAGAGGGTGGAGTCGTTCAAGTCGATGGGTGCGCGGGCTGCACGGCGTAGTCGTCGGCGGAGTTGTTCGGGCTCGTTCGTCGTCAGTGGTTCGTCATCGTCGAACATCGCTATGACGAATTCGTCGCCCCCGATCCGGCCGAGGACAGTGTTGGAATTGCACAGGTCGGCGAGTCGGGCGGCGGTGATGCGTAGAACGTGATCGCCGACGAGATGGCCGTGGGTGTCGTTGATGGTCTTGAAGTTGTCGACGTCGATGAACAATATTGCTGTGGGGAGCGATATTTCGGCGCTGACCCTCTCGATTCGTTCGAACAGAGCAGATCGGTTCAGCACTCCTGTGAGGTCGTCGAGTCGGGATTTGGCGAGAAGTTCTCGGTATGCGTCGAGTAATCGTGTGGCTCTGTGAACTGCATCGGTGATGTTGCGGAAACTGACTGCGACAACGTCCTCGACGTAGTTGGCGGTCACCTCCATGATCGTGTCGGGGCGAAAAAGTGCGGGTGCTTCGATGCTGACCTCGCCGCAGGTGAGCAGCGCGTCGCGGTGAAGGTTGTCGAAGTAGGAGCCCTGGGTATCGGGGAGCGCGTCGTGCAGATGTCGTCCGATGAGCTGATCCCGGGCGATGCCGAGGTGCCGTTCGGTTTGCGTGTTGACGTAACGGATGATCATGTCGCGGTCGAGAATCGCGAAGCCCAGCGAGACGGAGTCCAGAACTGTACCGAGGCGTTCGCTCGTATCGATAAGCGGTCGGACCTGTGAAACCACTCCGGTCAGAACCGTCGGATGGCCATCGGGCGCGGTTTCCACGGCGACACTTCGAGTGAGAATGTGGCGAACGGTGCCGTCGGAGAGAACAACCCGGTAGATACACTCCGCACCGACGTCGGCGCTTGCGTCCTCGTAGAGTTGGACCAGCAGGTGCGCGTCGTCCGGGTGCACACGTTCGTGCCAGATCTCGATTGCAGGCCGGGGATCGAGGCCCGCCTCGAAGATGTCGGCGGCACGGGCATCCCATTCGAGCCGCCCGGTGTCGATGAAGTATCGGGTGATGCCTATCGATGCGTTCGGCGTCTCGATCCCCGAAACGTGATCGGGCCCCAGGTTGTCCTCACGATGTCGATCGCCCACGACAGCACGTCCGTTCCAGCTGCAACTGATCCGATAGGGAGTCTGCTCCGTTCTTCCCGATCGCGCCCGAGCTTTCGAGCGATCGGCCTCAGCCAGAGCTCGGAGGCTGGACGCGTAGGTTGTAGCGTCGTCCCTTCAGCGGGGTGTCCTCGCTGTCTGGGTACGAGGCCGTGTCGGGTCGGTGGTTCCGACACTTTTCGCAGCGGTGTATCGGTGTGGTGCGTGGGGCCTTCGGTGGATCCGCGTGGAGCAATCGATGTTCGAGCGTGTCCCTACTCGGTTCGACCGAGGGCGGATTGACCTGGACCGATCCGGGCGAGAGCGCCTGGTCAGCAGCTGTGTGTTGCGTCCGGGTGGGTCCATCGACGTAAAGATCGATCCAGCTGGGGGTCAAGTTGTCGCAGGTTCGAGTCCTGTCAGCCCGAGAGAGCAGATCGAAGGCGGTTCCGAAGAATTCGGGACCGCCATTTTTCGCGGCGTCTCTGCACGACGAATCGGTTCGGTCCGAGCCGGGTCCTGGACCCACGACGAGCCAGGTCTTCAACCGAGACGTGGCTGCTGCGGAGGTCGTGGAAACCATCGCCCGGCAGTCCTCACTGGCACTGACGGGCGACGGTACCGATGAGTCCCGCAGAGTGTCAGTGACCGATGAAGGTGTCGATCGCGGAGGCGACCGAACCCGGATCGACAAGATTCGCGAAGTGCGCCTGTCCAACCAATACTTGTTTCGATACGTCGCGGAGTCTCGATTCCAGATGGTCGGAGGCCCCTACCAAGTGCGCTGGGCTGTTTTCGCCCACGAGAAGCAAGGTTCTGGTTTGCAGTTCGCCGTATTCGGGCACGACCGAGACACACGCGTCGATTTCGATCAGTTCGCGAGTCCAGGTGGGTGCCAATGTGAGGAATTGCGCCCACAACGGTGTTGCCGCAATGGCTTCGGTCTCGGCTGCGGGCACGCGAATGAAATGCTCCATCGCGATTCGCATCGCCGCATCGTTGTCGGATTCGGCGATCGCGGCAGCGTACGGGGCGAGGTGTTCACCCGCGACCGGACCGTCCACCGGCAGTGGTGGTTCGTACAGCACGAGAGCTGCCGGCTCGGAACCACGTCGAGCGGCTTCGAGGGCGCATATTGCGCCGTAGGAGTGGCCGACCAGAGCCGGAACGGTACCGGTCGACTCGGTGACCCGGGCGAGGACGGCCGCGATGTCGGTGCCCTCGGTCGCGAGTGTGTACTCCGGTGCATCGCCGCTCAGGCCTCGTCCTCGGCGGTCGACAACGAAAACGCGGTGGTCGACGGCCAGATGTGAGGCTACCTGTAACCACGACTGCGCTGTCGAGATGCTGCCGTGAACTATCACGACAGGTGAACCAGATCCGAGGCAATGTACTCCGATCGGCGTTCCGTCGGCCGACGTGACCGTCTCGGTCGTGATGTCGTCAACGAGCGAATCAGGTTGTGCTATGCCAACTCTCCTTACTGTGATGTGGAAACCGAGTTCATCGGTGGCGGGCAGAGTCCACGGACAGGAGTGCTGACCCGACCTTTGCAGACCCTGACCGCGTCAGGACACGGCTCGCCGAACTCGAAGTTGTGGATGCATTTCGGCGAATGATCGTCCCCAGCTTCGAGTTCGGCGCACATCGCTGTCGGTCAGAACGGGAACGGGTGGGCGTGGTCGCGAACGGTAAGCCACTGCCATTGAGTGAACTCGTCCCAACTGCTCTGGGTACCGAATCGTGCACCATTGCCGGAGGCACCGGTTCCACCGAACGGGGCATACGCGTCGTTGTTCAGAGTCTGGTCGTTCACGTGGACGATCCCTGTGGTCAGGCGGTCGGCGAGATGGCGGCCGCGGTCGGCCGATCCCGTCTGGATCGCGGCCACGAGACCGTATTCGGTGTCGTTGGCGACCGCGACGGCTTCGTCCTCGTCGCGCACGACGACGACGGGAGCCACCGGACCGAAGATCTCTTCCCGAAACGCGGCCATCGACGAGGTGACCCCTGCGAGCACCGTCGGCTCGTAGAACAACTCGCGATGCCTTCCACCGGCTCGAACCTCCGCCCCGGCCGCCACGGTCTCGGAGACGATACGGTCCACGTTCTTCAACTGCGTCTCGTTGATCAACGGTCCGAGCGCGACCTGCTCGGTGAACGGGTCTCCCACCGGGAGGTTCTTCGCCCGCGCGGCAAGACGATCGAGGTACTTGTCCGCCACGGACTCGAGCACGATGTGTCGACCGGCCGTCATGCAGACCTGCCCCTGATGCAGAAACGACCCCCACGCACCCGCTGAACTGGCCGCTTCCAGATCGGCGTCGTCCAGGACGATCAGTGCGTTGTTGCCGCCGAGTTCGAGCGAGACGCGTTTGAGCGTGCGTCCGGCCGCCTCGCCGACCTTCCGGCCGACAGCGGTGGAGCCGGTGAACGAGACCATGCCGATGCCGGGATGTTCGGCGACCGCAGCCCCGGGCTCGGCGTCGCCCGGCAGCACGTGGAACAGGCCCTCCGGCACCCCGGCCTCCTCCAGGAGACGGGCGAACAACACACCACCCGACACCGCAGTCTGCACGTCCGGCTTGAGCACGACTGCATTTCCGAGGGCCAGTGCGGGAGCGACTGCGCGAATCGACAGGATCTGCGGAAAGTTCCACGGACTGATGACGCCGACGACGCCGATAGGTACGCGACGGCCGATACTGGAACGGCCGGCTTCGCTGGTGGGCAGCAGATGGCCGTAGGGCTGGGTGGGCAGAGCTGCCGCTTCCCACAGCTCGCTCAGTACGAGACCGACCTCGAACGCAGCCTTGCCCGGTACCGATCCACCCTCGCGGATGAGCCATTCCTCGAACTCACCGCAGTGTGCCTCGAGCAGTTCCGCGATGTCCCGGATCACAGCAGCGCGCTCGTGGCCGGGGGTGGCTGCCCACGCCGGCTGCGCGGCCCGGGCCCTGGCCACGGCATCGTCGACGTCGTCCGCATTCGCCAGCCCGATCTCGCCCAGACTCGCACCGGTCGCCGGTTCGGTCGTACTCGTTGTGCCGCCACCACCGGCACGCCACCCGCCGCTGTGGATTCGGCCGTGCCAGTCGGTACCCAACAATGTATTGCTCACGCTGATTCTCTTTCCCTCGGAAGCTTTTTGTTCTCGAAATACATTGCCGGTCAACCGATCAGGTCCGCGGCCTTCTCCGCAACCATCACCGTCGCGGCATTGGTGTTCACACACACGACCCTCGGGATGACGGACGCGTCGACCACGCGCAGGCCGTCGATGCCGTGCACCCGAAGATCAGGCCCGACGACCGACTCAGGGCCGGTTCCCATCGCGCAGGTACCCACGGGGTGGTAGTAGGTCCCCGTGCCTCGGGCGACGTAATCCCGCAGTGCTGCAACCGAATCCACCTCGACGCCGGGAAGCACCTCCGTCAGACCCCACGCCGCGAAGGCGTCGGTCGCAGCAATGTTGCGGGCCACAGCAATAGCGTCGACCAGTCGGTCCACGTCCGACGGTGCGGTCAGATACGCCGGATCGATCAGTGGTAGATCGTCCGGGTCGGCTGTCGCCAACCGAACGCTGCCGCGACTGTCGGGCACGGTGGTGACACCGAACGTGATGCTGTTCGCCGGGGCGACCAGGGTCGGCTGGTGGAACGGCACGTGAATGAACATCAACTGCATGTCCGGACCGTCGAGCTCGTCATCGCTGCGCCACAGCATGGACACCTCGGCGTGATTCGTGGACGCGGGCGGAATCGGTTGCGCCGCTTCGTACACCACACTGCACAGGGGGTGGTCGTGCAAGTTTCGCCCCACACCCGGTAGATCGTGTACGACGGGAATACCGAGCTCCTGCAGTTCCTCCGCCGGGCCGATTCCGGACAGCAGCAGCAACCGCGGCGAATCCACTGCACCCGCGCTCAAA
Organism: Rhodococcus sp. 05-339-2; assembly: GCF_002258965.1. Taxonomy (NCBI): domain Bacteria; kingdom Bacillati; phylum Actinomycetota; class Actinomycetes; order Mycobacteriales; family Nocardiaceae; genus Rhodococcus; species Rhodococcus sp. 05-339-2. The sequence continues at coordinate 23,181 of NZ_NOYW01000018.1, forward strand.
ATGACGTCCTGTCGAGCCGACGCCGTCATCGGCTCGCCGTCACGTCGGTATCTGACGGCGACGCAGCGGCCGTCTTCCACCACCAGGCGCTGCGCCCGCGATCCGGTCGACACGGTGAGGTTGGGGCGATGCGCCTCGACGGGTGTCAGGTAGGCCGACGCCACGCTGAGCCGGGCACCGTCCGAGATCGCCAGATCGTGCCACCCCGCGCCCTCTTGTTCGGTGCCGTTGAAGTCGTCGGTGATGGGATGACCGGCCTCGGTGGCCGCATCGAGAAACGTCCGAGACACCGGATTCGGCGAGGACGACGGTGCCGGACGCAACGGGCCCTTGTCTCCGCGAACCTTCGGGTCTCCACCGACGACAGTCTCGGACTTCATGAAGTACGGCAGCACTGCGTCGTACGACCACGATTCCCCCGCCACCTGCGCCCAGGTGTCGAAGTCGTTCCGGTGTCCGCGTAAATGGACCATCGCATTGATGGAGCTGCTTCCGCCGAGGGTATGACCGCGCGGCCAGTTGTGCGCACCGCCGCCGGCCGCCTTCTGTGGAACCGTGTTGTAGGAGTAGTCGACGTTGCTTCCCCAGAGCGACGGCCAGGCGGGGGGAACTGCGAGGTCCGGGTGATCGTCGCGGCCTCCGCTTTCCAGCAGCAGCACTGTGACATCGGGGTTTTCGCTCAGTCGTGACGCCAGCACGCAGCCGGCCGATCCGCCGCCGACAATCACGTAGTCGAATGCTTCGTCCATCTCGTTCGATCCTTTCACCAGTGGCCGGCACCACACCGGTAGACCTCAGTGTGCGGAGCGAGAGGGTGTTGCGGTTGACGATTGCCGCCGCAGTTCTTGACGATTCACGCCGAGTATCGGCGGATCCGTTGCCGGACAGCGCCGTTGGTCGACCGGAAGTCAGCGAAGCGCGGTACGTTCTGCTGACGGGCTGATGCCGAATCTGCGCTTGTACAGTCGACTGAAGTGCGCCGCGTCGGAGAAGCACCAACGCCCGGCAACAGCGCCGACCGTGGACCTCAGTGCTCGGGCCGCAAGTAGATCTCGGCGGGCACCGTCGAGTCTCATATCGCGGATAGTGGTTGTGACAGTTGCGATTTCGTCGTCGAACAACCTGTCGAGACTACGCGGTGACATGGCGAATGCCGCAGCAACGGAATGGTGACACAGGTCGGGGTCCAGGAGGTGTTGCCCGATGTAGGTGAGGACGGCCAGCTTCCTCGCGTGCGCACCTGCATCGTCGACGTCGATGTGATTGCCCGCAGTGAGGGCACTGCTGATGAGGCTGAGCCCGGCGTCGGCGAAACGCAGGGCCGAGCCGGAATCGACCGCGTCGTCCTCGGCCTGCGCGAGTGCTGCCCGGACGAAGGAGTCGAGTACCGCGCCGGGGCCGGAGCCGGCGTCATGTGCGCGTTGCATCGTGGCATCGATCAACCTGTGCGGCAGCCGAAGTGCACTGGGCGGGAATGCCATCACCGCGCATCGCCAGTCGCCCTCCAGCCGCAGATCGTATGCTCGTCGCGTGTCGTAGATCCCGAGCTGACCCGGACGAATGACCAGTTCGCGGTCGCCCTGTCGCACGATTGCTCGACCCCGAAGTTGCACGCACACCTTCACCGCATCGGTGGGTCGTCTGCGCACAGCCGAGCGGGACCGTCGCACCGTCTGCGGCGAGCCTGCGACCTCGAATGCGCCCAGCTCACCGACCGTGGTGCCCTCGATCAATCCGGTCAACGGTCGGTCGTCGATGCACTCGGGAACCAGTCCGGCGAACGCGTCGCCGAGCTCGTCCCGCCACCGCTCTTCCCGCCACTGCTCACCCTGGCAGGTCATCGCTCACACCGCGGAGATGTCCGACGGATGCCGGGCGAGTGGGCTCACGTCGATACTCATGTACGGAAACAGCGGCAGATTCCACAGAATCTCGTGCAGTCGCTCGTTGTCCCGTACATCGAAGATACTGAGGTTGGAGTACCGACCTACGAGTCGCCAGATGCTCACCCACTCGCCGTCGCGCTGCAGCTGCTGCGAGTACGCCTTCTCCCTGGCAAGGGTGTCGGTTCGTACGTCCGCATCGAGATCCCGCGGCAGCGCGACGTCCATCTTCACTGCAAACAGCATGTCTCTCAGTCCTTGTCGAGTACGAAGTCGTACGTCACTTCTTGGCCACCGTCGACGTCCTTCGGGTCGAGAATCAGTTCCGGCTTGACGGCGTTGGCGACGTCGTCGTCGTTGTGAGCGTCACCGGGGAAGTAGAGCTGAGTGGTGATCTGCTGGTAGCCGTCGGCCGCGACCTTCAGGTGAAGGTGCGCCGGGCGCCACGGGTGCCAGCCTGCGGCAGAGATGAGTTTGCCGCACGCCCCGTCGGTCGGTATCTGGTAGGGCGCAGGCTTCATGGTGTGGATCCAGAATTGGCCCTGATCGTCGGTGGTCACGGTGCCGCGCAGATTCCATTCGGGGATTCCGGGTGCGAACTGCGAGTAGAAGCCGTCTGCGTCGGCGTGCCAGATTTCGATGACGGCATGCGCCAGTGGTGTTCCGTCCACTGCCTTGACCTGGCCCTGGAACAGCAGCGGGGTGCCCTTCTCGCCGTCGCGGGTGGGCAGGATCGCGGCCGATCCGAGCTCGGGTGCACCGGGGACGTAGTACGGGCCTTCGATGGTGCCCTTGCTGCCCTCTCGGGATTCACCGGCAACCTCTTCGACCACGTGCTCGACCCAGACGTCGAGGAACAGCGGCCACTCACCGGTCTGCCCGACGTCGATGAGCCACGCCTTGAGTGCATTGTACTCGTCATAGGTCACCTTGTGTTCACGGACCGTGTCGTTGACCGCCGAGAGTATCTGCCGTGCAAGCAGACTGACGCGTTCCGGTGGCGTCCCCGCTGCGCTCGACGCTTTGTCGGAGGTGAAGCGCTGGGTGGCGTTCGCACCCGATGCGGCGGCGGTCGCCACCTCGCCGGTCAGGTTGTTCGTTTCCGCGTGATCGACACTCATGTCTGCTCCTTGTGTGGAAAATGTGTTGTGGGGCTGGAAATCATTGGTCGGTACGGTATTTGGCGAGTTTGTCCGGGTCGATGCGCACACCGAGCCCGGAGCCCGGCAGGACACTGAGCGTGCCGTCTCGAATCTCGAGGCTTTCGGTGAGCAGGTCGTCGCTCATGTCGAGGAAGTTCGACAGCTCGCCTGCGCGGCGCGACGATAGGTCGAACGCGGCACCGAAGGCCACGGTGCACGCCGTCCCGAGTTGTCCGTCGATCTGGTTGCCCATCACCACGTCGACGCCGAGCCCCTCGCACAGATGGTGGGTCCGCTGGGACGTCGTGAATCCGGTGCGCGCAGTCTTGATACTCACTGCCGTTGCGGATCCACCGAGAATTTCACGGGTGACCTCGGCCGGGGTGGTCGCGGATTCGTCTGCTACGAAAGGGACGTCGAGCTGCTGGACCAACCACCGACGACCGAGAACGTCGTCGGCCGGGCACAGTTCCTCTGCCAGCGTCAGCCCCAGGTCGGACATGTCCTTCATAGCGCGTGCAGATTCGGCTGCGGTCCATCCACGATTGCCGTCGACATACAACTCGACGGTATCGCCGAGCCCTTCTCTGAGCGCACGGACGACAGCGGTGTCCAGAGCTACGGGTCGACGCCCCACCTTGACCTTGAACACCTCGATTCCGTAGGTCTCGCGCATTCTGGTGGCTTCGTCGACCATCGCCGCCGGAGTATCGAATCCGAGCATGTGACTCACCCGCATGCGGTCGGCGTATCCACCGAGCAGTTCGGTCACGGGCAGGTCGAGCGTCTGCCCGAGCGCGTCCCAGATGGCCATGTCCACTGCGGACTTCGCTACTGGATTGCCCACGGTGCGTGCAAGTTTCGCATGTACCACCTCGCGCTCGAAAAGGGTGAGGCCGATGATCGCGGGGGAGAAGACGGTCTCGATCACCGCAGTCACACCGCGCTGGGTCTCGCCGTAGGTGAACGGCCGGGGCGGAGCATCGGCGACACCCACCACGCCGTCGTCGGTGTGCACCCGAACCAGTACGTGGTCGGCCGCAGCGACCTCACCGCTGGCGAACTTCAGCGGTTTCCGGTACGGGATCGAATACGGGATCGCGTCGACGGCGACTATCTTCACGACATGCCCTTCGGCTCGGAGGAAACGGCTGATTCGAGGCGCGGCAGAACACCCGCGTCCTCTAGGGCACGGACGAGTGCGTCGACGAGTGCAGAAGGACGGTCTCTGTGCCAGGCCATCGCCAGATCGATGGTGCTCGCGCCGGCGATGTCGCGGAATACGACACCGTTCAACTGCAGGGCGCGAACGGATTCCGGAACCAACGCAATACCCAGTCCCGCAGCGACGAGTGCCAGCAGGACCGACGTATCCGGAGCCTCGTGTTCACGACGGGGGCTGAAACCCGCTGCGCGACAACTTGTCACCACAGCTTCGTTGACGACCGAATGAGTGTCTGCGTACATGACGAAGTCCTCGTAGGCCAGATCGGCGACCTCGAGCGCGGGTTCGGTGGAGAACCGATGGTCGACGGGCAGTGCAAGCACAAGCGATTCCGTGGTGATCGTGCGCAACTCCAGATCGTCGCCCGCAACAGGGGGCCGCAGTACGGCGACGTCGAGGTGTTCCGAGCGCAGACCCTCGACCTGTGCCGGGGTGAGCAGGTCGCCATGAATTTCCAAGGCGATGCCAGGCAGTCTCTGCTTGATCGCTCGTGCGATCGGCGGTAATCGGTCGAACGCGGCCGTACCGGTGAAGCCGATGCGCACCAACCCGTATCGGCCCTCGGCAATCCGTCGCACTCCGCGCGCGCTCTGCTCCAGGCTGTCGAGGTTCCGCAGCGTTTCTCGGTAGAAGAACTCTCCCGCCGGAGTCAGACTCACCTGGCGCGTCGTCCTGGCCAGCAACGTCACACCCAACTCGGCCTCCAGTTGGCGAACCGATTGCGACAGCGCAGGTTGAGCCAGATGTAGCCGGGTGGCGGCCTGCCCGAAATGGCGAGTCTCGGCGACTGCCACGAAGTGATACAGGTGCCGCAGTTCCATGGCCGAGCCTTTCCGTGCGTTCGAGGTGACTCGGACCACACTAAGGGTCTGATCCATCGTTGACAAAGACCTATTTGCGCCTGATTGATAAGCAACGGTGATCAATAGGACCCCAGGTCGGGCCTAGGTAAAGCCCTGGTGTGACGGCAACCACTCCCTGACACAGTCGCTTTCAGTCGAACTCGAAGCGCCTGGAGGAACCCGATATGACCGACATGCTGGATCACGTGCAGAACACGATCGAGGGAGCGGTGATCGACGATGCAGCGGCGGGCATCTACCGCGCCAACCGCTGTATCTTCACCGACGAGGAAGTCTTCGAGCTCGAGATGAAGCACATCTTCGAAGGCAACTGGATCTACATCGCCCACGAGAGTCAGCTTCCGAACAACGGTGACTACTTCACCGTGCACATGGGCCGCCAGCCCGTCGTGATCACACGCGACAAGGACGGCGAGCTGCACTGCCTCGTCAACGCGTGCGCCCACCGCGGTGCCATGCTGTGCCGTCGCAAGACCGACAACCGTCCGACGCTGACGTGTCCGTTCCACGGCTGGACGTTCCGCAACGACGGCACCTTGCTCAAGGTCAAGGATCCCGACGGTGCCGGCTACCCCGACACGTTCGACGTCGACGGGTCGCACAACCTCACCAAGGTTCCCCGATTCGAGAGCTACCGCGGATTCCTGTTCGCGAGCCTCAACGACGACGTCTCGACCCTTGCCGAGCACCTCGGTGACACGACGAAAGTCATCGACATGCTCGTCGACCAGTCACCCGAAGGCCTCGAAGTTCTCCGCGGATCCTCGTCGTACACCTTCGACGGGAACTGGAAGGTGCAGGCAGAGAACGGGGCGGACGGGTATCACGTCAGCGCCGTGCACTGGAATTACGCCGCGACCACCTCTCGCCGCAACAACGGTGAATCCAAGAACACCACCAAGGCGCTCGACGCAGGCGGCTGGGGCAAGTCCGGCGGCGGCTATTGGTCGTACCCCAACGGACATCTCTGCCTGTGGACCTGGGCGGCCAACCCCCAGGACCGCCCACTGTGGGACCAGATGGATGCGTTGAAGCAGAAGTTCGGCGACGCCAAGGGGGAGTTCATGGTCAAAGGTTCGCGCAACCTGTGCCTGTACCCGAACGTCTATCTGATGGACCAGTTCAGCACGCAGATCCGGCACTTCCGGCCGATCGCGCCCAACAAGACCGAGGTCACCATCTACTGCATCGCTCCCAAGGGGGAGAGCAAAGAGGCTCGCGCACACAGGATCCGGCAGTACGAGGATTTCTTCAATGCATCGGGCATGGCCACACCCGACGATCTGGAGGAGTTTCGCTCGTGCCAGCTGACGTTTCAGGCGACCAATGCGCCGTGGAACGACATGAGTCGCGGCGCAGAGCACTGGCTGACCGGTCCCGATCCGGTGGCCGAGGCCCTCGACATGCCCGGTGTCATCTCTGCGGGTGTGAAGAACGAAGACGAGGGCCTGTTCCCTGTACAACACGGCTACTGGCGCAAGACCCTGCTCGCGGCCCTCGACAAGCAGCGCGCGGCCGACTCCGCACCCGTTGCAGCACAGGAGGTCTGACATGACTGCCACCGTCGACAATCTCGATACCGAGCGTGCCGCCTCATCGCGGTTGATCACGCAGTCCTCCATCGAGCAGTTCCTCTACCGCGAAGCGCGCTACCTCGACGATCGCGAGTTCGAGAAGTGGCTCACGTGTTACGCGGACGACGTCGAGTACTGGATGCCTTGCTGGGACGACAACGACCTGCTCACCGAGGATCCCCAGACCGACATCTCGCTGATCTACTACGAGAACAAGGGTGGCCTGGAAGATCGCGTCTTCCGTATCAGGACCGAACGGTCCAGCGCCACGTCGATTCCCGAACCTCGGACCAGTCACAACATCAGCAACGTCGAGGTGATCGAACGGCGGGGAGATATCGTCGACGTCCGATTCAACTGGCACACCATGTACTTCCGCTACAAGACCATCGATCCGTACTACGGAACCTCGTTCTACACGATCGACTTCTCCGGCGACTCGCCGCTCATCCGGCGCAAGACCGTGGTGCTGAAGAACGACTACATCCATCACGTCGTCGACATCTATCACTTCTGAATCGTCTTCCGTAATCCCGAGGAGTTCCATCGTGAGTCATTCCGTCGCACTGTCTTTCGAGGACGGTGTCACCCGCTTCATCACCTGCGAGGACGAACAGACCGTCGCCGACGCCGCCTATCGCTCGCGGATCAACATCCCTCTCGATTGCCGGGACGGTGCGTGCGGAACCTGCAAGGCCTTGTGCGAATCGGGGGAGTACGACGGCGGTACCTACCTCGACGACGCGCTATCGCAGTCCGAATCGGACGAGGGCTACTGCCTGCCCTGCAGCATGAAGCCCACCTCCGATCTCGTACTGCAGATCGCCAGCACATCGGCGGTGGCGAAAACCCAAGCGGCAACGCATGACACGGTCGTGACCGCCGTGGAGAAACTCTCTCCGACGACGGTCAGGCTCGCCGTCGAGGCACCGGCAAATGGCTCACTCGCCTTTCTTCCGGGCCAATACGTGAACATCACCGTCCCCGGGTCCGAGGAGACCAGGTCCTATTCCTTCAGTTGCGTGTCGGGATCCGACGAGCTGGAGTTCCTGGTCAAGCTCACCCCGGGTGGCCTGATGTCCACCTACCTGAACGACACGGCGGCCGTGGGGGACAAGATCTCGTTCACCGGCCCACACGGCAGTTTCTTTCTGCGCGAGGCGCAGCGGCCTGCGCTGCTGTTGGCCGGCGGGACCGGGCTGGCCCCGATCCTGTCGATTCTGCGTACCCTGGCGGCCGAATCGAGCAATCGTCCAGTGCATCTCGTGTATGGAGTCAGCACCGACGACGACGTCGTCCAGCTGGACGAACTCGCCGATCTGGCAAGTGCGCTCGACTCGTTCACGTGGGATCACTGCGTCTCGGATCCCCGCACCACGGCTACGAACAAGGGGTACGTCACCGCCCTGTTGACCGACGCACACCTCAACGGCGGCGATGTCGCCGTCTACCTCTGCGGTCCGCCTCCGATGGTCGAGGCCGTCCGAATGCACTTCACCGAGGCCGGCATCGAACCGACCGGCTTCTACTACGAGAAGTTCGCGCCGTCCTCGGCAGCTGTGAAGGAGAGTCTCGACGACACCGATTCTGCGACGGAGGTTCTGGCGAACGACGACCGGCAACAGACCATCGACGCGGCAATCGCCACAGTCGATGCCGACGTCGTACCTGCAGCATCGGCCGACCTCGAACCCGCTCTCGACGGCAGGAGCATCTTCGGACGAGCGGTGTTCGGCAGTCGCGTAAGGGAACCTCTGCACGAGCGAAACACGGGCTTCTCGGCGTCCGACGAGGCGGAAACCATGCGCGCGATCGCAGGTCAGCGCGTCGCCGTGGCCGGCTCGACGGCCGACCGGGGCGGGTTGGACGAGAGCCTAGACCTGGCCCTGACCCCGGAGGCGCACTCCGTTGCAGCGCAACGTATCTGGCCGCCGCGAGATATTCAGCCGCTCGTCGTGCGGAGTTCCGAAGTGACCCCGGTGTCTGCCTCGAATTCGGGGTACGAGATCGGCGAGGAACATCCCTCCGTGCATGAGTCGGACGCGGTGTTCGAGGCCAGGCGCGCCCTCGAACTCGGTGCCCTCGAACTCGTGATCGGCCGACTGTCATCGCAGCAGATCTCCGGCTACCGATTGCTGGCGGAGACCACCACCCGCTACGTCGACGGAGATCGGTTCGTCGACGCCGCCGCCTACACCGAGACCAACGCTGCCTTCCACGACTATCTCTTCACCCAAACGGGCAACGAGCACCTGCTGCAGGCCTACCGAGCTCTCGGGGTGAAAGCGGCCATGGAGGACGTGCTGCGCAACGCGACCTGGTGCGATCCGCTCTGCGCCCAGGACCACTTGGACATCGTCGACGCGTTCGAGGCCGAGGACCGTGAGCGCGCACGGACACTGATCGCCGATCACGCCGACCGGTCGAAGGCGACGATGAAGCGCGCCATGCACGAATCCCGGACGAACAAACGTCCCAGGTTCGTCAGCCCGGGCCGATTCACAGGCAAAGTCGTCCTCGTCACCGGTGCCGCTCAGGGCATCGGTGAGTGCGTCGCCCGACGGATCGGTGCCGAAGGAGGATCACTGATCCTGGCCGACCGGTCCGAGTTGGTCGGCCAGCTCACCGAGGAACTCGAACGAGACGGCGTCGAGGCCGCCCCCGTGATCGCAGACCTAGAAACCTGGGAAGGCGCTTCGGCGGTGGTGGACGCCGCACTCGCTGTACACGGACGCGTCGACGTGTCCGTTCACGTCGTCGGCGGCACCATTTGGGCCAAACCGTTCGCCGAGTACCCGCCCGAGCAGATCGAGAAGGAAATCTCCCGGTCGCTGTTCCCGACGCTGTGGTCCTGCCGCGCCGTGATCCCGCACATGATCGAACGCGGCGGCGGCACCATCGTCAACGTCTCCTCGGTCGCCACCCGCGGCATCCACCGGGTTCCCTACGCAGCTGCGAAGGGGGGCGTCAACGCCATCACGGCGACTCTGGCCCTCGAGGCGGCACCGCACGGTGTTCGGGTGGTTGCCACGGCCCCCGGCGGTACCGACGCACCACCGCGACGCGTCGCTCGTGGACCCGCACCCTCGACGGAGCAGGAGAAGGACTGGTACCAGGCCATCGTCGACCAGACCGTGGACTCCTCGTTGCTCAAACGCTACGGAACACTCGACGAGCAAGCCGCAGCGATCTGCTTCCTCGCCTCCGACGAGGCGTCGTACATCACCGGTACCGTGCTCCCGGTCGCCGGCGGCGACCCGGGCTGAGTCATGACCGTGTTGGTTCGATCGCCGGACGCACTCGTACGCCGCGGATACGGTGACGTCATGTCCCCTTCACCGTTGATCGGCCGCGGTGAACTGCTGGACGTCCTGATTCGGGCGCTCGACGGCTGCGCGACGACGTCGACCTTTGTGGTGCTGACCGGCCCGGCGGGCATCGGCGCATCGTCGATTCTGCGTGAAGTCGAACGGACGGTCGGCAGCGAGGGGCAGCGCACGGTGGTGCGCCGCGCAGGTGCAGTGCCGTGGGAAACGCACGTGCCGTTCGGCCTCGTCACGCAACTCGTCCCGGGCGTCCGGATCGAAGGGACGGACCCGGTCGAATGGGGACACCGCATCGCCGACGCGTTGGCGACGGACGCCGTGACGATCCTGCTGATCGATGACGCGCACGACTGTGACGCGGACTCTCTCCGTGCACTCGCCTCCGCCGTCAGGCACCACCGATCCGCGAGACTCGCGGTCGTATGTACTCGAAAGCCGTTGCCCGACGGCTTCATCGAGTCGCACCGGGTTCTCGATCGCGCAGCCGACCTGTCCGTGCCGGTACCGGCGCTGACGGTGTCGGCCGTTGCCGAAATCGCCGCACTGCAGGGGATCATCCTGTCACCGTCCTCGGCTGCTCACCTGACGCGTCACACCGGTGGGCGTCCTCGACACGCCCTGGCGCTGCTGGACGAGGTGCCGCGCGAGACCTGGAAGGGTGTTCGCCCCGACCTGCCTGCGCCCGCCTTCGTGGAGGCAGACGTTCGGACCACTCTTGCTCTCTGCACCGTCGAGGCTCGGCGTCTGGCCTCGGCCGTCACCGTTCTCGAAGGCGGCCGACCGTTGACCACGGTGTGCGAGGTTGCCGGTATCGACGATCCCTGGCCTGCTGTCGATCTCGCAGAACAATTCGCCCTGGTGACCGTCCGACGCAGCTCCGCGGCGACCATCCTCGAAGTTCGAGATCCGACGGTCCGTGCCGCGGTGCTCGCGACGATGAGCAGAGTCGAGCGCGCGCAAGTGCACCGAGCCGCTGCAGCAGCCGAGGCCGACCCGGCCGATCAGCTTGCGCATCTGGTCGAAGCTTCGCCGCTGCCCGACCCGTTGGTGTCGGACCGACTGGACACGCTCGCCGGATCTCGGGCAGGGAAGGGGGAATGGGCAACGGCAGCAAGGCTTTACCTGCTGTCCAGTAGGTCGACACAGGACCCGGGCGAGCGAGAGGATCGCTTGGTTCGCGCGGTGGACGCCCTCATCGGTGCGGGGGACATGCGCACGGCCTCGGACTACATTGCCGAGATCGAAAGTCTCCGCGAGACCCCAACTCGCAATGCCGTTCTCGGATACCTGGCCATCCTGCGGGGCCGCCCCAACGAAGCCGAAGCTCGCCTGACTCGGGCATGGCAGCTGGTCCGGACGCGACACGACCCCGAGGTCGCCGCAGTGATCTGTCATCGACAGGTGCTGCACAATCTGGCGCGCTGCGACGGTGCCAATCTCGTGCGCTGGGCAGACCGTGCAGTCGAACTCGTCGGAGCCGACCACGCAACCGCAGTGGAGGCACAGTCCATTCGAGGTCTCGGGCTGGCGGGCACAGGGCGTGTCGCAGAAGCACTGAGCAGCTACCGAGACCTGTGGGGTCACGCCAGTACCGGGGCCGTCGGACAACGGGTGCAGATGGGTGCGGGCTGGCTCCACTTCGCAACGGACCACATCGATCTCGCGCGCTCCGAACTCGAAGCCGCAGCACCGACCGACTTCCTCGGCGGTTCGACGCGAATCTCGTTGTGGGCTCACGGCTGGCTGGCGCGCACCTACTTCGTCACCGGCGAGTGGGATGCGGCGCTTCGGTTGGTCGGAGCTGGTTCCGACCTGGCCGACCGTTCCGGTGCCGCATTGATCGTTCCGCTGCTCCAGTGGACCGCGACGCAGATCCACGCACTACGCGGAGACTGGGTGGCCGCCGCAACCAGCGCACACCGCGGTGATTCCGGCGCCCGCGACTACGAGATCATGAAAGTGCCAGCGGCTCTCGGTCGTGCAGCCATCGCGGAGGCTCGAGCGGACTATGCAGGGGTCCTCCGCGCTCTCTCCCCGTTGACCGAGCAGTGGGCTCACGCCGACGTATCCGAACCCGGTTTCTGGGCTTGGCCGGATGTGTACGCCAACGCGTTGATAGTCGAGGGCCGACTCGACGAGGCGGACGAGTTTCTGATTCCACACGAGGCCAGAGTGCGCGATCGTGGTCACCGGTCAGCACACGCACGCCTTGCCTGCGCTCGTGGCAGGCTGCACGGCGCAATGGGCGATCTCGATTCTGCCCGAGCATCATTCGAGGACGCCCTCGCTTCGTTGGCACCGCTGCCCCTGACATACGACCGCGCCCGAGTCAACTACGCCTACGGGCAGACTCTGCGCAGAGCCGGGAAGCGGCGCGAGGCCGATGCCGTCGTCAGCGCGGCACGCGAAGGCTATCTGGCACTGGGGGCAACCACATACGTACGACGGTGCGACCGTGAACTCAAAGCCGGTGGTGTGCATGCCGTTCTGAAGGACAGAGCTCACGATGCACTGACCCCGCAGGAGGACGCCGTCTCGACCCTGGTCGCCACAGGGATGACCAATCGCGAGGTAGCGGCCGAATTGTTCTTGTCGGTCAAGACCGTTCAGTTTCATCTGACCAGGGTGTACGCCAAGATGGGCATCCGTTCGAGAGCCGAACTTGCCGCCACGCGGTCGACCGATGAGACCTCGGCAACATGATTGGGATACAGCAGCTTTCGTAATACCGAGGTAGGCGCTAGGTAAAGCCCTGGTGTGACTCGACGCACAGTCTGGAACAGTGAAATCACCCGCTCGGCCGTCAGCGCCGATGCAGTCTCGACGCGGTACCACCCGACCGAAAAGGATCCCCGATGAATGCCCCGGACACCACCACCGACTCCAGTTGGGCCAGTGACCGACACCGCCGAAGTGTGTTGTGGATCGTTGCTCTGTCCACGGCAGCAATTGTTTTCGACGGCTACGACCTCGTCGTCTACGGTACCGTGCTGCCGACTCTCCTCGCCGATTCCGCTCAGCTGGGCGCGCTCGATCCCGAGACTGCGGGCGCACTCGGTTCCTACGCCCTGATCGGAGTCATGGTCGGTGCGTTGACGGCCGGTGCTTTCGGTGATCGGATCGGTCGTCGCAGAACGATGTTGACATGCATCGTGTGGTTCTCGGTGGGGATGGGGGCGACCGCCCTCGCACAGAACATCACGATGTTCGGCATTCTCCGGTTCCTGACCGGAATCGGAGTGGGTGGCCTCGTCGCCACCGTCGGTGCCATGATCGCCGAATTTGCACCGCCCGGACGACGAAACCTGTTCAATGCCATCGTCTACAGCGGCATTCCCGCAGGCGGTGTGCTGGCATCGCTGGCCGCGATCACTCTGCAGGATTCGATCGGCTGGCGCGGCCTTTTCTGGATCGGTGCGCTCCCTCTGTTCGTGCTGTTGCCGCTGGCGTTGCTTCGTATGCCGGAGTCACCGCGGTGGCTGTTGGCGCACGGGCGCACCGCCGACGCCCAGCAGATCTGCGCTCGAACCGGCATTCCCATGCCCGAGGCCGAGACACCGATCGCCGGGGATCGCGTCGGGTTTGCCGCCCTGGCCCGCAAGCCGCTGCTGCGCCCGACGGCCCTCCTCGGACTGATGAGCTTCTCCGGCTTACTGCTGACCTACGGCCTCAACACCTGGCTTCCACAGATCATGTCCGAGGCGGGATACAACGCGAAGGGCTCGCTGTCATTCCTGCTGGTGCTGAACGGCGGTGCCATCATCGGCGGGCTTATCGCGTCCCGTGTCGCCGACCGCACCGGACCGCAACGCGTCATCGCGGTCACCTTCTGCCTCGCCGCACTGTCGTTGGTTCTGTTGACGTTGAACTTCCCGCTCGGTGTTCTACTCGTCGCCGTTGCCGGTGCCGGCATCGGTGCCATCGGCACCCAGGTCCTGATCTACGGATTCGTCTCGAATTACTATCCCACCACCGCCCGCGCAGCAGGTGTTGCGTGGTGCGCCGGATTCGGCCGGCTCGGTGGCATTCTCGGACCGCTAGTCGGCGGGATCTTGCTCGGAGCCGGTATCGCGTCGTCCACAGCGTTCTACATCTTCGCTGTCGTAGCGCTGCTCGGAGCGTTCGTCACAACCGCTGTCCCCGCGGTTCGGGCACTGCGACAGTCCGATCGAGCATCCCACGAACCGGTGAAAGTGGCCGAATGACAGATATTTTCGACAAGCCTGCCGCCGGCGAGTTGCCGGAGCGTCGCCCGCCGAGTCTGCGTGTCCTTCGCGCCGACTTCGGCGGGCAGTACGTCGGTGCGGGAGCAACCGGTGTGTTGTTCAGCGCGACCGGCCCAGTTGCGGTCATCATGGGTGCCGCAGCTGCAGGCTCGCTCACCGCCGCGCAGACTGCGTCGTGGGTATTCGGAGTGTTCGTGCTCAACGGCTTTCTCACCGTGGCGGCGAGCTGGGTGTACCGAATGCCGCTCAGCTTCTTCTGGACCATTCCGGGAACTGTTCTGGTCGGTCAGTCGTTGGCGTCGTTGACCTGGCCGGAAGTCGTCGGGGCGTACCTCGTCACCGGGATGCTCATCATCGTGCTCGGAGCTACCGGCGTGGTCTCGAAGCTGATGGCCTTCCTGCCGCACAGTGTGGTGATGGCCATGGTTGCCGGTGCGTTTCTGTCGTTCGGAACTGGACTCGTGCAGTCTGTTTCGACCGATGTGCTCGTCGCAGGCAGCATGGTCGTGGCATGGTTGGCGCTGAGTCGCTCCGACACCTGGTCGAAACGGGTGCCTCCGGTCCTCGCAGCACTGGTCGCCGGGCTCGTTGCTCTCGCAGCATCCGGTGGGTACACCGCACCGAGCGGTCCGGCAGCCGAGTTGCCCCTCGTCGGTCTGCCCGAACTCGTTGCACCGTCGTTCAGCGGGGCGGCAATGGCTCAGTTGGTGATACCTCTCGCCATCACCGTGGTCGCGGTGCAGAACGGACAGGGCGCTGCTGTACTGAACTCCGCGGGTCACCGGCCGCCGATGACCGCCGTCACCGTCGCCTGTGGCGTCTGGTCATTTCTGGTCGCGCCGCTGGGGGCGGTGTCGACATGTCTTGCCGGTCCCACCAATGCCTTGCTCGTTGCTGTGGGCGAGCGATCGCGGCAGTACACCGCGGGAATGACCTGCGGCGTGTTGGCTATCGTCGTGGGTCTGCTCGCGCCGCTGTTGGTGCGAGGGCTGGCCGTGGTACCCGCAACATTCATCGCCGCTCTCGCAGGATTGGCCATGCTGGAGGCTCTGCGCGGTGCCTTCACCGCCGCGTTCTCCGACTCGACCGGTCGGCCGACTCTCGCACCCTTGATCACTCTGTTGGTGACCATCTCCGGCACCGATGTCGGAGGACTCGGCGCACCGTTCTGGGGACTGGTCGCAGGTGTTGGGGTGACTTACCTACTGGACCGTCGACGCCAGGCGTCGCCGACGGCTGCGAATTCCGCGCGATCGATCGAAACCGAGCGTCGGCGCTGACTCACATCGGTTCTGGGTCCGCCGGTCGCAGACCGATTCCGTTCAGGGAGTAAGAAGTGTCACGACTGCGCGGCCACTGTCGGTAGGCATCTGGACTGTGCGCTTGCTCAGGTTGAGCCCGAGGTGTACAGGTGCCGACATCCTGCGGTCGGGTGTTGGTCCGAGGGATCACTGATCTAGGGCATCATGGGTCCATGAGCGATCTCGAGTACCTCGCCACTTTGCTTTCCGCGCTCGATGGAGAGATCGCGCGAATCTCTGCCGCCGAATCGGGCTCCGACGAACAGGCATCGGCCATCGACGACGCGGCCGATGCCGTCTTCCGGTTGCGCGAGAAGGTCAAGGCCGGGTACCCCGGCAAGAAGGCCTATTACATCGCGGCGTCGACCGATCCGAATGGGATCAGGGTCGAGGGTATTTCGGCGCTACCCAGCAAACGCGCCCACGAACTGGTTCGAGACGGAGGTTGGATGCACGCGGATTCCAGTACCGTCCTCGAAGCTCTCGATGACGACCGGCTCAGTCGGTACCAAGCCATCGCTGGACGCGGTGTTGCGCAAACATTTCGAGACTCACGCGAATACTTGGCAGCGGCAACGGGACTTGCCGACAAGTAGACCTATCGGATCGTCCGTGGACGAAGAGCGAGATCGCTCGTGTACGAGGATCACATACTGAATGCCCCGCTGAAGTCGAGGGGTGAGGCCTCGAGGTGTCGACCGCGGGGAGTGGCGTCGATGAGTTCGCCGTCGTGGACAACAATTTCGCCGCCCACGATCACGGTGACCGGCTTCCCTCGAAGTCGGTGTCCCTCGTACGGGGTGTAGTCGGTCGCCATGTGGAGTGATTCGGTGGTCACCGTCCATTCCAGTTCGGGGTCCCAGATCGCGATGTCGGCGTCGGACCCCGGCATCAGTGAGCCCTTGCGTGGATAGAGGCCATTGGTGCGCGCTGGATTCGCCGAGGTCAACTCCACGAATCTGCTGGCCGTCAGACCCAATCCGTCCACGTAGTGCGAGTAGATCACCGGGAGACGCGTCTCGACTCCGGGGAGTCCGTTGGGCATATGCCGCACGTCGTGGCTGTGCACCTGCTTCTGTGCGGTGTCGTAGCAGCAATGGTCGGAACCGATGGTGGTGACGTGCCCGGTGAACAGGTGACGCCCGAGTTCCTCGACCACCTCGGCCGAGCGCAGCGGTGGGCAGCAGACAAATCCTTCCGGTTGCTCACCCTCGTAGGCCGAGTCGTCGAGGATCAGATGGTGGGCGACCGATTCGGTGAAGGCAACAAGTCCTCGTTTGCGAGCGTCCGCGACCAGTTCGACGGCAGCCGGAGTGGACTGATGCACGAAGTAGACCGGTGCACTCTGTGATTCGGCGATCGCGAGAATGGCTGCGACCGAGGCGGTCTCGGCGAGCTCCGGCCGCGTTCGCGACATGTGTGCGGCATCGACACCGTCCGATGCCGCCGCGAGGTTCTGCGCATCGGTGACGATCGCGTCGGATTCGCAGTGGATGATGACCATTCCGCCGAGGTCGCGAGTGGTCTGCATCGTGTTGAGGATGGTGTGTTCGTTGGCCATCGTCTCACCGGCATAGGTGGTGAACATCTTGACAGTTCGGATGCCGGCGTCGGCCAGCGTCTTCAGTTGGTCGGCCGTGGTGTCGGTCCACTCGACGACGCAGGCGTGCAGAGCCGAATCGCACAGTCCGCTCGACGCTTTCGCGCGCTGTACCTCGGCGGCGTCCAGCGGCTGTTGGCCTGGACGGGGGATGGCGAAGTCGATGATCGTGGTGGTGCCGCCGAACACGGCCGCCGTCGTGCACTCCAAATACGAATCGAGCGAGGTGAATTCGCCGGAGGTGAACCCGACGTGGCAGTGTGGATCGACTCCACCCGGCATCACCAGTTTCCCGGTTGCATCGATGACCTCTGCTGCCGCGTCGACCTTGCTCCCTGGGGTGAGCACCGCAACGACTCTGCCGTCGTCGATGAGCAGGTCTGCCGGAGCGGCCCAGTGGGATTCGACGACCATCCCACCGCGCACGACCTTCATCGTGTGCTCGCGAGGTAGGCCAGCCATCCGCCGCGGTCACTGATGTCGGTGACACCGGCGGCCGTCAGATGGCTCTCGCGCATTCGCATCGACAGGGAGCCCGAGCCATCCGCCAACTCGATGACCCCGAGTTCGAGTTCCTTCGGTTCCCGGGGAAGGAGCTCGTCGCGCAATACGTCGTACTCGACCTCGTAGAGCTCGCCCGGTACCACGTATCCATCGGTTGTCACCGGGTGCAAACCGGGAAATTCGTTACGCACGGAGAAGAATCGGTATTTCGGTGCGGTATCGATTTTCCCCACGAATCGCGCCTTGTGCAACGCGTCGTTCAGGGTGCCGCCGGACATCGCCTGTCCGTTGACGAACATCGTGACCAGTGCCATTCAAAGCCTTCTTTCAGTGAGCGTGGATTCGGACGAGTCGGTTCGGAGAGAACGCTGTTACGTCGAGCTCTGGTTTCCTACCGTGCACCAGCTCGGTGAGGATGTGTCCCCAGAGCGGTGCGAAGGTGAAGGAGTAGGTGCCGCCTGCCACGAATAGTCCCGGGGCGCCGGCGAGTTCTCCGATGACCGGCATTTCGTCGGGCGTGGTGACCACGGGCCCGGTCCATGTATCGAGGAGCGCATTGTGGCTCAGCGCAGGCAGAAGCCGTCGAACCTGCTCCAGGTTTCCCGTGGTGCTGTCGGATCTGCTCGGGGCCGGCTCGCTGTCGTGGAACGCACCTGCAGGCCAGCCGCCGCCGAGGACGAGGCGTCCCGATCGATTCTGCTTGATCGACATTCCTTCCCCGACGTGCTGTACGAGCACTTCGAGCGTCCGGGGCGCGGCTTTCAGCGCGTGCATTTGCAACGACGTCGGGACGAGTTCGAGCGATATCCCCGCCATCGCGGCGATCGGTGCCATCCACGGACCTGCAACGTCTATCACCACAGGTGCAATCCACGTCCCACCATTGGTGTCGACGGTCCAGACGTCACCGTCGTGGGTCAGTCCGATCACCGGTGTCGACGGGTGTACAGACGCACCCTCGGCCGCGGCCTGTCGCAACAGGGCAGGGCCTGCGAGGTCGGGTTCGGCGAATCCGTCCCACGGGCACCAGGTTGCGGCCTGAATGCTCGGGCCGAGCAGAGGTAGCGCCTGCCGCGCTTCGTCACCGCTCAGTACCTCCGTCGGAATCCCCGCATCGCGTTCCCATCGGTGCTTCGTGATGAGGGCGTGGACCTGCTCTTCGGTCTCGGCCACCATGAAGCCGCCGCACCGGTTCAGCCCGAGACCAGGCACGGTCTCGTCCAGCGTGTTCCACAATGTGCTCGTCGACTTCTGCAACGGAAGTAGCTGTTCGACGTCGACGGCTCGGCTCTGCCCAGGCCTGCGGGTGTGAATCGTCTGGATGTGCAGGTTGCCCGCGGTCGTACCCGAGCCGGCGGTGTTGGGCAGGGTGCGATCGAGTACAGCGACGCGGGATCCCGCGCGGGTGAGGGCGAGAGCCGTTGCTGCGCCGACGATTCCGGCTCCGATGACAACGACGTCGACTTCAGTTCGCATGCACAGCTCCTAAGGTCGCGTAGGCATCGTCGATACCCGATTCGACGATGACCGATTGCAGCGAGGCAAGCGTGTCGGCGTCGGTGACCGGAAGCAGTGGTTCTCGCACAGTGCCTCCTGGTTGACCGAGAAGGTTCATCACGGCCTTCAACTGAGGGATGGGGGAGGCGTAGACGCCGCTGTAGTCCGAGGCGATGAGCCGGCCCGAAAACGCGCGGTAACGATCGACCCACATGCGCGCGGTGTCGGCGTCCCGTGCAGCGACGGCCTCGTAGAACGGCACCGCGAAGGGCGCGCCCACCCCACCTCCGTCGATGTTGCCGTCCCCGCCCAGCTCGAGCAGCGTGGCAAGGCCGCGTCGATGCAGAAAACTCCCGAATACACGGACGCGGTCTGACACGGCCTCGACGGTGTCGAGCATGGCGAGCCAATCACCGGTGCTGTCTTTGATCGCGACGACGTTGTCCAGGTCGGCGAGTCGAGAGAACAAGTCGGGTGAGGTTCCCATGTCGACCGCAACGCCCCGTGGCCAGTTGTAGGCCATGAACGGCAGTGATGTTGCGGTGCTGACGCTTCGGTAGTACTGGAATGTCTCTTCCGCCGAGGTGTGTACGTAGGGCGGAGGCGTCGCCAGTATGCCGTCCGCGCCGACGGAAGCAGCGTGCTTCGCGAGCGCGGAGGACTGCGCTGCTGTGTACGCGCTGACACCGATCACGACAGGGAAGCGGCCTGCGACTGCATCGATCGATGCTTCCGTTACGGTCTTTCGTTCGTGGTCGCTCTGGCTGAACCATTCGCCTGTGCTGCCGTTCACGAGTACACCGTGAACTCCCGTCTGCGCGTAGAGATTCATCAAGTCGAAAATTGCCTCGGTATCGACGGCACCCGACTGCGTGAACGGTGTGGGGGCAGCGGGCCAGTAGCCGGACCACGCGACATCATCGCGATTCATGGGAGTGCCTTTCGGGCTCGGGACGATCGACGACGCGTCGTACCCGCATTTATGGGATCGATTGCATAGACTGCCTTCGAGGTGGTCGAGTCGTCAAGCCGGAAACGTACTTGTAACGCGACCACGGTCGAATATGTCTGTCCTAGGCGTGAAGCAAGAGAACGGAGAACCGATGGCGGTCACCTTGATCGACGTTGCGAGCGCTGCTGGGGTTTCGCGCAGCACGGCATCACGCGCGTTGAGTGGATCGTCGCTGATCTCGGCGGAGACACGGGCAGCGGTGGAGGATGCGGCCCGGGTTCTCGGGTATCGGCCGAACAGGGCCGCGAGCGCGCTGCGCTCCAACCGGTCGCATTTGATCGGTCTGGTCATGAACAACCTGCTCAACGCGACCTTTCACACTGTCGCCGAGGTCGTCCAAAAGAGGGCAGCAGCCAGTGGATTTCAGGTACTGCTCTGCATCACCGATGCCGATCCGGCGCGCGAGGACGACGTACTGGCCATGCTGGGCGAGCACGGCGTCGACGGAACCATCGTGATCGGCAGCGGTCGAAGTGCTGCGGCGTCGAATGCGCTTCTGGAGCAGGGCCGAGCGGTGGTCAACCTGATCCGTTCGGTGAAGGGGAGCTCTGCGTCGACGGTGCTGGCAGATGACGTAACGGGTGCTCGCGACGCGACAGCGCACCTGATCGAGCTCGGGCACAGTCGTATCGGGTATGTCGGTGGAAACGAGGATGCGACCTCCGGACGTGAGCGCTACGAGGGCTATCGACTGGCGCTGGCCGACGCAGGTATTCCGGTCGACGAGACGATCGTCCGGAAAGGCCCGTTCACCACGGAGTTCGGTGCCGAAGCGATCAATTCGTTACTGGATGCACCCCCGGCGATGACTGCTCTCTATGCGGCCAACCACGAGGCTGTCTTCGGCATCCTGCCCACGCTCGTCGGCAGAGGAGTGTCGGTGCCGGACGAGTTGTCGCTGATCTGCCACGAGGACATGCCGTGGCTCGCGATGTGGCAGCCGGCAATCACAGTCGTCGACAACGGTGCCGCTCAGTTGGCGAATGTGGCAATGGACCTGCTGTTCCAGCAGATCAAGGGTTCACTCGAACCCGATGGGCGCACGTATCGAATCGGTGCTCGTCTGGTGGAGCGGTCGTCGTGTGCCGCACTGTGATCGGTGAGCGCGATCACCTGGAACGGTTAACAGTTGATGTACCGCGTGTCGGCAGTGTTAACCGCGTTGACGCCTCCGAATTCGTCTGCGACGCTTGATGCAATCGATCCCAAAGGATCGATTCTTCTCGAACAACTCCCTCGTCGTCGCTGCCGCCCCGTCCTCGAACGTGTAGTGCTGCAGTCGATATGGAAAGGCTCGCTCAATGCGTAAGTTAACAGGAATCGCCGCTATCGCTGTCGTGGTGGCCGGCCTCACTGCCTGTAGTTCCTCGGACGATTCCGTAGCCGCGCCGACGGACTGCACACCCACGCTCGGTGCTTCGGACCTTGCCGAAGAAGGCGTACTGACGATGGCCACCAACGCGACTCTTCCGCCGATGCAGTACGTCGATCCGAACGGGGACGTGATCGGCATGCGTGTCGACCTCGGTAAGGAGATCGCCAAGCGCCTGTGTTTGACGCCGAAGTTCGTCAACATCGAGTTCGAGGCACAGATTCCCGGTGTGCAGGCCGGCCGTTGGGACATGATCGACACCGGAATGTTCTACACGCCTGCACGTGCCGAGACCATCGATCTCGTTCCGTACGAGGTGCAGGCAGTCTCGATCTCGGTGCCGTCGGGCAACCCCGAATCGATCTCCAGCGTGGACGACCTGGCGGGCAAGACCATCGGGGTCGAAGCGCCCGGATACGAATTCGACACGCTGACCGCCATGGCCGAGCAGTTTGCGGCCGAAGGAAAGCCGGCACTGACAGTGCAGACATTCAAAACCAATGCCGATGCCTATCAAGCGCTTTCGGCAGGCCAGCTCGACGGCACGTCCATCGTCGAGTCGGTCACGTCGTTCTACCAGGAAGACGGACGATTCGAGACAGCCGTCGGTGGAATCAACGAGGCACCTCTGGCCATGGGATTCGCCAAGGACAGCAAATCCTCCGCAGAGGTGGCGCGTGTGCTGTCGGAGATGAGGAGCGACGGATATCTGCCCGAACTGTTCGAGCAGTACGACGTCACCGGATACGACGGCGATATTGCCGTGAGCACCGGTCCTCTCGACAGCTGATCCGACCAACGTAAGTCGAAAGGCACCCACATGTGGTCCTGGGACGCATTCTTCTCCATCCTGACGAGCACCCAGCTGCTCGAGGGCGCGTGGGTCACGATCTGGCTCACCGTAGTCAGCATGATCCTCGGACTCGCTCTCGCAGTGGTGGTCGCCTCCGCGCGATCATCCAAGCTCGCACCCCTGCGGATAGTCGCCGGGTTCTACGTGTGGCTGATGCGCGGCACGCCTCTACTGGTGCAGTTGGTGATCATCTATACCGGACTTCCTCAGGTCGGCATCAAATTGGGCGTGATCGAGGCGGCACTCGTGGGCCTGGTTCTCAACGAAGCCGCATACCTGTCGGAAATAGTCCGTTCCGGATTGCTCTCGGTTCCGACCGGACAGACCGAAGCGGCACGAGCCCTCGGCATGTCGCCCACGAAGGTCTTCCGCGTGGTGGTTCTCCCACAGGCGCTACGGGTGATGATTCCTCCACTCGGCAACAGCTTCAACGGGTTGCTCAAGACCACAACTCTGGTGTCGGTCATCTCCGTACAGGAATTGCTGAGACGGACCCAGTTCCTGGTGCAGGTGAATTTCCGAGTGCTGGAAGGGCTCTGCGCCGCAGCGCTGTACTTCCTGGTGCTGACGACTCTGTGGGGGTTGATTCAGAAGATGATCGAAGTACGGGTAGGGCGTGGATACGACCGCAATTACCGTCGTAAGGGCGGTCCGTCGAGTAAGAAGCTCGACGACAGCGCAATGAAAGCCGAGGCCGTGAACCGATGACCAGTGCGACGTCTACTACCAGGAAGGCCACGACGATGGTCGAGGTCAGGAAGATGACCAAGGCCTACAACGATCTCGTCGTCCTCGACGACATCGATTTCACGGTGGACAAAGGGGAAGTGGTCCTGCTGCTCGGGCCGTCGGGAAGTGGAAAGAGCACCTTGCTGCGCACGCTCAACTGCCTCGAAACGATCGAATCCGGGACCGTCCGAGTATGCGGCGAGATGATGGGCTTCTCGGAAGGGGCCAAGCGAACGCCGCTGTCGGAGGCGCAGATCGCCAAGCAGCGGCACCACACAGGAATGGTGTTCCAGAGCTTCAACCTGTTTCCCATGATGACGGCGCTGGACAACGTCGCATCGGGTCCACGTCATGTCCTCGGCACGCAGAAGGACAAGGCGCGCAGGCAAGCTCAGGAACTGCTCGACCTCGTCGGCCTTGCGGACAAGGGGGAGAACTACCCGTCGCAACTGTCCGGTGGACAGCAGCAACGCGTGGCGATCGCCCGAGCGTTGGCGATGAAGCCTGAAGTGATGCTGTTCGACGAGCCCACGTCTGCCCTCGATCCCGAGATGGTCAACGAAGTGCTCGACGTCATGCTTCGATTACGCGACGAGGGTATGACGATGGTGGTGGTCAGCCACGAAATGGGCTTCGCGAAAGCGGCCGCAGACAGGGTCGTCTTCATGAGCGACGGGAAGATCGTGGAAGAGGCACCTCCGCGCGAGTTCTTCGACAATCCAAAAAACGCTCGTACACAACAGTTCTTGAGTCGTATCCTCTGACCGGCCTAAGCGGGGCCAACCATGCGTGCCGTAGGCCGAATGAATGAATGTCGGGCGTCTTCGACTCACACCGTCACGCTGTGAATAGGGTGAGCAGTCGGAGTCCGATTTGTCCGACAGGAGCGTGTCAGCGTGAGTTCACCCATTCTCGTCAAGGGTCAGAACATTTCTCTGCCGGACGACGTGACCGAACTGGATGTCATCGTGTCCTGGGTAGACCCGGAGCGAGATCTCGATGCGTCTGCATTGCTGGTGAATTCGAGCGGGCACGTTCGGTCCGATGCAGACTTCGTCTTCTACAACCAGCCGGAGTCCGCGGACGCGACCGTACGCTACCGCGGGAGCAGTAGCACCGACGAAGGCAAACAGGAACGAGTGTCGATCCATCTCGATTCTCTCGCAGCCGAAGTCGAGAAGGTGGTCATCGCGGGTAGCTCCGACGATGTTCCGTTGGGTGACTTCGGAAAACTGTCGATGCAGGTGCGGGATCAAGCAGGTTCGGTGCTCGGGGAGTTCCTCACTGCCGATGCGTCGTCGGAACGAGCATTGGTGTTCGGGGAGGTGTACCGACGGAACGGCGTGTGGAAACTACGCGCGGTCGGTCAGGGCTGGGAATCCGGATTGGGTGGTTTGGCCCAGGACTTCGGCGTCGACGTCGACGACGGCGAGCCCGAAGCTTCGGCGAATGAAGTTGTCGTGGTCGAGGTCGCCGACTCGCACGTGCTGGCCGTCGATACGACCGGTGAGATCGTCGACGTCTCGGTTGTCGATGTCGAACCGCCGAAACGCGGCGTTCGCACCAAGAAGCCCGTTGCCAAGAAGGTCGCGCCGCCTCAGTTCACCCTGGCCGGGGGAGAGGGGTGGCAGACGGCTCGCCTGTTCTCCGTGTCCGGTGTCGGATCCGGTGAGGAGCAGGAGAAGAGGGCCACCTCGGCGCTGATCGCGACGATGCAGGCGGTTCGTCCGTTCGCTCGCGCAATCTGCGCACATGCCGGAGCGCCGTCCGGTCCCTTCGAGGGTTACCTCGAAGTGCAGTTCGTCAAGGGCGAGGGCAAGGTCATCCCCGACGGTGTGTTTCGAGTATCGCGCGCGGGCCAAGTGTGGACAGCGTTGCTGGAAGTGAAAACCGGCACCGGCAAGCTACAGAAAGAGCAGCTCGAGAATTACCTCGATGTCGCAAAACGACATAAATACGAGACCGTTCTGAGTTTGTCCAACGACATTCCGGCCTCCGCCGGTGAGCTCCCGGTCCAGGTGAACAAGACCAAGCTGAACAAGGTCTCCCTGCGGCATATCTCCTGGTCCGAGGTCATTCACGAGGCTCGGATGTTGTTGTCGCACGGCGACCTTGCGGATCCACTGCAAGTATGGATTCTGAGCGAATTCGTCCGGTATCTGACGCACCCGAAGTCAGGCGCGACGGAGTTCGTCGACATGGGTCGCCACTGGGTTGCAGTTCGCGACTCGGTCACCGCAGGAACGCTTCGCTCCGGCGATGTGAAGGCCTTGTCGGTGGCGAATACATGGGCGTCGCTGTCCAGGCACCTGGCCTTGCGGATGACTGCCGATCTCGGCGTTCCGGTGAAGCATCACCTTCCGAGGAAGTTCAGCGGAGATCCCCAGGCGCGCAACGAGTACATCGTCGAGCAACTCGTTGCCTCCGGGTGTCTCTCGGCCACATTGCGCATTCCTGATGCCGCCGGAGATGTCACTGTCGAAGCGGACCTGCGTACCAACAAGATTCAGTGCAGCACCGCAATCGACGCGCCGACCGACGGGACCGCGCTCCGACGAGCATCATGGCTGCTCAAGCAATTGAAGAACGCTCCTGCCGACATCCTGGTCGAAGCCGTGTTCGCAGACCCAGGCGAAATATCCTGCGAGAACTTGGCGACAGTGCGCTCGGACACCAAATCGTTGACCGCGGGCCGGATCAGCGAACTGCAGTACTTCACGCTGACGTCACCGACCAAGATGGGTAGCAAGCGCTCGGGCTCTGCGGCCAGCTTCATCGGAAGTGTGACCGACGGCCTCGATTCCTTCTACCGCGACGTCGTGCAACCGCTGAAGCCATGGGTCCCGTCGGCCCCGGAATCGTCGTCCACCGACACTGCGGTCGACTGACTGCGCGACTGTACGAGTTGCCGACGTCGTCACGGATCCGGGCCCGCAGTGAAGTTCAGTCGACTATCGCAGTCGCCTCGACCTCCACGAGTACGTCCGGTTCGAAGAGGTAGTCGACTCCGATGAGCGAGGCGGGCGGCATGGGAGTCGGAAGTCCTATGTCGACTGCGACCTGTTCGACACCTGTCATGAACTCGCCGATCTTCTCCGGTGCCCAATGGGTGACATAGAAGGTCAATCGCACCACGTCGCTGAATGTCGCACCCGCACCTGCCAATCCGATGGCAGTATTTCGCAGCGCGTGTGCAACCTGACCCGCAAGGTCGCCAGGGGCCACCGGGGCACCGTCGACGCGGCGTGCGATCTGGCCACTGACGTGTACGTGGCGCGTTCCGGTACCTACGGCTACATGGTGGTAGGGCACGTGCTGAGTCATGCCTTCCGGGCTGGAATAGATGACGGACATCGGCTTCTCCTCGATGGTTGCGGTCAGGTATAGCATTGATACCTGGTGCACGAAAGTTACTTCAAGGAGACTTGGTTTCATGACCGATACCCCGGCCGTGCAGGACGAACTCACCATCAGCGCGCCCCATCGCGAGTTGCTCGATCAGGTACTCGACAAATGGTCGCTGGCGGTGCTCGACGTACTCTGCGAACAACCCTCCCGCTTCAACGAACTGCGTCGCGCCATCCCGAACGTGACACAGAAATCGCTCACCGCGACATTGCGCAAACTCGAACGAAACGGTGTCGTCGAAAGGGTCCTGCTCAGTTCGCGTCCCGTCGCCGTCGAGTACCGAATCACGCGACTGGGGAAGACCCTTCGGATGCCGATCGACGCCATCTTGCAATGGGCTACCGACCACATGCCGGAGATCGAACGAGCTCGCGCGGACTTCGACCTCCTGTGACGACGGTCCGAGTCGGCAACTCGAGATGCAGTGTCACTCGAACTCGAGATGGCCGAAGATTGAAGGTGGCGAATTCTGGGCAAGCGGTAGTCATGACAGAGAATTCCAAGGTCACAGTCGAACGCACCATCGAAGCACCCGTCGACGCGGTATTCGATGTGCTGTCCAATCCCGAGCGGCATCAAGCTCTCGATGGATCCGGGTTCGTCCGGAGCGTGGACCACGCCGATCGCATTCAGAAGGTCGGCGAGAAATTCACGATGAACATGCAGGGCGATCACATGGGCGGCGAGTACCAGACCGACAATGTGGTGAGCGGCTACATCAAAGACAAGCTGCTCGCATGGAAGACGGCGCCCGCCGGCAACGAGCCTCCCGGCTGGGAATGGCTGTGGGAGCTCGAATCTCAGGGCCCCAACGAGACGCTGGTCCGCCACACCTACGACTGGTCCAAGGTCACGGACAAGAAGTTGCTCCAGCAGATCAAGTTTCCGCTGGTGACCGAAGATCAGTTGAACGACACACTTGCTCGACTGGCAGTCGAAGCGACGTCCTGATCTCGAGCCGCAGGTCTGAGGTCAGCCGAAGAACGTTGTGCTGTCGATATTTTCGATCGGCATCCAACGTCGTGGAACGTCCTTCGCCGTAGTCGCTGCCGAAAGATCGACTCCACGGACGGCCAATGCGGACGTCGGCATCTGATCGACGATCAGACTGATGGCGTACGTAGCGGCCGTTACGTGGAGGCAAGGGTCGATTCTTCCGGAGCAGGTACAGGACGTTCCGGTGGCGTCGGGAACCGGCGACAATCTTCCCGCTATAAGTTCGGCGTGAACCTCGTCGGGGAGGTCACCGCTGCTCGCACCTCCGCGCGTGTGGCGGGCGAGAATGCGCATCACCGACTTTCGTTCCGTCGCCGTGTATCGGGGCAGTGAGAGCACAGCCGTCTCACTCTTCGTGCCCGCGGACACGACGCAGCGAAACTCACCGATCTGGTTGCGGTTCACGACAACCGAATCGGTGCGCACAAGACTGCGCGCCCGCGGGAGCATCGGGTTCGGCCGAGTGACAGCGATGGGCTCGACGCGCCGGATCCACTCTTTCCCCCACGGAGTCGACCCGAATACCGCGGCCCGAGGTGTGGTGGCCATCAGCGCGACACCGTCCTCAGTGACAGCGTCTCGCGCAAAGTCGAATCATCGAGTGCCGCCAGGGCCAACTCGTTGTTGCTCTCGGTCAAACCGGCTATCGCCTTCTTCCGGGTATGAAGTGATGCGATGTGCTCCTCCAGAGTTCCCTCCGTCGTCAGTGCCATGACCGTCACCGGCGACTTCTGTCCGATTCGGTGCACTCGGTCGGTGGCTTGCGCTTCGACCGCGGGGTTCCACCATCGGTCGTAGTGAATCACCGTGTCGGCGCGGGTGAGGTTGAGCCCGTACCCCGCCGCGCGCAGACTGAGAACCATGACGGGGGATCGGTTGCCGTTCTGAAACTGCTCGACCATCTCGTCGCGCTTGTCCACGTCGAGTCCGCCGTGGAAGAACGGAATCGGAGCTCCGGTGAGGTTCTCGAGGTGCTCGGCCAGTATTTCCCCGGTTCGGCGGTACTGCGTGAACACGAGCGCAGCTCGCGAGGACTCGGTGAGCTCCTCGACGATGTCGGTGAGCCTGTCGAGTTTGCCGGAGCGATCGGCCAGGCGACTCACATCGCCCTTGACGAGCCCAGGATGGTTGCAGATCAGTTTGAGTTGGGTGAGCAGCGCCAGTACTGCCGTTCCCCGTCCACGGTCGGTGCCGAAACCGGTGTCGAATGCTTCCTCGACGGCCGAGTTGTACAGCTGCGCCTGCTCATTCGAGATCGGACACAGAACGTCGATGTGGTGCTTCGGCGGCAGATCCGTTGCAACCTCGGCCTTGGTCCGGCGGATGACGACCGGCGCGATCGCGCTCGACAGTTGTGCGAGTGCGGTCGCCGAACCTCCTTGCTCGATGGGTGCCGAGAATCGTCGGGTGAACCGAGCCCGGGTTCCGAGCAGTCCAGGATTGGTGAGATCGATCAGTGCCCAGAGTTCGTCCATTCGGTTTTCGACGGGAGTGCCGGTCAGGGCTATCCGCGTGGTGGACTTCAGCCGACGTGCCGCGCGAGCAATCTTGGTTCGCGAGTTCTTCATCACGTGCGCCTCATCGAAGAACACAGTGCTCCAGGATATTTCGCTCAATCGATCTGTGTCGGTGCGCAGGGTGGGGTACCCGGTGACGGTCACCGAGCCTGGTTCGGCGCAGTGCTCGAGGGTGCGGGACGGTCCGCGGTACACGTTGACGACCAATTCGCCGTCGGAGAAGTTCTCGATCTCACGGCGCCAGTTGCTGATCAGCGACGTCGGGCAGACGACCAGGTAGCTGCCCTCGCCTCGCCGCGCTCCGACGATCATGTGTGAAATGGCCTGGAGCGTCTTGCCCAGCCCCATCTCGTCGGCGAGAATTCCGCCGCCGCCGATCTCCTGAACCGTCGGCACCCAAGACGCACCGTGCAGTTGATAGGGCCTCGGAGTGAAGGTCGACGCACTCTCGGTCAGATCGTCTTGCATGCGCAGGCTGGCGCGGAGCGCGTCAGCGGCACCATGTGCAGTCAGCACGCTGGAGCCGCCGGCATTGGGAACAGCGTGCGCCGCAGGCGGGAGTGCATCGACGAGCTCTCGTGGAACCCCGCTCGCGTCGGGATTGTGCTCGACGTGGTTCAGGATCGCCAACCATCCGCGTGCCGACATGCCTTCCGCAGAGCCGGCTGCGGTTCGGAGCTCGCCACCGTTCGCCGCCACGAGTTGCGCGTCCACAGTGCGCACGGCAACGGTGCCGTCCGCGCCGGGAACCGCGAGCTCGACGGGAGTGGACTCATCTCCAGGCGTCGCCCCCGGTGTGCTGCGCCAGACGGCGAAACAATGACGCTGCGGCAGATAGGTGACGTGCGGAGCGGGGTCCATGTCGGCGGTCGAAAGCATGCACCCTCCGGCGAAGTTCACTGCCTCGGCTGGGTCCGAAGCTGCCAACACCGTACGCCGTCCGGTGACATTGTGCCGCATCCGGAAATGGCTTGACTTTTCCCAAAATTACTGTCCTACAGTGCCATCGGATAAGACCCCGCGATGGATCGGATCAGGATTGCTCGCCAGAACACCACCACGTCGTGCGGCCGCCCACCGTTCCGCGGGCCATCGGCGCACCACATCGAGGGCACGTCGCATCCGTTTTTCGGAACGGAATGATCTCCCCGGTGTGTACGCCACCCTTCTTTATCGCTGATCTGATCGCGCGGCGCAGAACAACGCGGAGCTCGTCGAGTTCCTCCGTCGTGAGTGTCTTGGCGCGCCTGGACGGGGATTGCTCGCTCTGCCACAGCACCTCGTCGGCCAGTAGATTGCCGACGCCTGCAATGGCGGACTGATCGAGTAGTCGGGCTTTGAGAGGTGCACCACTGGAACCGATTCGGTGACGGAAGTCGTCGCGGGTGATCTCCGCGGCATCCGGGCCGAGAGCGTCGATATCGGGTTCGAGTCGAACCCGGCCGAGGCGGCGTTTGTCGAAGAGTCGGAGCTGTCCACCGTCGTCGAACGTCATGGAGAAGCGCGTCCACTCGGGCTTGTCGGTCGGGCGCTCACCGACATGAGGGTCGCCACCCCCGTACTGCGACGTGCGTTCACCGTCGGGAGCGGTGACGATGACGCGTCCACCCATCCCCAGGTGGATGCCTAGGGTCGGACCGCCCGAGCCGTCGGCCGTGACGGTTTCGCACCACATGGCCTTGCCTCGTCGACGCGCCTCGGTGAGTTTCCCGCCCTTCAGTGCCCGGGCGATATCGCCTGGCATGTGCGGTCGGCACTCGAACGTGTCGGTGTCGTCGATGTCGACGATGACGCGATCGAGGGCTTTTTCGACGACCTGTCGGGCGTTTTCCACTTCGGGTAGTTCCGGCATGGATCCGGTGTACCCAATTCGCGGGCGCTATGCGCGGGTGCCGTCATCGGTCTTTCGACTCGTTCGTGTCCCCTTCGGGCACCAGCGGTCCCAGTTCGGCGTCGAGGACCTTCTGCACGACGCGCATCGCCGCCAACGCAGCGGGCGCACCGCAGTACCCAGCCGTGTGGACGACGGTTTCGGTGATCTCGGTTCGGGTGAGGCCGTTGCGCAGAGCTCCGCGCACGTGGCCCGCGAGTTCCTCGTGGGCACGCAGCGCGATGAGGATTCCGAGGTTGAGCAGGCTTCGGCTGCGGTGATCGAGGCCGGGCCGCGTCCACACCCCGCCCCACACGGTGTCGGTGACGAAGTCTTGCAGTGCAGCGGAGTCGGTGTTCGCGGCATGGGCAAACGCCTTCACGACGTACTCGTCTCCCATTACATTTCGGCGGACCTCGAGTCCGTCCTCGAATCGCGAGCCCATGCTCCGATTCGTGGCTTCGTCGTCGATCATCGTGTTTCCTCTCCCTCGTGCGCGGTGTCGACAGATCATGGCAGGGGGCCGTAGGGGAATTGCCGGCGGAGGCGAACTCGGCCACGGTCTGTCAGCGCAGAGAGGCCGGCCCACCGCTACGGTCGTCGCGCGAAGGCTGTGTGTCGTCGGAGACATGCTCTGCGCGAGTCGCTTCGAGAAACAGCTCGAGAAACGAAGAATGCGCGCCACGTTCCTGCGCCGTACTTCCCTCTCGGGGGTCTTTCGATGCCTTCGACATAGCGATTCGCGTTCCTCCCGTGTCAGCGAACAACAATCTCAGATTCTGAATAGTCAAGCAACTGAGACAGTGAGTACATTGCGCGGCACGAAGTGAACGATCGAGGAAAAAGCTGCGATCGAGCAACTCATAACGGTATGGATCAGTGGCGAGGATGCCCGGAAGCTGCACCGCATCGGCAGAGGGGCTGTTCGGTTCGGCGTGACAGGCACCCGGGGTCTGGCCGTCGGTAATCCGAAACCGTCGGTTTCCGCCTCGTCAGCGTGCTGGCGATCGACTGTCTGCCGGTAGGCGCGACGAGAACCTTGTTGTCGACACGCGTCGCCGACACAGCCCGAATTTCGGCCACGGCGTCGGTTGTGACGCAGGTCCGTTCGCGATCCAGCTCGCGGCTGTCGGCATCGAGAGCGACCGAGCGTGCATCGCCGGCCGTGCCCGCGAACGGAACGTCACATCCCAGCGGCGGTGGGCGGCTCGATCAGCATTCTCTTGATCACCTTGCCGGTCGCGGTTCGGGGCAGTTCGTCGAGGAAGGTGATGTCGCGGGGAACGCAGAAGCGGCTCAAACGATTTCGAATGTAGGCGCGCACCATGTCCGCATCGAGGCCGGCCGACCCACGGCCGACGACGAATGCGGCCAAACGCTGTCCGTATTCGGGGTCGGGCACACCGACGACCGCGACCTCGCCGACCTGCGGCAGATTGGCGATGGCATCCTCGACGGGGCCCGGAAAGACGTTCTCGCCTCCGGAGATGATCATCTCGTCGTCCCTGCCGCAGACGAACAACCGTCCGTTGCAGTCGATGTACCCGAGATCGCCGGTATCCATCAGGGCAGCTCCGCGGGCGGACGCCGTCGACGGCGGCGCGGCGTTGGTGTACCCGTCGAACAGCATGTCGTTGCCGACGAATATTCGGCCGAGGGTCCCCATTGGAACAGCAGTACCGTCCGCGTCGAGCACCGCCACAGTCGTACCGAGGGGAGGCCGTCCGGCGGTCGCCGGCGCAGCGCGGAGGTCTTCGGGAGTCGCGATCGTGGCCCACGAGACCTCGGTGGACCCGTAGAAGTTGTAGAGGACGTCACCGAAGACGTCCATGAAGCGGCTGACGGTCGATCCTGTCAATGCCGATCCACTGCACGCGACGACCCGGAGGCTCGAGGTGTCGTAACGTGAGCGCACCTCGTCGGGCAGGTCGAGTATCCGTTGCAGCATGATCGGAACCGCGATCAACGAAGTACATCTGTGCGCCTCGATCGCCCGCAGGCAGTCCTCTGGATCGAATCGGTCCAGGAGGACCACAGTGGCACGCAGGGGAGTACTGATCTGCAATGCCGCCAGCCCCCAGCTGTGGAACATCGGTGCCGCGATCAACATCCTCTCGTTCATCCGAAGGGGCATGCGAGACAGCATGGCTGCCACGGTTCCGAAGCCCTTCGGCGTGGGACGAACCGCCCCTTTCGGTGAGCCGCTGGTACCGGAGGTCAACACGACAACCGACCCGGGGCGGTCCGGCCTGGTGAACGTGGCGGACGGGGCTGCGACGAAATGCTCGAGGGTGCGGCGACGCGGAACGGCGGTATGGGAAGACAGACTCACCCGAGTCACGTGGTCGGGCAGATAGCGCACCATCGAATCGAACTCGTCGTCGACGAACAGCATTCGGAGCTGGTGGCGGGCGGCGATCGTCTCGATCTGTCGGGCAGCGAGACCGGTGTTGAGAAGCACCACCTCGACTCCGAGCATGCCGCACGCGACGGTGCACTCGATCATCGCCGAGTGGTTTCGAGCCAGAATCCCGACGGTGCTTCCGGGACTGATTCCGGACGCGTCGAGACCCGCTGCGATGCGGTGCGATCGGTGGTGGATCTCCGCGAAAGTACGGGTTCCTCGGTCGTCTATCAAGGCGATCTCGTTCGGCGACTTCGCTGCAGCGGCCGCGAAACCACCGCCAAGGGTGAAACCCCATTTGGCCAGCGAGTTCAGCTGTCGGTACGCGCGGTCGGGACGTGCAGCACGAATGACACCGGTTCCCACCATCGTCTTCATGATCGCCAGCGGTAGCGACCGCGAATCGCCGGTGTTGGTCACGATCGACGTCGAAGTGCCGGAGAGAGAGTTCTCGAGACGGCGAAGACCACCCATCACCCAATCGACCACTGCGCGGTTGTTCTCGGGCTGGGGTGAGTAGGACCCGCCGAGCCCCGCCCTGAAGACGGTGACATCGATCTTGGTCTCACCGGCCGCGCGCGCAGTCAGGGTGAATCTGACGAATCCGCCGGACTCGACATGCTCGATGGTGATGATCGGCCGGTTGCGTCTGTCCACCACCAGGTCGAGGGCGTGCTCGACACCATTGACTCCGCACAGGTAGCCGGCCGTGGACTCACGGAGTGTGCAGTGGTCGAGCCCTGGGAAGTAGCGTGGAAACAACTCGACCGCGCTCAGGACACCGCATACCTGCTCGATGTCGTGCTCGAAGACCATGTTGCAGTCGATGACGTCCGAGACCATGTTCCACCCCCGTGCCTTGCCGAGTCGACGGCAACGCCGACGCAGCACCGACCAGGGGATGGCGGCGCGCACCTGGAACGGGTCATCCGCCTGGATGAAGTCGTCATCGTAAACCCGGTGCACGGTTGTGCGGGCGAAATCGGCCGAAGTCGATCTCGAATCGTTCGACTTCTTCTGTACAGAGCGTCAGAACTGAATGCCGAGCGACCACGCGAACACCGTGTACGCGGCGATGGTGATCAGTGAGATGGCGATCAGATTGAGCCAGAAACCGCCTCGCATCATCTGGCCGATCGTGATGTAGCCACTGGCGTAGGACACCGCGTTCGGCGGAGTCGCCACGGGCAACATGAACGCGCAGGTGGCCGCGAGCGCTACCGGGACGGTCAGAACCAGAATGTCGATGTTCATGCCCATCGCGACGCCACCTGCCACCGGAAGGAACGTCGCGGCCGTCGCGGTGTTGCTGGTGATCTCGGTCAGGAAGATGATCGCGGCCGTGGCGACGACGACCAGCAGGACCACCGGAATGGTGTCGAGGCCACCTGCGACGCTGCCGATCCAGTCCGTCAGGCCGCTCGACTCGAACTGGGCCGACAGGGCGAGCCCGCCGCCGAACAGCAGCAACACGCCCCAGGGCAGCTTGACAGCGGTCTCCCAGTCGATCAGGCGGACGCCCTTCTTGCTTCCGCTGGGTAGCAGGAACAGCAGCAGTGCTGCTGTCATGGCGATCCCGGTGTCGGAGATCGGGGCATCGTCGAAGATCAGCGGAACGGCCACCCACGACACTGCCGCCAGGGAGAAGACGATCGCGACCCGGATCTCACCCTGCGACATCCTGCCCAGGGCGTCGAGTTCGCCTCTGATCAGCTGCTTGCCGCCGGGTATGTCGTCGATCTCCGGCTTGAACATCACGTGGGTCAACAGGAACCAGGCGATCACGAGCAGGATCACGGCGAGCGGAACACCGGCGATCATCCATTGCAGGAACCCGATGGTGATTCCCTGCCCCTCCAGGTAACCCACCAGCAGGGTGTTGGGTGGAGTGCCGATGATGGTTCCGAGCGAGCCGATCGAGGCCGCGTAGGCGATGCCGAGCATCAGAGCGGTCCCGAAGTTGCTCTTGATGACGGCCTGGGTGATGGTGTCGTCGTCGGGGGCGGAGTCAGCGCCGGTGCCGGGTACCGCTCCGGACTTCTTGCCGATGTCGAGAACCAGAACCAGCACCGATACACCGATCGGAATCATCATGACGGCGGTGGCCGTGTTGGACACCCACATCGACAGAAAGCCCGTCGCGATCATGAACCCGGCGATCACCATCGTCGGTTTGGTGCCCATCGCGTCGACGGTCAACAGGGCTATGCGTCGGTGCAGGTTCCACCGCTGCATGGCCAGCGCCAGGAGGAATCCGCCCATGAACAGGAAGATGATGTTGTTGCCGTAGGAGGCTCCGACATCGTTGACGGCGACATCGGAATCGAAGACCGGAAAGATGACGAGGGGTAGCAGCGCGGTTGCCGGGATGGGCACCGCCTCCGTCATCCACCAGATACCCATCAAGACGGCGGTGCCTGCGGTCAACCGCGCTGGATGCGCTACGTCATCGGGGAGAATCAGGTACACGAGAATGGCCAACAGGATGCCTGCGCCGAGGCCGACCCATTGACGCTTGCGGCGACCGGGCTGCACTTCGGCTTCTCGTTCTCCGGCCGATCTCTGATCCACCTCGTCGAAGTCGTGGCCTTCGGATGAGCGCCCGGCCTTCTCCTCGTCGCCGACCTGCGTCATGGATCCTCCTCGGTGTGGACGTTCCATCACCCTAACGCGTGAAATGTCCGAAAGGTCCGAGTTGGTTTGGGGCCGGTGTCGACGCTTACTTCGCGACGTCGGGCTTGTTCATCGTCGGGTCGTTGTCGAGCACCGGATCCCACACGTCGCCGGGAAGGTCGCCCGGCAGATGACTGTTGCCGCGTCCGACGAATTTGTCGTCGCGACCCGCGCGCCGCATGGCCTCGAAGTCCGCCAGCGCACCGAAGGCCCATTTACCCTAGGCCGGGCCACCACGAAAGCTGCCATCGGGATTGCGCACCTTGTACATCTGCGCCGGAGTCGCCTCGACGAACGCAGTCGCCATGCCCACCTCCGCGACCAGCCACATCCAGAAGATCGCGCCCGGTCCACCGAGAGTGATGGCGATGGCTACGCCGGCGATGTTTCCCCTACCCACCCGAGATGCCAGACCGACGCAGATTGCCTGGAACGCGGAGATTCCGCCGTCGGCGTTCGATCGAGATCCGCCGATCGACTCGAACATCGACGGCAGCAACCGGACCTGGACGAGCGTGGTGCGGACGGTGAAGTACAGGCCGACGCCGATCAACAGCTATATGAGAAAAACGCTGTAGAGACGGTCTGCCGAGAAATCCAACCGAACTGACGGTATCCACGGTGCCATCCGTCACTCCTCGGTTGCACCCCAGATATCTCGGTAGGGAATCGGACGCCCCAGAATCCGTTCTGCTGCACGATGTCCCGACTTCAACGCCGCGGTGACCGTTGCCGGATCATCGGTCCACGTCGCTTCACCGGCGAGGTGAAGTACATCGCCGATCGGAGTGGCCAGGTCGTCGTGATCGCGCGTACGTGAACCCACCGTCATGTACGAGTACGAACCGTGGGAGAACGGATCGTCCTGCCATCGAGTGACATACACGCTGTCCGGCGTAGCGACACGGTCACCGTACAGGCCACGTAGTGCCTTGAGGACCGAGTCCGCGATGCGCTCGTCCGACCAGTGCCGGATCTGCTGAGCGCAGGCGCCCGCTGCGAACGTCAGAAGCGTCGGACGCCCTGGCGGCATGGTGACGTCGTACCAGGAGTGCCACCAGCGCCCGGCTTCGCCCTGCTGCCGCACGGCGTAGACGTTCTCGTCCCAGAACTTGGTGGGGAACCGGATGAACACCTTCTCGAAGGCATTCATCTCCAATCGTTCCAGGGCACCCGAAACGGATTCCGGCAGAGGAGGTTCCACCGTGAACGCCGGAGACTTCAGTACGCCGATCGGCACCGTCACCACAGCCCGCTCGGCCGAGAACCTCCCGGACCCGGTATCGACCAGAACTCCGTCTCGACCCCACCGGACCTGCGTCACAACATGTTCGAGTCGAACATCGAGCCCCTCGGCCAGCCGAACGGCCAATTCGTCGTAACCATCCGGGAACACGACTTCGTCGCCCTCGATGGCGTCGTCGTCCAAACCGTGCGCGTCGAGGAGATCCTTTCCTACCCCCAACTGTTCCTCGGCTCGATGTCCCAGGAACTCACGAACTCGTTCGAGTCGATCGTCGTCCCAATCCAGTTGCGTCAGAGTTGCTTCCACCGCGTCACCGAACGACGTTCCGGGGGGCGAATTCGCGATGGTCGTCGCGAACAGTTCGTCGAAGTGGTGAACGTCGGCACCGAACTGGGCGGCGGCCGCATCGCTCAACCTGGTCCCGGTAGGGGAGTAGTACGCGATGGGCCTGCCGTCCGGCTGGTAGCTACCGACGGTGAATTCGACGGTCCGCATTCCGAAAGCGTGTACTGCATCGGCGAGGGGGTTGTCGTCTGTTCCGTGAATCCAGGACGCTCCGACGTCGAGGGTGCCTTCGTCGGTGCGCAGTGTCCGGACGCGACCGCCTACGCGATCTCTGGCCTCGAGAACGACGACGCGCTGACCGGCGCGATGCAGGAGTGTCGCAGCGACCAAGCCGGAAATACCTGCTCCCACCACGAGGGTATCGACGTGTGTCACCGTCACTCCTGTCTGTCGACGGCCGCGGGGTCAGTTCCCTCGGCCGGAATTGCCGTTGCCGTTGCCACTGTTTCCGTTGCTGTTCCCGTTCGCGTTGCCGTTTCCCGAATTGCCGGGGCTCTTGTTGCCCTTCTCCGAGTTCCCGCTGCCGTTCCCCGAGCTTCCTTTGTCGTCACCCGGCGGTAGCGGGGCCGGCGCAGCGGGCTCGGTCGGAAGCGAATTCGTCGTGGGTCCGGGAGCAGGCTCAGGTGGGTTCGAGAGCACTGGAATCGGGCTCGCAGGTGCGGGCGCGGGCGTTGTGGGCGCCGCCGCGGGCGACTGCACAAGCGTCGGCGTCGGCGTCGGCGTCGACGGTGACAGGGGCTCCGGCTCCTCGCCCGTGCCGACTGCGACCCAGAGGATTGCTGCGCCCAGCGAGACGAACAGAGCCGCTGCTCCCGGAACGATCCATCGACGGCGTGGAGGTTCCGCTTCGGTCGACGCTGAAACTGCTGGGGGCGCAACCGTGTTCACAGTTTCCATTGGAATCGCGGCGGTGCGGGGAAGAGATGTCGTGCTTCGCGAGAGCCCACGCAACCGGTGGGCGACCGCAGCTGCGGCCGGTCGATCCTCCGGCCGTCTCGATGTCATCTCCGTCAACAACGCGTGCCAGTCCGATCCGAGCCCCTCGGGGACGGCGGGATCGCGGTGTAGACGCGCCACCGCCGCAGCCACCGCGCTTCCCTCGAATGCCATTGTGCCGGTCAGGCATTCGATGAGAACCAGCCCGAGCGTGTAGATGTCCGTCGGGGGACCTGCAGAGGTACCTGTCGCCTGCTCCGGGCTGAGGTAGTGCGCAGTACCGACTGTGGTGCCGTGCTCGGTGAGTCGTTCGGCGTCGACGATACGAGCGATGCCGAAGTCGGCAAGTTTGGCGCACTGTCCCATCGATACGTCCGGAGCATGCGCAAGGAGGATGTTGGCCGGTTTGATGTCGCGATGCACCACACCCTGACCGTGGATGTAGGCGAGAGCCTCCGCCAGCTCGTATCCGATCCGAGCGACGTGGGCGGTGTCCATCGTTCGGCTCCGGCGATACGCACTCAGAGTCGGACCGTCGACCAGCTCCATCACCAGGTACGGCACGGGCACCCCGCTCGGATCGAGCGCAGTGCCCGCGTCGTACAGCGTCACCAGACCCGGGTGCGACAGCGACGCGAGAGTCCGTATTTCTGCATCGATGCGTTGGGCGGTGTCGGGGGGCTCGCCGTGGCGGAATATCTTCACCGCTACGGATCGGCCGAGAACGTGGTCGTCGGCGTGCACGACGTCGGCCATTCCGCCGCGCCCCAGGATCGTGCCCAGTCGGTATCGACCCGCGAAGAGGCGGTCGTGAGGGGTACGAGGACGTGAGTCCGCTCCCACCATCGGTCACCGCCGTTCCTCGAGTCCTCGGAGCACCATATAACCAACGAACAGACGCGCAGACCGCAGTCGGGTGTCGACACCAGGGTGCGGTCGGGCATGATGATGCCCCGGGTGGGGACCGATCGATCAGTATCGAGGGAGGGTCCACCCATGCATCGATCCTCGGCGAGTGCGGAGATTTCGCCGATGTCGGTCCGGATCACGTCGGTCTACCAGCCGATCGTGACGCTGGACGGACGCGCCGTTGTGGGGTACGAAGCCTTGGTGCGGACCTGCGGAGGCGGTGCGCCCATTTCGCCGCCGGAACTGTTGGGCGTGGCGCGGGCACAGGGCGTCACTGCCGATTTCGATTGGCGCTGCCGAATCAGCGCGTTGCGCGGTGCCTTCGAGTCCGGCTATCCCGACCAGCTCGCACTGTTCGTCAATGCCGAACCCATCGCCCTCGATGCACCGCCTCCACGGGACTACCTACCGATTCTCGAGGATGCGTCGCGGCTGTCCATCATCGTCGAAATCACCGAGCGAGACCTGATGGGTGATCCGGCCGGTCTGCTGAGGGCGGCCGAACACGCTCGAAACCTGGGGTGGCGAGTCGCCATCGACGATGTGGGGGCAGATTCTTCCAGCCTCGCCCTGATCCCACTGCTGCGTCCCGACGTGATCAAGCTGGACATGGAACTCGTACAGGGGCGCTCGAGCAACGAGACCGCCGCCATCGTTGCCGCTGTCGCCGCCGAGGCCGAGCGCACCGGTGCCCTGGTTCTGGCCGAAGGGATCGAAACCGAGCATCACGAGAGTTGTGCGCTCGCCATGGGTGCCGTGCTGGGGCAGGGATATCTCTACGGGGCACCGGAGGCTCTTCCGGATTTCGGCGAGGTGCAGGGGCTGGTCCGATCGCTCGATCCGACCGGAACGCTGACCGTGCGTGCCCCCGTTGCGGTCACGCCCTACGGGCTCACCCATGCTCTCGGCGCCCGCAGGCACGCGGATTCGACACTGCTCGACGCCATCGAGAACAGCCTGTTGCACAGTGCGTACGGCACCGGTTCCTCGACCGTCGTACTGGCGACCGTCAGTGCGTCCACCGGTCTGACGCCTGCGCGCGAGGCGATCTTCGAGGACCTCGCCGCACGTACTGCGCTGATGGCCGTCTTCGACTCGAATGCCGCGTCGCCGGAATCAGGTTTCCGGAAAGTGTTCGTGGACGCGGACGAACCGTTGGCACTGGAACGTTCGATCGTGATCGTGGCTCCGATGTCGAGCGTGGCGCTCATCGCGGTCGAGCGAGGAGCGGCCGAGGACGGCACCCCGATGTACGACTACCGCCTCACCTACGACCGTCATGTCGTACTGGATGCTGCAACGGTGCTTCTGAGACGGATACCGGCCAGATCTGCGATGTGAGTCCGCGGGCTCCTCGTCAAGATCAAGTAAATTGTTGCCCGAAATTCGGTAAATCACGTCTTCGGCCGTCCCCGTGCTGTTCACTCGAAGCCATGAGCTCTCACCCCCTCGCAACCGATTTATTGGCCGCGGACGGAGGCACGATCAGCTCCATCGAGACGGCGATCAACAATGCCTTCGATCCGATCTCCGCTGCCGTGTCGAATGTCGTCTTCTTCACCGTCAATATCGGTGGAGCCGCTGTTCCACTGATCGTCCTGTGGCTCATCGTCGGAGCCGTCGTCTTCACGGTGGCGTTCAAGTTCATCCAGGTCCGCGGAATCAAGAGAGCGTTGATTCTGGTCAGCGGCAAGGAGGACGAGGCAGACGCGCCAGGAGAAGTCAGTCACTTCAGAGCCCTCACCGCCGCGGTGTCCGGAACCGTCGGGCTCGGCAACATCGCCGGTGTCGCCGTCGCAGTGACGCTCGGTGGCCCCGGCGCGACTCTGTGGATGATCCTCGCCGGCTTGCTGGGTATGGCATCGAAGTTCGTCGAGTGCACGCTCGGTGTGAAGTACCGAGACATCAACGAGGACGGCACCGTCTCCGGTGGGCCGATGAAATACCTGACCAAGGGTCTCGCGGAGCGGGGACTCGCCAAGGTCGGCAAGGTCATGGCCGTCTTCTACGCCATCGTCATCACGTTCTTCGCGATCAGCGGCGGCAACATGTTCCAGGCCAATCAGACCTACGCGCAGGTCCGTTCGGTCACCGGTGGTGAGGACGGATTCCTCGGCTCCGACGGAGCAAAAGCCGTATTCGGTATCGTCGTCGCACTGATCATCGGACTGGTCATCATCGGCGGCATGAAATCGATCTCGGCGGTGACCGCCAAGCTCGTACCGACCATGGCGCTGATCTACATCGTCGCGTGCGGCGTCGTCATCGCCGTCAACTTCCGTTCGGTCCCCACGGCATTCACCGCGATCTTCGAAGGTGCGTTCTCACCCGAGGGTGTGGCCGGCGGCGTACTCGGCGTCATGATCATCGGATTCCAGCGCGCCGCGTTCTCGAACGAGGCCGGACTGGGTTCGGCGGCCATCGCGCACTCGGCCGTCAAGACCAGGCATCCGGTCACCGAGGGCTTCGTGGCCATGCTCGAGCCCTTCATCGACACGGTCGTCATCTGTACCGCGACGGCATTGACCATCGTGATCGCCAACACCGTCACCTGGCAGGACCAGCGGGCGATCGTCGCCGAGACAGGTGAGCTTCCCGCCGGAGGCGTCACCCTCACCTCCGACGCTTTCGAGACGGTGCTGCCGTGGTTCCCGTACGTGCTGACTGTCGCGGTGGCACTGTTCGCTCTGTCCACCGCAATCACCTGGGCCTACTACGGACTGCAGGCATGGACGTCGTTGTTCGGACGGAGCCGCTTCTCGCGCACCTTCTTCAACGTGATGTTCTGCATGTTCACCGTCATCGGAACCGTGTTGTCCCTCGGTTCCGTGCTCGATTTCGCCGATGCGACGCTGTTCCTGCTGGCGCTGGTCAACATCACGGGCCTGTACCTGCTCTTGCCGGTGGTCAAGCGCGAACTCTCCGAGTACCTGGCGATGCGCCGAGGCGAGCCGGACAAGGTCGACGCCGGGGTGTGACAGATCGGACGAACCGACATCGACGAGACCGGGCGGTATCGGTCTCGTCGATGTCCGTTGTCGGGTATCTCTTGGAGATGTTTCGCAGTATTCGACAGTGGTGGTAACCGGGGGCCGCATGACGAAAGTCGATTTCAAGAAAACGTTCGACGCATACTCTGCGCAGCACAACATCTTTCGTACCCTTGTCGTTCCGCCAATGACGTACCTGATGATCGACGGACACGGCGATCCGAACACCGCTCCGCAGTACACCGAAGCAATCGGGGCGCTCTACCCCGTGGCCTATGCACTGAAGTTCGCCAGCAAGAACACCCTCGACCGCGACTATGTCGTTCCGCCGCTCGAGGCTCTGTGGTGGGCCGAGAACATGGCCTCGTTCACGACCGCCCGCAACAAGGCCGAGTGGAACTGGACGGCCATGATCATGGTGCCCGACTGGATCGACCGTCGGATGTTCGACGTGGCGAAGGCGTCCGCGGAAGCGAAGAGCACCTCGGATGCGTCGAGCAGAATTCGACTGGAGACTCTCGACGAGGGGCTGTGCGTGCAGACGCTGCATGTCGGGTCCTACGACGACGAGACGCCGGTACTCGACGAACTCCATCACCGATACATTCCCAGTTCTGGAATGACGATGACCGGCAAACATCACGAGATCTATCTCAGCGATCCGCGCAGGGTGGAGCCGACGAAGCTGCGCACCATCCTCCGCCAGCCGGTGGCGCGTTCGGCGGAGTCGGCGTCGCTCTGACACGATGACCGGCATGACCAATGCGGTGCGTCCGGCATCGTTCACCGCCGGGACTCTGACTCTCCTGGGTGCGCTCTACTTCGCACAGGGACTGCCGTTCGGATTCTTCACCCAGGCCCTACCTGTCGTCCTCCGGGAGTCGGGCTTCTCATTGGTGAAGATCAGCGCG
Source organism: Rhodococcus sp. 05-339-2 (assembly GCF_002258965.1). Classification (NCBI taxonomy): domain Bacteria; kingdom Bacillati; phylum Actinomycetota; class Actinomycetes; order Mycobacteriales; family Nocardiaceae; genus Rhodococcus; species Rhodococcus sp. 05-339-2. Next base: position 66,493 of record NZ_NOYW01000018.1, read on the forward strand.
ACCGGTGTGCTGTTTCTCCCGTGGGCGCTGAAATTTCTCTGGGCTCCGTACGTCGATCGGTACGGATCGAGGCGACGGTGGCTGTTGTCGCTGCAGTGTTCGGCCGCGGCGGTGGCACTGGCGTTGTCGTTCCTCGATCTGTCCTCGACACTGCGCTGGCTGTTCGTCGGAATCTTCGTCATGAATGCTCTCTCGGCGACGCAGGACATCGCGACCGACGGTATCGCGGTGCGTACGCTCAGCGCGGCGCAGCGCGGGTTGGGCAACGGTCTGCAGGTCGGTGCCTACCGCATCGGGATGGTGTGCGGCGGCGGACTGCTGTTGTGGCTGTTCACCTTTGCCGGATGGCGGGTGCTGTTCGTCGCGATGGCACTGCTCATCGTGCTGACGACTGTTCCGGTGTGGTGGATGCGGACGCAACTGGACGCTGCAGACGCCGAATCCGACCGAGCGGCCGAGCCGGAAACGCCGGTGCGGCTGGCGGTTGCCTGGTGGTCCCGACTGCGTAGGCCCGGCATGGCTGCGTTCATCCTGCTGATCATCGGCTTCAAGTTCGGTAACTCGATGGGCTCGGCCCTCGTGGGTCCGTTCCTGTCGGACAGTGGACTGTCATTGCCCCAGATAGCGCTGGTCGAGGGCGGTCTGTCGTCGGTGGCTGCGCTCGGGGGAGCCGCACTGGGGGCATGGTTGTCATTTCGACACGGACGGCGTCGGGCGCTGCTGGTCGGCGGGGTGAGTCAAACGCTCAGCCTTGCCCTGTATGTCGTCGCCTCCCTGGGAGTCGGCGGCTTCCCACTTCTGGTCACCGCCAACATCACCGAACACGTCCTCGGTGGTGCGGCCACGGTGGCGGTGTTCGCCCTGATGATGGACGCGTCCGAGAAGCGTTTCGCGGGAAGCGATTACACGCTGATGGCGTGCGCAATCGTCTTCGCGCAGGGCGCAGCCGGGATCGCAGCCGGTGTGGTCGGCGACCTGTTCGGCTACACGGCGATGTTCGGCTCCGCGCTCGTCCTGTCCGGTATCGGCTGTGCATTGTTGTTGACGGCACTCGATCGAGGCTGGGGGCCCGACGGTCTCCGACAGGTGGTCCCGCCGAAGAACCTCGTCCGGTAGCGGCGGAAGCCGTACTCAGCTCTCGCTGGGGGATCCGGCGATGTTGACCATCCACTGCACACCGAACTTGTCGGTCAACATACCGAAGGTGTCGCCCCACGGGGCCTTGTCGAGACCCATCGTGAACTGCGCGTCGACGGCCAACGCGTTCCAGTAGCTCGTCAGTTCGTCCTCCTCGTCGCCGCTGAGCGAGACGCTCATGGTGTTCCCGGGCGTGTGCTCCATCGACGACGGCGTGTCGGCTCCCATCAGAGTGAACCCGTTCGGGGTGGTCAGCTGGCCGTGCATGATCTTGTCCCGGTCAGCGGGATCCTCGCTGGCGTTGGCCTCGCCGAGCGTGGTGACGGTCAGCTCGCCACCGAAGACCGACCGATAGAACTCCATCGCCTCGCGCGCGTTGTCTCGGAACGACAGATAGGGGTTGAGAATGGACATGATCGAAGTCTCCTTCTTCTGATGAACGAGCGGGCTGAACTACGACGGGATCCGTCGAATCAGTAGACCCGCACCGTGAGGGAAAGTCACCGCAGAAGATCAGATGGATGCGTCGGTGTCGGCAACAATGGCGCGCAGTGCGACCACGTGACGTCGATAGGCCGTTCTACCGTCCTTGGTCAACGACAACCACAGTCGCCGCGAGTCCGTCCGTGATCGCTGCTGCTCGACGTATCCCGCATCGACCAGAGCAGCGACCTGTTTGCTCAGCGCCGATGCGCTCAACCCGCTGTGTTCCTTGACGATCGCCAGTTCCACCGTTGTCGCCGCGGCCAGAAGGGCACAGATTCGGAGCCGGTGGGCCGGGTGAATGATCGGATCGAGATCGCTCATCGACGCGTACTGCGGTAGTGCAGAATCGATCCGATCGAGTAGATCGACGCGGCTGCTGCCGCCAGCAGAACAACCGGCCAGGCCGGTCCGCTGGGATCACCGACAGCCTGCGCCAGCGCGACGGAGAGCCCCGACAGCGCGACACAGGTGAGGAAGCCGCGGTCGGTGGGTAGGGCCCACGGCGTCCCCATCCGATATCCGGTGACGACGTTGACCGCGATGATCACCGCGGCGACACCCAGGAACGCGACCCGGCTGTCGAGAAGGGCGGTCAGTGCGAACATCGCGAGCAGCGCGGCGTTGACCGGATACAGCCATACCGGCCACGGAGTGTCTCGTACTGCGCGCTGAATTCGATCGATGTCGTCGAGAGCCGTTCGGGCTTCGGCAGGTGTGGGTTCTCCGATGCTTTCCATGGTGGAAACTGTATTGGATAGTTTCCACTATGGCAACCATCGGGCGGATGTCAGGTGTCGGACGGCCTCGCCACTTCCGATTCCCATCGGGCCCGTCGCTCGTCGTCCGACTGCTCCCACCACGGGGTTCCTCGCTCGCCGAGGGCGACTTTGGTGGCCTGCACGCCTGCGCGAGATTCCGGTGCACCCGACGTGCGTTTGACCTCCCTGCGCCACGCCATCAGAATCGACCGCAATTCGGCATTGCGATCCTCCGGGATATCAGGATCCGTTGCGCGCCAACGGCGACCCTTGATCACGATGTAGTGACCGTCCTCGGTGTGTTCCGGTTCTTCGGCCATGGGTCCACACTGCCATGCGTCAGCTGCTCAGATACTGCGGTACTGGACTTGCGTCGAGCCCGAGCGCCACGGCGGCGCGAGCGGTGACCGGTCCGACCAGATTGCCTGTGCCGTTGTAGCCACCGAATGCGATCACGGTGTCGTCGACCCATGTGCACAGCGGCCGACCGTCGGTGGTGAATCCGACGGACGCGGCCCACCGTGCATCGACCGAGACAGGTTCTCCTGCAAACGATGCCGCGACCGACTCGATGTAGTGCTGAACCTGAGCGGTCGGTTCGCCGGACGGTGTCCACTCGTGCTCGGCGAAGAGGTCACGACCGCCCCCGACATACAGCCGTCCAGACGCGTCCTGTTGCGCGTAGTCGTACCCCCATCGTCCGTACACGGGGCACGGCAGTCGTCCCGGGGTGACGGGCGAGGTCGCGAGCATCTGCAGACGGGCGGTCCGAACCCGTCCGTCGAGCTGGGGGAGTACCTGTTCGAGTCGACCGTCGACGGCTACGAGAACCAGGCCGCATCGAACCACTCCATTCGGCGTCGTGACCGCGCCCGGCTCGATGGCGATTGCGGGCGTGTATTCGTACAGTCGAGCGCGTCCCGCGAGAATCGATGCCAGCCCGAGCGCGCGACGCGCAGGATTCATCACCGCATCGTCCGGTAGGAAGATGCCGTTTCCCAACGCGCCGGAATAGTGCTCGACGGCAACGTCGTTCTCGCGCAAGCACTGTGCCAGCGCGTCGCAGTCCTCCGCATCGGCGAGCTCGCTCGGAGAACCGGGGACTCCCGCGAGCCTGATCGATCCGGTGCGTCGGACGACGTCGGGTCCGAGAAGCCCTTCCAGATTGTCGATCTCCGCCAGAGTCGCTCGATATAGATCCGCCGCGCACGGACCCCATGTCGCGAGTGCCGTGTGCAGAAAGGTCGCAGGACCACCGAGCAGGAAGCCGCCGTTCCGACCCGCAGCGCCGGCTGCGACTCGCCCTGCGTCGATTCCGACCACATCGACACCGCGGTCGAGGAGGTCGGCGACGGCGGCCAGACCCGAGCCTCCCAGGCCGACGACGCAGACGTCGGCGGTGCGGTCATGGTCGAGTGCGGGCAGTCCCGACCAGCCGGACACGATCGGATCGTCGTCCCACGCCGGGCGGGACATGTCGCTGGCGATCATCGGTCGATGGTATCGACGGATTCGGCGCGAGGATGGTTTACGATTCCGGCACCCACCCCAGCACCGGTAAGGACCGTCCATGCGCACTGTGATCGTGACCGCGTTCGTGTCGCTCGACGGCGTGATGGAGGGGCCGGGCGGCGAGGTGGGCTATCGCAACTCCGGGTGGACGTTTCAGGGCATCGACTTCGATCCGGCAGCGTACGAGATCAAAGGACGTGAGCAGGAAGAAGCCACTGCGCTGCTGTTGGGCCGCACCTCCTACGAAGCGTTTGCGCCGATCTGGCCCACCATGGACGATTTCGCGGGGTACAACGCCATGCCGAGGTATGTGGTGTCGACGACGCTCGAGCAGGACGACTCACGCTGGCCTGCAACCGTTCTGCGCAGTATCGACGACGTTGCCGAGCTCAGGAACTCCGAGGGTGGGCCGATCTCGATCCACGGCAGCGCCACCCTCGGCCGAAGTCTCGCCGACGCCGGGCTGGTCGATCGGTACCACCTGCTCGTCTTTCCACTCCTGCTCGGTGCGGGAAAGCGACTGTTCAGCGCGGCCGACAAGGACACCACGCATCTCGAACTGATCGAACACGAGGTCTACGGCAACGGAATTCAGAAGCAGGTGTTCGACGTACGTCGATGACCCGGCGGGGCGAGTGTTCAGATGTCGTCGCTTCGGATGGTGCGCCGCCGAACGGAGACGAGTTGCAGCTCGGGCCGCGAGGCCGCGACGCGCTCGATTCGGTCGAGAACATCGGTGACGTGGTCGCGATCGCCTGCTACGACGGACGCGCCTATACCTGCTCGCCTGTGCAACTCGCGATGATCGGTTTCCGCCGCCGATACCGCGAACTTGCGTTGCATTTCGGAGATCACCGGCCGGATCACGGAGCGCTTCTCTTTGAGTGAGTGAACATCTCCGAGAAGGAAGTCGAATTCTATCCATCCAATCCACATAGGCGTGCCAGTCTAACGCCGGGGTGGGCGAGCGGCCCCCGACTCGGCCCGGCAATACCGTGGATGCACGCCATTCGGCGCGCATGTTCGTACACTGGCGTCATGGCTGCACCGGCGGGACACGGTTCCTTGCCGCCGAGCCTTGTCGAAATGGCGACTCGCCAGGTCCGATCCGAGGTGCTCAGCGGTGCGCTCGAGCCCGGATCGCGCGTGGTCGAGGAAACACTGTGCGCGCGACTCGGGATCAGCCGAGCACCCGTGCGTGAGGCGTTGCGCCTGTTGGCTCAGCAGGGTCTGGTCGAGCATCTCCCACGTCGCGGGTTTCGAGTGACGGTGTGGTCGGCGGAGGACATTCTCGAACTTTTCGAGCTGCGTCAGGTTCTCGAACGACATGCGCTCGAGCGTGCGCTCCCACTCGCGTCGTCTCCCGACAGTGCTTTCGCGCCGGTGAGAGCGGCGCTCGACGAGATGCGCGACGCCGATGCGCGGGGGGACACTCTCGAGAAGGACGACGCTCACCGGCGTTTCCACGAGGCAATCGTGGCGTTGGCCGGAAGCCGCCAGCTCGATGTGGCCTATGCGCCGATCCTGTTGAAGTTACAGCTACCGATGGCCCGCAACCTCAGGGAAGAAGCCCGAGTCGCCAATCCGATCGATGGGATCAGGCGTCACGAGTGGTTGCTCGACGCCATCGAATCGAACGACCTCTCGGTCGCGCTCGCTGCGTTGAAGGAGCATGGCGAGCTGACCTACCTGCATCTCGAGAGTATTTCCTAACAGACTCGAAACAAGGCAACAACCTGCAGTAACAGAAAACTGTCGACAATCGACGGTATGACTTCAGACCTGGGACCGGCACTCGGCCCGACCGTCACCGAGATGCTCGCGTCGTACAGAAACGGCACATCGACTCCCGCTGCAACGGTGGAGGCGTTCTCGACCGCCGTGGCTGCACGCGGCGACGACGGAACATGGATCACCGTTGTCGGCCGTTCGGAATTGCTCGCGGCCGCCGCTGCACTCGAAGCGCGACCCGACGCAGTGTCGCTACCCCTGTACGGAATTCCCTTCGGAGTCAAGGACAGCATCGATGTGGCGGGATACCCGACCACGCTCGCCTGTCCCGACTACGCCTACACGCCGGATTCGACGGCCCCGGCAGTGCAGGCACTGGTCGACGCGGGCGCCATTTTCGTCGGCAAGACCAGCCTCGACCAGTTCGCGACCGGGCTGAACGGAACTCGCACGCCCCATGCGATTCCGCGGAGCGTCTACGGCAACGACATGATCTCCGGTGGCTCCAGTTCCGGATCGGCACTGGCCGTCGCCCTCGGGCAGGTGCCGTTCTGTGTGGCCACCGACACCGCAGGATCGGGTCGAGTGCCTGCCGCGCTCAACGGGATCGTCGGCTACAAGCCGTCGCGCGGCCTGATCAGCACCGTCGGCCTCGTCCCCGCGTGCAAGTCGCTGGACTGCATCACCCTGATGGCGTCCACTGTCGAGGACCTCGAACTCGTCTTCGACATCATGTGCGCCGAGGATCCAGCGGACGGTTGGTCACGTCCGCGCGGAGAAGAGTACGACGGGCGTGACATCACCGTCGGACTACCGGACCTGCAGCAGCTGGACTTCTTCGGCGACGCGGCCATGTTCGATGCGCATTCGGTGGCGCGCCTGTCGCTTCCCGATCATGGGTTACGGACCACCACAGTCGATCTCACACCCTTCCTCGACGCCGGCTCACTGCTGTATCAAGGACCGTGGGTCGCCGAGCGACTGGTCGAATTCGACGAATTCCTGAGCGAGAAGCCCGATTCCATCGTCCCGGTCGTCCGCGAGATCTTTCTGGGAGGGCGGAACTACACCGCTGTCGATGCCTTCCGGGCTCTGCAGAGATTGCAAGACCTTCGCGCTCGTGTCTCTCGGCTCTGGACGTCGATGGACGTGATGATCGTGCCGACCATCGGCACCACCTTCACCGTGCCGGAGGTACTCGCAGACCCCGTCGCGTGCAATACGAAGCTCGGTCACTACACCCACTTCGGAAACCTTCTCGACCTGACGGCCGTAGCGGTTCCCGTCGGGCTCACCCAGGACGGTCGACCGGTCAGCCTCATGGTGATCGGGCCTGCGCTGGCCGACGATACGATCCTCGCGGTCGCGGCCCGGTTGCTCGGAGAACGGCGTGCCGTTCCACCGCATCCCGCAGCAGCCGAAGGGTCGACCCTCGAGACCATCGACATCGTCGTTGCCGGGCACCACCTGTCGGGGGAGCGCGCCAACCCGCAGCTGCTCGAGCTCGGTGGGGCCCTGGTCGAGGCGACGTCCACCGCGCCGACGTACACACTGCTTCGGATCGGAACCACCGACCCGACACCCGGACTGTTGCGAGTTCCTCTCGGCGGCAGCGCAATCGACGTGGAGAGGTGGCGTCTGCCCGCCGCTTCTCTTGCGGTACTCGCGGGCAGAATGCCAGCGGTGCTCGCTCTGGGACGAGTACTGCTGGCCGACGGTTCCGACGTTCTCGGCTACGTCTGCGACGCGACTGTCCAGACCGGCGCGCATCGGCACACCGTCGACGACATCAGCGAGTTCGGTGGCTGGCGGGCATATTCCCGGGCGATCAATTCTGCTCACGATACTTCCATTGCAGCACAGGAGATCTCATGACCTCAGCACAGACACCGGAAACGTCGATACCGTCGGCGTCTCCGTCGGAGTTCACCATCGATCCCACGACGACGGCACTGCTCGTGATCGACATGCAGAGGGATTTTCTGCTCCCCGGAGGGTTCGGGGAGAGCCTCGGCAACGATGTCGGCCTGCTCCGATCCGTGATCGAACCACTCGCAGGTCTCATCGCAGTGGCCAGGGAAGCGGGGATACCCGTGATCCACACCAGGGAGGGGCACCTACCGGACCTGTCGGACTGCCCGCCGGCGAAATTACGCCGCGGCACACCATCGCAGCGCATCGGCGATCCGGGAGCGTTCGGTCGCATCCTCGTTCGCGGTGAGTACGGTCACGACATAGTCGACGAACTGGCACCACTCGAAGGTGAGACCGTCATCGACAAGCCGGGCAAAGGGGCGTTCTACGCCACCGAGCTCTCCGAGATCCTCACGAGCGCCGGAATCACCACCTTGCTCGTCACCGGTGTGACGACCGAGGTGTGCGTGCACACCACGGTTCGCGAGGCCAACGATCGAGGATACGAATGCCTCGTCGTGACGGACTGTGTCGGTTCGTACTTCCCGGAGTTTCAGCGCGTGGGCCTCAAGATGATCTCGGCTCAAGGCGGCATTTTCGGTTGGACCGCGCCGTCGGAGGACGTCGAGGCCGCGTTGGTTGCACTCGTCCCCACCTCGGCAAGTCGATAGGACCGAACATGACCATGGACGTGAAAGACTCACCCGCTGCAGGCTCTTCGTCCTCGTTCACCCTCCCGTGGTGGACGAAGGGCGACACCAACGCATTCTTCGGACTCGGCTTCAACATTCTCGTCAACGTGCTGACCCTGACCACACTGAGCATCGCGGTGGTCGGAATTCCAGGAAGCGACGTCCTCGGGACCCTGCTGCCTGCCCTCGGGATCGCCCTGATCCTGGGGAACCTCTACTACATGGTTCTCGCTCGTCGGCTCGCCAAGCGCGAGAACCGAACCGATGTGACGGCGCTTCCGTACGGTCCGAGCGTTCCGCACATGTTCATCGTCGTGTTCGTGGTCATGCTCCCGGTCTACCTGGCGACGGGTGACGCGGTGCAGGCGTGGGCGGCGGGGCTCGCCTGGGCCTTCATGATCGGCATCATCGTCATGATCGGAGCGTTCGTCGGACCCTACATTCGCAGGATCACCCCCCGCGCGGCGATGCTCGGCACACTGGCCGGCATCTCGATCACGTTCATCGCGATGCGCCCGGCCGCGCAGATGTGGGAGGCCGCCTGGATCGGGTTGCCCGTTCTCGCAATCATTCTCATCGGCTTCTTCACGGATGTGAAGCTGCCCGGCAACATTCCGGTCGGTCTCGCCGCGCTTCTGGTAGGCACGGCTATCGGCTGGATCGGCGGATACATGTCGGTTCCGGACGTGACCGAGGCTGCCGGCAATATCGCCCTCGGGCTTCCCGACCTGCGCCTCGATCTGCTTCTCGACGGTCTCGGCAACCTGGCACCGCTGCTCGCGACCGCAATTCCTCTGGGTGTCTACAACTTCACCGAGGCAATGAGCAACGTCGAGAGCGCGTCCGCTGCGGGAGACAACTACAACCTCCGCAGTGTGCTGCTCGCAGACGGATTCGGAGCGGTCGTCGGATCTGCCTTCGGATCGCCGTTCCCTCCCGCTGTCTACATCGGCCATCCGGGCTGGAAAGACGCAGGCGGACGGACCGGCTACTCGCTCGCGTCGGGCATCGCGATCGGCCTGATGTGTTTTCTCGGGCTCTTCGGTCTACTGGCCACGCTGCTTCCGATACCCGCGATCGTCCCGATTCTGCTGTACATCGGCCTGCTGATCGGCGCCCAGGCATTTCAGTCGGTGCCGAAGCTGCACGCCATCGCGGTGGTGGTGGCACTGCTACCCAACCTCGCGGAGTGGGCGGTGGGCCTGATCGACAACGCGCTCAGCGCGGCAGGTACATCGGCGACGGAAGTAGGGAGCGAGGCACTGGGTCAGGCGGGTGTCGTGTACGACGGGCTGAAGACGTTCGGATCCGGCGCGGTACTCGCCGGACTGATGCTGGGCACCATCGTCACCTTCGTTCTCGACAAACGGTTTCTCGCTGCCGCCGCAGCAGGTGGGGTGGCCGCGGCACTGTCGTGGGTCGGTCTGATTCATTCACACGAGGTGGGGTGGGCAGCCAATCCCCAAGTCGCCCTAGGCTATCTGTTCTTCGGACTGGTGTGTCTGGCGTACTCGCGGCTGACTCCGGCTTCGAAGCCGGCGGGCGAGCCGCAACCGGTCGGCGAGTAGTGCTTCCCGATGCGGGCCGTACGGCCCGCATCGGGAACTGCTCTAGCGTGTGCTCACGAGCTCGAGCGCCACCAGATCGGAGAGATATTTCTCGATCAGTTCGCGTCCGAGGTGCGGAATGTCCCCGACGGCGGAGGCGAACTCGTCGGCAGGCAGGATCGCTCCGGACGACGGGTGTTGCGGACGTGCGTACGAGTCGATCAACGGGAGCAGCGAGTGCGAACGCTGCTTCTCCGGCAGAGCCTCGACTGCAGCGTTGAAACGCTCGAACCATTCGTCGTAGTTCTCGACGATCTCGATGTCGCGACCTGCATCCCGGATCCAGTCGACGAACGTATCGAGTGAGATGTCGTCGTCGTGTGGGTTGAGGATGTCGAAGGTTCGGTAGCCCGAGGTATCACCACCTGCGATCGACGTGATGGCCGACGCACTGAAATCGGCCGGCAGTCCGTCGTAGTGGGCCAGCGGGCGCCCCTTCTCGTCGGTGGGCGCGCCGGTGTCGGTGGCGTAGAACGTGTGCGGAGCCAGACCGGTTGCAACGACCGACAGGATCAGACGCGTGAACACGTCCGGCACGTTGAGCTGGCCCGTCCATGTGCTGTGCGCCAGAATCATGTCCGAGCGGAAGACCGAGACGGGCAGTCCGAATTCGTCGAACGCATTGCGCAACAGCACTTCACCGGCCCACTTGGAGTTGCCGTAGCCGTTGGCGTACGAATCGTCCACCGCCCGCGATGGGCTGTCGACGCGGATGTCGCCGTTCTCTCGGAATTCCTCGACGCCCGCTGCGACGGCCACCGTCGACAGATAGGTCACGGGCTTGACATGGTCGGTCAGCGCCAGCCGGATGATCTCGGCCGTGCCGACGACGTTGGGTCCGAAGAGGTGCTCGTACGGCAGGGCATGGTTGACGAGCGCGGCCGGGTGGACGATGCGATCCGCCCGTTCGGCCAGTGTCTCGAAACTGTCGCGGTCCAGGCCGAAGTGAGGTGTCCCGAGATCGCCCGCCACGACCTCGAGTGCGGCGTCGGCCAAGGTTCGATAGCGCTCCGACAGTTGTGCGTCTCCGCTGTCGAACGCTGCATCGAGTCGAGCTCGCGCGTCGGAATCGGTGCGCCCGCGCACCAGACAGATCACCTTTCCGCCGGTCTCGGCCATGCGCCCCAACCATTCCAGGCAGAGGAAACGACCGAGGTATCCGTTGGCGCCGGTGAGCAAGACCGTGCCGGTCTGTTCTCGCGGGCCGGCAATTCGGTGTGCGGCGTCGAGAAGGGCGTCGTCGAGAAAAGCTGACAGACGCAGGTCGGAGGCTCGTGCCACAGCGGCACCGCGGCCGTGCACCGAGGCGAACGTCGCTGTGTCGGAATCGTTGTCCCGGGCCGAGGAGATGTACTCGGCCAGCGCTGCCAGGTCCATGGCGGGCCCGGTGATCACCCCGACCGGAACATCGACATCGTAGATCTCACGGAGAAGCGTGGAGAACGTCAACGCCGACAACGAATCTCCGCCCAAGTCGCTGAAGTGCGCGTCGGGACGAATATCGGACCCGGCGCATCCCAGCAGGGCCTGGGCCGCGTCGCCGACGGTGGTCAGAACGGGGGCATCGGCACCGGTACGCCTGAGTTCGCGTAGGCGATCGTTCTGACCGGTTTCGAGTTCCGCGTAGCGACGTTCGAGTTCTTTTCCGTAGCGCTCGACGAGTTTGGGTCGCAGTTGCTTACCTGCCCCGGACAAGAGTCCGTTCTCCTGCGTGAACGGGTCGTGTTCGATGACTACTTCACGTGGAATCTCGTACGAATTCAGCGCTTCCGTGCGTGCGATCTGCTGCAACGATTCGATGACCGAACCCGCAGTCGTGTCCGGGTCGGCCGGTACTACAACTGCCAGAAGGTATGCCCGCTGGCTGTTGCCGTACACGAATATCTGATTCACCAGCTCGCTGGTGCCGAACAGGGCTTCCAGGCGCGCCAGCGCGACGAACTCGCCCTGAGCCAGTTTCAGAACGTTCTTGCGTCGGTCGACGTAGGCGAGTCGGTCCGGCTCGATCTCGGCGACGACGTCGCCGGTGCGATAGAAGCCCTCGGAGTCGAAGACGTCGGCCGTGACGTCCGGGCGCTTGTAGTAACCGGGAATGATGGAGGTCGTCTTGAGCAGGAGCTCACCGCGCGGATGCGGTGTGTCGGTGGAGAAGTAGCCGAGTTCGGGTACGTCGTCGAGCTTGTATTCGATCACCGGCGGCCGCTGAACGACGCCGTCGTGCAACACCATTCCGGCTTCTGTGGAGCCGTAGTTGTCGCGCACCCGAATATCGAGCAGCTCGGAGACGAAGTCCTTCACCTCGTCGGCAATCGGCGCGGTACCGACCATCGCTGCGAGGACGCGACCGCCGAACTGTTCGATCCTGTTGCGCTCCAGCACTTCTCGTCGCGTCCTGTCGGCGTCGCCACCGGCAGTGCGTTCGGTTTCCCGGTCGATCTCGGCGAGAACGTTGTGCCGAATCATCTCGCAGACCCGCGGGATCAACAGTGCCATCGTGGGCCGAGCGAGCGCGAAATCCTCGAAAAGGGTGGACAGGTCGCTCGCCCCGGCGAAGTGGACGGTGCCGCCTGCTGCAAGAGTCGAGAAGACGAGGCCACGGCCGGCCAGGTGACTCATCGGAAGATAGTCGAGAGTGATGACCGGGAAGGCAGGCCCGTCCGTGGACTCGGAGGAAGCTCCGGTGTGGTGCCAGGCGCCGGTCCAGGCTCCGCACACGATTCGCTCGGTGTGCATCGCTCCCTTGGGGGTCCCGGTGCTGCCGGAGGTGTAGATCAGTGTCGCGAGTCGGTCGGGATCCTCGGCATCGGGTAGGGGAACCGACGGTAGTTGCGCCCCGTCGCGAACCAACTCGGTAAGCGGACGAACGAAGACTCCCGCCTGTTCGGCATCGCTGCGCGCGGTCTCCATGATCTGTGTGTGTGCGTCGATCGCACCGTCGTAATCGAGGACGACGATTCGTCGGATGGATCGACAATGAGTGGCAACCTGGACCGCGACGGACAGATTGTCGACATCGGCTGCCAGGACGACGGGCTCGACTTCCGCGGCGATGGCCGAGAGTTGGCCCGCGCTGGCACCGGCCTGCAGAGGAACGGCGATAGCGCCGAGCCGAATCGTGGCCAATTCCGCGACGACGTAGTCGGCACTCGCGAATCCCAGGGTTGCGAAGAAGTCTCCCGAAGCGATGCCGAATGCATCGTGCGTCAATGCCGATGCCAGTGCACCTGCGTCGTTCCAGGCTCGGCCGTAGGTGACGGTTTCGAAGCGCGGGAGCAGGCGGAGAGTGTTCGTGTCGTCGACTCGTGCGATCTCCCGGGCCCGGCGGCCGAGTGCCGGCCGATCGGAGTAGCGCGTCATGATCTCGGCAACCACGCGGGCCAGGTTGGGCGACAACTCCTGGGCGGCGTCGGCCACTGCGCTGTCCGGTTCGGCGGCTCGGAACTCGTCATCGATCCGGTGGAGCTCGGTGAAGCGATCGCGCCCTCTGATCTCTCGGTCACGTTCGCTGTCGACGGCCAGTGTGTGCGTCATGCTCGACTCCCCTCCGACGATGCGCACCGGAACAGCCGGGCGCTGTCGATTGCTCGATCTAATATCGTTATCAAAGGTAAGCATATGCCGATGTGGCTTTTTTGAATCGTGATGCTGCTCATAGTCCGATTCGCCGTAATTGTCTGCCCGGCTGCGGCTTTCGACATTGCCCCGGTCGACCGCCCGCAGCCAGGACCGTTTGTCGCGACGCTCGGCGTGGCCGTCGCAACGCGACTTGTATGGTGAGGAAAGTAGTCACGTGCGTCACAGCGCTCACGCAGGAGTGGAACCTTCGGAACGACCCATGCGGTGGCGGTGCCCCCTCTCGATCGGAGAAGTGAATGTCGGACGTCCTCTCGCGACGCGACCTGGATTTTCTGCTGTACGAATGGTTGGACGTGGCGGCACTGACTGCTCGACCTCGGTTCGCAGAGCACTCGAAGGAGACCTTCGACGCGGTCCTCGATCTCAGCGCGGATATCGCCCGCAAGCACTTCGCGCCGCACAACAAGAAGGCGGACGCGCAGGAGCCGACGATGAACGCGGACGGTTCGGTGGAGCTGATACCGGAAGTGAAGGCAGCGCTCGATGTCTATGCGTCGGCGGGTTTGATCGCCGGGCAGTTCGACGAGTCGATCGGCGGCATGCAACTGCCAGCGACCGTCTCCCGGGCAGCGATGGCGTTCTTTCAGGCCGCCAACGCCGGGACCTCCTCGTACCCGTTTCTCACCATGGCCAACGCCAACCTGATCGCGGCGTACGGCACGCCGGATCAGGTGCGAGATTACGTCCGGCCGATGCTGGACGGGCGCTGGTTCGGCACCATGTGTCTGTCGGAACCGCAGGCCGGCTCGTCACTGGCCGACATCACGACCAAAGCAGTACCGCAGGACGACGGTAGCTTCCGAATCACCGGCACCAAGATGTGGATTTCGGGTGGAGATCACGAACTGACCGAGAACATCGTTCACCTGGTGCTCGCCAAGACGCCGGGCGGACCGCCGGGGGTCAAGGGAATCTCTCTGTTCATCGTTCCCAAATTCCTTCCCGATGGCAGCGGGGGTACGGGCGAGCGCAACGACATCGTGCTCACCGGCCTCAATCACAAGATGGGCAACCGCGGCACCACGAACACGCTGCTGGCGTTCGGCGACGGAACCCACTCTCCCGGTGGGCAACCCGGAGCGGTCGGCTTCCTCGTCGCCGAGGAGAACCGCGGATTGTCGTACATGTTCCACATGATGAACGAGGCGCGGATCGGCGTCGGATTCCTTGCGATAGCCCTCGGCTACGTCGGCTACCTGAAGTCGGTGGAGTATGCGAAGACCCGTACGCAGGGCCGACCACTCGGCGCCAAGGATCCGGCTGCACCTGCGGTCGCGCTGATCGAACACGCCGACGTTCGGCGAATGTTGTTGGCGCAGAAGTCCTACGTCGAAGGGGCGCTGGCGCTCGGACTCTACTGTTCGCGCCTGGTCGATCATCAGGACTCTGCGTCCGACGATGCCGAAGCAGCACGATCGACGTTGCTGCTCGACGTACTGACGCCGATCGCCAAGAGCTGGCCGTCGCAGTGGTGCCTCGAAGCCAACAGTCTGGCCATTCAGGTGCACGGCGGCTACGGATACACCCGCGACTACGACGTCGAACAGCACTACCGCGACAATCGACTCAACCCGATTCACGAAGGCACACACGGTATTCAAGGTCTGGATCTGCTCGGGCGGAAGGTGATCATGCAGGGCGGCGCTGGATTGGCTCTGCTGGCCGAACACATCGGGCAGACAGTCGATCGGGCGCACTCGGGAGGCGGTGACGCTGCTCGTTACGCGGACGAACTGCACGCACGCGTCGGCAGAATCGTCGAGGTCACCGCTGCGGTGTGGGGCACGGGCGATGCCGCTGTGGCACTGGCGAACTCCACGGCGTACCTGGAGGCGATGGGGCACACGGTCATCGCCTGGATGTGGCTCGAGCAGTTGCTGGCCGTCGGCACGAAGACCGGAGACTTCTACGACGGAAAGCGTTCCGCAGCAAAATACTTCTACGTCTACGAATTGCCGAAGGTGGACGTCCAACTCGACCTGTTGGCGAAGCTGGACCGCACCACCCTCGATATGTCACCCGCTTGGTTCTGATCAACAGTCACAAGGAGATTCACACATATGTCGATCTTGGACAAATTCCGCCTGGACGGTCGCGTCGTCATCGTCACCGGTGCATCCTCCGGACTGGGCGTGGCCTTCGCCAAAGCAGCCGCCGAGGCGGGAGCGGATGTGGTGCTCGCCGCACGGAGAGTGGACAAGTTGGCGCAGACCGCCGAGTTGATCGACAGCGTCGGAGGGCGCTCGATCACGGTCGCCACCGACGTGGTCGACCCGGATCAGTGCACCGCGATGGTCGAGTCCGCGATGGCGGAGTTCGGGAAGGTGGACGTGCTGATCAACAACGCCGGAGTCGGCACGGCCTATCCGGCAACTCGTGAGACGCCCGAGCAGTTCCGCTCGGTGATCGACATCAATCTGAACGGTTCGTACTGGGCAGCTCAGGCTTGTGGACGGGTGATGGCACCCGGCAGTTCGATCGTGAACATCTCGAGCATTCTGGGGCTGACGACGGCGGGCCTACCGCAGGCGGCCTACAGCGCCAGCAAAGCGGCCATCGTCGGCCTCACCCGCGATCTCGCTCAGCAGTGGGGCGCACGTAAAGGCATCAGGGTCAACGCGATTGCGCCAGGATTCTTCCAGAGCGAGATGACGGACTCGTACCGGCCTGGATACCTCGACTCGATGGCTCCGCGAATGATCCTCGGACGCAAGGGTGATCCGGAGGAGCTGGCCGCAACCGCGATCTGGCTCGCCTCGGACGCCGGGGGATACGTGACGGGTCAGACCATCGCGGTCGACGGCGGGATCACGATCACCTGACCGCTGCTACGACGTTGCCGTCACCGCGATCCCTTCGCGGATCAGTCTGCGCGCAACCACGCATGCGTCCTCGGTGTCGAGGCCCGGCATCGAATCGAGGCGGCACGGAGCGCCCTTCATCAGGCTCTCGATCGCGTCGGCGCACTGAGACGGCAGCGTGACCGTTTTGTTCCTGAGCACCATCGATACGCCGTCGTTCGTGTGCGAGATCCGCGCGAAGATGCCGGGCCGCAATCGAATCGAGTTGTCGCCCCGCAGCGCACCCATCGCTGCGACGCTCGCCAGTGGACGGACCGGTTCCGGTCTGACGAGGTCGTCGTGACGATCTGCGACGCGTTCGGCGAGACGACGTACCGCGTCGGGGTCTCGGTCGATCTCGTCGAGCGCGGCGCGCATGGCGTCCACAACTCGGTGTACATGTGGGACGATGGACTCAGGGTCGGAGTGGTCGAGGCCGGCAGGGAGGGGAGCACGCAGACTCTCGACGTCGCCGAGCGCCTTCAGCACGTGGTGGGCGAGGTCGTAGTCGTTGTACGACGCGACGCCGATGGTCAAGTGCACGGTGGTGTCGCCGAGCGCTTGCGCAGAATGGATCCATCCGCGCGGCAGATAGAGCACGTCGCCGGGCTCCAGGACGACGTCCAGTTCGGGAGTGTTCGATGCATGGTCTTCGACGGCCGACCGTCGATCCGACCACGGTTGATTGTTGAGCGGATGCACGTGCACCGGCGAGTGAATGCTCCACCGCTTGGTCCCCGCGATCTGGACGACGAACACATCGTGCACGTCGTAGTGCGGTGAGAAGCCCTGGGACGCAGCCGGTGTGACGTACGAGTTCACCTGCACCGGATGACCCAGCTCGCGAACGAGATCGCCGACGAAATGAATCAGCGGTGGCCACAGCCGGTGGAGGCCCTGCAGAACCAGCGTGTTCCCGGCAGCGAACGCAGCCAGCACCGCACCCGAATCCACCTGATCGGTCACCTCTGCTCCGAACCCGCCGGAGGCCGTGAACTGCGTTTTGTCCAGCAGACGGCCGTCCTTGGCCATCCGCACGAACGGGGTACGCACACCGCGTTCGGCTATCAGCTCGTCCACTGCGTCGAGTGTCATCAGATCGTCGAACGACCCCGGCAGTTCGGCGGATCGGGTGAGTTTGGGTGCGACTCCCCAGAACCGGTCTGCGAACTCCCCGAAGTCGGTACCGGTGAGACGACCGAGCGCGGACCGGTTTCCCGATCCGCGCTCGCCGCTCGGCTCAGTGCTCAAGCGGTGCCGTCCGCACCGCCGTCGTGCCCATTGGGGTTGGATCCGCCGTCGGCCGGGCCCTCGCCCGCACCGGCGGGGCCGTCTGCTCCGCCGTCGTGTCCGTCAGGATTGGATCCACCGTCGGCCGGCCCTTCACCGGCTCCGGCGGGGCCGTCTGCTCCGCCGTCATGACCACCGGGGTTCGATCCGCCGTCTGCGGGTCCTTCGCCTGCGGCTCCGCCCGTGGTGGTGATGTCGTCGTCGTTGATGCTCATCGAAGTCCTTCCGGTCGTAACGGTTCGTGTACCCGCGCAGCGCGAGAACACCGGGGGTATTGACGCAAACTCTGCTTCTCAAACAGCGGTCGCGCCGTGAATCTCAGGCAGAGTCGTCGGCGATCTCGGGCGCGTTCTCCCGCGTCGCCATCCCGCCTCCGCCGCCGCCGTCCACGGGCCCTGGTCGGCCGCCCTTCGGCGTGTCCGAGGCCTTCTCGGACTCGGTCGGGTTCTCGTTGTCGGTGTTCTCGTCGCGTCCCATGGTTCGACAGTAGACCGCCGCGAAGGCCGTGGGACCATGGAACGATGGATCGATCCCGAGCGCAGCACGTGGTGCTGCTCGACGACGAAGGCCGTGCCGTCGGCACACACGACAAGACCACCGTTCACACGCTGGACACGCCACTTCACCTGGCATTTTCCAGCTACGTGGTGAGAGCGGACGGCGCTGTTCTTCTCACGCGTAGGGCGTCGAGCAAGACGACGTGGCCCGGGGTGCTGACCAATACGTGTTGTGGCCACCCGGCTCCGGGAGAGAAGCTCGACGATGCCGTACTGCGCCGGATCGGTGAAGAACTCGGCCTTCGTGCGGAATCCGCCGAGTTGGTACTGCCGCACTTCCGGTACCGGGCCGTCATGGACAACGGAATAGTCGAGAACGAGATATGTCCGGTGTACCGAGTGCAAGTCGACGAGCACGCGACACTCGATCCGGATCCGGCCGAGGTGGACGAGACTCGGTGGGTGTCGTGGCGTGAGTTCTCCGCAGGGGTGCTCGGCGGCACGATCGATGTATCACCTTGGTGCCGAACGCAGGTGGAGCAGTTGGCCGCTCTGGCCGACGAGCCACTCGGCTGGCCTGCGTCGCCGGACGACCTGCTACCACCCGCCGCCCGGCCCGCCGATACCCGCTGATCTCGTCGGGCCTCTAGGGTTCGTACTGTGACTGACGACGATTCGGGTAGGCCGAACGAGGACCTGCTCGATCGAGCGTCCATCGCGCGCGAACTCGGCCGTTTCTCCCATCGCACCGCCGAATCCGGCGGACTGCGCGCCGCTGCCGTCGCCGTTGCGGTCGGTGGACCGCCGGGGGACAGGCGCATGCTCTTGACGAGGCGGCCGGATCGGTTGCGCGCGCATCCGGGCCAGTACGCGTTGCCCGGCGGCGGGGTGGACCCGGGCGAATCCACGATGCAGGCCTGTTTGCGGGAACTGGCCGAGGAGTTGGGGATTCGAGCCGAGGAGACCGACGTTCTCGGAAGGTTGGACGACTACGTCACTCGATCCGGGTATGTCATCACTCCGTTCGTGGTGTGGGTCGGCGATTACTCGTCCACGTTGTTGCCCAGTGAGGACGAGGTGGCCGAAGTGTTCGAGGTGACGGTCGACGAACTCGACGTCGACGCCCAGTTCGTGTCGATTCCGGAATCGACACGTCCGGTCATTCGCTGGCCGTACCGAACCGGGGCCATCCACGCTCCGACCGGTGCGATCGTCCACCAGTTTCGTGAGGTGGCGCTGCACGGTCGACACACCCGAGTCGCGGACTTCGAGCAGCCGGTGTTCGCGTGGCGCTAACGTGGCCGCAGGCCCGGTGCGCACACCGCGGCGAGCAGGACGACAAGGAGGTGATCGCCGATGACGAACGACCGTGAGCTCGAGGTATCGGATCGCATCGCGACCATTCCCAACCTGCTCAGCGCAATCCGTCTGTTGGGCGTTCCGCTGTTCCTCTACCTGATGCTTGGCCCCGAGGCCGATGGGTGGGCGTTGGTGATACTGCTCGTCAGCGGTGGAACCGATTGGCTCGACGGCAAATTGGCTCGCATGCTCGGCCAGGCATCGAAGCTGGGTGCCATTCTCGATCCGCTGGTCGATCGGCTCTACGTCGTCAGCACTCTGGTGGCGTTCGTTCTGCGCGGCATCATTCCCTGGTGGGTTGCGGCCATACTCATCGGGCGCGACGCCGTGCTCGGATTGACGATGTTCGTCTACCGCCGCCGGTCTCTTCCGCCTCCGGACGTCATCTATCTCGGTAAGGCCGCCACGTTCGTGGTGATGATCGCGCTGCCGGTCCTGCTGGTATCGGCCGGCAGCAATTCGGTGGCGGAGGCCGCGGGACCGCTCGGATACGCGTTGCTGATCTGGGGCACGGCGCTGTACACCTGGACCGGTCTGCTGTATCTCGGCAAAGCGATCGCCGTCGCCAGGGCAATCGATCCGACTGTTGCCGGCACCTGACGGTGGAGCCCGCGGAACGACCAGGGCGGTCGAGTTCACAGGTCAGGAGGAATCCGGTCCCGTCGTTGTTGACGTCGTTGCTGACCGACCATCTGGACCCGGGATACGACGCCGCGGCCGCCGAACGTAGTGCGCAGCACACCCGCAAGCCGCGGGTTCCTGCGGCGTTCTGGTTGTTGGGGGGTGCCGTCGTCGTCGGGGTGATCTTCGGCATCGCGTTCTCGCAACTGGCGTCCGGAGCAGCCGATGTCGACCGTGCGGGTGCCGATGCGTCGGCTGCTGTTCGAGCCGCGCAGGATCGCAGCGCCGATTTGGAAGTGACGCAGCAGGCACTGGCCGAAGAAGTGTCCTCGGAGCGTGAGAGAGCCCTTCGGTCCGATGTCTCGGGCAGTGCGCTGCTGGAACGGTTGAGTGCTGTCGAGTCCGCTGCTGGCATCGATCGGGTGTCCGGACCTGGGCTCTCGGTCGTCGTCACCGAACCGGTTGTCGAGGACGACACGTCGGATCGGTCGGTTCGCCGGGGTTCGGGCGCAGCCGTGCTCGATCGGGACATCGCTGCGATAGTCAATTCGTTGTGGGCGAGCGGGGCGGAGGCGGTATCGGTGGACGGTGTTCGAGTCGGACCGAACGTCACCATCCGGCAGGCGGGTGGGGCGATGCTGCTGGACAATCGCCCGATCGACTCACCGTACGAGATCGACGCGATCGGGCCGCCGCAGCGTATTCAGGTCCAGTTCGTCGTCAGCGACGCCTATCTGCGGATGAGTACGGTGGCGCAGTTGTACGGCGTCGGATTCACGGTGCGCCCGGCAACCGATCTCGAACTCGGTCCCGCTGCTGTGAGAGAGTCGTTCGAGGCAGAGGAGGCAGGCCCACGATGACGGAGCACGATCCACCGAATGCCGTACCGGCCGAGTCCGAGGTGCAGGTGTCGTCGGATGCGCCGATCACTCCGACCCACGGTATCTATGCCCTCGCAGCGATCGCCGCACTGGTGGTCGGCGTCGTCATCGGGACGGTCGCGGGTCCTCAGGTTCCCGCTGTGGTTGCGCCGTATCTGCCGATCGCCGTCGTCCCGGCGATCGATGCAGTGTTCGGTGGTGTACGGGCTTTCCTCGACGGAATCTTCGACGCCAAGGTGTTCGTGATTTCGTTCGTGTTCAACGTACTGGTCGCGGCCTTGATCGTGTGGCTCGGTGACCAGCTCGGGGTGGGAACTCAGCTGTCCACGGCAATCGTCGTAGTCCTCGGAATTCGTATCTTCGGCAATGCTGCCGCCCTACGCCGACGTCTGTTCGGTGCCTAGACCATGACGGCAGGCGGCAGTCGACACGGATGGCGTGCGCGGCGTCCCGAGGCAGAAGGGCGAAGGCGCGGAGCGGTATTCGGCTTTCTGGCGCTCGCGCTGCTGTGCGTCCTCGGAATCGGCCTCGCAACGCAGGTACGAGAGACGAGCACGACCGATGGCCTGGAGAACTCCCGGCCCGAGGACCTTCTGGTCGTCCTGGACACCCTGACCCGACGCGAGGCGTCCATCCGGGACGAGATCGGCACCCTGCAGGCCACCCTGGCGACACTGCGTCAGTCCGGTTCGGGATCGGAGGCAGCAGTGGCCGAAGCGCAGGAGCGACTGTCCGCGTTGTCGATTCAAGTCGGCACCGTCGCGGCCCAGGGGCCGGGGGTGACACTGGTGATCGAGGACCCGAATTCGGGCGTCGGATCGGACATGCTGCTCGACGCGATGCAGGAGTTGCGCGCGGCCGGTGCCGAAGCACTCCAGCTCGAGGGCGGCGGAAGTGCCGTGCGCATCGGTGTCGACTCGTGGATCGCCGGTTCTGCGGGTCGGGTGGTGGTCGACGGGCGAGAACTGCGTGCCCCGTACACCTTCACTGCCATCGGAGACCCGCCGACTCTCGCATCGGCACTGAACATTCCCGGAGGGGTCGTGGACACGGTGACTCGCAACGGTGCAACGTCGAACATCGCGCAGTCGGACCAGGTCACGGTGTCCGCCTTGCGGGACCCGCGCCCGCGTCAATACGCTCAGCCCGGAAACTGACCGCCTGATTGCCCCGGGCCACGATCGAAGGGAATGCCGCGTTGAGCGACATCGACACACCAGCTGATCTGTACTACACCCCCGAGCACGAGTGGGTGCAGCGCACGGGGCCTGCAACGGTGCGGATCGGTATCACCGATTTCGCGCAGTCGCAGTTGGGCGACGTGGTGTTCGTTCAGCTTCCCTCCATCGGCGACGCCGTCACCGCGGGCGAGTCTCTCGGCGAGGTCGAATCCACCAAGAGTGTCTCCGACGTGTTCAGCCCTCTGACCGCGAAAGTGGTTGCCGTGAACCAGGATCTGGACGGCGAACCGGAGAAGGTGAATTCGGGCCCCTACACCGGAGGCTGGCTGATCGACCTCGAGGTTTCGACACCGGAGGAGTTGGACGCGGCACTGGCGCAGATGCTCGATGCCGCCGGATATGCTCTCATCACGGCCGAGTGATCGGCCGGCTGTCGACACCGGCCAACAGGCCACACGGCCCCCGCCGCGCAGGGTACGGTCGACACCGAGCGAATACCCTGTCGGGGCGAAGGTCCAGCAAGCTGTACGACGCTACGCACCACCGAACGCCAAGCAACACCCGATGTGAAGACCATGTACTGCGTTACCCGCGGCGATTGCTGCCTCGGGTGAACGGACTGAGAAGGAGTAACGGTGAGCCAGAACGACAACGACAGCAACTACGGGGAGTCACCGGCAGAGACCACCTCGGTCTTCCGCGCAGATTTCCTGCAGGAGCTGGACAACTCCGCGGCCACCCAGAGCACCGAAGCTCCGGTATCGGGTGTCGAGGGGTTGCCTGTCGGTGCCGCGCTGCTCGTCGTCAAGCGGGGACCCAACGCCGGGTCACGGTTCCTGCTCGACCAGCCGACCACTTCGGCCGGTCGGCACCCCGACAGTGACATCTTCCTCGACGATGTCACCGTCAGCCGTCGGCACGCCGAGTTCCGGCAGGACGAGGACGACTTCCAGGTCGTGGACGTCGGCAGCCTCAACGGCACGTACGTCAACCGGGAGCCGGTCGACTCGGCCGTGCTGGCAAACGGTGACGAGGTCCAGATCGGCAAGTTCCGGCTGGTGTTCCTCACCGGACCGCGCGGTGGCAACGGATCTCAGGTCGGCGACACGTCTGCGGGTGCAGGAAGCCAGTGACCGCCGTCGGGCAGCAGTCCAACGGGGGGATGTCGATTGGCTCCGTCCTCGATCGACTTCGGCCCGACTTTCCTGATGTCACCATCTCGAAGATCAGATTCCTCGAAGCCGAGGGTCTGATTTCGCCCGAGCGCACACCCTCGGGGTACCGACGGTTCTCCATCGCGGACTGCGAGCGTCTGCGCTTCGTACTGACCGCGCAGCGCGATCAGTACCTGCCGCTCAAGGTCATCAAGGAACAGCTCGAAGCCATCGACCACGGGGTCGCCACCGTGGAACGGGCCGACGCGACGGTAAAGCGTCCGCGGTCGCTCACGGTCGCTGCCGGTGAGGTGTCGCCCGAGGAGTTCCTGCCCGATCGAGAGGTTCGTATCGCCAAGGCAGACCTACTCGCTCAGGCGGGGATCGACGATGCGTTTCTGACCGAGCTGCTGCGAGCCGGTTTGATCACTCCCGGGCAGGCCGGTTTCTACGACGACGGAGCGGTGACGCTCGCCCGAACCGCACACGCGATGTTGCAGTTCGGTCTCGAAGTGCGCCACCTTCGAGCGTTCAAGCTCGCGGCGGACCGCGAAGCCGGGTTGGTTGCGCAGATCGCCGGACCCGTTGCCAAGGGCCGAGACGCCGGTGCGCGCGATCGCGCGGAGGAAATGATCCGTGAGTTGGCCGCACTGTCCTTGACCTTGCACACCTGTCTTGTCAAAGCGGCGGTGCGCGGTGCGCTCGACCGGTGACGCGCTCTCGTGTCGTTTCGAATTCCAATAGACTGGGCTGAGCCGGTCTTCAGCGCAGTCCGGATTTCTCGAGTTGAGAGGCAGACACGATGAGTGAGATGCGTGTGGTCGGTATTCGTGTCGAACAACCGCAGAACCAGCCCGTGTTGCTGTTGCGTGAGGCCGACGGCGACCGGTACCTCCCGATCTGGATCGGTCAAACAGAGGCTGCTGCAATCGCTTTGGAGCAGCAGGGCGTCCAACCTGCTCGGCCCCTCACCCACGATCTCGTCAAGGACTTGATCTCGGCACTGGGGCACCGGCTCAAGGAGGTGCGCATCGTCGATCTGCAGGAGGGCACCTTCTACGCCGATCTGGTGTTCGACAAGGACATCAGAGTCTCCGCTCGGCCGTCGGATTCGGTTGCCATCGCACTTCGGGCCGGGGTGCCGATCTTCGCCGAGGAGCCCGTGTTGGCCGAAGCCGGGTTGATCATGCCCGACGAGCGCGAGGACGAGGTCGAGAAGTTCAAGGAGTTCCTCGAATCCGTGTCTCCCGACGACTTCAAAGCCACCGACGGGTAACAGAAGAGTCTCAACCTCAACTTTAGGTTCAGGTTTACGGCGCGTTGCGTTGAATCTGCACGATCGTCCCCATAACGTTCGTGCCAGTGAAGTTCATCGCCGCTGATGGTCCGATCCGGTGCAGTTCACGCCTCTTCGACAGCTGCCGAGGCGTACTCTGGCCTGGTACACGGTATGACTTCACGCGAGTACACCGAGACATCTCCAGTGTCTCGGACGGATCGCAGTACTGACTCGATCCGAACGCAGTGAGACATCCGAGAGGGAGCAGTCAGTGGGAGATCAGCCGCAGCAGCATCACGGCAGTCGAGAGTCCGCAGCCGCAGGCCGGACCGAGGACACGCTCGTCGGTGCCGATGCTCGGGTCGACACCTCCGACCAGGCGTCGAACGCCCGAATCGAAGCGCCCCAGGACATTCAACCGGGATTGTTTCCCGACGACTCCGTGCCCGACGAACTCGTGGGCTACCGCGTGCCGAGTGCCTGCCAGATCGCCGGCATCACGTACCGCCAGCTCGATTACTGGGCCCGCACCGGGCTGGTCGTGCCATCCATCCGCGGCGCAGCGGGGTC
Source organism: Rhodococcus sp. 05-339-2 (assembly GCF_002258965.1). Lineage (NCBI taxonomy): Bacteria > Bacillati > Actinomycetota > Actinomycetes > Mycobacteriales > Nocardiaceae > Rhodococcus > Rhodococcus sp. 05-339-2. The sequence goes on from NZ_NOYW01000018.1 coordinate 91,638, forward strand.
GGGAAGCCAGCGGCTGTACTCGTTCAAGGACATGCTCGTCCTCAAGATCGTCAAGCGCCTGCTCGATACCGGCATCTCGCTGCAGAACATCCGCGTCGCCGTCGACCACCTTCGCCAGCGCGGTGTGGGCGACCTCGCCAACATCACGCTGTTCTCGGACGGCACCACCGTGTACGAGTGCACGTCGGCAGAAGAAGTGGTCGACCTCCTCCAAGGCGGGCAGGGCGTGTTCGGTATCGCCGTGAACGGCGCGATGCGCGAGCTCACCGGCACCATCGCCGACTTCCCGGCCGAACGAGCCGACGGCGGTGAAAGCCAGTCGAGCCCCGAGGACGAGCTGGCGTCGCGCCGCAAGAATCGCGCGAGCCGCAAGACCGGCTAGACTTTCCTCGTCGCGCCCGCGCGGGAGAGTTCCGAGGCACCCAGTCTCGGACGCCGAAGGAGCAACACCTCCCCGTCAATCTCTCAGGCACACGGACCGTGTGGGCTTCGACAACTCTGGAAAGTGGTGGGAGCACCCACCCGCCCAAGGGGAAAGGTGCCGGCGCGCTTGTCTGGCGCGCCGTGTCCGACCGAATCTCTCAGGCGCGCGCGTCAGCGGGCACACGACAGAGGGGGAGGAGCGGCCGGAGCGCATGCCTCGGTCGTCCGACGCCTCGTCTTTCCGGCACCTGGGAGCACATCGTGACCGACCGAACCGCCTCGTCCGCACACACTTTCGTCGACCGCCACATCGGCCCCGACGCCACCGAGTTGGTCCGCATCCTCGACACGATCGGCGTCGACAGTCTCGACGAGCTGGCCCGCAAGGCCGTTCCGTCGTCCATCCTCGACACCGTGGTCGACGGCGTTCCCGAGGGCATGGCAACACTGCCGCCTGCCCTGAGCGAGCACGAGGTACTCGCCGCACTGGCCGAGCTCGCCGGGCAGAACACCGTGGCGACGTCGATGATCGGCCTCGGGTACTACGACACGTTGACCCCGCCGGTGCTGACCCGGGGAATTCTGGAGAATCCGGCCTGGTACACCGCGTACACGCCGTATCAGCCCGAAATCAGCCAGGGGCGGCTGGAAGCACTGCTGAACTTCCAGACCATGGTCGCCGACCTCACCGGCATGGACGTGGCGAATGCCTCGATGCTCGACGAGTCGACGGCGGCCGCCGAATCCATGACCTTGATGCGGCGCGCGAACAGGGCTTCCAAGTCCCCTCGGCTACTGGTCGATTCCGACATCTTTCCGCAGACCGAGGCCGTATTGGCCACTCGCGCCGAGCCGTTGGGGATCGAACTGGTCTACGCCGATCTGGCCGACGGCCTGCCCGACGGGGAATTCTTCGGTGTGCTGGCGCAGCTGCCGGGAGCATCGGGCCGTCTGGTCGATCACACGGCGACGATCGAGGCCGCGCACGAACGTGGCGCGTTGGTTGCCGTGGGAGTGGACCTGCTGGCCGCCACCGTGGTGACTCCGCCCGGTGAGATCGGCGCGGACGTCTGCTTCGGAACCACCCAGCGGTTCGGTGTCCCGATGGGCTACGGCGGACCGCACGCCGGCTACCTCGCAGTGCGGTCAGGTCATTCCCGTCAGCTACCCGGCCGACTGGTCGGGGTCTCGCTCGACGCGGACGGCCACCGCGCCTACCGTCTGGCGCTGCAGACCCGCGAGCAGCACATCCGCCGCGAGAAGGCGACCTCCAACATCTGTACCGCTCAGGTCCTGCTGGCCATCGTCGCCGCGATGTACGCCAGCTACCACGGCGCAGACGGATTGCGGGCCATAGCGACTCGGGTGAATGTGCATGCTCGAAACGTGGCCGCAGGTCTGCGAGAGGCAGGCATCGACGTGGTGCACTCGGAATTCTTCGACACCGTCCTCGCGTCGATCCCGGGCAGGGCCGAGGCCGTCGTCGACGATGCCAAGCAACGCGGCATCAATCTGCGGTTGGTCGACGCCGACCACGTCGCCGTAGCGTGCGACGAGGCGACGACACCCGAGCACATCGCGAACGCACTCGCAGCGTTCGGTGCAGAAACCGCCGGTGCCGGAGCCGAGTCGTTGCCGGCGAACATGACGCGCACCTCGGAATACCTCACGCACCCGGCATTCACCCGGTACCGGACCGAGACGGCCATGCTGCGCTACCTGCGCGCGTTGTCCGACAAGGACATCGCTCTCGATCGCAGCATGATTCCGCTCGGTTCGTGCACGATGAAGCTGAACGCAACCGCGGAGATGGAGTCCATCACCTGGCCGCAGTTCGCCCGTCAGCACCCCTTCGCTCCGTCCTCGGACGTGCCCGGTCTGCTGAGGGTGATCGCCGACCTGGAACGGTGGCTGGTGGACATCACCGGCTACGACGCGGTCAGCCTGCAGCCGAATGCAGGCAGCCAAGGCGAATACGCGGGACTGCTCGCCATACGTCGCTACCACCTCGGCAACGGCGACGCCGAACGCACCGTCTGCCTGATCCCGTCGAGTGCCCACGGCACCAACGCAGCCTCGGCGGTGATGGTGGGTATGCGCGTCGTCGTCGTGGCCTGCCGTCCCAACGGTGACGTCGACGTCGACGACCTGCGCGCCAAGATCGCCGAGCACGCCGACACCCTCGCCGCCATCATGATCACCTATCCCTCGACCCACGGCGTGTACGAGCACGAGATCTCCGAGATCTGTGCAGCGGTCCACGACGCAGGCGGTCAGGTGTACGTCGACGGTGCCAACCTCAACGCCCTCGTCGGTCTGGCGCGCCCCGGCCGATTCGGCGGCGACGTCAGCCACCTGAACCTGCACAAGACATTCTGCATCCCACACGGAGGCGGCGGGCCCGGTGTGGGACCGATCGGTGTGCGGTCGCATCTGCAGCCGTACCTGCCGGGGCATCCACTGGCCCCACAGCTCGGTTCGGGACCGACGGTGTCCGGTGCCCCGTACGGCAGTGCCTCGATCCTGACGATCACCTGGGCCTACATCGCGATGATGGGTGCGACGGGACTTCGGCAGGCGACGTTGACTGCCATCGCGTCGGCCAACTACATCGCCCGCCGCCTCGACGAGTACTTCCCGGTTCTGTACACCGGCGACAACGGCATGGTCGCCCACGAGTGCATTCTCGATCTGCGAGGGTTGACCAAGGACACCGGAGTCACTGTCGACGACGTTGCGAAAAGATTGGCGGACTACGGTTTCCACGCGCCCACGATGAGCTTCCCGGTGCCCGGAACTCTGATGGTCGAGCCGACCGAGAGCGAGAACCTCGAGGAGATCGACGCGTTCTGCGATGCGATGATCGCCATCAGGGGAGAGATCGATCGCGTCGGATCGGGCGAATGGACCGTCGAGGACAACCCACTTCGAGGCGCACCGCACACCGCTCGGAGCCTGGCCGCCGAATGGGATCACCCGTATTCACGGGAACTCGCTGCTTACCCCTCGGGCTACGACCGTCCGAAGGTATGGCCCGCGGTGCGACGCATCGACGGTGCACACGGTGATCGCAACCTGGTGTGCTCGTGCCCACCGATCGAGGCGTTCGCCTGAGCCTGGAACAGAGCCCGCCACGTCGACGTGGCGGGCTCTGCTCTACTCGTGTCGCAGGCTTCAGCCCCGGGTGAGTTCGAGCATCGCGATCTCGGGCGGAGCGGCGACGCGAACCGGTGGACCCCACGCGCCCGCACCCCTGGTGGTGTACAGCGTGGTGTTGCCGATCGTGTCCAGCCCTTCGACACTCGGCTGCTGGAGCGGCACCAGGTACCGAATCGGCCAGATCTGACCCCCATGAGTGTGCCCGGATACCTGCATGTCGACTCCGAAGTCGGACGCCTCCACCGCCTGCAACGGCTGATGCGCCATCAACAATACGAATCGATCCGGGTCGATCCCGTCCAATGCCGCGGCGAGATCGGGTTCGTACGGTGCCGGTGCGGTGGCGTCGTTGATGCCGGCGATATCGATCGCGGCGTCACCACGAGTGATCGTCGTGCGCTCGTTGCGTAGAACGTCGATGCCGAGCGTGGACCAGAAGTCGAGCCATTCGCCGCCGTCACCCGCATAGAACTCGTGGTTGCCGCTGACGGCGAACACACCGAGCGGGGCGTCGAGGTCGCGGAGCGGCTCCAGGTCTTCTCCCACCAGAGCAACCGTGCCGTCGATGAGATCGCCGTCGAGCAGCACGACATCAGGATTTCGAGCGTTGATCGAATCGACGACCTTCCGTACGAACCCCGCACCGCGGGAGGGGCCGGCGTGCAGGTCCGATACCAATGCCACTCGGACGCCGTCGAATTCGGCCGGTAGCCTGTCGAGCGCAACGGCGGTGTTCGTCACCCGCGGAGTTGCCGCCTCGACGAGTCCGTACCCCACTGCGACCACGCTGACGAGTGACACCGCCGCTGAGCCGATCCTCGACACACGCAGTCGAGCCGCGGACGAATCGCGATGCCGCGCCGCGAAAACCACTCTCACGACGGTGCAGATCACGGCCACCAGTACGGTTCCCAGGAACAGGTACAGCACCACGGCGAGCCACGTGAGCCCGACGAACGCGGGGCCCCGTGCCCAGGATGGATCGAATGCGACGCCGCTGCCGAAGCCGATCACCGCACACAGCCACAACAGCGCCAGCACAGCATCGACAGCCCTCTTGGGACGTGTCGGCATTCCGGTGACGGAAAGGTATCGCCAGTGTAGGAACAGGGTGACGAGGAGCAAGAAGACACCGACGAAAATTACGCGAGACATGTTCTAGTACAACAACTTTCCGAGTAGATCGAAGAAATCCGGAGAATCCGAAGTCGGCACGGTCGTCGCGGTGCCGCCCGTCCGGGCCGAGATGTCGGTAAACGCGGTCGCGTCGGTGTTGTCGCCGATCATCACCACGTTCACTGCGACCGGACGTTCGGCATCGGATGCCGAGTTCAGGTCGGTGAGCAGGTCTTGGGTGGACAGCGATGGGTCGTCGTTGGGACCGTCGGTGATCAGCACCACGGAATTGACGCGTCCGGGGACGAACCCGGCCACGGCATCGCGATAGGCGGCCAGCAACGACCGGGCGGAATGCGACGCGGATTCCGGTGTCAACGCCGCTGCACCGGAATTCAGCGCGTCGCGCCTGGAAGCCGCTGCGACCTGAGCCGCCATCGGGCCGGTCGGAACGTCGACGCGATAGGGGAGCGAGTCGTCCAGATCCTCGCTGAAGCTCCACAGGCCCAGCTCGGTGGAGTCGGGTACTCGCTGGAACTGCTCGCCGAGGGCGCGAACCGTGTTCTGCAGCCGAGTCGCACTGCCCTCGCTCGTGCCCATCGACTCGGACACGTCGAGCAATACGGTGGCTCGACGCGGCAGGACCGGATTTCGCAGTACGTCCAGCAGCGCGTCGGCAACCGGTCCGGAGGGAGCAGCGACGGTGCCGGAGTTCTGTGTTTCGCCGACGCCGAAGCCCGCATCCGTGAGCAGCTGCGCGCCGTCCGGCTGGCGGACGAAATCGACGAATGCGGCGGCCGCCCTGGTCGAGGTCTCGTCGCCGGAGAGTACGGCCGCGGGATGATCGGCAACGGGAGTGAAGCCCTGAGGTCGAACGGCAGTCAACGTCGACGAATCGGTCGACGCCAGTTGCTGTTCGGTGACCGGAACAGCGTGGACGGGGGCGTCGGGGCCGGGCGAACTCTCCAGGGCGGCGAGTGAGTCGTAGGTTGTGGATGCAGACGTTGCGGAGGCTCCGGTGTCGGTGACGGCAAGCTCCGACACGGCCGAGACCAGTTCTCTCGACGAGACCTGGTCGAGGGTCAGTGCGGTGGCCGGATCGCCGCGTACCCCGGCAGCGATGGCGCCGAGCGCGAGTGTGGTTGCGCCGGCATCGGATCCGGTCGGCAGTGCGAGACGGAGTGCGCCCCACTCGCCGAGGCCGAGTGCCTGTGGGTCGCGTTGCAGGCGGACCAGGTCGGCCCAACTCACCGACGTGAGAGAGTCGGCCACGGCGGACGGCACCGCGAGTACCACCGGACTCGCCGCGAGTGGCCGCGGGGTGCCGTCGAGGGCTCCTCGGTCGGTCACGGCCGCGACGTCGCCCGACGATTGAGGTATCCACAGGCCCGGCCGAGCGCCGAGTGCTCCGACGTCCCAGTTGTCGATACCGGCGTTCAAGGCCATCCGGACGGCATCGGAGGCCGTGGCTCGAACCTGCACCGTCACACAGTGATCACGGACCACCGGTGCGGTGTCGTTGAACCGAGCAGCCAATTGTTCGACCGGCCCGGAGATGTCGGGATCGGCGGCGACAGTGAGCACCGCCGATCCCTCCACACAGGTGTCGGCAGCTTCGACCCCTTGATCGAGGATTCGATCCCGCAGTTGAAACCATCCGAACACGGCCGCAGCGAGCACCGCGATCGTGATCACGACGATCACGGGTCCGGCGGCTATCGAACGCCCGCGCCCTGTGTTCCGATGTTCACCCACGTGATCGACAAGTCCGTCAGGCGTTGACGGCCTTGTACTCCCGTCGGCGACGATGCAGGATCGGCTCGGTGTAGCCGTTGGGCTGGCTGGTGCCCTGGAAGATCAGGTCACTGGCAGCCTGGAAAGCGATGTTGGTGTCGAAATCGGGAGCCAACGGCTTGTACGTCGGATCGGATTCGTTCTGACGGTCCACCACCGGGGCCATCCGCTTCAGCGACTCGCGCACCTGATCTTCGGTGACGATGCCGTGGCGCAGCCAGTTCGCGATGAACTGACTCGAAATGCGCAGCGTCGCACGGTCTTCCATGAGTGCGATGTCGTTGATGTCGGGAACCTTCGAGCACCCGACGCCGTGGTCGATCCACCGCACGACGTAACCCAGGATCGACTGCGAGTTGTTGTCGAGTTCGTTCTGCTTCTCCTCGTCGGTCCAGTCGGTGGACGGTGCGAGAGGAATTTCGAGAATGTCGTCGACGGTGGCGCGCTTGGCCTGTGCGATTTCGTGCTGACGGGCGAAGACATCGACCTTGTGGTAGTGCAGGGCGTGCAAGGTCGCAGCGGTGGGGGAAGGAACCCACGCTGTGTTGGCCCCGGCCTTGGGGTGGCCGATCTTCTGCTCGAGCATGTCGTGCATCAGATCGGGCATGGCCCACATACCCTTACCGATCTGTGCCTTGCCCTCGAGGCCGGCAGCGAGACCGATGTCGACGTTGAAGTCCTCGTAGGCGGCGATCCACTTCTCGCCCTTCATCGCTCCCTTGCGTACGACGGGACCTGCCTCCATCGAGGTGTGGATCTCGTCGCCGGTGCGGTCGAGGAAGCCGGTGTTGATGAACACGACGCGTTCGGACGCAGCCTGGATGCACGCCTTGAGGTTGACCGTCGTGCGGCGTTCCTCGTCCATGATGCCGACCTTGAGCGTGTTGGCCGGCAGGGAGAGAACCTGCTCGACACGGCCGAACAGCTCCGCGGTGAACGCGACCTCGTCCGGTCCGTGCATCTTGGGCTTGACGATGTACAGCGAACCGGTGCGCGAGTTCGACAACACATTGTCCGAGGTCAGCGAGTGCATGCCGGCGAGCGAGGTGAACAGAGCATCGAGAATTCCCTCGGGCACCTCGTTGCCGTCGGCATCGAGGATCGCATCCGAGGTCATCAGGTGACCGACGTTGCGGACGAACAGCAGCGAGCGACCGTGCAGCGTCAGTTCCGAACCGTCGACCGAGGTGTACGTGCGGTCCTTGTTCATCGCACGGGTGAAAGTCTTGCCTCCCTTGGAGACTTCCTCGGTCAGATCGCCCTTCATCAGACCGAGCCAGTTGCGATACCCTAGAACCTTGTCGTCTGCGTCGACGGCCGCGACGGAGTCCTCGAAGTCCATGATGGTGGTGACAGCGGACTCGAGCAGGACGTCCTTGACGCCTGCCCCGTCGGTCTCGCCGATCGGGCTCTCGGGATCGATCTGGATCTCGAAGTGCAAGCCGTTGTGCACGAACAGGATTGCCGACGGTGCGTCCGGGGTGCCCTGGTAGCCGAGCAGCTGTGCCGGATCTTTCAGCCCGACCGTGCTGCCGTCGGCGAGGGTCACCGTGAGCGAGGCGGCATCGACGACGTATCCGGTGGTACCGACGTGCGAGCCGGAGCTCAGGGGCAGCGCCTCGTCCAGGAAGTTCCGCGCGAAGGCGATGACCTTGTCGCCACGGACCCTGTTGTAGCTGGTGCCCTTTTCGGCACCGTCGGTCTCGGGGATGGCGTCGGTTCCGTAGAGAGCGTCGTACAGCGAGCCCCACCGTGCGTTGGACGCGTTGATCGCGAACCTGGCATTGAGGACCGGCACCACCAGCTGCGGGCCTGCGGTCGTGGTGATCTCGGTGTCCACACCGGACGTGCTGATCTGGAAGTCTGCCGGCTCGTCCAGCAGGTAGCCGATCTCCTTCAGGAATGCCTTGTAGGCGGCGCGATCGTAGTTCGGGCCCGCGTGTTCGCCGTGCCAGGCGTCGACCTTGCCCTGGATCTCGTCGCGGACCGCCAGCAGTGCCTTGTTCTTGGGAGCGAGATCGGCGATCACCGACGCGGCACCGGCCCAGAAGGCATCGGACTCTACGTCGGTACCCGGCAGCGCCTCCTTCTCGACGAAATCGAATAGGACCTTGGCGACCTGAAGTCCACCAGCCTGCACACGATCGGTCATGAATTCCTCACTCTTTCCGGTCACGGACACCGGTGACCGGTGTCCCCACGACAACGCTGTCGATGTTACTCGGCGGTAGGTCCGACGCCGAACTCGCCGCCGACCAGTAAATTCTGGCATCGAGCGATCAACGCCGAGCGCAGAGGTGCCGCTTCGCTCGACAGTTCTCCCTGCGCGCGCACGTATTCGGCTCGTCCGGCCGGTGTCTCGATCCGAATGGGTTCGAGATCGAAGCCGCTCAGGTCGTACGGACTCGCGCGCATGTCGATCGTTCGCGCGTGCAGGGCCAGCTCGAAGCAATCGGTGAGAAACTCGGAATCGATCAGTGGCCCCAGCTTGTAGCACCACTTGTAGAGATCCATCGAGGCATGAATACAACCGGGTTGCTCGGATGTCAGACGCGACTCCGGTGACAGCGGAAGAGCGTTGCGCGGCGCTGCATCGGGGGTGAAGAACCGGAAGGCGTCGTAGTGTGTGCAGCGCAACGTCATCGAATCGACCACGGCGTCGGTTCCCTCGTGCCCCAGGCGCAGTGGCACCTGCTCGTGCCGCTGTGCCGAGGTGCCCCCGCGGTAGACCATCGCCCACTCGTGCAGTCCGAAACAGCCGAGCACCGGTTGCCTGTCTCGGGTTGCGGCGAGCAGGCCGAGGGTGAATTCGATGCTCGATCGTCGACGCTCCACCAGATCCGACCGCACCCGAAAGCCCGGTCCGTCGTCGGTGTCGACCTGCTCGTAGGACGCGAACGCCGCGAAATCCTGCGCGCGATCACCGGTGAGGACGACGCCGTGACCTGGATTCCATCGACGCAGCTGACCCGGGCGGTGGCTGTAGTAGGTGAACAGGAAGTCGAGTACCGGATGCACGCCGCCGTGGCCCCGGTCCGTCAGATAGTCACCGACGAGGTCCTCCACCCGTGCCGCGTGCGCGGCACGGCGGGAGGTCCACTGTCCTTCGCTCAACGTCGAGTCGGGCATTCACACGTTCCGTGGGGGAGCGGCCGCAGACTTGAAGCTGGACGACGATTGACCCGGACGCGGACCGGCCACCCGGTGCGTGCCGTCCCGAACCGTACCGACGAACTCCTCGACCAGGTCCTCGAGCGCGACGATGCCGACCGTGGCACCCGTCGCGTCGTGCACGGCACCGAGATGGCTGCTGGCCCGACGCAACTTGGTCAGTGCGTCGTCGAGCACGGTGTCGATGGAGACCACCGGTAGTACTCGCACGTCGCTGCGCGGAATGACCGTGTCCGGTCCTGCCGATTCGTCGGCCATGGCTTCGAGTACGTCCTTCAGATGCAGGTAGCCCACGAGTGCCCCCGAGGCGTCGCGGACCGGATAACGAGAGAATCCCGTTTCGATGACGGCGCGTTCGACGGAGCCCAGTGTGGGTCCGAGGGTGTGGTCGGGTCCGGACAACTCGATGCTGCGAACCTGGTGAGAGGGAATCAGGACCTCGGCCACGGTCCGTCCGGACGTCTCGAGGGCTTGCCTCAGTCGTCGATGCTCCTCGGCATCGATCAGTCCCTCGGATCGTGATTCGCCGATCATCTGCGACAACTCGACCGCAGACACCGAGGAACTCAGCTCGTCCTTGGGTTCGATCCGCAGCAGCCGAAGGGTCAGGTTGGCGCACATGTTGTAGAACGAGATCAGCGGCAGTGCCACCTTGATGAACAGCAGATGGATGGGCACCAGAACCATGGCAGTGCTCTCCGGACCCGCGATGGCGATGTTCTTGGGCACCATCTCGCCGATGAGAATGTGCAGAACGACCACGAGCGTCAACGCGATGGCGAAGGCGATCGGGTGCAGGAAGGACTCGGGAATACCGACTGCCTCGAGCGGCACCTCGATCAAGTGTGCCACCGCAGGCTCCGCCACGCGTCCGAGAAGAATCGAGCAGATCGTGATGCCGAGCTGGGCCGCCGCAAGCATCTGCGACAGGTTCTGACCGGCCTCGATGACGCTCTGCGCACGCTTCTTGCCTTGCGCGAGTAAGGCTTCGAGGCGGTCCCGCCGGGCCGAGATCAGGGCGAACTCGGCCCCGACGAAGAATGCGTTGCCTGCGAGCAACAGGACGGCTAGACCGACGCCGAGGAAATCACCCATCGATCTCACCCTCCGACCTCATCCGAGCCACCGCAGCCGCGTCGACGGGCAGAAGAACCACCCGGTCGATGCGGCGGCCGTCCATCCGAAGCACCCGGGCCACCCAGCCGCCGTCTCGTTCGAGAGGATCCTCGTTCGCCGGGGAAGGCAACAGAACTGCATCCCCCTCGGTCGGAATACGCCCCAACTCCGTCAGCACGAGACCGCCGATGGTTTCGTACTCGCCCTCGGGTGCCGAATACCCCGTGGCCGACGCGACCTCGTCGATACGCAGCAGCCCTGCACAGTCCCATCCGTCGCCCGATCTGGAGACATCGAGTTCCGGCTCGTCGTGTTCGTCGCGCACGTCACCGACGATCTCCTCGATGAGATCCTCCATGGTGACCATGCCCGCGGTGCCGCCGTACTCGTCGACGACGAGCGCGACCTGCATACCGTCGGCGCGTACCCGCTCCATCACTGCGTCGCCGTCGAGACTGGACGGTACGACGGGAACGTCGCGGGCCAGGGATTCGACCGTCGTCGACCGTCGGTGCGCCCCGGCGACGGTGAACGCGTGCTTGATGTGAACGACGCCGACGGTGTCGTCCAGGTCGCCGTCGACCACCGGAAAACGTGAGAAGCCGGTCCGCGCAGCCGTTTCGATCAGATCGGCCACGGTCGCGTCGGTGGCGAGTGTTTCGATCTTCACTCGCGGCGTCATCAGTTCCTCGGCCGTGCGATCGCCGAACTGCAACGACCGGTCCACCAGTCGGGCGGTGTTCTCGTCGATCGACCCCTGCCGCGCCGACGTGCGGACCAGCGAACCCAGCTCCTGCGGCGACCGAGCGGATCTCAGTTCCTCCGCCGGTTCGATTCCGAGCCGGCGCACCAGCCAGTTCGCCGAGCCGTTGAGTCCGTTGATGGCCCACTTGAAGACCAGTGAGAACCCGGCCATCGCACCGGCGGTGACGCGAGCGGTCGACATCGGTTTCGCGATGGCGATGTTCTTGGGAACCAGCTCACCGAAGATCATCGAGAACGAGGTCGCCAGGATCAGCGCCACTGCGAGCGAGATGCCGGCGGCGAGGGTCTCGGATGCGCCCAGTGCGTCGGCCACCGGCCGAATGAAACCGGCCAGCACCGGTTCGGCGAGATAACCGGTGATCAGCGTGGTGATGGTGATGCCGAGTTGGGCACCGGACAGCTGAAACGACAGTGTCTTGTGGGCGTGCAGAACTTGGCGTGACCGGAGGTCACCGTTGTCGGCCTGTGACTCGACCGCACTGCGTTCGAGGGCAGTGAGGGAGAACTCGGCCGCGACGAACAGCGCGGTGCCGGCCGTCAAGGCCACGAAACCGAGCAGGCTGGCGATGGTGATGAGAAGTTCCACGCGTCAACTCCGCCTGAGCCGAGGCCGTCGAAGCTGGGACAGGAGCATTGCGCCGCCGGAGTGCACGTGGCTGCCGAAATCGTGTTCGCCGGGTTTCTCTCCCGGCTCGATAGAGGATCCCTCCGAAGTGGAACCGTCGTCGTGTTGTTCTGCGGTTGCCGTGACGGCAACCGAGATAGTGGGTGCCTCGGGCACCTGATTCCCTTCTGTCGGTTCGCGTTGCGGTCCATGTTCATGGGGAGCCGACGTCAGGCCACACGCCGAGAATCGATTGCTCGAATTGTCGACGAGTGACGAGCGCGAACAACTGTGTCTGCTGTAGGCGAGAGTCTAACCGTGTCCGATCGTCACCACCCGGAGGGCAGGGGCCGCCCCTCGGCGAATCCGGCGGCGGACTGGACTCCCAGAACGGCTCGTTCGGCCAACTCCGGCAGCGAACGGGCTCCCGCGTACGTACAGGTACTGCGAACTCCGGCGCAGATGTGATCGATCAGATCCTCGACACCCGGCCGATCGGGATCGAGGCGCATCCGCGAACTGGAAATGCCCTCCTCGAACAAGGCTTTCCGGGCCCGGTCGAACGCGCCGTCGGTGGCGGTGCGGGCGGCAACGGCTCGCTTGGACGCCATGCCGAAGCTCTCCTTGTACCGATTGCCGGATGCGTCGACTCGCAGGTCGCCGGGCGACTCGTAGGTGCCGGCGAACCACGAGCCGATCATGACGTTCGCAGCACCGGCGGCCAGCGCGAGAGCAACGTCACGGGGATGGCGCACACCGCCGTCGGCCCACACCGAAGCTCCGAGTTCGGCTGCCGCAGCCGAACAATCGGCCACAGCCGAGAACTGGGGGCGTCCGACGCCGGTCATCATTCGCGTCGTGCACATCGCGCCCGGTCCTACGCCGACCTTGACGATGTCCGCGCCGGCCTGCACCAGATCGCGCGTCCCCTGGGCGGACACCACGTTGCCGGCCGCCAGGGGAACGCCGAGATCGAGAGAGCGCACCGCAGCGAGGGCTTCGAGCATCTTCTGCTGATGGCCGTGCGCGGTGTCCATGACGAGCACATCGGCACCGGCCTCGACCAGTGCGGTCGCCTTCTCCGCCACATTGCCGTTGATACCGACGGCGGCAGCGATGCGCAGGCGTCCCGACGCGTCGACCGCGGGCGCGTAGATACCGGTCCGAACGGCACCGGTCCTGGTCACGACACCGGCCAGGGAGCCGTCGTTCTCGACGACAACGGCGAGATGGGCATGTGCCGCTTCCATCAGCTCGAAGACTTCCTGGGGCGACGCATGGCGCGGAGCGCGCACGAAATCGGCCGACGCCACGGAACTGAGTCGAGCGAATCGGTCGACGTCGGCACAGGCGCTCTCGGTCACCACTCCGATCGGCTTGCCGTGTTCGACGATCACGACCGACCCGTGTGCGCGCTTGTGCACCAGCGCCAAGGCGTCGGACACGGACGCATTGGGGCCGAGGACGACAGGTGTGTCCGCGATCAGGTCACGGCTCTTGACGAATGCGACGGTCTCGGCAACGGCCTCGGTGGGCAGGTCCTGCGGGATCACGGCGATCGCTCCGCGACGTGCGACGGTTTCTGCCATCCGCCGTCCCGACACCGCGGTCATGTTCGACACGACGATCGGGATGGTGGTGCCCGAACCGTCGACCGTGCTCAGGTCGACGTCGAACCTGGACGTGACGTCGGTTCGGTTGGGGACGAGGAAGACGTCGTCGTAGGTGAGATCGTAGGGCGGAAGGTGACCATCGAGGAACTGCACGTTGATCGAGACTACCGGTCGGGCGCATTCGGGGCCGAAGCCACGTCCCCTGTCTCCGTTTCGATGCGGGTCGACGCCTGGGTCCGAGACAGTCGAATCGTCGTCACCACCATGACGAACACCGCTACGGCGATGACGGCGAGGGACGTCCCGTCGGTTCTGATTCGCTCGTCCAGGACCGTGATGCCGATGAACGCAGCGCCGAGTGGTTCGCCGATCGTGACCGCCGGTAGTGACGCGGACAGCGGACCGACCTGGAAGGCTCGCTGCTGCAGATAGAACCCGAGAACTCCGGATCCCACCAGCGCGTAGGTCTGCCAGGCTGCCAGGGCCCCGAGCAGGTCGCTCTCCACCAGATCGGTGACGAACTTCGTCAGAGCCGCAGCCAGACCGAACAGCAGCCCTCCCGCGGCTCCGAGCAACAGAGCCCGCGCGCCGGGCGCTCTCAGTACGAGCCCGCCCACCGCGGCGCCACCGATCACGACCGCGGCGATGATCAGCGGAATGATCCAATCGGCCAGCGGGGCGTCGGTATTGCCTTCACTGGGATCGCCGACCACGATGAACACCGCAAGAGCGGTGGCCAGGAGAACGGCGAGTGCCCACGTCGAAACCGGGAGTGCCCGGCCCGCCAATTTCGCCGACATCGGGAGTGCGAACAGCAAGGCGGTGACGAGCAAGGGTTGCACGACCAGCACCGAACCGACCCACAGTGCAGCGATCTGAACCGCGTAGCCGCCGCCGTCCCCGAGTACGCCCACCCACCACCTCGGGCTTCGGATCAGAGCCGAGAGCAGCGATGTTCCCTCCGGAACCGACGCGGCGGCGCTCTGCTGTGCCACCGACGCAGAGGCGAACAGGAATGCCGACACCAGCGCGAGCAGGATCGACAACCAGGAGGCGGTCACCCGCGTCGTCCTCGGGTGCCGCCTCGCCTGCCTCCGGAACGCCCGGGTCGCTCGTGTCGGGCGGGTGCGGCACCGCGCCGCGAACTACGAGGGGCGGGTGATTCCGTCGCCTCGGCCGGGAGCGGTCGGCCGATGGGGGTACGCGCCCCCGTCAACCGACGCCACGAGGTGGGATCGGTCTCGGTGTCGATCACCGTCGCCGAGACACCGGCGTCGCCGGCCATCGCACGCACGTGATCGAGCTGATCGGCGGTGGCCAACGTCACGACGGTTCCGCTGGCTCCGGCGCGCGCAGTGCGGCCCGCGCGGTGCACGTAGTCCTTGGAGTCCAACGGTGGGTCGACGTGAACCACGAGGGTGACGTCGTCGACGTGAACCCCCCGTGCTGCGACATCGGTGGCGATCAGCGCGGTCGACTCGCCGTCGCCGAAAGCGGCCAGCGAGCGTGTGCGGTGAGCCTGAGTCTTGTTGCCGTGCAACGACGATACCGATACACCCAGACGGCGACAGTCGTCGGTGAGTCGGTCGACCGCGTGAGTGGTCCGGACGAACAGCAGCGTGCGACCGTCCCTGTTGGCAAGTGCGGCAGCTACTTCGGTCTTGCGGGCAGCGTCGACCCTGAACACGTAGTGCGCGATGTCGGGCTCGCCGACCGACTCCGCCGTCGAATGTTCGGCCGGATCGTTCAAGAACTTCTCGACCAGGCGGTCGACGTCCTCGTCCAGGGTCGCCGAGAACAGCAGTCGCTGCCCGCCGGCCGGTGTCGCGGCGAGGAGCGAATCGACCTGGGGCAGAAATCCCATGTCCACCATGCGATCCGCCTCGTCGATCACGGTCACCTCCACGCGATTCAACGTGATCGAGCGTCGGGCGAGCAGGTCGTTGAGGCGACCGGGGGTGGCAACCACGATGTCGATTCCGCGCTGGATCTCTCGGACATTGCGCTCGAGCGGGACGCCGCCGACCACACCGACGCTGCGTAGGCCGAACGTCGCACCGTGGATGTCGAGGACTTCCTGGATCTGGAGCGCGAGTTCGCGAGTAGGAGCAAGCACGAGTCCACGCGGAGCACCGGGCTCACTGCGACGACCGGCAAGCCGCACGAGCAACGGAAGCCCGAACGCGAGAGTCTTTCCCGATCCGGTCGGAGCACGGCCGAGTACATCGCGGCCCTCGAGCGCATCGGGCAGGGCCGCGGACTGGATCGGAAACGGCTCCGAGACACCCGCTTTCCTGAGCGAGTGGACGAGAACCACGGGCAGTCCCAGTTCTGCGAACGATCGAACGGATTGACCCGGCATGGCTGTGACCCTACCGCTGCGTCGACCACCCGTCGGAATCTTCTTGTCGGTGCCCCGCGCAATACTTCGAGTAGAACGCACGTTCGATCGGCGTTCGGCACCGTGATCGCCGAGGGGGCGATCGCACGCAGAGTGTGGGGGAGCTATGTGCAAGATGTGTCAGGGCTACAGCGTCGACGAGTACATCGAAGGTGTGAAACGCACCATCGACAGGTGTGGGTGGGCCTTGCAGTACGTGGAATCGGAAATCGATCTCGACGGTATCCATCCGGCGTTCTGCTATACGGTCGGTCTGACGAATTTCGGCAGCCCGGAGATCGTCATGACCGGACGCGGGCCACATGAGTCCTCGCGAATTCTCAATTCGCTGGGCGCCTCGGTGGCCTCGGGAATACTCGAGCTCGAATCCGGAATCGGTTGCACTGCAGCAGGATTCGAGCTTTTCACCATCGACGTACCGGACTGTGCGGAAATTCTGTACGCAGCCTCCGACGTCGACGGCCAGGGGTGCTTCAGTGCGGTGCAGGCGGTGTGGAAGGACCTGGAAGGTGCACTGCCGTGGGAAGGGATCCCGTCGACGGTGGTCCAACCGATTCTCGGGCCGGTACCCGGCTGACCGGTTCCCGTGCTGTACCGGTGGCGCTGCATGGTGAACGCAGCGCCACCGGCGGAAGCTTCTCGGTCAGGCTTCGATCTCGGAACGATCGCCGCTCCACAGAGTGTGGAACTTTCCTTCCGAGTCGGTTCGCTCGTAGGTGTGCGCCCCGAAGAAGTCCCGCTGACCCTGTGTCAGAGCGGCAGGTAGACGCTCTGCCCGCAACGCGTCGTAGTAGGAGAGCGAGGACGCGAACGCGGGGACCGGAATGCCCAGTGAAGCCGCGGTGACGACCACTCGACGCCAGCTGTCGATGGCGTTCTCGATGGCATCACGGAAGTACGGGGCCAGGATCAAACTGGGCAGTTCGGCGTCGTCGTCGTACGCGTCCTTGATGCGATCGAGGAACCGAGCGCGAATGATGCAGCCACCACGCCAGATCGTGGCGAGGTCACCGGGATGCAGATTCCAGTCGTATTCGGTGCTGCCCGCGGCGATCTGATCGAAGCCCTGTGCGTAGGCGACGATCTTGGACGCGTACAGAGCCCGACTGATGTCGTGCGTGAACTGCTCTGCGTCGGTCGGCTTGTCGGCGAGTGTTCCGGAGGCGAGTCCGACGGCTGCCTTGCGCTGAGCGCGTGACCCCGACAGAGCCCGAGCGAACACGGCCTCGGCGATACCGGTGACGGGAACGCCGAGGTCCAGAGCCGCCTTGACGGTCCAGCGACCGGTGCCCTTCTGCTCCGCAGCGTCGACGATCACGTCGACGAGAGGCTGACCGGTCTTGGCGTCGACCTGGCGGAGAACCTCGGCGGTGATCTCGACGAGGTAGCTCTCGAGGTCTCCGTTGTTCCACTCGGTGAACACGTCCGCTACCTGAGCGGGCGTGTATCCGAGCGCGTCACGGAACAGGTTGTAGGCCTCACCGATGAGTTGCATATCGGCATATTCGATGCCGTTGTGGACCATCTTGACGAAGTGGCCGGAGCCGTCGGGCCCGATGTGGGTGCAGCACGGCGTGCCGTCGACCTGCGCTGCGATGGATTCCAACAGCGGTCCGAGGGCCTTGTAGGACTCCGCGGGTCCGCCCGGCATGATCGACGGTCCGTTGAGCGCGCCTTCTTCGCCGCCGGAGATACCGGCACCGACGAAGAGCAGTCCGCGCTCCTTCATGGCGGCCTCGCGCCGGATGGTGTCGGTGTAGAGGGCATTGCCACCGTCGATGATGATGTCGCCCTCCTCCATCGCGCCTGCAAGTTCCTCGATCACGGCGTCGGTCGGGTCGCCTGCCTTGACCATGATGAGCACTCGGCGCGGCTTCGCGAGGGCGGCGACGAACTCCTCGATGGTCTCGGTGCGGATGAAGTTGCCCTCGGTGCCGTGCTCGGCGATCAGGGCATCGGTCTTGGCCACGCTGCGGTTGTGCAATGCGACGGTGTGACCGTGATGGGCGAAGTTACGGGCGATGTTGGAGCCCATGACGGCGAGTCCGGTGACTCCGATCTGAGCCAGTTCTGTCGGTTCTGCTGCTGAGGTCATACAGACAGCTTTCCTTGCCGCGAGATTTCGCGCGAGCCAACCCCCCGGCCGGTGTCGAAGCCGGCCACCGCCAACGACGAAGGGTGCCGCATTCGCGAAGAATGCGGCACCCGTTCGTGCATTTCGGGTCGGATCACGACCTCACGGTGACGAACCGATCAGTGGCTGCGAGCCGGACCGTCGAAACCGTCGTACGAACGCCGTTCCGTGCGACTGCGGAAGCCACCGGACCGGTGCTCGTCCTGGCGGGGACCGGATGCCGGACGGCGATTGTCGGAGCCACGGCCTTCGTATCCACGACCCTCGGAGCCGCGGTACGAGCTCGAATCGGAGCGACGCGGACGATCGCCCTGGTAGCCCTCGCTGCTGCGGGGGTTGGAGCCCTGGTATCCGCCGCCGCTGCGCGGGTTGGAGCCCTGGTAGCCGGTGCGGGGACGGTCGCCCTGGTAGCCCTCGCTGCTGCGGGGGTTCGAGCCCTGGTATCCGCCACCGCTGCGGGGGTTGGAGCCCTGGTATCCGCCACCGCTGCGGGGGTTGGAGCCCTGGTATCCGCCACCGCTGCGCGGGTTGGAGCCCTGGTAGCCGGGACGGCTGTTCCGGTCGCGGGGAGCGGACTCGGCGCGCAGGGGCTCACCGGTCGGCTTCTTCGCTCCGGTGATGCTGTTCAGCTCGGCCGAACCGGGCGAGACGTTGACGGCGGTGGCCTTGACGCCGGCCATCCCGGTCAGACGCAGAACCTGACGACGCTGGTTGGGCAGCACGATCGCGACAACGGTGCCCTTCTCTCCCGCGCGTGCCGTACGTCCTGCGCGGTGCAGGTAGTCCTTGTGGTCTGCGGGCGGATCGACGTGGACGACCAGGTCGATACCGTCGACGTGGATTCCACGAGCAGCAACGTCGGTGGCGACGAGGACGGGTGTACGGCCGTTCTTGAAGCGCTCGAGAACGCGGGTGCGCTGATTCTGAGCCTTGCCACCGTGCAGTGACTCCGCGGCGATACCGAGCGCACGCAGGCGGTCGGTGATTCCGTCGCAGCCCAGCTTGGTACGCGCGAACATGATGGTGCGACCGCCTTCGCGGGCACCGATCTCGGACAGAACGAGATCCTTCTGACCCCGGTCGACCATGAGCACGTAGTGATCCATGGTGCGGACGCTGGCTTTGCCGTCCTGGGTGGAGTGCTCGACGTGATCGGGCAGGAACTGGCGTACCAGCGACTGAACCTCACGGTCGAGGGTGGCCGAGAACAGCATGCGCTGTCCGTCTGCCGGAGTGTCGGCGAGGACGGCACGAACCTCGGGCAGGAAGCCCATGTCGGCCATCTGATCTGCCTCGTCGAGCGCGGTGATCTCGATGGAGTCCAGGATGCAGGTGCCCTGACGCAGATGGTCGGCGAGGCGACCCGGGGTGGCGACGAGGACGTCGACTCCACGTCGGAGCTGCTCGACCTGCTTGTTGAACGGGGTGCCGCCGACGGCGGGCATGACGCGCAGGCCCTGCGCATTGGCGTAGGGAGCGAGGGATTCGACAACCTGGAAAGCGAGCTCGCGGGTGGGGACCAGCACGAGCGAACGGGGGCGCTTGGCCGCCGGGCGGTCGGTGTGCAACGACAGGCGCTGCAGGATCGGCAGGCCGAAGGCGAGGGTCTTGCCCGAGCCGGTCTGCGCACGGCCTAGGACGTTCTTACCGGCGATGGCGTCGGGGAGTGCCTTCTCCTGGATGGGGGAGGGCACGGTGATCGAGTTGCGCGCCAATGCGGCGACGACTGCCTCGGGCAGTCCGAGATCGGCGAACGTGAATGCCGGTGCCGCTGCGGGCGTCGGGACTGCCGTGGTGTCGGAAGCGGTGGAAACGGGTGTGTTGGAAACAGCGTGGGTCACGCAGTAAAGCCTCTCCGGATTGCGGGCACGCCAATAAGCCCGAAGCTGAGAGCACCCGAAGAACCGGGAAACACGAAAAACAGCCAGAACACATTGATACGAGCCAGGGCACTGTCACCTGGCCATCAGAATGCAGACGAGAACTGCATAAAGTGGGGCTGTTTGTGCCATTTCGATTGCTAGGCCGCGATGGCGACCGGTCTCTACTGTACGGGACGTACCGCCGATTGTTCGACTCGAGTCGATGTGACCTGTGCGACCCCGATCGCCCGAGGGACTCACCCGACGAGCTTGCTCAATTCCTCCAGCCACGGCATGGCGACGTAGATCGTGGGAAGAACGAGGATCACCACGGCCGCAGCGTAGGCAGCCACAGCGATGCGCACATCGGCACCCGGGCCGCTCAAGCGCTGGACACGGATGAGGGTGTGCGGCCCTCCGGCCGCCATCGCACCACGCGGTGCAGTTGACCCGGCACAGGTGACCAGGGCCCTGGCCAACGGCGTGGGTCCGGTGACCTTGACCGCCGAGTCGTCGGCGAGCAGCTCGACCAGTAGCTGCACGCTGCCGAGCGCCGACTTGCTGCGGACGATCCGAGGGAACGCTTCGTTCACGGCGGTGAATGCTTCGAGGACCAGGTCGTGGCGGGCGCGCAGGTGTGAGCGCTCGTGACTGAGGATGGCAGTGACCTCCGCCTCGGAAAGACTGGCCAACGTTCCACGGCTGAGCACCACCCGCTGACGCAGACCCGGTAGGCAGTACGCGATCGGTTCCGCCGCGTCGAGCACGCGGATGTCTGCATCGCGGAGACCACGGAAAGGGTTCTCGCCCCGATCGCTTCGATCCAGCAGATCGACGAGCACGCGATGCCTGGAACGTCGACGACGGGTTCTGACCGCTACCTGAACGACGGAGAACATGAGCTTGGCACCGATGCCGAGCGTGATGGCGAGGACGACGACGTAGAGGATCCACAGGGGCAGGCCGAGAGCGTCGATCTCGTCGGTCGGTGCCGTCGTGGGCCGACCGTCCGGACCGGGGACCAGCAGCAGTCCGCCGATCGCGAGGCCCGAGCTGAAGGCCGAGAGCACAGCAGCGAGGGCAATTGCCTGCCAGAGCACCAGAGCCGCGCGTGGTGACCGGTACGGCCAGCTCGCGCGGGCGAGCACTGCCGGAACCGGCCCAGCCAGGATCAGCGCGAGTACTGCGAATACCAGCGCAGTCGTCGAGTTCATGTCCTCACTTACTGCCGCGAGCGTCAGTCCGTCGGACGGCCATCTCCAGCCGAAGGGGACTTCGATGTCGATTGTGCCACTTCCAGAGCGGCGAGCGCCTCACGGAGGGCGGCGGCTTCGTCGGCCCCGACCTGTCCGACGAAGTGGACGAGTGCCGCTGCGCGTCCACCCGATGCCGGTGCCTGCGACAGCGCGTCGACCATCAGGCTCGCGACCAGCTCGTCGCGGCCGTGCAACGGGGCATAGCGATGCGCTCTGTCGTCGCGTTGCTGCACGACCAACTTCTTCTTCGCCAGCCGCTGCAGCACCGTCATCACTGTCGTGTACGCGAGTTCGCGATGCGTCGCCAGCGCCTCGTGCACCTGTCGAACGGTCTGGGGATCCGACGACTCCCACAGATGGTCCATCACTGCACGCTCTAGTTCACCAAGACCAGCCATTCGTCCGAGTCTACGGCTACTCCGACGCGGATGCGTACTACTCGTGGTAGTACCGACCTGTCGGCAGGTGTGGGATCGGTCATAGGCGGTGTCGCGACGAATCGGCGGGTCTCGACCGCGGGAATCCCGCGGCGAATATTCTGTGCTGTGATCGTGCCGCCCCTCGGCCCGACTTTCGAGAAGTGAGCGGAGACGAAGGCGTGGACTGGTTCGATTCCCTGTCGTTGATCGACGGCCCGGTACCGGTGATCGTGTCCGTTCTCGGTGCCCTCGGTGGTCTGTGGCTGCTCTTGTCGAGATCGCGGCGATACGCCACGCGTGCGCTGCCGATCGCCGCGACGGCATCGATCGTTGCCACGACGATCGGCTACGTGGTGGTCGAGAAGGTGTGGCGACCGTTCCCGGACCCGATAGAGACCGCAATCTACGTGTGGATCGGCGTCGGTCTCGCTGCGTTGTTCACGATGGTTCCCAGGTCGTTGGCCGCTCGAGGGGTGCTGGGCACCTCGGCGTCCGTGCTGGCGACGGTGTTCGTGGTGGCGGCGTCGGCCCTGCACGTCAATCTCGAGTTCGACGCCTACCCCACCGTGGGCAACGCTCTCGGGGCCGAGTCCGCGGCGCGCATTCAGTTCTCGGACGTGCCCGCTGCGGTGGCACAGACCGTCACCGGCACGCCGCTCGACTCGGTCTGGACCGCGCCCGCCGACCTGGCGTCCGCCGGGAGAATCACCTCCGCCTCCATTCCGGCCACTGCGTCGAACTTCTCCGCACGAGATGCGCAGATCTACCTGCCGCCCGCCTACTTCGCCGATCCTCGTCCGCTCCTTCCGGTCCTCGTGCTGCTCGCCGGTCAGCCGGGAGCACCCGAGGATTGGCTCAACGGTGGAAAGCTCGCCGAGACCATGGACAACTTCGCTCGCGATCACGCGGGTCTCGCGCCGGTCGTCGTCGCCGCGGACGGAACCGGGTCGTCGATGGCCAACCCGCTCTGTGTCGACTCACCCCTGGGCAACGTGGACACGTATCTCTCCCGCGACGTTCCCGACTGGATCGACACTGCACTGCAGGTCGATCCGAACCGCGCGCACTGGGCGATCGGTGGATTGTCCTACGGCGGTACGTGTTCGATACAGATGGCGACCAATCATCCCGATGTCTATCCCACGTTTCTCGACCTGTCCGGTCAGCGCGAGCCGACTCTCGGCGATCGATACCGAACGGTGCAGCAGGCCTTCGGAGGAAACTCCGCGGCGTTCACTGCCGTCAATCCGCTCGACCTGCTGAAATCACGTCGGTACCCCGACTCGGCCGGTATTTTCGTCGTGGGGTCGGACGACAACGACTACAAACCGGGCCAACAGGAAATGTACGACGCGGCGAAGGCCGCCGGAATGGATGTGCAGTACGTGGAGGTACCGGGCGGACACAGCTTCGCTGTGTGGTCGGAGGGCCTCCGACGTGAGCTCCCATGGTTGGCGACGAGGACAGGGTTGATTTCGTGAACGTGACCGATCCGGAACGACCGTCCGCGGCCGACGCCGAGGCACCGACTTCGGGTGTGGCAGGCGCGCACGATCCCGTCGAACCGTCCTGGATACGCACGCGCACCGAGTCTCTGAGGTCGGGTGCGTCTGCGGTGATGCGCCAGCTTCGCCGGCTGTGGTCGCTCATCGTGTTCGGTGCCGTGGGAGCACCGGTCAGTTTCGCGTTGCTCGCCGTCGTCTGGGTGATGGGCATCGTCGCCGCTGTCGTGGACGACCGGGGCGAGATGGACAGGTACTTCGCCGTGGGCATCATGCCCTTCGAGCACTGGCACCTGTGGACCCCGCTCACCTCGGGTCTGGCGGCACCCAACATCGCGGGGTGCGTGGTGGCGACGATCGGGGTGTTGGTCGCCGCCGCTCCGATCGAGCGCCGGATCGGATCCCGTCGCTTCGCCGTCGCGGCCTTGGTGACGCAGGTGGCCGGTTCGCTGTTCGGCCTCGGTCTTGCGGTCCTGGCCAAGACCTTCGACGCGGATTGGGGGTTCCGGTTGCACGTCGGAACCGCTGTGGGTCCGACGACCTGGATCTTCGGCGTCGTCCTGGTCGCGACCTCGCGGATGGATACGTTGTGGCGCAGGCGTATTCGTGTCGGTGTGCTGGCCCTGTTGGTGACGTTGGCTCTGTTCGGTGGGCACCTGCAGGACGTCGTTCGGCTCGCCGCGGCGGTGATCGGTCTGATCGTGGGCCCGTGGATCGTCGGTCGGTCGGCACGTGGCCCGCGATTGGCCGGTACCCAACGCGAGGGTCGGGTCCTGGTTGCGTTGATCGTCGCCGCGAGTGCCCTCGGCCCGGTGCTGGCGGCACTGAGCCCCAACGCTGTCGGGCCGTTCGCGGTACTTCGAGATGTGGTGCGGGGGGTTCCGTACACGGCGGCCGAGGTGCGCGAGATCTGCGCCGACGCGACCACCGACCCGGTCGAATGCCGTCGTGGTCTGCTCGATCTCAGACTCGGGGGAGTCGGCCCGACCATCCTGAGCATCATGCCGTCGCTGTTCCTGCTGGTGGTCAGTGACGGCCTGCGCCGAGGGAGGCGATTCGCGTGGGCGATGGCGGTGGTCTCGCAGGGAATTCTGCTCGCGCTGTCGGTGGCCAACTTCGCGATCCGGTTCCTCGAGTCCGGTGACGACCAGTCCCTGTTCTACGGTTTGGAATCGCCGACGGCGTACCGCACTGCGGTGCCGTTCCTGCTGCCGCTGATCGTGTTGTTGGTCCTGTTCGTCACCCGCAAGTTCTTCGATGTGTCGGCACCCTCGGGAACCTATCGTCGATGGGCGGCCTCGGTGGTCGGGGTGGCGGTCGGACTCGCTCTGATCTATTCGATCGGTGGGTATCTGGCCCGAGGCGGATTCGCCGATTCGCCATCGTTCGGCGGCTTGCTGGCGGACTTCCCGCAACGGTTGATTCCCCCGGTCTACCTGCAGTGGCTCGAGCCCTCCCTGCTACCGCAGAACACGCCGACCACTCTGCTCTTCGAGTGGACCGGTGTGGTGTTCTGGGTGGTGGTCTGTGTGCTCGCCGCGAGTACCTTCCTGACCCCGGTGTACGGCAGCGAGACCGACGCCACCGAACGGGCACGCGAATTGCTCATGTCGAGCAGCGGGTCTGCCCTGTCGTGGATGACGACCTGGCGCGGCAACAAGTACTGGTTCGGTCCCGACGGCCGCAGCTATGTCGCCTACCGAGTCATCTCCGGCGTTGCACTGACCACCGGGGATCCCGTCGGTCCGCGGGAATCCCTGCGGGACAACGTCGTCGACTTCGCCGAGTTCGCATCCGAGAACGGATGGATACCGTGCTTCTACTCCGTCACACCCGACGTCCGCCGCATCACCGACTCCCTCGGTTGGGGAGGAATCCAGGTCGGTGAGGAAACGGTTCTCGACCTCGACGGAATCGCATTCACAGGTAAGCGATTCCAGGACGTGCGGACTGCGCTGAACAGAGCGAAGAAGGCCGGCGTCGTCGCCGAGTGGATTCGCTTTCCTTCTGCCCCGCTGGCGATCACGGACCAGATCACTGCGATCTCGGAGGAATGGGTCGCGGACAAGGGCATGCCCGAGATGGGCTTCACTCTCGGCGGTCTCGAGGAGGTCGACGACGAGAACGTGCGGTGCCTGATCGCCGTCGACGAGCACCGGACCGTGCACGGTGTGACCTCGTGGATGCCGGTGTACGAGGACGGCGTCATCGTCGGATGGACGCTCGATTTCATGAGACGGAGATCCGAGGGTTTCCGGCCCACGATGGAATTCCTCATCGCTTCGGCCGCTCTGCTGCTCGAACAGGAGGGGGCTCGATTCCTCAGTCTGTCGGGAGCACCCCTGGCCAAGGTCGACGAGAAGCAACCCGAACATGTCTCGAGTGCCGAGCAGTCGACGCTGTCGGGCTTGCTCGAACGGTTGCTCGACGTCCTCGGACGCACCCTCGAACCTGTATACGGATTCCGTTCGCTACTGGCGTTCAAGTCGAAGTTCCAGCCTCGCTACGAACCGATGCACATGACGTTCGCCGATCCGGCCGCACTTCCCAGCATCGGTAATGCAATCGGTCGGGCGTATCTGCCGGACGTATCGATCGGTCAGGGCTTCAAGCTGGTGCGCACGATGATCGAGCGGTGAGCAGCGTCGTCAGATAGCGGTGAACGGGCCTGTGGCAGAACGATTCCGAGATCTCACAGGCCCGCCGACCGATCCGTACACGTGCCGGGTTCCGATCGGAACGATGAGGGGACGATCGGACATCGGATCGTCGATGACTGCGGCCTCTAGGCCGAACACGTCGAGCAGAAGCTGCTCGGAGATGACATCCTGCGGCCGACCTGCGGTGATGATCTCTCCCTGCTTCATCACGATCAACCGGTCGCTGTAGCGAATCGCCAGGTTCAGATCGTGCAGGACCATGACGATGGTGCGGCCCAGTTCGTCGTGCAGGCGGTCGACGAGATCGAGGACCTCGATGGAGTGCGCCAGATCGAGGTAGGTGGTCGGCTCGTCCAACAACAGAATATCGGTGCCCTGTGCCAGTGCCATCGAGATCCAGGCGCGTTGCCGCTGGCCCCCGGACAGCTCGTCGACGGGTCGGTCGGCGAGGTCGCCGACTCCGGTCAGTTCGAGTGCGTTCGCCACCTCGGCCTCGTCGTCCGAGCTCCACTGCCTGATCCACGACTGGTGCGGGTGACGACCGCGCGAGACCAGATCTGCGACGGTGAGGCCTTCGGGGGCGGTCGGCGCCTGAGGCAGCATTCCGAGGGTGCGGGCGACCTCCTTGGTCTTCATCGACGAGATCGCTCGTCCGTCGAGCATCACACTGCCGGCCTTGGGTTTGAGCAGGCGGCCGAGTGAGCGCAGCAGCGAGGACTTTCCGCAGCCGTTGGGTCCGATGACTGTGGTGATGACACCGGTGTGTATTTCGAGGTCCAGGTGTTCGACGATGGTGCGGTCGCCGTAACCGAGGCTCAGATCGTTCGCGATCAGACGCGAGGTGTGGCTGGTTGTCATACGGAGGCCTTTCGATTACTGCGAACGAGTAGGTAGAGCAGGAACGGTCCGCCGAGGGCCGAGGTGACGATGCCGACCGGGAGCTCGACGGGCAGAATCGTGCGAGCGATCAGATCGCTTCCCACGACGAGCAATCCGCCGAGCAGTGCCGACGCGATGATCGGGGGGCCGGGCGTTCGCAGCACCCTCAGCGCTATCTGGGGAGCGGCGAGCGCCACGAACCCGATGGGTCCCGCGGCGGCGGTGGCGATCGCGGCGAGTGCGACGGCAGCGAGCAGCATCATCGCCTGACTGTGTTGCAGTCGAATTCCGAGAGATCGTGCGTTGTCGTCTCCGAGTCGCAGGGCACCGAGCGTGAACGTCGCGACGACGGTGCCGCCACCGACCAGGACGACGGCAATGGCAACCGGCCAGACCGCAGCCCAGTCCGCTCCGTTGAGCGACCCGTTGAGCCAGACCTGAGCGCGGGAGACGTCGTTGATGTCGGCGCTGATCAGCAGCCAGCCGATCACGGCGGTGAGCATGGCGTTGACGGCGATCCCGACCAGAATGAGGCGGAACCCGTCGACGCCCTTTCGCCAGGCGAGGGCGTAGATGGCGATCGCGGTGAGCAGCCCGCCGATCAGTGCAGCGAGAGGAAGACCGAGGGTGGCCAGCAGCCCGCTGAAGCTGCCTCCGCCGAGCACGATCAGCGCGACGGCCGCGGCACTGGAACCGGCGGTGATTCCCAGGATGTCGGGGCTGGCAAGGGCATTGCGAGAGATCGATTGCGTGATCGCGCCGGAGATACCGAGGGCGGCCCCGACCAACAGCCCGGTCAGTGAACGGGGCAGTCGCAGGTCCATCACGATGAACCGTTCGATTCTCGAACCGCCGCCGAGCAGCACGTCGAGGACCGCCGTGATCGACAGCGGGAAGTCGCCTCGTCCGATGTTCACACACATGACCAGCAAGAGCGCCGCAGCCAGGAGGATGGTCGTCAGGACCATCACCGGCCGTCGGACCATGGAGATCGGACCGAGGCGGAACGCAGGCCGGGTGCGAACGACGCCGGGGCCGGGTGCCGGTGTGGGGGACTGCAGCTCGGCGGTCACAGGCTGACCAACTTCCGGCGTCGAACGAGAGCGATGAAGAAGGGTGCCCCGATCAGTGCCAGAACGATGCCCACCTGAAGCTCGCCCGGGCGCACCACGACCCGACCGATGACGTCGGCGATCATGAGCATCACTCCGCCCATGAGGCCCGCGTAGGGCACGAGCCAGCGGTAGTCGGGTCCGGTCACCGCGCGGGCGATGTGTGGAACGACGAGGCCGACGAATGCAATGGGCCCGCACGCTGCCGTCGCGGCACCGGTGAGCAGAGTGATGGCGAGGATCCCGACGGTGCGGGTGATCGCGACGTTGGTCCCGAGCGATCGCGCGACGTCCTCGCCGAGGCTCATGACGTTCAGGCCGGGTGTGCTCGCCAATGCGATGAGCACGCCGATGACCAGGAAGGGCAAGACCTGCCACAGTACGTCGAGGCCGCGTCCTGCAACGGATCCGACCACCCAGAAGCGGTACCCGTCCAGGCTGGTCTGATCGAGCAGTACGACGGCGTTCGTCATGGCCGAGAGAAAGAATGCGACGCCTGCCCCGGCCAAGGCGAGATTGACCGGACTCGATCTGCCCGACCCGATCGAGGAGAGACCGAACACGACGATGCTCGCCACCGCCGAACCGGCGAATGCGAACCACAGGTACTGACTCGGCGAGGTGAACCGGAACAGGTAGATGGCCATCACCACGAAGAACGCTGCCCCGGAGTTGAGGCCGAGCAGACTGGCGTCGGCCAACGGATTGCGGGTGTGCCCCTGGATGAGAGCACCTGCGATACCGAGCGCGATGCCCACGACCAATGCGAGCACCGTCCGGGGAACTCGCAGTGTGCGCACGATGATGTCGGTGTCGGTGCCCGTCGAATTCAGCAGTGCATGGGCGATTTCGGCGAACGTCAGTGGCCGTGCGCCGATGGCGATGCTGGCGAGTACTCCGGCGACGAGAGCGGCGACCAGGACGGCCAGACCGAGCAACCGTCGCCGCCGAATGGCCGCGACCGAAACATCTTTGGGGATGGGCTCGAATCCTGCTGCGACAGCGGCCTTTTCGCGCACCACCTCGGACGATGCCGCGCCGATCCGGAATTGTCGGCGCAGGGCGCGACGAGCACCGATCGGACCCTGCGTTGCGCTGTCCCGCAGTGTCAGACCCATCCAGCGTCGACCGGTGCTCTGGCCTTCGTTGCCGTCGCGGTAGCCGCGATTCCAGACGAACAGAGCCAGAGCGACACACACCGCGATGGTGCCGAACACGAATCGGTCCGCTTGGCCGCCACCGTTGTCGTCGCGAAGCGCGTCGACGATCGACCAGCCGACGAACAAGGGGACCAGCACGATCAGTGCGTCGATAGCGGCTGCAGCGATGCGAGAGCCACGCGGCGGCGGACCCGTGGGCACGTCCTCGATCCCGTAGGACTCGTCGGAAGACCGGCGTGCGCCGTGAGGGCCGAGTAGCGGAGCTGTGGTCACAGTGCTCGTGACTCCTCGCTGGTTCGAAGGGACTCGGTTTAGGTTACGGAACCCTTGCTCGACACGTGAGGTGAGGTAAGGGTAGCGGTGCCTGACCCGCTTTACGATCTGGTTAGGCTAACCTACATTGATTGCAAGGGGTGCGACGTGAGCACCCGCCGAGAACCCAAGGAGCGATCAGGTGTCAGTTGCAACAGCGTCATACACGGGCTGGGCCGATGTGCATCGATTCTCGAACCGATCCGGCGGGGCGGCGCTGTTGACCGACTCGTGCGCGACCCTGCGTGCACTCAACCCCGACTACCCGCGGATGTACGCGGTGGCAACCATGGCGAACGAGGGCAAACGCCGTTGGTGGCAGTTGGCGGTGGGACTCGACGACGGCCGCGTCGAGCAGATGTACCGACGATCGCTCGAGGATCTCGACGTTCCCGAGGCCGCGGCGGTGCAGGTTGCCACGGCCCTGATCCATGCCGTCGTCGGACGCGTGGCCGCGCTGCTGGTCCTGGAGGCACGAGCCTGGGATCCGGGCATCGACAACCTGTGGATCCACATGGACAGCGACGGCGGGATCGATTGGGCGGGAGTGGCATCGCCGATCCTGCGAGTGCTTCCCGAGGACCCTGCCGCGGGTGAGCCCGGCACGGTCACACTGCCGTGTGAACGAGCACTGTTGGTCTGGACTGCGCATCGCTGCACGACCTCGCTCGGCGCGGTGTTCCGTGCGATCGCCGAACGCGCACCGTTGGATGCGCGTGTCTTCTGGGCTCTGGTCGGTGATGCCATCCTCGGGGCCTCGACATACGTGCCGATTCTGGCGGGAGCGAGCGCGTCGGCAGGTGCCCGCCGGGGACAGATGCTGCTCGACGCCATGGTCGCGGCCGGGGCTCCCGTCCGCGCGCGAGTCGGGGTTCCGGGGCGAGCGAGACTCCGGGCATCGTGACGGTCTTGCGCCGGTACTAAGGTATGCCTATGCTGACTTCGTACCAACGGACCGCGCCGGAGTCCTGAGGGCTGCAGTGACTCCCGGTCCTTGCCACGGTGGGCCTCTCGTTCTCGACGAACGAGAGGCCCACCGATTTTCGTGGGTCGATCGTCGTGTATCTCTGAACGAGAGTCGACAGCCGAGTCGGCCGGACCATCTCGACGCAACCGGAAGGCACAGCTATGACGGACTCGAACGGCACCACGGGGGAGAGCACCTTCGACACCATGACGCCGGAACAGCTCACCGAATTGTGTGCACGAGGGTTCGACGGGGTTCTCGGCCTGCGGTACCTCGAGGTGACCGGCGACGAGGTGCGCGCGGAATGGACCGTCACCCCGCAGCTCCATCAACCGGCCGGAATCATGCACGGGGGTGTGCTGTGTTCGGTGGTCGAGTCGGTGGCGAGTATCGGTGGATCGGCGTGGTTCGGCTCGCGCGGCCACGTCGTCGGAACCAACAACAACACCGACTTCCTGCGCGCGACTCGGTCGGGAACGCTGAGCGCGCACGGACATCCGATTCATCGGGGACGGACGCAGCAGCTCTGGCAGGTCGACATGACGGACGAGAACGGACGCCTGGTTGCTCAGGGCAAGGTCCGGCTGGCGAATATCGAAAACACGGCGCATCTGGGACAGTGATGCCCATGACGGGACACAGCGACAGCGCCGACTCTTCCTTACGGTCGACGGAGACCGCACTGACTTCCGACGCGTTCGATCGCCTCGAATCACTGTTCGGTCCCATCGACGACGAACTCGCACAGCATTATCCGGGTGACCGAGTCGGCGGCCAGCCCTCTCACACCGTCTACGTATCGGCCTCGGATGCGTCGGCCTCCGTGCCCGCCGAATGGGGTGCCGCCGCCCTGGCAATCCTGGACGCTCAGCCCGAGGCGTTCGCCGAACTCGACACCGAGGACGCACTACCCCTGGTGCGGGACCGGCTCGGCAGTGCGCCGATCCAGGACCTCAGATTCGACTTCGAGGACGGCTACGGGTGGCGATCGGACGCCGTCGAGGACAGCCATGCGAGGGCGGTCGGCGCGGCACTGTCCGCCTTGGCAGAGGATGCGGCCGGTCCGACGTGGCTGGGGATTCGTGCCAAAGGGCTTGCCGCACATGAGCGTCGGCGCGGAATCCGCACCCTCGAGCTGGTCCTGGACGGGGCCGGGGGAGTGCCCGACGGCTTCGTGTTCACCGTGCCCAAGCTCCGTGCCGCCGCGCAGGTAGCTGCTGTCGTCGCCCTGTGCGAAGAACTCGAGCGTGCGCACGGGCTTCCCGATCGAGCCCTGCGATTCGAGCTGCAGATCGAGAGCCCGCAGGCGGTCATCGGGGCGGACGGAACGGTGACGCTCGCGCGTGCGATCACCAGGGCGGACGGTCGTTGCACGTCCCTGCACTACGGGACATACGACTACAGTGCCGCCTGCGGAATCACCTCTGCGCAGCAATCATTGGCCCATCCGGTGGCGGACCACGCGAAGAACGTGATGTTGGTGGCAGCGGCACAGACCGGGGTGTGGGTGTGCGACGGTTCGACCCAGGTGGTGCCGACCGGTGATCCCACACAGGTGGCGGCATCCGCGCGTCGACACTTCGAGCTGGTGACCAGATCGCTCGAACGCGGCTTCTATCAGGGTTGGGACATGCATCCCGGGCATCTGGTCACGCGATGGCTTGCCACGTTCGGCTTCTTCCGTCAGGCCATGCCGGTCGCTGCTGCTCGGCTGGGCAGCTATCTCGATCGCCAGGGTGGTGAGGTGATGGACGAACCGGCGACGGCGCAGGCGTTGGCAGGCGTTGTGGTCCGAGGCCTGGATTCGGGCGCGTTCGGCATCACCGAGCTGCAGAACGTCGCTGCCGGCATCGACCGAGACGTGCTGCGGGGACTGCTCGATCGATCGGTGACCGTGCCGCTCGGATGAGAGACGTCGGCGCGCTCCGCTGCCGACGGGTCGCAAGCGTGTCAGAATTGCCGAGCACCATCACCGATCGGGACGGAGAACTCCAATGCGGTTGTCTCCGCACGAGCAGGACCGACTGCTCGTCAGCTACGCGGCCGAACTCGCTCGGCGTCGCCAGGCACGCGGCCTCAAACTCAATCACCCCGAGGCGATCGCGGTCATCACCGATCACCTCCTCGAGGGTGCCCGCGACGGACGATCTGTCGCCGACCTGATGTCCTCGGGACGCGAGATTCTCGGTGCCGACGACGTGCTCGACGGTGTGCCCGAGTTGCTCCCCGAGGTGATGGTGGAAGCGACTTTCCCCGATGGTACGAAGCTGATCACCGTGCACGAGCCGATCTCCCCCAAGCGGGGTGACGGTCACCTGATTCCGGGTGAGATCATCACCGTCGCAGGCGACATCGAGATCAACGAAGGTGCCGAGGTGATATCCATGGCCGTCGTCAACGCGGGAGATCGCCCGGTGCAGGTGGGTAGTCACGTACATTTCCCGCAGTCCAACGCTGCGCTGCAGTTCGACCGCGAGAGGGCGCACGGTTGCCGCCTCGACATACCCGCGGGCACGGCAGTGCGTTTCGAGCCAGGAATCGAACAGACGATTCGGCTCGTGCCACTCGGTGGCACGCGCGAGGTCCACGGATTGAGCATGACACCTCCCGGAAAGTTGGACAGCTGATGGCGCGCATGAGCCGCAGTCGATACGCCCAGTTGTTCGGCCCGACGACGGGCGATCGAATCCGCTTGGCAGACACCGATCTTCTGATCGAGGTGACCGAGGACCGCAGTGGAGGACCAGGCACAGCCGGTGAGGAAGCCGTGTTCGGCGGCGGCAAAGTCATCCGTGAATCGATGGGGCAGTCCCGAGCCACCCGCGCGGACGGCGCTCCCGACACGGTGATCACGGGAGTGGTCGTCGTCGACTACTGGGGAATCATCAAGGCCGATCTCGGTATTCGCGACGGACGGATCGTGGCACTGGGCAAGGCGGGCAATCCCGACACCATGACCGGGGTGCATCCCGATCTCGTCATCGGCCCGTCCACCGAAATCATCGCGGGCAACGGGAAGATCGTCACGGCCGGCGGCATCGACTGTCACGTCCACCTGATCTGCCCGCAGATCAAGGAGGAGGCTCTCGGTGGCGGCATCACCACCGTGATCGCAGGCGGTACCGGACCCGCGGAGGGCAGCAAGGCCACCACCGTCACCCCGGGGGCATGGCACCTGTCCCGGATGCTCGAGTCGCTGGACGATTGGCCGATGAACATCGTGCTGCTCGGGAAGGGCAACACGGTCAATCCCGACTCGATGTGGGAGCAATTGCGCGAAGGCGCATCGGGATTCAAGCTGCACGAGGACTGGGGGTCGACTCCCGCCGCGATCGACGCGTGCTTGCGTGTGTGCGAGGACGCAGGTGTTCAAGCTGCTCTGCACTCGGACACCCTGAACGAGGCCGGATTCGTCGAGACCACTCTCGATGCGATCAAGGGACGCGGAATCCACGCGTATCACACCGAGGGTGCGGGCGGCGGGCACGCACCCGACATCATCACCGTGGCGGCGCAGCCGCACGTGCTCCCCAGCTCGACCAACCCGACCCGTCCCCACACCGTCAACACCCTCGACGAACATCTCGACATGCTCATGGTGTGCCATCACCTCAGTCCATCTATTCCGGAGGACCTGGCTTTCGCCGAGAGTCGAATTCGTCCGTCGACGATCGCAGCCGAGGATCTGCTGCACGACATGGGTGCGATCTCGATGATCGGCAGCGATGCCCAGGCCATGGGCCGGATAGGTGAGGTCGTCCTGCGTACGTGGCAGACGGCGCACGTGATGAAATCTCGTCGCGGATTCCTGGCCGGCGACAACGGAGCCGACAACAACCGCGTCATGCGCTACGTCGCGAAATACACCATCTGCCCGGCCGTCGCACACGGCCTCGACGACGAGATCGGTTCGATCGAACCGGGCAAACTCGCCGACCTGGTGCTGTGGGATCCGGCCTTCTTCGGCGTCCGTCCACACATGGTCGTCAAGGGCGGCATGATCGCGTGGGCAGCCATGGGCGATGCGAACGCGTCCATCCCGACCCCGCAACCGGAACTACCTCGTCCGATGTTCGGGGCGTCACCCAAGGCTGCGGCCGCGACGTCGTTGCATTTCGTTGCCCCGCAGGCGATCGAGGACGGACTGGCCGGGCGTCTGAACTGCGATCGCCGGCTCGTTCCGGTCAAGAACGTGCGCGGTGTCAGGAAGTCGGACATGGCACTGAACGACGCTCTACCCGATATCCGAGTGGATCCCGACACCTTCACCGTCCGCATCGACGGTGACGTGTGGACCGAGCAGCCGGCAACCGAACTGCCGATGGCGCAGCGATACTTCCTGTTCTGATGCCCGATGCCCGCCTCCAGGTGACGACGCTTCTCTCGCTTGCCGATTCACGCCTCCCCACCGGTGGCCACGTGCACTCGGGCGGCGTCGAGGAAGCGATCGCCTCGGGGTTCGTTCGAGACATCACGACGCTCGAAGCATTTCTGCGACGCCGTATCCGAACCTCCGGAGCGACGACGGCGTCCATTGCCGCATCGCTGGTGCACGGGTCGTCGAGCACGGACCGGGCCGATGCCGAATCCGACGCACGAACCCCGTCTCCGGCCGCCAGATCTGCCTCCCGCGCTCAGGGCCGCGGACTGCTCCGGCTGGCCAAGTCCGCCTGGCCGCACCATGATTGGTCGTCGATCGGACGGAAGCCGCACCTCGCTGTTGCCGCAGGGCATGTCGGACTCGCGGCGGGTCTGTCGGTGGCGGACACGGCCGCGGTGCAGGTCTACATCACCATGACCGGGTCGGCGATCGCCGCGCAGCGTCTGCTCGCCCTCGACCCGGCCGAAGTAGCGGCGACCACCATCCGGTTGGGTGACTTCTGCGACGACGTGACCGCCACGGTGTGCGACTGCCTGCCCGAGCTGATGGAGTTGTCGGATCCCTTGCTGGACATGTTCGCCGAAGCCCACGCCATCCGCGATCGGCCGTTGTTCGTATCCTGAACACGGATCCATTTTTCCTCTAGTGACAAGGAGTTCGACATGCCCCCGCACCTGATCGACGGTGAGCCCCACGACCACGGTTTGGATCGCCCCAAGCGCGCACGGGCGGCAGGCGACGCGCTGCGAGTCGGAATCGGTGGGCCCGTCGGCTCCGGGAAGACGGCGTTGGTGGCCGCGTTGTGCCGCCAGCTGCGCGACGAGCTCTCACTCGGCGTGCTCACCAACGACATCTACACCACCGAGGATGCGGACTTCCTGCGTCGGCACGCGGTATTGCCCGACGAGCGGATCACCGCAGTACAGACCGGTGGCTGCCCGCACACGGCAATTCGTGACGACATCACGGCCAACCTCGACGCCATCGACGATCTGATCGAGAACAACCCGCCCCTCGATCTGATTCTCGTGGAATCCGGTGGCGACAATCTGACGGCGACGTTCTCGTCCGGTCTGATCGACGTTCAGATATTCGTCGTCGACGTGGCCGGGGGAGACAAGGTGCCGCGCAAGGGCGGTCCCGGTGTGACGTTCTCCGACCTGCTGGTCGTCAACAAGACCGACCTCGCCCCGTACGTCGGAGCCGATCTCGGTGTCATGGAACGGGACGCGGCCCAGGTGCGCGAGGGGCGGCCGACTGCGCTGATCTCCCTCACCGACGATCCCGCGGCGACCACCGTGCTCGAGTGGGTGCGAGAGCAGCTGAAGGTGATCGCCGACGCCGACGCGCATGCCCACACGCACTGAGCGTCGATGCACACAGAGCTCTGCATCGACGCGAGCCGCAGCCGGAGCCCTCGTATCACCTCGGTGGGCGGACTCGCAGGCCGCCAGACGGGACCGGACACAGTTCACCTGATCGGTACGGCGGCAACTCCTCTCGGCGGAGACACCATCGTTGTCAGAATATCGGTGGCGGCCGGGGCGCATCTGGAGGTGCGCAGTGTCGCAGCCTCGTTGGCGATGCCGGGTGGGCTGCACCGTCACTCGTCCGCGCAGTGGCACTTCGAGGTCGGTGCAGGCGCATCGCTGATCTTCGATCCCGAACCGATGGTCGTCGTCTCCGACGCCTCGCATTCGGTGATCAACACCGTTGTACTGGAGAAGGATTCGACCCTACGGCTGCGTGAGCGTACCCAGATCGGCCGCTTCGAGGAAGCGTCGGGGCACTGGAGCAGTGCGATTCGATGCGATGTCGGGGGTAGCCCGCTGCTACGCCATCGAGTGGAGCTGGGCGCGGGATCGGTTGCGCACGACGCGTTGTCGGCCCCGCTGTCGATGTCCAGTACTCTGCGCTATCCCGATACCCGGGCATCCGAGGTCGATCTGGCCGACGGCACCGTCCGGCTGGCGTTGGCCGGCGGCGGCTCGCTGAGTACCTCGGTGGGGCGTCGTCTGCTGCCCGTCGAACCGGGGATGTGAGACCGGTCGCTCGGACAACGAGCAACGCAGCGGCCGACGGTATCCCGTCGGCCGATGCGTTGTGTCAGAGCTTGTTTCGGTCGATTCCCGGTTCGGGGTCGATCAGCCTGCCGCCTTCTCGCGTTCCTGGTCCGACTCGTCCGCGGCTGCCTCGACGGCCCCCGCACGCTCGAGGGAATTGAGTTGCTCGATGGCAAGTCGCGCGAACACCTGCTGCTCGGTCGACGCCATCTGCGCGCGGCCCTTGCCGAGGAACGTCACGAACCACGAGATGACCGTCGTGATGCGGCTGCGGTAGCCCACGAGGTAGTACAGGTGCAGAGCGAGCCACATGAGCCAGGCGATGAATCCGCCGAATTCGAGTTTGCCGACCTTGGCGACCGCGTTGAATCGCGACACCGTTGCCATCGAACCCTTGTCGAAGTACTTGAACGGGGCCCGCTGGGCGGGATCGTCCTGGCCCTTGACCGATGCCTTGATCAGCTTGGCAGCGTAGGTTGCGCCCTGAATGGCACCCTGCGCCATGCCCGGAACGTCCTTGACCGACATCAGGTCGCCGATCACGAACACGTTCGGGTGGCCCTTGACGGTGAGGTCCGGTTCCACCAGCACACGTCCGGCGCGGTCGGTCTCCGATCCCGACTGGTCGGCGAGCTGCTTGCCGAGAGGGCTGCCCTGCACGCCTGCGGACCAGACCTTGCACTGCGCCTCGATGCGACGCGTGGTGCCGTCCTTCTCCTTGACCGTCAGGCCGTCGTTGTCGACGTCGGTGACCATCGCGTTGAGCTGGATCTCGACGCCGAGCTTCTCGAGCCGTTCGGCGGCCTTGCGGCCGAGCTTCTCGCCCATCGGCGGCAGTACGGCGGGGGCGGCGTCGAGCAGGATGACGCGGGCGTCGCGGGGATCGATGTTGCGGAAGGCACCGTCGAGGGTGCGATCGGCGAGCTCGGCGATCTGCCCGGCGAGCTCGACGCCGGTGGGGCCCGCGCCGACGACCACGAAGGTCATGAGGCGGTCCTTCTCCTCCTGATCGTCTGAGAGTTCGGCCTGCTCGAACGCACCGAGGATGCGTCCACGCAGCTCGAGTGCATCGTCGATGGTCTTCATGCCGGGTGCGAACTCGGCGAAGTGATCGTTGCCGAAGTAGGACTGCTGCGCGCCTGCTGCGACGATCAGGCTGTCGAACGGGGTGACGGTGATGCGTTCGAGAAGCTTGGACGTCACCGTCTTGGCCTCGAGATCGATGTTCAGCACGTCTCCGAGCAGCACCTCTGCGTTCTTCTGCTTGCGCAGAATGACGCGGGTGGTGGGAGCGATCTCGCCGACGGACAGGATGCCTGTCGCGACCTGATAGAGGAGAGGTTGGAAAAGGTGGTGTGTCGTCTTGGCGACGAGGGTGATGTCGACGTCGGCTTTCTTGAGGGCCTTGACGCCGAACAGACCTCCGAACCCGGAACCGATGACGACGACGCGGTGACGCTTCGATTCGAGCGGTTGGATGCTCATTACCTGCTCCCTAACGATTGCGGTGTGAGGTCAACGGTAGTCGCCATCCATCGCGACGTCTCGACAAGGTCGTCGTGTCCGTGATGGCAGTCCACACCTATCGGCCGGCTGCTGCTCGCTTCGCAAGTTCCACGGTCGCGGCCCGCAGTTCGGTGGCCGAGTCGATCGGAGTCGCGTACCCGACTCTGGTGTACGCGATCCCGCGCGGAGTGAGCACTTTCAGATCCAGTCCGTACCGGTCGGCGGCCGTGCACTCGGCGGACGTGGCATCGGGAAAGCCGCCCAGTTCGCGGGCCATCGCAGTGAGCGACGACGAGTGGTCGGCGTTGAGGTGCTCTATCGCGTATCCGGAGGTCGGTGACACCGGATCGGGCGCAGCCTGCGCATACGCCTCGGCAGTTGCCGAATCCATTCGGCCGTATCCGCCGACCCACCGGACCCGATGCACGCGCATGATCCACAGCGTGAAGTCGCTGTAGTCCAGGTAGTACTTCGCCGCCGGTACGCCGTCGAGATGCGCTGCGCGGGCCGCGGCCAATTCGTCACCCTCGGGCCGCTCGACCACGCCTGCCAGCGTGATTCGGCCCGATGCCAGCGGATCGGTCTGCGATTGCGGTGCCACGATCGACAGGCTCATCCGTTGATCGCCTGCCAGGTTGCGTCCGTGCTCGGCCATGCGCGAGACACACAGAACCGGCGCGCCGTCGAGCAATCCGTAGGTCACGAACGAGGCCCAGGGATCACCGTCCGCGGTCAGGCTCGCGAGAGTTGCGGTGTTGGTGGACGCAGCGATCGTGCGCGCTTCTTCGGCCGCGGAGGGACGACGGTCGTCGACGACCGGGGCCAGGGGAGGGGGAACGGACGGGGCGTCACCGGGATCGCCGTGATCGAGTGCCATGCGCAGAAGCTTACGACGGCGACCTACAGGAGGTCTCCGGCATGAATCAGGGCGTCGGCGACGAGTGCGACGCCGAGCACGACGAAGACGACGCGCACCGTCGGAGGGCCGTACCGCATCAGGGCTCGGACGGTCGCGGTGAACGCGCGCCTCGAGCGTCGACTCTTCCTCGACGCCAGAATCAGCACGAGGACGGGTGGCAGGAGCCCGATCAGGCAGTAGACGACCACGATGGCCGGCCACCACGGCGGACGCGGATCGTAGGTCGAGAGCATCGTCAGCCCCGCGAGGTACGGCACTGCCGTCGGGCCCTGCACCAGACCGATCGTCAGTCCGGTCAAGGCGACGACGGGGATGCTGGAGCCGGCTCGAGCCGCCCACTCCGGTGGGCGGCGCTCGGTGGTGCGCAGAGCACCGAGTGTGATCAGTACCAGCCCGACCGCGAGTTCCGTGCGATACCGCACCGTGGGAGTGATGGTGATGTCGAACAGATCGGTGAAGAAGTCGATGCCGAGAACGGTGAGGATGCCGAATGTGGTCGTCGCCGTGAACACCCCGCCGACGAAGGCCAGCCCGGCTCGGAACGGGGACCGGCGGGTCGTTCTCGCGTGCACTGCGATGGCTGCGGTCACGCCGATCAACAACACGTCGAGCGAATCGAGTATCGCGAATCCGACGAGAGCGAGCAGCAAGGTCACCATGGAGGGTTCAGGGTATCGGTCGGGTGAAATCGACCTTCTCGGTGACGACGGCCTCGGCGGTCCGGCCGGGAGCGGTCTGGTTGTCCCAGTACATGTTCGTGTGCGCGATGACCTGGGCAGGCGGCGGCGCGCCCCACTCGGTCAGGTCCTCGGCGGTGTGGGCATCGCTCACCAGCGTCACGTCGTATCCGCGGACCAAGGCTCCGTGCAGCGTGGACCTGATGCAGAAGTCCGTGTGCGCGCCGGCGATGACGACGTGCCCCACGCCGAACGAAGCGAGGTCGGCTTCGAGACCGGTGTCCTCGAAGGCGTCGCCGTGCTTCTTGTGGACGATTCGATCGCCTGGAACCACGGGCAGAGCGTCGAGAAGCTTCCACCCGTCCGTCCCGAAGCGCAGCTCCTTCTCGGCGGAGTGCTGCACCCAGATCACCGGCGTGCTCGTCTCTCGGGCTCGCGATACCAGGGTCACGA
The DNA here is from genome assembly GCF_002258965.1 of Rhodococcus sp. 05-339-2. Classification (NCBI taxonomy): domain Bacteria; kingdom Bacillati; phylum Actinomycetota; class Actinomycetes; order Mycobacteriales; family Nocardiaceae; genus Rhodococcus; species Rhodococcus sp. 05-339-2. The sequence goes on from NZ_NOYW01000018.1 coordinate 132,062, forward strand.
TGTTGTCGACGACGGGCTGCCGGTCGTGGACGGCGACCATCACGTCGTTCTGCACGTCGACGATCACCAGTGCGGTGGCGTTCCGGTGGGCCAGGGTGGTCACGTAGTCAGCTCCCTACGTACGCGGCCAGGTGCCGGCCGGTCAGGGTCGAACCGTCTGCCACCAGATCGGACGGTGTTCCCTCGAACACGACGAGGCCTCCGTCGTGGCCGGCACCCGGTCCGAGATCGATGATCCAGTCGGCGTGGGCCATGACGGCCTGATGGTGCTCGATCACGATCACCGACTTGCCGGAGTCGACCAGCCGGTCGAGCAACCCGAGCAGCTTGTCGACATCGGCGAGATGCAGCCCGGTGGTGGGCTCGTCGAGCACGTAGATCCCGCCCTTGTCGGCCATGTGCGTCGCCAGCTTGAGGCGTTGGCGTTCGCCACCCGACAGTGTGGTCAACGGCTGGCCGATCTTGAGGTATCCGAGCCCGACGTCGTTCAAGCGCTGCAGAATCTTGTGCGCTGGTAGCAGTTTGGCCGCGCCGTCGGCGAAGAACTCCTCGGCCTCGGCGACCGACATCGACAGCACCTCGTCGATGTTGCGTCCGCCGAAGTGGTACTCGAGTACCGATGCTTGGAATCGCTTGCCCTCGCACTCCTCGCACACCGTGGCGACGCCGGCCATCATCGCGAGGTCGCTGTAGATGACGCCCGCGCCGTTGCACGTCGGGCACGCGCCTTCGGAGTTCGAGCTGAACAGCGCGGGTTTGACGGCGTTCTCCTTGGCGAACGCCTTTCGGATCGGTTCGAGCAGCCCGGTGTACGTTGCGGGGTTGCTTCGCCGTGATCCACGGATGGTCCCTTGATCGACCGACACCACATCGTCTGTCCCCGAGAGCGATCCGTGAACGAGTGAACTCTTGCCCGAGCCTGCGACGCCGGTGACGACGACCAGTACACCGAGTGGAACGTCGACGTCCACTTCGCGCAGATTGTGGGAGTTCGCGCCGCGAATCTCCAGCACCTCGGAGAATTCGCGTACGGATTTCTTCAGTGCTGCCCGATCGTCGAAATGCCGACCGGTGACGGTGTCGCTCCGCCGTAAACCGTCGACGGTGCCCTCGAAACAGACGTGCCCGCCTGCGCTTCCCGCACCGGGACCCAGATCGACGACGTGGTCTGCGATGGAGATCGTCTCGGGCTTGTGCTCCACTACCAGCACGGTGTTTCCCTTGTCCCGCAGCTGAAGCAGCAGATTGTTCATTCGCTCGATGTCGTGGGGATGCAGGCCGGTGGTGGGCTCGTCGAACACGTACGTCACGTCGGTCAACGACGATCCCAGGTGACGAATCATCTTGGTGCGCTGAGCCTCTCCACCGGACAGTGTTCCCGAGGGACGATCGAGGCTCAGGTAACCGAGCCCGATCTCGACGAACGAGTCGAGGGTCTCACCGAGTGTGGTCAGCAGTGGTGCCACCGACGGTTCCTTCAGGCCGCCGACCCACTTCGCCAGGTCGCTGATCTGCATGGAACATGCGTCGGCGATGTTGATGCCCTCGATCTTCGACGACCGAGCGCCCTCGTTGAGTCGGGTGCCGTTGCAGTCGGGACATGTCGTGAAGGTGATCGCGCGTTCGACGAATGCGCGGATATGCGGCTGCATTGCGTCGACGTCCTTGGACAGGAACGATTTCTGGATCTGAGGCACGAGACCCGAGTAGGTCAGATTGATGCCCTCGACCTTGATTTTCGTCGGCTCGCGATAGAGCAGATCGTCGAGTTCCTTCTTCGTGTATTTCGAGATGGGCTTGTCCGGGTCGAAGTACCCACAGCCGCGGAAAATGCGCCCGTACCAGCCTTCCATGCTGTAACCGGGGATCGTGATCGCGCTCTCGTTCAATGACTTGCTCGCGTCGTAGAGCGCGGTGAGGTCGAAGTCGCTGACGGCGCCTCTGCCCTCGCAGCGCGGGCACATGCCACCGGTCACGGAAAAGGACTTCTTCTCGGTGGTCTGCCTGCCGCCCTTGTCCACCTTGTACGCGCCTGCACCGGACACCGATGCGACGTTGAACGAAAAGGCCTGTGCGGAGCCGATGTACGGCTTTCCGATTCGGCTGAACAGGATCCGAAGCATGGCGTTGGCGTCGGTCGCAGTGCCGACGGTGGAATGGGGATTGGCGCCCATGCGCTGTTGATCGACGATGATGGCCGTGGTGAGTCCGTCCATGACGTCGACATCCGGTCGGCCCAGCGTGGGCATGAATCCTTGAACGAAGGCACTGTAGGTCTCGTTGATCATGCGCTGTGATTCGGCCGCAATCGTACTGAAGACCAACGAGCTCTTGCCGGAGCCGGAGACGCCGGTGAACACGGTCAGTCGGCGCTTGGGTAATTCGACATCGATGTCCTGAAGATTGTTCTGCCGCGCCCCCTGCACACGAATCACATCGTGACTGTCGGCAGCATGCGGTGCCGAGCCCTGCGTGACCTTCTTCGTCGCCATGAGCAGTCAGGCTAGTCGTACCGGAACGTGCCTGCTTCTCGATTCCTGATCGATTCCGGTGGCCGAGAGAGCAGCGTCGAGTCGTCTCAGATCTGCCGCGGAGGACTCCAGAAGTGGGCGTCGCACGGTCGCGTCGGAGATGACGCCGATCCTGGCGAGTGCGGCCTTGGCCATAACGGCTCCCTGCGTCGTGCGCATGACGGCGTCGGTCAACGGCAGGAGTGATCGCTGTACTGCGTTCGCCCGGAGCAGGTCGCCCGCGCGGACCGCATCGATCAGCTCGGCGTAGCGGTCTGCCACCACATTGCCGGTGACGCTGACCAGTCCTGTTGCACCGGAGGCTAGGTAGGGGAGCGCGAGTTCGTCGATTCCGCAGTAGTAGGCGAGGTTCGTCGAGGACATGACGGTCATGGCCTCGTACAGGTCACCCTTCGCGTCCTTGACGGCACCGATGAGAGGGTGACGAGAGAGTGCCTCGAGCGTCGACGCCTCGATGGCCACACCTGTGCGCGCCGGGACGTCGTAGACCATGACGGGCAGCCCACCTGCCTCGGCGATGGCGACGATGTGCTCTGCGATGCCGGTCTGGGTGGGGCGCGAGTAGTACGGAGCGGTGATCAACAGTGCGTCGGCACCGGCTGCCGCTGCGGACCGAGCCATCTCGATCCCCGTGGAGGTGTCGTTGGTGCCGACTCCCGCGGTCACACGAAGAGCGTGATCGCGATGACGACGTGTCCGGGATATCAGCTGCGAGATTTCGTGGCGCGTCAGGGTAGGTGCTTCTCCGGTCGTTCCGGCGACGACGACGCCATCACACCGTGTTGTTGACAGATGCGCGAGAAGGGCATCGACGCCCCCTCGGTCGAGCGATCCATCGGGGTGCATGGGGGTCGCCATGGCGACGACGTTCGTGCCGAAGCTCGTCGAGGCCGGCGATGCAGTGGTGATCATGGTCCGAGTGTGAACCGCCCGATAGATGAGGTCCAGCGATGCATTTTCCGTAATACTGCGTATTTTTGCTTCATGATCGATGTCAGTGCTCTGCACGCCCTGCGGGCCGTCGCAGCCCTGGGCACTCTTGCGCGGGCGGCCGACGAACTCGGCTACACCTCTTCGGCGATCTCCCAGCAGATCAAACGACTCGAACGCCAGATCGGTACCCCGGTGCTGGCGCAGGCCGGTCGGGGAGTCGTGCTCACCCCCGCAGGTCGGGCGGTGGTCGAGTCCGCGGGGGAGGTGTTCGACGCTCTCGAACGGTGCGTCGAGGCGGCTCGATCCGCAGACGAGGGCGTGCCACGTGGGGTCGTTCGGCTGGTCGGATTCTCGACCGCGGTGCGCGGCTTGCTGGCACCCGCGCTGGTCGAGCTGAATCGACGGTATCCGGATCTGACCGTGCACATCAGCGAGGAGGATCCGGATCGTGCACTGCACAGCGTGTATGCCGGTACCGCCGACCTGGCGTTGGTGCACGACGCAGACGGGGTATGGGTGCCCGCTCCTCCCTCGGTCGTTCGGCAACCGATTCACACGGACTTCGGCGACGTGATCATGAAGCGAACTCACCCCCTCGCTCGACGGAAGACCGCGTTGACCCATGCCGACCTCGCTCGGTACCCGTGGGTGACGAGCCCGGCCGGGACGGTATGTCACCAGTGGTTTCGTCGGCTGTTCGCCGAGACGTCCGCCGAGGTCGACGTTCGCCATCTCGTCGACGACTTCTCCACGCAACTCGCGCTGGTCGAAGCCGACGATGTTCTCGCTCTGGTACCTCGCCTCGCGCGTCCGCTGCTCGGAGCCGGTCTCGTCGCGGTGCCGCTCGAGCGCGCTCCCGCTCGTGAGGTGCAGGCTGCGTGGCGGCGCAGCGCCGACGCCAGCCCGGCCATTCATGCTGTGCTGGACGTCCTCCATGCGGCCTCGCGCTGAGTGGTCAGCAGCACCAGCCGTCCGGTCGCGCGTGTCATAGCCACGTACGTGTCGACGGCACCCTCGACTCCGGTCCCGAAGGAATCCGGGTCGATCAGAACGACCAGATCGAATTCGAGTCCCTTCGACAACTGCGGAGTCAGGGATCGGATTCGCTCCGACTCCGGAAATGCAGGATTGCCTATGACGCAAGCGATTCCGGAGGGATTCGAGTCCAGCCATCGGTCGAGAATCGATGCCAGATCTGCCGTGTCTGCGTATTCGACGGGCACACCGGTGCTGCGGATGGAGACCGGAACATTGGCGTCCGGCAGCGCCGCGCGAATCACCGGCTCGGCCGCGGCCATGACTTCCCGCGGGGTGCGGTAATTGACACCGAGGGTGGCGATCCTCACCCGGTCGAGTCCGACCCGTCCGAGCCGTTCGACCCAGGACTCGGCGAACCCCTGCCGCGCTTGCGCCCGGTCTCCGACGATGGTGATGCTGCCCGACGGGCATCGTCGCAGGACCATCTGCCACTGCGCGTCGGTCAACTCCTGCGCCTCGTCGACGACGATGTGTGCGAACGGCCCCGCCGAGGGATCCGTCGGGATCTCCTCGAAGCCCGCCGAATCGACGAGTGCATCGCGAATTCCGTCCTGCCGCAACTGTGCAGCCATCATCTCGTCGTCGTCCGCGGCCATGAGTTCGTCGACCACGCGGTCCATTCGCGCACGCTCCGCAGCCGCGGCCAACTCGCGACGTCGAGTGCGGCGTGAATGCTCGGGATCTCCGAGCCGCATTCGTGCGGCGTCGAGCAGTGGCAGATCGGACACCGTCCACCGCGTCGGATCGGGTCGCTGGAGTGAACGAATCTCCTCGGGGCCGAGCCAGGGTGCGCACCTACGGAGATACGCCGGAACGCTCCACAGATCTGCGACGAGGTCGGCAGCGTCGATGATCGTCCAGGATCGTTCGAGCTCCGTGCGCAGAGGCTCATTGTTCTGCAACGACTTCCGTATCTCGGTTGGGTCCTCGTCACCGTCGTAGCGGTCGGCCAGAATCGTCAGTAGCAGGTCCCAGACCTGTTCGCGAGCCTCGTTGTGCGCAGTGCCGGGATCGGGTGCCTCGAACGCCTCGGCCCAGTCGTCCGGCGTCAGCCTCAGGTCGGCCCACTCCGTCTCCACGATCATGTTCCGAGTCGGCGGCTGCTCGTAGAACGCAACGGCCGCCTCTATCGCCACGCTCATGTCGGCGGATGCCTTCAGTTGCGCGACAGCAGGATTCGGCTCTTCGACCACGTCCGTGCCTTCGGCGACGAGATCCCGGAGGGTGCAGGTCCGCACACCGTCCTCACCCAGACTCGGAAGGACGTCGGAGACGTAGGCGAGGTACGGCTCGTGTGGGCCGACGAACAGCACGCCGCCGCGGCTGTGTCCCAGACGCGATTCCGTGTACAGCAGATACGCGGTGCGATGGAGTGCGACCACGGTCTTCCCGGTTCCCGGGCCACCGTCGACGACCAGCGCGCCCCGGGCGTCCGCTCGAATGATGGCGTCCTGATCTGCTCGAACGGTGCCCAGCACGTCACGCATTCGCGGTGAACGTGCCGTACCCAGACTGGCGATGAAGGCAGACTGATCGTCGAGTGCAGCGTCGGTGATCGGTCCGGTCAGGTCGAACACCTCGTCCCAATAGTCGGTGATGGTGCCGTTCGTCCACCGATATCGTCGACGACTCCGCAGCCCCATGGGATTGGCGTGAGTGGCACCGAAGAAGGGTTCGGCCGCGGGGGAGCGCCAGTCGACGAGGAGTTGTTCACCCGATGTCCCCAACAATCCGAGTCGTCCGATGTACACCGGCTCGTCCGTATCGGAGGCCACGACTCGACCCAGGCACAGATCCACCCCGTACCGACGAAGTGAACGGAGACGTCCGCCCAACCTGTGAATCTCGAAGTCCCGCTCCATCACCTCTCGGCCCATTCGGCCCGACGACTTCTGCGCGGCCGCGAGCTGCGCCGCGGTATCGGATCGAGACTTCTCGATGCTCGAGCGGATCGCGGAGAAGTGTCGCTCGTCGTGGCCGATCAGCGCTGGATCACGTTTGCGTGCGAGGCTGTCGGGTAGGGCGAAAATGCTTGGGTGCACATGCTTCACAGGACTCCGATCGAATGGTTCTCGGTTGCAGCGAGCCATTCTGAGCCCTGCACGGGGTCTTGCCGCAAGCCCCGGGGTGCGCTATATGTTGAAAGTGGAAAGACGTGATCGTCGCTTTCCGATTCCTCCGCGATTCATCCGGCACCGAGAAGCAGATCGGCGATGGCACCGGCACCGACCGGCCGGCCCAAGAGGTATCCCTGCGCGAAGTCGCAGCCGGTAGCGGCCAGTGCCTCCAGTTGCTCCTCGGTCTCGACGCCCTCGCCGACGACGGTGACGTCGAATGCGCGTGCCAGTGCCACGATGGCCGAGACGATCGCGCGAGCCCTGGGAGCGGGCAGCCGAGCTATGTACGACTTGTCGATCTTGAAGCACTCGAACATGGGGTAGCGGTCGAGATACGACATGGAGCTGTGGCCTTTACCCATGTCGTCGAGCAGCAGAGCCACACCCATCGCGTGCAGAGCAGAGACGGTGTCGGCGACGCGCTCGGTGTCCGCGACCCACACGGTTTCGGTCACTTCGAGTCCGAGAGCGAAGGCAGGCAGTCCCGTCTCTGCGAGTATGGAAGCGACCTCGGCGGGAAAGTCGGGATCGCGGAGTTGCAGCGCGCTGACGTTGACGCGAACCACGATGTCGGAGAACGTCCGCCACCGCGCCGCGGCCGTGCATGCGGTACGCAGCGCCCATGCGCCCAATGGTGTTGCAAGACCTGTTCTTTCGGCGACGCCGACGAACTCGCTCGGTTCGATGGGGCCGAGCTCATGGTGATTCCAGCGGGCGAGTGCCTCCACCGCGACGATTTTCCGCGACGCGATGTCCACCAATGGTTGGTACGCGAGAGTGAGCTCGTCGGCGCGCAGCGCCGCTCGCAGATCTATCGACAGTGACCTGATGCGATCCGCGTCGTAGAGATCGGTGGGATCGAAAACGGCATGCCCGCCGGTCCCACTGTCCTTCGCGCGGTACATGGCCAAGTCGGCGCGGTGGATCAGCTCGTGCCGAGTCGAATTCGGTTCGGACACCGCGATACCGATGCTGGCACTCAAGGGGATGGGCACGTCCTCGGCCGAGAAGGGAACCGCGATGGAACTCGTGATGTGTCGCGCCAATTCCTCTGCATGAGCCACGCTGTCCACACCCTCGCAGACGATCAGGAATTCGTCGCCGCCCAGGCGCGCGATGGTGTCGGCGTCTCGGATCGCCGAGGCGAGCCGTTCGACGAACTTGACCAGCGCCCTGTCTCCGGCGTCGTGTCCCAAGCTGTCGTTGATGATCTTGAAGTCGTCGATGTCGAGCAGCAGAAGAGCCACGGTGCCGGACTGTTGTCTCGCGCGGTTCAGTGCCGAATCGATGACCTCGTATGCGAGGGTGCGGTTGGGTAGACCGGTCAGGGCGTCGTGCGTACTGCGTCGTCGCAGTTGAAGTTCGAGGTCGATGCGGCGTATTGCCGCGGATACGATGCCGGCCACCGAACTGAGGAACGACACCTCTTCGTCGCGGTAGAGACGGGCCTCGACGCTGTGAATGGAGAGAACTCCCCACGCTTTTCCGGCCGCGGTGAAGATGGGAACTCCGACGCCGCTGCGCAGGCCGAGCGAGATCATCGTGTCGGTCCGGAATCGATTCTCGGTGTGACAGTCGTTGCACACGACAGGCTCCGAGAGGGTCAGGGCGAGTCCCACCAACGAACCGTCCCCGGAGGGAATGTCCTGACGCATACCGAGTACACCGCTGGCCGCGTCCATGGTCAAGTACGGGTCGGTCGGGTGCTCGAGGTGGGCGATGGCGGAGTTTCCCACGCCGATCAGGGTGGCTGCGGTGGCGGTTGCTGCGGTGAGCAAACTGGGTAGCTCGGCGATGACGGCGAATCGGCTCAGATCGGCCAGAGCCTTCTGCTCCTGAGCATGACGACCGGCGACCACTGCATCGGCCGCGATCCTGGCATTGCGCTGCTCCACCGTATGTCGGTGCCGAATGGTGGATGCCACCACGTCGGCGCCGCCGTCGTCACGAGGGATCACATAGGACGACACCACCACCGGCATGCCGGTCCCGGTCACGTGATGGCGCAGCTCGCAGTACCCCTCCCATTTGCCTTCGGAGAGCAGCCCGGCGGCGATGTCGTCGGTGAGGTCGACTCCGTCGGAGGTGAGCAGTTCCAAGGCCGAGAGTTGGCCGATATCGGCCACGTCATCGAGTCCGATCAGGGTTGATCCTGCCGGATTGATGTACAGAATTCTCCCCGTGAAGTCGGACAGCGCAACGAAGTCCGGAGAACGTTCCAGGAAGGATCGAAGACTCACCGGATCGTCCGGGAGATCGAACATCGGCCCTCCGATCCGTTTCGCTCGGGATACGAGCGCATCGCACCCATGTTATTCGTGGTTCACGTTCCAAGGGTACGAACACGACGTAGACCTGTGTGGGCGGGGCGGACGGATTCGCTCGTCGCCGCTCGTCGGTCTGTCCACCGTGGGCGTCGAGGGACGTTCATCGACGAAGATCGCCACGTCGCCCACCATCGTCACCTCGACCTGCGCGAATCTGTCGGACAGCGGAACGGTCACCACACCACCGTCCTGTCCTCGACACGAACGCGACCGAAGAATCGATGGGTACTGTCGTCACCGAAGTGGTTGTAGCTGTTCACAAGTACGGCGATTTCATCGACGAGAGCACTCAGCGCAGGGGAGTGGACGTCGATTCCGTCGTCGTGCTGCCAACCCCAATCAGCGTGTACGAGAAAGCAGGGTGGATCGGAACCGACGTCACACAGGTGGACCCCACATCAGGACGAGTGGAGCGACGGCTGTTTCGGATGCTGGATGGTGAAAGTGTCGCCCGGTGACATGGGTTTCAGCCCAATTCGGGTGTGGTGCCGAAGGTCGGACTCCACGTTCGGAGGGGTGGCCGTGACGACGATGGCTCCGGGTGGCCATGGGCGATGACATGAAGCTCGGCGATGTGTGAGTCGAATGCTTCTCGTCCAGCGCGTGTCAGTTTCACCCATGTCAATCTCCTCGAGTCCGAACGTGACAGCGACGCAGTCTTGTTCATCGAGACGTAGCCCGCGTCGGAGAGCGCTCTGAGATGTTTCGACAGCGACGCGTCGCTGATCTGAAGTGTGTCGCGTATGACCGCGAAGTCGATTTCGTCGATCCGGCGGAGAAGTCCGCAGACGCGCAAGCGGACTGGAGCATGGATGACGGAATCGAATCTCGGTCGGGCACCGGGATCTTCGGTCATGACCAGCTGCTTCTGGACCGACGACCGGCGAGTTGCCGGACGCCTCCAGCGTGCAGATGGGTTCGGTACACGCCGTCGAACAGGCGGCCGCCAAACAGCACGATGACGAAGCACACGGCCTGCGGCAGAAGCACCCACCACGCCGTCAGTGATGCCACCACGCCGTAGGACACGCTCAACAGGCCGAGCACGCTGACCAGCAGTCCAATGAGAACAGCCCATCCCATCATGCCTACTGCCGCTGGCCGCACCCCGGATATGCGGGGGTACAGCAGAGCCAATGTCACGGCTGCCGCAACCGGAAGGGCGCCGAGCGCTGCACTTACGTTGCCGTCCGGCAATGCCGGTGTGCCTACGTACAGGGCGGCGAGGGCGGCGAAGACCGGGTAGAACCAGGACGGCGCGGCGAGGCGCTCGGCTAGCAAGACCCGATCGGCGTGGATTGCACCCAGAAGATCGCGGATATCGTCCGGTGACTGATGGCTTTCCATAGCGGAAACTCTAACACTTTCCGAATCGGCAAGTGTTATGTTCGAGCCTCCCACTGCACCACGAACACCCACGGAGGGTCATGAAGAAGCATCCGATCGTCACACGGTCACTCGCCCTCGCAAGCGCGGTCACGGCGGCGATCGCCGCGGGGACCGTGCAATCGAGTGCCCAGGAAATGTACTTCTCGCCGCAGCAGCGAATCTACACTCTCGCCGAGGCACCCCAATGTGGTGCTGGCACAGTCGATGTAGATGTCACGAGCGGATACGCGCCCAACGAGATTCGAGCGAACTTCACGACCCACCTGTACAGTCCGGCGTGGGCTGGATCAGCCGACTACGAGTGCTATCTGAGCATCTATGCGGATTGGCGTAACCACGACACCGGACTCAGCGGAACCGCCGAGCAGCGGGTGGCGAGCTGGCGGTTCCAAGGCCCCAATGTGGCAAACCCTTACCTGGACATCGAGACAGGGGAGGGGCCGCTTACGGTCACCTTCAGAACAAGTGCCGCGCATTCACCGAGTCCCACCTTCGAAGTGCCGGCCCGCTGAACGATGCCGATCGAACCAGTCGCTCACGCCGAGACGTTCGTGTCGACTACCGAAAAGAGAAGAGTAAATATGACGATTGCTCGTAAGTCCGTTGTTCTGGTTGCGACTTTGTGCGGGTTGGCTCTCGGTGGTTGTGCGAGTGGCGATTCGGACACCAGTGCCCCGCCGGAAACTACGTCTGTGCCCGCTGGGACGACGACCTCGCCCGTGGAGACGACCACCGAGTCGTCGGTTGTGGCCGAGCCGCCGACTCAGGGCGAGGTCGAATCGCCACAGGAATCAGCAGTCGCTCCGCCGACGCGAACGCCGGAGGAAGCAGCGGATCTGGTGCCGGGTGGTGGCGGTGCGACCTTGCAGCCGTCGTTAGACCAACCGGGCAACGTCGATCCCGCGACGTTCCGGACGGGGAGCGATAAGTACAACTTCACTTCGCCGACGGGCAACATCCACTGCGGCATCTGGGACGCCGACGGTCCCGAGGGGCGAGTGGGATGTCAGGCCGTGGACGGCAGGAATCCCTTCGAGGGACCCCAGTGCTCGATGGCCGAAAACGACAAGGTCGCAGTTCGCGTCACCGCGGCGGGCTCGGAAAGCATGTGCACGACGCAGGGCATCTACGTGGATGCGAACGCGCCGGTGCTCGAATTCGGCCAGGTGCTGTCGGTCGAGGGCGTGGTGTGCCAGTCAGGGCCCGACGACATAATCGGATGCACAGCACCAACGGGCGGATTCACGTTCTCCCGAGGTATCAACTACACCTACTGATTCGGACGTTGCGGGGTGTCGGCCAGCAGTCCACACTGGGACCCACCATGACGAACTACGACCTACGCGCGAACCCACGGAAATTGCGGCCGCGGCCAGCGGTCCCGCGCGAGGCGGCGATCGAACTGACGTCCAGCGGGGTGCCTGTTTCCGAGCGTGACTTCTTCATCGAGGAATTCCGCGGGGTCACGATCGTGATTGCCCTTCCCGTGTTGAGTGTCGCTGCGCTCGAGGCAGTGGAACGAACGGTCGAGGAGTTCGGTCCTGGTGATACGCGATTCATTTTCGTCGTGCCAGCCGACCACGTTCCGGAAGTCGCCGCTGCAGTCGGTGGTGTGGCCATGGCGAGTGGGACTGTCTGGAACGACGAGTCCGTCGCCCGTCTGTGGCTCGCTATCGCAGACTCGGAATGCGTCGTGATCGGGGCGGAGGCAACCGCGGTCGCGCGCACCGCAGGCACCGTGTCTGCGAGCGTGCGGGCTTCGAAGATGGTTCTGACCGACCCGGGAGGAGGTTGGGGCGATCCTCCTCGCAGCTTCGCCGACATCGACCTGCACCGCGAGCGACTGGTCGCTCATCTGGCCGAACGGGGTCTCGACGACTTTCCGTCCGCGGCCGAGGCGGCACTTGCCGGCGGTGCATACAGCGTAAACCTCTGCCGCGGCGAGGATCTCGAGTTCGAGCTGTTCACATTCGACGGCCGGGGGACCGTCCTCACCCAGGGGCGCTACCTCCACTTGGCGTCCTTGCAGGTCGACGATTTCCCTGCAATCGAGGCGTTGGTCGCACAGGGAGTGCGAGAAGGAGTTCTCAAGCAGCGCAGTCGGATAGAGATTGCCAGGATGGCGGTCGGAGGACTCGGTGCGCGGGTACTGCGTACCGGGCACCTCGCCGGTATCGTCGGGCTGGAGATAGACCGTTACGCAGGAACGGGATTCGCTGAAGTGTCGGGTCTGATCACAGTCGCCGAGTTCTCCGGACTGGGAGCGGGTGGCCTGCTGATGGACGGACTGTTGGAGGTCTGCCGCACGAGGGGCATCGAAAACCTTTTTGCGGTCACCGTCAGCAGTGAAGCCGCGGAGTTCTTCGTCAAACGCAATTTCGTCGAAGTAGGGCACCGGGATGTCCCTGCGGCGAAATGGGATGACTACGACGCCCATCGACTCGAGGCTGCGCGGTGTTTTCTTCGATCCGTCTAGACGGATCCCTATGAACAGTCACGGGGCAGCGCCTGCACGCGGTCCGGTTTGCGACTACTTGACATAATGTTGATTATCGGCAAAACGATGGCCCAGCTCGGAAGCTGACCGGCCGGTCGGCACGGCGGTCCGGTTCATGTGAGTCGAAATGTACGGGTGTGTCTGCGTCGACTCTTCCACCGGCGTGCGCGCAGTTTTCGAGCGTCGAGTCGGCCATCCGCCGTTGGCCGGCTCGGCTCTTCCCTGTCATTGGATGACGTGCGCGTATCTCACCTGATCCAGGCCACCTCTCGGGCCGCTCCTGGGTCGGCCCCCGTTTCACTACTACGAAACGTCACAGTGACGTTTTGGGGTGATGCGGCGGGAGCTGCAATCTTCTCGGTGCGACGGTGATCATGGCGAAAACGGTCATTTCGATCGGTATCGGCCGATTCCGTGGTCGAAGTGCACGTTTCTGCTACTGTCCGTGAAATTGCTCGGTGCAGATACCAGCCGAAGGTCACCCGATGTTCGCCGTTCGTCCGTTCATCTCGGCCTCGGGTCGACGTGTGTCGTCGCAACAGCGCGCGGACAGTTCGGTGGCGGGGCTGTTGGATCTGGACGCGACTCGAACTCGCGTCATTCGATTACTCGTCGGCTCGGGGACGTTGTCGATCGGTCTCATCGGTTTACTGAGCGCACCGTCCGAGGAATACAGCGGTTGGCGAGTACCTGCGGTGGTAGCAATCAGCCTGACCGCGTTTCCGGTCGCGTTGCGTTGGTTCTTCGGTCGATGGCCGGGACCGCGTCTGCTGACTGCATTCATCGTGTATTCGGATGTATCGATCGCCGCCGGTCTGTTGTTGAAGGACACGACAATGACTGCGATCGGCGGCACGGTACTCTTCGCCGTCATCACCACTCTGGCTGTGGTGGCGGTGCCGCTACTCCCCTGTCTCGTGCACATCGTTTTCGCCACCGGCGTCCTTGCGGTGGTGGCCGTACTCACCGTGCACGCGGACGTCGCCAGCGGCTGGGTCGTTGCCGCACACAGTATGACCATGCTGTTGATGTTCGCGTCTCCGCTCATTCTGATGGTGTACGTGAGCGAGCTCAGATCTCGGGCGCGGGAGTCGCTGGTGGACCCGCTGACGGGCCTGCACAACCGTCGCGGGCTGTTCGCTGCAGTAGCTGCTACCGCGATGACGACGCCGGATGTGGAACCGAAGGTGATATGCGCCGTCGCCGCCGATGTCGACGGGATGAAGGGTGTCAACGACAGCTACGGACATCACACCGGCGACGCGGTTCTCGTCGATGTGGCCCAGCACATGCGAGCGCTGGCGGCCAACCGCTGGATCGTCGCACGACTGGGCGGTGACGAGTTCGCGTGCATCGCCGTCGGGCGACCTGCCGACCTCGCCGACCGAACTGCAGAGCTCGTGGAGCGCCTCGGACGGGCCCGGATGTTGTCCGGACTCACCGTCAGTGTCGGGTCGGCAGTGGTACCCGTCGACGCGGACAGTGATGTGCGGCAGTCCGCACACGACGTACTCCGCATCGCGGACTCGGAGATGTATCGAGCGAAACGCAGTCGCTGGCCGGCGTGAGAGCAGACACCGAGCGAATTCGTCGTCACCGCAACGTCATCGAGTTTTCAGATACCACCGTGGGAGTGCCACCCACAACGTGAGGAGAAGGGTCAGAGCGACCAGTGCCGCTACGATGCCGACGAGCGGACCGACCACGAAGTCGAACGTGAGAGCCACTACTCCCACCAGTGCGATGCCGAGCATGAACAGGCCTGCGATCGCGAGTCGGTTGCCGACCCGTACGAGTACATCGATTTCTTTGTGACGGAACAGAATTCGGTGCATTCCCACCGGCGCAATCAGCAGGATGGTTGCAACGATCGACGCACTGACGGTGATCAGATACACCGCTCGGCCGAATGTGGACACGTCGTCGAACCGTTGTTGGAACGGCAGGGTCAGGAGAAATCCGGTCAACAGCTGAACCCCGGTCTGTTCGACGCGCAGTTCCTGAAGTAACCCGAGCCAGTTCCTGTCGAGCTGCTGAGTCGGCGTCTCTCCCCTGGCCCGTGCATTCCACTCGGCATTGGGAGGTATCGACCGATCGGTCACGGGCTCTCCTTGTGTGTTGCCGGTTCGGTCACCGGTCGGGTGACGCCGTCGACGGCGGGTGTACCACGATCGTCGGCGAGAGCGTCGTTGCCCTGGACCGGGGACGCATGGCCAACCTGGTCCGCCAGCTCCAAGCCCGCTCCCGCGTAGACGTTGAAGGCGATGTCGACACCGTGATCCCTGGCCCACTGCACTTCGTCGTCGTAGCGCGCGACAGCAGCGACCGTGCCACTGAACCCGGATTCGCGCAGACAGGCGAGGGCAGTGACGTTGGCACCGTGACGCGGCATCGCCAGCACCGCGATTCGAACCGACTCGGAGTGGCGTAGTTGGTTCCAGAAGTCCAGGTCGGTCGCGTCGCCTTCGATCACTCGCAGGCCCTGGTCGGCGAGTCGGCGAATGCGTGGCCCGTCGTAGTCGACACCCACCACACCGAGGCGGTAGTGGTCGGTCAGCCGCTGATACGCCGCGAACCCGACACGCCCCATCCCGATCACGACGACCTCTGCATCGCCGGCGTCACCGGAACGTTCCTCCGGATGCAGACTGTTCTCGTCCTGCTCGGGCAAACGAGTCGCAATCTTCTCGACCATCAGGTGCCCTCGTCCGTTGACCAGCGCCGACGCCACGAAGCTCAGGGCCACGGCTATCGACATCTCGACCAGCCATGCCGGTGCCAGCAGGCCGGTCGTCACTCCGACCGAGACGACGATCAATCCGAATTCCGAATAGTTCATCAGGCTCAACCCGGCAAGGAGAGCTGTTCGATATCGCAACTTCATCAGGGCGAACAGCGCGAGATACAGCACGGACTTGAGCGGCAACAGAAACACCATGAGCAGTGCGACGCCGAGACTGGGCAGGTCGGGTAGACCGGACAGACCGATCGAGACGAAAAAGCCGACCAGCAGCAGTTCCTTGATGTGGAACAACGATCGAGACAGCTCGGACGATGCCGGATGCGACGCCAGCAGCACACCGATGATCAGTGCACCCAGGTCTCCTTTGAGACCCAGTGCGGAGAACAGCGCGTAACCGGGCACCAGCGCCATCACGATGCCGAAGAGGGATTGCATCTCACCGTGACCCAGTCCGCTCCATACTCGTCGGAGGATGCGAGTGACGGGCCACAGCAGCACCAGCATCAGCGCCCAGGGACTGGGCAGCGTGCCGCTGGTGACGGTCAGGAACACCACGGCGACGATGTCCTGCATCACCAGGACACCGATCGCCACCCGTCCGTAGAGGGCGTGTGACTCCCCTCGCTCCTCGAGGACCTTGACCACGAAGACGGTGCTCGAGAACGACATGGCGAAGGCGAGCAATGCGATCGTCGTCAGGCTCTGCCCGGACAGCATGGCCAACCCCGCCACGGCAGCCAGCCACAGAACGGTGGTACCGACCACGACGCTGATCACCAGATGCACCGAGGTGGTCAGCCACACTTCCCGGCGCAGCAGAATACGAACGTCGAGCTTGAGACCGATTGCGAACAACAGCAGCGTCACACCCAGATCAGCGAGCAGCTCGAGCTGGGGCACCTCACCGACGTCGAGTGCATTGATGACGAAACCGGCAGCCAGAAATCCGACCAGTGGAGGCAGCCGTACCACCATGGCAAGTCCACCCAAACCGAAGGCGATGACGAGGTAGATCGCGGCAACTGTCATGCACGGTCCCTTTGCTGGTGGGCTGCAACCGGATCTCCAACGGATCGTTCGACATCGGCACATGCCGTCGGAGTGTCCTCAGTATCCCGGCAATACCGCGATTTCACAGCGCACGAGGCTCGACGGGAACGGCGGTCGACGAAGCGGATTGCTTCGTCGACCGCCGTTCCTACGTGATACTTCGGCTGGGAACTCTCAGAGCTCGAACTCGGCCGGATCGATTCCGACCGCGAAGCACGCGTTGCGCACTGCGGCCTTCTCGTGATCGTCGAAATGGCCGTCTGCGCCGCCGATGATGATGCCGATCTGGATGACGGCTCGTGCTTGGTCGGGCTTCGATTTCAGTTTGCCGATCGTGGCTGTCGCCTCGACCTTCCCAAAATCGAAATCTCCCTGCAGCTTGTCGCAGTACCAGTCGAATTTCTGCCGAAGTTCGTCGGGCTCGAACACTCGCAGTGCCTCGTTACCGGCGATGAGAGATGCCGTCTTCTGGCGCTCGGCAGGATCGATGGTGCCGTCGGCCGCCGCGATCAGGGCGCACATGGCCATGCTGCCGTTGGCGAATTCCTTGTTCTTGAACTGGCTGGTCTTCGTCTGCAGCTGGCCGTTCAATTCCTGTGCCTTGGACTTGAGTTGATCCCAGAACGCCATGGAGCTCCTCACTAGGTGGTACTCGCCCGCACAGTCGCGCGGGCTTCGACCATTGTCCACGTAGTCCGTGAACTGGAGAGGAACTCCAGCTCAGCGCAGCCGTTCTGCATCGTGCGCCTTGGCCAACAGTTCGACGCACAGTCGGTGCAATTCGGCGGCGTCGGCACCCTCCGTCACCGCAGTGCTGACGTCCTCGGCAGCACACCGAACTTCGAACGCTCTGTCGGCCGCAGCCGATACCTCCTCGGCGGTCAACACGACAGCGTCGTCGGGAATCGACGTCCCCTTGGTCGCGCTGCGTTGCTCGTAGGCGCGTTGACGGCACGATTGACGGCAGTACCGCCGCTTCCGGCCGGTTCCGGAATCGGCGACCGGGCGTCCGCACCAGGTGCATGTCTGGTCGCGGCGGGTTCTGACGGACATGGTCGTTCAGCCTACTGCGGCCGCGAGGTAAGATCGCCCGATAAGCTGCGCCGATCGGACCGCGCCTGGACCCATCGGCTCGGGAACGAACCGGCGTGCGGCGACGTTGTAGATCAGTGGGTAGACGGTGTAGTTCGAAGTCGACGGATGGCTTCGGCGCACGTACCTACTATCGATGGAGAGGACTTCACCATGGCAGATCGTGTACTTCGAGGTAGTCGGCTGGGAGCGGTCAGTTACGAGACCGACCGTGATCACGACCTGGCACCCCGCCGCGTTGCGCGCTACCGGTGCGACAACGGCGAAGAGTTCGACGTACCGTTCGCCGACGATGCCGAGATTCCCGGAACCTGGGCATGCCGCAACGGCCTGGAAGGGTCGCTGATCGAAGGCACCGCGCCGGAGGCCAAGAAGGTCAAGCCTCCCCGCACCCACTGGGACATGTTGCTCGAGCGTCGCTCGGTCGACGAGCTCGAAGAACTCCTCAAGGAACGCTTGGACCTGCTGAAGGTGAAGCGCCGCGGCGCATGACCGTCCCCGCGCACTGCACCGCCTGATTGGAAACAATCCGGCGGTGCAGTTTTTTTGTGCTATTCGAACCTGCTGAATGTTTCGATGTGCTTTGTCGCATTAATTGTCCACCGAACGAGGATTCCAATACGATCGACTGGCGGTGTCAGAGTCCGAGGTGACATCATCGAGTATCGGTTGTCACACAAGTGGACGATTCGTGAACGGTTGCCGTAACAGTTATCGGACAATATCGATAAACAGCAGGCACCGGAGTCGAATAAACCAGGGGGCATCAACACGTGAGCCAGGATTCTGATCAGCGCTCGACCGACGCCTTGCGTACGGCGGCCTCCGATGCGAAATCGGAAGGTCATCGCGCAGTCGGCGAGCAGAAGCTTGCGGAGTTGAGGCGCGAGTTGGACGGAATCGACGAGGTTCTGCGCGCTGCAATTCGAGACCGCATCGATGTGTGTGTACGAGTTGCACACGTAAAACGTGAACATGACATTCCGATGATGCAACCAGGCCGCGTCGGACTGGTGACCGAACGAGCGCGAGAATTCGCGTCGGCCAATGGACTGTCTCCCGATTTTCTCGAAGATCTGTATCGATCGATGATTGCAGAGGCATGTCGCGTCGAGGATTCGATCATCGATTCTCCGACGCCCGGGCCCGGCCTCGACAGTGAACGGTAGAAGCACTCCGATGACGATCCATACGCTCCTGGTGGACAATTACGATTCGTTCACCTACAACCTGTACAGCCTTCTGACCGAGGTGAACGGTCGACCGCCCACTGTGGTCAAGAACGACGTCGAGTGGACGTCGCTGAATTTCGACGCCTACGACAACGTCGTGATCTCGCCCGGTCCCGGGCGTCCGGATGTCGAGCAGGACTTCGGGATCAGTGCCCGCGTGATACTCGAGTCGGGTCTACCGATACTCGGCGTGTGCCTCGGGCATCAGGGTCTGTGTCATCTGTTCGGTGGCAGTGTGGATCTCGCGCCCGCGCCGATGCACGGCAGGATCACCGACATCACCCATACGGGTGTGGATCTGTTCGAAGGGATTCCGTCGCCGTACTCGGTGGTGCGATATCACTCACTCGTCGTAACCCGTACCCCTGCCGACTTCGAGGAAGTCGCGTGGACGCCCGACGGACTGGTCATGGCCGTTCGTCACCGCAGCAAGCCCATGTGGGGAGTTCAGTTCCATCCCGAGTCGATCAGCACCGAATACGGCCGCGAACTACTCGCCAATTTCCGCGATCTGACGTTGGCTCGATCGAGCGCATCGAGTGCTGCGCGTACTCAGGATTCGATGTTCACCATCGAAACACGTTCGCTGGAAGGAGCATTCGACTCCGAGCAGGTCTTCGAAGCTCTTTTCGCGGACGGCTCGAAGAGTTTCTGGCTGGACGGCAGCGCGGCTCTCGAACCCGACTGCAGATTCACCGTCATGGGCGACTGCTCGGGTCCCCATGCGGAGTACGTGACCTATTCGGTTGCCGAGACCACGGTGACCGTGCAAGGTTCAGACGGTACGACCGAGCGCATTCACTCGACGTTCTTCGACTACATCGACGACCGTTTACGGGAGCGGGCCACTCCCCCTCGGCACGACCTACCGTTCGCTTTCGGTCTCGGTTACGTGGGGTACCTGGGCTACGAACTCAAGGCCGACACCGGTGGGCAACTGGTGCACACCTCTGCGACTCCCGACGCGTCGATGGTCTTCGCAGACCGCGCGTTGGTGTTCGACCACGAGGCAGGCACCCTCTATCTGATGGGGTTGGCGACCACCCCCGGGGATCCTGTGTTGGCGACGTGGTTCGACTCGGTCACCGATACCCTGCATGGTCTGTCCCGAAAGGTCGCCCCCGACAACCGTCCGGGTGTGCCTGCCTCCGGCACTCCCCTGCTCGGAGCCGATCGGTCGCTCGAACCCCGCCTACGCCACGACCGGGCCCACTACCTCGATCTGATTTCCCAGTGCCTTGCCGAGATTCGTTCCGGTGAGACGTACGAGGTCTGTTTGACCAACACGGCGACCGTGGCCGGTTCCATCGACGCGACCGCCACCTACTCGTACATGCGCGAAATCAACCCCACTCCGTACAGCGCCCTGCTGAAGTTCCCCGAGCTGTCGGTGTTGAGTGCGTCTCCGGAACGCTTCCTGCGCATCGACGCCGACCGCATAGTCGAGTCGAAGCCGATCAAGGGAACTCGTCCTCGCGGAGCCACCGCTCAGGAAGACAACGCACTGAAGGCCGATCTCGTCGCGAACGAGAAGGACAAGGCCGAAAACCTGATGATCGTGGACCTGGTGCGCAACGACCTCGCCCAGGTCTGCGTGCCGGGGTCGGTGCACGTGCCGAAGCTGTTCGATGTCGAAACCTATGCTCCCGTACACCAATTGGTCTCGACGGTTCGTGGTCGCCTGCGCGACGACGCGTCGGCCGCGGACTGTATCCGCGCTGCGTTTCCGGGTGGATCGATGACTGGAGCTCCGAAGATCCGCACGATGGCGATCATCGACAAGCTCGAAGACGGACCGCGGGGGGTGTACTCGGGTGCCATCGGTTACTTCTCGATCACCGGCACCGCGGATTTCTCGATCGTCATTCGCACGATCGTGGCCACCGAACACGAAGTGACGTACGGCGTCGGCGGCGCGATCGTCGCTCTCTCCGATCCCGACGAGGAGTTCGAGGAGACCATGGTCAAGGCTGTGTCGATGCGCCGCGCGCTGACCGGAAGAACCGAAAACAGCGGGTAGGGCACTGACGCCCTACCCGCTGTTCGACACTCCCCGACTCGGGGTCGACGTGCCTACGGAGTGGTGAAGTACTCGAACACTGCAGGCTGAGCCTGCGGGTTTCCGTTGCTGGTACCGATGACTGCGCCCGCGACCGTACCGATGACGGTTCCGATGATGCACCCGGAGATGAAGTTCGGGAAGATCGACACACAGCCGATGGCGAAACCGAGGCCTGCGCCGATCGCCGTGCCGACACCACCACCGTTGTTCCAGCCGATCGCGAGCTGGTTGACCATGTTGTCGAACGCCTGCTGCTTGGTCCGCGGACCGGCGACGTCGGCGACGGGAACCGTCTGCGGAGTCAACGTCAGTTCGCGACCCTCGGCACCGATCAGCGGTGCGATCGAGTAGACGGTGCCGTTGACGGTGTACTCCAGCGGGACAGATGCAAGCGTGGCACCGGCCTGGTCGATGACGGACACGGTCTCGCTCGTGGCGTCGACCCGGAACAGTCCGGCATCGAGGATGGTGGTGACCGTTCCGTCGGGGTTGACCGACGTCTCGTAGTTCACCGTGTCCGACGACGGGTCTGCCACAGCATGGCCCGCTCCGGTGGCCACCGCAGCGGTCAACGCCACCGCTACCGTTGCTGTTCTGATCAGTTTCACTTATGTCCCCTGGTGTTGGTTATTCGCCTTCGGCGGCATTCGTGCCGAATGCCGATGGTATTCGCAGATGTGCTCTTCGACGTGAAGAACACACCAATCGTTATTCGGGTGTATTTCCGAGATGAGAATCGACGACAGGCCCGATCACGTTGGCAGCGTCCGCATTGGTCATCTCGTTGTGGAAAACGTCGACATCGTGGATGACGATATCTCCTGTGACATACGGCCGCCATTCCTGCGGGGATCGAACAATTCCATCGCTCGCGCCCTTCGTTGCCGAGAAGAACAAAACATCTCCGTCGAAGACGTCCGGGATGAACTCGGCCATCATTCGAGTCGAGTTCTCGAATCCCGCATTGATACGACGGAGGTGATCGGCGGAGACGCCGGTCGTCTGCCCCAACGACTCGTCGAGCAGTTCGACCCCCCGTTCGTAGGTCAGTGGCTCTGTCGATGCATGAGCCGACAGGTCGAGCCCCAATCCGGCGAGCAGATTCTCGACGCTCAACGCTCCCTCGGCCTGTTCGCCGTCGTGTCCGTCCACGTAGCTGTCGAGGAGAGCAAGGGTGGCGACGTCGCTGCCGGTGCTTCGCAGTTCCACCGCTATCGCATGAGCCAGCGAGCCGCCGAGCGACCACCCCAGAAGGTGGTACGGACCGACTGGCTGGACGGCGCGGATCTCGTCGGCGTACCGGTGGGCGAGATCGCGAATGGATCCGAAGCTCGACCCTTCCACGATGCTCGGCAGCTGCAGGCCGTACACGGGACGGTCGTCGCTCAGGTGTGAGACGAGACCGGCGTATCCCCATGACAGTCCGATTCCCGGGTGGACACAGAACAACGGGGCCTTGGACCCGCTGCCGCGCAGCGGAATCACGACTCCGAACACAGAATCGAGGTCGGCGCCTCCCGCGTCGGCATCCGCGGCGACCCGCGCGGCCAACCCTGCCGGCGTCGGATCGACGAACAGTGCCTGCAGCGGCACCCGAACCCCGATGGCGTTCTCGATGGCAGGCACGATCTTCGTGGCCACCAGCGACGTTCCGCCCAACTCGAAGAAGTTGTCGTCCATGCCGACCCGTTCGACCCCGAGAACCTGAGCGAACGCGTCGGCGATCGCGGCTTCGACATCGGTGCCCGGTGCCCGGTACGGAGTTGTCGACACGGTCAGCTCGGGAACCGGCAGCGCCCGTCGATCGAGCTTGCCCACCGGAGTGAGCGGAATGTCGTCGAGCTCGATGATCGCCGACGGAACCATGTGCCGCGGAAGCACTTTGGCCACGCGATCGCGAAGTGCCTCGGTGTCGACCGATTCGCCGTCGGCCGCGAGAACGTAGGACACGAGGACGGTGTCGCCGGACGCAGCCGTGTGACCGATCGTGGCGGCGAATCCGACCTGTTCGTGCTCGGTGAGAGCGGAGTCGATCTCGCCGAGTTCGATACGGAAACCGCGCACCTTGACCTGGAAGTCACTGCGCCCGACGAACTCGACGGCCCCGGCACTGCCCCAGCGCACGACGTCGCCCGTTCGATACATCCGATCGCCCGGAGTGCCGAAGGGATCGGCGACGAAACGCTCGGATGTCAGTCCGAAACGACCGAGGTATCCGCGGGCGGTGCCTGGACCGGCGATGTAGAGCTCGCCCGACACTCCGGCCGGGACCGGTCGAAGTCGTGCGTCGAGCACCAGGAACCGGAATCCGGTTCCTGGCCTGCCAACGTCCACCGTGCCACCGGGCACCAAAGGTCCACCGACACTTGCCTGAATGGTGGTTTCGGTCGGACCGTAGCCGTTGAACATCTTGCGGCCCGGTGCCCATTTCGCCACCAACTCGGGAGTGCAGGCCTCGCCTCCGACCGCGAGGACCCGAACGGTGCCCAGACGTGTCTCGTCGATCGACGACAGCGCCGCCGGCGTCAGGAACGCATGCGTGACGTGCTCGGATTCGAGCAGGTCGGCCAAGTCGCCGCCGCCGAAGACTCCCGGCGGCACGATGACGACGGTGGCACCGACGCCGAACGCCATCGTCAGCTCGTAGATCGATGCGTCGAAACTCGGCGACGCGATGTGCGAAACACGCGAATCCCGAGTGGGGCGGAATCGCTCGATCACCTCGGCCTGGAGGTTGGCCAGGCCACGGTGCCGTACCGCAACGCCCTTCGGCCGACCGGTCGAGCCCGAGGTGTAGATCAGGTAGGCCGGGTGGTCGATGTGCAGGGTGGCCGTGCGATCGGCATCGGTCACCGCGTCCGCCGGGTAGCGAGAGAGCTCCGCGGAGGTTTCCGGATCGTCCAGAACCAGCCACGGGACCGTGTCGGGCAGCGAAGCCCTGTTGTCGATGTCGGTCAGACCCATTGCGGCATGGGAATCTTCGAGCATGTGCGCGATTCGGTCCGCCGGGTAGTTCGGATCGACAGGCAGGAACGCGGCACCGGTCTTCGCCACAGCCCACACCGACAGCACCGACTCGATCGATCGAGGCAGCGCCAACGCGACGAACGTTTCGGGACCGACCCCGTAGTCGATCAGCATCCGAGCGATCCGGTTGGACCAGCTGTCGAGATCGGCGTAGGACAGGCTGATGCCTCGGTAGGTCACGGCCACTGCGTACGGATCGAGCGCGACCGCCGCCGCGAGCAACTCCGGCCACGTCCGAACTGCCGCGTCGGCGTTTCCTCGCGCAGGCACCAACGTGCGCTGCTCGTCGGTACCCAGAAGTTCGATGTCTCCGACCACCGTGTGTCGGTCGCGTCCGACGGCATCGAGAACTCGGATCAGTCGCGCCGCGATGGCCTCGACGCTGGATGCGTCGAACAGCGATGTGGCGTAGTCGAATGCGGCCTCGAAGCCGGACGGACGCCCCTGGTCGTCGAAGGTCTCGGACAGCAGCAATTGCAGATCCTGCTTGGCCACCGGAACGTCGAAATCGAAGCCTTCGACGCGGAGGTTCGGCAGCTCGAGCGAGGCCTTCTCGTTGTTCTGGAACGACAGCGCGACCTGTGACAGCGGAGCGTAAGCCGTCGAACGCGTGGGATTGAGAACCTCGACGATTCTCTCGAAGGGCATTTCGGTGTGATCGAATGCGTCCAGGTCGTGTGTCTTGACCTGGTTCAGCAGATCGTCGAACGTCGCGGACTCGTCCACTCGGCTGCGCAGCACGAGCGTGTTGACGAACATGCCCACGAGGTCGTCGAGCGCCGCGTCACCGCGCCCGGCCACCGGGGTGGTGATCGCGATGTCGTCGGTGCCGCTCAGTCGTGCCAGAACGACCGCGAACGCGGCGTGCAGAACCATGAACATGCTGACGTTCTGTTCGCGCGTGATGGCGACGAGGGCGCGATGGATGTCGGCATCGACGGTGAAGCGGACTCGACCGCCGCGGAAGTCCTGAGTGGTCGGCCTCGGTCGGTCCGTCGGCAACGGCAACAGATCGGGAAGACCCGCGAGCGCGGTGGACCAGTGCTCGAGCTGAGCCGCAGCCACACTCGACGCGTCCTGCTCGTCACCCAGCAGCGAACGCTGCCAGATCGTGTAGTCGGCGTACTGGACGGGCAGCGGCTGCCAGCTCGGTGCGTGACCGGCACTGCGCGCCGAATAGGCGAGCACGACGTCGCGAGCGAGAGGTGCCATCGACGCGCCGTCGGCGGCGATGTGGTGCACCACCATGGCGAGTACGAAGACGGGATCCTCCGACGCGTCGTTGTCGGCGTCGAGCACCTCGAACAGCTCGACGTGCACCGGGATCTCGGTGGTCACGTCGAATCCTCGACCGGCCAACAGAGCCACGCGATCGGTGAGAACAGCGGCATCGATCCGTTCGGATTCGACCGCGGGCGCGACCTCGGCAGCCGGGTGCACGAGCTGCACCGGGAACTCGGGGCCGTCGGGGAAGGTCGTGCGCAGGGACTCGTGGCGCCCCAGAACATCGACCACCGCGTCGGCCAGCGCAGCGGTGTCGAGCCGTCCGGTCAGTTTGACGACCAACGGCACGTTGTACGCCGCCGACGAGGTGTCGAACTGGTTGATGAACCACATCCGCTGCTGTGCGAGCGAGAGCGGAATGTGCTCCGGACGCGTCGCCGCAACGAGGGCCGGCCGCTGCGTACGCGGGTCGGCCGAGCCGACTGCGCTCGCCAGACCCGACACCGTCGGGGTCTCGAAGATCGTGCGGACCCCGATCGATGTACCGAATTCGGCATTGACGCGAGCGATCACTCGCGTTGCGCTGAGAGAGTCGCCACCGAGCTCGAAGAAGCCGTCGTCCGCACCGACTCGACCCACCTCGAGGATCTCGGCGAAGACCGCCGCGACCGTCAGCTCGGCAGGCGTGCTCGGCTCGCGGTACGACGTGGCCGTGCCGAACTCCGGTACCGGAAGTGCTGCGCGGTCGAGCTTGCCCACCGGTGTGAGCGGAATCGACTCGAGCACGACGATGGCGCTCGGAACCATGTGCGACGGCAGAGCGGTGGCGAGATGATCGCGCAGAACGGCCGTGTCGAAGGTATCGACCGTCTCGGCGGGGTCGTCCCCCGTCAGGCGAACGTAGGCCACGAGAACGGTGGCACCGGTCGGCCCGGGAGTTCCGAATGTCGCCGCGAAGTCGACCGCCGGATGAGCAGAGAGCGCTGCGTCGATCTCACCGAGTTCGATGCGGAATCCACGGACCTTGACCTGGGAGTCGCTGCGACCGACGTACTCGATGGTCAGATCCGGCGACCAGCGCACCACGTCTCCGGTGCGGTACATGCGCGCACCGGGAGCACCGAACGGATCGGCGACGAATCGTTCGGCCGTCAACCCCATCCGATCGTGGTAGCCGCGGGCCAATCCGACGCCCGCGAGATACAGCTCACCCACAACCCCGATGGGAACCGGCTGCAGTCGCGAGTCCAGGACCACCTCGTACACGCCCCGTACCGGTCCGCCGATCGAGACCGGCTCGCCGGCCACCATCGGTGCACTGATGTTGGACATGATCGTGGCCTCGGTCGGTCCGTATCCGTTGAACAGGTTGCGGCCCGGAGCCCACTTGGTGACCAACTCGGCCGGGACCGCCTCGCCGCCGACGACCACGTCGGCGAACGTGTCGAGCCCTGCGGGATCGACAGAGGCGAGGGCGGACGGGGTGATGAAGCCGTGAGTGACCGATTCCTCGGCCAGCAACGATGCCAGCTCGGCTCCGCCGTACACGGTGGGCGGAACGATCACCATCGTGGCTCCGACGCCGAACGCGAGCAGGTACTCGAGCACGGACGCATCGAAGCTGGGCGACGAAACATGGAGCGTGCGTGAGTCCTTCGTGACTCGATAGCGCTCGCGTTGCTCGGTAGCGAAGTTGTCGAGGCCGGAGTGGGTGACCACGACCCCCTTCGGAACACCCGTCGAACCCGATGTGTAGATGGTGTACGCGGCACTCGAGAGGGTGACGCGACCGTGGCGTTCGTCGTCGGCGATGGGCTCGTCGCTCACCGCGTTCGGCCCATCGGTGGCGAGGTCGTCCAGAACGATCCACGGCACGGTCGACGGCAGATCGTCGAGGTGACTGCGGGTGGTGACACCGAAAGACGCTCCGGAGTCGGCCAGCATGTGCTCGATGCGATCGGCCGGGTAGTTCGGATCGACCGGCACGAACGCGGCACCGGACTTGGCGACGGCCCAGACGGTCAGCACCGACTCGATGGATCGTGCGATTCCGAGCGCCACGAACGTTTCGGTACGCACACCGTGACCGAGCAGAATGCGGGCGAGACGGTTCGACTGTCGATCCAGCTCGCGGTACGTCAGCTCGCCGTCGACGCTGCGCACCGCGACGGCATCCGGGTCGACGGCAGCTGCGTCGGAGAAGATCTCCGGCAGCAACCGAGTCGATCGGCCTTCGAGTCCGAATACCGGTGCCAGCGAACCGAGTTCGGCATCGGCGAGCAGACTGAGCCGAGCCAGCGGCTGTTGCTCGTCGGCCAGTACCGCATCGAGTACCCGCTCGACCCGATCGACGATCGCGTGCACGTCCTCGATCTCGAACAGTTCGGGCAGGTACTTGGCCTTGAGGTTCAAGCGCTCGTCCACCGACGACACCAGGGTGAGCGGGTAGTGCGCGGCATCGGTTCCGAGGATGTCGGTCACCTGCATGCCAGCGAAATCCGTTGCCGCAGAGGCTCCGGCGCGATCGACCGGGTACGACTCGAACACGGTGAGCGTGTCGAATGCGACGCCGGCACCGGCTGCGCGCTGGATGTCGGTCAGACCGAGGTAGTGGTGGTCGAGCAGTGCTGCCTGTTCGGCCTGCACGCGATCGACCAGAGCACCCAGAGTCTCGGCCCGATCGAGCGTGACCCGAACGGGCAGTGTGTTGATGAACAGCCCGATCATGCCTTCGATGCCAGGGACCTCGGGCGGCCGACCCGACACCGTGGCACCGAAGACGACGTCTTCGCGTCCGGTCAGAGTGGCGAGCACGATGCCCCACGCGGTCTGAACGAGGGTGTTCAGAGTCGAACCGCGGCGCGCTGCGAAATCACGCAGTGCCGCTGTGGTCTCGATCGACAACGACCTTTCCGTCTCGCTCGAGACGGTGGACAACTGTCGGCCCCGATCACCGGTGACCAGCAGTGTCGGCTCCTCGACACCCGCCATCGCGCTGACCCACTGCGCCGTGGAGATGGCGACGTCGCGTTGCCGCATCCACGCGAGGTAGTCCCGGTACGCGGGCACACGCGGCAGCATCGAATCGTCGGACTCGGTGACGTAGAGCGTGATCAGTTCCTTGACGACCAGAGGCGTCGACCAACCGTCGAGCAGGATGTGGTGGTTGGTCAGCAATAGTCGCCAGTGATCGTCGGCGAGGGTGATCAGCGTGAATCGAAGCAGCGGCGCCGAGTCCATCTCGAACCGCACACCGCGATCGGCGGCGAGCACGGCCTCGAGCGCGGAGTCGACGTCGGCCTCACCGCGTAGATCGACCTCGGCCCAGGGAACCGTCACCGAACTCTGCACGATCTGCAGGGATTCGCCGGCGCTGTTGTGCACGAACGCTGCTCGCAAGTTCGGATGGCGAGAGACGAGCTTGTTCACGGCGGAGTGCATCCGCTCGGCATCGACGACGCCACGCAGCTCGAGACCGAGCTGCACCATGTAGGCGTCGACGCCCGCAGTGTCACTGCCGACCTCGCCGGCGAGGCGCGCATGGAACAGCAGGCCGGCCTGCAGCGGCGACAGCGACCACACGTCGTCGAGGTCGGGGAACTGCTGCTCGAGCACCTCGATGGAGCGCTGATCGATGTCCACCAGCTCGAGGTCGGACGGGGTCAAGCCTCCCGCACCCTGCACCGAGGCGTGCTCGGTGATCGCGGTCAGCGCCTGCGTCCACAGTTCGATCAACCGATCGACCTCGTCAGAATCGAGGATGCCCGCCGGGAACGCGAAGGTGGCGTCGAGCTGCGGACCGTCGGGCGTCGAGGTGGTGACGGCGTTGATGTCCAGCGCAGCCGGCACGGGCATGTCCGGATTCTGCGCGTCGCCGAGCTCGGCGTCGGCCACGGGAATCCAGCCGACGTCGGCCATGCCTTCGGTGGAGCCGGTCGAGAATCGTCCGAGGTAGTTGAAGCTGACTTGAGGCGCGGCGAAGTCGGAAAGCGCCTCGGTGCCAGCGGAATCGAGGTACCGCAACATGCCGTAGCCGATTCCGTGATCCGGTATCTCGAGCAGCTGTTCCTTGACTGCCTTGATCAGTGCACCGGCGGAGTCGCCACCCGACAACGCGTCGGCGACGTCCACCGAACCGAGGTCGAGTCGCACGGGGAAGATCGTGGTGAACCAGCCGACGGTTCTGCCGAGATCGGCTCCGGGAACCACGGCGTCTTCACGGCCGTGGCCTTCGAGCGTGATCAGGGCGCTGCTGACAGCGGCTCCCCGTTCACGGCGCCACGCGGTCAGTGCCAATGCCAAGCCGGCCAGGAGGCCGTCGTTGACGCTGCCACGGAAGACGTTCGGCACCGTGGTCAGCAAGCGCTCGGTCACCTCGACGGGAAGTGATGTGCGGATGCGCTGCACGGTGGCGTCGACGTCGATGCTCTTGTCGAGTGGTCGCGAACCGATCGTCGGGTCGGCACCGCTCAGAATGCGCTGCCACAGCCCGATCTCGTCGGCGCGGCTCGCCGTGACCTCGGCCAAACCGGTGGACCACCGCCGCATCGATGTGCCGATCGGTGCCAACGCAGGCGCGTCGCCGGCGATGATCTGGCTCCATGCCGTTGCGAGATCCGGCACGAGGATGCGCCAGGACACGCCGTCGATCACGAGGTGATGCGCGACGACGAGCAGTCGGCCGGACCCGTTCGGGCCCTGGAACCACACCATCTGAACCATGACGCCGTCGGCTGGGACCAGTCGATCTGCTGCGGCGTCGAGCTCCGTTGCGGCGCGGGACGAGAATGCGGCACCGTCCACGGAATCGACCGAGACCGCATGGATGACCGACGCGGCGGACACGGTGCCGATCGGAGATACTTCCTCGTGCCAGATGCCGTCGGCATCCTGGTACAGCCTCGACCGGAGCATGTCGTGACGATCGAGCACGGCCTGGACGGTGCGCTCGAGCGTCTCGGTCTCGATGCCGACCGGAAGCTGAAGCAGGGCGGTCTGGGTGTAGCGGCCGAAGTCGGTGCTGCGGTCAAGCATCCAGCGAACGACGGGTGTCAGAGGCAGCGAGCCGACTCCCCCACCGTCGAGCTCTTCCAGCACGACGGCGTCGCCCCCGAGAACGACGACCTCGGCCAGCGCCGCAACGGTCTTGCGCTCGAAGATGTCGCGCGGAGCCAGGACCAGACCGGCCGCCTTGGCACGTGAGACCAGCTGGATGGACATGATGCTGTCGCCGCCGAGCGCGAAGAACGAGTCGTCGACGCCGACGGTGTCGAGGCCGAGCACGTCGGCGAACAATCCGGCAAGGATCGACTCGACTTCGGTTGCAGGCAAACGGCTTTCGGTCACGTTGGCCGAGAAGTCCGGAGCCGGCAGTGCACGGCGATCGAGCTTTCCGTTGGCAGTGAGCGGCAGCTCGTCCAGCACTATCAGCGCAGCCGGAACCATGTAGGACGTCAGCGAGTGCCCGACGAAATCCAGAACGGCGGAGTGGTCGAGGGTTCGACCCGCCTCGGCGACGACATATCCGATCAGGCGATCGCCGGATCCGTCGTCACGGACCGAGACCACGGAGGCCGCGACACCGTCGTACGCCAGCAGAGCACTCTCGATCTCGCCGAGCTCGATGCGGAAGCCGTGCAACTGCACCTGCATGTCACTGCGGCCCAGGTATTCCAGTGCACCGTCGCGATTCCATCGCGCGGTGTCGCCGGTGCGGTACATCCGGGCACCGGGGTCTCCGGACGGATCGGCGACGAAACGGGTGGCCGACAGTCCGGCCCGGCCGAGGTAACCGCGAGACAGCTGTGCCCCCGAGACGTACATTTCACCGGTCACACCCGGCGGCACCGGATTGAGACGGGTGTCGAGAACCGCGACGTGCAGCGCGGGAATCGCCTGACCGATGACGCTGGCCGAGGCCGAGGCGGCGAACTGTTCGGTCAGGGCCAGATGACTCACGTGGACGGTCGTCTCGGTGATGCCGTACATGTTGACCAGAGTCGGAGCGGATTCGTCGTGCCGGGCGTACCAGCGAGCCAACTGACCGAGATCGAGTGCCTCTCCGCCGAAGATCACGTACCGCAGCGACAGATCGGAGTCCGCGGTTCCGGCGAGGTTTCCGGTCGCAACTCGATCCGCTTCCGCGAACTGGTAGAACGCCGTCGGTGTCTGGTTGAGAACCGTGACCTTCTCGCGTACCAGCAACTCGCGGAACAGCTCCGGGGAGCGCGCGGTGTAGTAGTCGACGACGACGAGCGTTCCGCCGTGCAGCAGCGGTCCCCACAACTCCCATACCGAGAAGTCGAACGCATACGAGTGGAACATCGTCCAGACGTCGCGATCGTCGAAATCGAAGAGATCGGCTGTGTTCGCGAACAGCGTCGCCACGTTGCGGTGCGCGATCTGCACGCCCTTGGGGCGACCGGTACTGCCCGAGGTGTAGATGACATACGCGATCGAATCGGCGCTGGTGCCACCCGAGCGGTCCGCATCGGTCAGCGGGGCACCCGACATGACGTCCAGTTCGGCGATCAGCTCGGGCGAATCGATCTCGAGGACATCGAGATCCGAGGCGGGCACTGCCGCACTGTCGGCAACCGTGGAGATCACACAGACGGGCGAGGCGTCCTCGAGCATGAACGCGAGCCGATCCGCTGGGTAGGACACGTCGATCGGAAGGTAGCCTCCACCGGACTTGATCACCGCGAGCAGAGCGACGATCAGCTGCTCGTTGCGCGGCATCGCGACCGCCACGAGCGATTCCGACGTCACACCGCGCTGGACCAGAAGCCGCGCGAGTCGGCTCGACCGGTCGTCCAACTCGGCGTAGGTCAGCACGTGATCGCCGAAGACGACCGCACGCGAGTCGGGGAATCGCGCTGCTGCGGTGGCGAATCGATCGGCCAACGTCGCGTCGGATGCCACGAGACCTGCGTGGTTCCACTCGCCCGTCATGGCATCGAGCTCGCCCGGGAGCAAGAGGTCGATGTCGCCGATTGCGCGCTCGGGATCCGTCGTCACCGAGGCGAGCACAGCACCGAATCGTGCCGAGAACTCCCGGACGGACGATTCCTCGAACAGATCGACCGCGTAGGTGATCGCGGCGGTCATCCCGGCCGGCGCACCGGACTCGTCGTACTGCTCGGCGACGGTCAGCTGCAGATCGAACTTCGCGACGTGCGCGTCGATGTCGACGGCCTCGACCGTGAGCTCCGGTAGTTCGAGCGCGGCCGAGGTGTTGTTCTGGAATTCGACCAGCACCTGGAACAGCGGCGAACGGTCCGTCGAACGCGCGGGATCGAGAACGTCGACCAGTCGCTCGAATGGGACATCGGTGTTGTCGAACGCCGCCAGATCTGCTGTGCGGGTGGCACGGAGCAGATCGTTGAACGAGAGCCCAGGCGTCACCTGGGTACGCAGAACCAGCGTGCCGACGAACATGCCGATCAGATCGTCGAGCGCGGCCTCGCCTCGACCGGCGATCGGCGTTCCGACGGCGATGTCCTCGGTGCCGCTGATGCGTGCCATCAGAATCGACCATGCCGCGTGCACGGCCATGAAGACGGTCGCCTCGTTGGCGCGCGCCGACTCGACCAGTGCCGAATGGGTTGCTCGGTCGATCTCGAACCGAACACTGTTGCCGCGCATGGACTGCCGAGTGGGCCTCGGGTGATCGAGCGGCAACGGCAGTACGTCGGGAAGATCCGCGAGAGCGGTCTTCCAGAAATCCAACTGCTGCGCGGCGAGGGACGCGGGATCGGCCTCGTCGCCGAGGACGGTGCGTTGCCAGATCGCGAAGTCCGCGTACTGAACGTCGAGTGGTGCCCACATCGGAGCGCCGGTCGCTACGCGAGAACCGTAGGCGACCATGACATCTCGCGCCAAGGGTGCCATGGAGGCACCGTCGGCGGCGATGTGGTGCACAACGATCGACAGCACGAATTCGTCCGCTGCAACCCGGTACAGCACCGCGCGGAACGGTAGATCGGTCGTGACGTCGAAACCTGTTGCGGCAGAGGCAGAGATGGCCGAAACGATCTCGTCGGCGTCCAGATCGACGACGGCGAGATCGGTTCTCACCGTCTGCGCATCGAGGATCTTCTGCTCGGGGCGCTCACCGTGGCTCGGGAACACCGTGCGCAGCGACTCGTGCCGTTCGAGAACGTCCCCGACCGCCGCACTCATCGCGTCGATGTCGAGTCGACCCGTCAGCCGGACCGCAAGCGGGATGTTGTAGGCCGCAGAGTCGACGTCGAATTGGTTGATGAACCACATCCGTTGCTGCGCGAGCGACAACGGAATCGAATCAGGTCGCGGCTTGGCCACGAGTGCGGGACGGCGCTCGGTGCCGGTCGGATCGCTGTGTACGCGCACCGCAAGCGACTCGACGGTGGGAGCCTCGAACAGTGCACGCACGCTGATCGTGGTGTCCAGGGCGGCATTGACCCGGGCGGTGAGTCTGGTGGCGCTGAGCGAGTCCCCACCGAGGTCGAAGAAGCTCGAATCGATTCCGACACCGCCGTCGATCCCCAGTACCTCGCCGAAGATGTCGGCAATGACCTGCTCGGTGTCGTTGCGCGGTGCACGCGAATCGTCCCCGAGATGAAGATCGGGTGCGGGCAGGGCGTTGCGGTCCAGCTTGCCGGCCGGTGTCAGCGGAATCGATTCCAGGGCGACGAAGGCCGTCGGGATCATGTGGGTCGGTAGCGAATTCGACACATGACTGCGCAGAGACACCGCATCGATCTGCTCGCCGGACCGCGGAAGGACGTAGGCGACGAGAATGGTGTTACCGGCCGGACCGTCGACACCGACGGTGGTCGCGAACTCGACGGAAGGATCATCGGTCAGGACGGCGTCGATCTCGCCCAGTTCGATGCGGAAACCGCGCACCTTGACCTGGAAGTCGCTGCGCCCGACGTATTCGAGCGTTCCCGACTCGGTCCACCGGACGACATCGCCGGTGCGGTACATCCGCGCACCCGGCTCGCCGAAGGGATTCGCCACGAAACGCTCGGCCGTCAGGCCGAATCGGCAGTGGTAACCCCTGGCGAGCGCCGGACCGGCGAGATAGAGCTCACCCGCAACACCGACGGGTACCGGGTGCAGTCGCGAGTCGAGGACGACCTCGCTGAACCCGATTGTCGGCGAACCGATGTCGATCGTCGAATCGATATGCAGCTGATCGCTGACGGACGAGAAGATGGTCGCTTCGGTCGGACCGTACGCGTTGAACATCCGGCGGCCCGGTGCCCAGCGGGCAACGAGTTCCGGAGGACAGACGTCGCCACCGGTCGCGACGACTCGCAGCTCCGTCAGGCCCTCCGGATCCACCGATGCAAGCGCGGCTGGGGTGACGAACGCATGCGTCACCTGCTGCGCGGCGAGCAGCTGAGCCAACTCGGCTCCACCGTAGACCGACGTCGGCGCGATGACCATCGTCGCGGCACCGCAGAGCACCATCAGCAGTTCGAGAATCGAGGCATCGAAGCTCGGAGACGCGAACGCCAGAACCCGAGCGTCCGGGGTCACCTCGAAACGAGTGCGCTCCTCCTCCGCCAGGTTCGCCAACCCCCGGTGAGTGACGGTGACGCCCTTGGGCACACCGGTCGAGCCGGAGGTGTAGATCAGGTACGCGACCTGATCGATGTGAATCGGGCGGATACGGTCACCGTCGAGAACCGGCGCGGTCGAGTGACCGGCGATGTCGGCGCGCGTGTCGTCGTGATCGAGAACGGTCCACCGGGCGGATCCCAGACCCTCGACCGCGGATGTGTGCGCGGACACGGTCAGGCCGAGCGAGGCGTTCGAATCGACGAGCATGTGCTCGACGCGATCGCGCGGGTAGTTCGGATCGATCGGCAGGAATGCCGCGCCGGTCTTCGCGATCGCCCAGATTCCGAGTACCGATTCGATGGAACGTGGCACAGCCAGTGCGACAACGGTTTCCGGACCGGCACCGCGAGCGATCAGCGTTCGGGCGAGAGCCGAGGACTGCGCGTCGAGCTCGGCGTAGTCGACCGTGCGCCCGTCATTCCACAGAGCGGTGCCGTGCAGGTTGCCCGCAGCAGCGGCGGTGAGGATGTCCGGGAGCAGTCGAACTGCTTCGGCAGCCGGCCCCTGGACCGGTGCCAAGCGGACCAGTTCGTCGTCGGACAGCAACGACAGGGACCCCACGAGTCGACCGGTGTCGGTGGCAATGGCGTCGAGGACCCGCACGATTCTGTCGACCGTCGCCTCGACGACGCTGTGCTCGAACAACTCCGGCAAGTACTTCGCCTCGATGTGCAGCCGGTCGTCGACCATGGCGACCAAGGTCAGCGGATACTGCGCTGTGTCGCTTCCGTCGTGCACGTCGTGCACCCGCATCCCGGCGAGGTCGGTCTCGGCCGACAATCCCGCGCGGTCCATCGGGTAGGACTCGAACACCGTCAGGGTGTCGAAGGCGACGGCCGGTCCCACCGCACGCTGGATGTCGGTGAGGCCGAGGTAGTGGTGATCGAGCAGAGCGGCCTGTTCGGCCTGCACCCGCTCGAGGTACTCGCCGAGTGTCTCCGACGGATCGAGCACGATCCGCACCGGCAGAGTGTTGATGAACAGACCGACCATGGCCTCGATGTCGGAGACCTCCGGCGGGCGTCCGGACACGGTGGCACCGAACACGACGTCGGAGCGTCCGGTCAGAGTGCCGAGCACGAGGGCCCACGACGCCTGCACCATGGAGTTCATCGTCACGCCACGTGCACGAGCGACGCTGCGCAGCCGGTCCGTCTGCTCCACATCGAGCGAGACCAGCGACCGGCCCGCCAACGTCGACTCCTGGCGCCGGCTCTCGACCGGCGTCAACAGGGTCGGCTCGGACAAGCCTACGAGCGCGTCGGTCCACGCGGCCAGTGCCGACGAACGGTCACGCTTGGCCAGCCACGACAGGTAGTCGCGATAGGCGGGAACCCGCGGGAGCACGGTGTCGTCGCCGTCGACCACGTAGAGCGTCAGCAGGTCCTTGAGCAGCAACGGTGTGGACCAACCGTCGAGCAGGATGTGGTGGTTGGTCATCACCAGACGCCACTCGCCGGGCACCACCGTGATCAGCATGAAGCGCAACAGAGGTGCCTGCGCCATGTTGAATCTGGTGGCGCGGTCGTCGTGTTCGATGCGATCGAGCTCGACGGCTCGATCGTCGGCGTCCAGTCCGGTCAGGTCGATCGACGACCAGGGAGCGTCCACGTCGTGGTGAACGATCTGTATGGACTCGCCGTCGTCGTTGTGAACGAAGGCAGTCCGCAGGTTCGCGTGTCTCCGCAGGAGCGCTCGAGCAGCACGTCGGAACCGTGCCTCGTCGACGCTTCCGCGCAGCTCCAACACGAGTTGGACGATGTAGGCGTCGACGGACTGATCCGACAGCTCGGCGTGGAACAGCAATCCGGCCTGCAGGGGCGTCATGGACCAGATGTCGTCCAGCGTGGGATAGACCCGTTCGAGGTGGTCGATGGAACTCTGATCGAGCCGCACCAGATCGAGGTCGGACGGCGTGAAGCCACCGGCCCCCGGTCGCTGGGCGAGCTGTGTCAGCGCGGTGAGGGCCTGACGCCACAACTCCGCCAGTCCGGTGACCTCAGCGGCGGCGAGCACCCCGGTGGGGAAAGCGAACGTCGCCTCGAGGCGCGGGCCGGTCGGCGTCGCGGTGGTGACGGCATTGATGTCGAGCACTGCTGCTACCGGTAGATCGGCGTCCTGCGAATCGCCGACACCGGAGTCGTCGACCGGCAGCCAGCCGTGTCCACGCAGCTCGTCCGGAACGTCGGTGCTGTAGCGCCCGAGATAGTTGAAACTGACCTGGGGAGCCGGGAAGTCGCGCAGAGCAGCGGCGCCGTCCTCGTCCAGGTAGCGGAGCATGCCGTAACCGATGCCGTGATCGGGGACCGCCAGCAACTGCTCCTTGACCGACTTGATCAGTCGTGCTGCGTCGGCACCGCCGGCGAGTGCGTCGTCCAGGTCCAGACCGGCGAGGGTGAGCCTGAGCGGGTAGATCGTGGTGAACCAACCGATGGTCCGGCCCAGATCGGCACCGGGTACCACGTGGTCCTCGCGGCCGTGACCCTCCAGCGAGATGAGAGCGTCGTCCACGGTCACTCCCCGACCACGTCGCCACACCGCCGTGGCGAGCGCGAGCGCGGCGAGCAGACCGTCGTTGACGCTGCCGTGGAACGCATCGGGCAGTGCTGTCAGTAGCCCCTCGGTGACGTCGGTGGACAACGTCATCTCGATCTTGTCCACCGTCCGGTACACGTCGATCTCGCGATCGAGCGCGCGTGATCCGATGAGCGGATCCGGTTGTGCCAGAACGTCGCGCCAGATCGCCAGCTCGTCGCCGCGGGTGGCGGTGACCTCACGCAACCCGTGCGACCACCGACGCATGGAAGTGCCGACCGGAGCCAGCTCAGGAGTGTTCCCGCCGATGATCTGGGCCCATGCCGACGCGAGGTCCGGAACCAGGATTCGCCAGGACACGCCGTCGATGACCAAGTGGTGGGCGACGACGAGCAGACGGCTCCCCTCGGAGCCGGCGTCGAACCACACCATCTGGATCATCACACCGGAATCGGGTGCCAACCGGCCGACTGCTGCTTCTGCCTCGGCCGTGGCCTGCTCCGAGAACCCTTCTCCCCGAACGGTCGTCGACGCCACGCGGTGCACGACCGAGTTCGCCGCGATCGATCCGGCGGGAAGCACCTCCATCGTGGGGTGCTCACCCCGGTGCAGAACGCCGCGGAGCATGTCGTGGTGATCGAGGACCGTTTGCACGGTTGCCTCGAGCACATCCAGCTCGATATCGACCGGGAGGGTGAGAACCGCCGTCTGCGTGTGCTTGTCGAGGACAGCCGTCCGATCGAGCATCCAGGCGACGATCGGAGTCAGCGGTACGTCACCGACACCGCCACCTGGCAATTCCTCCAGTACGAGAGGTGCAGTGCCGTCTCCGGACGCGACCACCTCGGCCAGTGCCGCAACGGTCTTGTGCTCGAACACATCTCGTGGCGACAGAGACAATCCGGCTGCCTTGGCACGCGAGACCAGCTGAATCGACATGATGCTGTCGCCGCCGAGAGCGAAGAACGAATCGTCGACGCCGACGCGGTCCAGTCGAAGAACCTCGGCGAACAATCCGGCCAACGTCTTCTCGACCGCGTTGTCCGCATCGCGACCGGCCGTGACCTGAGCGGACCAGTCCGGTTCGGGGAGTGCGTTTCGGTCCAGTTTGCCTGCGGGAGTGAGAGGAATGGACTCGAGCATCACGAACGCCGAGGGCACCATATGCGCAGGCAACACCGAACCGGCATGCTCGCGCAACGCATCCGCCTCGACCCCGGCACCGGCCACCGGCAACACATACGACACCAACACCGTTGCCCCAGCAGCACTCTCACGACCGATGGTGACCACGAAATCGACACCCGGCACCGCAGCCAACACCGAATCGATCTCACCCAACTCGATCCGGAAACCACGCACCTTCACCTGGAAATCGCTACGCCCCACATACTCCAACGCACCCGAAGCATTCCACCGCACCACATCACCGGTGCGATACATCCGCGAACCCGCACCACCGAACGGATTGGCCACGAACCGCTCCGCCGTCAAACCCAACCGCGCGTGATACCCACGAGCCAACGCCGGACCCGCCAGATACAACTCACCCACCACACCCACCGGCACCGGATTCAACCGCGAATCCAACACCACCTCCGCGAAACCGATCGTCGGCGAACCGATATCGACCGACTCCCCCACCACCAACGCCGACGAGATCGACGAGAAAATCGTCGCCTCCGTCGGACCGTACGCATTGAACATCCGCCGACCCGGCGCCCACCGCGCCACCAACTCCGGCGCACACACATCACCACCGGTCACCACCACCTCGACCGACTCCAACCCCACCGGATCCACCGACGCCAACGCCGCAGGCGTGACGAACGCATGAGAGACCCGCTCCTGCGCCAACAACGACGCCAACTCCACCCCACCGAACACCAACGGCGGAGCAATCACCATCGTCGCCCCACCCGAGAACGCCAACACGAACTCGAGAATCGAGGCATCGAAACTCGGCGACGCAAACGCCAACACCCGCGACGACGGACCCACACCGAACCGAACCCGCTCCTCGGCAGCCAAGTTCCCCACACCACGATGAGTGACCACCACACCCTTGGGCACACCCGTCGAACCCGACGTATAGATCAGATACGCCGCATCATCGAGCCGCAACACACCCGAACGCTCGGCATCCAACACCGGAGCAGACGACCGAAACGCCAGATCCGCCACCACATCGGCATCATCGAGCACCACCCACGACACCCCACCCACACCCGACAACACACCCACATCGGCACCCAACGTCACACCCACCACAGCACCCGAATCGACCAACATGTGCTCGATCCGATCCACCGGATACTTCGGATCCACCGGCAAGAACGCACCACCGGCCTTCGCCACCGCCCACACCGCCACCACGGACTCCACCGACCGCGACAACGCCAACGCCACGAACGACCCCGGACCCACCCCACACGACATCAACATCCGCGCCAACCGCGACGACGCCGCATCCAACTCACCATACGAAACAGACCGCGACCCCGACACCACCGCAACACCACCGACACCAGCAACACCCACAGCACCAGCCAACAACTCCGGCAACACCACACCCGCCACAGACCGCGGCCCACGAACCGGAGCCAGCGAGTCGTACTCGTTGGCAGACAAGATCTCGATGTCACCGACTCGGATGGACGGCACGGCGGTCACGGCGTCGAGGATTCGTACCAGGCGATCGGCGAGAACTCGGACGGTATCCGCGTCGAACAGTTCTGTGGCGTAACGGAATCCGGCTTCGATGCCGACCGGTGCGCCGGACGCGTCGAATTCCTCCGAGATCGTCAACTGCAGATCGAAGTTGGAAATGTCGTTGGGTAGCTCGATGCTCTCGATCGACAGTCCGGGCAACGTCACGGTCGGTCGGTCGGTCTGCTGGAACTCGAGCATCACCTGGAACAACGGCGCATGGGCAGTCGACCTCGCGGGATCGACCGCGTCCACCACCCGCTCGAACGGGACATCCGAATGCGTGAACGCGGCCAGGTCCACGGAGCGAACGTCCGAGAGCAGGTCCTCGAACCGCATCGAGCCGGGAACCTGAGTGCGCAGAACGAGGGTGTTGACGAACATGCCGACGAGTTCGTCGAGTGCGGCGTCTCCTCGGCCCGAGATCGGCGTTCCGACCGAGATGTCCTCGGTATCCGAGAGTCGGGCCAGCAGTACGGCAAGAGCCGCGTGCACGATCATGAACGAGCTCGAATTATGTTCGGCGGCAACAGTAGCGAGGCGGGCATGAACCGAGGCGTCGATCTCGAACGTCACGCTGTCGCCGCGCAGGGAAGCCACCGCGGGACGCGGGCGGTCGGTCGGCAGCGTCAGAACCTCGGGGCTGCCGGACAGTGTCTCGACCCAATAGGCGAGCTGCTTGGCCATCAACGACTCGGGGTCGGACTCCGCGCCGAGGAACCGGCGCTGCCACAGCGCGTAATCGGCATACTGCACCGGCAACGGTTCCTGGCTGGGTGCATGCCCTGCGGCGCGGGCACTGTAGGACACCATCAGGTCGCGGGCCAGCGGGGCGCTCGAGAACCCGTCGGAGGAGATGTGGTGCACCACCATCACGAGCACATGCTCGTTCTCGCTGACCCGAACCAGTCGAACTCGCAGCGGAACATCGGCCACGACGTCGAAGCCCGAGCCTGCGACGTCGGCGATCAACTCCATGACGTGGCGCTCGTCGTTCGCGAGGATCGGAGTCAGATCCGGCAGTGCAGAT
Organism: Rhodococcus sp. 05-339-2; assembly: GCF_002258965.1. Classification (NCBI taxonomy): domain Bacteria; kingdom Bacillati; phylum Actinomycetota; class Actinomycetes; order Mycobacteriales; family Nocardiaceae; genus Rhodococcus; species Rhodococcus sp. 05-339-2. The sequence continues at coordinate 173,213 of NZ_NOYW01000018.1, forward strand.
TCCACGTCGAGGATCGACTGCACCGGAGCGTCGTCGGTCAGCGGGAACATCGTGCGCAGCGACTCGTGTCGACCGAGCACGTCGGCGATGGCCGAGTGCATCGCATCGACATCGAGCGCGCCGCTCAGGCGCATGGCGAACGCGACGTTGTAGGCAGCCGATTCGGTGTCGTACTGATTGATGAACCACATCCGCTGCTGGGCCAGCGACAGGGGCACTGCATCCGGTCGCTCCTGCGGGACCAGCCGAGGGGCGGCTGCAGCGTCGTGCTCACCGAGTTCGATGCCTGCCGACAGCGCTCGCACGGTGGGGGCGTCGAACAGATCCCTGATACCGATATCGGTTCCGAGTGCCGCATTGATTCGCGCGACCAACCGCATCGCGATCAGCGAGTTGCCGCCGATTTCGAAGAAGCTCGACGTGACACTGACCTGGGCCATACCGAGCAGATCGCCGAAGACTCCGGCGACGATCTCCTCGACCGGGTTCTCGGGCCCGAAGAATTCCGATGCAGCGACAGTGAATTCGGGCGCAGGCAATGCCTTCCGGTCGAGCTTGCCGCTGGCGTTGACCGGAAGCGAGTCGAGTACCACCACGTGTGAGGGCACCATGTACCCCGGGAGGCGGCGCGCGGCCTCGGCCGTCAGATGCGCGGGATCGACGGCGTGGCCGGGCGCACCGACCACGTAGGCCACGAGGGTCTCACCGGTGTTCGGGTCCTTGTGCACCAGTGCGATCGCCTGTGCGACCGATTCGGATCGAAGGAGAACCGCTTCGATCTCGGGCAGTTCGATCCGGAGCCCTCGCAGTTTGACCTGAAAGTCCGTGCGGCCGATGTACTCGAGCTCGCCGTCGGCGCGCCAGCGCACCAGATCACCTGTGCGATAGAGCCTCTCGCCCGGCTCGCCGAACGGATCCGCGACGAAGCGATCCGCTGTCAGGTCGCCTCGGCCGACGTACCCGCGAGCGAGTTGCACACCGGCGAGATACAGCTCGCCGGGAGCACCGATCGGAGCCGGTCGCAACGACGCGTCGAGCACGTACAAACGCGTGTTCCACACCGGTGCGCCGATGGGAATCGAGACGGACTCGCGCCCGGTCACGTGGTAGTAGCTGACGTCGACTGCCGCCTCGGTCGGACCGTAGAGGTTGTGCAGTTCCGCGAGTGAGAACTGCGCGAACTGCGCCGCGGTGGCAGGTGGAAGCGCCTCGCCGCTGCAGAAGACCAGTCGGAGCGAGACACATTCCGCAGCCCGTGCCCCTGCTGCGAACACCGCCAGCATCGACGGCACGAAGTGCGCCGTGGTGATGTGCTCCTGCGCGATGATGCGGGACAGGTACACGGGATCGCGGTGTCCGTCGGGTTCGGCCACGACGAGCTTGGCACCGACCTGTAAGGGCCAGAAGAACTCCCACACCGAGACGTCGAACGTCGCCGGAGTCTTCTGCAGAACGGTGTCCGCAGGCTCGAGGTGATATTCGTGCTGCATCCACAGCAACCGGTTCACGATGGCCGAGTGCGTGACTGCGACACCCTTGGGCCGACCGGTCGAACCGGAGGTGTAGATGACGTATGCGGTGTTCGAGCCGTGCAGTCTTCCCAGTCGGTCCGAGTCGGTGACCGTGGAGTGGTCGCGATCGGAGACGTCGAGCAGATCGACGGCCAGGACCGGAGTTGCGACCGGGATGTTGATCCAGTCGCGACTGGTGGTGAGGATGCACACGGGCTGGGCGCTGGAGAGGACGTAGGACGACCGCTCGACGGGATGGTCCGGGTCGATCGGTACATAGGCACCACCGGCCTTGACGATCGCGTACATGCCGACGAGCAGATCGATCGACCGGCGAATCGCCAGGCCGACATGGGATTCGGGGGTCACGCCGAGCGAGATGAGATGACGCGCGAGCTGATTCGCGCGTTCGTCCAGTTCGAGATAGGTGATGTGTTCGTCCTCGAACACGAGCGCTGTCGAGTACGGACTGCGCTGTACCTGTCGGTCGAACAGACTGCTGAGCGTCATGTCGGCGCCGCCGGCCGGAATCTGCTGGTGGACCGGAGGTTCGATCAGACGTGCGGTGTCGTTCCACTCGAACAGGACGAGTTCCCGCTCCGCGGCGGACAGAATGTCGATGTCTGCGGTGCGTACGTCCGTCGACGTTCCGATGGTCGACACGATCCGCAGGAAGCGATCGACGAACCGGTCGATGGTTTCGGGATCGAACAGATCCGTGGCGTAGGTGAACGACGCCGACAGTGCACCGGACGGGTCGACGGGCTCCTGATCCACACGCAGCTGTAGATCGAATTTTGCCGTATCGGTGCCGATCTCCTCGAACCGAACGGTGAGATCGGGCAGCTCCAACGTGACAGCTGCATTGTTCTGGAACTCGAGCAGAACCTGGAACAGCGGCGAGTGGTCGGTCGACCGCACCGGATCGAGTACGTCGACCAGACGCTCGAACGGGATGTCGGTGTTGTCGAAGGCGGCGAGGTCGGAGCGACGAGTGTCGGCGAGCAGATCGGTGAAGGTCGCTTGCGGCTCGACCTGTGTTCGCAGAACGAGGGTACCGACGAACATGCCGACCAGGTCGTCCAGGGCCGCGTCGCCTCGACCGGCGATCGGCGTACCGACAGCGATGTCCTGAGTTCCGCTCAGCCGCGCGAGCAGGAGTGCAAGCGCCGAATGAACAACCATGAACAGGGTCGAGTCATGTTCGGCAGCAACAGAACTCAATCGTGCGGCGACGTCGGCCGGAATCGTGAACGGGGTGACGCTGCCGCGCATCGACTGCCGGATGGGACGCGGACGATCGAGCGGCATCGGCAATACGTCCGGCAGATCCGCCAGAGCCGACTGCCAGAATTCGATCTGCCGCGACGCCACCGAGGTGGAATCGCTCTCGTCGCCGAGAACGGCGTGCTGCCACAACGCGAAATCCGCGTACTGGACGGCGAGTGGCTCCCACACCGGAGCCGAACCGGCGGATCGGGCACCGTAGGCGACCATCACGTCTCGGGCCAGCGGTGCCATCGACGCACCGTCCGCCGCAATGTGGTGGACGACGATGGAGAGTACGAAATCTTCCGAACCGGTCCTGTACAGCACCGCACGGAAGGGAAGATCGACCGTGACGTCGAATCCTGTTGTCGCGGCAGCACGGACGAGCGCATCGACCGAGCCGGCGTCGACGTCGACCACATCGAGGGGCAGCTTCGATCCGGTGACGTCCTCGACCGGTGTGATGACCTGGTTCGGCAGATCGCCCACGGTCGGAAACACGGTGCGGAGCGACTCGTGCCGGGACAGAACGTCGCCGACGGCCGCAGCCATCGCATCGACGTCCAGTCGACCGGTCAGACGCACGGTGAGCGGGATGTTGTACGCGGGCGAGGACACATCGAACTGGTTGATGAACCACATCCGCTGCTGTGCGAGAGACAGTGGGATCGAATCGGGCCGGTCCACGGCGACGAGCGCCGGACGGCGATGCAGCGATGCGCCCTTGGCTTCGGCGCGTTCGGACAGGGTCCTCACGGTCGGCGCCTCGAACAGGTCCAGCACCTTGAGATCGGTTCCGAGAGCCGAATTGACCCGAGCGATCAGACGCGTTGCCACGAGGGAGTTTCCGCCGAGATCGAAGAAGCTGTCGGTCACGCCGACCCGGTCGACCTCGAGAACGTCGCGGAACACGGTCGCCACTGCGGCCTCGTACTCCGTTTCCGCGGCCTCGAATGCACCCTGCGAACCGAGTTCGGGTTCGGGGAGTGCGTTTCGGTCCAGTTTGCCTGCGGGAGTGAGAGGAATGGACTCGAGCATCACGAACGCCGAGGGCACCATATGCGCAGGCAACACCGAACCGGCATGCTCGCGCAACGCATCCGCCTCGACCCCGGCACCGGCCACCGGCAACACATACGACACCAACACCGTTGCCCCAGCAGCACTCTCACGACCGATGGTGACCACGAAATCGACACCCGGCACCGCAGCCAACACCGAATCGATCTCACCCAACTCGATCCGGAAACCACGCACCTTCACCTGGAAATCGCTACGCCCCACATACTCCAACGCACCCGAAGCATTCCACCGCACCACATCACCGGTGCGATACATCCGCGAACCCGCACCACCGAACGGATTGGCCACGAACCGCTCCGCCGTCAAACCCAACCGCGCGTGATACCCACGAGCCAACGCCGGACCCGCCAGATACAACTCACCCACCACACCCACCGGCACCGGATTCAACCGCGAATCCAACACCACCTCCGCGAAACCGATCGTCGGCGAACCGATATCGACCGACTCCCCCACCACCAACGCCGACGAGATCGACGAGAAAATCGTCGCCTCCGTCGGACCGTACGCATTGAACATCCGCCGACCCGGCGCCCACCGCGCCACCAACTCCGGCGCACACACATCACCACCGGTCACCACCACCTCGACCGACTCCAACCCCACCGGATCCACCGACGCCAACGCCGCAGGCGTGACGAACGCATGAGAGACCCGCTCCTGCGCCAACAACGACGCCAACTCCACCCCACCGAACACCAACGGCGGAGCAATCACCATCGTCGCCCCACCCGAGAACGCCAACACGAACTCGAGAATCGAGGCATCGAAACTCGGCGACGCAAACGCCAACACCCGCGACGACGGACCCACACCGAACCGAACCCGCTCCTCGGCAGCCAAGTTCCCCACACCACGATGAGTGACCACCACACCCTTGGGCACACCCGTCGAACCCGACGTATAGATCAGATACGCCGCATCATCGAGCCGCAACACACCCGAACGCTCGGCATCCAACACCGGAGCAGACGACCGAAACGCCAGATCCGCCACCACATCGGCATCATCGAGCACCACCCACGACACCCCACCCACACCCGACAACACACCCACATCGGCACCCAACGTCACACCCACCACAGCACCCGAATCGACCAACATGTGCTCGATCCGATCCACCGGATACTTCGGATCCACCGGCAAGAACGCACCACCGGCCTTCGCCACCGCCCACACCGCCACCACGGACTCCACCGACCGCGACAACGCCAACGCCACGAACGACCCCGGACCCACCCCACACGACATCAACATCCGCGCCAACCGCGACGACGCCGCATCCAACTCACCATACGAAACAGACCGCGACCCCGACACCACCGCAACACCACCGACACCAGCAACACCCACAGCACCAGCCAACAACTCCGGCAACACCACACCCGCCACAGACCGCGGCCCACGAACCGGAGCCAGGCGAGCGCGTTCGGCGGTGGACAGCAGGTCCACATCGCCGATCCTCAGATCCGGCTCGCCGATCACAGCGTCGAGCACGCGAACGAGGCGGCGGGCGAGCTGAGCCATGCTCGCGGCATCGAACAGTTCTGTGGCGTAGTCGAAAACGACCGCGACATCGTCGGACTCGTCGACGGTGACAACCAGGTCCATGCCAATCCCGTCACGCGGCAGCGCGGACGAACCGAACCGGAGCGCAACCTGAGCAAGGGGGCTGTACGACTCCGAGCTCGGCAGACCGAGGGCCGTGACGACGTCCTCGAACGACGTCTCCCCGTGCGCCATCGCAGCATCGAAGTCGGTTCCGGACGCATCGACGAAATCGGCGAACGAGTGCCGAACGTCGGGTCGGGACCGCAGCACCACGGTGTTGCCGTCACTCGCAGGCACGGCGATCGACACGTCGTCGGTGTTGGCCAGTCGCGAAAGCAACACGGCGAGAACGGATTCGAGCACCACGAACGGAGTCGTGGAACGTTCGGCGGCCAACCGAGCCACTGCGGACCACGATTCGGATCCGATGGTCACTTCGTGGGATGCGCGAACGTGACCGATGCGCGAGGGGCGCGAACGGTCGGTCGGAAGATCGAGGAGATCGGGGGCATCGGCGAGCCGGTCGGTCCAGTAGGCGAGCTGGGCTGCGGCGCGACGTCGACGTTGGCCTTCGCGTGCGCTGTCCGGATGTACGTCTAGAACGGCGACATCGGGTCCGGCCGCGATGAAGGATTGCACCATGTCGACGAAACTCGAATGGTGTGCGGTGAGATCGTCGTCGTCGTACCGGTTGGGGTTGGCCCTGAAATCGACGAACGTCCTTGCCGGAGAACCGCTCTGATAGACGTTGACCAGAAGGTCCTCGACAGGACCCGAGGTCACGATGTTGAATTCGCCGACGATCGAGCCGAGTTCGATCTGCTGATGGAACAGCATCATGTTGACCATCGGGCCGGACAGTTGCTTGTCGCTGCCCGAAGCCGCCAGCTCACGCCGGATGTCCTCGATGCTGAAACGCTGGTGCCGCAGGGCCCCCATCAATTCGAGCTGGACCTGCTGAACCAGCTCGCCGACGGTCGCGTCCTGGGGCACATGGATCGAAATGGGTGCGACGTTGACGAGCATCCCACCGGATCGGCGAAGCAGCGCGGTGGTGCGCGCGGACACCGGGATGTTGACCGAGACGTCCTCTCGCCCGGTCATCCGCGAGAGGTAGCAGCCGAAGGCGGCGATGAACACCGCGGCCGCGGTTCCGCCCTTGGTCGCGTCGGACGCTTCGAGCTCGGTGACGACATCGTCGGGGAGAGCGACGCTGCGCAATTTACTGGCGGCGATCGTGCGCCCGGCAGTGTTGGACAGGGTGGCTCCGTCGTGGATGTCCGCGGCGCGAGCGGTCCAGTACTCCTTGTCCGTCTCGAAGCGAGACGACGTCCGGTATTCCTGATCGAGCTCGTAGAGCCGCCGAAGCTCGGCCGCCTTGTTGGGGGCAGGCTCGACGTGTTCGACGGCCGCGGTGTATAGGGCTGCGGTTCGATTGACGAGCGTCATCGCACCGTAACCGTCGAGTGCGACGTGATGAATCTTGCTGTACCAGAGGTTGCGATCGTCCTCGACCTGAATGATCCAGCTCTCGACGAGTGGATCGTGTTCCATGTCGACAGGTTGGACGTAGTTCTCGTCGATCCAGGCCAGCGCAGAGGTCATGGGATCGTCTTCGCCGCGCAGATCCAGGTAGTGCACGGACTGATCGATGGAGTGATCGACCATCTGGACCGGTTCGCCGTCCACCTCGGCCAGTCTCAGGTAGGCGGATTGAAATTCGTGTGCTGCGAGAGCCGACGCGTCCTGGAGAACGGCGATGTCAAGATCGCCGCGGAGGTCGACGTATTGCGCGATACAGACCGGGACGTCAGGAGCCAGCTGTTGAGCGAACCACATGCCACGCTGAGCGGACGACAGCGGGAACCCGTTCTCGAAGCTGGGGCCGGTCGGAGGCGTCTGAGACCCACCGGTGATTGCGGCGCGCATTCAGATGCCCTTCGGCGGCACGGTCACGACGACGAAGGCCGACGTCGAGTCGATCGACTCGGAGCCCTCGGGTCGGTTGGGAGTGTCGAGCCGCGGCGGCCTGTGCGCGCGATTGAGCAATTCTGGCTTCCGTTCTGGTCTGCGTTCGTGTCGTTTCACACACGTTCGGTGGTGATATGGCTCTGTATCAATTCGTCGCGCATCACCGATCGGATTGAAACAGGGAGAGAACCCGGTTCTACCGGATGGAACAAACCGTGAGTTCTTCGAATGAGTGTGTGGTGACTCTCGAATCCATTGTCCTGTACGACACGAACTCCCCTCCCCGCCAGGCGTACGACACGCTCGACACTGTCGGCGTCGGTGCAGCGCTCACATACCAACGCGAGACTGTCGGTCATCCACTGAAAGTCGAGCCCGGAAATCCCGCGTCGAGCATCCCAGCGGCTTACAAAGATACAACATCGGCAAGGTTCTTTTGGACGGTAATCATAAGAACCATCGATCGCCGTCTCCAGCCTGTTACAGAAGTGACCGCGAGTGCTACTCGAACAGATGCTATTCGGTCGATCGAATGACTCCGCGTGCCGGGTCGAACGCCTTTGCCCTACTCGTATCCGACTCGGCGACGCGAAAAACCCACTGTTCACCGACTCGGCGATTGTTTCACGAGGCGGAACGGCGGCGCCCGGACAGAAGCGTTGCGCCGAGTGCTCCGACGGCTGCCAGACACAGCACCAGTTCCGATCCGACGCCGATTCGTGTCGCGACGGTGAGGGATTGTCTCAGTACGACACTGGACACCAGCACGTCAGGGGTGAACAGCGGCGTCTGCTGCAGAACGTGTCCGTCGGGCGACACGATCGCGCTGACGCCGCTCGTCGCCGCCACCACGACTGTTCTCCCGTGCTCGACGGCGCGCACTCTGGACATCGCGAGTTGTTGGTAGGTCATCTCGGTGTCACCGAAGGTCGCGTTGTTGGTGGGTATGGCGATGAACTCTGCGCCCGATCGGACCGATTCCTCGAGGGCGCGATCGAATGCGACTTCGTAGCACGTCGCTATGCCGGCCGCTATTCCCCCGGCGCGTACCACTCCATTTCCGTCGCCGGGGACAAAATAACCCGCTCGGTCGGCATATTCCGAGAACAAGCGGAAGAAACTTCGGAATGGCAAGTATTCGCCGAACGGTTGAATTATCTTCTTGTCGTGCCGCTCACCGGGCCCATCGGTACCGTTCCACGCAATCACCGAATTGGTGTTCGTGCCATCGGCATTGACCAGTACCGTGCCGACGAGAATCGGAGCCCCCACGGCCACCGACGCCTCTGTGATGAGAGTCGCAGCATCGGCATTTCTCAACGGATCGATATCGGACGCATTCTCGGGCCATACGACGAGATCCGGAGCAGGCTGCCTGCCGGCCTCGACGTCAGCGGCCAACGTCATCGTCTCCCGCACGTGATTGTCCAGCACCGCTCGCCGCTGTGCGTTGAAATCCAGACCCAGCCGCGGAACGCTTCCCTGGACCGCCGCGATCGTCACCGTCCGTTCGTCGCCCTCCGGTGAGTCGTTGCTGTGCAGCGTCGGTAGCAGCATCAGCGCCACGATGGACGCCACCGTCGTTGCGGCGACCGGTCCGAGGTACGAACGCACTCCTCCTCGTCGACCGACCGCGAACAGCAGAGCAGCCGCTCCGGTTCCGGTCAGCGCCACCCCGAAACCGAGCAACGGTGCACCCCCGATGCTCGCCAAGGGAAGCAGCCAGCCCTCGGGTTGTCCGAATGCCAGTCGACCCCACGGAAAGCCACCGAAGGGAACACTCGATCTGAGCCATTCGGTCAGGCTCCAGGCCAATGCCATGGACAACGGCCACCATGCACTCCGTGCCGCCAACACCCCGAGCACTCCGAACAGGCCGACGAAGACCGATTCGGCGAGGGCGAGCGCCAGCCAGGGCATCGGTCCCACGTACACACCGATCCATGGGAGCAGCGGAACGAAGAATCCCAGGCCGGCGGCACAGCCGTAGCCGAATCCCGCTTTCAGCGATACCGAACCACGGCCGCCGAAGCCGGTCAGAACGAGGGCCAGCAGCGCGATACCCAGCGGTGCCAGGAACCACAGGGTTCGCGGCGGAAAGCTCGCGAATATCAGCGCACCACCGGCAACGGAGAGCGCAGTGGACAGTGCGGCCCGGCGCAGCCGCTCCGCCGATGACACCACCGTCTCGACACCCGAAGCGGACTCAGTTCTCATGGATGACCTGTCCGCGATGCACGGTCATCGAGCACCGTGGAGCCGTGGACGACGGGTCGAGACCGGGCAGGGGAGATACCCCCGCGCGTGGGTCCGTCGACCACCGTTGCACGCTGTCCTTGGGTGCTCGGACGACGAGCTCGTCGACCTCCCACACCGCAAAGGACGCGGGAGCCCCCGGCACCAATGTCCCTGCCAATCCGTCTCGGACTCCGCCCGCGCGCCATGCTCCGCGGGTGGAGGCCGAGAATGCTGCCCGGGGCGAGATGGCACTGCCCGGCGTGCGGTGATCGACTGCCGCCCTGATCGTCGCCCACGGATCGAGTCGGGTGACCGGCGCATCCGACCCGAACGCGAGCGACACCCCCGCCGACGCCAAGCGCGCGAACGGATGCAGCGCCGACGCCCGGTCTGCGCCGAGCCGCGCCGAGTACAACCCTTCCGTGCCGCCCCACAGTGCGTCGAACATCGGTTGCATGCTGGCGATCACGCCCCACGACGCCAATCTGTCGGCCTGTTCGGGTGCGACCATGGCCAAATGTTCGAGCCGGTGCCCGCACGCGGCGACGGCAGGAGTTCCGAGTTCGGCCACCACCTGCTCGAATGCAGTGACGGCAGCCGAAATCGCCGCGTCACCGATGACGTGGAAACCAGCCTGCACTCCTGCCGTCGTGCACGCCGAGATGTGTGCTGCGATCGCATCGACGTTCTCGTACGACACGCCCGATCCGGCATCGTCGGCGTACGGCGACGACAACCATGCGGTCCGCGACCCCAGCGAGCCGTCGACGAAGATGTCGCCGGCCAACCCGTGGGCACCGGTGCTCTCGAGGAGCTGTCGGGCCTGCTCGGCCGTCTCGACCAGCTCGCCCCAGTATCCGCGCACCTCCACTCCGTGTCGGGTGGACATCAGTTCACGGAAGTCGTCGATCCCCGACACGATCGGACCGGCACATTCGTGGACAGCGACGATTCCCTGCGCCGCAGCGCTGTCGAGCGCAGCCGTTCGAGCCCGATCCCGGGTATCGGCCGTCATCATCGACCGCGCGGTCAGCCGGGCGAGGTGATGCGCGGCAGCGGTGAGCGGAGACTGCCCCGCGAAGCCGCTGGTCGATTCGATACCGGCGGCGGCAACGCGCAACGGCGTCGAGACGGCGGCCGAATGCGCATCGATGCGAGCGAGATACACCGGGCGCCCGGGTGCCGCCGCATCGAGGTCGGCTGTCGACGGTGCGCGACGTTCGGGCCACTCGGTTTCGTCCCACCCGTGTCCCCAGACGAGAGCGTCCGACGACGACGATGCGTGGTCGGCGAGCACCCGCATACAGTGTTCGAGCGAGATGCAGTCGGACAGATCGAGTCCGACCAACGACAGCCCCAGGTCGGTGACGTGCACGTGAGTGTCCACGAACGCCGGTGCCACGAAGGACCCGGCCAGATCGGTGATGCGGACCCCTGGGTGGAGCGCTCGCCCGGTGCGATCCTCACCGATCCAACTGACGATTCCATCGGTCACGGCCATGGCGGTGGCGTCGGAAGCCATCGGACTGTAGATCCGTCCGCCGCAGAACAATTCGGTGGTCACGAACGACCAGTCTGCCCCTACCGGTGCGGCTTCCGGAAATCCCCACCGGCGGGATCGAACCGGTCCGCCTCGATCACCTGTCCCTCGAGGATCAGCGCAGAACCGGATGCATTCGGCGCGCGAGTACTCCTGTCGACGTCATCGTCGAGGATCTCACCGTCGATGACGGTGGGGCGCATGCGCCGGGTCGCGGTCGCAACCTGCGGCAACCAGCGTGCGGCGGCCCACATCACCGCTGGGCGTAGCAGCCACCTGGTCGGCGGGATCATCAACAGCAATCCGATCACCGTGGTCACCAGACCCGGCACGAACATCGCGACCGACCCTGCGGCGAAGAGAGCTCCATCGGCCACGGCTCCACCGGCCGATCGTTCGCCTCTCGATGCCCTCTGCAGACCGTCCAACACACGTCTGCCCTGCGATCGCACCAGCAGTGACCCGACCAGCGATCCGCCGATCAGCAACACAACGGTCCAGAGCACGCCGAGTGCGCTTCCCACGGCGACCAGCGCTGCGACCTCGACCACGACGTAGAGTATGAACAGAGCGAGCATGACGGTCCTTTCTTCGCTTCATCGGTACAACGCGCGGGGCATCGAAATCGCTCCCGGTGTGACCGGTTTGCCGGGAGATTCTCAGGAACCCGGCCGAACGAGTCCGGTTTCGTACGCCAGCACGACCGCCTGGACTCGATCGCGGACACCCAATTTCGTCAGAATTCGGCCGATGTGGGTCTTGATCGTCGCCTCGGACAGATGCAGTGCGGTCGCTATCTCCGCATTGGACAAGCCGGTCGCCAGGTGCACCAGCACCTCGCGCTCACGGCCGGTGAGCGCGTCGAGAACGGAGGCGTCGGTGGTCGACGGAGTCTGTGCGACGAACCTCGAGAGCAAGCGCTTGGTCACCTTCGGTGAGACGACGGCGTCGCCTGCGGCCACGCTGCGAATCGCGGAGACCAGGTCCTCCGGTGGAGTGTCCTTGAGCAGGAATCCACTGGCCCCCGCCCTGAGTGCACCGAGGACGTGTTCGTCGAGATCGAAGGTCGTCATCACCAGAACCTTGGCGTCCGAACCGGATTCGGTAATGGTGCGGGTAGCGGTCACGCCGTCGACACCGGGCATCCGGACGTCCATCAGCACCACCGCCGGTGCCAGTCTCGCTACGGCTTCGACGGCACTTGCCCCGTCGGCCGCCTCCCCCACCACCTCGATGTCGTCCTGCGCCTCGAGCACCATGTTCAATCCCATGCGCATGAGTTCCTGGTCGTCCACGACGACAACGGTGATCGGCACCGACCCAACCTAGCCCTCACTCGATCGGCAGCGTCGCCCGCACGAGCCAAGTGCCGTGTGGCGTCCGACCCGCATGCAGGGTTCCTCGAAGCACCGCTACTCGCTCACGCATTCCGAGCAGTCCGTGCCCACCGCCGTCCGCGGACGTCGGTGCGCCGGAGCCGGTGCCGTTGTCGGAAATCTCGACGGTGACCGCCTCCTCCTCGCGAACGACCTTGACGACGGCGCGCGGCGCATGGCCGGCGTGCCGGAGAACGTTGGTCAGCGATTCCTGGACCAACCGATGAACTCCGAGGCTGATCGCCGGGCTGATGTCGTCCAGATTTCCGGTCTGTTCGAGTTCGACGTTCAACCCGGCCCGACCCATCATCTCGACGACACGCGCCAGTCCCGCTGTCCCGTACTGGGGCATGTCGTCCGAGTCGGGCGACGTCCGCAGCAAGGCGACCGTTCGACGCAACTCCGCGAGCGCCGACCGGCCCGTGGCGGAGATGTTGGCAACGGCCTGCTCTGCACGCTCGGGGTTGCGTCTGATGGCATACGAGGCACCGTCGGCCTGGACCACCATGACACTGACGCTGTGGGCAATGACGTCGTGCAGCTCGCGTGCGATGCGCGTGCGCTCGGAGATCACGGCCTCCTCGGCGCGTCTGTCCCTGTCGTACTCGGCCACGACGAGACGGGCCTGCGTCGCTTCGTCGTATGCCCTGCGGGCACCGAGAAATTCCGCCGCAACCCACGACAGCGCGTACATCAGCGCGCTGAACAACAGCGTCGTGAAGACCGGTTGGTCGAACAGGTAGAGGCTCGCGGCGGTGTACGCAGCGAGCGCGGCGGCATAGATGCCGGCTTGGATTCGACCGACGTACGCAACCAGGGTGTAGAGCATGATCGGCAGGGCAAGAGCGGCCGGGTGACCGTTGTACGCATCGCCCGCCAGGCTGCCTGCTGTGTCGGAGGCGAGCGCGGTGACGAGAGTGAGCGCTGCGATCGAGCGCGGCAGACGGCGCCGCCATGCAACGGGAATCGTCAGCACCACCGAGAACACCAGGAACAACGGTGCGTTGAGACCGTCGACCGAGCTGACGAACACAAGAATGTCGAGGACGAACAGCCCGGCCGCCAGCAGGGCGTCGGCCACGAACGGCTGCCCACGGAGCCACAGACTGAATCGACGCATGTGATTGAGTTTGCCGTATGACTGCTGCCGACTGGGGATTGCTGATGGTCGCTGCCACGGCCGCCGGTTGGGTCGACGCCGTGGTGGGCGGAGGTGGTCTCATCCTGCTGCCCGCCATCCTTCTCGTGGCCCCTCAGCTGACGCAGCAGGCGGCGCTGGCGACGAACAAGGCAACTGCCGTGTTCGGTACCGTCGCCGCCGTCGTCACCTTTTCGCGGAAGGTCCCGCTGAACTGGCCGGTGCTGATTCCGGCCGCCGTCCTTGCCGCCGTGGCCTCGGCCGCAGGCGCTGCTGCGGTGTCGTTGATCGATCGCGAGCTGTTCATCCCGATCATCATGGTCGTTCTCGTCGGTGTGGCCGTACTGGTCACCTGCCGTCCGACCATCGGCCGAACGGCGGCACCGTCGCCGCCGACCCATCGCAAGGTTCTGATCGTCATCGGCTGCGCAGCCGCCGGAATCGGCTTCTACGACGGCATTCTCGGGCCCGGCACCGGAACGTTCCTCATCATCGCCTTCGCCACGCTGCTCGGTACCGAGTTCGTGCGCAGCGCCGCGATGGCCAAGGTGATCAACGTCGGGTCTAACGTCGGTGCCCTCGCCTTCTTCGCGGTCACCGGCAGCGTCTACTGGCAACTCGGAGCGGTCATGGCGGTGTGCAACGTGTTCGGTGCCGTCCTCGGGTCGCGTACGGCGGTTGCCCGCGGTGCCGGATTCGTGAGAATCGTCCTGCTCGTCGTGGTGGTGGGGATGGTCGTCCGACTCGGATGGCAACAATTCGGCTAGCGTCTTGAGGCGTGACGAGACAATCGGATCGGTCGGTCGACGCCGACTTCCTGGCTCTGCCCCTGCAGGCCCTCGCGGACGCCGCCCTGAGCACGGCACGGACCGCCGGGGCAACGCACGCCGATGTTCGCGTGCAGCGCTCGACGACTCAGTCGATCTCGCTGCGCGACGGCTCCGTTCAATCCGCCGTCGACGCCGGGGAGATCGGTCTCGCCGTGCGGGTCGTGGTCGACGGGACCTGGGGTTTCGCATCGCACGCCGAACTCGGCACCGACGCAGCCGCAGCCACGGCCCGGAGCGCAGTCGAGGTGGCCACAGCGCTGCGCGCACTCAATCGTGAACGCGTGGAACTCGCTGCCGAGCCGGTGTACTCGAGCGCAACGTGGGTGTCGGAGTACGACATCGACCCCTTCGAGGTACCCACCGCCGAGAAGGTGTCACTGCTCGCGGAGTATTCGTCCCGGCTGGCCGCGTCGGATGGCGTCGACCACGTCACCGCCTCGGTTCTGCAGGTCAAGGAGCAGTCGTTCTACGCGGATCTGGCCGGCAGCAGCATCACTCAGCAGCGGGTTCGACTCCATCCTCAGTTCGAGGCCACCACCGTGGATCGATCCGCCGGTGCGTTCGAGACCATGCGTACCCTCGCGCCACCGGTCGGACGAGGCTGGGAGTACCTGGGTGAGAACGGCACCTGGGACTGGGCCGACGAGCTTGCGCGGATACCCGAATGGTTGGCCGAGAAGGTGAAGGCACCGTCGGTCGTGGCAGGACCGACGGATCTCGTCATCGATCCGACCAACCTGTGGCTCACCATTCACGAATCGATCGGGCACGCAACGGAATACGATCGGGCCATCGGCTACGAGGCTGCTTACGCCGGCACCTCGTTCGCGACTCCGGACCAGCTGGGTACGTTGCGCTACGGATCGCCCATCATGCACGTCACCGCGGACCGAACCGAGGTCAACGGTCTGGCCAGCATCGGCTGGGACGACGACGGAGTGGCATCGCAGAAATGGGATCTGGTGCGCGGCGGGACGTTGGTCGGCTACCAACTCGACCGAGTGTTCGCCCCGAAGCTCGGTCTCGAGCGGTCCAACGGGTGCTCGTACGCCGATTCTGCGCATCACGTGCCGATCCAGCGTATGGCGAACGTGTCGCTGCAGGCCGACCCCGACACCGATCGATCCACAGCCGACGTCATCGGTGAGGTGGAGGACGGCATCTACGTCGTCGGCGACAAATCATGGTCGATCGACATGCAACGGTACAACTTCCAGTTCACCGGCCAACGCTTCTACCGAATCCGCAACGGCGTGCTCGACGGCCAGGTGCGTGATGTGGCGTACCAGGCGACCACCACCGAATTCTGGGGTTCGATGGAACTGCTCGGTGGACAGTCCACGTGGCGACTCGGCGGCGCATTCAACTGTGGCAAGGCCCAACCCGGGCAGGTTGCCGCCGTCAGCCACGGCTGCCCCGTCGCGTTGTTCCGCGGCGTCAACGTCCTCAACACCCGATCGGAGGCAGGCCGATGATCGCTCCGCAGCTCGTGATCGAACGTGCACTCGCCCACGCGAGTGTCGACGACACCATCGTGATCGTCACCGACTCCAGTGACGCAACGTTGCGGTGGGCCGGAAACTCCATGACCACCAACGGAATTGCCACCTCGCGTCGTTGGGAGGTCATCTCGATCGTGCGCGGGGCGGACGGCACTCGAGTCGGTACCGTGTCGTCGACGAGTGTCGACCCGGACGACATCGAGGCGGTGGTGCGGGCAAGCGAATCGGCAGCACGATCGGCAGAGACCGCGGAAGACGCGATGCCGCTGCTGCCTTCGGATTCGGTCGGGTCCGCCTCCGGATCGGAGAACTGGGACCGCAGTGCGACGCACACGTCGATCGACGTGTTCGGTTCGCTGGCAACGGAATTGAACGTCGGATTCGACGGCGAGGACACGCTGTACGGATTCGCGCAGCACACCGTCGACAACGTCTGGCTCGGAACCTCGACCGGTGTGCGCCGTACGTTCACCCAACCCACCGGATCGGTCGAGATCAACGGCAAGCGATCCGGGGCGAGCGCCTGGGTGGGCACCGGAACAACCGACTTCCGGGACGTCTCGGTCCGAACCATGTTGGCGGAACTGTCCACCCGACTCGGCTGGGCCCGGAACACCGTCGAACTGCCCGCCGGTCGGTACGAGACTCTGCTGCCCCCGTCGGCGGTGGCCGATCTGATGATCTACCTGATGTGGACCATGGAAGGCCGCGGAGCGCAGGAAGGCCGCACCGCTCTCTCGCGGGCCGGGGGAACGAGAGTCGGTGAGAAACTCACCGACCTGCCGCTGACGCTGTACTCCGACCCACGCGCATCCGGACTCGAGTACGCGCCGTTCGTGATCGCCGGCTCGTCGAGTGATGCGGTATCGGTGTTCGACAACGGCATGGACATCGAGCGGGTCGACTGGGTGCGCGACGGTTCGGTCGCGGCCCTGTCCTACCCACGTGCCGCCGCGCAGAAGTTCGGCGCACCCGTCGCGGTGCCGGGCAACAATCTCGTCATGACCGGCGGCACCGATACTCGGCTGGACGAGATGGTTGCCGCAACCGAGCGGGGCCTGCTGCTGACCACGCTCTGGTACATCCGAGAGGTCGATCCCACCTCGCTGCTGCTCACCGGGCTGACCAGAGACGGGGTCTACGCCATAGAGGACGGTCGGATCACCGGCGCAGTGAACAACTTTCGCTTCAACGAGAGCCCGCTCGATCTGTTGCGACGCGTCACCGAGGCGGGCGCAACGGAGGCGACACTGCCGCGCGAGTGGAAGGACTGGTTCACTCGCACGGCGATGCCGCCGCTACGCATCCCCGACTTTCACATGTCGTCGGTGAGCGCCGCGCAGTAGGGCTCGGTAGCGCGACCTACTTGTCGGGGCCGGAGAGCTCGAGTGCGATGTTGTCGGGGTCGCGGAACTCCACGATGGACAGTCCGGGCCCGGCGTCCTTGATGCCCTCGTGCGCGATACCCAACTCGTCGAGTGTCTTCACGGCGTCCTCGAGGGCGGCGCGGGTGTCGACGGTGAAACTGAGGTGATCGAGTCCGCAACGGTCCTCGGCGAATGTGTCGTCGCTCGGTGCGACCGGGCGCAGACCGAGCAGGCCACCACCGAATTTGTAGATGACGCCGCCGAAGAGGAACCACAGCGCCTTCTTGGTCTCTTCGTCCGCGTCGGGGTCCCAGGCGTACGCGACGTCGAAGCCGAACACCGAGTCGTAGAACGACCGGGACCGTTCGATGTCGCTGACGGTGAGGCGAACATGGTTGTAATCGGTCACTGCGATTGGCACGTGGTGCTCCATTCCGGCAGCAGGGGAAGCTGCCTCACGAAGCATTCGGAACCGCGCATGCGAACGATGGCACCAATCGCGACTCAGGCGGCGGTGATCGCCAATCCGACGGAACCGCTCTTGCCCCGTCGCAGCACACTTCCCTTGACCGTGAGCCATCCGATGAGTCCGTACTTCGACGCGATCGCCGAGCGAGCCTTCTCCGTCTCGGCCGCGTCGAGAATCTCGGCCCGTGCGTCGACCGCGTCGCCCTGAGGGTTACCGCGCATGTCGCACGGTGCCAGCGTGACTGCGGGGTTGCGGCGAATCCGTTTCACCTTCCACGAATCGGCCACCGTCCAGACCAGCAGCCGATTCCCGTCGAGGGCACCCCACAGCGGAGTCGGAACCCCGGTGCCGTCTTTCTTGAACGTCGTCAGCAGTACGTACTTGCCTTTGGCAATGTCTTCGAAGGTGGCAGCCATACTGCTCAGAATACGTCGCTATTCGCCCTCGAGCTCGCCCTCGGTTTCCAGATACACCTTGCGCAACCCGTCGAGAACCTGCTTGTCCGGCTCGGCCCACATCTTCCGTTCGGCCGCTTCGAGCAGCCGCTCCGCGATACCGTGCAGCGCCCACGGATTGGACTGTTGCATGAACTTCTGGTTCTGCTCGTCGAGCACGTACGTCTCGGCCAGCTTCTCGTACATCCAGTCCTGCACCACGTCGGTCGTCGCGTCGTAGCCGAACAGATAGTCCACGGTCGCCGCCATCTCGAACGCGCCCTTGTACCCGTGCCTGCGCATCGCCTCGAGCCACCGCGGGTTCACCACCCGGGCGCGGAACACTCTCGCGGTCTCTTCCGAGAGCGTGCGCGTGCGAACCGATTCCGGCCGCGTGCTGTCACCGATGTACGCCTCGGGCGACTTCCCGGTCAACGCACGCACGGTTGCGACCATGCCTCCGTGGTACTGGAAGTAGTCGTCGGAATCGGCGATGTCGTGCTCACGCGTATCGGTGTTCTTGGCGGCAACGGCAATGCGCTTGTAGGCGGTGCGCATGTCGTCCGAGGCGGGAACGCCGTCGAGACCACGGCCGTACGCGAAGCCGCCCCAGGTGGTGTAGACCTGCGCCAGGTCGTCGTCGCTGCGCCAGGTCTTGCTGTCGATCAGCTGCAGCAACCCGGCACCGTACGTCCCCGGCTTCGATCCGAAAATGCGTGTGGTGGAACGCCGTTCGTCACCGTGCTCGGCGAGATCGGCCTGCGCATGCGCTCGAACGTAGTTCTGATCGGCCGGCTCGTCCAACGCGGCGACCATCCGAACCGCATCGTCGAGCAATGCGAGCACATGGGGAAACGCGTCACGGAAGAACCCGCTGATGCGGACCGTCACGTCGATGCGCGGACGGCCGAGCTCGACGAGATCGATCACCTCGAGCCGAGTGACTCGGCGCGACGCCTCGTCCCACACCGGTGACACGCCCAACAGTGCGAAGACTTCGGCGATGTCGTCGCCGGAGGTCCGCATGGCCGACGTGCCCCACACCGACAGCCCGACCGATTTCGGCCACTCGCCGTGGTCCTGGCGGTAGCGAGCGAGCAGGGACTCCGCCATCGCCTGACCGGTCTCCCACGCCAACTTCGACGGCACGGCCTTCGGATCGACGGAGTAGAAGTTGCGGCCGGTGGGCAGAACGTTGATCAGCCCGCGCAGCGGTGAACCGCTGGGCCCTGCCGCGATGAAACCGCCGTCGAGCGCGTGCAGTACCTGGGCGATCTCGCGTGAGGTCCCGCGCAGTCTCGGAACGACCTCGGCTGCGGCGAACTCGAGAATCTGTACAACCACGCCGCCGTGCTCGCCCGCCACTCGCGCGGCCGCTGCGGGATCCCACTGAGTTGCCTGCATCGCCGCGACCAATCCGTGGGCGACGGCCTCGATACTGTCGACGCGGGTGCGATCCTCGTCTCCGTCCTCGCTCAGACCCAGCGCCTCGCGCAGACCTGGAACCGTCTGCTCCCCGCCCCACATCTGCCGAGCACGCAGCATGGCCAGAACCAACTCGACCTCGGCATCGCCGACGGGTTCCTGGCCGAGAATGTGCAGGCCGTCGCGGATCTGCACATCCTTGATCTCGCACAGCCAGCCGTCGACGTGCAACAGCATGTCGTCGAACACTTCCTCGTCGGGGCGCTCCTCCAGTCCGAGGTCCTTGTGCATCTGCGCCGCGGTCATCAGCGTCCAGATCTGCTGGCGGATGGCAGGCAGCTTGGCCGGATCGAGTGCCGAGATGTTCGCGTGCTCGTCGAGCAATTGCTCGAGCCGGGAGATGTCACCATAGCTCTCCGCACGCGCCATCGGCGGAATCAGGTGATCGACGAGAGTGGCGTGCGCTCGACGCTTGGCCTGCGTGCCCTCCCCAGGATCGTTGACGAGGAACGGGTAGATCAACGGCAGGTCGCCCAACGCCGCATCGGTTCCGCAGGAGGCGGACATACCGAGTGTCTTGCCCGGCAGCCATTCCAGGTTGCCGTGCTTGCCCAGGTGGACCATGGCGTCCGCACCGAAGCCGCCGTCGGCCTCGGTGGCCGAGATCCACCGGTAGGCCGCCAGATAGTGATGGCTCGGCGGCAGGTCCGGGTCGTGATAGATCGCAACCGGCTTCTCGCCGAATCCCCGAGGTGGCTGCACCATGATCACCACGTTGCCGAATTGCATTGCTGCAATGACGATTTCACCGTTCGGATCGGCAGACCGATCGACGTAGAGATCGCCCGGCGCGGGGCCCCAGTGCTCGATCACGCCGTCGCGCAGATCGGCGGGAAGCTGCTCGAACCACCGGCCGTACTGCGCGGCCGAGATGCGAATGGGATTGCCCTCGAGCTGGGCGTCGGTGAGCCAGTTGGGATCCTGGCCGCCGCGGGCGATCAACGCGTGAATGAGTGCGTCACCGTCGCGAGCAGCCAGACCGGGCACCGAATCCGGGCCGTCGAGCGGTCCGAGGTCGTAGCCGGCGGCGCGCATGTCCGACATCAGCGCGATCGCGCTCGCCGGAGTGTCGAGACCGACGGCGTTGCCGATCCGCGCATGTTTGGTGGGATAGGCCGAGAACATCAGCGCGATGCGGCGGTCGGCAGCGGGAATATGCCGCAGCCGGGCGTGCCGGACCGCGATGCCCGCCACCCGAGCAGCACGCTCGTGGTCCGGAACGTACGTGGTCAACCCGTCGTCGTCGATCTCCTTGAACGAGAACGGAACCGTGATGAGCCGGCCGTCGAACTCCGGGACGGCGACCTGCGTGGCCACGTCCAGCGGGGAGAGTCCGTCGTCGTTCTCGGACCACGTCGCGCGCGAACTCGTCAGACACAGTCCCTGGAGGATCGGGACGTCGAGGGCAGCGAGTTCGGCGACGTCCCAGGCCTCGTCGTCCCCGCCTGCCGACGCTCCGGCCGGTTTGGTGCCTCCCGCGGCGAGAACGGTGACGATC
Source organism: Rhodococcus sp. 05-339-2 (assembly GCF_002258965.1). Classification (NCBI taxonomy): domain Bacteria; kingdom Bacillati; phylum Actinomycetota; class Actinomycetes; order Mycobacteriales; family Nocardiaceae; genus Rhodococcus; species Rhodococcus sp. 05-339-2. The sequence continues at coordinate 194,475 of NZ_NOYW01000018.1, forward strand.
AGCGCATCCGCCGACTTCAGCGTGTCGAGCAGGTCGGCTTCCGCGGTGCGCAGCGACGCGCAGTAGATCGGGAGCGCGGTGGCACCGGCGTTCTCGACCGCGGTGGCGAGAGCGTCGATGTACGTGGTGTTACCGGCAAGATGCTGGGCGCGGTAGTAGAGGATGGCCACCGTCGGACCGTCGGAGCTCGCGGCGGAGTGGCGCTCGAGGTGACCCCACGTCGGGAGGTGTCGTGGGGCGTCGAAACCGTGCCCGGTCAGCAACACGGTGTCGGAGAGAAAGTTGTACAGCTGACGCAGGTTGTCGGACCCACCTTCGGCCAGATAGTTGTGCGCCTGCGCGGCGACGTTCGCGGGGACCGTCGAGATCTCCATCAGGTCGGCGTCGGGTGCCTGCTCGCCGCCGAGTACGACGACGGGCAGTCCGGTGGCGAGGACGGCGTCGATGCCCGACTCCCAGGATCGACGAGACCCCAGGATGCGCACGATGATCAGCTCTGCCGTCGCAGCCATAGCCGGTACGTCCTCGGCGAGAAGGCGAGAAGGGTTTCCCCAGTTGAAGTCGGCTCCACTGGCACGGGCACTGAGCAGATCGGTGTCCGATGTGGACAGCAGCAAGAACACGGGTAACGCCCTCCTCGGGGGTTTCGCGCCCCTGGAAATCGGTGTGTCGGTCTTCGACTCGTCGGCGAGAGGGTCTGACTCCTGCCCCGTCCCGAGGGACTGCATGGGGCGTCACAGTGGCGCGACCGTACCGGATTCTCGCCGGTTTCCTCTCGGCCTGAGCCGTGGACATCGAATGCTACCGGGGCGAGCATGGAATCGGGCCACCCGCTGCGCTTGTAGCCTGGTGACCATGAGTTCGCCAGAGAGGTCGGTGCCCGACGGCTGCCCCGGAGCGCTGACGACCCATCTGGCCGCGGACGGGCCGCTGGCACGAGTTCGGCTGCCGGGCGGAGTCGTGTCGCCGGGCCAGATGCAGGTGCTGGCGCAGGCCGCTGCGGAGCTGGGTGACGGCACATTGGAACTGACCTCGCGGGGCAACATCCAGGTGCGCGCGGTGTCGCATCCGGACGGCTTCGCGAGCAGGCTGGCCGACGCGGGATTGCTTCCGTCCTCGACGCACGAGAGGGTCCGCAACATACTCGCTTCTCCACTGTCGGGCCGGGTGGGCGGCCTCACCGATGTGCGTGCGCTGATCGGCGCGCTGGACGAAGGCCTGTGCGCACGAGCCGACCTGGCCGAACTGCCGGGGCGAACGCTCTTCGCGCTCGACGACGGCCGTGGCGACCTGTGCGGACTGGAACCGGACTTCGGTGCCTACGCCCAGCCCGACGGTTCGTTCGCTGTGCTGCTGGCGGGCCGGGACAGCGGCGTTCGCGTGGACCGCGACAAGGTCGTCTCGACGCTGCTGGACTGCGCCGGTGCCTTCGTGGAACTGCGGCAGTCCCAGTGGCGGGTGGCCGAACTGGATGACGGCCCGGCGCAGATCATCGACCGTCTCGGGCTCTCGGCCGGCCCCGCCCTGACGTTGCCCGCACCCGTGGAGGTGCCACCGATCGGATGGCTCGACCAGGACGACGGTCTGGTGGCGCTGGCCGCAGGCTTGGCCAACGGTGTTCTCGGGGCGCGGCTCGCAGAGTTCCTCGCCGCCATCGACCGTCCGTTGATCATGACGCCGTGGCGATCGCTGATCGTGTGCGACCTGGACGAGGAACCGGCCGAACAGGTCGTCCGCGTGCTCGCCCCGATGGGACTGATCTTCGACGCAGCATCTCCGTGGATTCGGGTGAGTGCGTGCACCGGATCGCCGGGGTGCGAGAAGTCGTTGGCCGACGTGCGAGCCGACCTCTCCGCGGCAGTCGATGCTCGGATGACGCCGCGCGACGAGCGGCAACACTGGTCCGGGTGCGAACGGCGTTGCGGACGGCCCAAGGGCGAGGTGACCGACGTCATCGCGACGGGAATCGGCTACCGCGTGTCCTGAGTGGGTGCCTTCACCCCAGGTGCGACCGGTTTTCTGCTGAGGGGTCCCTCTCCCCTATCGTGAAACGCATGCACGACTACGTCCGCGACGGCGCGGAGATCTATCGGCAATCGTTCGCGACGATCCGAGCCGAAGCAGATCTGTCTCGGTTCGCACCGGACGTGGCACAGGTCGTCGTGCGCATGATTCACGCGGTCGGAGAGATCGATCTGACCGAGACCATCGGCTACACCCCCGCGGTCGTGACCTCCGCTCGCGCGGCACTGAACTCGGGCGCGCCGATTCTGTGCGACGCCAACATGGTTGCCGCCGGTATCACCCGTCGTCGTCTTCCGTCCGACAACGAGGTGCTGTGCACCCTGTCCGATCCGCGGGTGCCGGAGTTGGCGAAGCGGATGGGCACCACGAGAACTGCTGCGGCGCTGGAGTTGTGGGGCGACAAGCTCGACGGTGCCGTCGTCGCGATCGGCAATGCACCGACTGCGCTCTTCCACCTGATGGAGATGCTCGCGGCCGGAGCGCCGAAGCCGGCGGCCATCGTCGGCGGCCCGGTGGGATTCATCGGGGCGGCCGAGTCGAAGGAGGACCTGATCGCCGCGGACCTCGGCGTCGAGTATCTGGTCGTTCGAGGCAGACGGGGTGGCAGTCCGATCACCGTCGCGGCCGTCAATGCCATCGCGAGCGAGCAGGAATGACCACTACCGGAAAACTGTGGGGTGTCGGCGTCGGTCCCGGCGATCCGGAGTTGTTGACGGTCAAGGCCGCTCGTGTGATCGCCGAGGCCGACGTGGTCGCTTTCCACAGTGCGCAGCACGGTCGCAGCATCTCCCGCGGACTGGCGGCCGGGTACATGCGGGACGGGCAGCTCGAGGAACATCTGGTCTATCCGGTGACCACCGAGACCACGGCGCACCCCGGCGGATATCAGGGTGCGATCGACGAGTTCTACGAATCCGCTGCCGCACGGCTGGCGTCCCATCTGGATGCGGGACGCTCCGTAGTGCTTCTCGCCGAGGGCGATCCGCTGTTCTACAGCTCCTACATGCACATGCACAAACGGTTGGCCGACCGCTTCGAGGTCGAGGTCGTGCCCGGCGTGACGTCGGTCAGTGCGGCCTCGGCCGCGCTGGCAACTCCGCTCGTGGAGCGAGACGAAGTGTTCACCGTGCTTCCCGGCACGCTGCCCGCAGACGAACTCACGCGCCGACTGCGCGGCACCGACGCGGCCGTGATCATGAAGCTGGGCCGGACCTACCCCACGGTGCTCGAGGCACTGGAGCGTTCCGGCCGGTTGGGTGAGGCGCGCTACGTCGAACGCGCCAGCACGCCCCAGCAGCGAGTACTCGACGCCACAGACGCCGACAACGTGCCCTACTTCTCGATGATCGTCGTGCCGAGCCCGTCCAACCGAGCCGAAACGCGCACCGGCACCGGAGAAGTGGTCGTCGTCGGCCTCGGTCCAGGCGACGACGCATGGACGACCGACGAGGTGCGCGCCGAACTGGCCGCCGCCACCGATCTCGTGGGCTACGTCACCTACATCGATCGGGTACCTCCCAGACCCGGACAGGTTCGACACGCCAGTGACAACAAGGTCGAATCCGAACGCGCCGCCTTCGCACTCGATCTCGCCAAACAGGGTCGCCGAGTGGCCGTGGTCTCCTCCGGCGATCCGGGGGTGTTCGCGATGGCCACCGCCGTGATCGAAGTGGCAGCCGAGCAGCAGTGGAACTCGGTACCGGTACGGGTGGTGCCCGGAATGACGGCCGCCAACGCCGTTGCCAGTCGAGTGGGCGCACCGCTCGGCCACGACTATGCCGTCGTCTCCCTCTCCGACCGCCTCAAGCCCTGGGACGTCGTCGCAGCACGGCTCTCGGCGGTAGCCGGAGCCGACATGGCGATCGCAATCTACAACCCGGCCTCGAAATCACGAACGTGGCAGGTTGCGGCGATGAAAGACATTCTGCTCGAGCACCGTTCGTCGCAGACCCCCGTGGTCATCGGACGCGCAGTGGGCAGCGCGCAGGAATCCGTTCGCACCGTCACGCTCGGCGAACTCGACCCGGAGTCGATCGACATGCGGTGCCTGCTCATCATCGGATCGTCGATGACGACGGTGGTCGAGACGGGAAGCGGACCGAAAGTGTTCACCTCCCGCCGGTACCCGTCAGAGGGCGGAGCGTAGTCGATTCGTCAGCCAGTCCACGGCGGCCGCGATGTCGAACACCGTCGGCGCCGAGCCGGTGCGCGCAGGACGGTCGACCACGATCACCGGAATCGATGCCGCTCGGGCAGCATCGAGCTTGGCCCGCGTCATGTCGCCGCCGCTGTTCTTGGTGATCAACAGGTCGATTCGGTTGTCCGCGAGCATCATCGCCTCGTGGTCGACGTCGAAGGGACCACGGTTCAGGTGCAGCGTCATGTGCGGCGGGACCGGGCCGGTCGGAGGGTCGATCGCTCGGACCAGAAACCACGAGTGATCGACACTCGCGAAATGATGAACACCCTGCCTGCCGGTCGTGAGGAACACCCTGCTTCCGGGGGTGATCGCCGACGCCGCGTCGGGCAGTGAGGCGACCGAGGTCCATCGATCACCCTCTCCCGCGGTCCACGGTGGCCGAGTCAGTACCAGCAGCGCGACCGACGCTTCCCGCGTGGCCTGCTCGGCGTGTGCACCGATGGTGGAGGCGAACGGATGTGTCGCGTCCACCACCACGTCGATTGCGTTGTCTCGCAGCCACACTGCAAGGGCGTCCGGACCCCCGAAGCCACCGATTCGCGTCCGTCCGACAGGCAGAATCGGCTCGGCAACCCGTCCGGCCAACGAGGTGATCGTCTCGATCCCCTGCACCGCGCCCAGAGCGACCGCGAGTCCCCGCGACTCCGTCGTACCACCGAGAATCAGGACTCTCACCGTTCGGTCGCAGTCCATTGTTTTGTCGCACACCATTGCGTGACCGGCAGCTGCGGTCTCCACGTCGTGAACGAGCCCAACGGTTCACCGCGATAGATCTGGAACCTGCGGAGCTCTCCGCCGTACTTCGCCGCCGCGGTCAGCAACAACGAATCCGATTCTGCGGTCACCGAATTGGCGACCAGTCGTCCGCCGGCGCGCACCGCGTTCCAGCACGTCTCGAGCATGTCGGCCCCGGTCAACCCGCCACCGATGAACACCGCATCCGGTACCGAATACGAGTCGGAGACCGCAGCGAAGCTCCCCGGGGCATCGCCGTGCACCACGAGCCCCGGAACTCCCAGGCGCAGTGCATTGGTCTCGATCTGCTCACGGCGTGCCTGCGAGCTCTCGAACGTCACTGCGCGACAGGATCGGTCGGTCCGCATCCATTCGATGGCAATGGTTCCCGAGCCGCCTCCGATGTCCCACAGCAACTCTCCGGGTGCCGGCGCCAACGCGCTGAGAGTGAGTGCTCGAACCTCCCGCTTGGTCATCTGGCCATCTCCGGTGTACGCAGAGTCGGCGAGGCCGGGAATGCGGGTGTGGCGGGGCGCGTCGGGATCTCGGACACACAGCAGTGCAACGACATTGAGTGGGTCGACGCCCTCGAACGTCGACTCTCGGGCGATTCCGCCGACGACCCGCTCGGCCGGTCCGCCGAGCTGCTCGAGGACGGTCAGTTCACTCGATCCGAAGCCGTTGGCGCACAACACAGCCGCGATCTCGCCCGGCGTACTGCTGCCCCGGCTCAACACCAGTATCCGACGACCGTCGGCCAACTCGGGCAACACCGTCTCGGCTGGGGTGTTCACCAGGGACACCGTCGAGGTGTCCTGTAGTGCCCAGCCCAGTCGCGCGCATGCCAGTGATACCGAGGACGGTGCCGGGTGGACCCGTACGCGATCGGCACCGAACTCCCGCACCAGCGTCACCCCGATGCCATGGAACATCGGATCCCCGCTGGCCAGCACGCAGACACGAACACCTGCGCAGGCGTCGAGCATCGGCCGTAGATTCGGCACCAACGGACTGGGCCACGTCCTGGTCTCGGTGCAGTGCTCTCGCACCTCCGCGATCTGGCGGGCCGAGCCGAACACCACATCGGCGTGCTCGATCGCCGTGCGAGAACCGACAGACAGTCCGTCCCAGCCATCGGCACCGATTCCGACGACCACGATCGGGTTGGGCACCGGTGCCACCATCAGCGCGGCATCCTGCGCCAGAGCCATTGCGGCAGTAGACGCATGCCGAAGAACACCGGTCGCAGAGTGCCGGGGATCCACACGGTGGCCCGACGCTTGCCCAGCGCGGTGACCACGCCGTCGGCGACCTGATCCGGTGTACTGGACATGGGCGCGGGTGTCATCCCCTCGGTCATGGAACCGATGACGAATCCCGGACGAACGAGTAGGAGATGGACCCCGCTGCCGTGCAGGGAATCGCTCAGTCCGCCGGCGAACCCGTCGAGACCGGCCTTTGCCGACCCGTACACGTAGTTGGCCCGCCGCACTCGAACTCCCGCCACCGACGAGAACACGACCAGGTCGCCGCTCCCCTGCGCTCGGAGCAACTTCGCCGCATGGGTCAGCACCGAAACCTGAGCCAGGAAGTCGGTGGTGATGACCTCGAGAGCGTGCTGAGCGTCGTTCTCGGCGCGCGCTTGATCCCCGAGGATGCCGAACGCCAACACCACGATCCCGATCGGACCGTATCGCTCCGCAACCCGGCTCACGAGCTCGGCGTGGGTGTCCATCGCGTTCGCGTCGAACTCGACGGTGTGAACGGCGTCCGCGCCTGCGTGCTGCACTCGTCGTTGCTGGGTATCGAGGTCACTGCTGCGCCGAGCTGCCAGTACGACGGTTCGGCCGGAGGCAAGTCGGGTAGCGACTTCCAGTCCGATCTCGCTGCGCCCACCCAACAGCAACAGCGTTCCGGCCGTGGGTTCTGCTCGTCTGCTCACGCCGACCAGTCTTGCCGATGAAATCGCATTCACTACAGTCGGGGCATGGCCGCCATTCCCGCAGACGCGACTGCCCTCGCCGACGACGCATTCGAGTTCCTTTCCGAGCGGCATCTGGCCACTCTGACGACACTGCGACCCGACGGAACCCCGCACGTGGTCGCCGTCGGGTTCACCTACGATGCCGAATCCCGCTGCGCTCGGGTCATCACCAACGACGTATCGCAGAAGGCGATCAACGCCGGCCGTGGCGCCTACGCCGCCGTCACCCAGATCGACGGCGCCCGCTGGCTGACGTTGGAGGGCCCCGCGTCGGTCCGAAACGATCGTGAATCGGTCGTCGATGCGGAGAACCGCTATGCGCAGCGCTACCGCGTACCCAGGGAGAACCCCACCCGAGTCGTCATCGAGATACAGGTCCAGCGGGTACTGGGTAGCCGTTCGCTGCTCGACCGGTAGCGGGCCGTCCCGTCGGCTTTCACCGCCAGGGAAGCACGGTCAGGTTCGGCCATTCGGTCGTCCACCGGGCAGCCTTGGCCTCGTACACGTGCCGCATCGGCAACCGCGGGTTCGGCCGCACGATTCCCGCGAAGAGATCCTCGAATCCGTGCGGTGCGTACACGACGTCCGTACCGCCCTGGTCGGTGGTGATGCCGAAGCAGCACGTCGTGGAGACGAAGTGATCGATCGCATCCTCGGTGCTTCGGTACGGTGCGATCGCAGTGCCGAAATGCTGCTCGTACCACAGGTGTACCCGCGCCTCGTTGCGTACTTCGACGTCCACACCGAGGTCGGCGAACACCGATGCCGCGCGCTCGATCACCTCGTTCTCCGATTCGTAGGACAGATCGGAGTCGTCGAAGTAGAAGAAGTCGTAGTCCCGGATACCCGCACGAAGGTCCCTACCGGCCAGGTGGTTCCAGACCGTCTGGAACAGGCCACCCGCCGTCAGGTACCACCCGGGAAGCTTCAGTTCTGGTGCACGTCGAAGTATCTCGGCGACAGCAGGATTGGATCGAACGATCGAGACGAACTCGGGCTCGCCTCGATTCGTCACGCCGGCAGGACGGCCAGGCCGTGCGGCCGCAGGTTGACCGACTCGCACCCGTCCGCGGTGACGACGACGATGTCCTCGATGCGCGCACCCCACTGTCCGCGGAAGTAGATTCCCGGCTCGATGCTGAACGCCATTCCTTCGGTCAGCGTGATGTCGTTGCCGGCAACGATGTACGGCTCCTCGTGCACCGACAGGCCGATCCCGTGCCCGGTCCGGTGCAGGAACGCCTCGCCCAGACCGGCGTCGACCAGCACGTCGCGGGCTGCCGCATCGATGGACTGCGCCGTGACGCCGGGCACCACCGCATCGACAGCTGCCTGCTGGGCCCGCTCGAGTACCGCGTACTGCTCGGCGATTTCTGCCGAGGGCTCGCCGAGACTGTAGGTGCGGGTCGAGTCGGAGTTGTATCCCGGTCCAACGGGTCCCCCGATGTCGATCACCACGATGTCGCCTGCCTCGACGACTCGATCGGAGACCTCGTGGTGCGGGTCGGCACCGTGAGGCCCGGACCCGACGATGATGAATTCCGGTGCTGTATGGCCTTCTTCGACAATCGCGGCCGCGATGTCCGAGGCGATCTCCGCTTCCGTGCGGCCTACTCGAAGCCACTCGCCCATCCGGGCGTGCACGCGGTCGATGGCGTACCCGGCGCGGCGCAACGCGTCGATCTCGGCCGCATCCTTGACCATTCGAAGTTCGCGAAGCACGTCGGTGGCCAGCACCGGGACCGTGCCGAAGACACCCGCCAACGGCACGAAATGCAGGGCAGGCATGGCGTCGGCGACGGCTGTTCTCGTTCCACCGGGAACTGCCGCTGCCACCATTGCGTACGGATCCACACCGTCGACCCAGTCGACGAGCGTCAGAGACAGCTCCTGCGCCGCGGAATCACCCAGTGCGGCGAGCTCGAGCCGCGGAACCACGACCGTCGGGGTGCTGCCGTCCGCCGGAACGACCAGAGCGATGAGACGCTCGAACGAGCTGGCCTTCGATCCGATCAGGTACTGCAGATCGGGACCCGGGGTGATCAACAGGGCATCCAAGCCTGCTTCCGACGTCAGGCGAGCCGCGCGGGCGAGTCTGGACGCGTAGACATCGCTGGAGAAACGTGAGGAACTGACCGAAGAATCGACACTCATACCTTCAGGCTAATGCCGTACGGCAAGATGAGCCCTATGACCGCCCCCGGAAAGTCTCCGTTGCTGCTCCTCGACGGTGCGAGCCTGTGGTTCAGGGCCTACTACGCACTGCCCGAGTCGATTACGGCCCCCGACGGGCGACCCGTCAATGCCGTTCGCGGCTTCCTCGACATGATCTCGGCGTTGATTGCGCGCACCGAACCCAGCCGACTCGCAGTGTGCCTCGATCTCGACTGGCGCCCACAGTTCCGCGTCGACCTCGTGCCGTCCTACAAGGCGCATCGTGTTGCCGACGCTGCCCCGGAGGTCGCCGAGAGCGAAGAAGTTCCGGAGACCCTGACACCACAGGTGGACATGATCATGGATGTGCTCGCCGCATTGGGGATCGCGACCGCAGGCGCAGACGGTCTCGAAGCCGACGACGTGCTGGGAACCCTGGCAGCACGCGAGCGTCAGGACCCGGTGGTCGTGGTCAGCGGGGACAGGGATCTACTTCAGGTCGCCGCCGACGAACCGAACGAGGTGCGCGTTCTGTACGTGGGACGCGGTTTGGCCAAGGCCGAATTGTTCGATCCCGCACTGGTTTCCGAGCGCTACGGTGTTCCGCTTCATCGAGCGGGTGCGGCGTACGCGGAACTCGCCTTGCTGCGCGGCGATGCCTCGGACGGCCTGCCCGGTGTCAAAGGGATCGGTGAGAAGACGGCGTCGACGTTGATGCTGAACTACGAATCCGTCGCTGCGTTGCGCGCTGCGGCCCTCGACCCGGCATCGGACATGGCCAAGGGCATCCGGGCGAAGCTGGCCAATGCGAGTGAGTACCTGGACGCCGCGCTCCCCGTCGTCCGAGTTGTCACCGACGCCGATGTCGTCCTGTCGAAATCCGACGAGATTCCGGCCGAGCCCGCCGATCTCGACGCGCTGAACACACTCGCCGAAGCCCTCGGTATCGAGAACGCCGTGGCCCGCCTCGTCGCTGCGATGGCGGCCACGGCCTCGACAGCCTGAACGGCCGACCGACGCGGGACTACTTGGGTAGGGAGACCTCGTAGTTGGCGTCGTCGTCGAGGAAGGTCAACGTCACCGTCTTGAACGCACCGTCGACCGTCAGGGTGCAATCGACACTGGTCTTTGCCTTGACCTCGATGTTCTGGGGGCAGGACACACCGGAGACGTCGGACGCCCCGTAGGACTCGGTGACGACCGTGCGAATGCCCTCCTCGGCCGCCGCGGTGTCGAGGGTGGTCGTGCGGCCGAAGGCGAAGAACAACACCACAGCGATCACTGCGACCACGGCGACGACGGCACCCGCGATGATCAGAGGCTTCTTGGACTGTGATCCGGCCTGCCCTGGCCCCTGCTGATTCGGGTACTGCTGATTCGGATACGGCTGGTTGGGATTCCAGGGCTGCTGCGGCGGCTGTCCGTACTGCCCTTGTCCGTACTGCCCACCACCGAATTGCTGTGGTGCGTAGGGGTTCTGGTAGGCCGCATCGCCCGAAGCAGGCACGCCGGCACCGGGATAGGGCGCGCCGTACTGCTGACCGGCCGGATACTGACCGGTGGGGTTCTGGCCCTGGGGGTAGCCGCCCTGCGGATTCGTGCCTTGGGGGTACTGGCCCTGCGGGTAGCCGCCCTGCGCGTTCGGGGCCTGGGGGTATTGACCCTGCGGGTAGCCGGCAGATGGGTACTGGCCCTGGGGATACTGCCCCTGTGGGTACTGGCCCTGTGGGTACTGGCCGCCGGGCTGCTGCGGGCTCTGCCCGTACGGCGTGGCCGGCGGCTGCCCGTACTGACCCCACGCCGACGGCGTCGGTTGATCGGCCGAGGGGCCGCCGGGTTGCGTCTCCGGCGTGTCGTTCGCGGCACCGTCCTGCTGATCGGGCGTGCGCGACCAGCTGTTGTCCGGATCGGTCGGACCGTATGGGCCGCTCATCTCGCCTCCACTGAAAATTCGGATTCGTCGGGGGTACAGTATCCCGCCCGTACGACTCTCCGCTGTACCGACCCGGCAGTCCGATTCGCTCCTGTCATGCGGCATCGACAGCGACCACACCGCGGCGCAGAGCCGCGATCGCCCGCGCCGCAGTGCGCGAGAGTTCAGGCTCCGGGGCCGCGAGCCGAACCTGATCCAACAGGTCGATCACCTGCCGACACCAGCGCACGAAGTCTCCGCCCGACAGTGCTTTGCCGTTGTCGCCCGCGGTGACGAGAGCATCGACCAACGAATGGTTCGACGCCCACTTGTAGATCGCCTTCACGAATCCCATGTCGGGCTCTCTCGTCGGCGGAAGCTTGTGCCGAACTTCGTCGGACCTCAACTCGTGCCACACCCGCACCGTCTCGGTCAGCGCGTGTCGAATCGGACCCGTCGGACCGTGCGGAGTGATATCGCCCTCCGACCTGGACTCGTAGACCACCGCCGAGACCACCGCCGCCAACTCTGCCGGAGAAAGGCCTTGCCACAGGCCGCCGCGCAGGCATTCGGCGACCAGGAGGTCGGACTCGGAATAGATCCGACTCAGCCGTGCGCCGTCGTCGGTGACCTTCGGATCCTTGCCTGCCGTCACGTACCCGCGGTCGGCGAGCAACGCCAGGATACGGTCGAACGTTCGGGCGAGGGAGTTCGTCGTCGCCGATACCTTCTGGCGCATCGTTTCGGTCTCCCGAGCCAGCCGGTTGTAGCGCTCACCGGTGCGGCCGAGCTCGTCGCGATCGGGGCGCGCGTGCACCGGATGCGATCGAATGGCTCTCCGAAGCGTGGCCAGTTCCTTGTCGTCCGCTGCGGTCGATTTGCGGCGGACTCGGTCCGACGGCTGCGAGATTCCGCGTGTGACCAGGGCGGCCGCGAGATCGCGCCGGGTCTTGGCGGTGCGATGATCGACGAAGCGCGGAAGGCGCATGGTGCCCAAAGACGTTGCAGGCGAGGGGAAGTCCGCTGCGGAAAGCCGCCCGGCCCATTTGTCCTCGGTCAGTACGAGCGGCCGCGGATCGGCCCGGTCGTCATCCGCCTCCAGGACCACCGCAAGACCGCTGCGGCGACCGGTCGGCACCGAGATCACGTCGCCGCGCCGCAAGGCACGGAGTGAATCGACTGCCTTGTCCCGTCGATCGGACCTGTTCTGGCGTTCGAGGGTCTTCTCACGATCCTTGAGCCGCTCACGCAGCCGCGCATACTCGAAATACTCGCCGTCGGGGCCGCCGAGGCGTGCCCCGAGCGCCTCCAACGTCTGCATGTTCTTCTCGATGCCGCGCACCATCCCGACGACGGACCGGTCGGCCTGGAACTGGGCGAAGGACCGTTCGAGCAACAGACGCGAATCGGCCGCACCGAACTGTTCGATCAGGTTGATCGACATGTTGTAGGCCGGCGCGAACGAACTGCGCAGCGGGAAAGTGCGGGTCGACGCCAGACCGGCGACCTCGGTCGGCTCCGTGCCGGGCTGCCACAGCACGACGGCATGCCCCTCGACGTCGATACCGCGCCGTCCGGCCCGGCCGGTCAGCTGGGTGTACTCCCCCGGCGTCAACTCGGCGTGTGTCTCACCGTTGAACTTGACCAGCTTCTCGAGCACGACGGTTCGAGCAGGCATGTTGATCCCGAGAGCCAACGTCTCGGTGGCGAAGACCGCCCGGACCAGGCCCTTGACGAACAACTCCTCGACGGTATGCCGAAAGACCGGCAACATCCCGGCGTGGTGAGCGGCGAATCCACGCTCGAGCGCGTCGCGCCACTCCCAGAAGCCCAGGACCTCCAGGTCCTCGCGTGGCAGCTCCGAGGTGTGCTTCTCGACGATGTACCGGATCTCCTCGGCCTGCTCGGGCGTGGTCAGCACCAGCCGCGAACGCATGCACTGGGTCAGCGCGCCGTCACAGCCTGCGCGGCTGAAGATGAATGTGATCGCCGGGAGCAGACCTTCTTCGTCGAGTTTGGCGATCACATCGGGTCGGGCCAGTGGGCGGTTGTTCGCTCCGCTGCCGTGACCGCCACCGCGACCTCCGCCGCCTGCCCGACCGCCGCGGCCTCTGCTGTGTGGTGCATGCCAGCGGTCCATCGAGTCGAGGGACTGACGTTGTTTGACGTGTCGTACGAGTTCCCGATCGACGACGATCTTCTGACTGCCGTCGGCCGACTGGGCTCGCGTGTCGAACAGATCGAACAATCGGCGACCCACCATGATGTGCTGCGACAGGGGTACCGGGCGGTTCTCGTCGACCACGACCGAGGTGTCTCCGCGGACCGTGCTCATCCAGGCACCGAACTCCTCGGCGTTGCTCACCGTGGCCGAGAGGCTGACCAGTCGAACGTCGTCGGACAGGTGCAGGATGACCTCTTCCCACACCGCGCCTCGGAAACGGTCGGCGAGGTAGTGCACCTCGTCCATGACGACGTGCGAGAGACCTCGCAATGCGTCCGAGGATGCGTAGAGCATGTTGCGCAGCACTTCGGTCGTCATGATGACGATGGGGGCATCGGGGTTGATCGACGAGTCTCCGGTCAGCAGCCCGACCGTGTCACGCCCGTACCGCGCGGTCAGCTCGGCGAACTTCTGGTTGCTGAGCGCCTTGATCGGGGTGGTGTAGAAGCACTTGCGTCCGGCGGCGAGCGCCAGGTGCACCGCGAATTCGCCGATGACGGTCTTGCCTGCACCGGTGGGGGCGCAGACCAGAACGCCGTGACCGTTCTCGAGTGCCGTACACGCGTCCACCTGGAACCGATCGAGCGGGAAACCGAGTTCGGACGAAAAGCGTTGCAGCTGGGTGGGTCGGGGGCTCGTCCCCGTATCGACGATCGGCTCGGTCATGCGATCGACCCGACGGTTCGGCCGCGGTCAGATCGTGTCGTCGTACTGTGCCTGCACTCGGGTCGCGGTACCGAAGCCGCTGGACGGCGGTGTCGGAGCGACGGCATCCGGTGACTCGATCGAACTTGCGCCGTCGATGCGCGTTGCTTCGTCATCTGACACATCACCCCATTCGTCTCTTCTCTTGCGCAACTTACGCTTGTCGTGAATCCGCGCAATCTGCACTGCCATCTCGAAGAGCACCGTCAACGCCAAGGCCAAGGCCAGCATCGAGAAAGGGTCCTGCCCCGGAGTCGCGATGGCCGCGAAGACGAACAGCCCGAAGATGAGACCTCGACGCCACGCCTTGAGTCGCTCGTAGGTGAGTACGCCGACGAAATTCAGGGCGACGACCAGCAACGGAATCTCGAAGCTGACGCCGAAGATGATGAGGAGGTTGATCAGGAATCCGAAGTACTGGTCACCGCTGAGCGCGGTGATCTGGACGTTGTCACCGATCGAGAGCAGGAAGTGCAGGCCCTTGGCCACCACGAAGTAGGCCAGGACGGCTCCGGTGACGAACAGCGCCGCGGCTCCGGTCACGAACGAGACCGCGTATCGACGTTCGTTCGCGTACAGACCCGGGGTGATGAACGCCCAGATCTGATACAGCCAGATGGGACAGGCCAGGACGACACCGGCGGTGAACGCGACCTTGAATCGCAACAGGAACTGATCGAACGGCCCGGTCGCCAGCAGACGACACTGGTCGTCGTTGCTCAGATTCGCGCGGAGGCTCGGATCGAGCGTGCAGTAGGGACCTCGTAGGAGGTCGCCGAGGCTCTCGACGCCGAAGATGGTGTGCGAGTACCAGAAGAACCCGAAAGCAGTCGTCAGCGCGACGGCGACCAACGACCACAGGAGCCGGGTTCGCAGCTCGTACAGGTGATCGACCAACGACATCGTGCCGTCGGGATTGACTCGGCGCTTGCTACGCCGCGGATCGAACGGAATGCGCATGGTGTTCTACGGTCAGCCTTCTTCGGTCGGACGACGGCGCGGAGCCGTCACCGACAGCAGTGAACCTGCGGTGCCACCTGGCACCGAAGGTGTGCTGAGCGGCCGTGCGCTCAGGCAGACTTCGCGTCGTGCTGGGTCTCGGTGTTCGGCTGCACGACAGGCGCAGGCGAAGGCAGCTGAGCGGGAGCGGTCGGCTGCTGCGCCGTCGCGGTGTCGGCGTCGGACTTGCCGTCGTTCTGCATCTCCTTCACCTCGCTCTTGAAGATGCGCAACGACCGGCCGAGTCCGCGAGCAGCCTCGGGCAGCTTCTTGGAACCGAACAGAATGATGACGACCACCGCAACGATGGCCCAGTGCCAAGGACTGGTGAATCCCATGCGAACCTCCTACAGATCAGATGAATCGAGCGTACCCGACCGCGGGCATCGCCTCCGGCAGCAGCGGGTGTCGGTTTGCCCCGTGTTCACGTGGGGACGGTGCCGTCCGCGCTGGTGGCATCGAGCTCGGCATACGCATCCAGGGCCGAGCGGGCACGATCGCGGACGGAGTTCACCAAGGATTCAGGTGCCAGTACCGTGACGCCGCCGCCGAAGCCCAAGGTCAATCGAGTCATCCACTGCAGCGTCGCGAACCTCATCGTGACCACGATGGAACCGTCGGCATCCGCGGCGACCTGCGTCATCGGGTAGTAGTCCAGAATCCAGGTGAAGGCCGGCGACACCTTCAGCCGGGCCTGCGAAAGCGAGGGATCGTCGTTGAAGATCTCGAAGGCGTCCTCGTCCTGCACCGATTCCGGAGGCGCGGCGGGTTCGTCGAGTTCGGTTGCCGAGTCGATGCGGTCGAATCGGAACAGCCGCACTCCCTCGGCGCTTCGGCACCACGCCTGGACGTAACTGTTGTCGTCGACGACGACCGTCCTGATCGGGTCCACGGTCCGTTCGGTGACGACATCCCGCGATGCGGAGTAGTAGGTCAGCTGCAGGGCATGCCGGTGACGCAGCGCAGAACGAACGGTACTCGAGACCGGTCCCTCCTCGGCACCTGCGCTGTCGTGATCCGACGAGAGCGGCACGTTGGCCGCAGCCGAGCCCGCTGCGGTCTCGATCTTCGCGATAGCGCGCTGAGCGGCGGACGGGTCGACCATGCCGGGCATGGACGTCAGGGATCGAAGCGCAACCAACAGGGCCGTCGCCTCGGTCGACGTCAGGCGCAGCGGTCGATCGATTCCGGCCGAGAACGTGACGTCGATGCTCTCCTCGGAGAACGACAGATCGATGAGATCACCCGGACCGTAACCGGGCAGACCGCACATCCAGAGCTGATTGAGATCGGCCATCAACGTCGCGGTCGACACCCCCAGCTCACGCGCGGCCTCCTCGGCACTCAAGCCGGGATTTGCCATGAAGAACGGCACCATGTTGAGCAATCTGGCCAGCCGAACCGACAGTCTCGCGCTCATCGCTGGTTCTCCACGTCGGCCGCTGTCTGCAGGGTCGAGATCACGTCGGCGCGCAATTCCGCGGGTTCGAGAACCACCGCATCCGCGCCGTGACCGGCGATCAACCGCGAGACCCAATCCCAGGACCGCACGGGCACCTCGACGACCGTGCCGCTTCGGGTGCCGAGACTCTGCACGCCCACCACCGTTCCCATTCTGCGCAATTCCAGCGCCCTTCCGTCCTGCAGCCACACTCGGGCCGTGCCCGATACCGAGGACGTGCCCGCCACTCGGCGGACGATCTCCTGCAGATCGACACCGTCGGGCTTGCGGACGCTCTGCGGGGTGCCGAACGACTTGACCTCGTCGCCGATTCGGGACAGGCGAAACGTGCGGGTGTCGTCGCGGTCCACGTCGTGCCCCACCAGATACCAGCGGCCGCGAAACGTCACCACACCCCACGGCTCGACGGTTCGGGTGGTGAACGGCTCGGTCAACGACGGGCGGTGTTGGAACCGTACCGACTTCCCGTCATCGATCGCGGCCAGCAGGGCACCCAGCGCGGGTTCGGAGCCTCGGGTACGGGCGGGAACCGCGGTCACCGCTGCGGCGGACTCGTTCTGGTCGACCTGAATACCGGCGGCGCGGAGTTTGAGCAACGCACTCTGTGCCGCCGAGGTGAGCTCCGGCGATTCCCACAGTTTGACCGCTACTGCGACGGCGGCCGATTCCTCGCTGGTGAGGTCGATGTCGGGAAGCTCGTAGGCATCGCGGTTGATGCGATAGCCCTCGACGCCGCCGAACCTGGTGGCGGTACCGGTTTCCAACGGGACACCGAGGTCACGCAGTTCGTTCTTGTCTCGCTCGAACATTCTGCTGAACGCTTCGTGGCTGGTGGAGTCGTCGTATCCGGCAACGCTCTCGCGGATCCACTCCGCGGTCAGGAACTGACGTGTCGACAGCAGACAGATGACCAGATTCATCAGGCGTTCGACTTTGGTGGTGGCCACGACAGTCGAGCCTAGTTGCTCACCGGTGGACGCAGCGGTAACGACCCGACTGCGTCCGGCACTACATCGACGCGATCAACCGTTCCACTCGCTCGTCGACCGATCGGAACGGGTCTTTGCAGAGCACGGTTCGCTGAGCCTGGTCGTTCAACTTCAGGTGTACCCAGTCGACGGTGAAGTCGCGACCCGCCTCCTGAGCGGCCGTGATGAATTCTCCGCGCAGCTTGGCCCTGGTGGTCTGCGGCGGCAGATCAACGGCCTCGTCGATCTGCTCGTCCTCGGTGACTCGCTTGGCCAGACCCTTGCGCTGCAGCAGATCGAACACTCCGCGGCCGCGCTTGATGTCGTGGTAGGCCAGGTCCAGCTGAGCGATCTTGGGATCGGACAGCTCCATCGAGTAACGGTCCTGGTAACGCTGGAACAGTTTGCGTTTGATGACCCAGTCGATCTCGGTGTCAACCTTCGCGAAATCCTGTGTCTCGATGGCGTCGAGCGTTCGTCCCCACAGGTCGACGACCTGCTCCACCTGAGTGTTCGGCTCGCGCGTCTTGAGATGCTCGACGGCTCGCGAGTAGTACTCGCGCTGGATATCGAGGGCGCTGGCCTGTCGTCCCCCGGCCAGTCGAACGGGGCGACGTCCGGTGAGGTCGTGACTGACCTCGCGGATTGCGCGAATCGGATTGTCCAGTGCGAAATCTCGGAAGGACACGCCCGCCTCGATCATCTCGAGAACGAGGGCTGCCGTACCGACCTTGAGCATCGTCGAGGTCTCGGCCATGTTCGAGTCGCCCACGATGACGTGCAGTCGGCGGTACTTCTCGGCGTCGGCGTGCGGCTCGTCGCGCGTGTTGATGATCGGCCGCGAACGAGTGGTGGCCGAGGAGACGCCTTCCCAGATGTGCTCGGCGCGCTGCGACAGGCAGAACGTCGCAGCCTTGGGCGTCTGGAGCACCTTGCCCGCGCCACAGATCAACTGACGCGTGACCAGGAACGGCAGCAGAACGTCCGAGATTCGGGAGAACTCGCCGGCACGTTGGACGAGAAAGTTCTCGTGGCAGCCGTAGGAGTTACCCGCCGAGTCGGTGTTGTTCTTGAACAGATAGATATCGCCCCCGATGCCCTCTTCGGCCAGGCGCTGCTCGGCGTCGATCAGCAGGTCTTCCAGTACCCGCTCGCCTGCGCGGTCGTGGGTTACCAGCTGCAACAGACTGTCGCACTCGGCGGTGGCGTACTCGGGATGCGAGCCCACGTCGAGGTACAGGCGGGCTCCGTTGCGAAGAAACACATTCGAGCTGCGACCCCACGAAACGACTCGGCGGAACAGATAGCGAGCCACTTCGTCCGGACTCAGCCGTCGATGTCCGTGGAAAGTACATGTGACACCGAACTCTGTCTCGATGCCCATAATTCGTCGCTGCACACTTCGACACTACAACGCAACCCGCGGATCGATGTGTCGGAGCGCCCCGATGTCGTCCGTCCGTGAGGATGCCGTCGCACGTGCCTAGGCTGGGCGTCATGACCTTGCGCACCCCGATCTCGACGGCCGTCCACGCGTGGGATCTGTCCCTGGTGGCACGAAGCGCCGCCCTGCGGCAGAGCAGAGCGGACGGTGGACTGCGCGCCCTGAGCAACGCCGCCGATCACGGTCGTCTGTGGCTCGGGGCGGCTGCGCTTCTCGTGGCCGCAGGTGGCCCGGCCCGCCGCGGCGGTGTCCGGGGGCTGGTGGCGCTGGCCGGTGCGAGCTCCGTGGCGAACGGGCTGCTCAAACCGCTGTTCCCGCGGACTCGTCCCGATTCCGAGTCGGTTCCCGTCCTGCGTCAGGTTCTGGCTCCGCCGGTGTCGTCGTCGTTTCCCTCGGGCCACTCGGCGTCCGCGGCTGCGTTCGTCACAGCGGTGGCGATCGAATCCCCGGTCGCAGGCGTGCTGCTGGCACCCGTTGCGGCCGCGGTGTGTTACTCGAGGGTCCACGTGGGCGTGCACTGGCCGACGGACGTCATCGCCGGCGCCGCTCTCGGCTCGGCCATCGCGTTGTCCACTCGTCGGTGGTGGGCCGTGCGATCGGAAGAGCCTGCCGATCTCGGCTCCCCGGTCCAGGTCGAGCCACTGCCGGGCGGCCGGGGGCTACTGGTACTCGTCAATCCGGGGTCGGGCACCGATTCGGACGCGGTGCCCGACGCGATCCGTCGAGCACTTCCCGATGCCGATCTGTTCGTGCCGAATCCCGATCAGGACTTCAACGAGCAACTGGAGCAGCGCATTCGGAGCACGTCCCCACGTGCCCTCGGTGTCTGCGGTGGTGACGGAACCGTGGTCAGCGTCGCCGCATCCGCGGTGCGCAACGGATTACCGCTCGCAGCATTTCCGGGTGGCACCCTCAACCATTTCGCGCGCGACACCGGATTGACCGTCGTGCAGGACACCGCTGCCGCCGTGGAAGCAGGCACCGCCGAACTGGTCGACATCGCCGAGGTGTCCGTCGACGGCCGCAGTGTGTCGTTCGTCAACACCGCAACGTTCGGTGGCTACCCCGACTCGGTTCGGCTACGTCAGAAATTGCAACGTCGAATCGGCAAATGGCCCGCGGCCGCCATCGCGATGACGCGGGTCCTGGCGGCTGCGGAACCACTGAACATCGGGCTCGACGGCACCGAGCAGTCGGTTTGGATGCTCTTCGTCGGCAACGGCAATTATGTACCGGCCGACCAAGTACCCATGTCTCGCAGCAGTATTCACACCGGCACCCTCGATGTCCGGTTTCTTCCGTCCGAGCCGAAAGCGTCCAGAACCAGACTGCTGTGGGCAACGTTGACCGGCACCCTCGGGTCCTCGCCCGCCTACGTCCGTCGAGCGGTGAAGGAGTTGACCGTCGAGGTGGAGGGTGCCCCCGTTGCCCTCGCGGCCGACGGTGAAGTGGTGGGCGACGGACGAAGGTTCGAGTTCACCAGTGACAAGAACGGCCTCGCGCTCTACCGAAAGCGATAGCGCGCGAGGCCGAACGAGTGTCGGGACCATCGGTCAGGACGGCGGTGCACCTTCGGTGTCGGGTGCCGTCTCGACCGCCGCGGTCGGCGCCGGCAACATGTCCTCCAGCGCAGCCCCGGCAATGCGTCTGAACGCTCGTCGCGGCCGCGCCTGGTCCAGCACGGCGACCTCGAGCGCCGACACCTCGAGAACCTTCTTCTCCGGCTCGCCGCCCGCCGCGGGCGGCGCAGTCGGGCCTGCCGTGAGTGCGTCGACGGCCACACGTACCGCGTCTGCCAGGTCCAGCCCGGCGCGGTAGGTGTCCTTCAGTGCGGCCACGATCGGCTCGGTCGTCCCGCCCATGACGACGAAATCCTGCTCGTCGACGATGGATCCGTCGTAGGTGATGCGGTAGAGCTGCGTGGCGATCGGCTCGTCCTGGTGCGACACCTCCGCGACACAGATCTCGACCTCGTACGGCTTGAGCTGCTCGGTGAAGATCGTGCCGAGTGCTTGCGCGTACGTCTTGGCGAGCGACCGGCCGGTCACGTCGCGCCGATCGTAGGTGTAGCCCTTGATATCGGCGTGCTGGATACCGGCCTTGCGCAGGTTCTCGAACTCGTTGTACTTGCCCACGGCCGCGAAGCCGATCCGGTCGTAGAGTTCGCTCACCTTGTGCAACGCGGTCGAACGGTTCTCGGCGACGAAGAGGACCCCGTCCGCATACGTCAGCACGATGACGCTGCGGCCGCGGCCGATTCCCTTGCGCGCCAACTCCGAACGATCGCGCATGATCTGTTCGGCAGATGCGTAGTACGGCATCGTCATGGTGCGCTACCCCCTTCGCTCACTTGCTGGCCGGCCCGAGTGTGGTGCTCGGCACCGCCGGAATGCGCTGCACTCTCCGTCCGCTCCGCGAGGACCGACCGAGCAGCAGCCGAAATCCTCTCGTGTGCAACGTCGTCCGCCCCGACACTGGTGATGGCAACTGCCGTCGGGTAGATCCCGCGGGTGACGTCAGGACCGCCTGTGGCCGAGTCGTCGTCGGCGGCGTCGTACAGCGATTCCACCGCTGCACGAATCGCCTCCTCCTCGGTCATTCCGGGGCGATAGAGCTTCTTGAGCGCGGACTTGGCGAACAACGATCCCGATCCCACGGCGTGGTAACCCGAACGCTCCTCGTATCGCCCGCCGACCACGTCGTAGGAGACGATGCGTCCGGCTCGATCCGGGTCCGAGATGTCGATGTCGAATCCGACCAGCAACGGGACGGCGGCGAGCCCTTGCATCGCGGCACCGAGGTTGCTTCGCACCATCGACGACAGCTTGTTGGCCTTGCCGTTGAACGTGAGCGGCACGCCTTCGATCTTCTCGTAGTGCTCGAGTTCGACGGCGAAGAGCCGAACCAGCTCGATCGCGATGCCCGCGGTTCCGGCGATACCCGCGGCGGAGTAGTCGTCGGTGACGTAGACCTTCTGCATGTCGCGGTTGGCGATCAGATTGCCCTGCGTGGCTCGCCGGTCACCCGCGATCAGAACGCCGCCTGCGTAGGTCAGTGCAACGATCGTCGTCCCGTGTGGAGCGATCCCGGACTTGTCCGAGCCGCCGTTAGCGGTGTTGGTCGCCAGATCCGCCGCGATACCGCTCTCGGGCAACAGATGGGGGGCGTGCCGACGAAGATAATCGGAGAACGACGAGCTGCTCGTCCCGAATGGGATCGCCGTTCCGTCGCCTGCCGACCGTGGGTCCGAACGATCCACCGTCACTGGCCGCCCTTCTGAACGTAGGCGCGGACGAAGTCCTCGGCGTTTTCCTCGAGCACGTCGTCGATCTCGTCGAGAAGGTCGTCGGTCTCCTCGGCCAGCTTCTCGCGTCGTTCCTGACCACCGGCTCCGGTGTCGCCGGGAACCTCATCGTCGTCGCCGCCGCCAGAGCGCCGTGTCTGCTCCTGTGCCATAGTCGCCGACCTCCTCCGTGTATCGAGAAAACAGATCTACTGCACTCTCACCGGTCGATCCGAGGTGCACCGTCGTGGATGTGCAAGTGCAACCGAACGTTCCGCCGAAAGTGCACGGACCTTTACCCTACCGACTGACCGACTCCGCCGGTCGACAAGACACCGCCTTTGGTCGGCGTCGGTCCCGGGGTGCGTCAGTTGGTGAGCTGATCGACGAGCTCTGCGGCGCTGTCGACCGACTCGAGCAGTGCACCGACGTGCGATTTGGTGCCCCGGAGTGGCTCGAGGGTCGGGATACGAACGAGGGAGTCACCGCCGAGATCGAAGATGACCGAGTCCCAGCTCGCCGCAGCGATGTCTGCCCCGAACTTGCGCAGGCACTCGCCGCGGAAGTACGCCCTCGTGTCCTCCGGCGGCGTGCCGACGGCATCGAGCACCTGCTGTTCGGTGACCAGTCGATCCATCGACCCACGAGCGACCAGCCGGTTGTACAGGCCTTTGTCCAGCCGAACATCGGAGTACTGCAGGTCGACCAGATGCAGTCGCGGAGCCGACCACCCGAGCCCCTCGCGCTGGCGGAATCCTTCCAGCAGGCGCAGTTTCGCGGGCCAGTCCAGCAGATGGGCGCACTCCATCGGATCCCGCTCGAGAAGGTCGAGGACCATGGCCCACTTGTCGAGCACGTCGAGTGCGCGCGCATCGTCACTACCCTCGGCAGCGACGAACTTGGCAACGCGCTGGTGGTAGATCCGCTGCAGCGCAAGCCCGGTCAGTTCGCGGCCGTCGGCGAGAGCGACGGCCTTGCGCAGCGTCGGATCGTGGCTGATCTGATGGACTGCGGTCACCGGCCTGGCCAGCTGCAGATCGGACAGGTCGACGCCGGCTTCGATGATGTCGAGCACGAGCGCTGTGGTGCCGACCTTGAGGTAGGTCGACATCTCGGCGAGATTGGCGTCGCCGATGATGCAGTGCAGGCGGCGATACTTGTCCGCGTCCGCGTGCGGTTCGTCGCGCGTGTTGATGATGCCGCGTTTGAGGGTGGTCTCGAGGCCCACCTCCACCTCGATGTAATCCGCCCGCTGCGAGAGCTGGAAGCCTGCTTCGTCGCCGGACTGGCCGATTCCGACGCGTCCGGACCCGGTGATGACCTGCCTCGAGGCGAAGAACGGCGACAGACCCGCGATGACCGCCGAGAACGGCGTCTCGCGCGACATCAGGTAGTTCTCGTGAGTGCCGTACGACGCGCCCTTACCGTCGACGTTGTTCTTGTACAGCTGCAGGCGCGGCGCTCCCGGGACGCTCGACGCATGGCGGGCTGCGGCTTCCATCACCCGCTCGCCTGCCTTGTCCCAGATGACCGCGTCCAGCGGGTCACGTACCTCCGGAGCCGAGTACTCGGGGTGGGCGTGATCGACGTACAGGCGAGCACCGTTGGTGAGAATCATGTTGGCTGCGCCGATCTCGTCGGCGTCGATCACCGGTGCGGGGCCACTGAAGCGTCCGAGGTCGAAGCCGCGAGCGTCACGCAGAGGCGATTCGACCTCGTAGTCCCAGCGCGTGCGCTTGGCCCGGGGAACTCCGGCGGCCGCCGCGTAGGCGAGCACTGCCTGGGTCGACGTCAGGATCGGGTTGGCGGTGGGTTCGGTGGGCGAAGAAATGCCGTACTCGACCTCGATACCGATGATGCGCTGCATGTGTCGAGCCTAGACGTCGACCGAAGAGCGCTTTCGGGGCGCGCCCTGTGCGGACGCGCCCCGAAAGTGGTGTTCGACGAAGCTACAGGTACTGGCCGGTGTTGGCCTCGGTGTCGATCGCCCGGCTCGCGCTGGCGTTCTTGCCGGTGACCAGCGTGCGAATGTAGACGATCCGCTCGCCCTTCTTGCCTGAGATTCGAGCCCAGTCGTCCGGGTTCGTGGTGTTCGGCAGGTCTTCGTTCTCGGCGAACTCGTCGACGATGGAGTCGAAGAGATGCTGAATCCGCAGACCGCTGTTTCCGGTTTCGAGTACCGACTTGATGGCGTACTTCTTCGCGCGGTCCACGATGTTCTGGATCATGGCCCCGGAGTTGAAGTCCTTGAAGTACAGAACCTCCTTGTCGCCGTTGGCATACGTCACCTCGAGGAAGCGGTTGTCGTCGCTTTCGGCGTACATGCGCTCGACGACGCGGTCGATCATCCCTCGGATGCAGGCTGCGCGGTCTCCAGCGAACTCCGCGACGTCGTCGGCGTTGACCGGCAGCGAATCGGTCAGGTACTTGGAGAAGATGTCCTGTGCCGATTCGGCGTCAGGCCGCTCGATCTTGATCTTGACGTCCAGGCGACCGGGCCGCAGGATCGCGGGGTCGATCATGTCCTCACGGTTGGAGGCACCGATCACGATGACGTTCTCCAGCCCCTCGACGCCGTCGATCTCGGCGAGCAGCTGCGGAACGACCGTCGTCTCGACGTCGGACGAGACGCCCGAACCGCGGGTTCGGAAGATCGAGTCCATCTCGTCGAAGAACACGATGACCGGGGTGCCCTCGGACGCCTTCTCCCGTGCGCGCTGGAAGATCATGCGGATGTGCCGCTCGGTCTCGCCGACGAACTTGTTGAGCAGTTCGGGGCCCTTGATGTTGAGGAAGAACGACTTCGCTTCCTTGGCGTCCTGCCCGCGGGCCTCGGCGATCTTCTTGGCCAACGAATTGGCAACGGCCTTGGCGATCAACGTCTTTCCGCAACCGGGAGGGCCGTAGAGCAGCACACCCTTGGGCGGACGCAGGGAGTACTCGCGGAACAGATCCTTGTGCAGGAACGGAAGTTCGACGGCGTCGCGAATCTGCTCGATCTGTCGCCCGAGACCACCGATGTCCTCGTATCCGACGTCCGGCACCTCTTCGAGGACCAGGTCCTCCACCTCGGCCTTGGGGACACGTTCGAAGGCGTAGCCGGCCTTGGTGTCGACGAGCAAGGAGTCGCCGGGGCGAAGTTTGCGGGACGGTTCGTCCGGGTCGATCGGACCCTCGTCGTTGACCATGTCGATCAACGGCTTGGCCAGCCACACGACTCGTTCCTCGTCGGCGTGACCGACGACGAGTGCCCTCGATCCATCGCCCAGAAGCTCACGCAGAGTGCTGATCTCGCCGACCTGGTCGAAGGTGCAGGCCTCGACGATGGTCAACGCTTCGTTCAGTCGCACCGTCTGTCCCGGTGCGAGTGAATCGGTCTCGATGTTCGGTGAACACGTCAGCCTCATCTTGCGTCCCGAGGTGAACACGTCGACCGTTCCGTCCTCGAACACGCTCAGCAGAACGCCGTAGCCGCTCGGTGGTTGACCGAGGCGATCCACCTCCTCCCGGAGCGCGATGAGCTGCTGTCTCGCCTCTTTGAGGGTGTCCATCAGTTTCGCGTTGCGCAGAGACAGTGAATCGACGCGACCTTCGAGTTCGCGTACCTGCTCGGGGGACTCCCCCAGTTGACGGCGCAGCGAAGCAGCTTCGGCTCGCACGGCGTCCAGTTCGGCTCTGGCCGCGGCCACATCCGGATTGTCTGTTGAGCTCATGAGCGACTCCTCCCAGTGACGATCTATCAACGCTACCGGCACCGGCCCGAATGTGCGGACCGACACCACGATCGGGTCGTGTGAGCACTGCGTCTCGACCGCACCGAGCGTCGGTCGAATTCATGTTAGCCTCACCTGACCAAACAGCGGACCGACGACGGAATCAGGGGCTTCACCAGTGAAGATGCGTAGTTTCTCGGTAGGTGTCGCGCTCGCGACGGCGGTGATGTCGGTAGCCGGGTGCAGCTCGGCCGATGAATCCGATCAGACCGATCACAATTCGACGTCGGCCGTCGAGAGCAGCGTTCCGGCAGCCGATGCGCCCGCCGTCGCGCCGCCGACATCCGGTGAACTCGAAGCATCTCTGCTGCAGTTGGTGGCCCCGAACGTCGACGCAGCGACGAAGGCGGCGTCGGTCGAGAACGGGCAGGCACGCCTGACCAACCTCGAAACGATGACCGCGGCCCTGGCGAACTACGGCGCGATCACGTTCGAGGTTGCCGAACCGACGGTCGAGGGCGAGACGTCGACCGCCGACGTCGCGATCGCCACCCCTCGGGGAACGGCAGCTCCGTCCCCTCAGACCTGGGTGCTGATCGATGGCGACTGGAAGCTCTCCGATGCCAGCACCTGCCAGATTCTCGCTATGGGACAGGCTCCCTGCGCCTAGACCGAGAGGTCGGAATCCTCGCCGACGCCGATCGTCATCCCTTGCCGGATCGACGCTGCGGCTTCGGCGTGACAGTGCCCTCGGCGAGGCGTCGAACACTCACCAGAAATGCGGTGTGCCCCTGCATCCGATGCTCGGGCCGAACCGCCAGTCCCACGACGTGCCAACCGCGCACCATCGACTCCCACGAACGGGGTTCGGTCCAGCATTCCTGTGCGCGTAGGGCTTCGACGACCTTGGACAGCTGCGTCACCGTCGCGACGTAGACCAACAGCACTCCGCCCGGAACGAGAGCTTTCGATACGGCGGGCAGTGCGTCCCAGGGGGCCAGCATGTCGAGAACCACCCGATCCACCTGCTCCCCCGGTCGATCGACACCGAACCGATCCACGTCGGCCACCGTCAGGTGCCAGTTGGACGGCCGCTCGCCGAAGAACGTCTCGACGTTCTTGACGGCGTAGTCGGCGTGGTCCTGGCGGATCTCGTAGGAGATGACCGTTCCTGTCGAACCGACCGCACGCAGCAGCGAACACGTCAGGGCGCCCGATCCGGCACCGGCTTCGAGAACTCGCGCCCCGGGGAACATGTCGCCCTCGTGGACGATCTGGGCTGCATCCTTGGGGTAGATGACCTGCGCGCCACGCGGCATCGACAGCACGTAGTCGGTCAACAGCGGCCGAAGCGCGAGGTAGGGGGTGCCGTTGACGGACGTGACGACGCTGCCCTCGTCCGCCCCGAGCAGTTTGTCGTGGGTGATCCCGCCCCGGTGCGTGTGGAATTCCTTGCCCGCCTCGAGCACCACCGTGTAGTGACGGCCCTTGCCGTCGGTGAGCTGGACTCGGTCTCCGACGCGGAACGGACCGCTGCGGGCGGGTCCGGTCGGTACCGGCTCGACGGGCATCCCGTCGTCGATCGTAGCGTCGTCGAGTTCGATCTCGTCGACGGTCGCGGTGACCACCTCGTCTGCACCTGGAGCCGGAACGTCGACGATCGCGTCGACCTCGGAACCGTCGCTCGCCGCGGACGCGGAATCACCGAAGGACACAGCATCACCGGACGGCACAGCGGAACCTGCTTTCGTTGCTCTGTTCGACGCCAGACCTGTTGGTCCGACACCTGGGACGACTCGACGTGCCAGACTACGGCCTTGACCGAAGATGTCGGACCAACGGCATAGTCTCGCAGTCGTGAGTATTTCCGTGTCGACGCCCATCGACTTGCCTCTACTCGACCTCGGCGACAGCGCGCGACCGCCGCTGGCGGTGCCGAGCCCCCGCAGCACGCCGGCCTTGTCGCCCTCCCGCGCAGGCGATTTCAAGCAATGTCCTCTCCTCTACCGCTTTCGCGCGGTCGACCGCATTCCCGAGGTCTCCACCGAAGCTCAGGTCAAGGGAACTGTGGTGCATGCCGCACTGGAGGCTCTCTACGCGCTGCCTGCGCAGGACCGCGTGCCGACGACTGCGCGCGACCTGGTGGATCCGGCGTGGGAGCGAGTGGTTGCCCAGTCGCCCGCCATCGAGTCGTTGGTTCCGGCCGACGAGCGGACGGCCTTTCTCGATCGCGCTCGGGCTCTGGTCGCCGGATACTACGAACTCGAGGACCCCACTCACTTCGAGCCCGAGTCCTGCGAGCAACGGGTGGAGATCGATCTGGACGACGGCACGCCGCTTCGGGGATTCATCGACCGTATCGACGTCGCACCCAACGGCATGATTCGCGTCGTCGACTACAAAACCGGTCGGGCACCGCGGGAGTTCACCGAGTCCAAGGCGCTGTTCCAGATGAAGTTCTACGCCTTGATGATCATGCGCATGCGCGGCGTCGTTCCGGCGCAACTGAAATTGATGTATCTGGCCGACAAGCAGGAACTGACCTACGCTCCGGACGAAGACGAGCTGCGCAGGTTCGAGCGCATGCTGTCTGCCATCTGGAAAGCGATTCTGGCTGCAGGCGAGACCGGTGACTTCCGCGCCAAGAAGGGCGCACTGTGCAAGTGGTGCGACCACCAGGCCCTGTGCCCCGAGTTCGGCGGCACTCCTCCGCCGTATCCGGGTTGGCCGCAGACGGCCCAGGCTTCTGCGGTGTCCGAGCAGTGACGATTCCGAACGCCTTCTTCGTCCCCGCCGGTGTCGGCAGTGAAGGCCACGAGAGGGTCACCGCCACCGAGCACACCGTCAGCCTGTGGGCACCGACGATGCAGCACGGGGCACCGCCGTCCGCCCTGTTGGTCCGTGCACTCGAGCGCGTCGACGCGCGCGAGGACACCCGGATCAGTCGGGTGGCCGTGGACATCCTCGGACCGGTTCCGGTCGGCGACATCGAGATCCGAGCATGGACCGAGCGTCCCGGTACCAATATCGAGCTCGTCGTGGCGGAACTCTGGGCGGCCGGTGCCTCGGGAACTGCGCGCGCTGTCGCCCGGGGCAGCGCATGGCGTATGCGCACCACGCCGACGGACGACGTGACTCACTCGGGTGATCCGGTGATGCGACCGGTGAGCGACGGTGTCGACTACACCTTCGGTGGCACCTGGTCGTCGGGTTATCTCGACGCCGTCGAATTCAAGATCCTCACCGGACTCGGAGAGGACGGACCGGGTGAGATCTGGGCCAGGCCCACACCCGTTCTCGTGCAGGGTGAATCGATGACATCCCTGGAGCGACTCTTCTCGATTGCGGATATCGCCAACGGCATCGGCGCGAAACTGCCGATCGACGAATGGACGTTCTTGAACACCGACCTGACGGTGCACGTGTTCAGGGTGCCGCAGGGTGAATGGGTAGGAGTCTCGGCGGAGACCTCCACCGGTCCCGACGGTATCGCCATGTGTGCAGGCACGCTCAGTGACAAACTGGGACCGGTCGGGCGCATCGCGCAGACGGTATTGGTTCGGCGTCGCACCTGACGAGCGACAACGATCGGGGCACCGCGGCGCGCACGCAACGCGCGAAACGACCCGTCGGCTGCCCGGACTCAGAATGCTCGACAGGACCTGATGTCGGAAGCGAGGATCGCCTTGGCACCCAGCTCGGCGAGCTGATCCATGACGTTGTTGTGGACCTTGCGAGAAACCATGGCGCGCACGGCAACCCAGTTGTCGTCGACCATCGGGGCGAGGGTCGGCGATTCGATTCCCGGGGTGATCTTCACGGCCTCGTCGAGGATCGCCTTGGGGCAGTCGTAATCGAGCATCAGGTACTGCTGCGCGAAGACGACGCCCTGGACACGGGCGATGAGTTGCTTGCGTGCGGAGTCGGTGCCCGGAGCGCCTGCTCGTTCGATCAACACACCCTCCGAATCGCAGAGAGATTCGCCGAAGGCCACGAGATTGTTCTGACGCAACGACCGTCCCGACTCCACCACGTCGGCGATCGCGTCGGCCACACCGAGCTGGATGGAGATCTCGACCGCACCGTCGAGGCGGATGACCGTAGCCTCGAGTCCTCTGGCGGCCAGATCCTTACGCACCAGGTTGGGATAGGACGTGGCGATGCGCAGTCCGCCCAGGTCCTCGGGTGCCCACTGCTTGCCCGCGGGTGCGGCGTAGCGGAAGGTCGATCGGCCGAACCCGAGTGCCAGCCGTTCCTCGACCGCGGCACCGGAATCGAGCGCCAGGTCGCGTCCGGTGATACCCAGATCCAATTGCCCGGATCCGACGTAGATCGCGATGTCCTTGGGGCGGAGAAAGAAGAACTCGACGCCGTTCGCCGGATCGAGAACCGTCAGGTCCTTCGAGTCGCTTCGGCGTCGGTAGCCGGCTTCACTGAGAATTTCGGCGGCGGACTCGGAGAGAGCGCCCTTGTTGGGTACGGCTACGCGCAGCATGGAGTGTCCTTGTTCGACGAGTTCGTGAGCGACAAGCGGATCGAACTCACAGATGTTTGTAGACGTCCTCGAGTTCGAGGCCTCTGCCCACCATCATCACCTGGACCCAGTAGAGAAGCTGCGAAATCTCCTCGGCGAGCGCCTCGTCGCTCTCGTGCTCGGCAGCGATCCACACTTCACCTGCTTCTTCGAGGACCTTCTTGCCCTGGAAATGAACTCCAGCGTCCAACGCTGCGACGGTGCCCGAACCCTCGGGACGGGTCTTCGAGCGATCGGTGAGCTCGGCGAACAGCGAATCGAAAGTCTTCACGACTGGATATTCTTTCACGTCGTCACTCGGGTACACGAATACGGTCGAGATTAGGGCGTTCGGCCCGACCAGGCCCGGCGAACGTCCTCGGCAGTGAGTCCGACGAGACCGTCGCGAATCGTGTATCCGGGTGCCGCCTGCACTGCGATCTCGGAGGGAACCACCAACACCGGACACCCCGCCGTGTGGGCAGAGAGCGATCCGGTGGGCGAATCCTCGACCGCAAGGCACGACGCGGCCTCGAGTCCGAGCAACGCAGCACCGCGCAGGTACGGTGCCGGGTGCGGTTTGCCTGCCTCGACCTCGTCGCCGGTGACGGTGATGTCGAAGTACTCGCGGCCCAGGGTGTCCAGTGCCCGCTCGACCAGACCGCGTTCGGTGTTGGTGACCAGCCCAGTGGACAGGCCCATCTCGCGCACGAGCGCAAGGGCGTCCTTGGCACCTGGTCGCCACGGAATCCCCTCGGCGAACAGGTCTCCGACGCGGGCGGTCAGCCATTCGCGCCCCTCGGCCAGATGATCGTCGGTGACCTCCACCGAGGCGTTGGCCAGCACCTTGCTCAGCGCGTCCCGCATCGAGTTACCGAGGGTGCTCTCGCGTACTTCCGCGCTGAGCTCGGTTCCCAGGGAGCGGGAGTACTCACCGATAGCGACGTCCCAGATCTTCTCCGAGTCGAGCAGTGTGCCGTCCATGTCCCACAGGACACCGTGCAGGTGAGTTGGACTAGACATTGAAGTACTTGGCCTCCGGGTGATGAAGCACGAATGCATCGGTCGACTGTTCGGGGTGCAGCTGCAGTTCCTCGGAGAGCTTCACGCCGATCCGCTCGGGTTCGAGAAGCGCGGCGAGCTTGATGCGGTCCTCGAGATCCGGGCAGGCTCCGTAGCCGAACGAGTAACGCGCACCGCGATATTCGAGTTTGAAGAAGCCTTCGGCCTCGGTGGGATCCTCCGAGGCAACGGAATTGCCGTCGGACAGCTTCAGTTCCTCGCGTACCCGGCGATGCCAGTACTCGGCCAAGGCCTCGGTGAGCTGAACTCCGATTCCGTGGACCTCGAGGTAGTCGCGGTACGAGTCGGCAGCGAACAGCTCGTTGGCGAAGTCCGCGATGGGCTGACCCATCGTCACCAGGTTCATCGGCAGAACATCGACCTGGCCCGATTCCCGTGCAGCAGAACGCGATCGAACGAAGTCCGCGATGCACAGGAACCGGTCGCGGTGCTGACGCGGGAACGTGAATCGGAAGCGTTCGGGCGCGTCGGGTTCGGGTTCGGTGAGCACGACGACGTCGTCGCCCTCGGACACCGCCGGGAAGTATCCGTACACCAACGCCGCATGCGCGAGGATGCCGTCGGTGCTCAGGCGATCCAGCCAATACCGCAGGCGCGGTTTGCCTTCCGATTCCACCAGATCCTCGTACGTGGCGCCTTCGCCCTTACGTGCACCGCGCAGACCCCACTGCCCCAGGAACAGAGCCCGCTCGTCGAGCAGCCCCGAGTACTCCGACAGCGACACGCCCTTGACGATGCGCGTGCCCCAGAAGGGTGGCACCGGGATGTCGATATCGGCAGCGACATCGGATCGCTCGGGCACGACCACCGGTGCCTCGGCGGCCTTGCGCTTCTCGGCGATTCGCTTTGAGCGCTCGTGACGTTCCTTGCGCTCGGCCGCCTTGGCCTTCGCGGCGAGTGCCTCGGGGCTGTCCGGAGCCGGACCGCCGCCACGCTTGGTGGTCATGATGGTGTCCATCAACCGAAGACCTTCGAACGCGTCTCGCGCATAGTGCACGTCGCCCTCGTAGACGTCCTGCAGATCGTTCTCGACATAGGACCGCGTCAGCGCGGCTCCGCCGAGGAGCACCGGGAATTGCTCGGCGACACCGCGCGAGTTGAGTTCGATCAGGTTGTCCTTCATGACCACCGTCGACTTCACCAGCAGCCCTGACATGCCGATCACGTCGGCGCGCTTGTCGATCGCGGCTTCCAGAATAGTCGAAATCGGTTGCTTGATACCGAGATTGACCACCTCGTAGCCGTTGTTGCTCAAGATGATGTCGACGAGGTTCTTGCCGATGTCGTGCACGTCGCCCTTGACGGTACCGAGCACGATGCGGCCCTTGCCGTCGTCGTCGGTCGCCTCCATGTGCGGCTCGAGGTACGCCACAGCAGCTTTCATCACCTCGGCCGAGGCGAGCACGAACGGCAGCTGCATCTGCCCGGAGCCGAACAGCTCGCCCACGGTCTTCATCCCCGAGAGCAACGTCTCGTTGATGATCTCGAGCGGCGGCTTCTCGGTCATCGCGGTGTCGAGATCGGCGTCGAGGCCGTTGCGTTCACCGTCGACGATGCGCCGTTCGAGTCGCTCGAACAGCGGCAGTCGGCCGAGTTCCTCGGCGCGGGATTCGCGAGCGGAGGCCGCGGAGACGCCCTCGAAGAGCTGCATGAGCTTCTGCAGCGGGTCGTAGCCCTCGCTGCGGCGGTCGTACACCAGGTCGAGGGCCGTCTCGCGCTGCTCGTCGGGAATCTTGTTCATCGGCAGGATCTTCGACGCGTGCACGATGGCGGTATCGAGACCGGCCTGCGTGCATTCGTGCAGGAACACCGAGTTGAGCACCTGGCGTGCAGCGGGATTGAGGCCGAACGAGATGTTCGACAGCCCGAGGGTGGTGTGCACCTTCGGGTACTTCTCCTTGAGCTGCCGGATCGCCTCGATGGTCTCGATGCCGTCGCGTCGCACCTCTTCCTGGCCCGTCGAGATCGGGAAGGTGAGGGTGTCGACGATGATGTCCTCGTGGCGCAGGCCCCAGTTCTCGGTGATGTCGGTGATCAACCGGTCCGCGACTCGCACCTTCCACTCGGCCGTACGTGCCTGTCCCTCTTCGTCGATGGTCAGTGCGACGACAGCGGCACCGTGCTCCTTGACCAGACGCATGATCTTCTGGAACCGCGAGTCGGGCCCGTCGCCGTCCTCGTAGTTGACCGAGTTGACCGCGCTGCGGCCACCGAGGTGCTCCAACCCCGCTTCCAGGACGGCAGGTTCGGTGGAGTCGAGCATGATCGGCAGGGTCGACGCGGTCGCCAGGCGGCTGGCCAACGCGGCCATGTCTGCGGCACCGTCGCGA
Organism: Rhodococcus sp. 05-339-2; assembly: GCF_002258965.1. Lineage (NCBI taxonomy): Bacteria > Bacillati > Actinomycetota > Actinomycetes > Mycobacteriales > Nocardiaceae > Rhodococcus > Rhodococcus sp. 05-339-2. The sequence continues at coordinate 228,209 of NZ_NOYW01000018.1, forward strand.
CCGACGTAGTCGACGTTGAGATCGAGCATGTGGGCACCGTCGCGCGTCTGATCCTTGGCGATGTCGAGGCACTTCTCGTAGTCCTCGGCGAGCATCGCGTCGCGAAATGCCTTGGACCCGTTGGAGTTGGTGCGCTCACCGATCATCAGGATGCTCGCATCCTGTTCGAACGGAACGGCGGTGTACAGCGAGGACACGCCCGGCTCGGGTGCAGGCCGACGTTCCAGTTTCGTTGCCCCGTGGACCATGTCGGCAACCTGGCGGATGTGTTCGGGCGTGGTGCCACAGCAACCGCCGACCAGAGCCAACCCGTACTCGTTGACGAAACCGCTCAGAGCCTCGGCCAGTTCGGGGGCGGTCAGGGGGTACTCGGCACCCTTCGCGCCCAGCGTCGGCAGGCCGGCGTTGGGCATCACCGACACCGGAAGTCGTGAATGCTTGGACAGATGACGCAGGTGCTCGCTCATCTCCGCGGGCCCGGTCGCACAATTGAGCCCGATCATGTCGATACCGAGCGGTTCGAGTGCCGTCAACGCGGCACCGATCTCGCTGCCGACGAGCATCGCGCCCGTCGTCTCCACCGTGACATGGGTGATGATCGGGATGCGGACGCCGAGGCGGTCCATCGCATGCTGACTGCCGATGATCGCAGCTTTGACCTGCAGTAGATCCTGGCAGGTCTCGACCAGGATGGCATCGGCACCGCCGTCGATCATTCCCAGAGCGGCTTCGGTGTACGCGTCGCGCAGTCGGGCGAACGGAGCATGCCCGAGGGTGGGGAGCTTGGTGCCCGGGCCCATCGAGCCCAGCACGTAGCGGCCCATTCCATCGCGGCCGGGGCCCATCTCGTCGGCGGTCTCGCGCGCGAGCCGGGTGCCCTTCTCCGCGAGTTCACGGATGCGGTCCTCGATGTCGTAGTCGGCGAGGTTCGGCAGGTTGCACCCGAAGGTGTTGGTCTCGACGGCGTCCGCGCCTGCCGCGAAGTACTCGCGGTGGATCTCCCGCAGGACATCCGGCCGGGTGTCGTTGAGGATTTCGTTGCAGCCTTCGAGACCGATGAAGTCGTCGAGAGTCAGCTCGGCATCCTGGAGCATCGTGCCCATCGCGCCGTCGCCGATGACAACGCGACGTGAAATCGCATCGAGCAGACTGGGCTTGTGTTCAGCGGGCATCACTACAGAGTAGTGGGCACCGAAGTTACGTCGGGTCGTAGGCTGTCGTGGTGAGTCCCCGAAACCTCGATGGCCAGTCCCCGATCGACGACGGTACCGAAAATACGGACATTTCAGGTGCCGGATCGGATGTGCCTCTCGATGCTGCATTGATCGAGGCCGTCCACGACGCTGTGGCCAACGCCACAGACCCCGACGATCTCGATGATCTCGACGACGACATTCCCGAGTTGCGCTCCCCGATCCTGGTGGCTGCCTTCGAGGGGTGGAACGACGCAGGCGATGCGGCCAGCGGTGCGATCGAACATCTGGAGCTGATCTGGGACGCCAGCCCGTTGGCCGAGCTGGACTCCGAGGACTACTACGACTACCAGGTCAACCGCCCGACCGTCCGCCAGGTGGACGGCGTCACTCGCGAGATCGAGTGGCCGTCGACGCGGCTGTCGGTGTGTTCGCCTCCCGGCAGCTCACGCGATGTGGTGCTGCTGCGCGGCATCGAGCCGAACATGCGCTGGCGCAGCTTCTGCGACGACCTGCTCGAATTCGTCGAACAGCTCGGCGTCGAGACCGTGGTGATCCTGGGAGCCCTGCTCGCCGACACCCCGCACACCAGGCCCGTTCCGGTGACCGGTACCGCCTACAGCACCGAGTCGGCCGAACAGTTCAACCTCGAACAGACCCGCTACGAGGGACCGACCGGAATCACCGGCGTGCTGCAGGACGAGTGCGTCAAGGCCGGGGTGCCCGCGGTCTCCTTCTGGGCTGCTGTTCCCCACTACGTCTCTCAGCCGCCCAACCCCAAGGCGACCGTGGCGCTGCTGCAGCGGGTCGAGGACGTGCTCGACATCGAGGTACCTCTCGGCGAACTGCCGACCCAGGCCGAGGAATGGGAAGAGGCGGTGACCGAGATGACGAAGGAAGACGAGGAGATCAGCGAATACGTCCGCAGCCTCGAGGAGCGCGGCGACGCCGAGGTGGACATGTCCGATGCGATCGCCAAGATCGACGGCGACGCCATCGCGGCCGAGTTCGAGAAATACCTGAGGCGACGCGGTCCGGGCAACTTCGGACTCTGACCGACCGCACACGAGGGACCGGGAGCCGGTGAGGTCTTTCTGATCCCGACGTAACGTCACCGCAGCGGTGACGTCACCCCGACCCCGCAACCTCGTGGGTATGGCCAGCACACCGCGATTCCTGCACGGCATCTTCTCCTTCACCGGGCACGGTCTGGACAAGCCAGAGCTGATCGATCCCAGCCTGAGCTTCGTCGTCCCCGAGGGTGCGACTGCTCAGCCCCTGTACTTTCGCGGCGGAAACTCGAGCGACGAGCTGGTGGTCGTGACCCTGCTACGCGACGGCAGCCCGATGCGCATGTTCCCGATGGGTGCCAAGAGCGGAGTGAACATTCCGCTGCGCGTGGTCGAGGACGTGGATCCGGACACGGTGCTCGAACTGGTGATTGCCGCCCCTGCCGGAACCAGCGGAGAGGTCGTCGTCGATTTCGGTCTGGTGCTGATCTGATGACCGCAGGCAAGCAGCGACTGTTGGTGGTCGGTAACGGGATGGCCGGTGCCAGGACCGTCGAAGAAATCATCAAACGCGACGGCAGTTCGCTGTTCGAGATCACCATGATCGGCGACGAGCCGTACGGCAACTACAACCGAATCATGCTCTCGCACGTGCTGTCCGGCGAGGCCACCGTCAACGACGAGGATCTGATCCTCAACCCGATGAGCTGGTACAGCGAGAACGGCGTCACGTTGCACGCCGGGGACCGCGCGGTCACGCTCGACCGGTTCTCCAAGACCGTCGTCTGCGAGAGCGGGCGGTCCGTCGACTACGACGTGCTGATCATCGCCACCGGCAGCAACACGTTCTTCCCGAACATGGACGGCCTGCGCGAGTCCGACGGCAGGCTGGCGCGCGGCGTGTTCGGCTTCCGCACCATCGCCGACACCAACGGCATGCTGCAGATGGCGCAGTCGCGTGACGACGTCTCGGCGGTCGTCATCGGCGGCGGACTCCTCGGACTCGAAGCCGCCTACGGCTTGCGCACGCAGGGTCTGGAGGTGAACGTGGTGCACTCCCCCGGTCACCTGATGAACCAACAGCTCGACGAGCGCGGCGGACGGGTGCTGCGCAACAAGATCGAGTCCCTCGGCGTTGGCGTGCACACCTCCAAGCGGACCACGTCGGTGTTGCGATCCGAGGACGGCGTCGTCACGGGCGTCGGGTTCAACGACGGCACCTCACTCGACGCGGACATGGTCGTGGTCACCGCGGGCATTCGCCCCAGTGTCGATTTCGCTCGCGCCGGAGGTCTGGTGATCGAACGAGGAATCGTCGTCGACGACCAATTGCGTTGCGAGGACGAGGGTTCCATCTATGCCGTGGGTGAATGCTGTCAGCATCGCGGCGAGGTCTACGGTCTCGTCGCGCCGCTGTGGGAGCAGGCCGTCGTGTTGGCCGATGTGCTCACCGGAGCCGATCCCACTGCGGCGTATCACGGTTCGCGGCTGACCACCAAGCTCAAGGTGGCCGGCGTGGACGTCGCCTCGATGGGGATCACCGCGCCCGAACGCGACGACGACGAGTTCGTCCAGTTCTACGAGCCGCGCAGTGGCACCTACAAATCGGTGATCGTCCGGAACAACAAGCTGGTCGGTGCCACCCTGCTCGGCGACATCTCCAAGGCCAACTTCCTGACGCAGGCGTTCGACGAGAAAGTGCCGTTGCCCGACGAGCGCATCAGCATGCTCTTCGACATGGGAACTCCCTCCGCGGCAACGGGAGCCGCCGAACTGGCCGACGACGTGCAGGTGTGCAACTGCAACGGTGTCACCAAGGGTGCCATCGTGGCCTGCGTGCACGCGGGCGCGAAGAACCTGAGCGACGTGACCGCGAAGACCCGTGCGGGTAAAGGGTGCGGATCCTGCAAGGGTCTGGTCCAGGACATCATCGCATGCGCTGCGGACGGTGCGGTCGAGGCCGATCCCACCGCCGACTGGTACGTGCCCTGCATCCCCATGACGAAGCCCGAGCTGATCGACGCCGTTCGGGCGCAGGATCTTCGGGCGGTATCCGCGGTGTTCGCGGCGCTGGCGACCGAGGGAACGGAGGACGCCGCCGCCAAGATGCCGTTGGCATCGTTGCTGCGGACGGTGTGGGGCCCGGACTGGGTCGACGAGCGCGGCGCACTGTTCATCAACGACCGCGTCCACGCCAACATCCAGCGCGACGGCACGTTCTCGGTGGTGCCGCAGATGAAGGGTGGCGTCACCACCCCGGATCAGTTGCGCAGGATCGCCGACGTCGCGGACAAGTACCACGTTCCGCTGGTCAAAGTCACCGGCGGACAGCGGATCGACCTTCTCGGCATCAAGAAGGAGGATCTACCGAAGGTGTGGGGCGATCTGGACATGCCCTCCGGCTTCGCCTACGGCAAGAGCATGCGCACGGTGAAAACCTGCGTCGGCAGCGACTTCTGTCGCTTCGGCCTCGGCGACTCGACAGCCCTGGGCATCGCCCTCGAAGAGCGGTTCCAGGGCCTGGAGACCCCCGCGAAGTTGAAGCTTGCGGTCGCGGGCTGCCCGCGCAACTGCTCGGAGGCACTGTGCAAGGACTTCGGCGTCGTCTCGGTCGGCGAGGACAAATGGGAGATCTACGTCGGTGGCGCGGCAGGCGCACACATCCGCAAGGGTGATCTACTGGCCACCGTGACAGGGGCCGAGGAGGTTCTCACCGTGGCAGGCAGGTTCATCCAGCACTACCGCGAGAACGCTCAGTGGCTCGAGCGAACGTACGCATGGGTTCCCCGTGTCGGCCTGGAAGAACTGCAGGCCGTGCTGATCGACGACCGGGACGGCATCGTCGCCGGACTCGACGAGCGGGTGCAGGCATCGGTGGACGGGTACGTCGACCCCTGGCAGGACCGCGCGGCACCGAAGTCACCGGCCCAGTTCACCCCGTCGCTGCCCCTGCTTCCGCTCCCACAGGTACCGGTCCGATGAGTGTGCCGGTCGGGGCCGTGGAGGACATGACACCCGGCGAGGGACGCGCCTACGTGGTGGACGGCAAGCAGGTTGCCGTGTTCCTGCTCAGCGACGGCTCGGTGCGGGCGATGGATGCCGTGTGCCCGCACAAGGGTGGGCCACTGGCAGACGGTCAGATCGACGGATCCATCGTCGTCTGCCCACTGCATCAGTACACGTTCTCGCTCGACGACGGCACCTGCCCCAGCGGCATCGGCTCCGTGCGCACGTACCCCGCCGCAGTGGTGGACGGAAAAGTGACCGTGGAGCTGTAACCGGCACGGTCGAACGACCGAGACCCTGCGCCCCCTGGTCGTTTCGCAGGCTCCACTCCTACCCCCCTGGTCGTTTCGCAGGCTCCACTCCTACCCCCTACCCTGTTCCAGTGAGCGATTCAGGTGAGGACGCGCGGCGGGGAGTCGCGAACGCGTTCGTAGAGGAAGATCGTCTCGGTCTGTTCTCCTTCGCCGTTGCCGAGAAGCGATCCGAGTACCTGGCCGTTCTCCGGGCATTCGACACCGCACGAGCCAACTACGTCGTCCTGCTGCACTCAGGAGACGTGGCCGACCTCATCGCACGCAGCCCGGGTCGGCACGACGCACTGACCACCCTCGACATCGCACCCCTGCTCGATCAGCTCCACGCCTGGGGTCTGCTCGAACGCAGCTACGACGGCACCCGCGCCGCGACACTCGCCGAGTACCGCAACCGTCACTTCGTCTACCAGTTCGGCCAAGCCGGCTACAAGGCCTACCGCGCGGTCGAGGACGTGCTCGGGGCCCGCCTGGACGACGCCGCGCTGTCGCGGCTGGTGCTGCCCGAGCTGCTGGCCGACATGCACGAGCTGGCCGAGGCGAACCGTCAGGCCGACGGCGATCGCATCTACCGCAAGCTCAGCCGACTCGATTCGACGCTGTCGGAGATGGCGACCCGCGCCGCCCACTTCTATCTCGTCCTCGGTGACCTCGTGCGCACCACCGAGATCACCCCGGAGTCGTTTCTGGTCCACAAGGACGCCCTGCTGACGCACATGCGTGAATTCAGCTCCGATCTGACCCGCTACGCACCGAAGCTCGCCGAGGCGATCGCACTCGTCGAGAGCACCGGGATCGAGGAACTGGTCGAGCGAGCCGCGATCAGTGACGAACGAGTCTTCCTCACCGTCGCCGAACGCTGCGCCGACTGGACCGATCGCTGGGCGGGCCTGTCGCACTGGTTCGTCTCGGCCGAGTCCGAACTCAGCGAGTCCGAGCGACTCCGCGAGGGCACGATGAGCGCGATTGCCGCCGTGCTCTCGCTGCTGCGCCGCGTCACCGAAACCCGCAGGGGTGGTGTGAGCAGGGAAAGCCAACTGCGGCATCTGGCCGGCTGGTTCGCTGCCACGCCTACCGAGGACAGCGCGCACGCCCTGTTCCATGCCGTGTTCGGTCTCGGCAGGCCCAGACACCTGTCGATGGTGCATCCCGACGCCGACATCATCTCCACGTCCCGATCGTGGTGGGAGGCACCGCCGGTCGAGATTTCGCGCACCCTGGCCGAAACCGGGCGCACCCCCACGCCCGGTGTTCCGGGGCGGGTACAGCGCAACGACGGCGGTATCAGACGGCTCAGGGAGCAGCAGCTCGAATCGCAGCGATCACGAAGTGCCGCAGCGCAGTCGCTTGCGTCGACCGGAATCCACGACCGAATTCTGAACGAGCAGGAAACCGAGGTGCTGTTGAGCCTGCTCAACGCTGCGTTGACCGCGCGGGTGCGCGTGAGCGGTCGCACCTCCGACTCGTCCGGATCGGACAGCGGCGTGCGCCTGACGCTCAGCGACAGCGACCGTTCGACGATCGTGCGGACCAGCAGAGGCCGATTGCATCTGGACCGCCTCGCGCTCGAGGTCAGCGAGGTGGCACGCCGATGAGAGCTCGTGAGATCTCCACCCTCGCACTGGATTCCTACCAGCGGGCCGCCCGAGTCGCGCTGTCGAACCACCTGGTGACCACGACGTATCCCGATAGGATTGCGCTGCCTCTGCTGCGTCGATGGGCGACCGAACTGCGCGAGGACCTGCTCGAACTGTTCGGATATCGCCTCGAGGTCACCGAGACCACGGCACGTCTGTACCCGGTGATCGATCGGCTCGACGACAGCCAGCCCGCGCGAACGTCCACCGACCGAATCTTCGATCGCCGCAGATACGCGTATCTGGCATTGGCACTGGCGGCCCTCGGCCGGGCGGGCAACCAGATCACCCTCTCCGAGCTGGCCGATCATGTTGCGGCGGAAGCAAGTCAAGTAGACGGAGTAGAGCTGACGACCGACCGAGCAAGCGACCGAGACGCGTTCGTCGACGCGATCGGGTGGCTCGCTACACGCGGAGCCATCGCGTTGGCCGACGGTGATGCGACCGGCTGGGCGAACAACCCGTCCGCAGGCGAGGCCCTCTACGACATCGACCGTCCCGTCGTCGTCGCCATGTTCCGGCCGCCGCGCGCCGTGCAGCACCTCCGATCGATTCGTGGTCTACTGGCCGGCTCGGACTCCCCGATCGATCCCGAGGACTCGGACCCGGGACAGGCCGACTCCGGGCGTGAGGCAGATCCGAAGGAAACGCTGCGCGCGGTCCGCCGAGCGTTGGTCGAGCAACCGGTCGTCTATCACGACGATCTCGACCGGAACGGCCGATCCGCCCTGGCCGCGTCGCGCACCGTTGCGGACGTCGAGTTGCTGACCGGCCTCGTTGCCGAGCGTCGCGCCGAGGGAGTCGCCCTCATCGACACCTCGGGACGACTGTCGGACTACCGGTTCCCCAGCACCGGAACCATTGCCCAGGTCGCACTGCTGATTGCGGGCGAGATCTCGGACCGAGTGATCGATCCGGATGCACCCGCGCTGGCAGCCCACCCCCTACCCGACGGCGACGCCCTGATCGAGCAGCTGGACGGCGCCATACCCGACGGCGGGATCTTCGGCGATCTCGCCGAATTCGGGTTCGGTTCCGATGCAACGGCATTGGAAGATGCGGACGGGAAGAAGCTGTATCCGTTGATCGAGGACAGTTGGCTGACAACGGTCGTCGACGATCTCGTCGAACGCTTCGGCCGCACCTTCGCAGCTCAGTGGCAGACCGATCGGGATGGACTGCGAGTGCGGGCGATCGCGCTGCTGCACCGACTTCGACTGATACACAGCGTTTCCGGCGGCGTACTGGTGCTGCCGGTGATCGCGCGCTACCGCGACGTGATGGTCAGCGTGCGTGATCGAACTCCACAGGACTCACTGTTCGGCACCGAACGAACCACCAGCACCGCAGAAGCACCCAGAACCGCACAGTCCGTCAGTAACGAATCGTCCGAAGTAGAGGCCTGAGTAGATGACCGCACACTCGACACGCTTTCGGCCGACACGAGCAGGGATCGTCAACCTGTGGGACTACCGCGATCAGGAGTTCTCGTTCGCCGACGGTCGCCTGGTACTGCGCGGCCCCAACGGATCCGGCAAGACCAAGGCACTCGAAGTGCTGTTTCCCTTCGTCCTGGACGGCCGCATCGAACCACGCCGACTCAATCCCTTTGCGGGAGAAGAGCGGACGATGAAGTCCAACCTGCTCTACCGGGGGCAGGAAAGCGCGCATTCGTACGTGTGGATGGAGTTCGGCCGCGGATCTCGTGAGGATCCCGAATCGGTGACGGTCGGAATCGGAATGCGGGCGAGCCGCCACAACGACAAGGTGACCCGCTGGTACTTCGTGGCCGACGGCCGGGTGGGCGTCGACTTCTCGTTGTTGGGTTCCGACGACCGACCGTTGACGAAGAAGCAGCTCGGTGAGCAACTGGGCACCGACGCCTTGACCGATCGCCCGGTGGACTATCGCGCCGCGATCGATGCCCGCATGTTCGGGTTGGGCGCGCAGCGATACGACCAGCTGATCAATCTCATTCTGACGCTTCGCCGCCCGCAATTGGCGAAGAACCTCGATCCCAAGGGACTCTCGCAGGCGTTGACCGACGGACTGCGTCCGTTGGACGAGCAGCTGGTACTCGAGGCTGCTCGCTCCTTCAGCGACATGGAGGAGGTGGGCCGGGCGCTCGAAGGCTTGGCGCAGGCCGATCACGCCGCCAGGAACTTCGTTTCGGTGTACTCCAAATACCTTCGGGTACAGACTCGATCGGATGTCGAGCAGGTCTCGCGCCGGCTGGAGGCGGTGACTCACGCGACCACCGCACACTTCGCCGCTGCCGCCCTGAAGGACCGGCGCCTGCTGGAACGGGCGGCTGCGGAAACCCGATTCGACGAGGCCGAACGCGCACTGGATCAGGCCGTTGCGGACCGCGAGACTCTGCAGCGCTCGAGCGCATACGAGGGCAAGCAGCAACTGGACGACCTGGCCGAATCCGCCGCGAAGCTGGAGATCTCGACCGCCCAGCAGGCCGACCGCGCCCGCAAGGCGCACGCCGAACTGGAACAGCGCACCACCGAGGCGGCGCGTGCCGATGCCGCACTCCGGGACTCCGTCGCCGGGGTTACCCGTGCCGAAGAGGAACTGCAGACCGCCGCCGAGGACGCGGGCATCGCCTGGACACCACTGCCCGGAACAGCCCGCAGCGATCAGATCGGCACCGCTCTGCGCGGCCATGCCGAGGAACGCGACGGCGACGTGCGGGCGGTTCGCGAGGCGCTAGGAACCGTCGAGAAGGCGTCGACCGAGCGCGCCCGTGCGGAGAAGGCCGCATCGAAGGCTCGCGAGATGCTCGAGGCGGCGTCGGCTGCGGTCACCGAGGCCGAGGCGACCGTCGACCTGGAAAAGGCGCAGTTCGCGTCGGGACTGCGGGCCTGGTGGTCGAACAATTCGGCGCTGTACTCCTCGGCGGGTATCACCTCCGCAGCGTTCGAGGCCCTCGATGCCGCGTTGGCGGGCATCGGCGACGACGATGCCCCGAGCCTGGAATCGGTGCTGGCCGACCAGACCGCAGACGCGGTCGACGCACTTCGTGCCCGCCAGGCCCAGGCGCACGTGGACGTTTCGACCCGCACGGCCGAGCTGAACTCGCTGCGTGACGAACTGTCTCTGGTTCGGGCCGAACACGACGACGCGCCGCCGCCGTTCGCGGCACGAACCGACTCTCGCGCCGACCTCGCCGGTGCGCCTCTGTGGCAGCTGGTTCGGTTTCCCGATTCGGTCTCCCCCGCCGATGCGGCAGGGATCGAATCCGCACTGCAGGCTGCGAATCTGCTCGACGGCTGGATCCACCCGATCGCGGACTTCCCCGTCGACTCGAGCTCGGAGCAGTATCTGTCGCCGCTGCCGGAGGCCTCGAGGCCGACCGGAACCACGCTGGCGTCCGTCCTCGAACCCGAGCCCGGCACCGCCGTATCCGAATCGCGGATCCTGGACGTTCTGAATTCGGTTGCACTGCAGCAGGATCGAGGTGCCGACTCGGGTGGTGCCGTCTCGATGAGCGTCGACGGTCGGTACCGGCAGGGGGTGCAGCAGGGCCGACACATCAAGACCGATGCCGAGTACATCGGCGCGACGGCCCGTGCACGGCGCCGAGAGCAACGGATCACCGAACTCGGTGCCGCGATCGATGCCGCGACAGCCGCACTGGAGGCCGCGGCGGCCGACGAGCGAACTGCCCGCGAATCGGTACAGGCACTGGCCGCGGCGGCCAAGCAACTGCCTCGTGTCTCGGCCATCGTGAAAGCGCAACGCGCCGTCACCGCCGCCGCAGGGGCGCTGCGCACGTCGACGCAGAGTTCGGCTGCAGCGGACCGAGAGTTCGACCAGGCGATCGCAGACCTGTCCGCGAAGGAGAAGCAGCTGCGTACCGTCGGCGTGGCTCACCGCACCCCACACATCGGTCGAGACATCGATGCCCTCGCCGCGGCGATCAGGCATTTCGAGCACCAGGGCTCGGTGGTGATCCGCAAGCGCGGCGATCACACGCGCGAAGCAGAACGCGCCCGCGAAGCAACCAACCGACTCGAAGAAGCGAGTGGCCTGGCCGAGGAGCTCGCCGAGGAAGCCGCGATCGCCGACGAGAACTACCGACAGCAGGTGCAACGCCTCGAGCTCCTCAGCGAGAAGCTCGGTGCCACCGCCGAACAGATCGACACCGATCTCGAGAACGCACGCGAACGCATCGAGAAGTGCCGCGCCGAGCAGCGGGCCGCACGCAAAGCGGACAAGGAAGCAGGCGAAGCGATCGGCAAGGCCGAGGGGGCCTGCAACACAGCACTGGAAAGCCTGCGCGGTGCCGTCACCGAAACCCTGGGTGACGCCGTGCGGCTCGCGCCCTACGCTCGCAAGGACCTTCTCGGCATTCTCGGCGTCCACGAGGCGTACACCTGGCCGGCGAGCGACTCGGCGTGGTTGAGCGTGGAGCAGATTCTGTATCGGGTGCAGCAGGCCGAGGGTCCCGACGACGAGGTTCCGGTACTTCCGCCCGTCGTGCGCGCTCTGCATTCGGCGCTCGATGCGGCGACGGCGTCGGTGAAGGTCAGTGACTCGAGCCGAAAGTCGACCCGGACAGCCCTGACGAGTGCGCTGCAGGAGTTCGACTCGCAACTCGCTGCGTCGGGTCAGGACTATCGACTGCAGTGGGATGCGCCGGACGGTTTGACCGTCGTCCGTGTTCAGGACGAGCAGGGCTACTCGTCGGTCGGAGATTTCGCCGACCGAATCGGTGCGGCGAGAGCCGATCAGGAGTTGTTGCTGACCGAGCAGGAGCGCCGAATTCTCGAAGATGCGTTGCTGACCGGCCTGGCGCAGCAGATTCACGAGCGCACCGTCGACGCACGCGAGCTGATCGCGCAGATGTCCGCCGAGATGAAGCAGCGCCGCATGTCCTCGGGCAACACGATCGGTGTGCACTGGGTGCTCGCGGACAACCTCGACGACGGTGCCAGGGCGGTGTCCAAACTGCTCGACCGCGACGCCTCGGCGTTGAACCAGGACGATCTGGCCGCGATGCGCGCGCACTTCGCGTCGGAGATCAGGATCGCTCGCGCGGCGCATCCGGAACGGTCCTACCCCGAGATCCTGTCCACGACACTGGACTATCGCCGCTGGCGCGTGTTCGCCTTCACCCTCATCAGCGGTGACGGCAACGAGGATCGTCTCACCGTCGCACGCCACAGTGCGCTCTCGGGCGGTGAGCAGTCGGTGTCGCTGCATCTGCCCCTGTTTGCCGCTGCGCACGTGATGCTCTCGTCCGCCGATCCACATTCACCTCGGCTCCTGGCGCTGGACGAGGCCTTTGCCGGAGTCGACGACAACGGCCGCAGCGAATTGCTCGGCCTGAGTGTGCAATTCGATCTCGATCTGTTCATGACCGGATACGACCTGTGGATCACTTACGGTGATGTGCCCGGTTGCGCGCACTACGACCTGGCGCATTCGGCAGCCGAGAACACCGTCAGCGCAGCTCTTCTGGTGTGGGAGAACGGCGAACTGTTCGCCGAGCACGACGGCACCGACCTCGCGGCCGCACTCGGGTCACCGCTGACGCGCCGTGTGCCGACCCGAACCGAAGGTGGGCTGGAGTTTGACCGGTAACAGCGAATGGCGAGGCAGCGCCGAATTGGCTGCACTGCTCGATGCGGCACGAAAGAAGTTGGAGTCCAACTGGCTTCGCGTCGGTGGCAACATCACCGTCGACCTGAGCGAGGCCCCGGAACTGTGGCGTCTGTGCAGCGCGATCTCTCGGTCCAATTCCAGTCTGCATTCGCGAGCGCGTAGCGCCAGACTCGACCTCGAGCGGTTCGACGCGTGGCTGAGCCATCCGCTCAACGGTGGCCTCGGACTGATCGACACCCTCTCGCGGCAGGCTCCGTTGCAGGACAAGAAGCAGATCGAAGCCGACAAGGCTCGGGTACGTGCCGAGGCACTCGATCGGGCCAGGGAGGTTCTCGGTGGCGGGACCGATAGGGAGTGGGTCGAGTACTGGATCGCCTCCTTGCTCAATCAGGACGGCACTCTCGGGGGCCGCGTCGCCGTCGATGCGCTCGCGGTGGCGACACAGGTCCTGGCGCTGCTTCCGGTCGACGGGATGTCGCTGACCGAACTCGCGGAACTGGCCTGCGGTGATACGAAGGCGCTCTCGGGCGGCGGTGCCCCGAAGCTCGTCCTCGACGCTCTGTCGTTGCGCGAGAACGTGCCTCGGCCCGTCGATCCGGTGGGAACAAGGGCATTGTGGGAGACCGCGGGCGTGTCGGTCGACTCGGTGTCCAGCCGGGTGCTGGTGCTCGGCTACCGCGTCGATGAGGCCCACACGGTGGCTCGTTGGCTGAACGACGCGGCGGACGTGGGCATCCCCTTCCCCGTCACCGTGGACATGCTCTCGCGCGGCCCGCTCACCAACAGCTCGTCCACAGTGTTCGTCTGCGAGAACGTCGCCGTGCTCGCCGCCGCAGCCCGCACCCTCGGCTCGAACTGCGCGAGCCTGATCTGCACCGACGGTCAACCCTCCGCAGCGGTGCACCGGCTGCTGGCCTCCCGAGCGCCCGGCACCACGATTCGGTGGCGAGCCGACTTCGACTGGGCCGGAGTGCAGATGGTGACCCGAGCCATCTCCCGATACGACGCGGTGCCGTGGCGGATGGACGTCGATTCCTACCGACGCGCACTCGATGCACGCAATTCCGAACCGCTGAAGGGCCATCGAACGGACAGCCCGTGGGATCCGGAACTCGCTGCCGCACTCCGCGACTCGGGCCGAGCAGTCACGGAGGATCGACTGATCCCGGATCTGCTGACGGATCTGCGGCTGGGACCTGCGACCTAGTTCGGGACGAGATCAGCGCAGCGCAACCCCGAGCAGAGCATCGACCGCATCGGCGAAGGCACCGGGCGCGCCCGCATCCGATCCGCCGCGTTCGACTGCGAAACTCGCCCACGCGTCGAGCGCATCGAGAGCCTTGGGGGTGTCCAGATCGTCGGCCAGGTGCTGCCGCAACCGGTTGATCACGTCGTCGGCCGATGCAGCGCTGTCGAGCGCCGCGGCCCGACGCCATAGTGCGAGCCGAGTGTGAGCGCGTTCGAGAACCTCGTCGGACCACGGTCGATCCTGGCGGTAGTGCCCGGCGAGCAAACCCAGTCGAACAGCTGCGGGGTCGACGTTCTCGGCGCGGAGCTTGGAGACGAACACCAGATTGCCGCGGCTCTTGGACATCTTCTCGCCGTCGAGCCCGATCATCCCGGTGTGCACGTAGTGCCGGGCGAAGCGCGGATCACCGGTCGCCGCCTCGGCGTGCGCGGCCGAGAACTCGTGGTGCGGGAAGATCAGATCGCTTCCGCCGCCCTGAATGTCGAAGCCGGTACCGATGCGGTTGAGCGCGATGGCTGCGCATTCGATGTGCCACCCGGGCCGCCCCGGACCCCACGGCGACGGCCACGACGGCTCGCCCGGCCGTACTGCGCGCCAGAGCAGCGCATCGAGTGGATCCCGCTTACCGACCCGATCGGGGTCGCCCCCGCGTTCGGCGAAGAACGTGTCCATCGTGGCTCGGTCGTAACCGGACTCGTAGCCGAACTGCTCGGTGGCATCGGCACGGAAGTACACATCCGGGTATTGGGCATCGTCGACGACATACGCCGCACCGGACGCGACCAGCTTCTCCACCAGTTCGACGACCTCGTCGACGGACTCGACGGCACCGATGTAGTCGCGCGGAGGGAGCACCCGGAGCGCTTCCATGTCGGCGCGGAAGAGTTCGATCTCACGAGCTCCCAGATCGCGCCAGTCCTCGCCGTCGCGGTCGGCGCGCTCGAACAGTGGATCGTCGACATCGGTGACGTTCTGCACGTAGTGCACGTCCGTGCCCGCATCCCGCCACAGCCGGTTGATCAGGTCGAACGTCAGGTACGTCGCCGCGTGCCCGAGGTGGGTGGCGTCGTACGGGGTTATTCCGCAGACGTACATCCGAGCCGTCGAACCGGGGGTGACGGGACGGACCTGGCGGTCGGCGGTGTCGAACAATCGAAGCGCTGGACCCTGTCCGGGAATTGTCGGGATCTCCGGGCTCGACCAAGAATGCATGCGGTCGAGCCTATCCGAGCCCGATCAGAAGGCGGGCCAGGGTATGGGTCTGCTCGAGCGAGGTTCCGGCATGATCGGGCGGGCGATCAACTCCTGCGCCCGGTCGAGAACCGCGACCGTTTCGGTCAGGGTGATCTTGTCGACCAATCGAGGAGCGGTGACCGTGTCGAACGTCTCGACGAACCGCACCACGTCGGTCATCAACGCATCGTCCACCGCCTGGCCCGCCCAGCCCCACAGCACCGTGCGCAACTTGTTCTCGGCGTGCAGGCAGATGCCGTGATCGACCCCGTACACGTAGCCGTCGAGACCTTCGAGCGCGTGCCCGCCCTTGCGATCGGCGTTGTTGAGGATCACGTCGAGCACCGCCATCCGCTGCAGCCGTGGATCGTCGGCGTGGATCAGCGCGATCTCCTCGCCCTCGCCGTCGTACGCCTGCAGTACCGGAATCCAGCCCGCAGGTACGAGATCGGGACGGCAGATATCGACCAGGTCGACGCGACCCTCGGCGTGATCGTCGGGCGTGTCGATCCACTTCTGCACCATGCCGGGACCGAACGGGCCGTCGCGTAGCACCGTCGGCGGGATGACGCCCCAACCGAGGGCCTCGGAGATTTCGTACGACGCCACTTCCCGGCCCGCAAGAGTGCCGTCCGGAAAATCCCACAGCGGGACTTCCCCGCGAACCGGTTTGTACACGCACCGGACGGCCTTCTCGCCCTCGCCCGCCTCGCACACCAGCGTGGCGTTGCTGGCCGACACCACCCGACCGACGACGGTCAGGTCGCCGGTCTCCATGGTTTCGCGGCCCTCGAACGGCGGCAGTTCGACGGTCAAGACTCGTCGACCTCGGTCACCGGACCGAACGTCGCGCCGCGTCGGTAACCGTTGGTTCTGATGCAGACGTGTCCCTCGGGAGCCAACGGCTGTCCGCACAGCGGACACGGAGCACGGCCCGCCGCGATGACGCGTTCGGACCGCACCGCGAATTCACGGGCCTGTACCGGGGTGAGGAACACCCGAACGGCATCGGGGCCCTCGTCGGTGTCGTCGAGAACGACCGATTCGTCCACCTCGACCTCGCTGACGGCCAACAGCTCCACCACGACGGCGTTGGCATCGGCGTCCCAGCCGAGCCCCATCGTGCCGACACGGAACTCGGTGTCGATCGGAGTCAGCAGCGGACTCGTGTCGACCGTATCGGCCTCCTCGGCCGGTACCTCTGCCCCGAAACGACGGTGCACCTCCTCGAGGAGAAGCCCCATCCGGTCGGCCAGTACCTGGACCTGCTGCTTCTCCAGCGCAACCGACACCACGCGGGCATCGTGCACCGCTTGCAGGAAGAACGTTCGGTCGCCCGGTTCACCAACGGTCCCGGCAACGAAACGATCAGGGGTGCGAAAAACGTGTATGGCGCGCGGCATTGCACCTCCTAACGACTCGAACAGCTCCGCGAAGCGATTCGCGGAACTTTCATTATCGGCCACGGATCGACCGTGGACGGTATTGCTTGCCCTCCAGCCTGCCACCGATCGGGGTGTCAGCGCCGAATCGGAGCTCTAGGTGCCTGCCCCACCACCGACGACCGCGTCCGAAGAGTCCGCGTTGCCCGCTTCCGGCGTGCTGGGCTCCTCGGCTTTGGGTACGAACACGCTCAGGTCGGACCCGGTGTCGTTGGTCCGCAGCACGAAGGGTCGCGTCGAGGTGTAGCGAACGACACTGATCGATGCCGGATCGGCGACGATGCGCTGGAACGAATCGAGGTGGGCACCCATCGCGTCCGACAGCACCGACTTGATGACGTCCCCGTGCGAGCACGCCACCCACAACACGTCACGGCCGTGATGGGCGGCCAGCCGGGCGTCGTGTTCGCGCACGGCCTGCACGGCCCGTTGCTGCACCGTGGCCAGTCCTTCACCCTCGGGAAACACCGCGGCCGACGGATGCTGCTGCACCACCTTCCACAGCGGCTCGGCCAGCAATTCCTTGATCGTTCGACCGGTCCACTGCCCGTAGTCGACCTCGACCAACCGGTCCTCGACCAGCGGCGTGAGCCCGAGCCTGGCAGCCAACGGCTCGACGGTCTGCTCGCACCGCAGCAGCGGCGAACGAACGATCTCCGCGACCGGCAGGTCGCCGAGACGGTCGGCGACCGCCTGCGCCTGTTCACGACCACGATCGTCGAGCTCGACTCCCGCGCTCCGACCCGCGAGCGTGCCTGCGGTGTTCGACGTCGAGCGGCCGTGCCGAAGCAAGATGACTGTCATTGCACCGAGCCTAACGACCGGGGTCTTCCCACTCCGCTCCGGAGGCCACTGTGCCGAACGACTAGGTGGCGGACACGACCCCGCCGGCCAACAGACCGAGCACCACGACACCCAGCACGATGCGGTACCCGACGAACCAGTACAGCGAGTGGTTCGCGACGAACTTGAGCAACCAGGCGATCGAGGCGTAGCCGAGGGCGAAGGCGATGATCGTCGCCACCAGCAGCTGCGGACCCGACGCGGCCAGTCCCGAGCCCACCGGCTCGAAGGCGTCGGGCAGCGAGAAGAGACCGGAGGCCGTGACCGCCGGAATGGCGAGCAGGAACGAGAATCGCACTGCTGCCTCCCGTTCGAGTCCGAGAAACAGGCCGGCGCTGGTCGTCGCCCCGGAACGGGACACACCCGGGATCAGAGCGAGACACTGTGCCAGACCCATGACAATGCCGTCCCGGGTGGTCAACTTCTCGATCGGGCGTTCCTTCCGGCCGACCTTCTCGGCGACTGCGATGACGACGGCGAACGCGATCAACATGAACGCGATGAGGTACAGGTTTCGGGCACCGGTTCGGATCTGGTCCTTGAACAGCAGTCCGAGAACGCCGATGGGAATGGTGGCGATGATCACGTACCACCCCATGCGGTAGTCGAGTCCGCGTTCGTCCTTCTTCGTCAGACCGACGAACCACGCTTTCACGATCCTGACGATGTCTCGCCAGAAGAACAGCAGCACAGCGGCTTCGGTGCCCAGCTGGGTCACCGCAGTGAAGGAGGCACCTGCGTCCTCGTTCCAGAACACACTGGACACGATGCGCAGGTGCCCGGACGAGGAGATCGGCAGGAATTCGGTCAGGCCCTGCACCGCACCGAGGACGATCGCCTGCAGCCACGTCATGTCGATCATGCGGCGTCACCCTCCGAGATCGGTGTCGATGGACTGATCACTGTCGATGCGCGGCCGCCGGCCCGCCCCCTGAGTTCGCGATTCACGGGCACGACCGTACCCGGCGCGGCACGTACGCACCGGGCGGCGCGGCGCACTACTGTGCACTGGCGGCAGTGCAGTTCGACACCGACGATCACACGTAAAAGGACATTCGGCACATATGAAGCAGAGATCGGTCGGCACCAGCGGACTTCGAGTCTCCAGACTCGGCCTCGGCACCCTCGGATGGGGTAGCGGAACCGACGGTGACGACGCCGCGGCGCAGTTGTCGGCGTTCGCCGAGGCCGGCGGCACGCTCGTCGACACGTCTCCCGCGTACGGGGACGGACGCGCGCAGCGAGTGCTCGCCGAATTGCTCGACGACGTGGTCCCTCGGCACGAATTGGTGATCAGCAGCGCAGCGGGTCTCAGTTCGCGCTACGGCCGCTATCACGTGGACTGCTCGCGGCGCGGACTGCTCGGCCAACTCGACGCCACGCTGCGCGAACTGGGAACCGACTACCTCGATCTGTGGCAGGTGGCCACCTGGGACCCGATGACTCCGGTCGACGAGGTCGCCGCCACACTCGACTACGCCGTCACCAGTGGACGGGTCCGCTACACCGGAGCCCGTGGCTACCTCGGGTGGCAACTGGCGACGGCGGCAGGAGCAGCAGGCACCGGACGGATCGTGGCCACACAGGCGGAGTACTCGCTGCTGGCCCGCGGGATCGAGGACGAATTGATCCCCGCCGCAGACCACCACGGCATCGGTGTCCTCGCCGCGATTCCCCTCGCGGGCGGCGTGCTGACAGGCAAGTACCGCAGCGGAATACCGGCGGACTCACGCGGTGCCGACGAGGTGCACGCAGAGTCCGTGCTGACGTACCTGACCGACTCTGCCGTCAGCATCGTCGACGCCGCCGTCACCGCCGCCGACGGGCTGGCGACCTCTCCCCTGGTCGTCGCGCTCGCGTGGGCTCGGGACAGGCCGGGTGTGAGCAGCGCGATCGTGGGGGCTCGCGATCTGGCTCAGTTGATGGGCGCATTGATGGCCGAGGAACTCGAGCTGCCGCCCGCGATCGCGTCGGCCTTGGACGACGTCAGCGCCTGATCGCCTGCCAACATCGGACAGGCTAACCTTCGGTGGTGACCGTCAACCGTCTCGCCGCCGTGCTCCTCGTCGCCGGACTCCTGGTCGGCTGCTCGGCGAACACCCCCGCCGCAGGACCCGCGGACTCGATCGGCCCCCGCACCGCCGTCGTCGACGATCCGAATCCGGAACCGATCGCCGACGATCCGGCCGAGGTACTGCCCGTCACCGTGACCGGATTCGACGGCGTCGCCGTCACGGTCACCGACAACAGCCGCATCGTCGCTGCCGACCAGTACGGCACGCTGGCCGAGACCGTCTTCGCGCTCGGACTCGGTGACAACCTCGTCGGGCGCGACACCTCTGCCGCATTTCCCGCGGCCGAGAACGTGCCCGATGTCACCCCGACCGGCCATTCCCTGAGTGCCGAGGGGATTCTGGCGCTGTCGCCGACCGTCGTCCTGACCGATACCAGCATCGGTCCACGCGCCGTGCAGGATCAGATCCGAGCCGCCGGCATTCCCGTCGTGTACTTCGATCCCACCCGCACTCTGGCAGGCGTCGCCACCCAGATCGAGGCCGTGGCGGCCGCCCTCGGTGTGCCCGACGCCGGGGCTGCCCTCGCCGAACGAACGAAGGCCGAGATTTCGGCAGCGGCGAACGAGACACCCGAGTCCACCGAACCGCCGAAGATCGCGTTTCTGTACATGCGCGGGCCTGCGATCACGATGCTCGCCGGGCCCGGCTCGGGAGCGGATGCACTGATAGAGGCTCTCGGAGCCAGGGACGCCGGTGTCGAATCGGGTCTGACCGAGCAATTCGTGCCGATCACCAGCGAAGCCCTGATCGCCGCAGCACCCGACGTGATTCTGATGATGACCAAGGGCCTGGAATCGATCGGTGGAATCGAGGGTCTGGAGCAGATCCCCGGAATCGCCCAGACCCCCGCAGGCCGAGAACGCCGGGTGGTGGACATGGACGACGGGACCATCCTCAGTTTCGGCCCGAACACCGGAAAGGTGTTGGTCGCACTGTCGAAGGCCGTGTACGACCCGGCGTCATGACGAACCGCACACTCGCCGAACGCCGCACGGGCCGAGGACGGGTTCTTGCCATTTTCGGAGCCCTGGTTGTGGCGCTGGTCGGCCTGGCGTTGATCTCGGCCGTTGTGGGGCAGGTGCCGACGACTCCGCTGGAAGTGTTGGGCAGCCTCGCGCATCGGGTGGGACTCGAGATCGGCCCGATGCCTGCACATCCCAGCGGCGAGGTGACGCTGTGGCAGGTCCGATTCCCACGGCTGACGCTGGCAATTCTCGTCGGCGCGTGTCTGGGCTGCGCGGGTGCGCTGCTCCAGGGGGTGTTCGCCAATCCACTGGCCGAGCCGGGTGTGGTCGGGGTCTCCTCGGGCGCTGCTGTTGGGGCCAGCTCGGTCATCGTGCTCGGCGGCAGCTTCGCGGGAGTGTGGAGCGTGGCGTTCGCCGCCTTCGTCGGCGGGCTCGTCACCACGGTCGCCGTGTACTTTCTCGCTCGCAACGCAGGCCGCACCGAAGTGGTGACGCTCATCCTCACCGGCGTTGCAGTCAACGCCTTCGCCGGCGGTGTCATCGCGTTCTTCACCTTCGTCGCCAGTCCCGCCGCCCGCGATCGGATCGTGTTCTGGCAACTGGGGTCGCTCGCGGGCGCAACCTGGCAGTCGGTGGCGGTGGTCGGCCCGCTCGCGCTGCTCGGAATCGGAGCCTCCCTGGCGATCGCCCGCCGACTCGACCTGCTTGCGCTCGGTGAGAACGTGGCACGCCATCTGGGCGTGAACGTCGAACGACTCAGACAGTTCGCGATCGTCGTCGTCGCCCTGCTCGTTGCGTCCGGGGTGGCTTTCACCGGAATCATCCTGTTCGTGGGTCTGGTGGTTCCGCATGCCATGCGGATGGTGCTCGGCCCCGCGCATCGACTCATCATTCCGGCCAGCGCCCTCGCCGGGGCGGTCGTGCTTCTTGCTGCAGACCTCGTGACGCGGACTCTCGTCGCGAACGTCGACCTGCCACTCGGCATGGTGACGTCGCTGGCGGGTGCCCCGTTCTTCTTCTGGCTGCTTCGCCGTACCCGGGCTCGCCAGGGCGGTTGGGCATGATGGGACGCACAGCACGCCGCGACATCCCGGTCATCCCTGAACCGGGTTCGAACGCCCTGGTCGCTCGCGGAGTCTCCGCACGAAGTGGGGACGCGACGGTGTTGTCCGGGGTCCACCTCGACGTGGTGGCCGGCGAGATACTGGCGCTGGTGGGACCCAACGGCGCAGGCAAATCGACGCTGCTGTCGGTCCTGGCGGGAGACACCGAGCCCAGCGCCGGATCGGTGCTGCTGGGCGACGAACCGCTGTCCCGCATCCGCTCGGTGGACGTGGCGAGGCGACGCGCTGTGCTGCCTCAGCAGCACAGCGTCGGATTCGCGTTCACGGCCGGCCAGATCGTCCGGATGGGCCGAGCCCCCTGGGCCGGTACCTCGGCGGCACGCCACGACGACGACCGCATCGAAGCGGCCATGACTGCGTGCGACGTGACGGCCTTCTCGCATCGACCGTTCGCATCGCTCTCCGGCGGCGAGCAGGCCCGGGTCGCACTGGCCCGCGTCATCGCCCAGGACACGGCGACGGTCATGCTGGACGAGCCCACCGCAGCACTCGACCTGGGACATCAGGAGTCGGTGATGGCCGTGGTGCGTTCACTCGCCGCCGCAGGCCGCGCCGTGGTCGTCGTGCTGCACGATCTGGGCCTCGCGGCGGCCTACGCCGATCGCGTCGCGATCCTGGACTCGGGTGAACTGATCGCAACCGGTCCGCCGCGGGAGGTGCTCACCGCCGCAACGCTGGCCCGGGTCTATCGACACCCCGTCGACGTGTTCGATCATCCCGACACCGGCGAACAGCTGGTGGTTCCCCACCGTGTCAGAAACCCTCCAACACGGAATTGACCCGGTTGAAGAAGGACCGCACTGCCGTGGTGTCGCGCTGTGACGCGTCGGACAGCTGCTGCGCGTGGGCGACCGCATCACGCACCACTCCGACGATGCTGCGCTCGTCCGTCAGATCGACTTCGGTGACCGAATGCTCGGCCACCGCTTCGACCTCGGACCGGTCCGGTACCGGGGATTGGACATCGGCGCGGTATATCTCCACGTACAGGGTGCTCCTGTGCACCCGAAACGCGAACGCCCGGCCGTCGTCGGTGCGCCCGAAGCCGTTCGGATGCGTTCCCGCGTTCACTTCCTCGACGACGAAGTGTGTTTCCTCGGTTCCCACGTCCACTCCCATGTCGTGCACTGACCTCGGACGATCACGCTACCGCGTCCTCCGCCGCGACCGAGCGGCAACCAAATCCGCCGTGGTGGATTTCGCCGAGATCGCCGCACGCTGGTACAGATGTGGCAGCGCCTCCACCGGCAGCATCTTCTCGAGGAAGTAGGTTCGGCCTCATGCGAACACCGTCGACCCGTTCGATTCGGGCGGCAGTCGCGTCCGCGCTCGCCGTCGTCACAGTCCTGTCGGTCGGCGGGTGCTCCAGCGACGACGAGAACGCCGACGACATCTCCGTCGAGCCCCTACCGCCGGCGGAGTCCCCCGAACCGACCGTGACGCCCGCCGGTACCGTCGGCGCGTTCGCGCCCGTGGACGCACTCAGTTTCGACCCCGTCACGCGAACCCTGGTGGCGCTGACCGACGCATCGACGACGGTGACCCTCGTCCGCGACGGCACGGCAGCCGAGACCCGCGTGGTCGACCTGGGCTCGACGGCAGCAGAACTCGTCGCCGGACGGGACTCGACAGTGCTCGTCCCGATGGTCGGCGCCGTCGCGAGGATCGCCGTCGCGGACGGACAGCGCACCGACCTGACGGTCGACGCCGACGCGCTGTCCGCAGCAGACCTGCCCGACGGCACGACGGCCGTCGGCGACGACACCGGCACGGTGCGCGTGCTCGATCCGAGCGGTCAGGTCACCACCATGATCTCCGGCGGCAGCGTGACCTCAGCCGATGCTCTGGCCAGTACACCGAACGGTGTCTCGGTCCTCGATCGACGCCAGACGTCGGTGACCGACCTGAATCTGGACGACGGCACCCTCGGAGTGGCCTTGCGCGCGGGCGAAGGTGCCGCGGAGATGACGAGCGACGAGTTCGGCCGCCTCCTGGTCACCGATTCGACCGGTACCGAGTTGCTCGTCTTCACCTCGCACGACCTGCTGATGCGGCAACGGTTTCCGGTCGGGTCGCAGCCGTGGGCGATCGCCTACGATGAGCAGTCCGGTGTCGCATGGGTGACGCTTCCCGCGTCCAACGAGGTGGTCGGGTACACACTCGACACCGGAATTCCGGTCGAGGTCACGAGGTTGGCCACTGTGCGGCAGCCGAATTCGGTTGCCGTCGACGCCGACACCGGCGACTTGTACGTGGGATCGGCAACCGGTGACGGGCTGCAGCGTATCCCCGCTGCGGGTCGCTGAGCTCGAAGCAGGAGTGGAGCCTGCAGGAACGACCGATAGGGCAGGAGTGGAGCCTGCAGGAACGACCGATAAGGACGGAGGAGGCATGTGAACGCACACGAGAGTTCGGCACCTGGCCGCGCGAAGATGCCCGTCGGATGGGAAGTGTCGCCGTCCGACGACTGGGAGTACGTGCCGTTGCGGTTGCCACCGGACGTGACCCGTGTGACGGCCTCGATGCGTCTGGCGATTCAGGCGGAGTTCGGCGGCTGGGAACTGTCGCGGGTTCGCCTCTACACCGACGGCAGCAGGCGTGTGCTGCTCAAACGCAAGAAGACCGCGCATCACATCCCCGAGCCCGGAATCTGAGCGCCTCGCAGTACTGTTCGACCGCACGATCGCTGAATCACAGCACGAGTTCTACCCTGCCAGATCGACCGGAGAGAAGACCGTGGGAGACCGCCTGTACCGCGTCCTGTTGCGCCTGATGTTCCTCGTGCCACCGGAGAGGATTCACCATCTGGCGTTCGGTGTGCTCCGCGCTGTCGCCGCGGTGCCTCCGCTCCGCTTTCTGGCGGAGAAGATGTTCGTGGTCGACGATCCACGACTGCGCTCGACGGTGTTCGGCGTCGACTTCCCGGCGCCGCTCGGTCTCGCGGCCGGTTTCGACAAGAATGCCGACGGAATCGATGCGTGGGGGCCGATCGGATTCGGTTTCGCCGAGATCGGCACCGTGACTGCGCAGAGCCAGCCGGGCAATCCGACTCCGAGACTGTTCCGGTTGCCTCTCGACCGGGCCATCGTCAACCGCATGGGCTTCAACAACCACGGTGCCGAGCACGCGGCCCAGCGCGTCCGTGCCAGGCGCACCGGTATCCCGATCGGTGCCAACATCGGCAAGACCAAGATCGTCGAGCCGGACGGTGCCGCCGCGGACTACACGGCCAGCGCCCGGCTTCTGGGCCCGTTGGCGGACTTCGTCGTCGTCAACGTCAGCTCCCCCAATACCCCTGGACTGCGTGACCTGCAGGCCGTGGAATCGCTGCGACCGATCCTGGTGGCGGTGCAGTCGGTGGTGACGGTCCCGGTACTGGTCAAGATCGCCCCCGACCTGTCCGACGAGGACATCGACGCCGTGGCCGATCTGGCCGTCGAACTCGGTCTCGACGGGATCGTGGCCACCAACACGACGATCTCCCGCGCCGGTCTGCGCACCGACGCAGAACTGGTTGCCGGAATGGGAGCCGGCGGCCTGTCCGGTGCTCCGTTGGCCGACCGCTCGCTCGAGGTACTGCGACGCCTGTACCGCCGAGTGGGTACGCATCTGGCGCTGATCTCCGTCGGCGGAATCGAGACCGAGGCGCAGGCATGGGAACGCATCACCGCGGGCGCGTCGCTGGTGCAGGGCTACACCGGGTTCGTCTACGGCGGCCCGCTGTGGATCGAGAACATTCACCGCGGACTGGCCGCTCGGCTCGAGCAACACGGGTTCGCCACGATCGCCGATGCGGTGGGCTCGGCGAACAAGCCCTGAACCGCCGGGTGCCGGAACATAAGTCCGGCACCCGACGACCGAGCTCAGGCCTCGTAGATGCCGGTGAGGACCGCACGACCGATGGCGTGCGAGAACAGATTGAAACCGAGGTAGGCCGGGGTGGCCGTCTCGTCCACTTCCAGCCGTTCCACGTCCACCGCGTGAACCACGATGAAGTAGCGGTGCGGGCCGTGGCCTGCCGGCGGTGCAGCACCGATGTAGCGGAACAGGCCCGCATCGTTCTTGAGCGTCACCGCGGTGCTGGGCACCCCGGTCCCGCCGTCGTCGCCCGCGCCGGACACCAGCGATGTCGTCTCGACGGGGATGTTCGCCACTGCCCAGTGCCAGAAGCCGGATGCCGTCGGCGCGTCGGGATCGTAGACGGTGACAGCGAAGCTCTTGGTGCCCTCGGGGAATCCGGACCAGGACAGCTGCGGGGAGTTGTCGTGCCCACCGGCTCCCATGATTCCACTGACCTGCTGAGCGGCCAGTGTCTTGCCGTCCTCGACGTCCTCGGACGTCAACTCGAAGGACGGTAGGTCCGGAAGCGAGTCGTATGGGTTGTACGCCACGATGGTTCCTTTCGTATCAGCTGTGCAGCAAGAAGTGTTCGAGTACCTGTGTACCGAACTCCAACGATTCCACGGGTACTCGTTCGTCGATGCCGTGAAACAACGCCGCGAAATCCAATTCCGGCGGCAACTTCAGCGGAGCGAAGCCGAAACAGCGAATACCGATGCGCGCGAATGCTTTTGCGTCGGTTCCACCGGAGAGCATGTAGGGAACGGTTCGACCGTTCGGGTCGTGTGCCAACACTGCGTCGTTCATCGCATCGACGAGATCACCGTCGAAAGTGGTCTCGTACGGTTCCAGTTTCGTGATCCACTCGCGTTCGACGTTCGGGCCGATCAACTCGTCGACCTCCTTCTCGAAGGCCGCCTGCCGCCCCGGCAGCACTCGGCAGTCCACCACTGCCGTCGCCGTCTGCGGAATCACGTTGGCCTTGTAGCCGGCCGAGAGCATCGTCGGGTTCGCGGTGTCGCGCAGGGTCGCTCCGACGATGCGGGCGATGCTGCCGAGCTTGAGCAGGGTGCCGTCGATGTCCGGTGACGTCGGGTCGAAATCGAGACCCGATTCCTCCGAGACGGCCTGCAGAAACTGCGATACCGATTCGGTGAGCACCAGCGGGAACGTGTGATTGCCCAGTTTGGCCACTGCCTCGGCCAGGTACGTCACGGCGTTGTCGTCGTGCAGAAACGATCCGTGCCCGGCTCGCGCCTTCGCCGTCAGCCGCATCCACGCCAGACTCTTCTCCGCCGTCTCGACCATGTAGAGCCGCTTCTCGGTGCCGTCCGGGCGGGGGACGGTCAGGGAGAAACCGCCGACCTCGCCGACTGCCTCGGTGACGCCCTCGAACAGGTCCGGTCGGTTGTCGACCAACCAGTGCGATCCGTACTTGCCACCTGCCTCCTCGTCCGCCAGGAACGCGAACAGGATGTCGCGGGGTGGGACGGTTCCGTTGGACTTGAACTGTCGGGCCAGCGCCAGGGCCATGCCGACCATGTCCTTCATGTCCACCGCGCCCCGGCCCCACACGTACCCGTCCTCGACGGCCCCGGAGAACGGATGCACGCTCCAGTCGGCGGGCTCGGCGGGCACGACGTCCAGGTGTCCGTGGAGCAGCAGCGCGCCGCGAGAGGAGTCCGATCCGCGCAGCCAGGCGAACACGTTTCCTCGACCGGGGGCACCGGACTCGACGTACTCCGTCTCGTAGCCCACTTCCTCGAGTTTGTTCGCCACCCACTCGGCACATTCCTTCTCGCCGACCGTGGTGTCGAGCTCCCCAGTGTTCGAGGTGTCGAACCGGATGAGGGAACTGACGAGATCCACGACTTCGTCGAGGGCAACGGTGGCGTCGATATCGGTTGGGTTTCCGGGATTGCTCACATCGTTGGACACACGTCGTTCCTACCACCAGAATCCGCTCCGGGCACCATGAGAAACGGCCTCGAGGACGAACTGACGTGGGGATTTGGGTTATCGGGAACCCGTCGGATAATCTTACGCAGCACACAGCGGCCGGCTGTGAAAGCAACAAAAGAATATGCGGCAGCGGTCGCACTTGTCCGAGTGGCGGAATGGCAGACGCGCTAGCTTGAGGTGCTAGTGTCCTATTAACGGACGTGGGGGTTCAAGTCCCCCCTCGGACACCGTCTGAAAGATGTAGCCAGACAGAAATTTTCACAGATCTGAGTTGAGACAGACGAAACGGACCCTGATTCTTCGGAATCGGGGTCTTTTTCGTTCTGCACTCGCTCCCTTCGGCTCGAAGGGGCCGATGCTAGGAGACCGACGATGAACGCGATCGACCCGACCGATCTCGAGACGTGCCTGCGCGTGCTGAAGCAGGCGGCCGAGCTGGACAAGAACCATCCCGATTCGATCGCTGTCCAGCGCGCCTCCGGTGCCATGTTCAAGGACCTCAAGCGTGCTCGACGCGTGGCGGCACGCAACGCTGTCAACGCGGCCGACCGCGCCGTCGTCGCCGCCACCGCAACAGGATCCCCGGACCGGATCGACGACGAGACAGCAGGCCTCTCCCTGACCTCCCGAGCCGAGGGAGATATCGCAGGCACGCTGATCAAGGCCCGCCCCTGCTACATCTGCAAGCAGCGCTACACCCACGTCGACTCGTTCTATCACCAGCTGTGCCCGGAGTGTGCGACGCTCAATCGCGGCAAGCGCAACGCTCGAACCGACCTGTCCGGACGTCGGGCGTTGCTGACCGGCGGGCGAGCGAAGATCGGCATGTACATCGCTCTTCGACTGCTCCGCGACGGTGCACACACCACGATCACCACTCGCTTCCCCAACGATGCCGTACGTCGCTTCGCAGCGATGGACGACAGCGATCAGTGGCTGCACCGTCTTCGCGTCGTCGGTATCGATCTTCGCGATCCGGCTCAGGTGGTGGCACTTGCCGATTCCGTCGCCGCCGAGGGGCCTCTGGACATCCTGATCAACAACGCCGCACAGACCGTCAAACGCTCCCCCGGTTCCTACAGTGCACTGGCCGATGCGGAAGCCGAACCATTGCCCGCCGCCCTGACCGAGGGGGCAGGACCGCAGCGCATCACGTTCGGCAAGACCAGCGATGCGCACCCCGCGTCACTGGCGAGTTCGTTGCCCGCCACGGCGATCGGCGGCCGATCGACTGCTGCCCTGAGCGCGGACGACGTGGCCTCCCTCGCCATGGTCGCCGGCTCGGTCACGGCGGAGAGGATCGAGAGCGGGCTCGCCATCGACGCCGGGGGTCTGGTACCCGATCTCGCCGAGACCAACAGCTGGATCCACACCGTCGAGCAGGTCGACCCGGTGGAACTGCTCGAAGTGCAACTCTGCAATTCCGTCGCACCCTTCATCCTGGTCTCGCGGCTCCGCACCGCGATGGAGGCCTCCGACGCTCGACGAAAGTACGTCGTCAACGTCTCTGCCATGGAGGGCCAGTTCGGCCGCGCCTACAAGGGGCCGGGCCATCCCCACACCAACATGGCCAAGGCCGCGCTGAACATGCTGACGCGCACCAGCGCGAAGGAGATGCTCGACAGCGGAATCCTGATGACCGCCGTCGACACCGGCTGGATCACCGACGAACGGCCGCACCCCACCAAGATGCGGCTCGCCGACGAGGGTTTCCATGCTCCACTCGACCTGGTGGACGGGGCCGCGCGGGTGTACGACCCGATCGTGCAGGGAGAGCTCGGAAACGATCTGTACGGCTCGTTCCTCAAGGATTATCAGCCCTCTCCCTGGTGATTTTCGCGTGCGTCCCCCTCGGCGAACGCGTACTGCGATACTCGTAACTCGAAGTCGTTGCGCGTGAGCGAACGGCCCATCTTCACGCACCGATAGGCGGTCACCATGGGCGAGGACGTCGAGCGCCGTAAGTTCACCAGGCAGGATCGGCACGAGTTCCGCCAGAAGGTCCAGGACTGTCTCGATGCCCTGGCGGTCATGTTGGCCGACGAGACCTTCCACGTCGGTGAACCGCAGATCGGCATGGAGATCGAGCTCAATCTCGTCGACGACGACATGGAGCCGTCCATGGCCAACGCCGCCGTGCTCGACGCCATCGCCGACCCCGACTATCAAACCGAGCTCGGACAGTTCAACATCGAGATCAACGTCGACCCTCGGCCACTGCGCGGTGCGTCGATCGCCGAGTTGGAGACGGACCTGCGCAGATCGCTGAATGCGGCGGACGAACGCGCCCGCACCTCCGGTAGCCGTCTGGCCATGATCGGCATGCTCCCGACTCTGGACGAGGAACACTTCGAGCACCGGTGGCTCTCGGCGAATCCGCGCTACGACCTGCTCAATCAACAGATCTTCGCCGCGCGCGGTGAAGACATCGAACTGAAGATCGGTGGAGTGCGGCTGCCCGGTGCCGCTGCCGCCGAGGACCTCGACATCGTGACCGACACGATCCTGCCCGAGGCAGCCTGCACGTCGGTTCAGCTGCACCTGCAGGTGGCTCCGGACGAGTTCGCATCGTATTGGAATGCAGCGCAAGCTCTTTCGGGCGTACAGGTGGCGCTCGCCGCCAACTCGCCGTTCTTCGCCGGTCGCGCGCTGTGGCACGAGACTCGTATCCCGTTGTTCGAGCAGGCCACCGACACCAGGCCGCAGGAGCTCAAGAATCAGGGAGTCCGACCACGGGTGTGGTTCGGCGAACGGTGGATCACCTCGATCTTCGATCTGTTCGAGGAGAATTCGCGCTACTTCCCTGCGTTGCTTCCCGTCTGCAGCGACGAGGACCCCAAAGCTGCGCTGGCCGAGGGCAAGACACCGTCACTGTCCGAACTGCGCATGCACAACGGAACCGTCTACCGGTGGAACCGACCGATCTACGACCGGTCCGGCGACGGCCACCACATTCGGCTCGAGAATCGTGTCCTCCCGGCCGGACCGTCGGTGGTGGATACCCTCGCCGACGCGGCGTTCTACTACGGAACCGTCCGCGCACTGGCCGATGCAGACCGCCCGCTGTGGTCCCAGATGTCGTTCGACGCGGCCGAGGAGAACGTGCACTCCGCTGCCCGCGGCGGGTTCGATTCGATGCTCTACTGGCCCGAGGTGGGCTGGGTGAGTCCGCAGGAACTGGTGTTGCGCCGGCTGCTGCCACTGGCCGACGCCGGCCTGGCCGCCTACGGCGTCGACGCGCCGGTCCGCGACCGCTATCTCGGGGTGATCGAAGCGCGGTGCCTGGCCAAGCAGTCCGGCTCGGTGTGGCAGCGCAACGCCGTCGTCGCCCGTGAACGCGCCGGTGAGAAGCGCGATCGCGCCCTCGCCGGAATGCTCGGCGATTACGTCACCCTCATGAACGCCGGAGAACCCGTGCACACCTGGACGAACTGACGGCGCGTCGACTCACGGGGGTGACCCGCGTTAGTGTCGCTGGTATGAACTCGCCAGCATCCGACTCGACCGTCGGCCCCGATCGCACTCACGACATCGTCGTCTACGGCGTCACCGGCTTCGTCGGGAAACTGACGGCGAAATACCTCGCCGAGCATGCACCGGCCAACACCCGGATCGCCCTGGCAGGGCGCTCGACGGCGCGGGTGGAGGCCGCCAGGAAGGACCTGGGCTCGAGGGCTCAGCAGTGGTCCGTTCTCGAGGCCGACGCCACCGATGTCGCATCGCTCGAGGCCATGGCCCGTTCGACCCGAGTCGTCATCACCACGGTCGGCCCCTACGCCAAGTACGGCCTGGAATTGGCGACGGCGTGCGCCGAGGCCGGGACGGATTACGTCGACCTCACCGGCGAGGTGCTGTTCGCTCGCGAGAGCATCGACACCAATCACGAGATCGCTCAGCGCACCGGGGCCCGCATCGTCCACTCGTGCGGCTTCGATTCCATCCCGTCCGACATCGGCGTACACGCCCTGTACGAGGCCGTCACCGCGGACAACGCCGGGGAGCTGACCGACACGACCCTGGTGGTCACGTCGATGTCCGGTGGGGTCAGCGGTGGCACCATCGACTCGCTGCGAGGGCAGATCGAGGCGATGAAGAAGGACAAGCGGGCCCGACGCATCGCCGCGCGGCCGTACTCGCTCAGCCCCGATCGCGGCCTCGAGCCGCAGCTCGGTCGCCAACTCGACACCGTGCTGATCGACGGCAAGAAAATCGACCCGAGCCTGCGCGGTTGGAAAGCACCGTTCGTGATGGCCTCGTACAACACACGAGTCGTCCGGCGGACCAACGCACTTCGCGACTGGGCCTACGGAAAGCAGTTCCGCTACAGCGAGGTGATGAGTGTCGGCTCGTCGTTCGCCAGCCCCGTCCTCGCCGGTGCTCTGTCGGCTGGGCTCTTCGTCGGCGTGTCGGCGATGACCGTGCTTCCGGGCAAGGTGCTCGATCGCATTCTGCCCAAGCCGGGCACAGGCCCCAGTGAAAAAGCCCGCGAGAAGGGACATTTCACGGTCGACCTGTACACCCTCACCACATCGGGGGCTCGCTACCGGGCCCGGGTCAAGGCCTCGGGAGATCCCGGCTACAAGGCCACCGCAGTCATGCTGGCCGAGTCGGCACTCGCACTCGTGCACGGCGGTGACGCCCTGCCGAAGGCCAGCGGAGTCCTCACTCCGGCCACTGCGATCGGCGACGTCCTCGTGGACCGTCTCAATGCTGCCGGTATGGAGATCTGGGCCGAACGGAACTGATCGACTCCCGCTACGACCGCGCGGAGGCCGAGGAGATCTCGGAATAGAGCTCCTTGGCTTCCTCGGTCGAGTCGACCTGTGGCGGTGAGCCTTCCAGAGGTTGGGTGGCGGACTCGCGCAGGAATCCGACGGCGACGAGGCCGACGAGACCGCTCACGACGAGGTAGTACGCAGGGATCATCGGGCTACCGGTCGAGCTGACCAACGCCGAGGTCACCAACGGCGTCGTACCCCCGAAGATCGACACCGACAGGTTGAAGCCGATCGAGAGCGCCGCGTAACGAATCCGGGTGGGAAACAGGGCCGGTAGCGTCGATGCGCTCGGCGCCGCGAAACAGGCCAGAACGAGGCCGAGGAGCAAGCACGCGATCAGCGGACCCAACCACCCGCTGCTGCGCAGCAGCAAGAAGCAGGGCACGGCGAGAACGATCTGCCCGACGGCACCGAAGACGAACACCGGTTTGCGGCCGATTCGGTCGGTGAGCCTGCCGACACCCACGATGACGCTCACCACGACGACCATCGCCGACAGGACGAGCAAGTCCGCACTGAGCTGACTTCGACCGACGACCTCGGTGAAGTACGTGGGTAGATACGACGTCACCATGTAGTTGGTCACGTTGTACAACAACACGATTCCCATGCAGATCAACAGCGCCCGCCAATGATCGGTGAAGATCTTCCCGATCGACCTCCGACCGCTCTCCTGGGCCTTGACCTTGTTGTCGTGTTCGTCGAGTTGCTTGCGGAACGCGGGCGTGTCTTCCAGCTTGAGCCGCAGGTACAGCCCGATCAGCCCCATCGGACCCGCGACGAAGAACGGTATGCGCCAACCCCATTCGATCATGGTGGCGTCGCCCAACACCGCGTTGAGGATCGTCACCAGGCCCGAGCCCATCGCGTAACCGACGAAGGTGCCGAAGTCGAGCCAACTTCCGAGGAACCCGCGCCGCTTGTCGGGTGAATATTCTGCGATGAACGTCGTTGCACCGCCGTATTCACCACCGGTGGAGAAACCCTGGACCAAGCGGGCGACGAGCAGCAGAATCGGTGCCCAGATGCCGATGGTCGCGTAACTGGGGATGAGGCCGACAGCCAGAGTGCCGATGGCCATCATGATCATGGTGGCGGCCAATACCCTCTGCCGACCGATCCGGTCACCGAGCGGCCCGAAGAACAGGCCGCCGAGCGGACGAACGACGAACGCTGCCGCGAACGTGGCGAACGTCGAGATGAGTTGCACCGCAGGCGTGGCATCGGGATAGAACACCTTGCCCAACGTTGCCGCCAGATAGCCGTACACACCGAAGTCGAACCACTCCATCGTGTTGCCGAGAGCAGCTGCCGAGACGGCGCGCTTGAGCATCGGCTGATCGACCACAGTGATGCTCTCCTCCGAGAGCGCCGGCTTCGTGCGCATCCGTTTCGAGAACGCAACGCGGCGAAGATGCTGGACGTGGCGGCGTCCCCATGTGGCCTGCTCTCGGCCGGGTTCGAGACTGGGCACTGATGTCATTCGTTCAACGTTAGCCAGACAAACGATTCGTTTTCAAACGACCGCTGTGCAGATCGACGCACACACTCGGGCGAATGCCCAGGTGAACGCGCGCAACGACGAATGTGCCACACCGCCTTGGCAATCGAGGCATTACGGTCAATGCGGACAACGGTTTCCGCGGCGGATTGTCACCGAACGGGCGGCTACTGGCACGATGGACCAGTGCCGAACCACGATTACGGACTCACGCTGAACTGGACGGGCAACCGCGGTACCGGGACCACCGGTGCCGCAGCCTACGACCGCGATCACATCGTGTCGGCACCCGGGAAACCCGACCTCCACGCGAGCTCCGATCCGAGCTTCCGCGGCAATCCCGAACGCTGGAATCCCGAGGAGATGCTCGTCGCCTCGCTGTCCAGTTGCCACATGCTCTGGTACCTCGGACTCGCGGCCGCATCCGGAGTGGTCGTAACCGACTACACCGACTCCCCCACCGGAGTGATGACCGAGCAAACCGATGGTTCGGGTCGGTTCGTCGAGGTCACCCTGGCTCCGGTCGTGACCGTCGTCGACCCGTCGATGGTGCCGCGCGCCGAGAAACTGCACGCGTCCGCGTCGTCGAAGTGCTTCATCGCGCGATCGGTCAACTTTCCGGTGCGGCACACCCCGACGACGGAGGTCGCATCGTGACCGTCCCCATGATCGTCGACGTCGACACCGGAATCGACGATTCTCTCGCCTTGCTGTACCTGCTGGCCAGCGAGGATGCCGAGATCCTCGGTATCGCATCCACCGCGGGCAATGTGCCGGTGAACCAGGTTGCCGCGAACAATCTCGCCTGGCTCGACCTGTGCCGCGCGGGTGATGTCGAGGTCTCGCTCGGCGCACAGGTACCCCTCGTGGCGCCGCTGATGACCACCGAGGACACCCACGGCCCGCAAGGCATCGGGTACGCGGAGCTTCCGGTGTCCACGCGGTCGCTGTCCGGCCGGGACGCCACCACGATGTGGGTGGAGCTGGTTCGTTCGCGACCGGGTGAGATCACCGGACTGGTCACCGGTCCGCTGACCAATCTCGCGCTGGCGATCCGTCGGGATCCCGAGCTACCTCGACTGCTGAAGCGACTGGTGTTGATGGGCGGCGCATTTCAGCACCAGGGCAACACGACACCGACCACCGAATGGAACATCGCCGTCGACCCCGAGGCCGCAGCGGAAGTGTTCGCAGCCTTCTCCGGCTTACCGCCGGAACGACATCCCATCGTCTGCGCGCTCGACATCACCGAGACCATCGAAATGACCCCCGATCACATCCGACGGCTGGCAGGGCGAGCTCGGAGCCTTCCGCCCGAGGTGATCTCGCCCGACGACGCACCGGGTGTTCGATCGACGGCGTCGAACCCCATCGTGCGGCACTTCTCCGATGCGGTGCGGTTCTACATGGAATTCCATCGCGATCACGATCAGGGATTCTTGGCGCACATGCACGACCCCTTCGCGGCGGCCGTCGCACTGGATGCCGATATCGCCACCTACCGTCATGCGACCGTCGACGTCGAACTCGTCGGAACCCTCACGCGCGGAACGACGGTCGCGGACTGGCGCGGTATGTGGGGCAAGGCCCCCAATGCGGCGATCGCAACACACACCGATCCCGAGGCATTCTTCGATCGACTCATCGAACGCGTCGGAGCTCTTGCCGACCGGCTCTATCCCGCGCTCCCGGCCGCCGGGGCAGATTCAGGAGTCGAACGCGTCGAGTAGCTCCTGGGCGGCCAGCGCGGCCGTCAGAGAACCGTCGCGTACCCGGGCTTCGACGTCGCCGCGGATGGCCTTGACGGATGGGTTCTGCGCCAGCCGGCGCAGCAGTTGGTCGTTGACCATCGTCCACGTCCAATCGACCTGCTGCTTGCGACGCTTCTCCGCGAATTCGCCTGCGTCACTGAGCACTTGCTGATGGCGCAGCACGGTGTCCCAGTACTCGTCGAGTCCGGTGCCCTCGATGGCGCTCATGGTCAACACCGGGGGCTTCCAGATCGCATCGTGCGGATAGATCAGCCGCAGCGCGCCCGCCAATTCCCGCGCCGCGTTCTTCGCGTCGGTCGCGTGCTTGCCGTCGGCCTTGTTGACGGCCACCAGATCGGCGAGTTCGAGAACGCCCTTCTTGATGCCCTGCAACTGATCTCCGGTACGCGCGAGCGTCAGGAACGTGAAGCAGTCGACCATGTTTGCGACCGTCACCTCGGACTGCCCGACGCCCACCGTCTCCACCAGAATGACGTCGAAGCCTGCCGCTTCGAGGAGCACGATCGTCTCCCTCGTCGCACGTGCGACACCACCCAGGGTTCCCGAGGTCGGAGACGGCCGAATGTATGCGTTCTCCTGCACCGTGAGACGCGACATCCGGGTCTTGTCACCCAGGATCGAACCACCGGTCCGCGTCGACGACGGATCGACGGCGAGCACCGCGACCCGGTGCCCCTTCTCGATCAAGCGCATCCCCAGCGCGTCGATGAAGGTCGACTTGCCGACCCCCGGCACGCCGGTGATACCGACGCGATGGGAACCACCCGCATCGGGCAGAACCCGAAGAAGCAACTGCTGAGCCAGATCACGATGATCCGAGCGAGTGGACTCGACCAGCGTGATGGCACGCGCCAGCCCGGAACGCTCGTTCGCACGGACCGAATCGGCCACCGCGTCGATATCGATGGTTCGGCCTCTCGGCGACGGTGCACCGGTCGGAGAACCCGTCTTGTCGTTCGGAGAACCCATACTCAGGCGTTGGCCTCGCGTGGTGCGTGCCCCAGCGCAACGGACAGCTTCTCCACCAGCCCGATCGCCGCGTCGGCGATGACGGTGCCCGGAGGGAAGATCGCCGCAGCGCCCGCCGCGTAGAGCTCGTCGAAATCACCGGGCGGGATGACGCCACCGACGACGATCATGATGTCCTCACGGCCGACATCGGCCAAGGCCTGTCGCAAGGCGGGCACCAGCGTCAGATGGCCTGCGGCCAGCGACGACACCCCGACGACGTGAACGTCGTTGTCGGCGGCCTGCCGGGCCACCTCCTCGGGGGTCTGGAACAGCGGGCCGACGTCGACGTCGAAGCCGATGTCCGCGAACGCCGTGGCAATGACCTTCTGACCTCGATCGTGCCCGTCCTGCCCCATCTTGCACACCAGGACGCGAGGCCGACGGCCCTCGTCCTCGGCGAACTGCTCGACCAGCGCGGTGGCGCGCGTGATGTTCTCGGATTTGCCTGCCTCGTCGCGGTACACACCACTGATTGTCCGGATTTCGGCCTGATGGCGCCCGTAGACCTTCTCCAGTGCATCGGAGATCTCGCCGACGGTGGCCATCTTGCGTGCCGCGTCGATGGCGAGAGCCAGCAGGTTGTTCTCCATCCCCGGCTGGTCCGAGGCCGCCGCTCTGGTCAGGTTCGCCAGGGCTGCCTCGACCTCGGCGGTGTCCCGTTCGGCCCGCAGCCGCTCAAGTTTCTCGATCTGCTCGCGGCGGACCTTGGAGTTCTCGACCTTGAGCACCTCGATGGTGTCGGGCTCGTCGGGCACGTACTTGTTGACGCCAACCAGGGGTTGACGGCCGGAGTCGATCCGCGCCTGGGTGCGGGCCGCAGCCTCCTCGATGCGCAACTTGGGGATGCCCTCGCCGATGGCCTGAGCCATGCCGCCTGCTTCCTCGACCTCGGCGATGTGTGCCCGAGCCCGATTCGCGAGCTGGTGGGTGAGCCATTCGACGTAATGCGAGCCGCCCCACGGATCGATCGGGCGCACGGTGTTGGACTCCTGCGCGATGAGCAGCTGGGTGTTGCGGGCGATGCGCGCCGAGAAGTCCGTCGGCAGGGCGAGTGCCTCGTCGAGGGCGTTGGTGTGCAGCGACTGAGTGTGCCCCTGGGTGGCCGCCATCGCCTCCACACAGGTGCGGGCTACGTTGTTGAACACGTCCTGTGCCGTCAACGACCAGCCCGAGGTCTGCGAATGAGTGCGCAGCGAACGGGATTTGGCGCTCTTGGGCTCGAACTGCTGCACGAGCTCGGCCCACAGCAGACGCCCGGCACGCAGCTTGGCGACCTCCATGAAGAAGTTCATTCCGATAGCCCAGAAGAACGACAGTCGCGGTGCGAAGGTATCGATGTCCATGCCTGCATCCAGACCGGCCCGGATGTACTCGACACCGTCCGCGAGGGTGTAGGCGAGTTCGAGATCGGCTGTGGCTCCGGCTTCTTGGATGTGGTACCCGGAGATGGAGATCGAGTTGTACTTGGGCATCTTCTCGCTGGTGTACGCGAAGATGTCCGAGATGATGCGCATCGACGGTTTCGGCGGATAGATGTAGGTGTTGCGCACCATGAACTCTTTGAGAATGTCGTTCTGGATGGTGCCGGCGAGCTTCTCCGGCCCGACGCCCTGCTCCTCGGCGGCCGCGACGTACAGCGCCAGGATCGGCAGCACCGCGCCGTTCATGGTCATCGAGACCGAGACGCTGCCCAGATCGATGCCGTCGAACAGTTGCCGCATGTCGTAGATGGAATCGATGGCGACGCCTGCCATTCCGACATCACCTTGCACTCGGGGGTGATCGGAGTCGTAGCCGCGGTGGGTGGCCAGGTCGAACGCGACCGACAGACCCTTCTGGCCGGCCGCCAGGTTACGGCGATAGAACGCGTTGGACTCGGCCGCCGTGGAGAAACCTGCGTACTGGCGGATGGTCCACGGCTGGTTGACGTACATCGTCGGGTACGGCCCGCGGAGAAAAGGCGGAGCACCCGGGTAGCTGTGCAGCGGGTAGCCTTCGGCCTCGGCGGCTGCGCGGTCTGCCTCGGTGAACACCGGCTTGACGTCGATGCCCTCAGGGGTTGACCACACCACCTGCTCGGGCGTGTAGAAGTTGGCCTTCGCGCCCTGCCGTACATGGGCGTCGACGTCCTGGGCCGACGGCGGCGTCGGCGTCGGCTCGTCGGGGTCGACCAGTGGCACGTCGGCGAAACTGCCGATGGTGTGCGAGATTCGGTTCTCGTCGGTCGTCACTTCGAGGCTCCCAGGGTGTCGAGAAGTTCGGTCAGCACTGCCACGGCGTCGATCTTCGCGGTCAGAAATCCGTCGGGACGCGAGGTGCCCTCGGTGCCGGTGAAGATCTTCTCGGGGCCGGCAAGCAGCACCTGGGTGACGCCTGCGGCCCGCAATGCATCCACGGCAGTGGCGGCCTCGTCGGCGTACCGCTTGTCGGTTCCGCACACCACCGCTATCCGAGCTCCGGACGTCTCTACCGATCCGGCGATTCCGTCGACGGTCAGGGGGCCGGGATCGACGGCCTCGATTCCGCCCGACGCCAGCAGGTTCGACGCGAACGTCGTTCGGACATTGTGTTCGGCGACGCTGCCCAGCGGCACCAGGAGCACCGTCGGGCGCGAATCGTGCTCGGCCAGATAGGCATCCGACCGGTCTCGCAGCGACTCGAATGCCCGGCCGTACCGATACACCGTTGTCGAGCCCTGCGGCGCGGTTCGTTGGGGATCGAGCGGAGCCTCGGCCAGGTTGGGAAATTCGTTGACGCCCGTCAGCGGGGTGACTCGGTGAGCGATGTCGGAATCGCGTTCGGCGCGGGTCTTCTCGATCGCAGTCATCAGCGAACCGTCGTCGACAGCGGCGCGGAAACCTCCGGACGTTTCGATGGTCTGGAAGAACTCCCAGGCCCTCGCCGCGACCGCTGCCGTCAGCTCCTCGATGTACCAGGACCCGGCACCGGGATCCAGGACCCGTCCGAGATGCGCTTCTTCGAGCAGCAGCAGCTGGGTGTTTCGGGCGATACGGGCCGCGAACGTCTTCGACACCCCGGCTGCGCCGCCGGCGAGTGCCGCATCGAACGGCAGCACGGTCACCGAATCGGCACCGCCCACTCCCGCTCCGAACGACGCCAGCGTGGTCCGCAGCATGTTCACCCACGGATCCCGCTGCGACATCATCGCTTCCGAGGTCACCGCATGCTGAGGAGCGTCACCGGCGTCGGGGGCTCCGCACACCTGCGCGATGCGCGCCCACAGCGTGCGAGCGGCCCGGAACTTGGCGATGGTCTGGAACTGGTCGTCGGTGGCCGAGAACCGGAACTCGATCTGCCGCAGGGCATCGGCGATGCCGATACCGGCATCGGTCATGGACCGGAGGTACTCGAGCCCTGCGGCGATCGCCGCACCGAGCTCCTGTGCGTCGCTGCCACCGAGATTGTGGAACACGGTGCCGTCGACCGTGATCGCACGAATCGTCTCGGCACGACCGATCGACTTGCGAGCCAGCTCGAGCGCCTCGGTCATCTCGATCGACTCGGTTCCGCTCAACCCGGCTGTGAGAGTGGACACGCCCAGCCGGATGTCGACTGCGGCGCGCTCGTCGATATCGGCGGAGTCGAGCACCTCGAACACCGCCGCTGCCGCTGCGGACACGTCCCCGCGCGCATCGATCGTCAGCGGTGCGAGCTCGAGAAACACCCCACGCAGAACCTCCGGCAGAGCGGTCGGGTCGACGCCACCGTTGCCGACCGTCAACCACAGGGCGCTGGTGCCGTTGGAGAGCGAATCGAGAATCTGGGTGTTCGCAGTCGCCGCGTCGTCGGCACCGTCGCCCCGGACCGAGCCGTGGCGGGTGCACACCTTCCAGCCCGCGTTGACGTCGCGGTGGGGGTCGCGTCCCCGCAGGTAGGGGAACTGCCCGGGCAGCGGACCTTCCGGTCGTTCGTCGAAGGCGGTGTACAACGGGGACACGGTGATCCCGTCGTACGTCGTGGAATCGAGTAGGTGTTCGGCATCGGCCGGCAGATCGGACACCTCGACCCGACGCGATTTGGCCAGGACACCTGCCACTGCCTTCTGCCAGGCCGCATGAGCGCTGCGTGCGGCATCTTCGTGCGACGCGATGGACACGTGTGCTGCTCCCTCGGTTCGGCCGGGTAGTCCTTCGCCCGACGTGAAGTGATGCTAACCCCACCGAGTTGCACATTATCGTGAGGATCACCTCACGTTCGATCGTGCAGCGCGGCTCTCGGACTCGGGAGGCGACGAGGTGTCGTCTCACGCCGGTACGCTGGCCTCTCGTGACCCGGCACCTGCGTGACGTTCGACTGATCGCGCTGCTGGCGGTGATTGCCGTCTTCGCTCTGGTAGCGGTGTTCGCACCCCATCCGAGTGTCGAACAGATTCGTGATTGGGGTGCGTCCGTCGGTCCGGCATTCCCGCTCGTGTTCTTCGGTGTGCACGCGATCGTGACCGTTGCGCCTGTCCCGAGAACGCTGTTCACGCTCAGTGCAGGAGTGTTGTTCGGGCCCCTGACCGGTCTGGCGGTCACCATCGGCGCGTCGACCGTCAGTGCGATGCTGGCGCTGCTGTTGGTCCGTGCCATCGGTCGCGACGCCGTGGCAGCGCGGATGTCGCACTCGGCTCTCGATTCGGTGGACGAGAGTCTGCGTCGACGAGGATGGCTGGCCGTCGGCTCCCTGCGCCTGATCGCGCCGGTGCCGTTCTCGTTGGTGAACTACGCGTGTGGGGTGTCGGCGGTTCGGCTCGTCCCGTTCGCCCTGGCGACGGCCGTCGGGATGCTGCCGGGCACGCTCGGAATCGTCGTGATCGGCGGAGCGATCGGAGGCCAGACACATCCGGCGCTGCTGGTGTTGTCTGCGGTCTGTATCGCGATCGGTCTGAGTGGGCTGGTGGTGGATTGGCGGCTCTCGCGAGGTTCGCGATCCGTGCCTGCGCCTGCGGGCGGTCGACAGGCCGGGAACCTTGATTCCGACGAATCAAGCCTTGAAGCTTGACTGGACCACATCAACGATCTAGCCTTGTCCGATGTTCGTGCTGACCGTGGACCAACGACGCAGTAGACGCGATATCGATCGCGTGCCCGAACTGCTCGAACGCTATCGCGACCACGAACTGATCCGGCCCTTCGAGCGCACCGCAGGAGACGAAGTGCAAGCCGTCTGCGAGGACGCCGCTACCGTCGTCTCGATCGCTCTCGAACTGGTCGCCACCCCGCACTGGAGCGTCGGCATCGGCATCGGTTCCGTCGAACTCCCGCTACCCGAGACGACTCGCGCCGGACGCGGACCGGCGTTCGAAGCAGCCAGAGACGCCGTGACCCGAGCCAAGAACGCCCCGGCTGCGCTCGCCGTCAGCGGTCCCGACGACGCTGCCGCCGAGGACGCGGAGACGGCATCGACCCTGGTTGCGCTGCTCGTGATCAGACGATCGGACCAGGGGCGAGAAGCGGTGGAACTCATGGCCCGCGGGTTCTCGCAAACCGAGGCGGCCGAACGGTTGAAGATCAGCAAACAAGCCATGTCGCAACGACTCTCGGTAGCCGGCTGGCACGTCGAGAACGCAGGTCGCACCCTGGCGACTCGACTGCTCGACACCGCGAACACGACGGGAAACCACAGGCCATGATCGTTGCCACCCTGGTGCTACTGGCACTGACCGCAATTGCCGCTATCGTCCCCACCGGCACCGGGATTCGACGATGGCTGCCCACCGTCGCCGCGTCGAGTCTCCTCGTGGCAGCGGCAGTCCTGGCCACGGTGGCCGGACCGGCCTACGGTCTCGGCCATGCCGTCGGAGTCGTCCTGAGCGTCGTCGCAGCGGCCCTGGGTGGAACGGCGGCGGTACCCACCGTGTTTCGCATCGCACGACGACGCAGCGACTCGACCGGAGACGATCCGGTCGAGCCGCTGCGTGGTGGACTGACCATAGGCGTCCTCGAACGCGTGGCCGTCGCCGTGTCGATTCTCGCCGGATGGCCGGAGGGCATCGCGATCGTGCTGGCAGTCAAGGGGCTCGCGCGCTATCCAGAACTGCGCGAATCCCATGCCTCCGAACAGTTCATCATCGGCACCTTCGCCAGCGTCCTGTGGGCTCTGGCCGCTGCCGGGGTCGGCACGGCCCTGATCAGCTGATCGGGGCCGTCCCTCAACGCTGTTCCGGCTCCGCCTCCGGCGACGCCGCCAGGGCACCGACGTCGAACCCCTTCGACAGCTCGGGCGCGGACGCCAACGACGTGTCGACCGGCTTGCGCGCCACCGCTTCTGCAGCCTTGACCGCCTCGGCGACCGCCGGATCGGTCTTGGTCTCGAACCATTCGGCGACCTCGTCCGAATCGTCCTCCGGCTTGGGCTCGTTGCCGGCCGACTCGTTGGGCTCGTACCGGAACACACCGTCTTCGCCGGGCGCACCGAGTGTCTTGGCGAACCCCTTGAGAGCGTCACCGAAATCGCTCGGGATCATCCACACCTTGTTCGCATCGCCCTGAGCCATCTGCGGCAGCGTCTGCATGTACTGGTACGCGAGCAACTCGGGCGTCGGCTTGCCTGCCTTGATGGCGCCGAACACCTTCTCGATCGCCTTGGCCTGACCCTGAGCTTCGAGGTACTTCGCGGCGCGGTCACCCTGCGCCCGCAGGATGCGGGACTGGCGCTCGCCCTCGGCGGTGAGGATGGCTGCCTGCTTGCCGCCCTCGGCCGCGAGAATCCGGCTCTGCTTGTCTCCCTCGGCCGTCTTGATCGCCGATTCGCGATGGCCTTCGGCGGTGAGGATGGTCGCTCGCTTCTCGCGATCGGCCTTCATCTGCTTCTCCATCGACTCCTGGATCGAGGGCGGCGGGTCGATGCTCTTGAGCTCGACTCGGGCCACGCGCAGGCCCCAACGGCCGGTGGCCTCGTCCAGTACGACCCGCAGCTGCCCGTTGATCGAATCACGCGAGGTGAGAGTTTCCTCCA
The DNA here is from genome assembly GCF_002258965.1 of Rhodococcus sp. 05-339-2. Taxonomy (NCBI): domain Bacteria; kingdom Bacillati; phylum Actinomycetota; class Actinomycetes; order Mycobacteriales; family Nocardiaceae; genus Rhodococcus; species Rhodococcus sp. 05-339-2. The sequence goes on from NZ_NOYW01000018.1 coordinate 271,737, forward strand.
GCGTCATTCCACCGACGACGTTGCGCAGAGTGGTGGTGGTCAACTGCTCGACACCGACGATGTAGTTGTTGATCTCGTACACGGCCGATTGCGGGTTGGTGACCTGGAAGTAGACGACGGTGTCGATGGACACGGTCAGGTTGTCCTTGGTGATCACCGGCTGCGGCGGAAACGACACGACTCGCTCACGCAGGTCGACCTTGGCACGGATGCGGTCGACGAACGGCACGAGAAACGTGAGCTGACCGGACACGGTGCGCGTGTAGCGGCCGAGCCGCTCGATCACGGCGGCCTCGGCCTGCGGGACGATCGAGATGGACTTGGCCATCAACACCGCGACGAATGCGACGATGACAGCCAGTGCGATGAGTGCTTCCACGTGGCTACGGTCCCTTCCATACGACGGCGGTTGCGCCGTCTATTTCCATCACGGTCACGGTGGTACCCGGGGCATAGACCTCGGTCTCGTCGAGTGGACGAGCGGTCCACACCTCCCCACCGAGCTTGATCTGGCCTTCGTGGGCAGTGACCTGCTCGAGAACGATCGCACTCTTGCCGGTGAGCGCAGCCATCCCCATCGGGGTTTCGGGCGGAGTCGCGAAGCGACGCAACAGTATCGGTCTCAGACCGAGCACCAATGCCAGCGACAGGACGCCGAAGACGATCGCATCGGCCCACACCGGGAAGTCGGTCAGAGCCGATACGCCTGCGGTGCCGAGCGCGCCACCGGCGATCATGAGAAGAAAGAAGTCGCCCGTCAGTGCCTCGGCACCGGCGAGAACCACTGCCGCTATGAGCCAAATGATCGCTGCCACAGCCTCCATCCAAGCACGAATCGGACAATTGCCGGTGCGTTGCTGGACACAGCCCTACTCGGTGACGAAGTCGACCAATTGCTCGACGGCTCCGATCAACGGTGCTTCGAGATCACGGAAGCTCGACACCGACGAGTACACCCGACGCCACCCCTCCCGCGGACTGCCCCACCCCAACTCTCGACAGATTCCGGTTTTCCAATCCTCGCCCCGCGGGATCTTCGGCCAAGCGTCGATGCCGACAGCAGCGGGCTTGACCGCCTCCCAGACGTCGATGAACGGATGACCGGTGACCAGAACGTGTTCGCCCAGCGACCTCGTCAACTTCGACTCCTTGGAACCGGTCACCAAGTGGTCCACCAGAACTCCCACACGGCGGCCCGGGCCGGGACCGAATTCCGCCAACCGCTCCCCCAGATTGTCCAGACCTTCCAGATGCTCGACGACCACGCCCTCCACCCGAAGATCGTGTCCCCACACACTTTCCACCAGGGCCGCGTCGTGCACGCCCTCGACCCAGATGCGACTGGCGCGGGCGGTGCGCGCGCGTAGGCCCTCCACCTTGGTCGAACCGGATGCGGAGCGCGTCGGTGCCGCCGCAGCCGCCGCAGGCTTGGGCCGAACCAGGGTGACCCGACGTCCGTCGATCAGGAACGCCGCCTCGCGCAGGGCGAACAGCCGCGTCGTGCGGGCACCGTCCTCGAGCCGGACGAAATCTCCGTCGTAGGTGCGCTCGAAGCCGACCACGGCACCGCAGTACCCGGTGCCTGCATCTTCGACGACCAATCCGCGCTCGGCCGACACCTCCGGTGCCGGAACCTTGCGCATGCGACTGTGCCCTCTGAGAATGTCTCCGCCGTACATGTCGTTCACGGCGACCAACGCTAGCGACACCGGCGTCCCGAGCACGGTTCGCCACGCCGACCTATGCTCGTGAGTCGTGTGTTCCTCAAGCGCAAGTCTCGCCCTGTGGGCCGGTTCCTGGCTGGCCGGTGCCAGCTCGCCCGACGACGTCATCGACGCCATGTACGAGTGGGCACCGATGCATCTGGTGGGTGCAGGCGATGCGGACGCGGCAATGAATTTCGGGCTCGAGCATCCCGGCTACGCCGATGGAATCGCGGGCCTGCTGCACGCGATCAGGGCGGCTGCAACAGCATCGACTCCCGAGGCCGGCGACGATCGAGTCAAACTCGTTCTGCCTGCCCCCGGCGCAGTGACTGGACTGCCTGCGAACACGGATTTCTCGCGTGCCGCCCTGAACGCGGGGCAGGCCGTGATCGTCGGGACCTCGGGCAACGCCGGCATCGGTGTGGTGCCCGTCGTGGAGGGACCGGATGTGTTGCGCTGGACCGTGTACTCGATCGTCGTCCCCGAGCACGGTCATCGAGATCAGGGGTTGGGTGAGGCCGAGTACGAAATGCGTGAGGCCGTGCGCGGCGCAGCGGACGCGCTCGCGCAGATGCAGTCGCTACCCACCCGCACCCTCGACACCGATCCGCGCACCCGTATCGCCGCACTGATCGCCGACGCGGCACGGCATCGCTACCCGGCAGAGATGTCCGACAGAGCGTTCCGCGTCCTCGAATCGGCAGATCGGGTCGCCGCCATTCTTACGGTCGCGGCGGGATCGGCTCCGTCGGAGGCACCGACCGCGTCGGCAGCCGCGGCCCGTGAAGAACTCGTTCGACCGCTGTGGGCTGCGGTGCGCACCGCGCGCACCATTGCAGTCGCGACGAGCATCGAAGCGGCGATGCACTCCGCCTGACACCCCGTCGGACGCAGGTGCCGGGCGGACGCGTTCACGACGTGGCTGCGGGCCTGGAGGGCCGGGTGGGCTGCTCACAACAGCCGACGGCGCAGCGACTGCCGTCCAGCGTCGAACCGTAGCCGGGCACACTGCCGAGGCCGCGGCACCGTCCACCGACTCGGTATTCGTCCACGAGCTCGCGAATCATCTGCGGAAAACGCGCATCGGATCCGGGAGTACCTGCACGGGCAAAGGCCATTCCCAGTTCACGGGCTTTCTCCTCCGCTTCGGTGTCCAGATCCCACACGACCTCGAGGTGGTCGGACACGAATCCGATCGGACACACGATGACGGCGTCGACGGACTTCTCCGACAGCGCTTCGAGGTGATCACAGATGTCGGGGTCGAGCCACGGCACCTGCGGAGGGCCGGAGCGGGATTGCCACACCAGGTCGTAATCGTCGACGCCCGACGCGGCTGCGACGAGCCTCGATGCCTCGGCCACCTGACGGCTGTAGAGGTGACCGCCGTCCTGGGGCGGGCCCGCATTGGCGTCGGCGGCCGAGGGGATGGAGTGTGCGGTGAACACCAGACGTGCACCGGCGCGGTGCTGCTCGGGCAGTGAGGCTCGCGCCGATGCGACGGCGTCGGCGAACGCGTCGACCATCAGCGGGTGGTCGTAGTACTGCCGGATCTTGAGCAGATGCGGTGCATCGTCACCGACGGCGGCGCGGGCCCGGGCGATGTCCTCGTGGTACTGCCTGCATCCGGAGTATCCGCCCCACGCGGAGGTCGGGAAAACGAGCGCGTTCCTGATTCCGTCCGACTTCATGGTCGCGACGGTGTCCTCGATCATCGGATGCCAGTTGCGGTTTCCGAAATAGATCGGCAGATCGACTCCGGCGGAATCGAATTCGCTGCGGAGCGCCTCGATGATGTCTCTGTTGAGTCGGTTGATCGGCGAGACTCCGCCGAAGTGCATGTAGTGCTCGACGACGGCGTCGAGCCGCTCGGGCGGCACTCCACGACCGCGAGTGACGTTCTCCAGGAACGGGCGTACGTCGGCGGGCTGTTCCGGCCCGCCGAACGAGAGCACCAACAATGCGTCGAAGTCTCCAGGGGTGGTCATGTTTTCCATTGTGCCCCCGTCGCCGACCGGCCCCTGCGGGGGTCCGATCGGCGAACCAAACCTCTCGGCGGGCGCACGTGCGGGTGCGCCCACCGCGGCATCACATGTTCTCGGGCAGGTACGTGTTGTGGCTGGCTCCGCCGTCGACGTACACGATGGATCCGGTGGTGCCGGGCAGCCAATCCGAGAGCAACGCGACGATGGACTTGGCGACGACGGTGGGGTCGTTGACATCCCAACCGATCGGGGCAGCACCGTCCCAGTAGACGTTGAGCTGGTTCATCTTTGCCGCGTCGTCCGTGGCCGTACCCGCGATGGCCTTGGCGGCGAGGGTCTTGATGGGGCCGGCAGCGACGAGGTTGGAGCGAATGCGCTTGGCGGCGCCCACTTCCCGGGCCACGTAGCGGTTGACCGATTCGAGAGCAGCCTTGGCCACGCCCATCCAGTTGTAGTACGGCATCGACGTACGAGGATCGAAGTCCATTCCGACGATGGAGCCACCCTCGTTCATGACCGGCAGAACTGCACGCGCGAGCGATGCGTAGCTCCACGCCGAGATCTCGAATGCCTTCGCGGCGTCGGGGCCGGGGCCGTCGAGGAACGGCTTCGCGTCGGGGCCCATCAGGGTGCGGGGCGCGAATGCGATCGAGTGCAGAACCCCGTCGATACCTTCGGGCGCGACCTCGCGCACTCGGTCCGCCAGGGCCGCGAGGTGCTCTTCGTTGGTGGCGTCGAGCTCGATCGCCGGCGGCACCTCCTTGGGTAGACGCTGTGCGATGCGGTCGATGAGCCGGAGCCGATCGAACCCGGTGATGATCACCTTGGCACCCTGCTCCTGCGCCATGGCCGCGGCGTGGAACGCGATCGAGGCATCGGTGATGATGCCGGTGACGAGAATGGTCTTGCCTTCGAGCAATCCGCCCATAGTGCTGTGTTCCTTAGCTTTCGAAGATGAAATCGATGACGTCGAACTGAAAAATACTGTGCAAGAACGGCTCTCAGTGACCCATGCCCATGCCGCCGTCGACGGGGATGACGGCACCGGACACGTAGGAGGAGTCCGGGCCGGCCAGGAAGCTCACAACCGCCGCGACGTCTTCGGGCTGCCCCAGACGCTGAAGCGGGATGAATTCCTTGGCCTTGCCGCGTAATTCGTCGGAGAGTTCTGCGGTCATGTCGGTTTCGATGAATCCCGGGGACACCACGTTCGCGGTGATCGAGCGTGATCCGAGTTCACGAGTGATCGACCTCGCCATGCCGATGACACCGGCTTTCGAGGCGGCATAATTGATCTGCCCCGGTCCGCCGGCCATGGCCACGACCGAACTCAGGAAGATCATCCGGCCCCAACGCGCGCGCAGCATGGCACGGTTGGCGCGCTTGGCGACCCGAAAGGCCCCGGTCAGGTTCGCGTCGATCACGCGCTGGAACTGCTCCTCGGTCATGCGCATCAGCAGCGTGTCGTCGGTGATTCCGGCATTGGCCACGAGCACCTCGACCGGACCCTGCTTCTCCTCGACCTCCTTGAAGGCCGCGTCCACCGAGGCGGAGTCGGTGACGTCGCAGACGACTCCCAACAGCCCGTCGGGGGCGCCGGAGCCGCGGTGGGTGACGGCCACCTTGTGTCCGTCGGCTCGGAGCCGCTGAGCAATGGCGAGACCGATACCTCGGTTTCCTCCGGTGACGAGTACCGATCGCGCGATGAAGTCAGGTGTGGACATGCCTAGCAACCTATCTGTTCGTCCTGGAATGACAAAGCGAAACTTACTGGTGAGTAAGAACAAAGATCACGGCAGACGTTGCCGCATCACCAACGCCGAACCGAGGCCGACCGATATGCAGAGAACACCGAGTATCAGCCACGGACGCGACGCGTCGCCGCGGGTGATCTCGAACCCGATCTGTTCTTCGAGGGTGTCGTAGACGTCTCGGAGACCCTCGAGCGACGACGCGGAGAAGAAGCTGCCGCCGGACAGGTTCGCGATCTCTCGCAACGACGGATCGTCGACCGGTACGGGGACGCGTTCGACGCCGTTCTCGTCCTCGATCTCGACCGAGCCGTAGCTGGTGCCGAACGAGATCGTGGAAATGGGCACGTTCTTGTCCTTGGCGGCACGCGCCGCGGTGTACCCGCCGCGTGGGTCGTCGAGGTTCTGCGGGACGGTCTGCTTACCGTCCGAGAGCAGCACGATGCGCGCAGGCGGTGCCGCGTCGCCGCCGCCGAGGATGGCACCGAGAGTGTCGATGGACTGGAGCGAGGTGAAGATCGCCTCGCCTGTGGCCGTTCGCTCGCTGAGCTGCAACTTGTCGATGGCGGACTTGGTGGCCTCGCGGTTGGCCGTTGGCGAGACCAGAACCGACGCCGTACCGGCGAACGCGACCAGTCCGAGATTGATGCCGGGTGTCAGACCGTCGGCGAAGGATTTCGCTGCTTCCTGCGCGGCGGCCAACCGAGTCGGCTCGACGTCCGTGGCCTCCATGGACAGTGACACGTCGATCACCAGCATGACCGTTGCCCGGTTCCGGGGCACGCGTTGATCGGCGGTTGGGCCGGCCAGCGCAACGGTGAGGAACATCAGGCCGACCAGAACGAGAGCCGTCGGCAGGTGCCGCAGCCGATTGGGCCGATCGGGTGCGACGGACTCGAGCAGTTCCATGTTGGAGAACCGCAGTACGTGCTTCTGCTTGCGCCGCTGGACCCAGACGTAGCCGACCGTCAGTGCGATGACGACGACGAGAAAGCCCAGCCACCACGGCGAGGCGAAATCGGTCAGGCTCATCGCGGCGCCCGCGCGGTGTTGGTGAATCCGGCCCCGATGGTGTGCCTGCGTGCGGTCACGAACCGTACGACGTCGGCGATCCAGTCACCGTCGGTACGGAGCGTCAATCGAGGTGCGCCGCACCGCCGCAGCGCCTTCTCCACGTCGTCACGGTGTGCCGCGGCTGCGCGCGCGAAATCTGCCCGCAACCGCGGTGTCGTACTGAATTCGCGAGTACGACCGGATTCCGGATCGTGGAGAACGACGTCACCGACGTCGGGCAGTTCGAGATCACGTGGGTCGAGTACCTCGACGGCCAAGACGTCGTGCCGCGCGGAGATGGCCCGGAGCGAGCGCTCCCAGTCGATCGGCCCGAGAAAGTCGCTGATCACCACTGCCATTCCACGGCGTCGTTCGGGGCGTCGCAACGCTTCGATGGCCGCGCGCAGGTCGCCGCGCACACCGTCGGCTGCAGCAGGAGTGGTGGCAATGGCGCGAAGCATCGACTGCGTGTGCACGCGGCCGCCGCGTGCCGGAATGCGGTTGGTGTCCGAACCTGTTGCCACCACCGCGCCGATTCGATTTCCGCCACCGCCGGACAGGTGCGTGATGGCAGCCGAGGCCGCGACCGCGAGGTCGCGCTTCTCGCACCCGGTGGTGCCGAAGTCGAGGCTGGCCGACAGATCGACCACGAGCCAGGTCTCCAGTTCGCGGTCGGCGACGGACTGCCGCACGTGCGGATGCGTCGTACGCGCGGTGACCGACCAGTCCATCTGGCGAACGTCGTCACCCGGCTGGTACTCCCTGGCATCGCCCGGCTCGGACCCCGGACCGGGTATCAATCCGAGATGGTCACCGTGCAACACCCCGTCCAGCCGTCGACGCACGGTCAGTTCCAGGGTCCGCAGCGCTGCGGCCAGCTTCGGATCACGCAGCTCACCCGAGCGGAACGACGGCGGCCGGGAAACGACGGCTCGGCCCGCGGAGGCGGTGTCGGGTCCGCTCACTGCCCCGGCGTACCGATCGATGATCCGTCACCGGACGGCTTCTGCAGAGACGGTGCGGGCTGGCCGTACTGCCCGGCTTGCGGATGGCTCTGGGGCCCTGGCTGCTGGGGACCCGGCTGCTGGGGCGCAGGCGGTTGGCCCTGGCCGGGAAACTGACCGGGTGCCGGGTACTGCCCCTGGGGCGGGTAGGGCCCCTGCGGCTGACGTCCGTCGAAGTGCTGCCCGGCCGGACCCCCTCCGTTGCTCTGCGGCAGCGGTACCGCCTGCGGCGACACCTGCGGTAGACCGACGGTCTGCAGCACCCGGGAGATGACCGTCTCGGGGGTCACCTCGTCGGCCAGAGCGTCGTAGGAGAGCACGAGACGGTGCCGGAGCACGTCGGGAATGACTTCGAGAACGTCCTGAGGGACGACGTAGTCGCGACCACGGAGCAGAGCCAGTGCGCGGGAGGCCGCGATGATGCCGAGTGTCGCACGTGGCGATGCACCGTAGGCGATCCAGCTCGCCACGTCGTCCATCCCGAACTGCTCGGGCGTTCGGGTAGCGGCGATGACCCGCACCACGTAGTCGACGAGCGCGTGGTGCACGAACACCGAGCTGGCCAGATTCTGCAGCCGAACCAACTCGGCCGGGTCGAGGATCTGCTTGGGCTCGGGGGCCTTGATGCCCATGCGGTAGACGATCTCGCGTTCCTCTTCGACCGTCGGGTAGTCGACGACGATCTTGAACAGGAACCTGTCTCGCTGAGCTTCGGGAAGGGGGTACACACCCTCGTTCTCGATGGGGTTCTGCGTGGCCATCACCAGGAACGGGTCGGGCATCGGGAACGTCTTGCCGCCGATGGTCACGTGCCGCTCCGCCATGACCTCGAGCAGTGCGGACTGAACCTTGGCCGGTGCACGGTTGATCTCGTCGGCCAGCACGAAGTTGGCCACGACGGGTCCCAGTTCGGTGTCGAACTCCTCACGGCCCTGACGGTAGATCCGGGTGCCCACGAGGTCGGTGGGCACCAAGTCGGGAGTGAACTGAACTCGTGAGAACGAACCACCCACCACCCGTGCGAAGGTCTCGACGGCGAGGGTCTTGGCGACACCGGGGACGCCCTCGAGCAACACGTGTCCGCGTGCGAGCAACCCCACCAGAATGCGCTCCACCAGTCGGTCCTGACCGACGATCACGCGCTTGACCTCGTACACGGCCTTCTCGAGAAGTTGGACGTCCTCGGCCAGGGCCGGACTGTCCACCCGCTTCGGCTCCGCACTCGGTGGATTCGGAGTCGCAGACTCGACTCGCGTCGACCCCTCGTCGTTCGAAATCCGGCCGTCACGTGATGTCACCAAGAATTCACCGCTTTCAGTCGATCGTCGTCGGGCTCGTTTCGTACCGCCGCAATCAACTATTCCAGGTGATCGGTGTGTGCGCCGAAAGGCACCCCCGGCGGGAAGCCGGAGTGGAGCCTGCGGAACGACTCGAGAAGCCGGAGTGGAGCCTGCGGAGCGACTCGAGAAGCCGGAGTGGAGCCTGCGGATCGCGGTCAGGACACCATGCGCACGGCGTACGGCGTCATTCCGCTGTAGCGAACGTCGGACACCTTCACCACCGAACCCGATTGCGGGGCTTCGAGCATCTTGCCGTCGCCGAGGTAGAGCGCGACGTGTTGGCTGGCGTTGGGTCCGTAGAAGATCATGTCGCCGCGCTTCATCTCCGAGGACGGCACCTGCTTACCGGCGGTGTATTGGTAGCCGGTGTAGTGCGGTAGCGAGATACCCAGTCCTGCGAAGGCGTAGATCATCAGCCCCGAGCAATCGAAGCCGACCTTGTTGTAGTCGCCGTAGCTGTCGGCGACTCCGCCGTCCCTGATGCCCTTGGTCGGTCCGTTCTCGTCGCCGCCGCCCCAGGAGTACGGCACACCGAGCTGGCTCATTCCGCGGTCGATCGCCAACTCGACAGCTGCGCTGCCGGTGACGGACGGGGTCGTGGAGGTCTTCGGTTTGGTGGGCGCCTTGGGCTTGGTGGGGGTGGTGGGCGTGGTCGTGGTCGAGCTGTCCGAGTCGGTCGACGCGCTCGAATCGTCGTCCACGTCCACGTGTGAACGCTGGCCCTCGGCGATGGCGGCCGCGCGTTGCTGCGCCGCCAGGTTGGCCGACACTCGGGCAGCTGCCTGCACAGCAGCTTCCTTCGCTGCGGCCGTGGCGGCGGCAATGGCCGCGTCCTCGGCCGCCTTCTGCGCCTCCCAGTCGCCGTATGCGGCTCGCTGGTCCTGCAGACCGGCGACGTTGCTGCGGGCGGCATCGAGTTCGGTCTGCGCCGAGTCGCGCTCCGATTCGATCGTGGCCTTCCGGTCGGCCTCTGCCTGCAGCGCGGCCTGCGCCTCGGCGATGGCCTGCTCGGCCTCCGCCTTCTTCGCCTCGGCTTCCGAGGCAGCGGCGTCGGCTTGCTGCTTGGACTCACGCGCTGCCGAGTCGCGGTTCGCCTGCTCGGTACGGGCTCGCTGCAGGCCGTCGAGTACTGCGTTCTGACTGTTGGAGAGAATCTTCAGGACCTGGGCGCGGTCCAGGACGTCGTCCGGTCCGCTGGATCCCAGGAACGACGCCATCGAGGCGACGCCCGAGCCCTGGGTGTAGCTCGATTTGGCGAACTCGTCGAACTTGGCCTGGGCCGCCTGGATCTGGGTGCCTGCGTCGGCGAGAGCCTGCTGTGCGGCACCGACGACCGCGGCGGCCACGTCGGCCGCGTCGCGCGCATTCTGCAGATCGACCAGGGCCTTGTTGACGCCTTCGCGCTTCGACGCGACCTCGTCGTCGAGTTGGGCGAGCTGCTGGTTGGCCGAGGCGATCGCGTCGATCAGTTGGCCGACTCGGCCGAGGCTCGAATCGACGGCGCTGCCCGCGGCGGCGATGTCGGTGTCCGAGGGGTTGGGGGGTGGCGGTGGTACCGCGGCGGCAACCCCGGGAAGGGTCGCCGTCAACGCGAGAACGAGGCCTGCGCCTACCAGCACGAATCGGGTACGGACGAGTGCACGGCGGTGAGTTCCGCGGACTTGACGTCGGCTCACAAATGTCTCCCTCGGGTCCGGCATTCACTCAGGTTCGCGTCGAACCGTCGTGCCGTCGGGAAGCTCTCCGTCCTCCACCCCGATCGCAGGTGACGGTGAGCGCTCTCGCCGGGCAGGAAAGAAACACGCAGCGATACGACAGGTGCGAACCACGTCAGTCACACCCGAAGCAGTGGCCTCCCGAGTTCCCCACGGATGACAACCGCCTTCTGCGACACTCCTTCCCCAGCAGTGCCAATGGCACCGTACGACACTTCGCACCCTAAAGAAACTCCAGTCACAAATGACACATTGGTAATTTCACCAGGCACAACGCCGTGAACTCGGGGTTTACCGAAAACAATTTTTCCGACTTTTTCGGACGACCCGACGGTCACCATCGGGACGGGGTCGAACGGGGCGAGCGTCGGTCGGTCGAACGACACTCCGACGCGCGTGTTCAGTCGGCGACGGACTCGCTGTGCGCGCGGTCGTTCGACTCCGAACGCGAGCGATATCTGCGGACCTTCACGACAGCGGTCAGAGCCGCGACCGCGGCGACCACGACGACCAGGCCGCCCGTGAGCAGACCCCACGGCGTCTGATCCTCGACGAGGGTGTCGACGAAGTTGTCGGCCGCCACGACGTGGTTCCCGGTGTACGTACGGTCCTGGCCTGCTTCGAGGGTCACCCGGCTGATCGAGTCGCTGAACGTACCCACCTGCCCTGGGCTGAGCACGAGAACAGTCCCGCCCTCGCGTGCTCCGACAGCGGTTGCGAGGTCTCGAAGTTGCGAGTCGTGGCGAGGTTCGGTCGGCACGATGACGATGCTCAGATCGATGCCGTGGTCCTCGGCGCGCGCGACGGCCGCGGACAAACCGGCCTCCTCGTCGGCGGGGGCACTGACGCCGGACTCGCGGACCGTGGCGACGATGCTGTCGACGTCCAGACCTGCCGGTATATCGGTGGCAAGTGGGGAAACGGCGTGAATCGGCTCAGGCATCTCTCGTCCAGTCGGTAGGAACCAGTCGGCTCGAACCCTACGTCACCGCCACGTGCGAACCTGGTTGCCCCGCAGGTCCGGCTTCACTACTGAGGTCGCCCTTCATTGCGCAGCCGGGAGCACTGCGTGAGGATCGTCGTGTGGTTCGGTCCCTCCAGACCCACCGAGGACCCGACCGCAGGTTTTCACAGGACAAGCGTACTGTTAGACTTCCATCGAGACACCGACCGTGCGTCCGCCCCGAACTCTCGCTACCGAGATTCGAGGCCGAGGCCCGCAGTCGGCGCCTCGCTTCAACCGTCGACACAGCCCCGTCGGCGGTGTGCCTCATAGACGAGTGGAGCTGAAGTGACCGCAAGTAAAGATTCATTCGGTGCAAAGGGCACCCTCGAAGTCGGAGAGAACTCGTACGAGATCTTCCGACTGTCGGCCTTGCCCGGTGCCGAGAAGTTGCCCTACGCACTGAAGGTCCTCGCGGAGAACCTCCTTCGCACCGAGGACGGTGCAAACATCACCGCCGACCACATTCGTTCGATCGCCTCGTGGGATCCGTCCGCGGAACCGAGCTTCGAGATCCAGTTCACCCCTGCACGCGTCATCATGCAGGACTTCACCGGCGTTCCCTGCATCGTCGACCTCGCCACGATGCGTGAAGCCGTCACCACCCTGGGCGGCGACCCGAACAAGGTCAACCCCCTCTCCCCCGCCGACATGGTCATCGACCACTCGGTCATCCTCGACGTCTTCGGCCGCGCCGATGCTCTCGAGCGCAACGTCGACCTCGAGTACGAGCGCAACGGTGAGCGCTACCAGTTCCTGCGTTGGGGACAGGGCGCGTTCGACGACTTCAAGGTCGTCCCTCCGGGCATGGGCATCGTGCACCAGGTCAACATCGAATACCTCGCACCGACGATCATGACCCGCAAGGGCCAGGCCTACCCCGACACCTGCGTCGGCACCGACTCGCACACCACGATGGTCAACGGCCTCGGTGTGTTGGGCTGGGGCGTCGGCGGTATCGAAGCCGAGGCGGCCATGCTCGGCCAGCCCGTCTCGATGCTGATCCCCCGCGTCGTCGGTTTCAAGCTCTCCGGTGAGATCCAGCCCGGCGTCACCGCGACCGACGTGGTGCTGACCGCGACCGAGATGCTGCGCAAGCACGGCGTCGTCGGCAAGTTCGTAGAGTTCTACGGCGAGGGCGTGGCCGAGGTTCCGCTCGCGAACCGCGCCACCCTGGGCAACATGAGCCCCGAGTTCGGTTCCACCGCAGCGATCTTCCCAATCGACGAAGAGACGATCAACTACCTGCGCCTCACCGGCCGCAGCGACGAGCAGCTCGCGCTCGTCGAGGCGTACGCCAAGGAACAGGGCATGTGGCACGACCCGAAGAACGAGGCCGTGTACTCCGAGTACATCGAACTCGACCTCAACACGGTCGTTCCGTCCATCGCGGGACCGAAGCGCCCGCAGGACCGAATCCTGTTGTCCGAGTCCAAGGTTGCCTTCCGCAAGGACATCCACAACTACGTCGAGGAGAACCACCCGGCGCACGAGGGTGACAGCAAGCTCGACGAGGCACTCGACGAGTCGTTCCCGGCCAGTGATTCCGCTTCGCTGAGCTTCGCCGAAGAGGACTCCGTCGACGTACGTTCTGCCGCATACGGTTCCGAGGGCCGCCCGAGCAAGCCGATTCGGGTCACCACCGACGAGGCCGGCGAATTCGTCCTCGACCACGGTGCCGTCGTCGTCGCAGGCATCACCTCGTGCACCAACACCTCGAACCCGTCGGTCATGCTCGGCGCAGCACTGCTCGCCCGCAATGCCGTCGAGAAGGGGCTGTCCACCAAGCCGTGGGTCAAGACCAACATGGCACCCGGCTCGCAGGTCGTCACCGACTACTACGAGAAGGCCGGCCTGTGGCCGTACCTCGAGAAGCTCGGCTACTACCTCGGTGGTTACGGCTGCACCACGTGCATCGGTAACACCGGTCCGCTGCTCGAGCCGATCTCGAAGGCGATCAACGACAACGACCTCTCGGTCACCGCAGTCCTGTCGGGCAACCGCAACTTCGAAGGCCGCATCTCCCCCGACGTGAAGATGAACTACCTGGCTTCGCCGCCGCTGGTCATCGCCTACGGCCTGGCGGGCACGATGGACTTCGACTTCGAGACCGACGCTCTCGGCGAGGATCACGAGGGCAATCCGGTGTTCCTCAAGGACATCTGGCCGTCCTCGCAGGAGATCGAGGAGACCATCCAGTCCTCGATCAGCCGGGACATGTTCAGCAAGTCCTACGAGACCATCTTCGCCGGTGACAGCCGCTGGCAGAACCTGTCGACCCCCGAGGGCGACACGTTCGAGTGGGATCCCAAGTCGACGTACGTGCGCAAGCCTCCGTACTTCGACGGCATGACGATGGACCCGGCTCCCGTCGAGGACATCAAGGGTGCACGCGTGCTGGCGCTGCTCGGCGATTCGGTCACCACCGACCACATCAGCCCGGCCGGTCCCATCAAGGCGGGTACACCTGCCGCGCAGTACCTGGATTCGCACGGCGTCGAGCGCAAGGACTACAACTCGCTCGGTTCGCGCCGCGGAAACCACGAGGTCATGATTCGCGGAACGTTCGCGAACATCCGCCTGAAGAACCAGCTCCTCGACGACGTCTCGGGTGGCTACACCCGCGACTTCACGCAGGACGGCGGACCGCAGTCCTTCATCTACGACGCGTCGCAGAACTACCAGAAGGCCGGCATCCCGCTGGTCGTGCTGGGCGGCAAGGAGTACGGCAGCGGCTCCTCACGTGACTGGGCCGCCAAGGGCACCTCGCTCCTGGGCGTCAAGGCCGTCATCACCGAGTCGTTCGAGCGCATCCACCGCTCCAACCTCATCGGCATGGGCGTCGTCCCCCTGCAGTTCCCGGCCGGTGAGAGCGCATCGTCGCTCAAGCTGGACGGCACCGAGACCTTCGACATCGTCGGAGTCGCGAAGCTGAACGAGGGCACCACCCCGAAGACGATGACCGTCATCGCCACCAAGGAAGACGGCTCGAAGGTCGAATTCGAGGCAGTGGTTCGCATCGACACCCCGGGTGAAGCGGACTACTACCGCAACGGCGGCATCCTGCAGTACGTGCTGCGCAACATGATCAGAGGCTGAGTGCGCGTCGTCTGACGTACGCCTCGAACGGCGATGGGCCCGGAACCGACAACGTGTTTCCGGGCCCATCGCCGTCTCGGTCGAGGCCCTCATCGAAAGTAGGAAACCCACACGTGCCCAAGGTCAGCGAAGACCACCTGGCTGCCCGTCGAAGCGAGATTCTCGACGGCGCGCGTAAGTGCTTCGGCGAGTTCGGTTACGAGGGCGCGACAGTACGGCGTCTCGAAGAAGCCACCGGCCTGTCGCGCGGAGCCATATTCCACCACTTCAAGGACAAGGACGGGCTCTTCCTCGCGCTGGCTCAGGAAGATGCCCGACGCATGGCCGAGGTCGCGGCCACTCAGGGTCTGGTGCAGGTGATGCGAGACATGCTGGCGCAACCCGAACAATTCGAATGGCTCGGCACGCGGCTTGAGATCACCCGACGATTGCGCACGGACGCGGACTTCCGGTCCAGCTGGGCCGAGAGGTCGGCCGAGCTGACCGACGCCACACTCGGACGACTCGAGCGTCAGAAGACCGCAGGACGACTGCGCGACGACGTACCCAACGACGTCCTCGCCGACTACCTCGATCTCGTGCTCGACGGCCTGGTGGCTCGCATTGCGTCCGGTCACGGCGGCTCGAACCTCGCCGCGATCCTGGACCTGGTCGAGGAGTCGGTCCGCAGGCAGGACTGAGCACCGTTACGCGAGCTGGATCAGTTCCAGGTATTCCTGCGACCAGTGGTCCTCGGTGCCGTCGGGAAGCAGAATCACTCGTTCGGGTGACAGCGCTTCGGCGGCACCGGGATCGTGGGTAACCAGTACGACAGCGCCCTTGTAGCTGCGTAGCGCGTCGAGCACCTGCTCACGGGAGATCGGGTCGAGGTTGTTGGTCGGTTCGTCGAGCAGGAGAACGTTCGCCGCGGAGGAGACCAACCCGGCGAGAGCCAAACGGGTCTTCTCGCCACCGGACAGTGTTCCTGCCGGCTGGTCGAGCTGGGGCCCGGTGAACATGAAGGCTCCGAGCAGCGATCGCAGTTCCTGTTCGCCGGTGTCGGGTGCCGCGTGCCGGATGTTCTCCCAGACAGAAGCGTGGTCGTCGAGAGTGTCGTGTTCCTGCGCGAAGTATCCGACGCGCATGCCGTGGCCGGGTTCGATCTCACCGGTATCCGCCTTCTCGGTTCCGGCGAGGATCCGCAGCAGCGTCGTCTTGCCTGCACCGTTGAGCCCGAGCACCACGACACGGCTGCCCCGGTCGATGGCGAGGTCGACGCCGGCGAAGATCTCCAGCGATCCGTACATCTTGGTCAGGTTCTTCGCCATCAGCGGCGTCTTGCCGCACGGTGCCGGCTCTGGGAAACGAATGTGCGCCACCTTGTCGGACACACGTTCGGCATCGAGGTTGGCGAGCAGCTTGTCGGCGCGCTTCGCCATGTTCTGTGCTGCAACGGCTTTCGTCGCCTTGGCCCCCATCTTGGCGGCCTGCACGCGCAGTGCCCCGGCTTTCTTCTCCGCGTTGGCGCGCTCACGACGGCGACGCTGCTCGTCCGTGGCGCGGGCGTCGAGGTACTTCTTCCAGTTCATGTTGTAGATGTCGGCTTCGCCGCGGACGGCGTCGAGGAACCACACCCTGTTCACCACGTCTCCGAGCAGTTCGACGTCGTGGCTGATCACGATGAGTCCGCCCTCGTGGTTCTGGAGGAATCCGCGCAGCCAGGTGATGGAATCGGCGTCGAGGTGGTTGGTCGGCTCGTCGAGCAGCAAGGTGGTGTTCGATCGTCCACCACTACCGTCGGACGCGGCGAACAGAATGCGAGCCAGCTCGACGCGTCGACGCTGTCCACCGGACAGGGTCCGTAGCGGTTGGCCGAGGATGCGGTCGGCCAGGCCGAGGCTGTTGCAGATGCGGGCCGCTTCGCTCTCGGCTTCGTAACCGCCGAGGGACGCGAAACGCTCTTCGAGTTCGCCGTATTTACGGACTGCTTTGTCGAGCAGCGCCTCGTCGGCAACCTCGGCCATCAGCGCTTGCTGCTTCTCCATCTTGTGCAGGAGGGTGTCCAGGCCACGCGCCGAGAGCACGCGATCCTTGGCCAGCACGTCGAGGTCGCCTTCTTTGGGATCCTGCGGCAGGTAACCGAGTTCGCCGGTGCGCACGACCTCGCCCGCGTAGGGCTCGCCTTCGCCCGCCAGGATGCGCAACGTGGTGGTCTTTCCTGCACCGTTGCGACCGACCAACCCGATGCGGTCGCCCGCCTGTACCCGGAGCGCGGGCCCCTCGGTGGACAGAAGGGTCCGCACACCGGCACGAACTTCCAGGTCGGTGGCGGTGATCACGCGTGAGCTCCTAGCGATTGCCGAACAAGATCGTCGCCCGTCGACCGACGGGCGAACCATGCCGCCGAACAGCACAGCAAACCCCCATTTTAGCTCAGCATTCACGTGCCCTCACCCAGGAACGACGGTGACACCGGTAACGTCTGATCGATGACCGACGCCTCCGAAACAGTCAGCTCTTCCAGCGCGCCGACCCCCGACCTCGCCGGGCGCACCGCACTCGTCACCGGCGGCAGCCGAGGCATCGGCAAGGCCATCGCCGCGGAACTGCTCGCCCGCGGCGCGAACGTCGCCATCACCGCTCGCAAGCGCGAACCTCTCGTTGCGGCGGCAGCGGAACTCGGCGATTCCGTGCTCGCGATCGACGGTAATGCGGGCGACCCGGAGCACCGACGCAACGCGGTCGCGAGCACCGTGGAGACCTTCGGTTCACTGGACATCCTGGTCAACAACACCGGCATCAACCCCGTCTACGGCTCACTGATGGACGCCGACCTGGCTGGCGTGAGCAAGATCTTCGACACGAACGTCGTGGGTACCCTCGGATTCGTCCAGCAGGCGTTCCATGCCTGGATGAGCGAGCACGGCGGCGCGATCGTCAACGTCGCCAGCGTGGCCGGCATCCGCTCCACCGGCGTGATCGCCGCGTACGGCGCATCCAAAGCCGCTCTGATCCGCCTCACCGAGGAGCTCGCCTGGCAGCTCGGTCCGAAGATTCGCGTCAATGCCGTGGCTCCGGGCGTGGTGAAGACGAAATTCGCCGAGGCTCTCGTCGCCAACGGCGAAGACGCGGCAGCGGCCGGCTATCCGATGAAGCGTCTCGGCAATCCTGAGGACGTAGCGGCCCTGGTGGCCTTCCTGGTGTCGGACGCGTCCTCCTGGATCACGGGCGAGACCGTGCGCGTGGACGGTGGTTTGCTCGCCACCGGCGGAATGTGAACGATTTCTCGGCCGACGTCGCGGTGGTCGGACTCGGTCCCGCGGGGCGGGCCGTCGCCCATCGGTGCGCCGAGGCCGGACTTGATGTGCTCGCACTCGATCCACACCCGTCGCGCACCTGGACACCGACGTATTCCGCCTGGGCCGACGAGTTGCCGTCGTGGTTGCCTCCGACCGCCGTCGCCTCGACTGCGCAGAAGCCGGCGGTATGGACCGACCGTCATCGGATCATCGACCGGACGTACTGCGTGCTGGACACACCTGCCCTGCAAGCGACCCTGTCCCTCGACCGCGTCCGAGTGCTGGCGGGGACGGCCGTCGACGTCACCGGTTCCCGGGTGACGACCGCCGACGGCACCATCGTCGATGCTCGTCACGTCGTCGACGCCCGCGGCACGCTCGATTCTCGGGACCTCGCACAGCAGACGGCGTACGGCATCGTCGTCGACCGGGACCGCGCCGAGCCGATCCTCGAAGGGTCGGACGCCTGGTTCATGGACTGGCGCACCGACAACGGAGCTCGGCCCGGTGAGGCCCCTAGTTTTCTCTACGCCGTGGCGCTCGACGAAGGTCGGATCCTGCTCGAGGAGACGTGTCTGGTCGGCCGGCCACCGCTGGAACTTGCTTTGCTTCGATCGCGGCTGCACCACCGGCTCACCCGTCGGAACGTGGAACCGACCGGCGGCGAGGACGTCGAGCGAGTGCGGTTCTCGGTCGAACCGCCGCCTCGGTCGCGGCTGCACACCGGGCGTGGCGGACCGGTGCTCTTCGGTTCCCGCTCCAATCTGATGCATCCCGCCACGGGGTACAGCGTTGCGGCGTCGCTGGCGACGGCGGATCACCTCGTCGAGAGATTCCGAGGCGGTGGACGTTCGCGCCCGATGCGCCCGGTGCACGTCTGGACGGTTCAGAAGCTTCGCAACCTCGGGCTGCGCACGGCACTGGCTCTCGAACCCGAGATGGTCCCCCAGTTCTTCTCCAGCTTCTTCTCGCTCCCGGTCGAACTGCAGCGCTCGTACCTGTCCGGGTACGACGACGCCCTCGGGACGATGACCGCGATGCTGAAGATGTTTCCGACGCTCCCGGGATCGGCCAGGCTCGCGATCGCGCGCACGATAGTGCGCACTCCGGGCCGCGGCTGAGTTTCCCGCCAACGGTCGACACGCGGGCGCCCGGTCGGCGATCATGGACAGATGCGCAGCATTTGGAAGGGCTCGATCGCCTTCGGACTGGTCAATGTTCCGGTGAAGGTCTACTCGGCCACCGAGCAGCACGACATTCGGTTTCATCAAGTGCACGCGAAGGACGGCGGGCGCATCAAGTACGACCGCATCTGTCAGGAATGCGGCAAGTCGGTGCAGTTCGCCGATATCGACAAGGCGTACGACTCCCCCGACGGGGAACGCGTCATTCTCACCGACGACGACTTCGACAAGCTGCCTGCGGCGGAGAAGCACGAAATTCCGGTTCTCGAATTCGTGCCGACCGAGCAGATCGATCCGATCCTCTACGACAAGAGTTACTTCCTCGAGCCGGACTCCGCGTCACCCAAGGCCTACGTGCTGCTTCGGGAGACGCTGGAGGAAACCGAACGCACCGCGCTGGTGCATTTCACTCTGCGACAGAAGACCCGCCTGGCCGCACTACGCGTGCGCGACGATGTGCTGGTGATTCAGACACTGCTATGGCCGGACGAAGTCAGGGCCGCAGAGTTTCCTTCGCTCGAAGACGCGCCGTCCGCGCGCCCGCAGGAAGTGAAGATGGCGACGTCCCTGGTCGAAAGCATGTCCTCGGAATTCGATCCCACCGAGTACACCGACGACTACCAGATCGAACTGCGCAAGCTGATCGACGAGACGCTCGCCAACGGCGGTGAGAAGGTCATCCACACCGAGACGGAGAAGGACGACGACGGAGAGGATGCCGAGGTCGTCGATCTCGTGGCGGCTTTGCAACGCAGCGTCGAGGCGGCAGGCAAGAACACGAAGTCGGGGTCCTCCACATCCGCTTCGGCGAAGAAGACACCCGCGAAGAAAGCCCCGGCGAAGAAGGCGACCGCCAAGAAGACGGCAGCGAAGAAGTCGACCCCCGCCAAGACCGCCGACTCCAAAGCCGACGAAGCCAAGGGTGCGTGAGGGGGCCGACTCGGCCGTACGTCAGACGGTGAAGCCGAGGGCCCTGAGCTGCTCGCGACCGTCGTCGGTGATCTTGTCCGGACCCCACGGCGGCATCCAGACCCAGTTGATCTTGAGGTCGGCGGCCAGACCGCTGCGCACGAGCGCGCCGCGAGCCTGATCCTCGATGACATCGGTCAACGGGCATGCCGCCGACGTCAGCGTCATGTCGACCGTGACGATGTCGTCGGCGTCGATCTTGATGTCGTACACCAGTCCCAGGTCGACGACGTTGATCCCGAGTTCGGGGTCGACGACGTCGCGCATCGCTTCTTCGAGGTCCTCGAGCACCTTGATCTCGTCGGCGGTCAGAGCCACCGGAGTGGTCTCCGATGTCTCCGACGCTGACTGGGTCGTATCTGTTGTATCCGTCATGATCCCTGTCCTCCGGAAAATGCCGACTGGGCGGTCTCGCCCGTCGTGACTGTCGAATCTGCGTCCACTACCTGAACAACCGCGTCCTTGAAAGCCATCCATCCCAGCAGGGCGCACTTGACACGGGCCGGGTATTTGGCCACACCGACGAACGCGATTCCGTCACCGATGACGTCCTCGTCGCCTTCGACGGTACCTCTGCTGCCGACCATGTCGCTGAACGCGTCGACCGTCTTCAACGCATCGGCGACGCTCAGGCCGACGACCTGGTCGGTGAGCACCGATGTCGCCGCCTGGCTGATCGAGCAGCCCTGGCCGTCGTACGAGACGTCGGCGACGGTGCCGTTCTCGATCTGCACGCGCAGGGTCACCTCGTCGCCGCAGGTGGGGTTGACGTGGTGTACCTCGGCACCGAAGGGCTCGCGCAGTCCACGGCCGTGCGGGTGCTTGTAGTGATCGAGGATCACTTCCTGGTACATCTGTTCCATGCGCATCTACCGCTGACCTCCCCCGCCGTTGTCGGTGGTGCCGAAGAACGACTGTGCGCGGCGAATCGCCTGTGCCAGAACCTGCACTTCCTCGACCGTGTTGTAGAGCGCGAACGAGGCGCGCGCTGTCGCAGCCACACCGAACCGACGATGCAGGGGCCACGCGCAGTGATGTCCGACGCGGATGGCGACCCCCTCGTCGTCCAGGATCTGTCCGAGGTCGTGGGCATGAATGCCGTCGACCACGAACGACACCGCCGAACCGCGGTCGACGTTCTCCGTCGGTCCGATCACGCGAACACCGTCGATCTTCGCGAACTCGGCGAGAGTTGCTGCGACCAAGGACTTTTCGTGCGCGGCGATGACATCGATGCCGATGTTCTCCAGGTATTGCACAGCTGCGCCGAGTCCGACGACCTGCGAGGTCATCGGAACGCCGGCCTCGAACCGTTGCGGCGGCGCGGCGAACGTCGTCTTCTCCATGGTGACGGTCTCGATCATCGAACCGCCGGTGATGAACGGAGGCATCGCTTCGAGGAGTGCAGCCTTGCCGTACAACACGCCGACCCCCGAAGGACCGAGCATCTTGTGACCGGAGAACGCGGCGTAGTCGACGTCGAGCGCGTGGAAATCGACCTTCATGTGAGGCACCGACTGGCACGCGTCGAGGACGACGAGCGCGCCCACCGCCCTGGCCCGACGCACCAATTCCTCGACCGGAGCCACCGCGCCGGTCACGTTGGACTGATGCGTGAACGCGAGAACCTTGACGGCCGAGGACAATTCGAGCGAGTCGAGGTCGATTCGACCGTCGTCGGTGACGCCGTACCAGCGCAGCGTGGCACCGGTTCGAGCTGCCAGCTCCTGCCACGGAACGAGGTTGGCGTGGTGTTCGAGTTCGGTGACGACGATCTCGTCGCCGGGACCGAGGTGGCGATCGAATCGCTGATCGGCAAGCACGTACGTCACCAGGTTGAGCGACTCGGTCGCGTTCTTGGTGAACACGATCTCGTCGACGTCGGCACCGACGAACGACGCGATGGCGGCGCGCGCACCCTCGTAGGCATCGGTGGCCTCTTCGGCCAACTGATGCGCCCCGCGGTGTACGGCGGCGTTGCACGTGGTCAGAAATTCACGCTCGGCGTCGAGTACCTGCACGGGCCGCTGAGAGGTGGCACCGGAGTCCAGATACACCAACGGCTTACCGTCTCGCACGGTACGCGAGAGGATGGGGAAGTCGCGGCGAACCGTGGCGACATCGAACGATGCCGCCACCGCCGCAGCTGCGGGTGCAGCCATACTCATGCTCCGGTGGTCGCGGCCTGCGTGTAGCCGGCGTATCCGTTGGCCTCGAGCTCGTCGGCCAGCTCTGCACCGCCGGACTTCACGATTTCACCGTTGACGAAGACGTGGACGAAGTCGGGCTTGATGTAGCGCAGGATGCGGGTGTAGTGCGTGATCAGCAGCACTCCACCGTCTTCGCGCTCCTTGTACTTGTTGACGCCCTCGGACACCACGCGCAGAGCGTCGACGTCGAGGCCGGAGTCGGTCTCGTCGAGGATGGCGATCTTGGGCTTGAGCAGTCCCAGCTGAAGAATTTCGTGACGCTTCTTCTCGCCGCCGGAGAATCCCTCGTTGACGTTGCGCTCGAGGAAGTTCGCCTCGATCTCGAGCTCGCTCATCGCGGTCTTGGCTTCCTTGACCCAGTGCCGCAGCTTCGGAGCCTCACCGCGCACGGCGGTGGCGGCAGTGCGGAGGAAGTTCGACATCGACACGCCCGGCACCTCGACCGGGTACTGCATCGCCAGGAAGAGGCCGGCGCGCGCACGCTCGTCGACGCTCATCTCGAGCACGTCTTCACCGTCGAGGGTGATGGTGCCCGAGGTCACCGTGTACTTCGGGTGGCCGGCGATGGCGTAGGACAGGGTCGACTTGCCGGAACCGTTGGGACCCATGATCGCGTGCGTCTCACCCGACTTCACGGTGAGGTCGACACCCTTGAGGATGTTGATGGGCTCCGCAGTGGCGTCGGAGTTGGCGACGCTGACGTGCAGATCGCGGATTTCGAGTGTGGACATCAAAAAGTTCCTTTGTGCAGTCGAGAAAGGTTCGGGTGTGACCTACGCGCCGACGACGGCGAGTTCGGTCTCGATGGCAGCGTCCAGGCGCTCGCGCACGGCGGGGACCGGAATCTTGTCGATGACCTCGTGGAAGAAGCCGCGGACGACGAGTCGGCGAGCGACCTCCTCGGAGATGCCACGAGCGCGCAGGTAGAACAGCTGCTCGTCGTCGAAACGGCCGGTGGCACTGGCGTGGCCTGCTCCGACGATCTCCCCGGTCTCGATCTCGAGGTTCGGTACCGAATCGGCGCGCGCGCCGTCGGTGAGAACCAGGTTCCGGTTGAGCTCGTAGGTCTCGGTTCCCTCGGCCTCGGCGCGGATGAGAACGTCGCCGATCCAGACGGTGTGCGCGTCGTGCTTGCCCGGGCCCACTTCGCCCTGCAATGCGCCCTTGTACATGACGTTGGACTTGCAGTGCGGAGCCGAGTGGTCGACGAGCAGACGCTGCTCGAGGTGCTGGCCCGCGTCGGCGAAGTACAGACCCAGCATGTCGGCGTCACCACCGGGCGCGCTGTAGCGCACGGTCGGGCTGATGCGCACCAGGTCGCCGCCGAGACTGACGTTGTAGTGCCGCAGCACGGCGTCGCGTCCCAGCAGCGCATGGTGTGCCGCCACGTGCACGGCGTCGGATTGCCAGTCCTGGATCAGCACGACGTGCAACTGCGAGCTGTCACCGAGAACGAACTCGACGTTCTCGGCATACGTGCCACTACCTCGCTGGTCGATCACGACGGTGGCACGAGCGAACGTGCCGAGTCGGATCTGGAGGTGACCGTAGGCGACGTGGTCGACACCGGGACCGTCGATGGTGATCTCGATCGGATCGGCCACCTCGACCTCGTTCGGCACGGAGACGATCGTGGCCGCCGTGAACGCCGAGAATGCCTGAGCGGCAATACGATCGGCAGGAACGCCGGCCTTGCCCAGTCGCTCGTCCTCGCGCCCGACGGTCTCCACGGTCACCGATTCCGGGGCGCCGACGGTGACCTGAGCGGCCCCGTCGGCGACGGCGGAACCGTCGTGCAGGCCGCGCAGCCGACGCAGCGGTGTGAAACGCCACAGCTCGTCACGACCCGACGGGATCTCGAACGCGTTCACGTCGTAGGACGTGAACTGAGCGCCCTTGTTTACGACGAGCTTCGACTTGTCTTCCTTGGCCGACTCGGGGTTTTCGGATGCCACGGCACCCATAACTCCGGTGAGGGGGTTGTTCACTTATCCGACCGACCCTTCCATCTGCAGCTCGATGAGCCGGTTGAGCTCGAGCGCGTATTCCATCGGCAGTTCGCGAGCGATCGGCTCGACGAAGCCGCGCACGACCATCGCCATGGCCTCGTCCTCGGTCATGCCGCGGCTCATCAGGTAGAACAACTGATCGTCGCTGACCTTCGAGACGGTGGCCTCGTGGCCCATCGAGACGTCGTCCTCGCGGATGTCGACGTAAGGGTAGGTGTCGGAACGACTGATCGTGTCGACGAGCAACGCGTCGCACTTGACCGTCGAACGCGAACCGTGCGCACCCTTGTTGATCTGGATCAGACCGCGGTACGACGTCCGGCCGCCGCCGCGAGCGACGGACTTGCTGACGATGTTCGACGATGTGTGCGGTGCCAGGTGCAACATCTTCGAGCCGGTGTCCTGGTGCTGGTCCGGGCCTGCGAACGCGACCGAGAGAACCTCGCCCTTGGCGTACTCACCGGTCATCCAGACGGCCGGGTACTTCATGGTGACCTTGGAGCCGATGTTGCCGTCGACCCACTCCATCGTCGCGCCTGCCTCGGCCTTGGCGCGCTTGGTGACGAGGTTGTAGACGTTGTTCGACCAGTTCTGGATGGTCGTGTAGCGGCAACGACCACCCTTCTTGACGATGATCTCCACCACGGCGGAGTGCAGCGAATCCGACTTGTAGATCGGCGCGGTGCAACCCTCGACGTAGTGCACGTAGGCACCCTCGTCGACGATGATCAGCGTGCGCTCGAACTGACCCATGTTCTCGGTGTTGATCCGGAAGTAGGCCTGCAGCGGGATGTCCACGTGGACGCCCGGCGGGATGTAGATGAACGATCCACCGGACCACACCGCGGTGTTCAGTGCGGAGAACTTGTTGTCGCCTGCGGGGATGACGGTTCCGAAGTACTCGCGGAACAGCTCCGGCTGCTCCTTGAGAGCGGTGTCGGTGTCGAGGAACAACACTCCCTGAGCCTCGAGGTCCTCACGGATCGAGTGGTAGACGACCTCGGACTCGTACTGGGCGGCGACACCGGAGACGAGGCGCTGCTTCTCCGCCTCGGGGATGCCGAGCTTGTCGTACGTGTTCTTGATGTCCTCGGGCAGGTCTTCCCACGTTGCAGCCTGCTTCTCGCTGGACCGCACGAAGTACTTGATGTTGTCGAAATCGATGCCATCGAGGTCGGAACCCCAGTTCGGCATCGGCTTGCGCTCGAACGTCTTGAGCGCCTTGAGGCGCGCCTCGAGCATCCACTCGGGCTCGCTCTTCTTCTGCGAGATGTCGCGGACGACGGCCTCGGAGAGACCGCGCTTGGCGCTTTCACCGGCTACGTCCGAGTCGGCCCAGCCGTATCCGTAGGTGCCGAGCGAGGCGATGGTCTCGTCCTGGGTCAGCGGCGCGGTGGGTGTCACCTGGTCTGGTGTGACGGTCATGCGGGCTCCTTCCGGAGGCGTGGGCGTTCTCCGACACGGGGCTGCGCGTCGGGAGTCTTCTTGTCGGAACTATCGGTGTTCGAGTACCGCGTCGGTGACAGCGGTACGTGCGTCGTACACGCGCAATTACCGTTGGCGATGGTCGCCAAACGCTGCACGTGCGTGCCGAGGATCTCGGCGAACGCGGTCTGCTCGGCCTCGCACAGCTCCGGAAACTCGGAGGCGACGTGCGACACCGGGCAGTGGTGCTGGCAGATCTGCACACCGTTGCCCACCTGACGGGTGGTGGCCGAGAATCCGGCCGCGCTGAACGCGTCGGCGATTCGGTCGGCGGCGTCCTCCACGGCATGCGCATCGGATCCCGTCGCAGGCTCCACGTCGGCCACGATGGTGTTGACGCGTTGCCGAGCGAATGTCTCGATTGCCGCGTCTCCCCCGATCTTGCGCAGCTGCCGCATGGCGGCACCGGCAAGATCGTCGTAGGTGTGGCCGAGACGGTTGCGCCCGGCTGCGGTGAGCTGGAAATGCTTGGCCGGTCGGCCCCGGCCACGTTGCCGAGCACCTGCGGGGGTGGTGATGCGGGCCTCGCCCGCGTCGATGAGTGCGTCCAGGTGACGTCGGACACCCGCAGCGCTCAACCCCAGCCGAGTACCGATGTCGGAGGCGGTGATGGGGCCCTCTTCCAGCAGTAGAGTGACCACAGCGCTCCGCGTCTGCCCCTCGGGGGCCGACGTGGGTCGCACCGACGAAACGCCTGCGCCGGACGCCGAAGACTCGACACTTCCCGGACGCACGAGCGAGCTCTCGGTTGTTTTCACAACACCAGTGTGACGGAATTGCGGTACCCGGTCCAGCAAGGGTGCCCTATGCAGGGCGCTCGTCCGACGACGTGGCCGATGCCGTGCCTGCGGATGGAGCACGGTGCAGGCCGTGCGCGAGTGCACAGCTACGCTCCCACTGTGCCATCGACCGACAGTGAGCCCAGTTCCGAGAGCTCACCTTCCGCGAGCGGTTCCGAGTCCTCCTCGGCGTCCGGCACATCGAAGTCCACCCCGGGCGCGCTCGTCCAGCGGTTCGTCGTGGTCCCCGCCCGTCGAGTCATCGGCCTGGAGCCGACGCCTCCCGGCGGGGCGGTCGCCACCCTGCACGGAGACGAGCAGGAGGCACCGGGGCTGAACCCCTCGGAGACGAACCAACTCAGGAACATCCGTCGTTTCGGTGCCGCGGGTGCGCTGCTGATGGCGATCGGTGCCCTCGGCGCGGGCGCGCAGCCGGTGCTGCAGAACCCGATCGCGGGTGTCCGACTGCTGAGCTTGCCGTCCCGAATGGCGACCACCGCACTGACCGTCACGATGACCGGAACCGTCATCGTGGTGCTCGCGTGGTTGCTGTTGGGAAGATTTGCGTTGGGACGAACGCGATCGGGAACCACTCCGCGTCGACTCACTCGTTCCCAGATGGACCGCACGCTGCTGCTGTGGATCCTGCCGTTGTCCGTGGCACCGCCCATGTTCTCGCGTGACGTCTACTCCTACCTGGCACAGAGCGAGATCACCGCGCGCGGACTCGACCCGTACGAGGTCGGTCCGGTCGACGCGCTCGGGGCCGACAACGTACTGACCCGAACGGTTCCGAACATCTGGCGGGAGACCCCGGCACCCTACGGTCCGCTGTTCCTGTGGATGGGCCGTGGAATCACGTACCTGACCGGCGAGAACATCGTCGCCGGCATTTTCCTCCATCGCCTGCTCGCTCTGGCGGGAGTAGCGCTGATCGTCTGGTCGCTGCCACGTCTGGCTCGGCGCTGCGGGGTCGCGTCGGTCACGGCACTGTGGCTCGGCGCCGCGAACCCGTTGGTGCTGTTCCACCTGGTGGCCGGTATCCACAACGAAGCCCTGATGATCGGGCTCATGCTGGCGGGTACCGAACTGGCGCTTCGCGCGATCGAGCACTCCGGAGCGCTACGCGGTACCGACATCGCGTTCCTCGTCGGCGGAGCAGGCCTGATCGCACTGTCGTCCGCGATCAAGATTCCCTCGCTCATCGCTCTCGGCTTCGTGGGGATGGCGCTGTCGAGGCGGTGGGGCGGGACCCTGCGATCCGTGATCCACGCGGCGCTCCTGCTCGGCTCGATCGCCATCGCGGTCCAGGTGGCGGTGAGCCTGGGCAGCGGTCTCGGCTTCGGCTGGATCAACACTCTGGGAACTGCCGGAGTGGTGCGCAGCTGGATGTCGATCCCCACGATCCTCGGTCTCGGCACCGGATTCGTCGGTGTGCTCCTGGGCCTCGGCGACCACACCACCGCTGTGTTGGGTCTCACTCGCCCGATCGCAGCCGTCGTCGCGGGAATCATCGTCGTCCGCATGCTCATCGCCGTCCTGCGTGGCCGCCTGCATCCGGTCGGCGCACTCGGCGTCGCACTCGGAGCCGTCGTCCTGCTGTTCCCGGTGGTGCAACCCTGGTACCTGCTGTGGGCGGTCATTCCGCTGGCGGCGTGGGCCACGACTCCCTCGTTCAGGCGTCCGGCCATCGCCTTCTCGTCGTTGGTGAGCGTGATCCTCATGCCGAACGGCAGTGAGTACCAACCGTTCCAGATCGTGCAGGCCGCCGTCGTGACCATCCTGACGATCGCGGTGCTCTATCTGCTCACGCGAAACCGGATGCCGTGGCCCATCCGCACCGGACCACCGGAACGCGACCGCAGCAGCGACGAATACGCTGAGTCCTCGTGATCTCCGGGACGTCCGACGCGGCGCAACCTGTCGTACAGCTGACCGACGTACGCAAGTCGTACGACGGTGTCAGTGCCGTCGACGGACTGAGCCTGAACATCGGCCCCGGCGAGGTTCTCGCGCTGCTGGGCCCCAACGGTGCCGGAAAGACCACCACCGTCGAGATGTGCGAGGGGTTCGTCGTACCCGACAGCGGCTCGGTCCGGGTCCTCGGACTGGACCCCGTGGCGCAGTCGGCGCAGCTGAGGCCACGCATCGGCGTCATGCTCCAGGGCGGAGGTGCGTACCCCGGTTCCAAGGCAGGCGAGATGCTCCAACTCGTCGCCTCGTACTCGGCCGATCCACTCGACCCGGCGTGGCTGCTCGACTGCCTCGGCCTGACCTCTGCCGTCCGCACCCCGTACCGGCGGCTCTCCGGTGGGCAACAGCAGCGGCTGGCTCTGGCCTGCGCCATCGTCGGGCGGCCCGAACTGGTGTTCCTCGACGAACCGACCGCCGGGCTCGACGCCCAGGCCCGGCTGCTGGTGTGGGAATTGATCGACGCCCTGCGCCGCGACGGTGTCGGCGTACTGCTCACGACACATCTGATGGACGAGGCCGAGCAGCTCGCGGATCGGCTGACGATCATCGACAACGGCCGCGTCGTCGCCTCGGGCACACCCTCCGAGCTGACCAAGCAGGGTGCCGAGGGCCAACTGCGCTTCACCGCACCCCCGGGACTCGAACTGTCCATGCTCGACGCGGCACTCCCCCCGGGTTACGTACCGTCGGAACCGACGCCCGGCTCCTATGTGGTCTCCGGTGTGATCGAGCCGCAGATTCTGGTGATCGTCACGTCCTGGTGCGCACAGCAGGACGTGTTGGCCACCGAATTGCAGGTCGACCAGCGCCGCCTCGAGGACGTGTTCCTCGAACTGACCGGCAGAGAATTGAGGAAGTGACCGTGCGCAGAGAAGCCCGGCTCGCCGACAACCGATTCGAGACAGGCCTGTTCGCGCCTCGCCCGCAGCCCGCCTCGGCTGCGCGGATGCTGCTCGCACAGACCCGCCTCGAACTGAAGTTGTTGCTGCGCAACGGTGAACAGTTGCTGCTGACGATGTTCATCCCGATCACCCTGCTGATCGGATTGACCCTGCTGCCCTTCGGCGAACTCGGTGCCGACCGAGTGGCCCGCGTCGTCCCGGCCGTGATGATGGTGGCCATCATGTCGACGGCGTTCACCGGCCAGGCGATCGCTGTCGGCTTCGATCGCCGCTACGGCGCGCTCAAGAGACTCGGGGCGACACCCCTTCCGCGGTGGGGCATCATCGGCGGCAAATCCGCCGCCGTGGTGATCGTGGTGATTCTGCAATCGATTCTGCTCGGCTCGATCGGCGTCGCTCTCGGATGGCGCCCGAGCGCGACGGGTCTGTTGCTCGGGGCCGTCATCATCGCTCTGGGAACCGTCACCTTCGCGTCGATGGGACTGCTGCTCGGCGGCACCCTGCGCGCCGAGATCGTGTTGGCGCTGGCGAACATCGCCTGGTTCGTGATGCTCGGCATCGGCAGCGCGGTGTTCGTGGACGACCAGATCCCCCAGGGACTGCAGAACGTCGCACGCATCGTGCCGTCCGGCGCGCTCGGTGAGGCACTGAGCAGAGGTGTGTCCTCGTCCTTCGACATCTTCGGTGTGGTCGTACTGCTGGTGTGGGCTGCGGTGTGCGGCACCCTCGCGGTACGCACGTTCAAGTTCACCTGAGCGGGGCTCGCCACCCAACGACGGTCACTACCCAACGACGCTGTGTAGTTGATCGGCGTTTACCATCGAGGGGTGCTGTACAGAGCGTTCTTGCGCGTCGTCGATATCCTGCCCGTGCCCTCGCTTCGAGTGCAGCGGGTGCTGGCATTCATCGCGATCCTGACGCAGGGTGGCATCGCTGTCACCGGTGCCGTCGTTCGTGTCACCGGTTCCGGACTCGGGTGCCCCACGTGGCCGCAGTGCTTTCCCGGTAGCTTCACACCCGTCGGGGTGTCCGAGGTCCCCGTTCTGCACCAGGCCGTGGAGTTCGGCAACCGTCTGCTCACGTTCGTGGTCGTTCTCGCGGCCGCAGCGGTCGTCATCGCCGTCACCAGGGCACGGCGGCGTCGGGAAGTGCTGTTCTTCGCGTGGCTGATGCCGCTCGGTACCGTCGTACAGGCCGTGATCGGCGGATTCACGGTGCTGACCGGACTGCTGTGGTGGACGGTAGCCGTTCACCTCGTCGTCTCGATGGCCATGGTGTGGCTGGCCACGTTGCTGTACGCCAAGGTCGGCGAGAGCGATGCGCCGGCCGAGTCCACGCCGACGGTGCCGGGTGCTCTGCGAGCGCTGACGGGGCTGTCCGGGATCGCTCTGACGGGCGTGCTGATCGCGGGCACCATGGTGACCGGAGCCGGCCCGCACGCGGGCGACAAGAGCATCGAGGAACCGGTACCGCGTCTCGGTATCGAGATCGTGACGCTGGTGCACGCACACTCTCAGTTCCTGGTCGGCTACCTGGCCCTGCTCGTCGGATTGGCATTCGCGCTGTATGCGGTTCGTGCGCCGAAGGCGGTCACGTTCCGACTCAACGTCCTGATCGGCCTGGTGCTGGCGCAGTCTCTTATCGGACTGGTGCAGTACTTCACCGGGGTTCCGGCCGTGCTCGTCGCCTTCCACGTGGCCGGTGCGGGCGCATGTACCGCCGCCACCGCTGCAGTCTGGGCGGCCTGCCGCACTCGCGGCCCGGTGGCGACCGAGACGGTCGAGACCACCGAGGACGTCGCAGTTCGCTCGTGACGATCGGTCGAGCTTCGAACAGGGTGGAGGGGCAGCCGGCCTCCCCCTCAGATGGCCGACTGCCCCTCCACTGACTTCGACGCATCGGGTACCGAGATGGTTCCCGCCGGATCGAAGGAATTTCCGCAGTTTTCTCCGCTCAGACGATCGCCTGGTTGCGCGCCTCCGGGAACTTCTTCTGACCGGCCACCCACCCGGCCATCTTCTCGTAGTGTCCTGGGGCCGGATTGACCGAACTGACCAGCTCACGGTCCCATTCGGCCTCGGTCAACTGGTCGAGACCGTCGACGATCGCGCGGGCGATGGCGGTCGTCGCCACCACCTGGTCGCCCAGTACGCCGTCGGCACCGACCATGGTGAGCCGAGTTCCTGCTCGACCGATCGGCTGGATCACCACGTTGGCGGAGTTGC
The DNA here is from genome assembly GCF_002258965.1 of Rhodococcus sp. 05-339-2. NCBI lineage: Bacteria > Bacillati > Actinomycetota > Actinomycetes > Mycobacteriales > Nocardiaceae > Rhodococcus > Rhodococcus sp. 05-339-2. The sequence continues at coordinate 303,408 of NZ_NOYW01000018.1, forward strand.
CGTGGTCGGCGAGAAAGCTCTTCACGGCCGCGAGTGTTCCCTTCGGAACCTCGTTCGACTCGTTCTTCTCGATGCCCGCGCTGTCGATTTCGGTAGCCATGCCGACACGATACCGAGGCCGTCCACGTCGCCCGCATCCACCCGTCGAGTCGTTACTGATCGGTAACTTCGGCCGCGTGCGTGTGTTACCCGGATCCGTGTACCCGAGTGTGACGCGCCCGTGTAGAACGGTTTCATGCGTGCCATTCGAATAGACAACACCGGCGGACCCGAGGTCATGAACGTCGTCGACATTCCGATACCGACGCCGGGACCGGCTCAACTACTGGTCCGGATCGAGGCCGTCGGCATCAACTACATCGACACGTACTTTCGACGCGGTCTGTATCCACGCGCGCTGCCGTACGTTCCCGGCGACGAGGGATCCGGGGTGATCGAACAGGTCGGAACGGACGTCACCGACTTCGCACCGGGACAGCGCGTCGCCTGGGCCGCAGCGCCGGGCAGCTACGCGGAATACGTACTGGTCGACGCCTCGTCGGCCATCGCGGTTCCCGAGGGCGTTCCTGCCGATCAGGCCGCCTCGGCATTGCTGCAGGGTATGACGGCGCACTACCTGATCGAATCCACCTACCCGGCCCAGCAGGGTGACACCGTCCTCGTGCACGCCGGCGCAGGTGGCGTCGGACTGTTGCTGACGCAGATGGCGGTGGCGAAGGGAGTGAACGTCATCACCACGGTCTCCACGGATGCGAAGGCCGAGCGGTCCGCGCAGGCCGGTGCCGCCCACGTGTTGCGCTACGAAGAGGACATCGCTGCTCGCGTGCGCGAGATCACCGACGGCGAGGGTGTCCATGCGGTGTACGACGGCGTCGGTGCCGACACGTTCGAGGCAAGTCTGGCGTCGCTGCGGATCAGAGGGACGTTGGCCCTGTTCGGAGCGGCGAGCGGTCCGGTCCCGCCCCTGGACCCGCAGAGGTTGAACGGCGCAGGATCGCTGTTCCTCACCAGGCCGACACTCGCCCACCACATACGGGACCGGGCCGAGCTCGAGTGGCGGGCCGGAGATGTGTTCGGGGCGATATCGCGTGGCGCGCTCACGGTCGAGGTCGGCGCTCGATACGCGCTGGAGGACGCCGCGCAGGCCCACATCGATCTGGAGTCACGCCGAACGACGGGATCGATCGTGCTCGTTCCCTGACCGATCCGTCGGGTGACGCTCGCTCAGGAGAGAAGCTGGGCGAGCGTCTGCCAGCCGAGGACCGAGTCGACGGCCAGGCCGCAGAACACCAGTGCCAGGTATTCGTTGGAGAGGATGAACAGCTTCAGTGGCTTGACCGGAGTTCCCGCTCGCACGCCTGCGTACAGGCGGTGTGCGACGACGAGAAACCACACTCCCGACGCCACGGCGACGGCCGCGTAGACGATGCCCGAGCCCGGTGCCAACGCAAGTGTTGCGGCAACGGTGGCCCACGCATACAGCACGATGTGCTTGGTGACCTTCGTCTCCGACGCGACCGCAGGCAGCATCGGTACGTTGGCCGCCTGGTAGTCCTCCTTGTAGCGGAGCATGAGCGCCCAGGTGTGCGGCGGCGTCCACAGGAAGATGACCACGAACATCACCAGCGCTTGCCACCCGATCGTGCCGGTCACAGCGGACCAGCCGATCATCACCGGCATGCAACCGGCCGCGCCACCCCACACCACGTTCTGCGAGGTGCGCCGCTTGAGCACCAGCGTGTAGACGAAAATGTAGAAGCAGATGGTGACGACGGCGAGCACACCGCTGAGCAGATTCGTGGTGGCCCACAGCCAGAAGAACGAGAACACACCGAGTACGAGCCCGAAGATCAGCGCGTGCGAGACGGGCATGGCACCGCGGGCGAGCGGGCGCTTCTCGGTGCGCTTCATCACCTTGTCGATGTCTGCGTCGACCACCATGTTCAGCGTGTTGGCACTGGCCGCGGCCAGCATTCCGCCGAAGAGGGTGGTGAGGATCAGCCACGGATCGACGTTTCCCCGGTCGGCCAGCAACATCGCCGGAATGGTCGTGACGAGGAGGAGTTCGATGACCCGGGGCTTCGTGAGCGCGACATACGCAAGAAAGAGTGCGAATGCTCTACGTGGGGCGGACGTCGCCGGCGCGGCCTGCGTCGGCTCACCTGTCTCGTCTGCTCCGAATCCGGGGCCGCCGGCGAAACCGTGTCCGCCCGGCTGCTGCCCAATTCGCACTGCGTCTCCTCGCACGACTGTCGTTCTCTGGCGCTCGGCCACTTGCTCACGCGCCACCGGCACGCGGGTTGTCTCTCGACGGCGACACTTCGGCGCCTGCGCGCACGGGCAACTCCGCGACCACAACCGCGGGAGCCGACGACCGTGCGCCTACTACGACCGATGGTAGACGGCGGGGTTTGCACCTCCAATTCGCAGGGCACCCAAAGTGAGGAATACGTCGCCTACGAGTAACCCGCGCGCAATCGCCCGGGGGAAGGCACGACAGTAGGGTCGGACAGAACTAGGCTGGTGGAGGACGTCCTTCGGCACCGACCACATGCGTGCTCCACCCAGGCGCATTGCAGTCGCCGCCGGGCGACGATTCCCCGGAGCCACAACTCGAACGAATGTCAGGAGATTTCTGCTCGTGTCGATCACAGACGATATTGACGTCCTCACCACGGCGCACCACCCGAGCGACTGGACGGACCTGGACACCCGAGCGGTCGACACCGTTCGTGTTCTGGCAGCGGACGCAGTGCAGAAGGTCGGCAACGGCCACCCCGGAACCGCGATGAGCCTGGCTCCCCTCGCCTACACCCTCTTTCAGCGCACCATGCGCCACGACCCCACCGACACGCACTGGATCGGCCGCGACCGGTTCGTGCTCTCGTGCGGGCACTCGAGCCTGACTCTCTACCTGCAGCTGTACTTGGGCGGCTTCGGTCTCGAGCTCGCCGACATCGAGGCACTGCGCACCTACAAGTCGAAGACTCCCGGACACCCCGAGTTCCGCCACACCGACGGCGTCGAGATCACCACCGGCCCGCTCGGTCAGGGACTCGCCTCCGCCGTGGGCATGGCCATGGCGGCGCGGCGCGAGCGCGGTCTGTTCGATCCCGAGCCCGCACTCGGTGAGAGCCCGTTCGATCACTACATCTACGTGATCGCCTCCGACGGAGACATCGAAGAAGGCGTGACGTCCGAGGCGTCGTCTCTGGCCGGCACTCAGCAGCTCGGCAACCTGATCCTGTTCTACGACGACAACAAGATCTCCATCGAGCACTCCACCGACATCGCTCTCTCCGAGAACACGGCCGCGCGCTACGAGGCCTACGGCTGGCACGTACAGGTGGTCGAAGGCGGCGAGAACGTCACCGCGATCGAAGAAGCCGTCGAGGCTGCCAAGGCCGTCACCGACAAGCCGTCGATCATCGTGCTGCGTACCATCATCGGCTTCCCGGCCCCCACCATGATGAACACCGGCGCAGTCCACGGTGCCGCACTGGGCGACGAGGAGATCGCGAAGGTCAAGCAGGCCCTCGATTTCGACCCGGCCAAGACGTTCGAGGTCACCGACGAGGTCATCGGCCACACCCGCAAGCTGCAGGAGCGCGGTCGCAAGGCCCACGCCGAGTGGACCGTACAGTTCGACGCCTGGGCCGCCCGCGAGCCCGAGCGCAAGAAGCTGCTCGATCGCCTCACCAAGGGCACGTTGCCCGAGAACTGGACCGACGTTCTGCCCACCTGGGAGCCCGGCAGCAAGGCCGTCGCCACGCGTGCCGCGTCCGGTGAGGTTCTCAACGCCGTCGGACCTGTTCTCCCGGAACTGTGGGGCGGCTCGGCCGACCTCGCAGGCAGCAACAACACGACGATCAAGGGTGCGAAGTCCTTCGGCCCCACGTCCATCTCCACCGACGACTGGGACGCCGAGCCGTACGGCCGCACCCTGCACTTCGGTATCCGTGAGCATGCGATGGGCGCGATTCTTTCGGGCATCGTGATGCACGGCCCGACCCGTGCATACGGCGGAACGTTCATGCAGTTCAGCGATTACATGCGGCCTGCGGTCCGGCTCGCGTCACTCATGGACATCGACCCCATCTACGTGTGGACCCACGATTCCATCGGCCTCGGTGAGGACGGCCCGACGCACCAGCCGGTCGAGCATCTCGCCGCGCTGCGGGCCATCCCCAACCTCTCGGTGGTACGCCCCGGCGACGCCAACGAAACCGCGTTCGCATGGCAGGCAGTGTTGGCCAAGTCCAGCAGCAGCGGACCCGTCGGCCTCGCGCTGACGCGTCAGGGCATCCCGATTCTCGAGGGCACCAGCTATGAGGGCGTCTCCAAGGGCGGATACATCCTCGTCGAGTCGTCCAAGGCGACCCCCGACGTCGTGCTGATCGGTACCGGTTCCGAGCTGCAGTACGCCGTGGAGGCACAGAAGCAGCTCGAGGCGCAGGGCATCGCCGCCCGCGTCGTCTCGATGCCGTGCGTCGAGTGGTTCGAGAGCCAGGATCAGAACTACCGCGACCAGGTGATCCCGCCCACCGTCAAGGCCCGGGTGTCGATCGAAGCCGGCATCGCGATGCCGTGGTGGAAGATCGTCGGCGGCTTCGGCGAGATCATCTCGCTCGAGCACTACGGTGAATCTGCCGACGCTGCAACACTTTTCCGCGAGTTCGGCTTCACGGCCGAGGCCGTCACGGCAGCTGCACAGCGCTCCATCACCAATGTGAAGGGATAATTCATGACCCAGAACAAGAATCTTGCAGAACTCTCCGCCGCCGGAATCTCGGTATGGCTGGACGACCTGTCCCGTGATCGCATTCGCTCGGGCAACCTCCAGGACCTCATCGACACGAAAAGTGTGGTCGGAGTGACCACCAACCCGTCGATCTTCCAGGCGGCCCTGAGCAAGGGCGAGGCGTACGACGAGCAGGTGAACAAGCTCGCCGGTGAAGGTGCCGACGTCGAGACCACCATCCGCACGGTCACCACGGACGACGTTCGCGAGGCCTGCGACATCCTGATGCCTCAGTACGAGGCAAGTGCAGGCGTCGACGGCCGCGTGTCCATCGAGGTCGATCCGCGCGTGGCACACGACGCCGACAAGACGTACGAGCAGGCCGTCGAACTGTGGAAGATCGTCGACCGTCCGAATCTGCTGATCAAGATCCCGGCGACCGAGGACGGGATTCCCGCTATCGCCAAGGTGATCGGCGAGGGCATCAGCGTCAACGTCACGCTCATCTTCTCCGTCGAACGCTACGAGCTGGTGATGAACGCCTACCTCGACGGTCTGGAGAAGGCGCGTGCGGCCGGCCACGACCTCGACAAGATCCACTCGGTCGCGTCGTTCTTCGTCTCCCGCGTCGACAGCGAGATCGATTCCCGTCTCGATGCGATCGGTACCCCCGATGCCGAGGCACTCAAGGGCAAGGCCGCTCTGGCCAACGCTCGTCTGGCGTACGTGGCGTACCAGCAGATCTTCGAGGTGGCCCCTCGGTTCCGCGAGCTCGTCGGCAGCGGCGCACGCCCGCAGCGTCCGTTGTGGGCGTCGACCGGCGTGAAGTCCGACGCCTACCCCGACACCATGTACGTCACCGAGCTCGTCTCACCGAACACGGTGAACACGATGCCGGAGAAGACCATGGACGCGGTTGCCGATCACGGCGAGATCGTCGGCGACACCGTCTCGGGCAAGGGACCGGAATCGCAGGAGATCTTCGACCGCATCTCGGCACTCGGGATCGACATCACCGACGTCTTCCTGACGTTGGAGAACGAAGGCGTCCAGAAGTTCGAGGCGGCCTGGAACGAGTTGCTCGAAGCCACCGGCGAGCAGCTTCGCCAAGCAGGTCAGAAGAGCTGACCGACTGTGCCCACCGCAGAAACCGAACCTCTCCACTCCGCGGACTGGGTCAACCCACTCCGCGACGCGCGGGACAAGCGGCTCCCCCGCATAGCGGGCCCGTGCAGCATGGTCATCTTCGGAGTGACCGGCGATCTCGCGCGTAAGAAGCTCATGCCTGCGGTGTACGACCTGGCGAACCGGGGGCTTCTACCCCCCGGTTTCGCCTTGGTCGGCTTCGCCCGTCGGGAATGGCAGAACCAGGACTTCGCGAAGATCGTGCACGATTCCGTGCGCGATCACGCGCGCACTCCGTTCAGCGAGGAGGTCTGGAACACCCTCGCCGAAGGATTCCGGTTCGTCCAGGGAACGTTCGACGACGACGCGGCGTTCGACGAGTTGTCGCGGACACTGACCGAACTCGACGAGACCCGGGGCACCGGCGGCAATCACGCCTTCTACCTGTCCATTCCGCCCAGCGCCTTTCCCGTCGTTCTGGAGCAGCTGTCTCGGTCCGGTCTGGCGCAGGGCGAGGACGGCAACTGGCGACGTGTGGTGATCGAGAAGCCGTTCGGCCACGACCTGCAGAGCGCGAAAGAGCTCAATGCCGTCGTCAACCGAGTGTTCCCCGAGGACACCGTGTTTCGCATCGATCACTACCTGGGCAAGGAGACGGTGCAGAACATCCTCGCACTGCGCTTCGCGAACCAGTTGTTCGATCCGATCTGGAATGCGCACTACGTCGACCACGTTCAGATCACGATGGCCGAGGACATCGGATTGGGTGGTCGCGCAGGGTATTACGACGGAATCGGTGCCGCCCGCGACGTCATCCAGAACCACCTTCTACAGCTCCTCGCCATCACCGCGATGGAGGAGCCGGTCAGCTTCAACCCCAAGGAGCTGCAGTCGGAGAAGATCAAGGTGCTCTCGGCGACCAAACTCGCCGAGCCACTCGATCGAACCTCGGCGCGCGGTCAGTACACCGCGGGGTGGCAGGGCAGCCAGAAAGTGAAGGGGCTCAAGGAGGAAGAAGGGTTCGACTCCGAGTCGAACACCGAAACCTACGCCGCCATCACCCTCGAGGTGGATACGCGGCGATGGGGTGGGGTGCCCTTCTATCTCCGTACCGGCAAGGCACTCGGGCGCCGAGTCACCGAGATCGCGATGGTGTTCAAACGCGCCCCGCACCTGCCGTTCGACGCCACGATGACCGAGGAACTCGGTCAGAATGCGTTGGTGATCCGAGTCCAGCCCGACGAGGGCGTGACGATGCGGTTCGGCTCCAAGGTGCCGGGTTCGAGCATGCAGGTGCGCGACGTCAGCATGGACTTCAGCTACGGCCAGGCGTTCACCGAATCCTCCCCCGAGGCCTACGAACGACTCATCCTCGACGTGCTGCTGGGCGAGCCGTCGTTGTTCCCGGTCAATGCCGAGGTGGAACTGTCGTGGAAGATCCTCGATCCGATCTTGGAGTTCTGGGCCTCCGGCGGCACCGCGGAACCGTACGAAGCCGGTACCTGGGGGCCCTCCTCGGGTGACGAGATGATGCACCGCACCGGACGCGAATGGAGAAGACCGTGATTGTCGACATCCCCGCCACGACGACGGCCGAGGTCGGCAAGAAGTTGGTGGAGGTGCGCGAAGCAGGCGGTGCGGTGACCATCGGCCGAGTGCTGACTCTGATCGTGGCCAGCCGTGATCCGGCCAAGGCCGAACGAGCGATCGACGCGGCGAACGAGGCGAGCCGTGAGCATCCGTGCCGCGTCATCGTGCTCATCCACGGAGATCGGTCGGCCGAGTCGAGCCTCGACGCGCAGATCCGGGTGGGCGGCGACGCCGGTGCATCGGAGGTCGTCGTGTTGCGCCTGAACGGCGAACTCGCCGACCACGAACACAGTGTCGTCATCCCGTTCCTGCTGCCCGATACTCCGATCGTGGCCTGGTGGCCGGACGAGGCACCGACCGTTCCGGCGAAGGATCCGTTGGGGCGCTTGGCGATTCGACGCATCACCGATGCCACGAACTCCCCCGACACCACCGCGACGATCAAGGGACGGCTCAGCAGCTACACCGAGGGCGACACCGATCTCTCCTGGAGTCGCATCACGTACTGGCGTGGCCTGTTGGCCACCGCGCTCGACCAGGCTCCGTACGAGGCTGTCGTCTCGGCCACGGTGTCGGGACTGGCCGAGGAGCCCGCACTCGACATCCTTGCCGGTTGGCTGGCCGCGAAGCTGGACGTGCCGGTCCACCGCCGTGCGGGTGAGCTGAAAGTCGAGCTGATCCGGGAGAACAGCAGCATCTCGCTGACGCGACCGCAGACCGGTAAGACCGCAACCCTGCGGCGTACCGGTCAGCCCGACGCCGAAGTCGCACTGGCGCGGCGCAACACGCGCGAGTGCCTCGCCGAGGAACTGCGCAGACTCGACACGGACGAGATCTACGAACTCGCCTTGAACGGACTGTCGAAAGTGAGCTATGAGTAAGACATCGGTACTCCAGTACCTGGACGCGCAAGCCCTTGTCGACGCAGCGCGATCGCGCTTCGTCGACGTGATCACCGCCGCGCAGGCCGAGCGAGGATCTGCGTCAGTGGTGCTGACCGGCGGTGGCACAGGAATCGCATTGCTGGAGGCGCTGCGCTCGGACTCCGGCTCGATCGACTGGGGCAGAGTGGACGTCTACTTCGGTGACGAACGCTTCCTGCCCTCGGGCGATCCCGAGCGCAACGAAGTTCAGGCCTCGGAGGCGCTGCTCGATCACGTCGATGTCCATCCGGATCGGGTGTTCCGGATGGCCGCATCCGACGGACCACACGGAAGCGACCCCGAAGTTGCCGCGGCAACGTACGCACAGATCCTGCATTCCGGATCCGAAGGCGAGCCGACGCCTCGGTTCGACGTCCATCTGCTCGGCATGGGCGGCGAAGGCCACATCAATTCACTTTTCCCCCACACCGATGCAGTGCGCGAACAGCACCGCTTCGTCGTGGCGGTCGAGGACTCCCCCAAGCCCCCACCGGTGCGCATCACACTGACGCTGCCTGCGGTCCGCCGCGCGCAGCACGTGTGGTTGCTCGTCTCGGGAGCGAACAAGGCCGATGCCGTCGCTGCTGCGGTGGGCGGGGCCGATCCCGACGACGTCCCGTCGGCCGGAGCACTGGGCACCGAATCGACGGTCTGGTTCCTCGATACCGGCGCAGCGTCCAAGCTGGACACGGTGTGAGAGCCCGGAGCTAGTCCGGTTCGACTGCGTCGGGGTCACGTCCCGGCCACGCATCGTCGTAGTCGCCGACGCACCGAACACGTCCTGATGTCGAGCGATCGATCCGCCTACCGTTCGCACGGTAGGCGGATCCGTCGCGCCAGGCATCGGTGTCGTTGCTGCACTGCCTCATACCTCGTTGGACGCTTCTCGCCGCCGACCGGTTCCGCGCCCCTCGTGCGGGTCAGCCGCTGTTACGCAGTGCCGTCGCGAGACCGTTCATCGTCAGCAGGATTCCTCGCTTGACGCGTTCGTCGTCGTCCCCGTTTCGGTAGCGCCTGAGCATCTCGACCTGCATCTGATTGAGCGGCTCGAGGTACGGGAATCGGTTGTGCACGGAGCGTTCGAGAGACGGATTGTCTTCGAGCAGTCGACTGTGACCGGTGATCTTCAGGTACATCCGCACCGTCGTGGCGTGCTCGGCCTCGATCATGCCGAAGATCCGAGCCCGGAGATCGGCGTCGGGAACCAACTCGGCGTAGCGAGCCGCGATGCCCAGATCGGACTTGGCCATGACCTGCGCGAGGTTGGACAGAACCGTCTGGAAGAACGGCCACTTCCGGTAGAGGTCGGTCAGCACCTCGAGCCTGGAATCGTCGTCGCCGACCCACTCCTCGAACGCCGATCCGGTTCCGTACCACCCGGGCAACATCACGCGGCACTGACTCCACGACATCACCCAGGGAATGGCACGCAGGTCGTACACCGAGTTGGTCGGCTTCCGCGATGCCGGACGGGAGCCGATGTTCAGCTCCCCTACCTCGGCAACGGGAGTCGACGTTCGGAAGTACTCGACGAAACCTGGCTCCTCGTGCACCAGACGGCCGTACGCTGCACGTGCCTTGGCGGCCAGATCGTCCAGAATGTCGTACGCGGCTTCGGCACCGTCCCCGAGGCCCTCGACGTCGAGCAGAGTCGATTCGAGAGTTCCGGCAACCAGGGACTCGAGGTTTCGTCGCGCCAAGGACGGCTCCGCGTACTTCGCTGCAATGATCTCGCCCTGCTCGGTCAGACGCAGGGATCCCTGCACCACACCGGGCGGCTGCGCCAGGATCGCGTCGTAGCTCGGACCGCCGCCGCGGCCGACCGTGCCACCGCGACCGTGGAAGAGCCGCAACCGGATCCCCGTCTTGCGCGATGCCTCGAGTAGATCCAACTCGGCGCGATACAGCGCCCAGTTGGCCGCGAGGTATCCACCGTCCTTGTTCGAGTCGGAGTACCCGAGCATGACTTCCTGGTTCATGCCGCGACCGGCGACCAGCGCGCGGTAGATCGGAACGTCGAGCGTGGCCAGCAGAGTCGCCGCGCCCTGCTGGAGGTCCTCGATGGTCTCGAACAGCGGAACGACACCGACGGTCGAGGTCGGTGCCGAACCGTCGGTGCCGGGGTCGAAGATGCCTGCCTCCTTGAGCAGCAACGCCGCTTCGAGCATGTCGCTGACCGACTGGCACATGCTGATGATGTAGTTCTGGATGGTGTCGGGGCCCAGGTGGTCGATGGCCTCCTTGGCCGCCCTGACGATGCCCAGTTCCTTCGTCGCGAGCTCACTGAGCTGCGCGTTGGGGCCGACTAGCGGCCGCCTGGTCGCGAGTTCCCGCGACAGCACCGACACCCGCTCGTCCTCGCCGAGGGACACGTAGTCGGGGTGAACACCGGCCCAGGCCAGCAGCTCGGCGACCACCTCTTCGTGGGTCTCGGAGTTCTGCCGCATGTCCAACGCCTGCAGATGGAATCCGAACGTCTCGACCGAACGTCGAAGCCGGAGCAGTCGATCGTCGGCGATCAACGCGTCACCGTCCGCACGAAGTGCCCGGTCGATGATGTCGAGGTCGTCGAGGATGTCCTGCGGGCCGTCGTACTTCTGCGCTCCGAGGTCGATGCCGGAGACCGGTACGGCGTCGAGCACCGCCTCGGCGGTGGCGGTGAGCCGAGCCCGGATGCCGACCACCGCGACCCGATATGGTTCGTCCGATCGGCGGTCGTCCGGTTCGGCCGATGCGCCGGCCAGAGCCGCGAGCTCCTCGGTGACATCCACCAGGCGCGCGGACATCGACAGTTCCTTCTCCAGCGCGACCAGCTCGTCCAGGTAGTGCTCGAACGCTACGTAACCCGCCTGATGTGTCGCAGTGTGCACCACGTCGGCGGTGACGTTCGGATTGCCGTCGCGGTCGCCGCCGATCCAGGAACCGGGGCGAAGGATGGGGCGCGGCAGTAGATCGTCCTCGGGCCACCGTGCGCGCAGCGCGGCACGCACATCCGCATTGAGGGCAGGCATGACGTCGAACAGAGACGACTCGAAGTAACGGAGGCCGACCTCGATCTCGTCCTGAATTCGCAACCGCGACAACCGAATCAGAGCTGTCTCCCACAGGGTCAGTACCTGCCTGCGGATCTGCACGTCGATGGCGGCCAGTTCCTTGGCCGCGCTGGCGGCCTTGCCCTCGACCGCCGCAGCGGCGACATCGCGGCGACGCATCAGCTCGGTGATCTTCGATTGCACGTCGAAGATGGTCCGTCGACGTGTCTCGGTGGGGTGCGCTGTGATCACCGGGGCGACCAACGCATCGGTGAGAGCGGCTGCCACCTGCTCGCGCGACGGTGCCGCGGCATCGATCTTGAGCCAGGTGGCGTCGAGGCTGCTGTCCTGCGGCGGATCCTGGCGGTCGAGGTGAATCGCGCGGCGACGTTCGCGGTGCAGGTCCTCGGCGAGATTGGCCAGCAGCGAGAAGTGACTGAACGCGCGAATGAGTGGAACTGCCTGTGCCACTTCCACATCGGTGTAACGTCCGACCGAATCGTCACGCTCGATCTCGGATCTGCGTACCGCGAAGGATTCGACGCGCGCTGCCTCGATCAGGTCGAAGACGTCCTCGCCCTCGTGCTCGCGAATGATCTCGCCCAAGATACCGCCGAGATAGCGGATGTCCTCACGGAGAGGCTCTGTCAACTCTCGACCCTGAGCTGTCGGTGGGACGAAGGCTGGGGAACCGACTGACTCGTAGGAGGATTCGCTCATCCACCCAGTATCGTCGCTCCGTCACCAACTCGCACTCGGAGCCGAATTCGATCAGGTGTACTTGATCTCCAGACCGATACCGAGGATGGCGATGAGCCAGATGATGCCGGTGAAGACCGTGAGGCGATCGAGATTCTTCTCGACGACGGTCGAACCGGAGAGGCTGGACTGCACTCCGCCACCGAACAGGCTGGACAATCCGCCGCCCTTGCCGCGATGCAGCAGGATCAGCAAGATCAGTGCCAGGCTGGTGATGACCAGCAGAATATCCAGAAACAGATCCATGTCCACCTCAAACTCGATTCGATGCCTTCAGCAGCCTACCTGGCCCCGTGAACGGCTTCGGACACCCCGCCGAAGCGAGGTGCCCGAAAACCGTTCGTCGTAGCGTTGCCGATCAGGGCAGGGGTCCTCCTGCAGCGATGGCCGACAACGTGGCGAACTCGTCGGCCTTGAGCGAAGCGCCACCGACCAGTGCGCCGTCGACATCGGGCTGACCGACGATCTCGCCGACGTTCTTCGCGTTGACCGATCCGCCGTAGAGCACGCGTACGCCTGCGGCGACCTCGCCCGAGGAGAGCGACTTCAACTCCTCGCGGATGGCGCCGCACACTTCCTGAGCGTCCGACGCGGACGCGACCCGGCCGGTTCCGATCGCCCACACCGGCTCGTAGGCGATGACGACCTTCGAGATGTCCTCGGCCGACAGTCCGTCGAGTGACCCGCGGAGCTGCGCGACGTTGTAGGCCACGTGCTCGCCCGCCTCGCGGATGTTCAGACCCTCGCCGATGCACACGATCGGAGTCAGTCCGTTCTTCAGCGCCGCCTTCGTCTTGGCGAGCACGACGGCGTCGTCCTCGTTGTGCAACGTGCGTCGTTCGGAGTGACCGACGACGACGAAGGTGCACCCCAGCTTGGCCAGCATCGATCCGCTGATCTCGCCGGTGAACGCACCCTTGTCCTCGGACGAGACGTCCTGCGCACCGTAGGTGAGCAGGAGCTTGTCGCCCTCGACCAGAGTCTGGACGCTCCGGATGTCGGTGAACGGCGGGATCACCGTGACATCGACCTTGTCGAAGTACTTCTCGGGCAACGAGAATGCGATCTTCTGCACCAGCGAGATGGCCTCGAGGTGGTTGAGGTTCATCTTCCAGTTGCCCGCGATGAGCGGCTTACGTGCCATGCGTTACGCCTCCAGGACGGATAGGCCGGGGAGCTGCTTGCCTTCGAGGTATTCGAGGGATGCACCGCCGCCGGTGGAGATGTGCGAGAAGCCGTCGTCGGGCAGTCCGAGGGTGCGCACCGCAGCCGCGGAGTCTCCGCCACCGACGACGCTGAACGCGCCCTTTTCGGTGGCTTTGATGATTGCTTCCGCGATGCCCTTGGTGCCGGCCGAGAACTTGTCGAACTCGAACACTCCTGCCGGTCCGTTCCAGAAGACGGTCTTCGCATTCGAGAGCACGACAGCGAAACGACTGACCGAGTCGGGTCCGATGTCCAGGCCCATCCAGCCGTCCGGAATCTCGGACGCCTTGACGGTCTTCGCCTCGGCGTCCGCCGCGAACTTGTCTCCGACGACGATGTCGACGGGCAGGTGGATCACGTCGCCGAAGCGCTCGAGCAGGTCCTTGCAGACCCCGATCTGATCCTCCTGCAGCAACGAGTTGCCGACCGAATATCCCTGCGCGGCAAGGAAGGTGAACGCCATGCCGCCGCCGATCACGAGGGTGTCGACCTTGGGGGCCAACGCCTCGATGACGCCGAGCTTGTCCGAGACCTTGGAGCCGCCGAGCACAACCGCGTACGGACGCGCAGCGTCCTCGGTGAGCTTGGCCAGCACCTCGACCTCGGCAGCGACGAGGGTGCCCGCGTAATGGGGCAGCAGCTGCGCCACGTCGTAGACCGACGCCTGCTTGCGGTGCACGACGCCGAATCCGTCGGAAACGAACGCCGCGTCGTCGCCGGCCAGAGCCACCAGCTCGCGAGCCAGGGCAGCTCGCTCGGACTCGTCCTTGCTGGTCTCGCGCGGATCGAAGCGAATGTTCTCGAGCAGCAGTACGTCGCCGTCCGTCAGACCCTCGGCGCGAGCCTCGGCGTCCTGACCCACGACGTCGCCCGCGAGCTGAACATGGCGTCCGAGCAGCTCGCCGAGTTTCGCGGCGACCGGAGCCAGGCTGTACTTCGCGTCGGGCTTACCGTCGGGACGACCGAGATGCGCGGTGACGATGACCTTGGCACCGGCCTCGACCAGAGCCTCGAGAGTCGGGATCGACGCCTGGATACGGCCGGGATCGGTGATCGTGCCGTCCTCGAGCGGGACATTGAAGTCCGATCGCACGAGGACGGCACGGCCTTCGACACCGGCATCGAGCAGATCCTGCAGTGTCTTGACAGCCATCGGTGTCAGAGGGACTTGCCGACGAGACCGATGAGGTCGGCGAGGCGGTTGGAGTAGCCCCACTCGTTGTCGTACCAGGAGACGATCTTGACCTGGTCGTCGATGACCTTCGTCAGCGGCGCGTCGAAGATCGACGAGTGCGGGTCGGTGACGATGTCCGAGGACACGATGGGATCGGTGTTGTACTTCAGGATGCCCTTCAGCGGTCCCTCGGCAGCTGCCTTCATCGCGGCGTTGATGTCGTCGGCGGAGGCCGACTTCTTCAGCAGCGCGGTGAGGTCGGTGACCGAGCCGGTGGGGATCGGAACCCGGAGCGCGTAGCCGTCGAGCTTGCCCAGCAGCTGCGGGAGCACCAGGCCGATGGCCTTGGCTGCGCCGGTGCCGGTCGGCACGACGTTCAGAGCCGCAGCGCGAGCGCGACGCAGATCGCTGTGCGGGCCGTCCTGCAGGTTCTGATCCTGTGTGTACGCGTGGATCGTGGTCATCAGTCCCGAGACGATGCCGAACTCGTCGTCGAGAACCTTGGCGATGGGGCCGAGGCAGTTGGTGGTGCACGACGCGTTGGAGATGATGTTCTGGCTGCCGTCGTACTTGTCGTCGTTGACGCCCATCACGATGGTGATGTCCTCGCCCTTGGCGGGCGCGGAGATGATGACCTTCTTCGCACCGGCGTCGATGTGACCCTGGGCCTTCGCAGCGTCGGTGAAGATGCCGGTGGACTCGACGACGACGTCGACACCCAGGTCACCCCACGGAAGTGCGGACGGGCCCTCGCGCAGCGACAGTGCCTTGATCTTCTGGCCACCGACGACGATGGTGTCTTCGCCCTCGAGCGAGACATCGTGCGGCAAACGGCCCAGGATCGAGTCGTACTTGAGCAGGTGTGCGAGCGATGCGTTGTCGGTCAGGTCGTTGACAGCAACGATTTCGATGTCGGTGGTACCGAGCGCCTTCTGCGCGTCGACAGCCCTGAAGAAGTTACGCCCGATGCGGCCGAAGCCGTTGACGCCTACCCGGATCGTCACTGTTCGCTCCTAAAAGTTGTGAAAACAGATGTCTGATTGTGCCTGCGTGCGGGGTGCCACACGCGGTTCCCACCCTAGTGTGCGCGCAGGCAGAGCGCGCGCATCACGTGATCGGACCGATCACGCCTCGTCGAGCAGCTCGGCGGTGACCGCGGACTCGGTGTCGGGAATTCCGGTTTCCTTGGCCTTGCGATCGGCCATGGACAGCAGGCGTCGAATTCGGCCGGCCACGGCGTCCTTGGTCATCGGAGGGTCGGCCAACTGGCCCAGTTCCTCGAGTGACGCCTGCCGATGCTGGACTCGGAGCGATCCCGCTGCGGCCAGATGGTCCGGCACGTCGTCGCCGAGGATGTGCAGGGCGCGCTCGACTCTCGCTGCGGCGGCGACGGCGGCCCTGGCCGAGCGGCGCAGGTTGGCGTCGTCGAAGTTGGCGAGCCGGTTCGCAGTGGCTCTGACCTCGCGTCGCATGCGTCGTTCTTCCCAGATCAACCGGGTGTCCTGTGCTCCCATGCGGGTGAGCAGGGCTCCGATGGCCTCGCCGTCGCGGACGACCACTCGATCGGTGCCGCGGACCTCACGGGCCTTCGCGGCCACTCCGAGGCGGCGGGCGGCTCCGACGAGCGCGAGCGCCGCCTCCGGTCCGGGGCAGCTGATCTCCAGGGCCGAGGACCTGCCCGGTTCGGTGAGCGAGCCGTGCGCCAGGAATGCGCCCCGCCATGCTGCCTCGGAATCCCCCACCGTGCCGCCGACGACCTGTGCGGGGAGGCCGCGAACCGGGCGTCCCCGCAGATCCAGCAGGCCGGTCTGGCGGGCCAGCGCTTCGCCGTCCTTGGCCACTCGGACCACGTACCGCGAGGTCTTGCGTAGCCCGCCTGCACCGAGCATGTGCACGTCGGAGGAGTAGCCGTACAGCTCGAAGATCTCCCGCCGCAGCCGTCTCGCAATGGACCCGAGGTCGACCTCGGCTTCGACCACCACCCGGCCCGCCACGATGTGCAGTCCACCGGCGAATCGCAGCAGTGCGGACACCTCGGCCTTGCGGCAACTGACCTGGCTGACGGTCAGCCTGCTCAGCTCGTCCTTGACCTCCGCTGTCATGGCCACGAAGTGATCCCCTCTCTGCGTGCGGCAGTCGGTGCGGTGCCGCCGGTGGGCGACACGATGGAGCCGAGAGCCGCGGCAAGCTTGCCGTAATGATGTGCGTGGGTGCCGTTTTCGGCAACGTCGACGTAGACGACCTCGGCACCGAGCCGGGCCGCAGCCCGCGCCACGTGCTCGCGGTTGCTGCCTTCCGGGACCGAGGCGGAATCGACCAACACGTAGTCGATTCCCAAATCCGGTGCGTGTTGGGAGAGTACGTGGACATGGCGCTCGGCGGAGAATCCGGTGGTCTCACCGAGTTCGGGGGCCAGGTTCAGCACCAGTACCTTCGGCGCGCTCGTACGGGCCAGCGCGGTGAGCTGATCCGGCACCAGTACGTGCGGGATCACGCTGGAGAACCACGATCCCGGTCCGAGCACCACGAGGTCAGCCTTCTCGATCGCAGCGAGTGCATCCGCGGACGCCGGCGGTTCGGGGGGAAGCAGCCGAACGCGGCGAACCTTGCCGGGAGTCGTCGCCACCGCCACCTGTCCGCGAATGACGCGGCTCACGCGCGGATCGTCCTCGAGACCGGAGACGTCGGCCTCGATGTCGAGTGCGATCGGCGACATCGGAAGCACTCGTCCGTCGATTCCGAGCATCCGCACCATCTCGTCCAGTGCGGCGATCGGGTCGCCCAGTACCTCGGTGAGGCCGGCGAGGATGAGGTTGCCCACCGAGTGCCCGGCCAGCGCGCCCGTGCCACCGAAGCGGTGCTGGAGGACGTCGGTCCACAGCTGTGTTCGCTCGTCCGAGCGTGCCAGCGCGGCCAGCGCCATGCGCAGATCCCCGGGCGGAATGACGCCGAGCTCGGCCCGCAGACGTCCCGAGGATCCCCCGTCGTCGGCGACCGTGACGATGGCGGTGACGTCGTGACCGAGCAACCGGGCCGCCGACAGCGTTGCGTACAGGCCGTGACCGCCTCCGAGTGCGACGATCCTGGGGCCCGATACCGGTACTTCGGTGTCGACCTCGCTCATTCGCGACCCAGATCCCGATGCAGCACCCGCACCGACACATCACCCTGATCGGCGAGAATCGCGGCCAGTGCCTCGGTCATCGCAACACTCCGATGTTTCCCTCCGGTGCAGCCCACAGCCACCGTCATGTATCTCTTGCCTTCCCGCACGTATCCCTCGATCGTCAGATTCAGCAGATGCGTGTACGTCTGCAGGTAGTCGCGTGCCCCGTCCTGCCCCAGCACGTAATCCCGGACGTCCGCGTCCTGGCCGGTGTGTTCGCGCAGCTCCGGAACCCAATGGGGATTGGGCAGAAAGCGAACGTCGCAGACCAGGTCGGCGTCCATCGGCAGGCCGTACTTGAAGCCGAACGACTGCACGGTGACCCCGACGCCGGTGGTGTCGGACTCGCCGAACACCGTCTCGATCTTGCGCCGCAATTGATGCACCGACAGGGATGTGGTGTCCACGGTCAGATCCGCGGCCGCCTTGACCTGGGCGAGTCGCAACCGTTCGGCGGTGATGCCCTCGGTCAAGGTTCCGTCCTGACCGTCGTTCTGCAGAGGATGGCTGCGCCGGTTGGACTCGAATCGACGGATCAGCACGGCGTCGGACGCGTCGAGGAAGAGCACTCTGTTGCGCACGCCCTTGGAATCGAGTTCTTTGACCACCCAGCCCAGATCGCCGGTGAACAGGCGACTTCGAACGTCCATCACCAGCGCCAGTCGCTCGATTCTGGGCTTGGACTCGCGGCCGAGATCGACCATCTTGGAGATGAGCTCCGGCGGTAGGTTGTCGGCGACGTACCAGCCGAGATCCTCGAGAATCTTGGCCGCCGTGCGCAATCCTGCTCCGGAAACCCCGGTGACCAACGCCACTTCGATCTCGTCGTGCCGCGACTCCCCCGCGGAGGGCTGTTCGAGATGGTCTTCGGACGGTGGGTGTCTCTGTGTCTGGTGTTCGCTCACTACGAAGCCTGTCCCGCCGATTCCACGCGCGGTGCGATCGCATGTTCCGCCGTGTTCTCGCCCGATGTCGTTGCAGTTGCGCTGCCATCATCGCCTACATCGGCGTCGTCCGTGCCGGAACCCAGTGCGGCCAGCACCGACTTGGCTGTGGTCTCTCCGATCCCGGGCACCTCGACGATCTCCGCGACCGTCGCACGCTTGAGGTTGGCGACGGAACCGAAGTGTGCCACCAGTGCCGTTCGACGCGACTCGCCGAGTCCGCGAACCGAATCCAGAGCCGAGGCCGTCATGCGTCGCGATCGCTTGCTGCGATGGAACGTGATCGCGAACCGGTGCGCTTCGTCGCGAACCCGTTGGAGCAGGTAGAGCGACTCGCTCGTACGCGGAAGGATCACCGGATCCTCCTCCCCCGGAACCCATACCTCCTCCAGCCGCTTCGCCAGACCGACCACGGCCACGTCGGTCACGCCGAGCTCGTCCAGCACGGCCGCGGCAGCGGCCACCTGAGGGGCACCGCCGTCGACGACGAACAGATTGGGTGGATACGCGAATTTGCGCGGTCTGCCGGTCTGTGGATCCAACGCCGCTTCGGGGGCGAGATCGCCTCCGGTCCCCTCGGCCGAACCGTCCGCGGAGTGCCGTAGGAACCGGCGACGGGTCACCTCGGCGATGCTCGCCACGTCGTCGGAGTGCCCGTCGCCTGCCGCTTCCTTGATCGCGTAGTGGCGGTAGTCGCTCTTGCGGGGCAATCCGTCCTCGAAGACGACGAGCGAGGCCACCACATCGGTTCCCTGCACGTGGGAGATATCGATGCACTCGATGCGCAGCGGTGCCGAATCCAGATCGAGTGCCTCCTGAATACCCTGCAGCGCAGCCGATCTCGATGTGAAGTCGCCCGCGCGCTTGAGCTTGTGCTGCTGCAGGGCTTCCTTGGCGTTGCGTTCGACGGTCTCGGCCAACGCCTTCTTGTCGCCGCGCTGGGGAACACGCAGAGTCACGTTCGAGCCCCGAAGTTCACTGAGCCAGGCCTGAACCTCGTCGGCGTTGTCCGGCAGGACCGGAACCAGCACTTCCCTCGGGACGGCGTTGGAACCACCGTCGTCACCGCCCGGTGCCTGTGCGGACAGGGCGGCCTGCTCGCCGTAGAACTGCGTCAGGAACTGCTCGACCAGAGCGGGCAGATCGGCCTCGTCCTGGCGTTCGATCACCTCTCCTGCCTTCTCCACCACCCAGCCGCGTTGCCCGCGCACGCGGCCGCCTCGGACGTGGAAGACCTGAACGGCAGCTTCGAGGGCGTCGGTGGCGAAGGCGACGAGATCGGCGTCGGTGCCGTCGCCGAGCACCACCGCCTGCTTCTCCAATGCCCGACGCAGCGCACCGACGTCGTCTCGCAGACGTGCGGCGGTCTCGAAATCCAGGTCCTCGGATGCAGCCTGCATCTTCTTCTCGAGCTGACGCACGAGCTTGTCCGTCTTTCCGGCCAAGAAGTCACAGAAGTCCTCGACGGTCGCCCGATGCTCCTCGGCGCTGACCCGTCCGACGCACGGTGCCGAGCACTTGTCGATGTAGCCCAGCAGGCAGGGCCGGCCGATCTGATTGTGGCGCTTGAAGACTCCGGTCGAGCACGTGCGCGCGGGAAATACTCGCAGCAACAGATCCAGCGTCTCGCGAATGGCCCACGCGTGCGCGTAGGGGCCGAAATAGCGGACACCCTTGCGCCGGGGTCCGCGGTAGACGAACAACCGAGGAAACTCCTCGTTCATCGTCACCGCGAGCATCGGATAGCTCTTGTCGTCGCGGTAACGGACGTTGAACCGTGGATCGAATTCCTTGATCCAGTTGTACTCGAGTTGGAGGGCCTCGACTTCGGTGGTCACCACGGTCCACTCCACCGATGCCGCGGTGGTGACCATCTGGCGAGTACGCGGATGCAGCGAGGCTATGTCTGCGAAGTAGGAATTGAGTCGACTGCGGAGGCTCTTGGCCTTTCCCACGTAGACGACGCGGCCGTGCGGATCGCGAAATTTGTACACCCCCGGCTCCACCGGGATGGTTCCGGTGGCCGGGCGGTAGGTAGCGGGGTCGGACACGGCATCCACGTTAGCCGTCGGGTCCGACGTTCTCCGCATCCGCAGCTCAGCCGCGGTGCGGAGGTAGGACGTCAGTCCCGATCGACCGGGATGTCCGGAACGGAGGCGGCGGGCGCGTAAGTGCGTTCGAGAGTGCGGAACTTTCGTACGGCCGCGACCGCATGGTCACGATCGTTGGACTGGATGGCCATCACGTTGATGAACTCGTCGTCGGGAATGTCGATCCTGGCCCACATGGCTCCTTCGGGGAAGGACAGACCACGCACCAGATCCCATTCGATCAGACGCTCCGACAACAGGTTCCGCACCGCGACACCTGCAGGCCCGACGCGAATGCGCGGGCGCGTCAGCACGAGCGCCAGGCCTCCCAGAAGAAGTCCGATACCTGCCATCGCCAGTTGGTCCGCGGTTCTGAAGTACACCCCGGTCGGCGAGACCCTCAGCAGGACGGCGACGGTCGAATGCGCCACCACGAGCAACACCGCCGTCGCGATGGCGTAGCGAGCCGACTTGCGCGACTTCACCACCATGTCCCACTCGGCGGACGGTGCGCTGCCGGTCACGTGAACTCCTGATTCGTCCAGGGTTGGCGTAGGTGTTTGAGAGTCAGCGCTGTGTCGATCGCGGCCGCCGTGGCCTGCGCGCCCTTGTCCTCGAACGAACCGGGCAACCCTGCGCGATCGAGCGCCTGCTGCTCGTCGTTGGTGGTGAGCACGCCGTTGGTGACCGGAGTGCCCTCGTCGAGCGAGACGCGCGTCAGGCCTGCCGTGACGGCGTCGCATACGTACTCGAAATGCGGTGTGCCACCGCGGATGACGACGCCGAGTGCGACGACGGCGTCGTGGTTGCGGGCCAACGCCTGCGCGACGACGGGCAGTTCGATGGCTCCGGCCACACGGATGACCGTGACGTCCTCGATCCCGGCCGACTCGGCTTTGCGAAGTGCACCGTCGAGCAATGCCTGAGAGATCTTCTGGTGCCACTGACCGGCGACGATCGCCAGTTTGAGATCACTGGCGCCTGCGAGCTGCAGGGTGGGTTCGCCTTCGCCGCTCATGAGGTGGCCCCGTTCTCGGATGCAGGAGTGGAGCCTGCGGAACGACCGTTCTCGTACTCGTCCAACCCGGTGAGGTCGTGGCCCATCCGGTCGCGTTTGGTGCGCAGGTAGGTGAGGTTCTCGGCGTTGGCGCGCAACGGCATCGGCACTCGTTCGGTGACGTGCAGACCGTAACCATCGAGTCCCACTCGCTTGGCGGGGTTGTTGGTCAGCAGCCGCATCGACGACACACCGAGGTCGACGAGGATCTGAGCACCGATTCCGTAGTCGCGGGAGTCGGCCGGCAGGCCCAGTTGCAGGTTGGCGTCGACAGTGTCGGAGCCCGCGTCCTGGAGCTGGTAGGCCTGGAGCTTGTGCAGCAGACCGATTCCGCGACCTTCGTGTCCGCGCATGTACAACACGATGCCGCGTTCCTCGGCGGCGACCATTTCCAGGGCCGCGTCCAACTGTGGTCCGCAGTCGCAGCGCAGTGATCCGAACACGTCGCCGGTGAGGCATTCGGAGTGCACTCGAACGAGCACGTCGTTGCCGTCTCCGTCGGGGCCCGCAATGTCGCCGCGCACGAGCGCGACGTGCTCGACCTCGTCGTAGATGCTCTGGTAGCCGACGGCGCGGAAGGTGCCGTGACCGGTGGGGATCCGGGCGTCGGCGACACGGACGACGTGCTTCTCGTGCTTGCGACGCCAGGCGATGAGGTCGGCGATGGAGATGAGGGCGAGGTCGTGCTCGTCGGCGAAGACGCGCAGTTCGTCGGTCTGGGCCATCGCGCCCTCGTCCTTCTGACTGACGATCTCGCAGATGACGCCTGCAGGCCGTAGGTCTGCCATGCGGGCCAGGTCGACGGCGGCTTCGGTGTGGCCGGGGCGACGCAGCACTCCGCCGTCCTTGGCGCGCAGCGGTACGACGTGGCCAGGACGGGTGAAGTCGTTGGCCCCGGTGTCGGGGTCGGCGAGCAGTCGCATCGTGGCCGCCCGGTCGGAGGCGGAGATTCCGGTGCCGATGCCCTCGCGGGCGTCGACGGTGACGGTGTACGCGGTTCCGTGCTTGTCCTGATTGGTGGCGAACATCGGCGGCAGGCCGAGTCGGTCACAGTCCTCACCGGAGAGTGGAACGCAGAGATAACCGGAGGTGTAGCGGACCATGAAGGCGACCAGTTCCGGGGTGGCCTTCTCGGCGGCAAAGATGAGGTCGCCTTCGTTCTCGCGGTCCTCGTCGTCGACGACCACCACTGCTTTGCCCGCAGCGATGTCCGCAACTGCGCGCTCGATACTGTCGAACCTGGTCACCACGGTGTGCTCCATACGTCTCGGGCCTGGCTCAGCGCCCTGGAAATTCTCCGATGCACCATCGATTGCGTGCATGTCAACAGTACTTACTGTGCGTCGATCGTCTGCAGCCGCTCCACGTACTTGGCGATGACGTCGACTTCGAGGTTGACCGGCGATCCGACCTCGGCCGTGCCGAGAGTGGTCAGGTCGAGGGTGGTGGGGATCAGGGAGATCTCGAACCAGTGCGCTCCGTCGTCGACGCCGAGTCCGGAGACGGTGAGCGAGACGCCGTCGACGGTGATCGAGCCCTTCTCCACGACGTAGCGCGCGACCGAGGTGGGCAGTGCGATGCGCACGACGGTCCAGTTCTCGGACGGCGATCGGCCGATGATCGTTCCGGTGCCGTCCACGTGACCCTGTACGAGGTGCCCGCCGAGACGGCTGCCGAGCGCGGCCGCACGTTCGAGGTTGACGCGGCTGCCCACGTCGAGGGCACCGAGGCTAGAGCGGTTCAGCGTTTCCTGCATCACGTCGGCGGTGAATCCGCCGTCGGGCAGCACCTCGACGACGGTCAGGCAGACCCCGTTCACCGCGATGGAGTCGCCGTGGCCTGCATCGGAGGTCACCACCGGGCCCCGAACGGTGAACCGCGCGGCGTCGGGCAGTTCGTCCTTGGCGACGATCTCGCCGAGCTCTTCGACAATTCCGGTGAACATCTACTTCGCTCCTTCGGGCACGACGCCGATCAGAATGTCGTTGCCGATCATGGTGACTGTCTCCGTGCGGAACCGAATTGCGTCGGCAATTGTTCCGATGCCCGCATTCTCCACCGCTGTGGGCCCGCTGCCCAACACCGCCGGTGCGACGTACGCCACGACGCGGTCCACCAGGCCCGCAGCGAGGAATGCCCCGGCCAACGTCGGGCCGCCTTCGATCTGGATGTCGGTGTGCTCGCTGAGGGCATCGATCACGGCCGCGGGGTCGTGGGTGTCGAGGAACACCGTGGGGGCGTCCGTCCCACGGATTGCTGCGGTCGACGGTATCGGCCGCGATCCGACGACGACGCGCACGGGTTGGTGCGGCGCGAGGGTCCCGTCCGGACGTCGTGCGGTCAGTCGCGGGTCGTCGGCCAGCACGGTGCCGGTTCCGACGACGATGGCGTCGAGCTTGGCTCGCTCAGCGTGGACGTGCGCCCGGGCCTGCGGTCCGGTGATCCACTGACTCGTACCGTCCGCCGCGGCGCTGCGTCCGTCGAGGGTGGCGGCGTATTTCCACGTCACGTGCGGCCGACCGGTGCGTTGCTTGTGCAACCAGGCGCGCAGTGGCCCCTGACGCACCGCCGTCTCACCGATCCCCTGTTCGACGCGAATGCCCGCCGCGCGCAGGGCTGCCGCGCCGCCCGATGCGAGCGGATTCGGATCGGCGATGGCGTGCACGACCGCGGCGATGCCCGCGTCGATCAGGGCCTGTGAGCACGGTCCGGTGCGGCCGGTGTGGTTGCAGGGTTCGAGGGTCACCACCGCGGTGCCGCCGCGCGCTCGGTCACCGGCCTCGGCCAGCGCGACGATCTCGGCGTGCGGACCGCCGGGCGGACGCGTCGAGCCGATGCCGACGACGACGCCACCGGCATCGAGAATCACGGCACCGACCGCGGGATTGGGACTGCTGATGCCTCGGGCGGACTCGGATGCCTCGACGGCGAGGGCCATGGCGTCCGCGACGGACAGTGCTGCGCCCTGGCCGTTCATTACGACAGGTGGTGTGATGCGCGGGCGGCTCGGTCGCGTAGGTCGCGCACTGCGGCTGCGGGGTCGGCGGTGTTGTATACGGCCGATCCGGCGACGAAGCAGTCGATTCCGGCCTCCGCGGCCTGCTCGATCGTGTCGGAGTTGATGCCACCGTCGATTTCCACGACCAGTCGCAGATCCCCGGAATCGACAAGTGCTCGAACGGCTTTCGCCTTCGCGAGTACCTCCGGCATGAACGACTGCCCGCCGAAGCCCGGCTCGACGCTCATCACCAGCAGCGTGTCGAAGTCGCGCAGGATCTCGAGGTACGGCTCGATGGGTGTTCCCGGCTTGACGGACAGTCCGGCTTTGGCTCCCGCCGCCCGGATGTCGCGCGCAACCGCGGACGGGTCGTCGGTCGCTTCGGCGTGGAAGGTGACGTTGTACGCACCCGCCTCGGCGTACGGCGGTGCCCAGCGGGCCGGGTCCTCGATCATCAGGTGGCAGTCGAGCGGAATGTTCGTCGCCTTCAGCAAGCTCTCCACGACCGGCAGCCCCAGGGTGAGGTTGGGTACGAAGTGCGCGTCCATGACGTCGACGTGCAACCAGTCGGCTCCGGACACCGCCTCGGCTTCGGCGGCGAGCCGGGCGAAATCGGCGGACAGAATGGAGGGGGCGATCATCGGGGAAACCACGATTGACGAGCCTAGCCCAGCCGGTATCGTTCGCCCATGACCACCATGGATTCCGTGACAGCGGTGATCGCCGAGCTGCCAGAGGTCACCGAGAGTGTCCGGTACGGCCGTCCGGCGTGGTCGGTGGGCAAGAACGTGTTCGCGTGGGTCCGCCCGTTCAGCAAAGCCGATCTGAAGCGGTTCGGCAGCGAGATCCCGCCCAGCGGACCGATTCTCGCCGTCCGCACCGCCGATCTCAACGAGAAGGAAGCAATTCTCGCCGCACACCCGCGGGCGTGTTTCACCATCTCGCATTTCGACGGGTTCGCTGCCGTTCTGGTCGACCTCGACAACACCGAGGACGACGAACTGCGCGAACTGATCATCGACGGGTGGCTGGTCCACGCCCCGACAGACGTGGCCGAGACGTTCCTGGCCGGCAACTGATCACACCGCTTCCCGGTCACGACGGCTCACCGGTCACATCGGCTTACGCAGCGCCGCCATGAACATTGCGTCCGTACCGTGTCGATGCGGCCACAATTGCACCGATGTACCGTCGCCGAGTTGCGGCACTCCTGGGACCAGCTCGCGGGTGTCGAGCTGTTCGACGCCGTAGCGGCGGACCGCGTCCGCGACGACGGCGGTGGTTTCGGACAGGTGCGGCGAGCACGTCGAATACAGCACCACTCCGCCCGGGCGGACCAGCTCGATCGCCGCGGCCAGCAGTTCCTTCTGCAATGTCACCAGTGCCGCCACATCGGAGGGCAGTCGTCGCCACCGGGCCTCGGGCCTGCGGCGCAGAGCACCGAGCCCGGTGCAGGGCGCGTCCACGAGCACGCGATCGTAGCCGCCGTCGAGTCCGGACTGCCTGCCGTCGACGGTGTGCACCGTCACCGGGAGGTCTTTCGTCGTCTTGGACACCAGATCGGCTCGGTGCGGCGTCGGTTCGACGGCGTCGACCGTGGCACCGTCGATCTCGGCGATGGCACCGAGGAGGGCAGCTTTACCGCCCGGTCCGGCGCACAGGTCCAGCCACCGGCCACCGTCCTCGCCGACGAGCGGTGCCAAGGTCAGCGCTCGGCCGACGAGTTGACTCCCCTCGTCCTGCACCCCGGCCAGTCCGTCCCGGACGGCGTCGAGCTTGCCGGGATCTCCGCCGTCGAGGTGCACTGCGTACGGCGAATAGGGTCCCTCTTCTCCCCCGGTGATCAGCGCCAGTTCCTCGGCGGAGATCTCACCGGGCCGAGCCACCAGGTGGACCGAGGGACGTGCGTCGTCGGCCTCGAGCACCGCGGCGAGTTCACCGGCGTCGGCACCGAGTGCATCGGCGAAGGCCTGCGCGATCCACTTGGGATGGGCGTACTCGAACGCGAGGTGGCCGACGGGATCGGTTGCCGCAGCGGGCGCGAGCTCGTCGACCCACTGGGCAGCCGTCCGCTCGGACACGCGGCGCAGTACCGCGTTGACGAAACCTGCTTTGCCGGTGCCGAATTCGGACCGAGCCAGGTCCACCGACGTGGCGACGGCCGCGTGCGGTGCCACTCGGGTCCGGAGCAGTTGGTAGGAGCCGAGTCGCAGAATGTCGAGCAGCGGCCCGTCGATCTCGGCGGCAGGCCGACCGGCTGCATGGGCGATCACCGCGTCGAGCACACCACGCGCGCGGGACGCGCCGTAGGCGAGTTCGGTGGCCAGTGCCGCGTCGCGCGAGTCCAGTTTGCGCTCTCGTAGCAGGCCCGGAAGCACCAGATTGGCGTAGGCATCCCGCTCGCGTACCGCCTTGAGAACGTCCCGGGCAGCCCGGCGGGCCGGGTCGATCGCGTCGACGGCACGCGGTCCCGCGCCTTGCGGGGGCCGGTTTCCCTTCGGCCCGCGGGCTCCGGGCGACTTCTTGACGTGCTTGCGAGCTGGACTGGACTCGCGCTTTCGGGGCCTGTCGGGTTCTGTCATCGTGCTACCGCCGTATCGTCCAGCCGAGCGCCGCGCGCCCAGTCGAGTGCCTTCATGAGCTTCTTGCCCTGCGGCTGAACATCGCCGAGAACCACTGCCGTCGTGCCTGTTCCGATGTGTACGCCGGACTTTCGCACCGATATCTCGCCCGGGGCCAACGTGTCCTCCGAGGGCGTTGTCGGAGCGATCTTGACGCGGAGTTCACCGATCGTGGTCCACGCGCCCGGTGCGGGGGTGACCGATCTGATGTGCCGGTCGACGAATGCCGCAGACCGAGTCCAGTCGATGCGCGCGGCGTCGACGCTCACCTTGCTCGCGTAAGAGATCCCGTCCTCGGGCTGTGGATGCGCGGATGCCGTCCCGTCCTCGATCGCGTCGAGGGTGGCAGCCAGTAGCTCTGCTCCGCTCGACGCCAGTCGGGTGAGCAGGTCCCCCGTCGTATCGGTTGCGCGCACCCGCTCGGTGACGACGCCGAGTACCGGGCCGGTATCCATTCCTGCGTCGAGCAGGAAGGTGGAGGCGCCGGTGATCTCGTCGCCCGCGGCGATGGCGGCCTGTACCGGCGCGGCACCTCGCCACGCGGGCAGCAGCGAGAAGTGCAGATTGATCCAGCCGAAGCGAGGGATGTCGAGCACCGGCTGCGGCAGCAGTGCCCCGTATGCGACGACCGGACACACGTCGGGCGCGAGTTCGGTGAGCTGTGCGACGAAATCCGGATCCGAGGGCTTCGCGGGTGTGAACACGGGGATTCCGTGCTCGTCGGCCAGCAGGCCGACAGGTGAGCGCATCGTCTTGCGGCCCCTACCGGCTGCGGCGTCGGGCCGGGTCACCACCGCGATCACCTCGTGGCGTTCGGACTCCAACAGTCGCTGCAGCGACGGGACTGCGGGCTCCGGTGTACCGGCAAAGACGACGCGCACTCGAGCAACTCCCTGGATGGACGAAAGGATCTCGGGTGTTCATCCTAGGGAGTCGCGAGCGCCGCGGACGATTCCGCAGGTGCCGATCACGTCGCGTCGGGGGCGTCGACCGTGTCGTCGGGATCTCGATCGGTCGGACCGTCGTCGGCGAGGATCCGATACAGCGACCTGCGTGCTTCGGTGAGGATCTCGGCGGCCTGCTCCACCTGTGCCGGTGTGCCGACTCCGGCGACCTGACCGGCTGCGCCCATCAACTGGCCGATCAGGGCCCGAAGATCGCGAGCGTCGACACCGACGGACTCTGCCACGTCGTCCCATGGGCTGCCCAGATCGCCGCGATGAGCGTCGACGTGCGTTCGCCCCTCGTCGGTCAGCGCAGCCGTCTTACGGCCGGCCACCTTGTCGATCAGGACCAAGCCCTCGTCTTCGAGTTGGGACAGGGCCGGATAGATGGAACCCGGACTCGGCTTCCAGGTTCCGTTGCTCTTCGCGGCGATCTGCTGGATCAGTTCGTATCCGTGCATCGGACGTTCCTCGAGCAGTAGCAGGATCGCAGCGCGCACGTCCCCGCGTCGTCCGCGTCCTCCCCGACCCCGGCCTCGACCGAAGTCCCCGTTCGGCCCGAAACCGCCGGGACCGAAGCCGGGGCGCATGCCTTCCCGTCCCCGTCCGAACGGGCCGCCCTCACCGTGCCTGTTCCGTTCACCATGACCTCTCCTTCCACGGCCTCGTTCTCGCGGACCGTGATCGTCCGACGGGCCTCGATCGTCGCTCTGCGCGACCCACATCTGAAAGGGCGCGCCTCGCATCTGGCGACGTACAGCGCGGCGTCCGAATTCGTGAGCGAATCCCTCGAATGCGTGATTCATGTCGTTCTCCTTTGTATCGATTGACAAGTCGACGATATATCGTCAATAGAACTTTGACAATACCCAGAGGTAACCTCCACGTTTTCCGGATCCGAGGAACACGTCGTGGATCGCTTCCGCTCGTTAGAATGGCGCGGTCGGTGCGAGCTCACGTCCAACGAACCGTGTACAGCGGCCGGCTCTACAGCGATCGCTCACGAACGAGGGGGGCCGTGTGGCCGGATCGACGAGGCGACGCGTGACCGTCGTTCTCGGCTGCGTCCTGGCCATCGTTCTGCTCGCCGGCTCCAACGTTCTCGGCCAGAGAATCTCGGTACTGATCGACGACGTCGCACAGCTCGCAGGTGGCATCACCGCAACGGTCGTCTGCTGGCGAACGGCGTCGAGACGGACGGGCTCCGAACGGCAGTGGCGCGTTCTGATGGCCGCGGGAATGGCGTGTTGGAGCGCAGGCATGGCCGTGTGGGCTTTCTATCGATCCGCTCTCGACATGCCGCTGCCGAACACATCGGTCGCCGACGTGGGGTTCTTTCTCTTCCCGATCTTCGCCGTGCCCGCGCTGCTCGCCTTCGTCGGCCCGTCGCCCCGGCGGGCGGCCGCAGGTACACGCCATGTCTGGGTGATGTCGTTGCTCGACGGGGCCGTGGTCGTCGGGTCCCTCTTCGTTCTGTCCTGGGCCACCGTCCTCGGGGCGGTCGTGCACTCGTCGGAATCGGAGTCCATCGCGTTCCTCGTGGCGATCATGTATCCCATCACCGACCTCGTTCTCGTGGCCATGATCGTGCTGCTCGCCGTGATCCCGAAGATCGCGTCGCGTTACCGAACGCAACTCACCCTGCTCGGTGCCGGAATCCTCATGATGGCGGTGTCCGACAGCATCTACGCGTACCTCGTCGCCACCGGTGCGGACTTCATGCCGGTTCTGACCGACGGCGGATTCATCGCAGGCACTGCACTCATCGCTCTCGCGGCCGCCGCCCCGAGGACCGTCGAGGACGATCCGCCTGTGCCGCCGATACACGGCTCGTCACTGCACGGATCGGCGACAGCTGCGCGGGTGTACACCGAGACCGTCACCGGTGAGAGAACACAACTGTTGTTGCCGTACGGGCTGATGGGCGCGATAGGGATCGTGCTGGCGATACTGCGCGTGCAGACCGGGGACCTGGATTCGACGGTGGTGGTACTCGGGGTAGCGGTGGTGCTGCTCTCGCTCGTGCGCCAGGTGATCACCCTTGTTCAGAACGACAATCTGCTTCGGAGCCTGTCTCTGGCCCAGGCCGAGCTGACGTATCGCGCGCACCACGACGGACTCACCGGGCTGCTCAACCGGTCGTCGTTCGACGAACACCTTCGAGCGGCGGTGAACGACGCCAGGGCGGGCCGGGGCCGCGCCGTCCTGCTGCTGATCGACCTCGACGACTTCAAGAGCGTCAACGACAGATTCGGCCACGGCGGCGGCGATCGACTACTCGTCGAACTCGCCCGCCGCCTCGACCGATGCGTGGTCGACGGAGTGGTTGCGCGCTTCGGCGGCGACGAGTTCACCGCCCTGGTGAACGCGGATCTGCGAACCGGCCGTACCACGGCGGTCCGCATCGCCGAGGCCATGCGGACCGCGCACGAGATCGACGGCCATTCGGTGTCGGTCGGCGCGTGCGTGGGTGTGGTGCAGATCGGTCGTCCCGACCGCACCGCCGACGGGACGACGACCGTGGCCGGCACCGACACCTCCGACGTCGACGAGGACGAGCTGATGCGCCTCGCCGATCGCGCGATGTACAAGGCCAAGCGCTCGGGCAAGGCCGGCGTCTACGCCTACGACACCGCAGGAACACTCAGCATGGTCCCGAGCGGTTCCGATCAGGGAAGCTTGGGGATCAACCCGAAAATGGTTGCAGGCGAACCGGATCCGGCCCGGTTGATCGGTCCGCCGACCAGAACGTAGGCACCCGTGGTCGGTATCGACTCCAGATTGGTCAGGTTCTCGAGACTGATCCGACGCCGGTCGTAGAGCTTGACCGATACCGGATAAGTTTCGTCGTTGCCCAAGTCGGGTCCGAAGGTGTCGGTTCCGAGGGCACCTCTGTCGGCGAGCCTGCCCGTGTCGATCAACCACTGCGCCGCCTCCGCCGAGAAGCCGGGTTGGTGCGTCACGCCGTCCGCGTCCGCGTTCGCGTAGGCGTCGGTACCCCAGCGTGACGCCCATCCGGTCCACAGAATTACGGCCGCGCCGTGCGGAATGGCTCCGTTGACTGCTTCCCAGTTCTGCAGGTCGGCCACGGTCACGGCGTAGTCGGCGTCGGCTGCCGCCCGATCACGAATGTCGATCTTCACCGCGGGCAGAAACAGATCCTCCGGATCGAGCTGGTCGGCGGTCAGCCCACCTTCCCGGAAGTGTGCGGGCGCTCCCCAGTGCGTGCCGGTGTGCTCGCCCTCCTTGACGTACTGGAGGTAGAAACCGTCGTCCGCGACGGTGAACGCCGTCTCGAGCGAGAATTCGGGATCGCCGGGAAAAATCGGGGTGAGCGCCGGATCGTTGACGTGCGACAGAGACACGATCCGTAGCAGTCGATCCAACGGAACGGCCGGTGTGGGCGGCTGCGCCGAGCCGGTACCGGGCAGGGCGTCGGCGGAGGCAGGTGCCACGAGCCGGGCTCCGATCACCACTGCCAAACCTGTTGTCGCACGGCGAAAGAGCTGCCTTCTCTTCATGTCCCCGACCCACCTCTCATCGGCGCCCCGTGCGCCGCCCCGACGCAACCTTAGGCCACGGCTGCCCCGGACGGCAGTGTCAGCCGATTCGAATCGGGTCTATCTGAACCCGCACTCCGCCGCCGAGCTTCTTGGCGCTACGAGATGCCTGAGCGGCGGCCAGCGCCCGCGCCAAGGCCGCCCCGGTGCTGCGCGGCACGCGTATCAACAGCCGCTGCACATCACCGGGAAGCACGTCCTCACCGCCGCCCGCGGGTGCGCGTTGGCCGTCCGGCAGATCGACCGGTCCGAGTATCTCCACTGCCTCGGGCAGATCTGCACCCTCCACCAGCGCCGTGATCGCATCGGTGGTTCCGTCGATCGCC
Organism: Rhodococcus sp. 05-339-2; assembly: GCF_002258965.1. Classification (NCBI taxonomy): domain Bacteria; kingdom Bacillati; phylum Actinomycetota; class Actinomycetes; order Mycobacteriales; family Nocardiaceae; genus Rhodococcus; species Rhodococcus sp. 05-339-2. The sequence continues at coordinate 335,664 of NZ_NOYW01000018.1, forward strand.
GCGACGTGTACGGCGGGCGGGAACCGTACCTCCACTCGTTCGTCCAACTGACTTCTGGCGTGCCACAGAGGATCCCAGCGAACCAGCGCCTGCACCGTCGGTATCTCGGACTCGGCGACGACGACGACGCGACCTCCCGCAGAGCCGGGCCGGACCAACGCGGCGGCCGTCATCCACCGACGCAGTGTCTCCTCTGCCGCGCGCAGGTCTGCCCGGCCGAGCAGGGCCCAGCCGTCCAGCAGAAGAGCTGCGCCGTACCCACCGTCGACCGTCGGCTCGGCACCGACGGTCGACACGACCAAACCGGCACCGGGTCGGACGGAGTCGAGCACGGCGGCGCCTCCCGAGTTGTGTATCGGTACGCCGGGAAATGCCCGTCCGAGTTCCTCGGCGGTGCGGCCCGCTCCGATCACGACCGCCCGCAGGTTGCGTGATCCGCATACGGTGCAGCGATGCGCGGTGTCGGCGATTCCACACCACGAGCAGGTCGGACTGCCGGCTCCGTCGCTTCCAGGGGCCGACGGCAGGGCCAACGGCCCGTTGCACCGGCGACACCGAGCCGGGTGCCGACATTTCGCACACGCCAGTGACGGCACGTATCCGCCGCGCGGAACCTGAACCAGCACAGGCGAATCGGCTTTCAGTGCGGCTCGCGCCGCCTCGAACGCGATGGCGGGAAGCCGGGCGACACGGGCTGCCGGGTCCCGCGCGAGCGCATGGTCCGAGTCCGCCAAGGCCACCACATGGGGTTGACGCTCACGGACCAGCTCACGAGGAGCCACCAGATCGTGTGCCCAACCGGAATCGACGAGAGCTTCCGCCTCCGCCGTCCGCGAGTGTCCGCCGATCACCACCGCCGCCCCGGATACGTGCGCTCGGAGCAACGCGACTTCTCTGGCGTGCGGATACGGCGAACGGGGCTCGGCGAAGCTGTCGTCACCGTCGTCCCAGACGGCGATCATGCCCAGAGTGGACACCGGAGCGAACACGGCGCTGCGCGTCCCCACCACAACGACCGGGCCCGATCGCAGACCGCGCAACCATTGCCGATACCGCTTCGCCGGACCCAGTCCGGCCGACAACGCCACCACCCGGTCGGCTCCGAGCAGAGCCGTGCAGGCCGTTTCCAGTCGATCGAGATCGCGCTGATCGGGTACCACCACCACGGCGGATCGACCGGCGGCGACGGTCACGGCAGCGGCCTCCGCCAGCCGCACCGGCCACCGCTCACCGGGCAATGCCTGCCACACCGCGCGGGGTACGCGTCCCGATGCCAACGCGTCGAGGAAGTTCGAGCCGTGGGTGTAGGCCGACCATGCCGACCTGTCGACGGCAGGCTCGACCGGGGGCTCGACGACGGGTGTCGGTTCCGCCTCGACTCGGGCGTGGCGAGCCGGGATCGCCAGACGCAGTACGTCCGCTCTGGTCCCGGCGTACCGATCGGCCACCGCCTCGGCCAGTTCCGCGATCTCGGGAGTCAGAACTTGCTCTGCCGACACCACCCGATCGAGCCAGCCGAGCTTGCCGGAGTGCTCGGTCTCGGCCAGTCTGGCCAGCACGAAACCGTCGACCAGTCGGCCCGCGAACCGAATCCGAACTCGCACGCCGGGCCGAGCATCGGTGCTCATCTCCTCGGGTACGAGGTAGTCGAACTCTCGGTCGAGATGCGGCAGCGGCAACATCGGGAGAATGCGCGCGATCGGGAGATCCGACGCCGCCACCCGCGCTACGCCCGCCACCGCACCTCCTCCTCGATTCTCACCCCACCCTCGATGACGGAGCACCGAGCCGGTGCGAGCAGGGTACGTGCCGAACGGTCGACGCCGAACTCAGAGTCCGGCAGCCTCGCGGAGCTTGCCTGCGCGATCGGTGGACTCCCACGGGAGATCGATGTCGGTGCGGCCGAAGTGTCCGTACGCCGCAGTGGGCGCGTAGATCGGTCGCAGCAGATCCAGATCGCGAATGATGGCACCGGGACGCAAGTCGAACACCTCGCTGATCGCCGCCTGAATACGCGCGGGATCGGTCTTCTCGGTGCCGAACGTCTCGACGAACAATCCGACCGGCGCGGCCTTGCCGATGGCGTACGCCACCTGGACCTCGATGCGATCGGCGAGCCCAGCCGCGACAGCGTTCTTCGCGACCCAACGCATCGCGTACGCAGCGCTGCGGTCGACCTTGGACGGGTCCTTGCCGGAGAATGCGCCGCCGCCGTGCCGTGCCATGCCGCCGTAGGTGTCGACGATGATCTTGCGACCGGTCAGCCCGGCGTCACCCATCGGACCACCGAGCACGAACTTTCCGGTGGGATTGACCAACAGACGCACATCGGACGTGTCCAGCGTCGGCACGTCCAACTCGGCGAGTACCGACCCCAGTACCTTCTCCCTGATATCGGGGGTGAGCAGGTTGTCGAGATCGATGTCGGCCGCGTGCTGAGTCGAGATCACCACGGTGTCGAGGCGAACGGCGTTGTCACCGTCGTATTCGATCGTCACCTGTGTCTTGCCGTCCGGACGCAGGTAGGGCAAAACCCCACTCTTGCGGACCTCGGTCAGCCGCCGAGAAAGACGGTGCGCCAACGCGATCGGCAACGGCATCAATTCGGGAGTGTCGGTGTTGGCGTAGCCGAACATCAACCCCTGATCCCCCGCGCCCTGACGGTCGATCTCGTCGTCGGACAGTCCTTCGACTCGGGCCTCGTGAGAATGATCGACGCCCTGCGCGATCTCGGGAGACTGCGCGCCGATCGCGACGTTCACACCGCACGAATTTCCGTCGAATCCCTTGGCCGACGAGTCGTACCCGATCTCGAGCACCTTCTCGCGCACGATCTTGGGGATGTCGGCGTACGCGGTGGTGTTGACCTCACCCGCAACGTGGACCTGGCCGGTGGTGACGAGGGTCTCCACGGCCACCCGAGCACGCGGATCCTCCGTCAACAGAGCATCGAGAATCGAATCGCTGATGGCGTCACAGATCTTGTCGGGATGACCCTCTGTGACGGACTCGCTGGTGAAAAGCCGACTACCGGACTTGCTCACGGACTTCCTCTCGACGCATGTTCCTGTCCGACCCGACGCCGCGCGCCGGTCGGGCACTCCATGAAAATTTGACGTTCCCTCGGTGTTATCGCCCCTGCCGGAGCCAGGCAAACCTCTACGGCCTCACACGTGGTGCTCAGCACGGTAGCCGGTGCGACATCGCTCGTGCACCCTCACCGTCGTCACTGTGTCGACCTCGTTCGGGGACTACGTGCGTCGAGCATCTGCGCCACAGAATCGAGTACGCGGCTCGCGAGAAGCGCTTTGGAGCCCTCGCCGAGCGCATCCTCGGAACCGTCGGAACCGAGCAACCATCCGTCGTTGTGGTCGACCTCGAAGGCCTTGCCGTCACCGACAGCGTTGACCACGAGCAGGTCGCAGCCCTTGCGTTCGAGCTTGGCCCGCGCGTACGTCAGTACGTCTCCGTCCGCGTCACCGGTCTCCGCCGCGAATCCGACGATGACAGTGGACGATTCGAGCTCACCGTCGCGGCGAGCCGACACGAGGCCTGCGAGTATGTCGTCGTTGCGGACCAACGGGATCGACGACGGCTCGTTCGCCCCCTTCTTGATCTTGCTGCCCGCGATGGACTCCGGGCGGAAGTCGGCGACCGCGGCCGCCATCACCACTGCATCGACACCGACGGCGAGTTTACGAACCGCATCCTGCATGTCCGAGGCCGTCTTGACGTGCACCACGTCGACCGCGGCCGGATCGTCGAGGTCGCTGGTGTACCCGGCGACCAACGTCACCTGGGCTCCGCGTTGCGCTGCCACGCGGGCCAGTGCATATCCCTGCTTGCCCGAGCTTCGATTGCCCAGGAAACGGACCGGATCGAGAGGCTCACGAGTGCCGCCGGCAGACACCAGAACATGCCGTCCTTCGAGGTCACGAGGAAGCGCATCCGCTCGCTCGGTCACGAGCATCGACAGTGCGAAGATCTCGTCCGGCTCCGGCAGCCGACCCGACCCGGTGTCACGTCCGGTCAGACGACCCGACGCAGGTTCGATCACGTGTGTACCGCGCGAACGAAGCGTCGCGACGTTGGCGACCGTGGCCGGGTGCTCCCACATCTCCGTGTGCATCGCGGGAGCCAGGACCACCGGGCACCGCGCGGTGAGCAGGGTGGCCGTCAGAAGATCGTCGGCGCGCCCCCCGGCGATGCGCGCCATCAGATCTGCGGTGGCGGGGGCCACGACGACGAGGTCCGCCTCCTGACCCAGGCGCACGTGCGGGACCTCCGGCACGTCCGCGAAGACCCCGGTGTGCACCGGTTGGCCGGACAGCGCCTCGAACGTCGCACGCCCGACGAACTCCAGAGCGGACGCGGTCGGAATCACCCGTACCTCGTGCCCACTCTCGGTGAAGCTGCGAATGAGCGAACAACTCTTGTAGGCGGCGATACCTCCGCCGACTCCGACGACAACGCGCAAGTCAGATGTCCTCTGTGAGGTTCTTATTCGCCTTCGGTGTGCTCGAGCAGATCCGCGTGGATCTCGCGGAGAGCGATCGACAGCGGCTTCTCCTGCAGACCCGGCTCGACGAGAGGTCCGACGTATTCGAGGATGCCGTCACCGAGCTGGTTGTAGTAGTCGTTGATCTGACGTGCACGCTTGGCTGCGTAGATCACGAGGGCGTACTTGGACGAGGTGCGGGCGAGCAGCTCGTCGATGGGTGGATTGGTGATGCCGAGCGGCGTGTCGTAGGCCGGCAGAGCGCTGCGTCCGTCGAAGTCGGAAACGGCCGCTGAAATGCTGCTCACTGATGATCTCCTGAAATTGCATCGTTGGTGCTACGAACTAGCTGGTCGGGGCCTCGTGCGCCGTGAAACTGGTCAGCTGTTGCCGACCGACGACCTACCGACCAACAAGGATACCAACTGTTCGCACGAATGGTCGACATCGGTATTGACAACCACGGTGTCGAACTCGTCCTGTGCGGCCAATTCCACCCGTGCGGTCTCCAACCTCCGCTCGGTGGCCGCGCTCTCCTCGGTCGCGCGCCCGACCAGACGGGCGACCAAGTCGTCCCATGTCGGTGGCGCCATGAACACCAACAAGGCCTCGGGCTTGGACACCCGCACGGCACGGGCACCGGCCAGATCGAGCTCGAGCAGCACCGGGCTGCCCGCCTCCAGCGCGGCCTCGACGGGTGCGGCCGGAGTTCCCGACCGCTGCAGACCACCGTGAATGCTCGCCCATTCGAGCAGCTCGTCATCGGCGATCATTCGATCGAACTCGCCGGCGGAGACGAAGTGGTAATCCTGCCCGTCCACCTCGCCCGGCCGCGGCGATCGCGTCGTGACCGACACGCTGAAGACCAGCTCGGGCAGCGCCGCACGCACGAGCCGAACGACACTGGACTTGCCGACGCCGGAGGGGCCGGACAGCACCACCAACCGGCCGCGCTCGTTCTCCGGGACCGATGTCGCCGCAGTGTCACTCACCGTCGTCAGGCCTCGAAATCGAACTTCGTCAACAGCGCCTTGCGCTGCCGATCACCGAGACCGCGCAGTCGACGGGTTGGCGCGATCTCCAATTCCGTCATCAACTCCGCGGCCTTGACCTTGCCCACCTTCGGCAGGGCCTCGAGCAGCGCGGAGACCTTCATCTTTCCGAGGATCTCGTCCGTCTCGGCGTCCTTGAGCACCTGCTTGAGGTCGGTACCGCCGCGCTTGAGGCGCTCCTTGAGTTCGGCGCGCGCTTTCCTGGCGATCGCGGCCTTCTCGAGGGCAGCGGCGCGCTGCTCGGGGGTCAACTGGGGAAGGGCCACTGTCGGTTCCTCCGTCTTCTCGTTTCTGGGCGATACGACGCACACGATCGCTGTCGGCACGTCGACCATCGGTCTTCCACTGCCACCGATCGCGGTCATCAGCGCTGCGCACTGGCGATCCGCACTGTTCGTCGGCAGCGTTAGCGACCGTACCGACGACCCGCGTGAACCGCTAACTCGCCCCCGAGCGCCGATGCGCCGCAGCATCGACTATGCGAGACCGGCTTCGATCTCGTCGCGCAATCGTGTCGCCGCGTCGCGCAAGGCCGTCACCGACGGGCCAGCGGCCAGGACACCGCGAGAGGAGTTGGGCAGCAACAGCTCACGCGAATCGCGGAAGATCTCCGCGAGATCGGCAACGGTTGCTCCCTGCGCTCCCAGACCAGGCGCGAGAATCGGACCGGTGTAGTTCGACAGGTCGAGACCGTGATCACGAGTGGCACCGACGACCATCCCCACCGTGTCGGCATCGACGCGATTGCGCGCGGCTGCGGCGTCGACGATCGACTGAGCCACCGACCCACCGTTCGACGTCGCGGCCCGCTGCAGGGCCGAGCCCTCCGCATTCGAGGTGCGGGCAAGCACGAACAGCCCGCGCCGGTGTCGCACCGCTCGATCGACGGTCTCCCCGAGCGAATCGAAGCCCAGGTACGGCGAGACCGTGACGGCATCGGAGGACAGCGGCGAATCGGGTTCGAGCCAGGCCTGCGCGTACGCATCCATCGTGGTGCCGATGTCGCCGCGCTTCGCATCGGCGATCACCAGGGTGCCCGCGTCCCTGAGCACACTGACAGTGCGTTCGAGCACCGCGTACCCGGCCGATCCGTAGGCCTCGAAGAACGCCACCTGAGGCTTGACGATCGCCACCTCACCGACGAACGCTTCGACACACAGCTCGGCGAACACCTCGAGACCGTCCGCCGAGCGTGGTAGGTCCCATGCCTCGAGCAGAGCCGGATGCGGATCGATACCGACACACAGTCGACCGCGCGCCGCGACCGCCGAACGCAGACGATCCGACCAACTTCGATCGTGCGTCATTCCACTCCCAGCCCATCGGGTCGGTCCGCAGGCTCCACTCCCAGCCCCTGCTTCAGACCCGCATGCAGATCCTGCAACGAGCGAACACCGATTCCGCCGGCGATACCGGCTTCGATGCCCTGCACGGCTGCCGACGCGCCCTGCACCGTGGTGATGCACGGAATGTTCTGCGCCACCGCGGCGCTACGGATCTCGTACCCGTCGACGCGGGGGCCCGAGTTGCCGTACGGGGTGTTGATCACCATGGCGATGTCACCTGCGAGTATCCGGTCGACGATGGTCCGCTCCCCCTCCGGCACGTCCTCGCCGGACTGCTTGTACACCTGCTCACACTTGATTCCGTTGCGCCGCAACACATCTGCAGTGCCTTCGGTCGCCAGAATCGTGAAGCCCAGATCCGCGAGTCGCTTCACCGGGAAGATCAGTGATCGCTTGTCCTTGTTGGCCACCGACACGAACACCGCGCCGCCCGCAGGCAACGAGCCGTAGGCGGCGGTCTGACTCTTGGCGAAGGCGGTACCGAAATCGAAGTCGATTCCCATCACCTCACCGGTGGACTTCATCTCCGGGCTGAGCAGAGTGTCCACTCCGGTTCCGTCCGCACGACGGAACCGGTTGAACGGCAACACCGCTTCCTTCACCGCGATCGGGGCGCCGGCCGGTACGGTGCCACCGTCTCCGGTCTCGGGCAGGATGCCTGCGGTCCGCAGCTCGGCGATGGTCTCCCCCAGCATCACTCGGGCGCAGGCCTTCGCGAGCTGTACCGCAGTCGCCTTGGAGACGAACGGAACCGTGCGGCTCGCACGCGGGTTGGCCTCGAGAACGTACAGGATGTCGTCCTTGAGTGCGTACTGCACATTGAGCAGGCCGCGCACGCCGATGCCCTTCGCGAGAGCCTCGGTGGACCGCCGGACGTTCTCGATGTCGGTCTTGCCGAGTGTGATCGGCGGCAACGCGCACGCCGAGTCGCCGGAGTGGATACCGGCCTCCTCGATGTGCTCCATGATGCCGCCGATGTAGACCTCGGTGCCGTCGCACAGTGCGTCGACGTCGATTTCGACCGCGTCTTCGAGGAACCGGTCGACCAGCACCGGCCGGTCGTCCGAGATCTCCGTCGCGTTGGAGATGTACGTCGCGAGCGAGGCCTCGTCGTACACGATCTCCATGCCGCGTCCGCCGAGAACGTAGGACGGACGCACCAGTACCGGGTAGCCGATCCCCGCGGCGATCTCACGGGCTCCGTCGAACGTCGTCGCGGTGCCGTACTTCGCTGCCGGCAGTCCGGCTGCGTCGAGCACCTTGCCGAATTCGCCACGATCCTCGGCGAGGTCGATGGCCTCGGGCGACGTGCCGACGATCGGGACGCCTGCGGCCTTTAGCCGCTTGGCGAGCCCGAGCGGGGTCTGCCCGCCGAGCTGGACGATGACGCCCCGCACCGTGCCCGACGCCGCCTCGGCCCGGTACACCTCGAGGACGTCCTCGAAGGTCAGTGGCTCGAAGTACAGGCGGTCCGCGGTGTCGTAGTCGGTGGAGACGGTTTCGGGGTTGCAGTTGACCATCACCGTCTCGTAACCGGCCTCGGACAGGGTCTGCGCCGCGTGCACACAGCTGTAGTCGAATTCGATGCCCTGGCCGATGCGGTTGGGACCCGAGCCGAGGATGAGCACCTTGGGGCGGTCCGGCTGCGGGGCGACCTCGGATTCGGCTTCTGGGTCGAGCTCGTAGGTGCCGTAGTGGTACGGCGTCTTTGCCTCGAACTCGGCGGCGCAGGTGTCGACCGTCTTGTAGACCGGATGCACACCGAGCTCGGTACGGAGCGCCCGCACACCGTCCTCACCGTCGAGTTCGGGGCGCAGAGCCGCGATCTGGCGGTCGGAGAGACCGTGATACTTCGCCTGGCGCAGCAGCGCCTCGTCGAATTCGGCCGCCTCGCGAACCTGAACGCCGAGTTCGTGGATCTGCTGGAACTGGTCGAGGAACCACGGGTCGATCTTGGTCGCCTCGAACAGCTGCTCGAGGGTGGCACCCATCGCGAAGGCCTTCTCGATCCCGTACATCCGACCGTCCTGAGGAACGGACAGATCCTCGAGCAACGCCTCCAGGCTCTCTGCCTCGACCTCGGGGCCGGTCCAGTAGCCCGCGCGCTTGGTTTCGAGCGAGCGCATCACCTTGCCGAAGGCCTCGGTGAAGTTGCGGCCGATCGACATCGCCTCGCCGACGGACTTCATCGTCGTGGTCAGCGTGCCGTCGGCACCGGGAAACTTCTCGAACGCGAACCGCGGAGCCTTGACGACCACGTAGTCCAGGGTCGGCTCGAAGCACGCCGGGGTCTCGCGGGTGATGTCGTTGACGATCTCGTCGAGGGTGTAGCCGATGGCCAGCTTGGCCGCCATCTTCGCGATCGGGTAACCGGTTGCCTTGGACGCCAGCGCCGACGAGCGTGACACACGCGGGTTCATCTCGATGACGACGAGGCGACCGTCCGCCGGGTCCATCGCGAACTGGATGTTGCAGCCGCCGGTGTCGACGCCCACCTCACGCAGGATGTCGATTGAGAGGTCGCGCATCTTCTGGTATTCGCGGTCGGTCAGCGTCATGGCCGGGGCGACGGTCACCGAGTCGCCGGTGTGCACGCCGACGGGGTCCACGTTCTCGATGGAACACACGATGACCACGTTGTCGCGGCCGTCGCGCATCAGCTCGAGCTCGTATTCCTTCCAGCCGAGGATGGACTCCTCGATGAGGACGTTCGCCGTGGGCGAGGCCGCAAGTCCGCCGCCGGCGATCCGGGTCAGGTCCTCGTCGTTGTACGCCAACCCCGAACCGAGACCGCCCATCGTGAACGACGGACGTACGACCACAGGGAAGCCGAGCTCGGCGACGGTCTCGCGGACCTCGTCCATCGTGTAGCAGACGGCCGACTTGGCGGACTCGCCACCGACCTTGGCCACGATGTCCTTGAACTTCTGCCGATCCTCGCCGCGCTGGATGGCGTCGAAGTCGGCACCGATCAGCTCGACGCCGTACTTGGTGAGAATGCCCTGATCGTGCAGCGCAACAGCGGCATTGAGCGCCGTCTGTCCACCCAGAGTGGCGAGCACTGCCTGAATGGGGTGACCCTGCTCGGCTTCGCGGGCGAAGATCTTCTCGATGAACTCCGCCGTGATCGGCTCGACGTAGGTGGCGTCGGCGAACTCGGGGTCGGTCATGATCGTCGCGGGGTTGGAGTTGACGAGGCTGACCCGCAGTCCTTCCTCGCGCAGCACTCGGCAGGCCTGGGTGCCGGAGTAGTCGAACTCGCAGGCCTGACCGATGACGATCGGGCCGGATCCGATGACCAGGACGTGGTTCAGGTCTGTGCGGCGTGGCATTACTTCTTCTCCTGAAGGACGCTGGTGAAACGGTCGAAGAGGTAGGCGGCGTCGTGTGGACCGGCCGCGGCCTCGGGGTGGTACTGCACGGAGAAGGCGCTACCGCCGATCAGCTCGACGCCCTCGACGGTGCCGTCGTTGGCGCAGGTGTGACTGATCCGGGCTCGGCCGAAGTCGGTGTCGAACTCCTCGCCCGCTTCGCCTTCGAGTGCGAATCCGTGGTTCTGCGCGGTGATCGCGATGCGGCCGGTGGTGTGCTCGATGACCGGGATGTTCATCCCGCGGTGGCCGAACTTCATCTTGTAGGTGCCACGGCCGAGTGCGCGCCCGAAGATCTGGTTTCCGAAGCAGATACCGAACAGCGGCAGCTCACGCTCGAGCACTTGCCTGGTCAGTGCAACGCTGGTGTCGGCCGTGGCCGGGTCGCCTGGTCCGTTCGACAGGAAGACACCGTCGGGGTTCAGTTCCAGAACCTGCTCGATGGTGGTGTTCGACGGCACCACGTGCACGCGGATACCGCGCTCGGCGAACATCCGCGGGGTGTTGGTCTTGATACCGAGATCGACTGCGACGACGGTGAATCGAGCATCCCCGGTCGGCTCGATGGTGTAGCCGGCTCCGGTGGTCACTTCACCGGCGAGGTCGGCACCGAGCATCGACGGCTGACCGACCACCTGCGCGAGCATCTCGTCGGAGGTGCCGAGGGCGTCGCCCGAGAACACTCCCGCACGCATGGACCCGCGGGTGCGCAGGTGTCGGACCAGGGCTCGCGTGTCGATTCCGGCGATGCCGACGACGTTCTGCGCCTCGAGCTGGTCCTGCAGCGTTCCGGTGGAGCGCCAACTCGAGGTGCGGCGTGCCGGATCTCGGACGACGTAGCCGGCGACCCAGATCTTGTTGGGATCCTGCGCGCTTGCGGCTTCACCGTCCTCCTGGTTCCAGCCGGTGTTACCGATCTGCGGCGCAGTCGCGACGACGATCTGTCGGTGATAGCTCGGGTCGGTGAGAGTCTCCTGGTACCCGGTCATTCCGGTGCAGAACACGGCCTCGCCGAGGGTGCGCCCCTGTGCGCCGAATGTGGTGCCGCGGAATGTCCGGCCGTCCTCCAGAACAAGAACTGCGCTGCTCACGCGGTTTCCTCCTTGGTTTCTCCGGTGGAACTCGCTGTCCACACCGGGTAGATCTGCTTGTCGTCGGCCCGGAAGCCGGTGTCTATCTCGGTCCCCGTCGGCAGCTCCCAGCGAATGACCAGGAGCCCGTCCTTGGTCATGACCTTGCCTGCCAACCCGCGTTCGGTACGGATCGCGCGGATCGATTCCGCCGGGATCCAGATGGGAGATTCACCGTCTCGGTCGAGCAGGATGCCCTTCTCGTGTCGGGACAGTTCACCGGTGGACCGGTGGCCGATGTCGCCGACGGCGATGCGGTCCTGCCAGCTCGGAGCGATGGTGCTGCCGACGTACAGGCCGGTGCTCGGCTCGACGAGGGTTGCTCCCAGATCGTCCGGCACGGCCGGGAAGTCACCGATTCGCTCTTCCTGGCGCTTCTGCCGTCCTCGCCAACCCCAGAAGATCAGCGCGATCATCAGCGCCCAGAACAGGATGAATCCGATGACGATGAGAACTCTGTCCACGGCTCTACTCTCCCGCTCTGTTCGCCACGGCTCCGTCGCGGACGGTGATTCGCCCGCGCAGCACCGTCGTGGTCACCTTCGAGGAGAAGCTCATGTCCTCGAACGGCGTGTTGTGTGCGACGCTGGCCAGCTTCTTGCCGGAGACCGTCCAGCTCGCTTTCGGGTCCACCAGCGTGAGGTTGGCGATCTCACCGACCTCGATGGGCCGTCCCTGATCGGCCAATCCGACGATCTGGGCGGGACGCTCGCTCATCACCCGCGCCACGCCGCGCCAATCGAGCAGTCCCGGGGTCACCATCGTGTCGACGACGATGGACAGTGCCGTTTCGAGCCCGAGCATTCCGGGACGGGCGATCGAGAACTCACAGCACTTGTCCTGCTCGGCATGCGGAGCGTGATCGGTTGCCACACAATCGATCACACCGTCGGCCAAGCCCTTGCGCAGGGCGTCGACATCGGACTTCTCGCGCAGTGGTGGGTTCACCTTGTTGATCGCGTCGTACGTCTCTAGCCGCGAATCGTCGAGCAGCAGGTGATGCGGGGTGACCTCGGCGGTGATCGAAATGCCCTGTCCGCGTGCCCATTTCATCAACTCGACGGTGCCTGCAGTGGATGCGTGACAGATGTGCACCCGCGCACCTGCGTCACGAGCCAGCAGGGCGTCGCGTGCCACGATCGATTCCTCGGCCGCACGCGGCCAACCGGCCAGTCCGAGGCGCGCCGCCGTCGGCCCCTCGTGTGCGACGGCACCGACGGTGAGCCGGGGCTCCTCGGCGTGCTGAGCGATGAGCACACCGAGGGAACTCGAGTACTCCAGCGCCCGACGCATGATCAGTGGATCGTCGACGCAGTGGCCGTCGTCGGAGAACATCTTCACCCGGCCGATTCCCGCGGCCATCGTGGCCATCTCGGCGAGCTGCTTGCCCTTCAATCCGACGGTGATCGCTCCGACGGGGTGGACGTCGACGAGACCGACTTCCTGCCCCCGACGCCATACGTGGTCGGTCACCACCACCGAGTCGGCGACCGGGTCGGTGTTCGCCATCGCGAACACCGCGGTGTAGCCGCCCAGAGCTGCTGCGGCCGAACCGGATTCGATCGTTTCGGTGTCCTCGCGGCCGGGCTCGCGCAGGTGCGTGTGCATGTCGACGAATCCCGGCAGCAGTATCTGGCCGCGGGCGTCGACGACCTCGGCTCCGTCGGCGTCGAGGTCCGAGCCGATCCCCGCGATCTCCTCACCGGCGATCAGGACGTCGGTCTCGGGGCCCTCGCCGTACAGCAGCACGCCGCGCAGCAGAACGGAGGTCGCAGGTGCGGTCACGACGCACCCCCGTCCGAACCGACCAGCAATCGGAACAGCACCGCCATCCGCACGTGAACTCCATTCGTAACCTGTTGCAGGACTGCAGTTTTCGGAGAGTCGGCCACCGAGGACGCGATCTCCATACCGCGCAGCATCGGACCGGGGTGCAGTACGACGGCATGCTCGGGCAGCAGGTCGAGCCTGCGCTGCGAGAGCCCGTACGTGATCGAGTACTCACGAGCGGAGGGGAAGAATCCGCCGTTCATCCGCTCGGCCTGCACTCTGAGCATCAGCACCGCATCCAGTCCGGGAAGTTCGGCGTCGATGTCGTGCGAGACCCGCACCGGCCAGCCGGTCACTCCGACGGGCAGCAGGGTCGGTGGTGCGATCAGCACCACCTCGGCACCGAGCGTGGCCAGCAGGATCGCATTCGAGCGCGCCACCCGGCTGTGCAGGATGTCGCCGACGATCGCGATCCGACGGCCGGCGATGTCGCCGAGTCGTTGGCGCACCGTCAAGGCGTCGAGCAGAGCCTGGGTGGGGTGTTCGTGCGTGCCGTCGCCTGCATTGATCACCGCGGGGCCACCTCCAGGAGTGGAGCCTGCGGAACGACCAATGAGGCCAGGAGTGGAGCCTGCGGAACGACCGACGAGGCCGGGAGTGGAGCCTGCGGAACGACCATCGGTGGTGCTGCCGGTGCCCTGATCGGCGGTCCATTGGGCGATCTGATGTGCGGCACCGGATGCCGGGTGCCTGACGATCAGCGCATCGGCTCCGGCGGCGCGCAGCGTCATCGCGGTGTCGCGGAGCGACTCCCCCTTCGACACCGACGAGCTGCTGGCGCTGACGTTGATGACGTCGGCGCTCATCCACTTGCCTGCGACCTCGAACGAGACGCGGGTACGTGTCGAGTTCTCGAAGAACACCGTCATGATGGTGCGTCCGCGCAATGTCGGGAGCTTCTTGACTTCGCGGCCGAGAAGCGCCTGCTCGAATCGTTCGGCTTCGTCGAGGAGTTCGGTGGCCGATTCGGCCGTCAGGTCGGCGACCGAGAGCAGATGCTTCATCGAGCGGATCCTCCCTCGGACAGGCTGACCCCGTCGCGGCCGTCGTGTTCGGAGAGCAACACCGACACGTCCTCGGTGCGCGCTGTGGGGACGTTCTTGCCGACGTAGTCCGCCCGAAGCGGAAGCTCGCGGTGGCCGCGGTCGATCAGGACTGCGAGCTGCACGGCGCGGGGGCGACCGAGGTCACGGAGGGCGTCGAGCGCAGATCGCACGGTTCGGCCGGAGAACAGCACGTCGTCGACAAGCACCACGAGTGCGTCGTCGACACCGCCTGCGGGCACCGACGTACGCTCGAGCGGACGGTGCGGCTTGTTTCGCAGATCGTCGCGGTAGAGGGTGATGTCGAGAGAACCCAGCGGGGGGCGTACTCCGGAGAATGCCTCGATACGTTCGGCGAGACGTTCCGCCAACGTGGTCCCGCGGGTGGGAATGCCGAGGAGCACCACGCGCGGCGAGTCGGCGGCGTCGAGGGCCGTCTTCTCGATGATCTGGTGGGCCATGCGGGAGATGGTGCGCCCCACATCGGCCGAGGACAGCAATTCGCGAACGGCGGGGTTCGCGGACGAGCTTTCGGGCGCAGGCAAACTACGACCTCCTTCTCCGCCTCTCTGGACGGATCGTTAAAGGATGTCTGACAACAACTGCGTAGAGCCTAGCAACGCTCTGCGAACCACGACCAGCAGGCTCGCAGAGCGTTCGGTCACACGGGCGTCGACCGGTCGATCACTGCTCGGCGTCGACCGATGCCTCACCGGACGCGTCGGTTTGCGTACGGCTCGAGACCGCCGCGGCCGCGGCGCGTACCTGCGGCGCGACGAGGACGATCTGACCCAGTACGCCGTTGACGAAGCCGGGCGAATCGTCGGTGGACAACTGCTTGGCCAGCTCGACGGCTTCGTCGACGGCCACGACCGGTGGAACATCGGTGGCGTGGAACAACTCCCACACCGCGACGCGCAGGATGGCCCTGTCCACTGCGGGCAGACGGGTGAGCGTCCAGTCCTTGAGGTGATCGGCGATCACGCCGTCGAGGCGATCGAGATTCTCGGCGACGCCCTCGACCAGGGTCGAGGTGTAGTCGCTGACGGGAGCGATGGTGTCGTCGCCGCGCGCGAGTTCGATTCGCTCGGTGGTGAGGTTCACCGGATCGACGTTGCGCGCCTCCGCCTCGAACAGAAAGTCCACCGCGCGCTTGCGGGCCTTGTGGCGCGCACCCAGCTTCTTCGCACCGGGGGCACCGTTCTGCGAGGCGGAGGAGGTCGACTTCTTCGATGACACGTTAGGAGTTCACACGCCCGAGGTAGTTTCCGTCACGCGAGTCGACCTTGAGCTTGTCGCCGGTGTTGATGAACAGCGGCACCGAGATCTCGGCTCCGGTCTCGAGGGTTGCCGGCTTGGTGCCACCGGTGGAGCGATCACCCTGCAGGCCGGGGTCGGTGTGCTTGACCTCGAGCTCGACGGTGACGGGAAGCTCGACGTACAGCGGAACGCCCTCGTGCATGGCGACCTGCACGCGCAGGTTCTCGAGCAGGAAGCGTGCGCCGTCACCGACGGTTGCCTCACCGATCGAGAGCTGGTCGTAGGTGTCGGCGTCCATGAACACGTAGTCGCTACCGTCGTGGTAGAGGTACGTCATGTCGCGACGGTCGACCGTTGCGGTCTCGACCTTCACACCGGCGTTGAACGTCTTGTCGACGACCTTGCCCGAGAGCACGTTCTTGAGCTTGGTCCGCACGAATGCGGGCCCCTTACCCGGCTTGACGTGCTGGAATTCGATGATCGACCACAGCTGGTTCTCCAAGTTGAGAACCAGTCCGTTCTTGAAATCGCTGGTGGAAGCCACTTGCTTCGCGTCTCCTCAATCGTTTGTGCGCGTGACGCGCCGTCGGTCACGTGCTTGGATTCGCTCCAGCCCGCGCGCTAGACGGACGTGAGTTCCTTGCTTGTCAGGGTGAGCAGTTCCGGACCCCCGTCGCGAACGACGAGTGTGTCCTCGATCCGAACGCCGCCGCGACCGGAGAAGTAGACACCCGGCTCGACGGTGACCGCTGCACCGCTCAGCAGTGTACCGGTGCTCGTCTTCGCGATTCCCGGCGCTTCGTGGATTTCCAGGCCGACGCCATGGCCGAGCCCGTGCAGGAAGTACTCCCCGTACCCCGCATCCTCGATCACAGAGCGCGACGCAGCGTCGACCGATGCGGTGGTCACCCCTGGAGCCAGAGCGTCTCGACCGGCTGTCTGCGACCGCTGCACCAGCTCGTACAGATCGCGCTGCCACTGCGCGGGAGTCCCGATGACGAAGGTGCGAGTCATGTCCGAGTGGTAGCCGCCGACGAGTGCACCGAAGTCGAGCTTGACGAAGTCTCCGTCGGCCAGCACCGCATCGGTCGGCCGGTGATGCGGGACCGCCGAATTGGCTCCGGCAGCGACGATGGTCTCGAACGACACAGCATCGGCACCGTGGTCGAGCATCGACGACTCCAACTCGCGGGCGACTTCACGCTCGGTCCGGCCTGCACGGATCCCGCCCCCACCGATCAGGTCGGCCAGCGCGTCGTCGGCGGCGCGGCAGGCGTCCCTGAGCAATCCCACCTCGAACTCGTCCTTGACCATGCGCAACGACTCCACGACACCCGGTGCGCGCACCAACTCCACGGCACCGTCGAGCTCCGACCACGCGCGGTGTGCATCCACTGTCACCACGTGGCTCTCGAAGCCCACGCGACCCGTGTTGCCCGCGACCGACGATCGAAGCAGATGCACCGCCGACGCCCGGTCGATCTCGGCGCGCAGATCCGGGACCTGTTCGGCCACCTGAGTGACGTACCGACCGTCGGTGCAGATCACCGTCCGATCCTCGTCGCCGGCCGAATCGGCCGCCGAGACCAGCAACACGGCATTCGAGCCGGTGAAACCGGTCAGGTATCGGACGTTGAGAAGATCGGTGATCAACATCGAATCGAGTCCGTCGGCGGCCAACAGTTCTCGTAGGGCACCACGACGGGCACCGAAATCGGCAGGCATGGTTTCGACATTACCGGGCGTGGCACACGCTCCCTTCGACTCGACCGGGTCATCGAACTTGTGGGCCCCGACACACAAAGTTCGACGTGCGGATATGCTGTGCCGCATGACTGGGTGGGCAGTGCGTGGCATAAGTATGGGATTGGTCAACGTCGTCGTTCGACTGCTGCTGGGGGCAGCAGTGTCGATGTGGCCGCTGAGCGGATCGGCACTGCGCTGGGTGGCCTACGCCCTCGTGCTGCTCGTCATCATCGTGTGGGCCGGCATCGACGGAATCCGTGACCGACGCAAGCATCCCGACCCCGACGACGGCGAGGACCTCACCATGGTCTGGCTCAAGGCCGCAGTGGTCGGCGGGCTCCTCGGAGGTCTCCTGAGCTGGATAGTCGACTTCTTCGTCGACTTCAGCCTGGGGCAGAACGGTCTGGTCTTCGAGTTGACGTCCGGAGCCGCGTTCACCATTCTCACCATCTTCATCGCCGCGAGCATCGCGGTGTTCGCGGGAAGGCAGATCGTCAACCGCGAGGCCAAGAAGAAGTTGGCCACGTCGGACGCCGAACGCGCGCACGACCGCCAGCTGGTCAACGCCGGTCAGGAGAATCGGTCGAGACAGGGCGGGGCAACGCAGTCCGAACCCGCGCGGTCCGAACCTCAGCGGTCCGAAACTCATCGGTCCGAAACTCAGTGGGCCTCCGAGCACGGCGAAGCCGACACCGAGGTGTTCTCGGCGGTGGACGCAGACGGCAAGCCGCGTCTGGACAAGCGTGGACGTCACGGCAGCGCCGACGGTTCCTGACTCCCCCACACCGCCCGTTCTTCGTCCGTACCCGAGTCGCCTCTCACGAGGTCACAACAGAATGGCCGACCCACCTGCGGCCGGGGCCTCGCGACCGACCGCGGAGAATGCGGCGACGAGCAGTGCCGGGTCCGGCCCCTCGAGCCGTCCGGGCTTGGCGAGACCGTCCAGAACCACGAACCGCAACAGCCCGGCCCGGTTCTTCTTGTCCGTCTGCATGCCCTTGAGCAGATCCGAGAACGCGTGCTCGTCGTAGGTGACCGGCAAGCCGACCGATTCGAGAATCGAACGGTGGCGGTCGGCCGTGGCGTCGTCCAGGCGTCCGGCCAGGCGTCCGAGCTCGGCCGCGAACACCAGACCGACCGACACCGCGGCACCGTGGCGCCAACGGTACTGCTCCCGCCGCTCGATGGCGTGCGCGAGCGTGTGCCCGTAGTTCAGAATCTCGCGCAGGTTCGACTCGCGCAGATCCGCCGCCACGACCTTCGCCTTGACCTCGACCGAGCGCCTGATCAGCTCCGGCAGCACGTCGCCGGTCGGATCCAGCGCTGCGGCAGGATCCGCCTCGATGATGTCCAGGATCTTCGGATCGGCGATGAACCCGGTCTTGATCACCTCGGCCAGGCCCGAGACGATCTCGTTCTTCGGCACGGTCTCGAGCGTCGCCAGATCGATCAACACGGCGGCCGGTTCGTGGAACGAGCCGACGAGGTTCTTGCCCGCATCGGTGTTGATGCCGGTCTTGCCGCCCACGGCCGCGTCGACCATGGCCAGCAGCGTCGTCGGCACGTGGACGATACGGACTCCGCGCATCCAGGTCGCGGCAACGAAGCCGGCCAGGTCCGTTGCCGCGCCGCCACCCAGACTGACGATGGCGTCGCTGCGGGTGAGACCGATTCGACCGAGAACCTCCCAGCAGAACCCCGCCACTGCCAGATCCTTGCCGTCCTCGGCATCCGGGATCTCGATGCGGTGAGCGTCGATTCCCTTGTCCGCCAACGCAGCTCGCACAGCCTCCGCGGTCTCGGCCAGCGGAGGTTGGTGGAAGATCGCCACGGTGGCCGTTCCGGCGAGCTCGTCGACGAGGTCCGTCAACAGACCTCGGCCGATGATCACCGGGTACGGGTTGGCTGTCTCGACCTGGACGCGCACGGGCTCTGTCATCGAATCACCTTCATCTACTGGGGGTTTCTCTCGTTCGCATCGCGCCCGGGAACAGGGGCGATCGCCGTCAGCTTCGCCACCAACTGACCCACGACCCGAGCGGGGCTGCGACTGTCGGTGCGCACTCGCACCGTGGCCACCGAACGATAGAGAGGTCGCCGATGACGCATCAGTTGCTGGTACTTCGCACGCGGGTCGGGGCCCGCGAGCAGCGGCCGAACCGTGTTCGCACCGGTTCGCCGAAGCCCCTCGGCCACACTGATCTCCAGGTACACCACGGTGTGCCCGGACAGTAGGGCGCGGGTCGCGGGCGACAGCACGGCACCACCGCCGAGGGAGACGATCCCGTCGTGCGATGCCAGAGCACCGGCGACTATCCGCTCCTCGATCTGCCGAAACGCCGGTTCGCCGTCGTGCGAGAAGATGTCGGCGATCGTGCGACCGGTGTCTCGCTCGATGGCCACGTCGGTGTCGAACAGGTCCAGGTCCAGCGCCTGTGCCAGCCGTCGACCGATCGTCGACTTCCCTGCTCCCGGCGGTCCGACGAGGACCGCGTACGGGGTCATCGTGGAGGTCGGGCGGCGGTGCCCTTCACGTAGTGGTCGACGTTGCTCGTCGTCTCCGCCAGCGAGTCCCCACCGAACTTCTCCAACGCTGCCTGCGCGACCACCAGGGCGACCATGGTCTCCGCGACGACGCCTGCAGCCGGAACAGCGCATACGTCCGAGCGCTGATGAATGGCCACTGCCTCGTCACCGGTCGTCATGTCGACCGTTGCCAGCGCACGCGGAACCGTCGAGATGGGCTTCATCGCCGCCCGCACTCGCAGTGCCTCACCGTTGGTCATACCGCCCTCGATGCCGCCTGCGCGGTTGGTCGAGCGCAACACACCGTCCGGGCCCGGCTTGATCTCGTCGTGGGCGACGCTTCCGCGTCGGCGCGCGGTCTCGAAGCCGTCCCCGATCTCGACCCCTTTGATGGCCTGGATACCCATCAGTGCTGCGGCGAGTCTGGCGTCGAGTTTGCGTTCTCCGGAGACGAACGATCCGAGGCCGACGGGTAGGCCGTGCACGACGACCTCGACGACGCCGCCGAGGGTGTCGCCGTCCTTCTTCGCGGCTTCGATCTCGGCGATCATCGACTCCTCGGCGGCCTTGTCGAACGCGCGAACCGGGGAGGCGTCGATCGCGTCGAGGTCGGCACCTGCGGGCGGCGGTCCGACATAGGGGTCGGACGCACCGATCGAGATCACATGGGACACGACGTCGACGCCGAACGCCTGCTTCAGGAACAGACGGGCGACAGTGCCGATGGCGACCCGGGCGGCGGTCTCACGAGCGCTGGCGCGTTCGAGCACCGGACGAGCGTCGTCGAATCCGTACTTGAGCATTCCGGAGAAGTCGGCATGACCGGGCCGCGGCCGGGTCAACGGAGAGTTGCGCGCAAGATCCGCGAGCACTGCGTCGTCGACGGGGTCGGCCGACATCACCTGCTCCCATTTGGGCCACTCGGTGTTGCCGACCTCGATCGCAACCGGCCCGCCCATGGTGCGTCCGTGTCGGACACCGCCGGTGAGGGTCACTTTGTCGGCCTCGAACTTCATGCGGGCACCACGGCCGTAGCCGAGGCGACGGCGCGCGAGTTGAGAGGCAATGTCGTCCGAGGTCACCTCTACTCCCGCGACCATTCCTTCGAGGATGGCGACGAGAGCGGGTCCGTGGGATTCTCCGGCAGTTATCCAGCGCAGCACTCGAACATCTTTTCACGCCAGTGACGCCGCGGATGCCAGCAGGGTGGCCGCGCACATGGACGGGCCGTGCGCGATGCGCGCGCGCCCGTGCCCGAACGCCGCGACGACCGACCCCACCACGGCAGTTACCACCGGTGCCGCCACTGCGGCGATCGCCCATCCTTCTCCGCCGCCCACGCATGCGATCGAGCCGACCGACCAGGCGAGTTTGACGTCCCCCGCGCCGAACGCGGCGGGCGCGAGAAGGTGAACGACCAGGTAAATCGCGAACAGCAGAGCGCCGCCGAGCACTGCGCTCGCCGAGCCGGTGACCACGAGCGCGATCGTCACCACGATCGCTCCGGGGACGGTCAAGACGTTCGGCAACCGGCGTCGCTGCAGGTCGACGGCGCTGAGAGCGGCGAACCACCACGTCGTTATGCACAACGAGAACGCGTACTCGGAGCCGCCGAACCGCCACCAGACCCATCCGGTCCCGATCGCAGACAGCAACGGCAGGAGCCGAGGATTCCATCGGGCCAGGCAGCGGCGAATCGTCATCCCCGCGGCGGCGCCGACCACGACCGCGACACACAGACCCATCATGATCGAAGGGTTGCATCGCGGTGGCGGCCGGCTGTGACGAAAGCCCAGGTGGCAGATTGCCCTGTGGACAACTCACGACCTGTGGACAACTCGCAGCCCGTGGACTATCGGCGGACGAAACTCACCGCACGGTGGCCAGAGCGTCCCGCATGATGGCTCGTGGTGCCGGCTTGCCGGTGAATTGCTCCACCTGCCCGTAGGCCTGGTTGAGCAGCATCGACAATCCGCTGATGACGGTTCCACCGGCCGCCTCCACGGCAGCTGCCAGGGGCGTCGGCCAGGGATCGTAGATGGCGTCGAGTACCAGCGGCGCATGGGCGAGATCCGACGCGATGTCGGCCGCTCCGGCCGCCGGAACGGTGCTCACCAGTACCGCCGAGGCCGCTGCGACAGTGGCGAGACGAGGGTCTGTCATGTTCACGAACTCCGCGCGCATTCCCGCGGTAACGGCGCAGTCCAGTGTGTCCCGGGCGCGCTCGGCCGACCGCGCGACCACGGTGACCGCAGCCGCTCCGAGCCCGGCCAGCGCCACGATCGCCGGCCTCGACGTTCCCCCGGCACCGACCACCGTCACGGTGCTACCGGACAGGTCCGCGACTCCGGCGTCGCGCAGTGCACCCACGATTCCGTCGACGTCCGTGCAGTCGGCGCGCCAGCCCGACGCGGTCCGCACCAGGGTGTTCGCCGAGCCGGCCAGAACTGCACGCGCGGTGCGTTCGGTCGCGTACTCCAGAGCGGCAACCTTGCCCGGCATGGTGACCGAAACGCCGACCCATTCGGGGCCGAAACCGTCGAGCAGGCCGGGCAACTGCTCACCGGTGCAGTCAATGCGCTCGTAGGTCCAGTCGGTCAGGCCGAGCGCGCGGTACGCAGCGCAGTGCAGCACCGGCGACTTCGAGTGTTCGACGGGGCTTCCCAGCACCGCGGCGCGCACGTCAGCGGCCGCTGTCGAGGAAGCCACCCTCGACCTTGGTGATGTTGGCCAGGTGTTCCTCGTAACTGCGGGTGAACAGGGTTTCGCCCGCCTGGTTGATGGTCACGAAGTACAACCAGTCACCGTCGGCGGGCATCTCGACCGCCTGCACCGCACCGATACTCGGCGAGGAGATCGGGGTTGCCGGCAGCCCTTCGCTGGCATAGGTGTTCCACGGGGTGACGCGGGCGCGGTCGGCGTCGGTGGTGGCCACCTCGGTCGTGTCGAGCGAGTAGTTGACCGTCGAGTCGAACTCGAGCTTCTGCGGTACGGCGAGGCGATTGAGAATCACCCGGGCCACTTTGCTGAAGTCCTGGGGCAGGGACTCACGTTCGACGAGCGACGCAGCGACGAGGGTGTCGTACGGAGTCAGCCCGGAGTTGGCGCCCGCGGTGAGAATTCCGGTGTCCTCGTAGCGGGTGGCACTCTCGGACACCAACTGCTCGAGGATGTCGGTCGGTGCCGCGCTGGGATCGAAGTCCCAGGTACCCGCGGCGATCAGGCCCTCGAGCTGGCGATCGCGGTCCGGGACTCCTTCGACGCGATCGGTGGCCCAGTCGGGCACGCCCAGGGCGGCCGGGTCGTCCACAGCTCCGGCCGCGTTGAGGTCGTCGTAGCTCACGCAGGTGGGGGTTCCACTGCCGGTTCGGTCCACGCAGCTGGCCTCGGAGATCAGGGTGTAGATGCCCTTCTTGACCGCACCGGTGTTCACGTCGCGAGCGTCGTGCAACTGGCGGCCCTCGGAGATCACCATGTTGCCCACTCGGGACGCGGGGTCGACCAGTTCGGAGACGGCCTGCGAGGCAGGCACGTTGCTGGCGAGCAGATAGAAGCCGGGTTGAACCGAGGTGATGGCGTTGTTCGACAGCGCTGCTTCGAGGAACGCCCCCGAGCTGGCCACGACACCTTTGTCCGCTGCCTGGGTACCGATCTGTTGCGCGGTGTCGTTCGGATGAACCTGAATCACCACGCCGTCCCCCGGTGAGCCTGCGGCGAAGTCCGCGTTCGGTGTCGTGCGATTGCCGAACTTGTTCACCGCGAAATACCCTCCGCCTGCCACTGCCACGATCAACACGAGCCCGAGCACCGCAGCCACCAAGCGGCCGCGACGCTTGCGGCTGGACGCGGCTCGGTCCTTGCGGCTCGCAGCACGGCTGCGTCCGACCTCCTGGGGCACCGCTGGGCGCTCGGCCTCGCGATCGGGCTCGCGATCGCCGTGACGAGAGGCCCGTGGGTGCGGCTCCTGCCGCTGCGGATGGCCGTGGAGGCTGCGGTGGAACTCGCTGCCCTCGTCCACCGAATAGCCGATCGGGTCGGTGTGCGCCTCGTCCGCGCGCGCGTCTCGGCGGTCCCGATCGGGCCCTTGGTAGTTCACTCGTCGACCTCCGTCGATCCTGAATTCGTCGCTGCACGATCCGATACGGCGCGGCGCTCGTCGAGCCACCCCTGCAGTATCGCCACCGCCGCAGCCTGATCGATCACCGATCGTTGGTTCTTGGCTCGCACTCCACTGTCCCGTAACGCACGCGATGCGCTCACGGTAGTCAGTCGCTCGTCGGCCATCCGAATCGGAACACCACCCAACCGCCGGTAGAGGGAACGGCCGAATCTCTCGGCTGCCTCGACGGCGCTGCCGCGTTCTCCGCGCAGCGTTCGCGGAAGCCCGATCACGATCTCGACTGCCTCGTACTCGGCGACGATCTCCGCCACTCGCACCACGTCCGGCGCGTCGGGACCCTTGATCTTCGAGCGCGGCACGGTCTCGACCGGCGTGGCCAGCACACCGTCCGGATCGCTCGCGGCGATGCCGATGCGGACGCTGCCGACGTCGATGCCGATACGACGGCCACGTCCGGGATCGTCGGCACCGGGCCGATCGGGGCCACGCCCCTGAGTCACCACGATCGTCAGTGGGTCGTGAGTTCGGTCAGTCGAGCCCGAGCGGCGTCGATACCGGCGTCGATTCCGGCGACGTCCGATCCCGATCCCTGGGCCAACTCGGGCTTGCCGCCGCCTCGGCCACCGATGCTCGGACCGAAGGCCGCCACCAGATCGCCTGCCGCGACGCCTGCATCCTGAGCTGCCTTGTTGGCCGAGACCACGAACGGGACCTTGCCGCTCACGGTGCCGAACAGCACCACCACGGCCGGATCGGTGCCCAGCCGTCCTCGAATGTCGGTCACCAGGGTGCGCAGATCGTTACCGCCGACACCCTCCGGTGCTCGGGCAACCACCGCTCGCACGTCACCGAATCGCTCGGCCTTGCCGACGAACTCACCTGCCGAGGCCAGCACAGCGGCGGCCTTGACGGCGTCGAGTTCCTTCTCCGCGACCCGCAGGCGCTCGACCAAGGTCTCGATGCGCGCCGGGACCTCCTCGGACGGAACCTTCAGCGAGGACGCGATGCCGGCCAGCAGCGCGCGTTCCTTGGCGAGGTAGCGGTAGGAGTCGAGGCCGACGAATGCTTCGACGCGGCGCACTCCGGAGCCGACGGACGATTCACCGAGAATGGTGACCGGTCCGATCTGCGACGAGTGCTGCACGTGCGTACCACCGCACAGTTCCATCGAGAACGGTCCGCCGATCTCGACCACCCGCACCTCGTCGCCGTAGTTCTCGCCGAACAGGGCCATCGCGCCCATCTTCTTGGCGCTGTCGAGGTCGGTGACCAGGGTGTTGACCGCGAAGTCCGAGCCGACCGCGTCGTTGGCGACGTTCTCGATGTCGTCGCGCTGCGCCTCCGAGAGCGCGCCCTGCCACGAGAAATCGAATCGAAGGTAGCCGGGCTTGTTCAACGAACCCGCCTGCGTCGCGTTCGGACCGAGGACCTGTCGCAGGGCCGCGTGCACCATGTGGGTACCGGAGTGGCCCTGCGTCGCACCCTTGCGCCAGGCGTGATCGACGTCGACGTGGACGGTGTCGCCCTCGGTGATCTGCCCCGACTCGACCACGGACTTGTGAGTCCAGAGCTTCTTGGCGATCTTCTGCACGTCGTCGACCTTGACCGAGAGCCCGGGCGCGGTGATGGTGCCGATGTCGGCGATCTGGCCACCGGACTCGGCGTAGAGAGGGCTGCGGTCGAGAATGATCTCGATCCGCTCCCCCGCAACCGCGGTCGGAACCCGGACGCCGTTGGAGATCAACGCCAACACCGTTGCGTCGGAACCGAGTTCGTCGAATCCGGTGAACTCGGTCGGCGAACCGTCGACGAAGTCCTTGTAGACCGTCAGGTCGGCGTGTGCGTGCTTACGGGCGCGAGCGTCGTCCTTGGCCCGGTTGCGCTGCTCGGCCATCAGCGACCGGAATCCGTCCTCGTCGACCGACAACCCCGCCTCGGCGGCCATTTCGAGCGTCAGATCGATCGGGAACCCGTAGGTGTCGTGCAGTGCGAACGCTTCTGCGCCGCCGATCTTCTTCGCACCCGACGCCTTGACTGCCTCGGCGGCACCCTCGAACAGCCGTGAACCCGAGGTGAGTGTCTTGAGAAACGCGGTCTCCTCCCCCACGGCGACGGTGAGAATTCGATCGAAGTCGGTGACGAGGTTCGGGTAGGACTCGGCCATCGTGTCGCGCACGACGGTGATGAACTGCGCCATCGTCTCGTCGGGTGCTCCGAGCAGCCGTGCCGATCGCACGATGCGGCGCAGCAACCGGCGCAGCACGTAGCCGCGGCCGTCGTTGCCGGGGTTGACGCCGTCCGAGATGAGCAGCGCGGCGGTGCGCGCGTGATCGGCGATGACCCGGAAGCGGACGTCGTCCTCGTGATTCGCACCGTAGGCGCGTCCCGAGAGCTCCTCGGCCTTGGCGATGACCGGTCGGACGAGGTCGGTCTCGTAGACGTTGTCCACGCCCTGCAGTAGGAATGCGACGCGCTCGACGCCCATGCCGGTGTCGATGTTCTGCTTCGGCAGCGGACCGAGAATCTCGAAATCGTCCTTGCTGATCCCCTTGCCGCGTTCGTTCTGCATGAACACGAGGTTCCAGATCTCGATGTACCGGTCCTCATCGGCCTCGGGACCACCCTCGGCACCGAACTCGGGTCCGCGGTCGTAGTAGATCTCCGAGCACGGGCCACAGGGCCCGGGAATGCCCATGGACCAATAGTTGTCGGCCATTCCGCGACGTTGAATTCGTTCGTCGGGCAGTCCTGCGATCTCCTTCCAGAGCTCGATGGCCTCGTCGTCGTCGAGATACGCAGTGGCCCAGATCCGCTCGGGGTCGAACCCGTACCCGCCGTCCTCGACACTGTCGGTCAACAGCGACCAGGCATGCCGAATGGCGTCGCGCTTGAAGTAGTCGCCGAACGAGAAGTTGCCTGCCATCTGGAAGAACGTGTTGTGGCGGGTGGTGATACCGACGTTCTCGATGTCGAGGGTGCGCACGCACTTCTGGACGCTCGTCGCCGTCTTGTACGGCGGTGTCTGCTGACCGAGGAAGAACGGGACGAAGGGGACCATGCCCGCATTGACGAACAGCAGATTCGGGTCGTCGAGGATCAACGACGCACTGGGTACTTCGGTGTGTCCCGCCTTCACGAAATGGTCGAGGAAACGCCTGCGGATCTCATGGGTCTGCACTGATACAGGTTAGCGTCCGAGGCCGTGTACCGACTCAAGGGCCTATCGGCCTCGGATGATGCGTCGCAGTTTCCCCACTCTGGTCGCGATTTCTCGCTCGGCGCCGTGTTCGGTGGGCTCGTAGTAGTTCACGCCCACCAGCTCGTCCGGTGGGTACTGCTGCCCCAGCACGCCGCCGGGACTGCTGTGCGGGTACCGGTACCCGACGGCGTTTCCCAATCCTTGCGCTCCCTTGTAGTGGCCGTCGCGTAGATGCGGCGGCACCGATCCCGACTTGCCCGCCGCCACGTCGGCCATCGCCGCACCGAGCGCACCGATCACCGCCCCGGACTTGGGGGCGGTCGCCAGGTGGATCGTGGCCTGCGCCAGAGCCAACCGCGCCTCGGGCATCCCGATCATCTGCACCGCGCTGGCAGCGGCAGTCGCGGTCTGCAAGGCGGTGGGATCGGCCATCCCGATGTCCTCGCTTGCGTGCACGACCAGACGCCGCGCGATGAACCGCGCGTCCTCGCCTGCCGTGATCATCCGAGCCAGATAGTGCAGGGCGGCGTCGACGTCGGACCCTCTGATCGACTTGATGAACGCACTGATGACGTCGTAATGCTGGTCTCCGTCGCGGTCGTATCGCACGGCGGCCTTGTCGACACTGGCTTCGACCGTCGCGAGGTCCAGCGTTCCGTCGGTCGCGGCACCCGCTGCCGCCTCCAGAGCCGTCAGCGCTCGGCGGGCGTCGCCGGCCGCGAGACGCACCAGGTGATCCATGGCGTCCTCGGCGATGGTCACCGCACCGTCCAATCCGCGCGGATCGTTGGCGGCACGAGTGAGCAACAACTCGATGTCCTCGGATCCCAGCGGTTGCAACTGCAGCACCAACGACCGGGACAGCAGCGGAGACACCACCGAGAACGACGGGTTCTCGGTGGTCGCAGCCACCAACAGCACGATCCGATTCTCGACGGCGGCGAGCAGTGCATCCTGCTGCGTCTTGGAGAACCGGTGCACCTCGTCGATGAACAGCACGGTCTGCTCACCCGAGAGGAGTCGGCGTCGCGCCAATTCGATGACGTTGCGCACTTCCTTGACTCCGGCCGACAGGGCCGACAGCGCCTCGAACTTGCGTCCGGTCGCCCCAGAGATCAGCGACGCCAGCGTCGTCTTGCCGGTTCCCGGTGGACCGTAGAGCATCACCGAGGACGCACCGGAGCCCTCGACGAGCCGCCGCAGCGGTGCGCCGGGAGCCAACAGATGAGACTGCCCCACCACCTCGTCGAGGGTCGTCGGCCGCATTCGCACCGCCAGCGGGGCGTCGGGCCTGACATAGGCGGACGTCGGACGGGATTCGGCGATCGTCGCCTCCGGTGCCGCAGGAGTGTCGAAGAGTCCGTCCTCGCCGAACTCGTCGCTCCCCGAGATGTCCCCGCCCGAGATGTCACTTCCGAAACCGCTGCTCACCGGTCGAACGCTACCGATCCGACCGCTGCGAGCGCGAACGACGTCTTTCTCAGCGCTCCCACTTCGTCCGCAGAGCGGTTCCGACCGACGTCGCGTACTCCGCGATGCCTGTTTCGCCGACGCGCGCCGCACTGTCCGCCAGCACCGCCCACCGCGAGATCAGTGCCTGCGACCGCGGAACCGACAGATGGTGCGCCCGCGCGGCTGCGATGCGAGTGTGGTCGTCGGGCAGGAACCAGTAGGTGCTCAGCCACACCCAGATCAGACGCGCGTCGAGGATCTTGCTCGCCAGGGCGGTGTCGTCGGCCAACGCAGGCCAGATGCCCACCACTTCCGCGCGCCAAGCGTCGATCATCGCCTGCTCGCGATCGTGCGAGAGCTCGAAGCTGCACAGGCAACCGGGGAACGACGCCAACGCGTAGGTGATGTCGAGGGTGGCGTCACGGAATCCGCCCCACTCGTAATCGAGGAATCGCACGCCTTCGTCGTTGACGATGATGTTGTCGGGGCACAGGTCGGACGGGCTGAAGGCACGGAAGGCTCCGTGCGCGAACAGCCGTCCGCTGCGAGAGACGCGATCGAGAATCGCATCGGGGGTGGCTCCGACGCCCAGGAGATCGGTCAGCATCCCTGGAACCTCGGCGAGCGCGCCCGGTATCTGGGCGGAGATCCCGTCGGTGGAATCCGGTTGCCCCACCCGACGCAACAGAGCGGCGAAGTCGTCCTCGCGGCCGACGGTGGCGGCGTGCATGCGGCCGAGTGCCTGGGCCATGGCCATCAGAGAATTGGTCACCGCGGCTTCGTCGGAATTGCGCAGCAGAGTGGTGATGGGACTGGCGTCGCCGAGATCGCTGAGCACCAGCAGCCGCGCATCGAGATCGTAGGCGTGCAGCTCGGGTCCTGGCCTGCTGTCCGTGGCCAGGGCGTTGGCGAACTGGTACGAGGCCGCCTCGCGCAGGAACGCACTCGAGCTGGAGATGTCGGCGAGCTCGGCGGGCTGTTCGGATTCGGCGGGCAGGTCGCGGACCTGCTTGATCACCAGGGTGCGGGGAAGTTGAAACGGGTTCTCGGAGACTCGGACTCGCAACACGATCGCTTGGCCGCTACCCCCCAGGTTCACCGGGTCGATCAACGTCACCGGAGCTCCGGTGCGTTTGGTGAGGAGTCGCTGAGCTGCTGCTACTACCTCTGATACAGGGTCTGCCAGTGTTGCGGTCATCGATGTCCAAGCTACCCGTTCGGTGCGTTCTGCTGTGCTGTGTCGACGACTACGAATGAGACACGATTGTCCGTTTTGCGACATTTTTCGTCTGCATCCCCAGATTCGACCAGGTGGTCGGTTACCCCCGAGCCATCAGATTATGCCGGGTTCGCTACAGCGGTGCAACGTCCACCGACACGGCGATGGTGCTCTCCTCCGCTTCGGTGTAGATCACCCCGCGCAGTGGAGGTACATCGGCGTAGTCGCGTCCCCACGCCACGGTCGCGTACCGCTCGTCCACCAATTGATCGTTGGTGGGATCGAAGGCCAGCCAGCGATCGTTCGGCATCCACACCGCAGCCCACGCATGGGTCGCGTCGACACCGATCATCCGCTCCTTGCCGGGCGGAGGTTCGGTGGCGAGATAACCCGACACGTACCTCGCCGCGAGACCCTGGGACCGCAAGCACGCGATCGCGAGACGAGCGAAGTCCTGACACACTCCCGATCGCGCGGCGAGCACGTCGACCACGGTGGTCGAGACCGTCGTCGAGCCCGAGAGATAGCGAAAATCGGTGAAGATCCGATGCGTCAGATCGACCACGACGTCCGCCAGAGGACGACCCGGCCAGAAGCTGGGTGCGGCGTAAGCGCGTACCTCGTCGGTGATCTCCGGGGTCGGCAGATCCAGAGCGAACTCCACAGCCGACGCGCGAGCCGGATCGGCAGGCACGTTCGCACCGAACAGCGCCATCCGAGCTGACTCCCACGACGCCGTCGCCGGCCACGACGTGGTTTCGTCCACCGGGCGCGGATACACCTCCACGAGAGAATCCGCCGTCACCACCAGTTTCTCGTGGTCCTGGGTGACGTGGAAGTACACATCCTCGTTGCCGTAGACGTCGACACCGAAGGATTGATCGGTCGGTGCCGGCTCCACCGTGACCGACTTCTCCACGCAGTGCTGCCCGTCCATGTCGCGCGGAGCCAGGAATCCACGGCCGTAGGACGAGGTCACGCGGTCGGAGTACGTGTAGGTGGTGATGTGCTTGATTCGATACCGACGACTCATCACCGCACCCCGTTCGCAGATCGGATGTTCGAGCTGCCCCACAGCGGCTGCGTGCCGCCGGGCAACGACATGTGCGTGGCGAGGACGACGCGAGACAACTCCTCGAGTGAGTCGTGGATCCCGTCCACCAGTTCGAGCAACTCCACCCGGCGACCGTTCGCGTCGACCGACTCCAGATCGCCCGGGTCGATCCGTCGCAATCGCACCCGCATCTGCTCGACGAGCTGCTCGGGCCGTGACGTGCCCGAGGCATCGGGCAACGAACCCAGATCGTCCCGAAGCCGGTCGAGCTGGTAGACCAGCGCTCGCGGGTTGCCTTCGTCGAACAGCAACAGCTGCGCGACGGCCGCCGGACGCGCGCGCCCACTGTTGCGTCTGCGGTAGATCACCGAGGACTCGGCGGCGGACAACACCGAATCGATGACCGCCTGTTCCGTGGACGGAGTGAGAGCGTGACTCAGGGTGGCCGAGAGCAGCGCAGTCAGCTGCAGACCACGCTCGATCCGCTTACCGGCGTCCATCAGGTACCAGCCCGCGTCTCGCACCATCGATTCCGACGCCAGGCCGGACAGTGCGAGCAGACCACGCAGCACACTCGACTGCGACGACGCCAGTTGCGCGCCGTTGTGAACCGGCGACTCGGCCAGCTCCTCCAGCGCGGTGTCGATGCGGTTCAGAACCGCCCAGGTGTCGTTCGAGAGCTGGTCGCGTACCGCGCGCGCCGCTTGCTGCATCCGGTCCACCGATTGCGCCAGCGAACCCATACGGCCCGTCGAAAGCATCAGCGAACGCATTTCCACGGTCGCGTCGCCGTGGTTCTTCTCGTCGAGGAACCCCGGCCAGGTACGCGAGACCTTCGTGACCGCTTCGAGCAGGATCGGCAGACTGTCGCTGCCCTCGAGCCACGGCATCGAGCGGTAGTCCTGATTGCGTTCGCGCGCAGCGATCAGCAAGCGAGTCATGTCCTCGGCACGTTCGCTGTAGCGCCCGAACCAGAACAGATCACCGAGCACACGCGGAGAGCTGACGACATCGACGTTGGACGCGGCGTACTGCGGCAACTCCTCCACCGTGGCGGGAGGGGTGTGCGGAGCGGAGTCCGCCGGGGTGACCCGTTCCACCGACTTGACCCACACGTCCTTCGACGCCACCGTGATGAGCGGATCGGTGACCGGTGCGGTGAGCACCACCTGCCCCAGGCCGCCGCGCATCGGTGTGTACCCACCCCGTTGCGCAACCGTGAACAGCCGCATCCCCACCTGCGCAGGGGCTACCGCCAACTGCGACCCCGACTCGCCGTCGATCGACGAACCGACCGGAGCCAGCGAGAACTCGGGGACTTCCTGCCCGGTCCACTTCCACGGCTCGGCCACGATTCGATCCCACAGCTCCCTGGCTGCGACGTCGGTGAGATCGTGCCCCACCACCGTGCGACGCGAGGTGGTTGACCGCAGTACCAGCGAACGCAGCCGGCTGCCGATGTGCGAGAGCTGATTCGGGTCACCGCCCCAGTAGGTCCGAACCGAACCGAGAATCAGATCCTCGTCCAGCAGCGCACGGCTCAACGCCGGAAGCAGCGGAAGCAGAGCCGGGTTCTCGAGCACACCGCTACCGAGGGTGTTCACCACGCTCACGGCCCCGCGGCGTAACACCTCGACCAGACCGACGACACCCAGGTGCGAATCCGGACGTAGATCGAGTGGGTCCGCGAACTCGGCGTCGACTCTGCGCAGCACCACATCCACCCGGCGCAACTTGCCGAGCGACCGCATCCACAGACAACCGTCACGGACCACGAGATCGGCATTCTCCACCAGCGGAAAACCGAGAACCGTTGCGAGATAAGCCTGATCGAATGCCGTCTCGGAGTGCGAACCAGGACTGAGCACCACCACGACCGGATTCTCGGCCGACGCGGGCGCAGCATCGCGAAGCGCCAGGCGCACCGCGCGCGCGAACGTCGAGAGCGGCCTCGGGTTGCTCGCCTGGAACAACTCGGGCATCGCGCGCGACATCACCCGTCGATCGGCGAGCGCGTACCCCACTCCCGACGGTGCCTGCGTGCGGTCGGCGACGACTCGGAACTCACCGTCCGAACCTCGGGCGACATCGGCGGCATGCATGAACAGCTGATGCGGCCCCGGAATGGTGATCGCGTGCGCAGTGCGCAGATAACCCGGATTACCGAAGACCAACTCCGGCGGAATCAACCCCCGACGAACGGTTTCCTGGGCCCCGTAGATATCGGTGAGCACCGCGTCGAGCAGCATCGACCGCTGAACCAAACCGGCTTCCAGACGATCCCACTCATCGGCCGCGACCACCAACGGAACACTGTCCAACCCCCACCGAACAGCACTGGGCAATGCCTCGCTGCCACCCGACGGCGGAATGGGGTTGTACGTGATGCCGTGGTCGTCGACCAGACGGCTCACCCGCGACTGCAACGTCTGCATGGCACCAGAGCCGGCCTCACGCATACCGTCGACCAACTCCGCCCAATGCGGGCGAACGGCGTCGTCGGCGTCGAGCAACTCGTCGAACCGATCGACGCGACCGCTCACGGCCTCGCGCCGACCGCGGTACGCGAGCCACGGCGACCCGGCACCACTCGAAACACCGTCGTTCCTGCCGGCTCCACTCGAGACATCGTCGTTTCTGCCGGCTCCACTCGAGACATCGTCGTTCCTGCCGGCTCCACTCAGGGTGGTATCCACGGGCACCATCGAGCCGTTGTTCCTTCCGTCGGTCGATCACACTCCGCCGCCGGGCGGCTCCGCTTGCTGCGGACCCACCCGATACGCGTCGGACCGAGATCGCTACCGGTCGACTCGTTCTCCTGTGCAGTCGCGTCTCAGGACGTGATGACTCCGGTCCGGCGCAGGTCGAGCATGCCGGGCGCGGACACATCGATCGCTTGGCGAGCGTGCATCTCGAGCAATCTTGCTACGTCCACCTTCCCCGAGGTGAACCCGCCCTCCTCGAAGCGGCCGTTGCGGCGAGCCTCGGCTTCGACCGAGTTGACGGGAGGCCCCTCGTACGAGCGCCCGCCCGGATGCACGACGTGGTACGAGCATCCACCGACTGCGCGTCCGGTCTGCATTTCCACCAGGTCGAAACGCAGTGGACTCTGCACCTCGATCGTCGGGTGCAGAGCGCTCGGCGGCTGCCAGGCGCGGTAGCGCACACCGGCGACCTGAACGTCCTGACGCTCGGTGCGCACCATCGGTACCGGCACCCCGTTGCACGTCACCATGTATCGGCCCGCGTCGGCTCCGGCGACCCGAACCTGGATCCGCTCCACCGAGGAGTCGACGTACCGCGCGGTGCCGGAGGACGTCGACTCCTCGCCGAGGGTGTTCCAGGGCTCGATCGCGCCACGCAGTTCGATCTCGGCATCGTTGACCACGGTGGTGCCGATCCGCGGGAATCGGAATTCGGTGAACGGATCGAGCCAGCTGGTGTCGAAGTCGATACCGTGCTCACGGAGGTCCTCGGCCACGCGGCCGATGTCGCTGATCACGAAGTGCGGAAGCATGTATCGGCCGTGCAGATTGGCACCGTGCCGGATCAGCGGAGCCTCGAGCGGGGTGTCCCAGAATCGCGAGACCATCGATCGCACGAGAAGTGACTGCACCATCGCCATCTGATGGTGCGGCGGCATCTCGAACCCGCGCAGTTCGAGCAATCCGAGTCGGCCGCGGGTGGAGTCGGGGCTGTAGAGCTTGTCGATGCAGAACTCGGCGCGGTGCGTGTTGCCGGTGATGTCGGTGAGCAGGTGCCGCAGTGCTCGGTCGACCACCCAGGGCGAGGCCGATCGATCGGCCCCGGTCAGTCGCTTGATCTCGCTGAATGCGACCTCGAGCTCGTAGAGCGATTCCTCTCGACCCTCGTCGGCGCGAGGTGCCTGCGAGGTGGTGCCGATGAAGCGGCCCGAGAACAGGTACGACAGCGACGGGTGCCGCTGCCAGTGGGTGAGCAGCGACACCAACAGATCCGGTCGACGCAGAACGGGTGAATCGACCGGCGTCACGCCGCCGAGAGTGATGTGGTTGCCGCCGCCGGTTCCGCGGGTGGTGCCGTCGTTGTCGAATCCTTCGGTGCTCAACCGGGACTGGCGAGCCTCGAGGTAGAGACGCTCCATCAGTTCGTTCTGTTCGGCCCACGAGGAGGTCGGTTGCACGTTGACCTCGATCACACCGGGATCCGGTGTGACAGTGAGGGTTTGGATACGCGGATCCGACGGCGGGCCGTAGCCCTCGATCACGACGGGGGTGTCGATGGTCGACGCCGCCTGCTCGACGCGTGAGACGAGGTCGACGAAATCGTCCAGTCGATCCATCGGCGGCATGAACACGTGCAGGATGCCGTCACGGACCTCGGCGACCAGAGCGGTGACGGCGGTGCCGCCGACCCTGGACGTCTCGTCGACCAACTGCGCGTACCGCGACTCGGCCGGGTTCACCGCGCGCGGCGGCTGCTGCGTGAGCTGCGGTGTCGGCAGATCCGGCTTGGGGGCGGTGGGGTCGGCCGGGTTCTCGACCGGTCCCCCGTCCCAGGAGATCGCTCGCAGGGGCAGCCGCAGGCCCGCAGGAGAATCGCCTTCCAACAACACGATTCGGCCACGGCGCAACTTCCAGTCCGAGCTCTCCCAGCCGGACCCGTCCTCGGTGCGCGAGATGGGCAGCACGAATGCCGCCGGCTCGTCGGTGCTGGCATCGAGCCGTTCGAGCAGTCGCTTCCTGGCGTCCGCGGAATCGGCTCCAGGTTCGAGGTCGTCGTCGTCGGCGGGCGGGTCACCGTAGGGCTGACGAACCAGGTCCAACAGTTTCACCAACGGGTCCTCGTAGGCGGGACGCGCTTGTGAGGCAGGCAGTCCGAGAGCCTTGACCAACTCGTCGATCAATTCCTGCGACGCCGAGTTGTCCACCGGTTCCGGGCGCAGATCCTCTGCCAACCAGGGATCGGCGATCAGGTCGGAGTCGTGCCACAGGGCTTGACCGTCGGTGCGCCAGAACAATCCCACCTGCCACCGTGGCAGCGGCTCACCCGGGTACCACTTGCCCTGACTGCGTTGCACCAGGCCGTCCGGTGCATAGATGGTGCGAAGCCGTTCGGCGAGCACACTTGCCAGCTTGCGCTTGTGTGGGCCATCGGCCGTGGTGTTCCACTCGGGCGCTTCCTGATTCTCGATCGCGACGAATGTGGGCTCGCCGCCGACGGTCAGTCGAATGTCCTGATCGAGCATCCGCTTGTCGATCTTCTCGGCTGTCGCCTTGATCGACTCCCACTGTTCGGCGGTGTAGGGCAACGTCGTTCGCGGATCCTCGTGGACGCGTACGACGGTGTTGGAGAAGTCGAGTTCGGCCTTGCACTTGCTCGTGGCACCGGAGATCGCGGCGGCAGTCGACGGGTGTGGCGTCGCCGACAGTGGAATGTGACCTTCGCCGGCGAACAGGCCGGAGGTCGGATCCATCCCGACCCAGCCCGCACCGGGGAGATAGACCTCGGTCCACGCGTGCAGATCGGTGAAGTCCTCCACCGGCCCGGACGGGCCGTCCAGAGACTTGACGTCGGACGACAACTGAACCAGGTAACCCGAGACGAAGCGCGCGGCCAGACCCATCTGACGCAGGACCGACACCAGCAACCACGCCGAGTCGCGGCACGACCCGACGGCGGACGTCAGGGTCAGATCCGGGGTCTGCACTCCCGGTTCCATCCGCACCGAGTACCCGACGTCCCCCATCACGGCTTGGTTTGCCATCACGAGAAAATCGATGGTGCGCAACGACTCTCCGCGTTCGACGACGGCTGCCTGTAGCTTCTCCACCCAGGCCGAGACCACCGGGCCCGGTCCTGATCCCGCCTTGCCCTCGTCCACCGGGCGCAGGTACGGCTCGAGGTCGGGAAGGTCGTGCTCCTCGTACGCGAACCCGAAGTGCTCGGCCCATTCCTCGACGAAGAAGTCTAGGGGGTTGATCGACGCCATGTCCGCGACGAGTCCAACGGTGATCGACAGGTGGTCGGTTCGCTCGGGGAAGACCACCCGAGCGAGGAAGTTTCCGAACACGTCCTGCTGCCAGTTGACGAAATGCTCCGCCGGTTCGATCTTCAGCGAGTACGCCTCGATGGGAGTACGCGAATGCGGTGCCGGTCGCAGCCGAATCTCGTGCGGAAAGATCTTGACGGTGCGGTCGAATTTGTAGCTGGTGCGGTGTTCGAGTGCAACCTTGATGCCCACGGCGAGCCCCTCGTGATAGTCCCGGTATGGGTAGAACACCCAACCCTAGTAGGACCGGGCCCGGTGCGCTCGGCGAGAAATCGTGTCCGAAATGTGCCGACCGGGCAGGCGCGTAGTCCTTGACACCCCCATCGTGGTGCGGTTCGCTCAGCGAGAATCGAGTACTCGTTCGACGCACGTCACACTTTGCAATCAAAGGGAATCTCGTGAGCGACAATCCATCCGACGGACCGCACTACGGCTCCGATCCGAACCGACCCCAGTACCCCACGAATCCAGCGTCCGGCTACCCGCCACCCGGCAACTACCCGCCCCCGGGCAACTATCCACCGCCGCCGGTCGGCGGCAACGCGGCATTCGGCACGGGTTCCCCGCTGCCCGGCGGCGCGCAGCCCGGCAGCCTCGGATCACGATTCGCCGCCCGCTTCCTGGATGGGCTCGTTCTCGCGGTCGTCCAGTTCATCCTGTACTTGATTCTCCCGAGCGGGTTCTTCGGAACCGTGCTGCTGAGCCTCGCGTCCGCACTCCTCGGCTTCGCGTACTTCACGCTGCTCGAGTCCTCGCGTGGCCGGACTCTGGGCAAGCAGCTCCTCGGTCTGCGAACCCTCGGCGCATCGGGCGGACTGCCCACCCAGGCCGAAGCGGCCAAGCGCAATGCCTTCCTGCTGCTGAACGTGGTACCGCTGCTCGGCACCTTCCTGGTGATCGTGGCGTACATCGTCATTGCGGTGACCATCAACTCGAGCCCGACCAAGCAGGGCAAGCACGACGAGTTCGCCGGCGGAACCCAGGTCGTCGCCATCTCGTAAACCCCATCCACGCACGAGCGGACCTTCGACACACGGCGGAGGCCCGCTCGTCTGCGTCCGGGTGTTCCACGGCCTCGACGCCCCGAATCACCCCATTGCTCCCGACCACAGACCAGGAGAACGACGTTGAGCGACAATCCGACCGGCGAACCCCGGCCCGGCGAGGGATCCGATCCCGACCGCACAGACACGCCCAACACTCCCCCGCCGAACACGGGAAACACCCCGCCGACTCCCGGCGGTCAGTACCCACCCCCGACCGAAAGCTACCCGCCGCAGGGCAACTTCCCGCCGCAGGGGAACTACCCACCGCAGGGCAGCTACCCACCGCAGGGTGGCTACCCGCCTCCCGGCAACTACCCACCGCAGGGCGGCTACCCGCCTCCCGGCAACTACCCACCGCAGGGTGGTGCACCCGGCGGCTATCCACCGCCCCCCGGTGCGTACCCGCCGCCGCCCGGCACCTATGGAAACCAGGGCTACGGGCAGACGCCACTGGGTCCGAATCCCGGACGGCTCGACGTCGGGGCAGCGCTGAGTTACGGGTTCGACAAATTCAAGGCCAACGTCGGCCCATGGCTCGGAATCACCGCCATCGTGTGGGCCGTGACGGCTATCGGTCTCGCTGTGGTCTTCGCGTCGACGTTCACCGCAGCGATGGTGGCAGCCGACAGCGGCGACACGACATTCACGGCCACGACATCCGGGGTGGCCGTCGTCCTGACGGCGATCCTCACGTTCGTGTCGTATTTCGTCAACGCCGCTTACGTTCGAGGTGCGCTGGACGAGACCGGTGCCCCGCAGAAGCCGTCGTTCGGTAGGTTCTTCCAGCTCACCAACGTCGGCCAGATCGCCGTTCTCGCGCTGATCTGGACGATCGTGAGTGTGGTGGTCAGTTTCATCCCGTTCCTCGGAACGGTCGTTCTGATCGTGATCGGCTTCCTCGCCAATTTCGCACTGACGTTCCTGATCGATCGCAACCAGACGGCGATCGAATCCATCAAATCGAGTGTCGACCTGACCGTGAAGAACTTCGGTCCCGTGGTGTTGCTCCTGCTGCTGCTGGCCGCGATCAACATCGTCGGTGCGCTGCTGTGCGGTCTCGGTCTGCTGTTCACCATCCCGATCTCGGTGATCGCAACCAACTACGCCTACCGCGTACTGACCGGTGGGCCGCTGTCCCCCGCACGCTGACCTGCTCGACAACAGACGACTGTCCCCGTAGCGCACAGCGCTACGGGGACAGTCGTTTTCGAAACCTCTCAGGCCTCGGCGGGTTCTTCCTTCTTCTCCGGCTTGAAGTCGACGCCCGATTCCTTACGCTGCTGCGGGGTGATCGGGGCGGGCGCGTCGGTCAACGGGTCGATGCCGCCACCGGACTTGGGGAACGCGATGACCTCGCGGATGGAGTCGACGCCGGCGAGCAGCGCAGTGATGCGGTCCCAGCCGAACGCGATGCCGCCGTGCGGCGGTGCGCCGTAGGAGAAGGCGTCGAGGAGAAAGCCGAACTTCTCCTGGGCTTCTTCCTTGCCGATACCCATGATCGCGAACACCCGTTCCTGAATGTCCTTGCGGTGGATACGAATACTGCCGCCGCCGATCTCGTTGCCGTTGCAGACGATGTCGTAGGCGTAGGCCAGGGCGGATCCGGGATCGGTGTCGAACGTATCCATCGACTCCGGCTTCGGCGACGTGAAGGCGTGGTGCACGGCAGTCCACGCACCGGATCCGACGGCCACGTCACCACTGGCGGTGGCGTCGGACGTGGGCTCGAACAGCGGAGCGTCGACGACCCACACGAATGCCCATGCCTTCGGGTCGAT
Source organism: Rhodococcus sp. 05-339-2 (assembly GCF_002258965.1). NCBI lineage: Bacteria > Bacillati > Actinomycetota > Actinomycetes > Mycobacteriales > Nocardiaceae > Rhodococcus > Rhodococcus sp. 05-339-2. Next base: position 375,365 of record NZ_NOYW01000018.1, read on the forward strand.
CAGGTCGAGCTTGCGAGCGATCTCGCCGCGCACGGCACCGAGCAATCCACGTGATGCCTTGATCGGGCCCGCGGAGAAGAAGATCGCATCGCCGTTGTTCGCGCCGACGTGCGCGGCGAGGCCGTCACGCTCGGCGTCGGTGAGATTCTTGGCAACCGGGCCACCCAAGGTGCCGTCCTCGCCGACGAGCACGTAGGCGAGGCCTTTGTGGCCACGCTGCTTGGCGAATTCCTGCCACCGGTCCAACTGCTTGCGGGGCTGCGATGCACCACCGGGCATGACGACGGCACCGACGTACGGGGCCTGGAACACTCGGAACGTGGTGTCGGAGAAGAAGTCCGTGCATTCGACCAGTTCGATGTCGAAGCGGAGATCGGGCTTGTCCGAACCGTAGCGACGCATCGCCTCGGCGTAGGTGATTCGTGGAATCGGAGCCGTGAAGTGGTGGCCGACGAGCTTCCACAGCGACGCCAGGATCTCCTCGGCCAGGAGGATGACGTCGTCCTGGGTGACGAAGCTCATCTCGACGTCGAGCTGAGTGAACTCCGGTTGACGGTCGGCGCGAAAATCCTCGTCTCGGTAGCACCGGGCGATCTGGTAGTAGCGCTCGATACCGCCGACCATCAGCAACTGCTTGAACAGCTGCGGGCTCTGCGGCAGAGCGTAGAAGCTGCCCGGCTGCAACCTCGCCGGCACCAGGAAGTCGCGGGCGCCCTCGGGAGTGGATCGCGTGAGCGTCGGCGTCTCGACCTCGACGAACTCGTGGTGCGCGAGTACCGAGCGGGCTGCTGCGTTGACGTGCGAGCGCAGGCGAATGGCGTGGCCCGGTCCCTCGCGACGCAGATCGAGGTAGCGGTACTTGAGCCGCGCTTCCTCGCCCGGCTGGTCGTCGAGCTGGAACGGCAGCGGCGCAGCCTCGGACAGGACCTCGATATCGGAGGCCTCGACCTCGATCGCACCGGTGGGGATCTCGTAGTTCGCGTTGCCCTCCGGACGACCCTCGACCTTGCCGGTCACCTTCACCACGTATTCGGCGCGCAGGCGGTGGGCCTGCTCGAGTGCTGCGCCCTCACGGAAGACGACCTGGGACACACCGGAGGCGTCACGCAGATCGATGAAGATGACGCCGCCGTGATCGCGTCGGCGGGCCACCCATCCCGTCAGCGTCACGGTTCGGTCGACGTGCTCGGGGCGTAATGAGCCGGCGAGGTGGGTGCGCAGCACGGGTGTCCTTTCGAGAAAAATCCGCTGATCGTGTTGTTCGATCCTCGATCCTACGGAGCACATCGCCGTAGAAGGAAACGAGATCGCAACGCGGCATGCGAAGCTAAGGCCGACAGTGGCGGTATCGGTTCGCATCACAGATGCGCGCTCGGCGGAGGGGAACTCCAGCATGACGTTCAGAGAAGGCTCGCAAACGACACCAGGCCGAGTCTCCGTCGGTGGCAGCGGAGGGGGTGGCGGACGCGGCAAGTTGGCGATCGGAGGCGGCGCGGGTGGACTGGTCGTCATCGTCCTTGCCCTGCTGTTCGGCGGCGATCCCGGCGCGATCCTGAACCAGATCAGCGGCGGCGACAGTTCCGCCGGTCAGAACGACTCCGGGTCGTCCGGAACGCTCGACTGTGACGTCACAGAGGCGAACAGCAACGTCGACTGCCGGGTGGATTTCACGGTGGCGAGCCTCGATACCGTGTGGGAATCGCAGCTGCAATCGCAGACCGGCGTCGCCTACGTCCAGCCGGCCGTGAGATTGTTCTCCGGTTCGACCGGCACCGGCTGCGGCAACGCCACCAGCGCCGTCGGGCCGTTCTACTGCCCGGCCGATTCCACCGCCTACTTCGACACGAGCTTCTTCCAAGTACTCGTCGACCAGTTCGGCTCCAGCGGCGGACCACTCGCACAGGAATACGTGGTGGCGCACGAGATCGGCCACCACATCCAGAATCAGCTGGGCGATATCGGACGCGCGCAGGCCGATCCCCAAGGACCCGAGTCCGGTGGCGTCAAGGTGGAGTTGCAGGCCGACTGCTACGCGGGAATCTGGGCGCACTACGCAGCCGAGACGGTCGACCCGAAAACTGGAGTCCCCTTCCTCGAGCCGCTGACCGCTACCGACATCGACGACGCACTCTCGGCGGCGTCGTCGGTGGGCGACGACCGCATCCAGCAGGCATCCACCGGCCGCGTCAACCCCGAGGGTTGGACGCACGGTTCTTCTGCGCAGCGTCAGGCATGGTTCACCGCGGGCTACGAAACCGGACAGGTGGCGGCCTGCGACACGTTCTCGGCACGCGACCTGAACAACCCCTGATCATTCAGCTCAGAACAGGGTGAGAGCCGGCCCCGAGGTCACCGGTGCTCGGGGTTCGGCAGGCTCGTTGGCGGGCAGCGAGCGGGTCTGCTCGGCGGCGAACCCGTAGGTGTCGAGCAGCGGATCCATTCTCGCTTTGAGCCACTGCTTGTACTCCGGAGTCACGTAGGCCCCGTGTCCGTAGAGCTGACGGTACCGACGCACCAACGCGGGGTGTTCCTTCACCAGCCAGCTCATGTACCAGTCCTTGGTGCTCGAACGCAGATGCATCGGCAGCGCCGTCACGGTTGTCGCACCTGCCTCGGCCAGGGCACCGATGAGGCCGTCCAACTGCTTGGCCCCGTCGGTGAGAAAGGGAATCACCGGTGCCACCAGAACGCCGCAATCCAGGCCCGCGTCGCGGACCGCACGAACGAGATCCAATCGCGCTCGTGGACTGGGGGTTCCGGGCTCGAGCTGCTTCTGCAGGTCGGCATCGTGAATGGCCAGGCTGATGCTCACCTGCACCTCCACCTGCTGCGCAGCCAGCGTCAACAGGGGTAGATCACGCCGCAGCAGTGTGCCCTTGGTGAGAATGGAGAACGGCGTCCCGGATTCGGCCAATGCTCGAATGATCCCCGGCATCAACCGATATCGCCCTTCCGCGCGCTGATAGGGGTCGGTGTTGGTACCGAGCGCCACCGGCTCCCGTTTCCACGACCGGCGCGCGAGTTCCTTGCGCAGTACCGCAGCAACGTTCGTCTTCACGACGATCTGCGAGTCGAAGTCGTTGCCGGAGTCCAGATCCAGATATTCGTGCGTCGGGCGGGCGAAGCAGTATCGACATGCGTGCGAGCACCCGCGCATCGGATTGACGGTCCACGAGAAGGGCACCTGAGATTCGCTCGGCACTTCGTTCAGAGCGCTCTTGCACAGCACTTCGTGGAAGGTGATGCCCTCGAACTCGGGCGTCTGGACGCTGCGGACCAGTCCCGATCGCTCGAGCCCCGGTAGTGCCCCGTCGTCCGCGGCATCGAGAGTCTGGCCGGCCCATCGCATGCACACAGTCGAACATTTGTTCTATGTCGTGTCAAGGGTGGCTCTCCCCCGCGGATCCCCGCTCGGGCGTGGTCACCGGAAGGCGATAGCGTAGGCCCCCAGCCGATCCTAGGAGTGCACCACAAGTGACCGCCCCGAACACACCGACCCTCGAGCCGATTCTGCGTCTCGGCCTCACCCTCGGACCGGGAATCGACATCGGCTCGGTGCCGGCCGGTGAGCGGGTGGTCACCACCGTGCTCGGCGGCGCAGCTCCCGGCCCCGACATCGAGGGCACCCTCGCCGCCGGGTCGACCGTCGTCAGCGTGACGCGGCCCGACGGATGCACCGAGTTCAGCACCGACCTCGTCCTGGAGTTGGCAACCGGCGGTTATCTCTCGCTCGACTACCGCGGAGTTCAGTTCGGGCCGGCCGAGGTGATCGACGCTCTGAACGATCCCGAGCGTGAGGTGGACCCCGCCACGTACTACTTCCGCGGCACCCTTCGCGTGTCGACCGCGGTCCCGAAGTTCACCTATCTCAACCGTGCGCTCGTCGTCACGTCCGGATCTCGCTCGGCCGAAGCCGTCGTGCTCGACGCATTCCTGGTCACCTGATCCCGGCTCAGTCGAGCAGTTGGGCGACCTCCCGGTCGGTCAGAGTCGCCTGCGGAGTTCGTCCCTTGCTACGGACGAGTTCGACGGCGCGGTAGAGCGGCCGTTGGTCGAGCCCGGCGTCGCGTGCCTCGGCGCGCAGCTGATCGACCAGCACCGATGCGATCGCCGCAGCCGGCACCAACTCGGTGGTCCACAGCGAGTCGGCGAGGGTGCGCAACGACAGAATCGGCAGTTCCCGGCCCCCGTCCCTGGTGTAGAGCGCAAGCGGAACCACGACGTGTGTACGCCCGTCGTAGAGCCGTAGCGAGATCTGATCGATTCCGGCCGTCCGAATGGTCAGTTCGGCGGTCACCACCTCCGGCATCTTCAGTCGGCGCGTGCGCAACCCTCGTGCACACAGTTGCGGACCGTCGAGCCATATCCGGCGGCGCAGACCGAGCCAGCCGGACAGTACCGCGGGACCGCCGACGATCACTCCGACGAGAACTGCGACCCACATCGGCGCGAACAGCGCCAGCACGACGGCGACAACGATCCCGATCGCCGCCGACCCGACCATGATCTTGCGCAGGCGCGGTTTCAGGAACTCCACCGAGACCAGGTCCAGTGCTACCGGCCCCGCGTTGGACCGGGAGTCACCGGGCGGGGACTCACCGGGCAAGACGCGCTCCGAGGGCGTCGACCACGTCGGCCATCGGAACGGTGTCCTGCTCACCGTTCGAAAGGTCCTTCACCAGAACCGCTTCGGCAGCCAGTTCCTGATCCCCGAGCACCAACGCGAAACGTGCTCCGGATCGGTCGGCGGCCTTCATGGCACCCTTGATTCCGCGATTCCCGTAAGCCATGTCCACCGCTATTCCTCGTTCGCGTAGCTGAGCCGCGATGTCGACGATCGCCAGCTTCGCACCGGCACCCATCGGAACACCGAAGACCTGGCATCGTGCCGTCGCGCCCGCAGTCTTGCCCTCGGCGGCCAGGGCCAGCACCGTGCGGTCGACGCCGAGGCCGAACCCGATTCCGGAGAGCGCCTGCCCGCCGAGCTGTTCCATCAAACCGTCGTAGCGGCCGCCGCCGCCGATGCCCGATTGCGCGCCGAGTCCGTCGTGCACGAATTCGAACGTCGTCTTGGTGTAGTAGTCGAGGCCACGCACCATTCGCGGGTTCACGAGGTACGGGACGTTCATCACGTCCAGGTAGGCCAGCACTTCGTCGAAGTGTTCCTTCGCCGAATCCGAGAGGTGATCGAGCATCAGCGGTGCGTCTGCGGTCATCGCGCGCACCTCGGGCCGCTTGTCGTCGAGCACACGCAGCGGGTTGATCTCGGCACGTCGGCGAGTGTCCTCGTCGAGCGGAAGGGCGAACAGGAACTGCTGCAACAGCTCTCGGTACTGCGGGCGACAGGTGTCGTCGCCGAGCGAGGTGATCTCGAGCCGGAAGCCGGTCAGACCCAGGGCCCGGAAACCGGCGTCGGCCACGGCGATGACCTCGGCATCCAGTGCAGGGTCGTCGACGCCGATCGCCTCGACCCCCACCTGCTGCAGCTGCCGGTAGCGGCCGGCCTGCGGTCGTTCGTAGCGGAAGAACGGCCCGGCGTAGGCCAACTTGACCGGTAGCGCTCCCCGATCCAGTCCGTGCTCGATCACCGCGCGCATGACTCCGGCGGTGCCCTCGGGGCGCAGCGTCACCGATCGGTCTCCGCGATCGGAGAAGGTGTACATCTCCTTGCTCACCACATCGGTCGACTCCCCGACCCCACGGGCGAACAGGCCGGTGTCCTCGAAGATCGGCAGTTCGATGTGGCCGTAGCCGGCGGTGCGGGCTGCGTCGAGCAACCCTTCGCGTACGGCGACGAACTCGGCCGAGTTGGGCGGGAAGTAATCGGGAATGCCCTTGGGCGCGGAAAAGGCGGTCGGCTTGCTCACGCTCACAGCTTTCCTTGCCCGGGGTCGGTGAGTCCAACGAGGAACGGGTTGGATGCGCGCTCCTGGCCGATCGAGCTCTGTCCGCCGTGTCCCGGGAGCACCACCGTGTCGTCGCTCAGAGGGAGCAGCCGAGTCGCGATGGAGCGCAGCAGTTGATCGTGATCGCCGCCGGGCAGATCGGTGCGCCCGATCGACCCCGCGAAGAGGGTGTCCCCGGTCAGAGCCAACGGAACCGAGCCGTCGGGCCCGTCAACGTGAGCGAGGAACACCACCGATCCCTGAGTGTGCCCAGGGGTGTGTACCACCGTGAATTCGATTCCGGCGAGTTCGAGCCGTCGACCGTCCGTGAGCTCGATCACCTCGGCCGGTTCGTGGAACTCAAGGTCGCCCAGTACCGCCGCCAACGTCGGGCCGGTTCCTTTGATCGGATCGGCCAGCATGTAGCGGTCCTCGGGTGCGATGTACGCCGGGATGCCGTACTTTGCGCAGATCGGCTCCACCGACCACGTGTGGTCCAGATGACCGTGCGTGAGCAGTACTGCGGTGGGGGTGAGCGAGGACTGCGTCAGGAAGTCGATCAGCGGATCCGCGGCGTCCTGACCGGGATCGACGACGACGCACTCGGACGCGTCGTCCTGGGCCAGGATGTAACAGTTCGTCTGAAACATGCCTGCGGGGAATCCGGTGACGAGCAAGACAAACGCTCCTAAATGGCTGAGGCCGAAGTACCGAACAAGCTTAGTGGGGCCGATCCCGTCGGGTCCCCCCAGCATGCTCTCAGGCAGTGATGGCAAACTCGCGTTGGCCGATTCTCGGCCGGTTACCACACGATCGGTCCGTGCAGCGAGCGGGCGAGGTCGTTTTTCGACAAGCGGGAGGAACACGAATTGCCCAGCAACGAGCAACGGCGCGAGGCTGCCAAACGAAAGCTCGAACGCCAACTCGTACGCCGTGCCGAACGAGCCCGGCGTCGTAAGCAATTGACGATCGCCGGTTCCATTCTCGGCGTCGTTGCGGTGGTGGCCGTCGTCTCGGTCGTGTTCGTGGTGACCCGCGGTGACGACGATGCCAGTACCGCCCAGGAATCCTCGACGTCGGCACCCGCCGATTCGATCATCGCAGCCGGACGCACCGAGCCGTTGCCCGAGACGGTGAACTGCTCCTACCCCGCCGCGGCGGGGCCTGCGGCCAAGCCGAACACTCCCCCGCGCACCGACAACGTGCCGACCAGCGACGAGCCGCTGAGCTACAGCATGACCACGACTGCGGGAAACATCGGTCTGACGCTGAACAACCCCGAGTCTCCCTGCACGGTCAACAGTTTCGTCTCGCTCGCCAATCAGGGTTACTTCGACGGCACCACCTGCCATCGACTCACCACGGGCGCGGGTCTGCAGGTTCTCCAGTGCGGCGATCCCACCGGCACCGGCTCCGGCGGGCCGGGCTACCAGTTCGCCGACGAATTCCCCACCGATACGTTCGCCGAAGGCGACCCTGCTGCGCAGACCCCGATCTCCTACCCACGTGGAACGTTGGCCATGGCCAATGCGGGCCCGGGAACCAACGGCAGCCAGTTCTTCCTCGTCTACGGCGATTCCGAACTGCCGCCCGCCTACACCGCGTTCGGCACCATCGACGAGACCGGACTCGCCACCCTCGACGCCATCGCGGCCAAGGGAGTCGAAGGCGGCGCGTCCGATGGAGCCCCCGCCGAACCGGTCGACATCACGACCATGTTGAGCGACCTGTGAACCGCACCTCGGCTCTGACGATCGCGATCTCGGCCACCGCGCTGGTTCTCGCAGGGTGTTCCGGTTCGGCCGAACCGGCAGCTGCGCCGGCCACCACGCCGTCGTCGACGACCACCACGACAACCGAGGCACCCGCGCCGCGGCCTGCACTCGATCTGTCCCGTTTCGGGGCTCTGCCGCCCGTGCCGCAGCCGACGACCGACACGGTCTCCTGCTCGTATCCGGAGCAGTCTCCGGCCGTCAAGCAGGTCACCGCTCCGGCTACCGACAACGTCGACGTGTACGGAACCGTCGATGTGACGTTGTCCACCACTGCAGGTCCGATCGGCATCACACTGGACCGGACACCAGCACCGTGCACGGTCAACAGTGTCGTGAGCCTCGTCGAGCAGGGGTACTTCGACGGCTCACCCTGTCACCGACTGACGACGTCACCGGGCCTCGAGGTACTGCAGTGCGGTGACCCGTCCGGTTCCGGTCGAGGCGGACCGGGATACACCTTCGCCAACGAGTACCCCACCACCGCGTACACGGACGATCCGGCGCAGGCCGAGAACCCGGTGGTCTACCCCCGCGGAACGCTGGCGATGGCCAATGCCGGCCCCGACACCAACGGCAGCCAGTTCTTCCTGGTGTACGCCGATTCGGTGCTGCCGCCGCAATACACGGTGTTCGGCACCATCTCGGACGCCGGTCTGCAAACCCTGGACGCCATCGCAGCGGGCGGGGTGACCGGTGGCTCGGAAGACGGCGCACCGGCGACTCCGGTGATCGTGGAATCGGCAACGGTGTAGCTCCGATCGAACGACGAGAGGGTGAGCAGAGATCCTCTGCTCACCCTCTCGTCGTTCTCCGGCCCGCTCAGGCGGCCGACGTCAGCCGGTACACGTCGTACACGCCCTCGACGTTGCGCACAACGTTCAGCACGTGCCCGAGGTGCTTCGGGTCACCCATCTCGAACGTGAACTTGCTGATCGCCACCCGGTCCCCGGACGTGGCAACCGATGCCGAGAGAATGTTGACTCGCTCGTCGGCGAGCGCTTTGGTGACGTCGGAGAGCAGTCGGTGACGGTCCAGTGCCTCGATCTGGATGGCGACCAGGAACACCGAGGACGCCGACGGTGCCCACTGAACCTCGATGAACCGCTCGGACTGCTCTTCCAGCGATCGCGCGTTGGTGCAGTCGGTGCGGTGGACACTCACCGATCCACCACGGGTGACGAATCCGAGGATCTCGTCTCCCGGCACCGGCGTACAGCACTTCGCGAGTTTCGCGACGACGCCCTCGGCACCGGTGACCAGCACGCCCGCGTCGCCGACCTGACGGGGTCGAGTGGGAATGGTCGACGGTGTCGACCGCTCGGCGAGCTCTTCCTCGACGTCGCCGACGCCACCGAGATGGGCGACCAACCGCTGCACCACGTGGCGAGCGGATACGTGATTCTCGCCGACCGCGGTGTAGAGAGCGGAGACGTCGACGTACCGTAGCTCGTGCGCGATCGCCGACATGGACTCGGCATTCATCAAGCGCTGCAGGGGAAGTCCGCCTCGACGGACCTCTTTGGCGATGCCGTCCTTGCCTGCCTCCAGGGCTTCCTCGCGACGCTCCTTGGCGAACCACTGGCGAATCTTGGTCTTGGCTCGCGGTGAGGCGACGAATCCCTGCCAGTCCCGACTCGGGCCTGCGGTGGCAGCTTTCGAGGTGAACACCTCGACCACTTCACCGTTGTCGAGTGTTCGTTCCAGTGCGACGAGTCGACCGTTGACCCGCGCGCCGATGCAGCGATGTCCCACTTCGGTGTGCACGGCGTACGCGAAGTCGACCGGGCACGATCCGGCAGGCAGGGTGACGACGTCGCCCTTGGGGGTGAAGACGAAGATCTCCTTGACCGCGAGGTCGTAGCGCAGCGATTCGAGGAACTCCCCCGGATCGGCGGCTTCTCGCTGCCAGTCGAGCAACTGGCGCATCCACGCCATGTCGTCGACCTCGGCGTTGTCCTGCGAGTGCTTGCCCTTGGTCTCCTTGTACCGCCAGTGTGCCGCGATGCCGAACTCGGCTGTGCGATGCATGTCGCGCGTACGAATCTGCACCTCGAGGGGCTTGCCCTCCGGTCCGATCACCGTGGTGTGCAGCGACTGATAGACGCCGTAACGCGGCTGCGCGATGTAATCCTTGAAACGGCCCGCCATCGGCTGCCACAGCGAATGCACCACGCCGACAGCGGCGTAACAGTCACGGATCTCGTCGCACAGAATTCGGACGCCCACGAGGTCGTGGATGTCGTCGAAGTCGCGACCCTTGACGATCATCTTCTGGTAGATCGACCAGTAGTGCTTCGGGCGACCCTCGACGACCGCGCTGATTCTCGACGCGGCGAGCGTCGCGTTGATCTCGGCCCGAACCTTCTCGAGGTAGGTGTCGCGGGACGGTGCCCGATCGGCGACGAGCCGCACGATCTCGTCGTACTTCTTGGGATGAAGAATCGCGAACGCCAGGTCTTCGAGCTCCCACTTGACCGTGGCCATTCCGAGCCGATGGGCAAGCGGCGCAATGACTTCCAACGTCTCCTTGGCCTTGCGCGCCTGCTTCTCCGGGGGCAGGAACCGCATGGTGCGCATGTTGTGCAACCGGTCGGCGACCTTGATGACCAACACCCGCGGATCTCGCGCCATCGCGATGATCATCTTGCGGATCGTTTCGCCCTCGGCTGCGGTTCCGAGCACGACCTTGTCGAGCTTGGTCACCCCGTCCACGAGATGGGACACCTCGTCGCCGAACTCCTCGGTCAGCTTGGCGAGCGAGTATCCGGTGTCCTCGACCGTGTCGTGCAGCAGAGCTGCAACCAGCGTTGTCGTGTCCATCCCCAGCTCGGCCAGAATGTTGGCCACGGCGAGCGGATGCGTGATGTAGGGATCGCCGGACTTGCGCATCTGCGAGGCGTGCAGCTCGTCGGCAACGTCGTAGGCCCGCTGCAGCAGCGTCAGGTCTGCCTTGGGATAGAGCTCACGGTGCAGGCTGACGAGTGGCTCGAGCACCGGTTTGACCGCCGCGCTGCGCCCAGCGGTGATGCGGCGCGCCAGGCGTGCGCGGACCCGCCTCGACGCGGAGGTGGGAACGGGTGCCGAATTACGGGTTCCGGACGGAGCCTGCGAATCGGTCGCCGCCGGATCGTGGGGAACCGGGCCGTGAGGAACCGGAGCGTCGACGGCCGGGCGGACACCACCGGACGCGGACTCGTCGGTCGTGACGACGTCGACTCCGGTCCGATCGGTAACTCCGGTCCGATCGGCAACTACGGGCCGCTCGGGGACGGCAGGCCCGTCGGGCAAGGGTTGATCGATGTATCGGGTCACTCTCATCACCTCCTGCCACACATTCCGCGCTGTCGTCGAAACGTCAACGCATTGTGACAGAGACTTTAGTCCTCATACTCGAACCAGGCAGCCGAGCGGGTAGCCACTGCACTTGTCGCGCCCGCCCAGAACGGCGATCTCGAGAACGACAGCGGCACCGACGATCACCGCTCCCTGCTCGGTCAACAACCGAGCCGTTGCATCGACGGTACCGCCGGTCGCCAGCACGTCGTCGACCACGAGCACTCGTTTTCCGGCCACGTCGATCGCAGTCGGGATCTGCAGTGCGGCGGTTCCGTACTCGAGTTCGTACGACCGTGAATGCACCGGAGGCGGCAGCTTGCCCGCCTTGCGCACCGCCAGCACACCGCACCCGAGTTCGAGGGCAACTCCGGCACCGAGCAGGAACCCCCGTGCATCGATACCCGCCACCAGGTCGACGCCCTCGAAACCCTGCGCCAGCTCCGACACGACACTGCGTAACGCCGGTCCGTCCGCGAACACCGGCGTCAGATCGCCGAAGCGAACGCCCGCGACGGGGAAGTCCTCGACCCACCGCGTCAGCCTGGTCACCGCGGCGGCAGCACCCGCTCGCTCGTCCACGTCGTTCATCGAAGAAGCACCCACCGATCCATGTTCCAACCGGCACCTGCGGCCGTCGGGTTGGGCACCACGTCCTGCATGCCGTCGCTGACGACGGTGGTCCGTGGCTCGTTGTACAGGGGAAGCGACGGCATGTCGTTCCACAGGATGTTCTCACCCTCGGTGGCCAGAGCCAGCACTCGCTCGGGATCGTCGGTCACCGCCAACTGATCGACGATGGAATCGATCCTGCCGTTGCTGTATCCGCCGACGTTCAGGCCGATTCCCGTCCGCAACGAATACCGTGCGGTGACCGCAGCGGCAGAACCCGACGGTCCGGGAAGGGATCCGCTGCTACCGAGCACGGCGTCGACAGCCCCGGCGCGCAGTGCGGACGGTGTGAAGTCCGGTGAGCTCGCGTCCTCGACGGTGATGCCCGCAGCCGCGCAATCGGCAGCCATGCGACTCACCACCTGGGCGCGGCGCGCGTCCGGTCCCCGGTAACCGACACGAACGGTCAGAGCATTCTCGCCCGCAGCCTCGAGTTCTCGGCTCGCCTGGTCCAGGTCCGAGCGCTGGTATCGATCGCCCACCACCGTTGCGACCGACGGATACTCGAGCGTGTCGGGCTGGACGAGACGAGAGTCGACGACGCCCGAACCCAGACCCGCGGCCTCCGCCTCGAAACCGGGGTGACCCAGAGTGTCGAACAGGTCCGACCGCGGGATGCACGCGGCCACTGCTCGACGAGCACTCGCATCGGCCAGCACCCCCTGGGTGGCGAACGTCAACTGCTCGACGCCCCGCGACGGTTCCTGGGTCGTCGTGAATCCCTCGGTGGTCCCGAGGTCGACGGCACCGGCACCGTGGTCGATCACGTCCAACGATCCGTCCGCGGACTTCGCGGCCAGGTCGGTGCCCTTCGGCCAGACGACCACCTGCTGGGTCTGGGGTGGGTTTCCCCACCAGGCGTCGTTCGCCACGAGCACGAGACCGTCCTCGGCGGTGTAGGACTCGATGCGGTAGGGGCCGGCCGAGGGCAGTAGCGCGAGGTCGATCGAGCCCGGTGTCAGAGTCCAGCCGGTGTTCCAGAAGTCGGCGATACGGGTCACCACGTCGTCGTCCTCGGCCAGGATGGGATCGACGACGTTCGGCACGCCCGCTGCTCGAGCCGCGACATGTGCCGGTAGCAGGTCGGTGGCTCCGAACAGGGCACGCCAGTTCTGGTAGCTGCGGCCGGACGCGAAGACGACCGTCGCTTCCTTGGCCCCCGGGACGCAATCGATGCGCTCGATGTCGGAGTACCCGGCCGTCGACGCCGCGTCGAACAGGGGGCGGTCGGTGGCGAACTTTCCACTGTTAGCCGCCCACGCCAACACCAGATCGTCACAGGCCATCGGCGCACCGTCCGAGTACGTCGCCGCGGGGGCGATGGAGTACTGCACGGTCAGGGTGTCGCCGGGAACCACGGACACGGTTCCGATGTCGTTGTCCGACAACGCGTCTCCCTCGGGCCCGAGATAGCTGAAGCCCACCTGCACCCGAGTGAACGCCTGCCGGGCTCCCGACGCCGCGCCGTCGACGGTTCTCGCGTTGTAGGTGTCGACCACGTTGTCGAACGAATAGCCGATCGAGGGCACCTTGTCTTCGGGCGACGAGCACGCAGTGATGGACACCGCACCGACACTCGCTGCTACCAGTGCCGCGCTCCACCGTCGTTTCACGTGCACACTCCGTCCCTGTCGAGGATGGACATCTACCGTCGCTTCTTGTTTCGCTTTCCGGTGGGCCGGTTGCCCGGCTGCGGAGCCGACGCCTTCGGGACGGCCACACCGACGGCCACCGGTTCCGGAGCGTGGCCTGCGGCACGAGCTGCCGCTTCGGCGCGCTTGAAGTGGACCTTGCGCGTGTGAACTGCGACGGGACCCCACTTCTCCTTGAGCGTCACCAGCAACGGAGTGGCGAAGAAGATCGACGAGTAGGCACCGACGATCATGCCGACCAGCTGTACCAGAGCCAGGTCCTTCAGCGTGCCCACACCGAGCAGCCACACCGCGATGATCATCAGTGCGATCACCGGGAGGACACCGATCACGGTGGTGTTGATCGAGCGCATCAGGGTCTGGTTGACGGCCAGGTTGGCCTGTTCGGCGTACGTCTTGCGATGCAGGTTGAGGATGCCGCGAGTGTTTTCCTCGACCTTGTCGAACACCACCACCGAGTCGTACAGAGAGAAACCGAGGATCGTCAACAGGCCGATCACGGTTGCAGGCGTCACCTCGAACCCGACGAGCGAGTACACGCCTGCGGTCACGAGGAGGTCGAATGCCAGGGCGGCCAGCGCCGCCAACGCCATGTCTCGCTCGTATCGGACACCGATGTAGATGCTGACGATCACCAGGAAGACCACGAGAGCGATCAGGGCTTTCTGGGTGATCTGGCTACCCCACGTCTCACTGACGTCGGACACACTGATGGCGTTGGGGGTCGCGGTACCGGAGTTGTCCTGCGGCTGGAATGCCTCGAACAACGCCTGGCGAAGGGTGTCCACTTCGGCTGGGTCGAGTGCTTCGGAGCGAATCTGCACCGTTGCTGCGGCACCCGAACCGACGGTCTGCACCGACACCGGCGGCATGCCGAGCGAGTCGTCGTACACGGTTTCGACCTGCTCGGTGGTGATGTTGTCGGCCGCGGGCAGCGCGATCCGGGTTCCGCCCTCGAAATCGATACCGAGGGTGAAGCCGCGGACGACGAAGCTCAGCAGGCACACCAGCACGATGACGCCGGTGAGGATGTAGTAGAACCGGCGACGACCGACGATGTCGAAGGCACCGGTACCGGTGTACAGCCTGGACAACCAGCTGTGCTTGGGCTGGGCGGATTGATCGACACCCGAGTCGTCGAGGGGCGATGGGGTCGACGTGGTCGTGTCCGACATGTCATGCCTCCTTCGACGGCGCAGCGCCGGTCTTGACGGCGAGTGCCTTGTTGGCTGCGCGCTTGCGTTCGAGCGCGATCTGCTGGACGGCACCGAGACCGTTGACGGACGGCTTGGACCAGAACGTGGATTTCGACGCCAGGTACACCAGCGGCCACGTCACCAGCACCACGACGATGATGTCCAGGATCGTCGTGAGCCCGAGGGTGAACGCGAAGCCGCGGACCTGACCGACGGCCAACACGTAGAGCACTGCGGCGGCGATGAAGCTGACCGCATTGCCCGACAGGATCGTCTTGCGTGCGCGTGCCCAACCGCGAGGAACCGCCGATCGGAAGCTGCGGCCCTCCCGGATCTCGTCCTTGATGCGCTCGAAGAACACGACGAACGAGTCAGCGGTCATGCCGATACCGATGATCAGGCCGGCGATGCCGGCGAGGTCGAGCGTGAAGCTGATCCATCGACCCAACAAAACGATGATTCCGTAGACGACGAGACCGGCCAGCGCCAACGACAGCGCAGTGAGCAGCCCGAGGGCACGGTAGTAGAGCAGGCAGTAGACCAGCACCAGAGCCAGTCCGATGGCACCGGCCAGCAGTCCGGCTTCCAGAGAGGCCAAGCCCAGCGTTGCCGACACCGTCTCGGCCTCGGAGGACACGAAGGACAGCGGCAGGGAGCCGTACTTGAGGGTGTTGGCGAGCTCGGACGCGGTCTGGTTGTTGAAGTTGCCGGTGATCGAGGTGGCGCTGCCTGCAGGGGTGGCCCCCTGAATGACCGGCGCACTGATCACCTTCGAGTCCAGTACGAACGCGGCCTGCTTCTGGAGATTGGCCGCGGTGAACTGGGCCCAGGTGTTCGAGCCGTCCGTGTCGAACGTCAGGCTGACCTGGAACTGGGCCTGCTGACTGTCGAAGCCGGAGGTCGCGTCGGCTATTTGCTGGCCGTCGATGATCGTCGGACCCAGCAGGTAGACCGCTGTTCCGTCGGTCGAGCACGCCACCAGGGGAAGCGCCGGATCGTCGTTGCCTGCGAGCGGGTCGGCGGCGTTGCAATCGAGGGACTGCATGGCCAGCTGCTGGATCTGCGGATCCTCGCTCTGTCGGAGCGTCTTGGCGTCGGCGATCTCCTGCGCTGCGCGCTCGGCGTCGGACAGGGTCGCGTCGGTGGCGGGATCGTCTGCCGCCGGTGCGTCGGTGGCGGGCGCATCGGTGGTGGGGGCGGGAGCCGGATCGACCGTGGTCGGATCCTGCGCCGGGAACACCCGGTTCTGCGGAGTGGCCGGGTCTGCGGGCGCAGCCGGATCGGCCGAAGCAGCAGGGTCTGCCGGTGCAGCAGGATCGACCGGCGCGGCCGGGGCCTGCTGCGAACCTGCTCCCTCGCCTGCCGACGGAGCTACCGAGCTCAGAACCGGTCGAATGAACAGTCGCGCGGTCTGCCCGAGAGTGCGCGCCTGGGAGCTGTCGTCGCCGGGCACCGTGATGACGAGATTGTCGCCGTCGATGACCACCTCGGAGCCCGAGACACCGAGACCGTTGACACGAGTCTCGATGATCTGCTGCGCCTGCTTCAGGCTGTCCTGCGTAGGCGCGTTGCCGTCGGGTGTCCGCGCGGTGAGTGTCACGCGCGTGCCGCCCTGCAGGTCGATTCCCAACTTCGGCGAGGGGTCTTTGTCTCCGGTGAAGAAGACCATGGCGTACACCGCTGCCATCAGCACCGCGAAAACGGCGAGATAGCGGGCGGGTTGCACCGGTCCGCTGGAAGGTGCCACGGTGTGTGTTTCTCCTCTGGGCGATGAAAGTGTCGGTTCCTGCAGGGCCTGGCGGCCCGATGTGTCGGCGATGAGCGGTGCGATTGTGCACCACATCGGTCACCGCAGAGAAAACCGCTGCCGGATACTGTCTCCGACAGCGGTTTCGATCACATCCTGCTCACTCTTTTTCCAGCCTCTTCGACGTCTGCTCGATGGTCTCGTCCGGCCGACTCACGTCCGTCTTGCTCAGCGACGGTCCAGCGGTGTCGTTCGAGCCGAGGGCCGTGATGTCCGACTCGGTGGTGGTGTCGAGGTCGGTGTCGTCGAACTCGGAGTCGTCGGGCAGAACCTCACGTACCACTGCACGCGACCAGGTGGTGATCACGCCGTCGGCGATCTCCAGATCGATGGTGTCGTCCTCGACCAGGACCACTCGGGCGTACAGGCCTGCGGTGGTGACCACCTCGTCACCGATCTTCAGCGAGTCCTGCATTTCCGTTGTCTTGGCCAACACCTTCTTCTGTCGACGCGCATTGAGAAACAGCGGTACCAGAAGTGCCACGATCAGCAGCGGGAACAGCAAATCCATCGGAAGGTCAGTCCTCGAAGTCGGGTTCGAAATACGTCATTGTCTCGTGCGAGAGCGTCGCCGGTGCGGGCCTCGCAGCTACCCAGTGTGCCATTACCTGGAACCGGTCCGGTCCGTTCGTGTCCTGTTGTGCCCGATTCATTCGAATAATCCCTGCTGGACCTCCGAGGATCGGACCGAAATTCCACCCACCGCGAGATCCGGTGGCGGCGTCAGACCGAGGTGTTGCCACGCAGCAGCGGTCGCGACGCGCCCGCGGGGGGTACGGGCGATCATTCCGGCACGTACCAGGAACGGCTCGCACACTTCCTCGACCGTCGACGGTTCCTCCCCGACGGCGACGGCCAGCGTGGACACACCCACCGGCCCTCCGCCGAAGCTCCGGATGAGCGCGCTCAGTACGGCGCGGTCGAGTCGATCGAGCCCGAGTTTGTCGACGTCGTACACCACCAGGGCGGCCTTCGCGGTGTCCTGAGTGACGGTGCCGTCGCCGCGCACGTCCGCGTAGTCGCGGACTCGGCGCAGCAATCGATTCGCGATACGGGGAGTGCCACGCGAGCGCCCGGCGATCTCCGCGCATCCGTCCCGATCGATCGGCACACCCAGGATTCCAGCGGACCGCATGAGGATGCGCTCGAGTTCGTTCGGCTCGTAGAAATCCATGTGCGCCACGAATCCGAACCGGTCGCGCAGCGGTCCGGTGAGCGCACCCGACCTGGTGGTGGCACCGACGAGGGTGAACGGTGCGACCTCGAGTGGAATCGACGTCGCTCCCGGCCCCTTGCCGACGATGACGTCGACGCGGAAATCCTCCATCGCCAGATACAGCATCTCCTCGGCCGGGCGAGCGATGCGATGGATCTCGTCGATGAACAGCACGTCGCCTTCGACCAGGTTGCTGAGCATCGCTGCGAGATCGCCTGCCCGCTCGAGCGCCGGACCCGACGTGAGCCGCAGCGAGGTTCCCAACTCGGCGGCGATGATCATCGCCATGCTGGTCTTGCCGAGGCCCGGCGGCCCGGACATGAGGATGTGATCGGGGGTTCCGCCGCGCATCTTGGCGCCCGACAACACGAGCTGGAGCTGCTCCCGCACCCGGGGTTGACCGATGAAATCGGTGAGGTTCTTCGGACGCAGACTCGTCTCGACATCCAGGTCGTCGGACATCGGGTCCGCACCCACCTGGGATTCTGCGAACCGATCTTCCTCGGTCACCCGGGCCTACCTGGACTTTCCGAGGTATGCCAGCGCCGACCTCAGCGCGGTCGACGTCGTGGCCTCGGGCTGCTGAGCGAGCACCGCGTCGGTCGCTTCCTCGGCCTGTTTCACGGGGAATCCGAGACCGATCAGCGCCTCGACGATCTGGTCTCGCATCGAGTTGCCGACTCCGGATCCCGGCACGGCCGCGCTTCCTGCGCGTCCGACCACTGCGTCGACCTTGTCGCGCAGCTCGACGACCATTCTCTCCGCGCCGCGCTTACCGATACCGGGAACCCTGGTCAGTGCTCCGATATCACTGTCGGCCAACGCAGTTCGCAGTGCGTCGGGCTCGTGTACGGCAAGAGTTGCCATGGCGATCCGCGGGCCGACGCCGGTCACGGTGAGGAGCAACTCGAACAGCTCACGCGACTCCTTGTCGGGGAATCCGTACAGCGTCTGCGAATCCTCGCGCACGATCATGGTCGTCAGGAGAATCGCTTCGCTCCCCCGGTGCAAAGTGGCCAACGTGGCCGGGGTGGCGTTGACGCGGTACCCGACGCCCGCAGCCTCGAGCACGGCGTGATCGAGCGCGATGTCGAACACCGAGCCCCTGATCGACGCGATCATCGGGCGCCCGCCTCCTTCTTGGCCATTTTCTCGATCCTGCGTGCCACGACGGCGCGAGCTTTGCGCTCCTCGGCCAGACGAGCGTCGTACTTGCGTTTCTGTTCGGCGGCCATGGCCTCGGCCTTGGCCATGCGGGCGATCATGGGCGCTCGCCAGCAATGACAGATGCCGAGGGCAAGCGCGTCGGCGGCGTCGGCGGGAGTCGGTGCCGTCTGCAGACCGAGAATGCGCATCACCATCGCGGTCACCTGAGCCTTGTCGGCCGAGCCGTTGCCCGTGACCGCGGCCTTGACCTCACTGGGAGTGTGAAAGCAGACGTCGATGCCGCGTCTGGCCGCCGCGAGGGCGATGACGCCACCGGCCTGGGCCGTACCCATGGCCGTACGAACGTTGTGTTGGGCGAAGACTCGCTCGATGGCCACCACCGAAGGCTTGTGGGTATCGAGCCAGTACTCCGCGGCCTCGGAAATCGCCAGCAACCGCTGCGCCAGATCCATGTCCGCGGGCGTTCGCACCACATCGACATCGAGGGCGACCACCGTTCGGCCCACACCACCCTCGATCAGACTGAGCCCACACCTGGTCAGACCGGGGTCGACACCCATCACCCGCACGCCACCACACCTTCCGCTTACGAACTGTTGTTCGATAGCGTAGCGGAGCCCACCGCTGGATCAGGGATACGACACCCGGTCGAACACGTCGTCGGATGCGAGGGGCGTCAGTCCTCGTCGTCGAGCTCGGCCATGACCTCGTCGGAGAGGTCGACGTTGGACCACACGTTCTGGACGTCGTCGCTGTCCTCGAGGGCATCGATGAGCTTGAACACCTTGCGGGCACCGTCCGCATCGACCGGGACGTTGACCGATGCCTGGAAGCTCGCCTCGGCCGAGTCGTAGTCGATTCCGGCCTCCTGCAACGCGGTGCGTACCGCGACCAGGTCGGTCGGCTCGCTGACGACCTCGAACGTATCGCCGTTGTCGTTGACTTCCTCGGCGCCGGCTTCGAGGACGGCCATGAGCACGTCGTCCTCGCTCTGCCCGTTCTTCTCCAGGGTGACGACGCCCTTACGGGAGAACAGGTAGGACACCGATCCCGGATCGGCCATGTTCCCACCGTTGCGGGTCATCGCCACGCGTACCTCGCCTGCGGCGCGGTTGCGGTTGTCGGTGAGGCACTCGATCAGAATGGCGACACCGTTGGGACCGTAGCCCTCGTACATGATGGTCTGCCAGTCGGCACCGCCGGCTTCCTCGCCCGCTCCGCGCTTGCGCGCGCGCTCGATGTTGTCGTTGGGGACCGACGTCTTCTTCGCCTTCTGAATGGCGTCGTACAAGGTCGGATTGCCCGTCGGGTCACCACCACCCGTGCGGGCCGCCACCTCGATATTCTTGATGAGCTTGGCGAAAGACTTGCCGCGTCGGGCGTCGATCACCGCCTTCTTGTGCTTGGTGGTGGCCCATTTTGAGTGGCCGCTCATGCGATAGGGCCCCTTCCTGCTCGAAATCAGTGTTGTCGACTTTACTCGCCCGGTACCGCGCTCGGCACCGACCGACCGCCGAGGGATTCTAGCGGCGTCGCACCATGTCGACGAAGAGTGCGTGAACGCGATCGTCCCCGGTGACCTCGGGATGGAAGCTCGTCGCCATGACGGAGTTCTGGCGAACGGCCACCACGCGTCCGGCAGCCGGGCCGTGCGGCACGGTGGCGAGCACCTCGACTTCCTCGCCCACCCGCTCGACCCAGGGCGCGCGAATGAACACCGCCCGCACCGGTCCGCCGTCGACGCCGGTGACATCGAGATCGGTCTCGAAGGAATCGACCTGACGCCCGAAGGCGTTTCGCCGGACGGTGATGTCGAGCGCATCGAGATGCCGGGCGTCGGGCCTGGTGTCGAGGATCTCGGAGGCCAGCAGAATCATGCCCGCGCACGAACCGTAGGCGGGCAGTCCCTCGGCCAACCGAGCACGCAGTGGATCGAGAAGGTCGAACACGCCGAGCAGGTTGCTCATGGTCGTCGATTCCCCGCCGGGGACGATCAGTCCGTCGATCTGCGCGAGCTCGGCGGGCCGACGCACCGTGACACCGCGTGCACCGCTCGATTCGAGCGCAGCCAGTTGTTCGCGAACGTCGCCCTGCAGGGCGAGAACACCGATGGTCGGAGCGCTCACTTGCGGCCGAAGGGATCGACATGGGGCGCGTCGGGGTCCCGCTCGAAACGCATCAACCCCTCTTGCACCACCGCGGCGACCAACCGGCCGGACGTGTCGAAGATTCGTCCCTGCGTCAGCGCTCGCCCGAAATCTGCCGACGGAGACGTCTGGTCGTAGAGCAACCATTCGTCGGCCCGGAAGGGCCGCAGGAACCACAGCGCGTGATCGAGCGAGGCCGTCTGAGTGACGGCGTCCGGGTGCGGAACCTTGGCCGATCCGAGCAGCGTCATGTCGCTCATGTAGGCCAGCGCACACACGTGGAAGACCTGGTCGTCGGGCAAGGTGTCGCGGTAGCGGAACCAGACACGTTGTTGCGCAGCGAAACTGGGATGCTTGACGGTCTGGTCCTCGGGAATGAGACGGATGTCCCACTCGGACCACTCCTTGTAGTAGGAGTGGTCGTACTCGGCGAGGGTGGTGGGATCGGGCAGGGTGTCCGGCCCGACGACCTCGGGCATGACGTCCTGGTGCGAAATGCCGTCGTCGTCGCCGTGGAACGAGGCGGACATCGTGAAGATCGCCTTGCCGTGCTGAATGCCGGTGACGCGGCGGGTGCAGAAAGACCGTCCGTCGCGAATCCGATCCACCATGAACACCGCCGGCTCGTTCGGATTGCCCGGACGCAGGAAGTAGCCGTGCAGCGAGTGCACACGAAACTCGGGGGCCACCGTGCGCACCGCCGCAACGAGCGCCTGGCCCGCCACCTGACCGCCGAACGTACGGGGCAGCCGAGAAGGAAAGGTCCGTCCCCGATAGATGTCGTTCTCGATCCGTTCCAATTCGAGAATGTCCTCGATGCTGGCCATGGCTGGTGTCCACCTTTCTGTGACAACGGCTCAGGCTAACAATGATCGGACCAGGCAAGATGGTCGGCGTGGGTCAACCGATGCCGATATTTCCCGATCTTCTCGTCGAGTCGATTGTCGATTCGTGCCGGGACGGTGCCCGATCGATCGTCGTGATCGACGGCGCGGATGCCGCGCGGCCGGTCGAGTTCGCAACGCGCACAGCCGAACACGCCCGCTCTCGGGGCCGTCCGGCTGCCGTCGTCGACCTTCACGACTACGTCCGACCTGCGTCCATTCGATTCGAGTACTCGCGCACCGACGAATTGAGCTATCGCACACTGTGGTTCGATTACGACGCCCTCGTCAGAGAGGTCATCGCCCCACTACGCCCCGGTGGCGGAGGTCACTTCCTGCCGCGACTGTGGGATGAGGCCACCGATCGTTCGGCGCGAGCCCGCAGCGCCTCGGCAGCAACGAATCAGATAGTCCTGATCGCGGGACCGATGCTGCTCGGCCGCGGATTGGACGTCGATCTGTCGGTGCATCTACGCCTGTCCGGCAGCGCATTACGCCGCAGAACGAGCGCCGACGATCAGTGGACCTGCGCCCCGCTGCTCGAGTACTACGACGGCCTCGACCACGCGGCCGGGCGGCCGGACTTCCTGGTCCGCTGGGACCATCCCGACCGCCCGGCCCTCGAACGCAACTGATCGAAAACCGTCACCAACCGCGCTCGGCGAGACGGTGTCCGACGGGGAGGTCGTCGACGTTGATTCCGACCATCGCCTCGCCGAGACCGCGCGAGACCTTGGCGAGCACATCGGGGTCGTCGAAGAACGTGGTGGCCTTGACGATCGCCTCGGCGCGTTCCTTGGGGTTGCCGGACTTGAAGATTCCCGATCCGACGAACACGCCCTCGGCACCGAGCTGCATCATCATCGCTGCGTCTGCGGGAGTGGCGATGCCGCCCGCGGTGAACAGGGTGACGGGCAACTTGCCGGCCCGGGCGACCTCGACGACGAGGTCGTACGGAGCCTGCAGTTCTTTCGCCGCCACGTACAGCTCGTCCTCGGGAAGCGAGGTGAGGCGACGGATCTCGTCACGGATCTTGCGCATGTGCGTCGTCGCGTTCGAGACGTCGCCGGTTCCGGCCTCGCCCTTGGAGCGAATCATGGCCGCGCCCTCGGTGATTCGGCGCATTGCCTCACCGAGGTTGGTGGCACCACAGACGAAAGGAACGGTGAAGTTCCACTTGTCGATGTGGTTCGCGTAGTCGGCCGGGGTGAGCACCTCGGACTCGTCGATGTAGTCGACGCCGAGGCTCTGCAGGATCTGCGCTTCGACGAAGTGGCCGATGCGGGCCTTCGCCATCACCGGGATGCTGACCGAGGAGATGATGCTGTCGATCATGTCGGGATCGCTCATTCGCGACACCCCGCCCTGCGCGCGAATGTCGGCGGGGACGCGCTCGAGTGCCATGACGGCCACGGCTCCTGCGTCCTCGGCGATCTTGGCCTGATCGGCGGTGACCACGTCCATGATGACGCCGCCCTTGAGCATCTCGGCCATTCCTCGCTTGACGCGTGCGGTGCCGATTCCGTTCTCGGCCGCCCCGCCTTCGGCGGATCCAGCGGGTGTAGTGGATGCGTGTGGGGTACTCAAGCCGACTCCTGTGTTCTGGGCACCGAACCGGTGCTCCGGACTGATACACGCGACCACGCTCAGCCGCGGTAACCGAGGACGATCGCACGCGGCGCGAAGTCGCGCCCAGAACTGTAGGCCTCGACGCGACGGTTTCCCATAACCACTTGACGATTGCTGGACTGCTCGAAAAGGGTCCAGATCGCTAGCGGATAGCGCGCACGTCCGGATCACCGCGTCGAGCGAGAGCCACGTTGACCTCGTCGAGCAGTTCCGCCAGGTCCTGGGGATAGACGTTCTCGCCGACCGCGCTCAGCGCACGGATGTCGGCTTCGGTGCACCACTGATGGCCGGTCACGGTGCGGCGTTCGAAATCGGTGAAACCAGCACTGTGCGGTTCGAACTCCTGCGTCCGGATCGCGAAGAACAATTCTTCCGAGCGGATCAGAGTTCCGTTGAACGGGAACGTCGCAACCCGACGCCACAGCGGACCGCGCAGGTCGGCCGGAGCGATGGTCAGGCCGGTCTCCTCGTGTACCTCCCGCACCGCTGCCTCGCGGAGCGATTCGCCCTTCTCCACTGCCCCACCGATGGTGAACCAGAAGAAGGTGTCGGGAACCGTCGGATCGTGTCCGCGCAGCAGCAGTACGCGACCGCGCTCGTCGAGCAGCACCACCCGCGCGGACGTTCTCGGGGTGGCGCGGTTCTCGCTGCCGAACGTCGCGGCAGCAGACCGCTCGGCGATCTCGAAGTACGACGGCAGTGCCGCGGTTCCGCCGAGGTGCAACCAACGGACGGGACGTCTGACGCGCAGGGCAAGGGTGTCGCGAACTGCGTCGTTGTGAAACCGTCGTGCGATCAACACGCGGGCCTCGGCGTCGGCCAGTTCGGCGACCAGTTGCGGGGGCAAGTCGTTCGGTTCGACGACGGCCAGAGCCATGGACACCGCGTTCTCGGCCTCTTCGCGCTGTGACCGGTCGACGCGTTCGGCCCGATCGGCCAACGCAGCGAGTTCTCTGCTCGACGGGGCCGAGTCCCGGGTCGCCGCGGACACCGCGCGCGCGACGACGGCCCGGCGGGCGAGTGCTGCATCGAGCGCCTGCCAGGCGAGGTCGGTGCGCACGTGTAGGCGGTCGAGTCGGTTCGCCGTTCCGTAGGCCCACAGGCCGACGACGAGGATCAGTACGGCGATCAGCCCGAGTACCAGAATCGTGAGCGCTGAGAAGGTCATCAGTTCGCTGCCCGCACCTTCTGTCCCCCGAGGGTGACGGTTTCGTAGACACGCAGGATCTGCTCGGCGACGACGGGCCAGTCGTAGGTGGTGACAGCCACGGAGGCGGCGTCGACCAGACGTGCACGGACGGCATCGTCGCCGAGGATCGAGCAGACGGCGACGGCGAGGGCAGCGGAGTCGTCGATCGGAACGAGGAGTCCGCACGTGCCGTCCCGCAGGACCCGTCGGAAGGCGTCGAGTTCGCTTGCCACCACCGGTGTTCCGGCGGCCATGGCCTCGACCAGGACGATGCCGAAGCTCTCACCGCCGAGGTTGGGTGCGCAGTAGACGTCGGCGCTGCGCATCGCGGATGCCTTGGTCGCATCGTCGACCTGCCCCAGAAACGTCAGGTGCGACGCGAGTGCGCCTGCGTCCTTGCGTAGCTTGTCCTCGTCGCCACGGCCGACGATCAGGATCTCGATGTCGGGGTGGGATTCGACGAGTGTGGGCAGAGCGCCGAGCAGGACTGCCATTCCTTTGCGCGGTTCGTCGAAACGGCCGAGGAAGAGCACCGTGCGACCGGCGCGTGGATAGCCTTCCAGCACAGGGGCATCGGCGAATGCGGGCACGTCGACTCCGTTGGGGATCTCGACGGCGTCGGAGCCGAGGGCCTCGACCTGCCAGCGCCGGGCGAGCTCCGACACGGCGATACGGCCGCTGATCTTCTCGTGGTACGGACGCAGCACTCCTTGAAAGGTGCTGAGCACCAGGGACTTCGTCGTCGAGGTGTGGAAGGTCGCCACGATCGGGCCGTCCGCGGCCTTGAGCGCCAGCATCGACAGGCTCGGCGCGTTCGGTTCGTGGATGTGCAGCACGTCGAAGTCGTTGTCGGAGATCCACTTCCGGATTCGAGAATATGTGATCGGTCCGAATCGCAGCCGTGCGACGGATCCGTTGTACGGAATGGCGAGAGCCTCGCCCGCCGACACCACGAAGTCCGGTAGCTCGACATCGTCGGACGCCGGAGCCAGGACACTGACGCGATGCCCGCGTTCGATGAACACCTCGGCCAACTGCTGAACGTGTGCTTGCACTCCACCGGGAACGTCGAACGAGTACGGGCACACCATGCCGATCTTCACGCGCCCTCGATTCGGGCGCGTCGATCGGCCGACCAGTCGCTCATCCACAACGGCTGCAGCATGTGCCAGTCCGCCGGATGGGCTCGGATTCCGGCTGCGAAATGATCGGCCAACGTCTGGGTGGCAGGCCCGACCCCGGCCGAGACATCCACTGCGGGCGAGATGTCGAATCCCCAGCCGTCGCCGTCGAAGTAGCCGTGCACCGGGAGCAGCGTCGCCCCGGTGTCGATCGCGAGTTTCGCCGCGCCCGCAGGCATCCGGGTCGGTTCACCGAAGAAGGTGACCGGCACCCCGTGCTTGGCGAGGTCCCGCTCGCCGAGCAGGCAGACGACCTTGTTCTGCCGCAGTCTCTCGGACAGTGCGAGCAGAGGCGGTTGCTCGCCGCCGCTGAGCGGGAATATCTCGAAGCCCAGGCTCTCTCGATAGGCGACGAATCGCTGGTACAGGGATTCGGGCTTCAGCCGTTCGGCAACGGTGGAGAGGCCTCCGTGCGTGCGCACCAGCCACATTCCGGCCATGTCCCAATTGCCACTGTGCGGCAGAGCCAGGACCACTCCCTTACCGGCCGCGAGCGCACCCTCGAGATGTTCCTTGCCGTTCACGCACCGATCGATGACGGCGGCCTGCGCAGCCAGATCCATCGACGGCAACCGAAACGCCTCGCGCCAATATCGAGCGTAGGAGCGCAGGCTGTCGCGAATCAGCTCGTCGGGTACCTCGGCGGGAGTGGTTCCCAGGACGCGAGCGAGATTGCGACGCAACTGATCCGGGCCGCCGTTGCGCGTCGACGCGAAGTCTGCGCCGCGATCGAACAGGCGTCGTGCCACCGGCTCGGGCAGAGACCGGACCAGGCGCCAACCGGCCGCGTAGCCGGCGTCGCTCGCTCTGTCGGAGAGATTCACGACGCGGCCACGTCGCCGTCGTCGGGTGCCGGTGCCACCGGAGGCACGATGATGTCACGGGCACCCTCGGATCCACGAACTGCGAGAACGCGCTGGAACACGGTGACGATGCTCAGGGCGGCGAGAATCCACATGGCCGGGTAGATCAGGCTGTCCAGCCACGGAATGTCGAAATGTCTTCCGACACCGGTGAGCCCAGCTCCGACCAGAACGATGACGAGGCGGTCCGGTCGTTCGATCCAACCACCGTCCGCTGACAAGCCGCTGGCCTCGGCGCGGGCTTTGGCGTACGAGATGACCTGCGAGGTGACCAGGCAGATCAGGGTGGCCACCAGCAGCAGCTTGTCCTGCTCGGAATAGACGGCCCACCAGGCCAATCCGCCGAAGATCGCACCGTCGGCCACTCGATCGCACGTCGCATCGAGGACGGCACCGTACTTGGTACCACCACCCCGAGCCCGCGCCATGGCACCGTCGAGCATGTCGAACAGGACGAACAGGGTGATGACGATCGAGCCCCACCACAGGTAGCCGGCGGGGTACATCGTGACCGCCGCGGTCACGGTGACGACGGTGCCGATGATCGTCACCGAGTTGGGGGTCAGTCCGGTGCTGTTGAGGGCGCGCCCGAGCGGGGCGGTCACCTTCGAGACCGGCGCACGGCCGAAAATGCTCAGCACGGCGCGTGCTCCTCTCGCCTGTGGTTCATTCGTTCCAGGCCGACGCCAGCAGGGCCCGAGTGTCGCGGAGCAGCTGCGGCATCACTTTTGCGCCGCTGATCACGGTGATGAAGTTCGCGTCGCCGCCCCACCGGGGCACGATGTGCTGATGCAGATGCTCGGCCAAGGACCCGCCCGCGGCAGCTCCGAGGTTGAGCCCGACGTTGAACCCGTGCGGACGTGACACTCGCTTGATGACGCGAATCATCTGCTGCGTGAAGGCCATCAGTTCCGCGCTCTCCGCGGGCGTGAGGTCTTCCAGTGCCGCGACGCGACGGTACGGCACGATCATCGCGTGGCCCGGGTTGTACGGATACAGGTTGAGGACCGCATACACCGATTCGCCTCGAGCGACGACGAGACCGTCCTCGTCGCTCATCTTGGGGATGTCGGAGAACGGCTCGTTCGACTTCGCCGAGCCCTGAGGAGCCTCGGCGATGTAGGACATCCGATGCGGCGTCCACAGTCGCTGCAGCCGATCGGGCTCACCGGCCCCGGTGACGACGATCGACTCGTCCTGTTCCGACATGATCAGCTCACTCCTGCGGGTTCGGTCTGCACGAGCTCGGCGGTCGGTGATGCGTTGTTGCGCTGGGAAATCCAGTCGGTGACGACGGTGATGGCCTGCGCCACCGGGACGCCGTTGACCTGAGTGCCGTCCCGGAATCGGAAGCTCACGGCACCGGCCTCGACGTCGCGTTCGCCGGCGAGGAGCATGAAGGGAACCTTCTGCGCCGTCTGGTTGAAGATCTTCTTCTGCATCCGGTCGTCACTGGCGTCGACCTCGGCGCGTACGCCACGCTTCTTCAGCTCGTTCACCACCGCGAACAGGTGGTCCTGGTAGACCTCGGCAACCGGGATGCCCACGACCTGGACCGGTGCGAGCCAGGCCGGGAACGCGCCCGCGTAATGCTCGGTGAGCACTCCGAAGAAGCGCTCGATGGATCCGAACAGCGCGCGGTGAATCATCACCGGGCGTTCCTTGGTTCCGCCCGAGCCGGTGTATTCGAGTTCGAAGCGTTCGGGCAGGTTGAAGTCGAGCTGAATGGTCGACATCTGCCAGGTACGCCCCAGCGCATCCTTGGCCTGTACCGAGATCTTCGGTCCGTAGAACGCCGCACCACCCGGATCGGGCACCAGGTTCAGGCCCGACGCAGCCGCCACCTCGGCGAGGGTGTTGGTCGCTTCTTCCCAGACCTCGTCGCTGCCGACCGACTTCTCCGGGTTGCGAGTGGACAGTTCGAGGTAGAAGTCGTCGAGGCCGTAGTCCTTGAGCAGCCCGAGAACGAACTCGAGGGTGCTGGTGAGCTCGCCGCGCATCTGCTCGCGGGTGCAGAAGATGTGCGCGTCGTCCTGGGTCATCCCGCGCACCCGGGTCAGACCGTGGATGACGCCGGACTTCTCGTAGCGGTAGACCGAGCCGAACTCGAACAGGCGCAACGGCAGTTCGCGGTACGAACGGCCGCGAGAGCGGAAGATCAGGTTGTGCATCGGGCAGTTCATCGGCTTGAGGTAGTAGTCCTGGCCGGGCTTGCGCACGTCGCCGTTCTCGTCGAGTTCGGCGTCCAGGTGCATCGCCGGGAACATGCCGTCCCGGTACCAATCGAGGTGACCCGAGACCTCGTAGAGATGGCCCTTGGTGATGTGCGGGGTGTTGACGAACTCGTAGCCCTCTTCGATGTGCCGCTGGCGGGAGTAGTTCTCCAGCTCGTTGCGGATCACACCCCCCTTAGGATGGAACACCGGAAGACCGGAGCCCAATTCGTCGGGAAAGCTGAACAGGTCCAGCTCGGATCCGAGCTTGCGGTGATCGCGACGCTCCGCCTCGGCCAGCAGTTCGAGATGCGCATCGAGCGCTTCGGCGGACTCCCATGCCGTTCCGTAGATGCGCTGCAGGCCTGCATTGTCCTGATTGCCGCGCCAGTAGGCGGCCGAACTGCGGGTGAGCTTGAACGCGGGCACGTACTTGGTGGTGGGGATGTGCGGTCCGCGGCACAGATCGCCCCAGATACGCTCGCCGGTCCGGGGATTGAGATTGTCGTAGGCGGTCAGCTCTCCCCCGCCGACCTCCATGACCTCGGGATCGTCGATGCCGGACTTGTCGTCGATCAGCTCGAGCTTGTACGGCTCGTTAGCCAACTCCTCACGGGCCTGCTCCACCGACTCGTACACCCGACGCGAGAAACGTTGTCCGGCCTTGACGATCTGCTTCATCTTCTTCTCGAGGGCCGTCAGATCCTCGGGAGTGAACGGCTGCTGCACGTCGAAGTCGTAGTAGAAGCCATCCTTGATGAACGGTCCGATGCCCAGCTTGGCGTCGGGAAAGAGATCCTGAACGGCCTGCGCCAGCACGTGCGCAGCCGAGTGCCTGATGACGCTTCGTCCGTCCTCGGTGTTCGCCGGAACGGGCTCGACCTCGGTGTCGCCCTGCGGTGCCCATGACAGGTCACGGAGCTTGCCGTCGGGATCGCGCACGACGACGATCGCGTCGGGTCCCTTGTTGGGCAGGCCGGTGTCGCGGAGCGCCGTACCTGCCGTGGTTCCGGCCGGCACCATGATGCGGGCGGGCGAAACAGCGGCGACAACGGGCATGCTCACAGCGATGTACTCCTCGATCGGTTCTTCTGGCCAGGAAGGCCTCCGACAGCCTATCGGCATCGGTCCACTCGATTGGCCTCAGCGCGACGCGTGACGTCAGATCGGGCTTTCGAGCCACGTCCAGTCGAGCCCGATCCAGCCTCCGACCAACGCGAACGTTCCCAGCAGCCACAGCGTGGCCAGCACGACCACGGTGGTGAACAGAACGCCGAGGCCCTTGACGAACATCGATTGCTCGGAGAACCACGCCATGAATGCGTCGTATCTCTTGCGGACGAACCGCAGCGCACTCTTGGCCCACGCGAATTCCGAGGCCAGGATGCCCAGACCCGCGAACACGATCAGCCACCCGGGCCCCGGGTACGGAATGGCGAGTACACCCAACACCAGCACGACCGTTCCGACGACACCGATCGTTATCCGGTAGGCGAGATCGAGCGACTTGTTCTCGGCGATGCGCGCCCGGAAGCGCCGATGCTTCACCTTGGCTGTGTCCATCGGACCCTGGTCGTCGACGGCCTGCGGCTTCGTCTCTTCGGTGCTCACCGACCCAGGTTACCGGCCTCGAACGCAAGAAGGCCCACACCGACGAGCGGTGCGGGCCTTCTTTTCTGTGGTCCCGGCTGGGATCGAACCAGCGACCTTCCGCGTGTGAAGCGGACGCTCTCCCACTGAGCCACGGGACCGAACGAGGCAAAACATTAACACGAGGTGCCGCGGCGAACCGAATCGCCTACCCGATCATCGAATTCGTCGATGGACTACCTCCACTGAACTCGTTCCGCCTCTGCTTTCACATCATTCACATGGGCCGATCGGTCGAATTCCGCGGCTGACCACGAGATTTGTGAGTTTCACTCCCGTTGGGTTAATGTTTTCCCCGCACCACGGAGACAGCAACTGCCCAGCAGTGAACGGCTCCGGGGTATGCGGATGTGGCGCAGTGGTAGCGCATCACCTTGCCAAGGTGAGGGTCGCGGGTTCGAATCCCGTCATCCGCTCGAGGGTCTCGACCCATGGTGGAGTGGCCGAGTGGTGAGGCAACGGCCTGCAAAGCCGTGCACACGGGTTCGATTCCCGTCTCCACCTCGCTAGTGCGTCGGTCGCAAGGCCGATGCGAGGACACGCGCGATTAGCTCAGCGGGAGAGCGCTTCCCTGACACGGAAGAGGTCACTGGTTCAATCCCAGTATCGCGCACCACAGCAACACAACGAAGGCCCCCTTTCGAGGGGGTCTTTTTTGTGCTTGACGAATCAAATGTGGTGATTCACGCCATAGAAGTGCACAGTGGAGATGACGCACACACTTCGACGGAAGGACACTCACGTGTCGGACGAAGCTCAGAGCGAACCCACAGTCGACGACGCCACCCTGGAGGAAGCGAAGAAGTCCGTCGAGGGCCTCGACGACCGGTATCGACCCGGTGCCCGGCCCACCGTGGCCCTTCCGGGAACCAACGGGACCGTCGCCGGCACCGCGTTCGCGGACATGGTCGACGACAACGGTGAGATGGTGGACGCCGACGACCAGGACTCCGACAGTTCCGATGACGATTCCGCCACGGATCACGCCGACAACCAGGAAAAGGTAACGTCCTCGAACGATGCCTGAACTCGAAGGTCCCGACGCCCCCGCCGACATCGATCTCGGCGGGGGTGTCGCCTTTCTGCACACGCCCGCGATTCCGTCACGGGGCGGCCTGGCTCTCACCCACGGTGCGGGCGGCAACTGCGAGTCGCCGCTGTTGCAGCGCATCGCCGCAGTATGGACGGCAGCCGGGTTCACGGTGCTGAGGTTCGACCTTCCCTTTCGGGTACGCAAACCCAAAGGACCGCCGCACCCGTCCCGCTCGGCCGAGGACCGGCTGGGTATCTCCGTGGCCGTCGAACGCCTCCGCGCCGAGACAGACGGATTCATCGCGTTCGGTGGGCATTCCTACGGTGGCAGGCAAGGGTCGATGATCGCGGCCGAACGACCGGGCCTCGTCGACGGGCTCGTGCTGACGTCCTACCCCTTGCACCCGCCGGGCAAGCCGGAGAAGGTTCGTACCCAACACCTTCCGGAACTGCGAACACCGGCGGTGGTGGTGCACGGCACGAAGGACCCGTTCGGCACCACTGCCGAGCTGAGCGCTGCGCTCGCGCTCGTCCCGGCACCCACACTGCTCGTCGACATCGAGGGCGCAGGCCACGACCTCGCTCCGGTCAGGTACGACGCGGCGACGAAAACCCTTGCCGGTGCCACCTCGCTGTTCGCTGCCCCGACGTCCGATTCGTCCGTTGACGTCCCGCTCTTCGACCCGTCACGCTGAAGTGGTCTACTAAGGCATGCCGACCTGGGGATGGTTCATCGTGGCGTTGGTCCTCGTCGACGCGGCGGTGCTCGCGGCGTGGCTGCTGGCCCGCAAGAAGCCCGGCTCGTCCTCGGACACCTCACGCCACATCATGTTCGTCGGTCTCGACGAGAGCGCCCGCGCAGACATTCATCAGCTACTGGCCGCCAACAAGAAGCTCCAGGCGATCAAGGTCTTTCGCGAACGAACAGGTGCCGGCCTCCACGACGCGAAGATCGCGATCGAAAGCGTCCAGCGCGGCGAGCCCCTTCCGTCCTCGGCCACCATCGTCGACGCCGCGCAATCCGGTCCGACACCCTGGAACGATCTGATCCCGCGACTGCAGTCCCTCAAATCGGAGGGCAAGACGATCTCGGCCATCAAACTGCTGCGCGACCGGACCGGTATGTCGTTGCGCGATGCCAAGAACGCAGTGGATCTGCTGTGACCGTGCGGGTAGCAACACTCGGCGATGCACATCGCGTCGCCGAGGTGGCCGCGTCGACCTTTCCGCTCGCCTGCCCGCCGGGAACCCGGCCCGACGACATCGAGCAATTCATCTCGAACGTGCTGTCGGCCGAGCACTTCGAGAACTACATCGCCGATCCGAACAGGGCCGTCCTGATCGACGAAACTGTGGACGCTCACGTGGTGGGCTACGCGATGCTCGTGTCGGGGACGCCCACCGACCCGGATATTCGCGCCACCCTGTCGCACGAGCCGACCATCGAGATCAGCAAACTCTACGTGGAACCGACCCAGCACGGCGGCGGAGCCGCGGGCCGACTGATGTCGTCGTCGCTGAGCCAGGCACGCGAATCCGGTTGTGCGGCAGCATGGTTGGGTGTCAATCAACAGAACGTACGGGCGCAGAAGTTCTACACCAAACACGGCTTCCAGATCGTGGGCACCAAGAAATTCGTCGTCGGCGTCCAGACACACGACGACTACGTCATGGAGGTGAGGCTGTGACGACCGCTCAGCCGACTGCGGCGAACCGGGACAACGCGAGCAGCCGCGACGTGGCGCGCAGATACTTCTTGCGGTAGCCGCCGGCCAACATCTCCTCGGTGAAGATCTCGTCGAGCTTGCCGCCCGACGCCGTCACCGGGATACCCGCGTCGTACAGGCGATCGGCGAGGACCACCAGGCGCAGGGCGATGGCCTGATCCGATGCCGGGTGCACGTTCTTCAGGAACACCGCAGGAATGCCGTCGAGCAACTTGCCGTAGCGCGAGGGGTGCAGCGTGCTCAGATGCGCCAGCAGCTCGTCGAAATCGTCCAGGGTTGCGCCCTCGACGGTATCGGCGCGGTCGATCAGCTCGGCCTCGGACGTGGGCTCCGGAGCCGGGGGCAGATCGCGATGGCGGTAGTCGGGTCCGTCGACCCGGATGGACTCGAAGATCGAGCCGAGTTTCTTGATCTCTCGCATGAAGTCCTCGGCGGCGAAGCGACCCTCACCGAGCTGCCCGGGCAAGGTGTTCGAGGTCGCGACGATGGACACTCCGCGCTGCGAGAGCTCGGAGAGCAACCGAGAGACCAACATCGTGTCGCCGGGATCGTCGAGCTCGAACTCGTCGATACACAGCACGCTGTGGTTGGAGAGTTCTTCGAGGGCCTTGTTGAAGCCCAGAGCGCCGACCACGTGCGTCAGCTCGACGAACGTGCCGAATGCCTTGGGCTCGGGAACGCTGTGGTAGATCGAGGCGAGCAAGTGAGTCTTGCCGACACCGAAGCCGCCGTCGAGGTACAGGCCTGCACCGATGGCCGGGGTCTTCTTGCCGAACAGACCTCGTTTGCCCTTGCCGCGGATCTTCTGCACCTTGTTCGCGAACTCCTCGGCCTTCGCGACCGCAGCAGCCTGCGTCGGCTCCTTGGGGTCGGGAATGTACGAGGAGAAACTGACGTCGTCGAACATCGCCGGCGGGACCATCTGCGCGATCAACTGATCGGAGGGGACCACGGGATTTCGGTCGACAAGGCGTGCGGGCATTTGTCGAGCGTAACGACGTGGTCTGATCTCTCTCATGCAGCTTCTCGATAATGGGACCTACTTCACATCGGAGCAGGCAGCCGACTCCGCGCCCGCCGTCGGCTCGATCCTCGACGACGATGCCATCCGGGCCCTGTACTCCTACCCCACACAACTGGACCGACCGTGGATCCGCACGAACTTCGTCGCCAGCATCGACGGATCGGTCACCGCTGAAGGTAAGTCGGCGGGCCTGGGAACCCCCGCGGACGCCCGACTGTTCGGCATTCTGCGTGAACTCTGCGACGCCGTACTGGTCGGTGCCGGAACCGCTCGCGCCGAGAACTACGGCGGCGTTTCGCTGTCCGCCGAAGCGAAGGCACGGCGGGTGGCCGGTGGACTCGAACCGGTTCCGACGATCGTGGTGGTGACCGCCTCCGGTTCCATCGATGCGGATTCTCGATTGGTCACCGACGCCGACGTGCAGCCGGTGGTGCTGACCTCCGCGGCGGCGGACAGCTCGACAGTGGCCGCGCTTCGTTCGGCGGGTGCGACGGTGATCGGGGTGTCCGGCGAATCGGTGTCGACCGGCGACATCGTTGCGACGCTGAGCGACCTCGGATTCCGCCGAATCCTGTGCGAGGGCGGACCGGGACTGTTCGGGCAAATCGTCTCCGACGGGGCGGCGGACGAATTGTGTCTGACGACCTCGCCGATGTTGGTCGCAGGAGAGGCGGGCCGTATCGCCCACGCAGGCGTCGCGTCCGACACGCCCATGCACCGGGCACACGTTCTGGGCGATGCGGACGGAACGCTGCTCACGCGCTGGGTTCGTCGCCCATGAGCTGCGCGCCGCCCGGCAACGATCGAAAAGTCGATAGCCTCGCACGGTGACGCAGAAACGAACGTTGCTCGCCGCGGTCCTCGTCCTCGCCACGATGTGCGCGGCCTGCGGCGCCGGCCCGTCGCTCCGACCCGACGTCGCGGTGGAACAACGATCCCCCGGTCAACCGGCGGAAACCTCGACGGACGCGCCACCGGAACCGGTCGCGCTTGCCGTTCCCGCTACCGATCTCGCCTGGACCGACTGCACCACAGCCACACTCGGCACCTTCGGGCTCACCTCCACCACCCCCGGGCTGACACTCGAATGCGCAGAGTACGAAGCCGACGTCGACGCCAGCGGGCAGATGTTCGGCACCTTCGCCGTCGGCGCACTGCGAGCCCGACTCGACCGAACACCCACCGATGCGGGACCGCTGGTGTTCACGTCCGGTTCGGATCGATCCTCGATTGCCACGTTGGCCACGATGGCCGCCGGCCCGCTCGCGACGCTGCTCGAGGCCCATCCGATCGTCGCGGTGGATCGACGCGGCATCGGCCGATCCACCGCCGTCGACTGCATCGACCCGACGACCAAAACGGACGTCGACGCGCTGGGGCAGTTCACCAGATCCGATGCCGACAGCGTCGACCGCGCTGTCGACGCCGGTCGTGACGCCACGATCGAGTGCACCGACACGTTGCAGCCGCAGGAGCTCGCCTTCGGAACCACATACGCCGCCGACGATCTCGACCGTCTGCGGCAACTCTGGGGCGTGGAACAGATCGGCCTGATCGGCTCGGGCAACGGCGCGCTCACCGCGTTGGCCTACGCAGCGAAGTTTCCGGCCAACATCTCGCGCCTGATCCTCGACTCACCGGCCGGAGTGGGTGCCGACCAGATCACGTTGGCAGAGCAGCGGACACAGGGCAAGGAAGCAGCGTTCGGTGCGTTCGCGCAGCGATGCGTCGCGCTGAACTGCTCCCTCGGCCCCGACCCGACGGCCGCCGTCGCGCAG
This sequence comes from Rhodococcus sp. 05-339-2, assembly GCF_002258965.1. Lineage (NCBI taxonomy): Bacteria > Bacillati > Actinomycetota > Actinomycetes > Mycobacteriales > Nocardiaceae > Rhodococcus > Rhodococcus sp. 05-339-2. Next base: position 411,385 of record NZ_NOYW01000018.1, read on the forward strand.
CTGCTCCGACGCGCCGCCGGTGGCGAATTCTCGCCGCTGTCCACCCACGAGATTCTCGACGGCATCACCTTCGCCCTCGCCTCGACTGCAGGCGACGCGTCGTCTCGGGCCACCGGGCTCGCCGCCGCCCTGTCCTCGGCTGCCGGGTCCGACACCACCGCGTTGTCCGCCCTCGCCGAGCGAGGCCGCAACGCCTACGGCACCGACGGGCAATTCGTGTCTCGGTGCACGGACGGGCAGCAGTGGCCATCACCGCAGGGCGTTCGCGACCTGACATCGCAGTGGACCGACCGCTATCCGATCTACGGCACCGATGCTGCACTGACGGCGTTGCTGTGCTCGTCCTGGCCGACGGCTCCGTCCACTCCCCTGCCCACCTCTCTGGACGTTCCGGTATTGGTCCTGTCCAACGCAGGCGACCCGATCGTCGGCAACGGCGGACTGTCCTCGGTCACCGGGTTGGTCGGTGCGACCGGTGCAGGCGTCGCCTCGGCTGCATGGCAAGGCAGCGGGCATCCGAGCCTGGGCGGATCGCAGTGTCTGCAGAGCGCAGCGGTGAACTACGCACGCGACACCGCGCTTCCGACCGACGGCACGGTCTGCCCCGCCTGAGTCGGTACCCGTCGCGGGGTGTCCTTCGCCGGGACGGTCACCGCCTCGGGTACCGTTCCCGGGTGTCACTTAGCTTTCTGGAGCCGCGTTCGGGGCGGACGACCGCCGAGGTAATCAAGTACGCCCTGTGGCCGATCGCCATCATGACCGTCATCCAGCGCGTGGTGATCAAGGCGGTCAACGGTGACATCACCAACGACTTCAACCCGGTGTACAGCGCTGCCCTGGCATTTCTCAATCGTCAGCCGGTGTACACCGCGAACTTCGACTCCGTCGATCCGCACTACCTGTACCAACCGAGCGCGACGATGCTGCTGTCCCCCATCGCCGTCATCGACCCCGAGCGGTCTCGTTGGCTGTTCATCCTCGCCAGCACGATCGCCATTCTCCTGGCGTTGTACATCCTGTTGCGCATCTTCGGGTTCCGGCTCGATTCGGTCGCGGCCCCCGCTCTCCTGCTGGCTGCCTTCGTCAGCGAAACCGTCACCAACACGTTGGTGTTCACCAACTTCAACGGCTTCGTTCTGCTCGGCGAGGTGGCCTTCCTCGGGTTCCTTCTCCAGCGCAAGGACCTGTCGGCGGGCGTCGCCATGGGTTTGACTCTGGCGATCAAGCCGATGCTCGCGCCGCTCCTCCTGCTCCCGCTGATGACGCGTCAATGGAAGGTGTTCATCACATCGATCGCCATTCCGGTCGTGATGATGGCCATCGCCTGGCCGTTGTCGGTGGATCCGATGAATTTCATCGATCGCACGCTGCCGTACCTGCTGCAGACTCGCGACTACTTCAACAGCGCGGTCGTCGGCAACGGCCGCTACTACGGTGTCCCCGAACTCCTCACCCTCGGAATACGAGCGGTACTGGGAATCATGGTTCTGATCTCGCTGTGGCTGCTCTACCGATACTGCCGCGAGGACCGTCTGTTCTTCTTCGCCACCACATCGGGGTTGATCCTCACCGCGCACTGGCTGCTGGGCTCGCTCGGCCAGATGTACTACTCGATGATGCTGTTCCCGCTGCTGATGACCGTCGTGCTGAAGAATTCGGTGCTGCGGAACTGGCCCGCCTGGCTCGCGATCTACGGGTTCATGAACTACGACCGATGGCTCTCGGGGCGCTGGATCGAAACCGGCCGGGCCTTGGACTACCTGCGCACCACCTTCGGCTGGGCACTGCTGATCGTCGTCATCTTCGGGGTCCTCGTCGCCCGCTGGTTCGCCGCACGCAGCGAAGGGCGGTTGGAGGACGGAATAGAACCCAGCTACCTACTGCCGAGCGCGCCACCAGCGAAAACGGCATAGCCCGACAAAACGTATTAGCGTGTGAGCATGAGTTCAGCTACCGACAACAATTCCGCCCCGGCCGTCCAGCTCACCGATGCACAGTGGCGCGAGAAGCTGACCCCCGAGGAGTACGCGGTGCTGCGGCAGGCAGGCACCGAGCGCCCAGGAGTCGGCGAATACACCGACACCACCACCGAGGGCATCTACGAATGCCGCGCCTGCGGTGCCGAGCTGTTCCGCAGCACCGAGAAGTTCGAGTCGCACTGCGGCTGGCCGTCGTTCTTCGATCCGGCCGACAGCGACGCCGTCATCCTCAAGGAGGACACCTCGCTCGGGATGCGTCGCGTCGAGGTCATCTGCCGCACCTGCCACAGCCACCTCGGCCACGTCTTCGAAGGGGAGGGCTACCCCACGCCGACCGACCAGCGGTACTGCATCAACTCGATTTCGTTGACACTCAAGCCCGCATCCTGATCGGCCCGGAAAATACCGGAGATCACGGTGTCGAATTGCGAGTCATGAACGGCGGATGCGCCGACGCGCAGCCGGGGTATTCCTGAATTTACTTTTGTTTTGCTTAATACATAGAGTAAATTTTACTGGCATGGCCACGTCGATCAAGACTTTCTGGTGGCGCCAGGTGAAACTGACCGGCGTCAGACCCAATTTCGGCGACGAACTGACGCCCGGACTGGTGAGATCACTGTTCGGACAGAAATGCTCCTGGCGTCGTGCGAAGCGGAGCGACATGATCGGGGCGGGTTCCACTCTCGAAATGGTCCAGCTCATGCAGGCGCGGAAAGGTCTGAAGGTCTGGGGTTCGGGATTCATGCTCGGCGACACTGCCCGTGAAAGGAACTTCAGCTACCCCGACTTCGACTTCTACGCTGTGCGAGGGCATCTGTCGTTGAGTCGCATCGAGTCCGAGCGCAAGGTCGCGGTCGGGGACCCAGGGCTTCTGGCGAACAGGGTCTATTCACGCTCCCCAGTCGTACCCGGTCGAATCGGCCTCGTTTACCACTGGGTGCACAAGAAGGATCCTGTCGTGCTCGCGCTTGCGCGGGAAAAGAATGTGACGTTGATCGACCCGTCCAGAAAGCCTGCCGACGTCATCGCGGACATCACTGCATGTGAGTTCGTGATGTCGACGAGTCTGCACGGGTTGATCGTCGCGGATTCGTACGGCGTCCCCAACGCGTGGATCAAGCTGACCCAGGACATTGGCGGCAACGGATACAAGTTCGACGACTACTACTCCGCTTTCGACCGACAAGCACTCCAGCATTCGTCGGACCTTGCGCGGGATCACGAGAAAATCGCGCAACTTCGGAAGGAATATCGACCGATCCCGAATCTGACGGAAATCCAAGAGGATCTGATCGCCGCATTTCCGTTCGCTGCGCGCTACACCGCCTGAATTCAGCAGGCCGAGAACAGAGCTGAACATCGTTCGCGCTACTCGATCGCCTGCTCCGACGGTGCATACTGTGAGCATGCGCACTTTCACGTCACCAGAGCAGATCAAAGCGGCCGTCGGCGAAGACCTGGGCACCAGCGATTGGCTGCAGATCACCCAGGAACGGGTGAACACCTTCGCCGACGCCACCGGCGATCATCAGTGGATCCACGTCGACGTCGAGCGGGCGAAGAAGGAAAGCCCCTTCGGCGCACCTATCGCCCACGGATTTCTGAGCCTGTCCCTGGTGTCGATGCTCAACTGGCAGATCTACACCATCGAGAACACCAAGCTCGGAATCAACTACGGCTCCAACAAGGTTCGCTTCATCAACCCGGTGAAGGTCGGAGCCCACGTGCGTCTGCAGACCACCCTCGTCTCCGTCGAGGAAGTGTCCGGCGGAGCACTGCAGATGGTGACGGCGGGAACGTTGCAGATCGAGGGCGAGGACAAGCCGGCGCTCGTCGCCGAGATCATCTCTCGGGTCGTGTTCTGACCCCGGACCGAACAGGTGGATCGAACGCTGTGATCGGCGGCAACGGCTCGTCGTAGCGTTCGATCTCCACCAACACGTGTTGGCCGGTGCAGCCGCGTGCGAGCGCCGACGATCCCTCGTCTGCGGTGAGCACGTTCACGCTCCCGTGAACGCACATCGAATCGGGATCGGCCGGATCTTCGGGGTCGTACCAGGCCCCTGTGGACAACTGGACGACAGACTCGAGCAGCGCGTCGTCCACGACCACACCGGCCAGGCACGAACCGCGGTCGTTGAACACCCGCACCACGTCGCCGTCCGACACTCCCCTGGCCCCGGCCGCCGACGAGTGCATGCGTATCGGCTCGCGGCCCCGAATTTTCGAGTTCCGGCTCACCGCACCGTGATCGAGCTGACTGTGCAGCCTGGTGCGCGGCTGATTGGCGATCAGTTGCAACGGAAACTGCTCGGCCCTCGGTCCGCCGAGCCACTCGGTCGGCTCGAACCACATCGGATGACCCTGGCAGTCGTCGTAGCCGAACCCGTCCACCGTCGCCGAGAAGATCTCGATCTTCCCGCTCGGGGTGCGCAACGCGTTGCCCACCGGATCGCGTCGGAAATCCTCGAAGAACGTCAGATCGTCCTCGGTCTTCATCCGAAACGAACCTTCACGCCGGAAGTTTTCGTATTCCGGAGTGTCGACGCCGTCGGCGCGTAGATATCCGCGCCACTGCTCGTACATGTGCTCGAGCCACTGCTGCGAGCTACGCCCCTCGGTGAACTGCTCGCCCACACCGAGTTTCGTCGCCAGCTCGGCGAACGTGTCGTAATCGTCGCGGGAATCGGCGAAGCGCTCGGCGGCGGGTGACATGGCGACGAGCAAGGGATCGTTGCGCGTGCAGCTCAGGTCCGATCGCTCCAACGACGTGGTCGACGGGACCACGATGTCGGCGTGCTTGGCCATCGGTGTCCAGTACGGATCGTGTACGACGACCGTGTCGGCTCTGCCGAGCGCGCGACGCAGCCGCCCGAGGTCTTGGTGGTGGTGGAACGGATTGCCGCCGGCCCAGTAGACGATCTTGATGTCAGGATAGGTCAATCGCTTACCGTCGTAATCGAATTCGGAGCCCGGGTTCAGCAGCATGTCCGAGACGGCGGCGACCGGAATGAGGTCGGGAACGGGATTGATCCCCTGCGGCAGAGTCGGCAACGGATACGGCACCGGGGCCAGACCGGGCTCGTTCATCGACCCGTACCCGTGCCCGAATCCTGCTCCCGGAACGCCTATCCCACCGAGCATCGACGCCAAGGTGACGCCCATCCACGGGGCCTGCTCGCCGTGCCGCGTTCGTTGCAGCGACCAGGTGACCGTCACCATCGTGCGTTTCGACGCCATCTCCCGGGCCAGATCCGAGATCACCGCGGCCTCGATTCCGCAGATCGTCGACGCCCACCGCGGGGTCTTGGGTGTGCCGTCCGTGCTGCCGAGCAGGTAGCGCTCGAACTCGGGGTATCCCTCGCAGTACCTCTCCAGAAACGCTGTGTCGTGCAGCTTCTCGTCGGCCAGCACGTACGCGAGCGCCAGCATCATCGCCACGTCGGTACCGGGTCGCGGCGCAATCCATCGAGCGTCGCCGCTCATGTCGTTGCGTAGCGGACTCACGGTGACGATCTGCCCACCGCGAGCCCGCATCGCGTCGAGTGAGTCGACCGTCGGATGATCGGACGTACCGCCGTGATTGATGCCGGTGTTCTTCACCGGCACTCCACCGAACGCCACCAACAATTCGGTGTGCTCGGCTATCACGTTCCAGGATGTGGAGCGCGAGAACATCTTCCAGTGCGCGCCGAGAACGTGCGGCATGATGACACCGGTCGCACCGAGTGAGTAGCTGTGCACCGATCGCGTGTAACCGCCGATGCAGTTCAGGAAGCGATGCACCTGGCTCTGCGCGTGATGGAAGCGTCCGGCACTCGCCCACCCGTACGAGCCGCCGTAGATGGCGCTGTTGCCGTATGTGCCGACAACTCTGCGCAATTCGTTGGACAGCAGGTCGGTCAACTCGTCCCACGAGACGTCGACGAACTCATCGCTGCCACGCTTGTCGGTCGGACCCGGGCCGCGCTCGAGCCAGCCTCTGCGTACCGCGGGTGAGGTAACGCGCGATCGATGGGTCACCGACCCGACGAGGTTTCCCAACACCGGGGAAGGGTTGCTGTCGGTCACCTGGGGATGGACCGCAGTGACTTCTCGTCCGTCCGACTCGGCCCGAAACATGCCCCAATGGCCCATGTGCTGGACTCCGGCCGCTCCGGTCATCGAACCACCCCGGGTCATCGAATTCCGAACGCGCTCAACGCTGCCAGCAGTGCATCCGGCCGCTGCGCCGTCGGCACCGGATCCACGAGCGCGAAGTTGCATCCGATCTCCCGCGCGGCACCGTCGGCTTCGTCGCTGTCGCCGACCATCAGCGTCCGCGACGGATCGACGCCCAGAGCGGCGACGGCGTGCCGGAATATCTCGGGCTGCGGTTTGACGTGACCCACCTCGAACGAGAGCACGAATTCGTCGACGTACCGATCGAGACCGCGATCGACGAACGCAGGACGGATGTCGAAGGCGATGTTGCTCAACACTCCGACCCGAACCGACTCGTGCGCAAGCCTTTTCAGCACCGCCTCGGTGTCCGGATACGGCGTCCAGGAATCTGCGTCGATCACGCGTCCGTACACCGACTCGGCCTGCTGCGGGTCGCTGACCCCCGACTGTGCGAGTACGTGCAGGTACGCCTGTCGGTGCAGCGCCGGGTCGAGATCTCGGTTTCGCCAGGCGTGTCTGGTGGCGTCGTCGAACTCCACCGTCTCCCCGACCGGAGCAGTCATGCGCCGCATCAGCTCTGCAGCTCCCGCTCCGTCGACCGGAGTGCCGTCGGCATCGTGGACGCCGTCGAACCACGAGGGCTCCTCCTCTAGCCTGAACAGCGTGCCCGAGAAGTCGAACAGGACGGCCTCGATCGCGGGTGTGCCCGTGGTCGTCACGGCAGAGATTCGACGAGCGCGTCCACCTCGACCCGAGGGCCGGTGAAGAACGGAGTCTCCTCGCGCACGTGACGCCTCGCCTCGGTGGCCCGCAGGTCACGCATCAGGTCGACGATGCGATCGAGCTCGGGAGCCTCGAAGGCCAGAATCCACTCGTAGTCGCCGAGCGCGAACGACGGCACGGTGTTCGCACGAACGTCCTTGTAGTCGCGTGCTGCCTTGCCGTGGTCGGCGAGCATCGTGCGACGCTCGTCGTCGGGCAGCAGGTACCAGTCGATCGAGCGGACGAACGGGTAGACGCAGATGTACGCGCCCGGATCCTCGCCGGCGATGAAAGCCGGGACGTGGCTCTTGTTGAATTCGGCCGGACGGTGCAGCGCGGTGTTGCTCCACACCGGTGTGCTCGCCTTGCCCAGCGCGGTGGTGCGACGGAAATCGGAGTACGTCGCCTGCAGGTCCTCGATGCGCTCGGCGTGCGTCCACACCATGAAATCGGCGTCGGCGCGCATACCGGCGATGTCGTAGACCCCGCGCACCGCGACACCCTTGTCCTCACGACCTTCGAAGAACACCTTCGCTTCCTTCGCGGCCGCGGCCCGATCCTCGCCCAGAACGCCGGGCGTGACCTTGTAGACCGAGAACATCAAGTAGCGAAGTGTCGAGTTGAGCGCTGAGTAATCGAGGCGTGCCATGGCCCTATCGTGCCACTTCGATCAGACGAGCGGCAGCGGTGGTGGCGGACGCAATACACGCCGGCACCCCGACGCCGCGCTGCCAGGCCCCGGTGACCTCGAGGCCGGGTAGGTCGGCGACCCCGGCCTCGATGGCGGCGACGCGATCGAGGTGACCCGGCGCGTACTGCGGCAGGCCTCCCGGCCAGCGCTGCACGGTCGCGGCGAGCGGCCGCACATCGATTCCGGCTACCGTCCGCAGATCGTTCGAGGCTGTCTCTATCGACTCCGCATCGGATCGGTCCGACGCCGTGGTGTCACCGAATCGGCCGAGGGAGGCCCGCAGCAGTACCGCGTCACGCTCACCCAGGTGTGGCCACTTGCGGCTCGACAGGGTGAATGCCTTGACGTCCAGGCCCGCGTCCGTGGCCACCAGGATTCCCGAATTCTGCGGTAGCTCCGTGGTCTTGGGGAACGCGAGCGCGACGACGACCGAGGATGCGAGTTCGATCTCCCGCGCGGCCTGCGACGCCGCGGGTGCCACCTCGGCGATGAGCCGACCGAGAATGGGCGCAGGGACCGCGAGCACCACTCCGTCGACGCATCCGAGTCCGTCGACGAACCATCCGCCGGACTCGCGGCGGATCTCGCCGACGCCTGCTCCGACGACCGTCCTTGCATCGGTCGCAGCGACGAGGGCATCGAGCAACACCGCGTAGCCGTCGCGCAGCCCGCCGAACACCGGCCCCGGCGACGGGGTGGGCAGTGCTGCCTGCACTGCCTCGGTGAGGTTCGCCGCTCCGCCGTCCAATGCCGCAGCCAACGTCGGCAGTGCCGCGCGGACGCCGATGGAGCTCGACGAACCGGAGTACACGCCGCCGAGCAGCGGATCGACCGAACGGCTGACCACCTGAGAGCCGAATCTGGTGCCCACGAGTTCGGCCACGCTGACATCGGATCCCGCGGTCCAGGCGAAGGGCCGGGCGGTTTCGGTCTCGATGAGGTGCAGGTCTTCGGGGTCCACCAGATCCCGAACCGAATCGGCGGACGACGGGATGCCCATCAGGGTGCCGGGCGGAAGCGGGTGTGTTCGACCGCCGGAGAAGACGAGCGGTCGCACCGGTGCCGGGTACACCAGCTGATCCGACAGACCGAGCTCGGCGAGCAGTGCCGGCACCTCGGGACGTCGACCGATGAAGGCCTCCGCACCGACGTCGAGCGAGTCCGTGCCGACCGCGGTGGTGCGCAGCGTGCCGCCGATGCGAGACGAGGCCTCGACGAGAGTGATCTCGGCATCCGGCCCGCAGGACTGCCGAAGGCGATACGCCGCGACGAGGCCGGAGATTCCGCCGCCGACGACGGCATATCGCCGCACCGTCACAACGAATGCACCAGCGACACCACGCGCGTCAGAATGTCGGGATCGGTATCGGGAAGCACTCCGTGTCCGAGGTTGAACACATGTCCGCGCGCACCGGCCGCGACAGCGCGGTCTCCCTCGGCGGCGATGCGTCGAACTTCGGTATCGACGGCATCCCAACCGGCGAACAGCACCGCTGGATCGAGATTGCCCTGCAGGGCTTTGCCGTTGCCGACACGATGCACGGCGTCGTCGAGTGGGATCCGCCAGTCGACGCCGACCACATCGGCGCCTGCCTCACCCATCGCCCCGAGCAACTCTCCGGTTCCGACGCCGAAGTGGATCTTCGGCACACCGGCCGAGGACACGGCCTCGAACACTCGCTGCGAGTGCGGCAGGACGTACTCGCGGTAGTCGGCGAGGGACAGCGCACCCGCCCAGGAGTCGAACACCTGCACGGCGTCGACGCCTGCGGCCAACTGAGCCTGCAGGAAGGTGATCGTCGTGGTGGCCAATGCGTCGAGCAGGGCGTGCCAGGTCGCCGGATCGGACCGCATGAGCGCTTTGGTCTTCTCGTGATTGCGACTCGGGCCGCCTTCGACCAGATACGACGCGAGAGTGAACGGTGCACCCGCGAAACCGATGAGCGGCGTACCGGCGAGCTCGCGGGTGAGGATCCGCACCGCGTCGGCCACCGGCTCCACCTGATCGACGCTCAGGACCGGCAGAGCCGCGACGTCGGCAGCCGACCGCACCGGCTGCGCCACGACCGGTCCGGTGCCTGCGACGATGTCGAGATCGATACCGGCGGCCTTGAGCGGAACGACGATGTCCGAGAACAGGATTGCCGCGTCCACGTCGTGGCGACGAACGGGTTGAAGAGTGATCTCGGCCACGAGATCGGGCCGGAAGCACGAATCCAACATGCCGATGCCTGCACGAATCTTGCGGTACTCGGGCAGCGACCTACCGGCCTGGCGCATGAACCACACCGGCCGACGCGAGGGAGTTCGACCCGCGATCGCGGCCAGGAACGGTGCGTCCGGGAGTTCCCGGCGGGCTGGGGCTGTGGCGTGCGGTTCGGCGTTCATCGGGTTCCATGCTGCCACGCGTCGGGAAAGCGCCCGCCACCAAGGGCGACACACCCACTTCGGTTGCATCACGGCTCGGCGCGCCTCCGCCTCGGGGCAACGTGACGCGTCTAACGTCCGGTGACGTGACCGAACCCCATTCCACCGCCGAACCTGCGCCGTTCCGCGCCGCCATCGACGCGATGCATCGGGCTCAGGTACACCCGGCGATCGAAATCGGTCCGATCCGGCCGCCGCAGCGTCTCGCTCCCTACAGCTACGCGATCGGTGCCGAGGTCAAGCATCCCGATTCCGAACAGGTCGACGAACAGAGCGACGGCGACGCCTTCGGCCGCCTCATTCTGCTGTACGACCCCGACGGTGCCGAGGCATGGAACGGCACCCTTCGACTGGTCGCATACATCCAGGCGGACGTCGACGAGTCCCTCGCCGACGATCCCCTGCTCCCCGAGGTCGGATGGAGTTGGCTGGTCGACGCGCTGGAGTCACGGTCGGAGCCGCTCAACGCACTCGGCGGCACGGTCACCTCGACCAGCTCGGTGCGCTACGGCGACATCGCCGGGCCTCCCAAGGCCCACCAGCTCGAACTGCGCGCCTCGTGGACGGCCACGTCCGAGGACCTCTCGACGCACGTCGAGGCGTTCTGCGAGGTGCTCGCCTACGCGGCGGGTTTGCCGCCTGCGGGCATCACCACCCTCGGCCAGCGCAGTTCCAGCCGGACATAGTGGGCGGTTCTCGTAACCGCAGGGCCTAGAGTCACATCTCATGTCAGCCGAGAGTTCTCCCGAGACCACGCCGGACGACGAGGCGAACGCGCCTGTCGCCGTTCCGCTACTGGCCCCGGCTGACGGCGTACCCGACGTGGTCGACACGCCGGACGCCGTGCGCGCCGCTGCCGCTCTGCTCGCAGCAGGTCACGGCCCCCTCGCCGTCGACGCCGAACGCGCCTCCGGCTTCCGCTACTCCCAGCGCGCCTACCTGCTGCAGTTCCGCCGCCGCGGCGCTGGCACGGTCCTGCTCGATCCGATCCCGGTCACCGGCGATCTCGCCCCGCTCGCCGAGGTGATCAACCCGCTCGAATGGGTACTGCACTCCGCCGATCAGGACCTACCCGGGCTCGCCGAACTCGGCCTGGTGCCTGCCACTCTGTACGACACCGAACTGGCAGGACGCCTCGCCGGATTCGATCGCGTGGGGCTCGGTGCCATCGTCGAACGCACCCTCGGACTGGCCCTGCAGAAAGGCCACGGGGCAGCCGACTGGTCCACCCGGCCGCTGCCCGACACCTGGCTGAACTATGCCGCGCTCGACGTCGAGGTTCTTCTCGAACTGCGCGACGCGATGGCCGAGGAGCTCGAACAGCAGGGCAAGACGGACTGGGCAGCACAGGAATTCGCCCACATCCTCACGCTCGGGCCACCCAAACCCAAGACCGACAGATGGCGACGGACATCGGGGATCCATGCGATCAAATCTCCCCGCACCCTCGCTGCCGTTCGCGAATTGTGGACCACGCGAGACGAACTGGCAGCCAAGCGTGATGTGGCACCGAGCCGGGTACTGCCCGACTCGGCGATCGTGGCGGCGGCAACAGCGGACCCGAAATCCTCGCGGGAGCTCGAGCAACTGCCGGTCTTCGGCGGTCCCCGTCAGCGCAGATCGTCCCGATTGTGGGCCTCGGCTCTGACCCGTGCGCGGGCGCTTCCGACCTCCGAATTGCCCTCGATGGCAGCCTCGTTCGACGGCCCGCCTCCGGTCAATCGGTGGGCTCGCCGCGATCCCGACGCAGCGGCGCGACTCGCCGACGTACGAGCCGCGATGACCGAGCTCAGCGAATCGGTTGCAGTGCCGGTCGAGAATTTGTTGATGCCGGATCTGCTGCGCCGCCTGGTGTGGGATTGGCAGAATCCGCTCGATTCAGACGTGGACCCGGCCGAGCTGATCGAGGCCCGACTGGCCGACGGCGGGGCCCGACCCTGGCAGCGGACGCTGGTGGTGCCGGTACTGGCGAAGGCACTGGACCCTTCCCAAGTTACCGACGGGTAATACCGGCTACAGTAGTGGACGCGTCCGGGCACCCGGGCGAGTCGTCCGCATCTGTCGGGAGGATCGAAAAGCGTGTCTGTACCCGCGTCCACCAGCTCACAGAGGAATGTCGTCTTCGTCGACGGCATCCGTACCCCGTTCGGCAAGGCAGGCCCCAAGGGCATGTACGCCGACACTCGCGCAGACGACCTCGTCGTCAAAGCAATCCGCGAACTTCTTCGCAAGAACCCCAACCTCCCTCCCGAACGGATCGACGAGGTCGCGATCGCCGCGACCACGCAGACCGGTGACCAGGGCCTGACCATCGGACGTACGTCCGCACTGCTCGCCGGACTCCCCCGCAGCGTCCCCGGCTTCGCCATCGACCGCATGTGCGCAGGCGCGATGACCTCGGTGACCACGACCGGATCGGGCATCGGCTTCGGCCAGTACGACGTCGTCATCGCCGGTGGCGTCGAGCACATGGGCCGCCACCCCATGGGTGAAGGCGTCGACCCCAACCCGCGCTTCCTCGCCGACAAGCTCGTCGATCCCAGCGCGCTGGTCATGGGCAACACCGCCGAGAACCTGCACGACCGGTTCCCGAGCATCACCAAGGACCGCACCGACGCGTACGCCGTCGCCAGCCAGAACAAGTACGACGCCGCCAAGAAGGCCGGCTACATCGCCGACACCCTCGTGCCCGTCGCCACCAAGTCGGCCGCAGGCTGGGGCCTGGCCACCGAGGACGAGCCGCCTCGCCCCGGCACCACCGTCGAAGACCTCGCCAAGCTCAAGACGCCGTTCCGGCCCGCAGGCCGCGTCACCGCAGGCAACGCCGCTGGACTCAACGACGGCGCAACCGCCGCGATTCTGGCCGGTGAGGACACCGCGCACGAGCTCGGCCTGAACATCGGAATGCGGATGGTCGGCTTCAGCTTCGCCGGAGTCGACCCGGCGGTCATGGGTATCGGACCGGTCCCCGCGACCGAAAAGCTGCTCGGCCGAACCGGATTGAGCATCGACGACATCGGCCTGTTCGAGATCAACGAGGCCTTCGCCATCCAGGTTCTCGCCTTCCTCGAGCACTACGGAATCTCCGACGACGACCCCCGCGTCAACCAGTGGGGCGGTGCCATCGCGTGCGGCCACCCCCTCGCGTCCTCGGGCGTTCGCCTGATGACGCAGCTGAGCCGCCAGTTCGCTCAGCAGCCCGACGTGCGCTACGGCCTGACGACCATGTGCATCGGTCTCGGCATGGGCGGCACCGTCATCTGGGAGAACCCCAACCACGCTGACTACTCGGGAGCGGCCAAATGAGTGACATCACCACAGCGTTCACCGACGAGGTAGTCACGAACGCATTCACCAAGATCGTCTCCGTACCGGGGCTCGAGGGCTCCATCGCCCTCGTCACGCTCGACAACGGCTTCGATCACACCAAGCCGTCGACCTTCGGTCCCGGCGGTCTGGCCAAGTTCGACGCCGCACTCGACGAGGCATTCGCAGCGAACCCGGTGGCCATCGCCGTCACCGGCAAGCCGTTCATCTTCGCCGTCGGTGCCGACCTCAACGGTGTGCCGAACATCGAGACCAAGGACGAGGCGCTGCAGATCGGGCAGCTCGGGCACAAGGTGTTCCGTCGCCTGCGCGAGTCGACGATTCCGACGTTCGCCTTCATCAACGGTGCTGCACTCGGCGGCGGCCTCGAAGTGGGACTGCACTCGCACTACCGCACCGTCGCAGAGAACGCCGCTGCCCTCGGCCTGCCCGAGGCCTTCCTCGGCCTGGTCCCGGGATGGGGCGGAACCCAGTTGTTGCCCAACATCATCGGAGCCTCGAACGCCGTCACCGTCGTCATCGAGAACGCTCTCAACCAGAACCGCGTCCTCAAGCCGCAGCAGGCACTCGATCTCGGCATCGCCGACGCCCTCTTCGGCGGAGCCGACTTCCTCGAACAGTCCCTCGCGTGGGCTGCTCAGGTCGTCAAGGGCGAGATCGTTCCCGACCGTCCCGAGATCGACCGCGGACAGGCCTGGGACGACGCCATCGCCCGTGCCAGGGGCATCGTGGCCGGCAAGACCGGTAATTTCGCACCGGGCCCCGTCGCCGCAGTCGATCTGCTCGAGCTCGCCAAGAGCACCGACATCACCGACTCGGCCTCGCTCGACAAGGCCTTCGCGGCCGAGGACGAGGCGCTGTCGACGTTGCTGGTCAAGGACGAGCTCCGCGCCGGGCTGTACGCCTTCGATCTGGTGCAGAAGCGCGCGAAGCGTCCGGCCGGTGCACCCGACAAGTCGTTGGCGCGCAAGATCTCCGGCGTCGGCATCGTCGGTGCCGGCCTGATGGCCAGCCAGCTCGCCCTGCTGTTCGTGCGCCAGCTGAAGGTGCCGGTGATCCTCACCGACATCGATCAGGAGCGCATCGACAAGGGTGTCGGGTACGTCCACGGGGAGATCGACAAGCTGCTCGGCAAGAAGCGTCTGTCCCCCGATGCCGCGAATCGGTTGAAGGCGTTGGTGTCCGGCTCCATCGACAAGTCGGCGTTCGCGAACACCGATTTCGTCATCGAGGCCGTGTTCGAGAACCTCGACGTGAAGAAGAAGGTGTTCGCCGAGGTCGAGGAGTTCGTCTCTGCCGAAACGATCCTTGCTACCAACACGTCCTCGCTGTCGATCACCAAGATGGCTGCAGACCTGAAGCACCCCGAGCGCGTCGTGGGCTTCCACTTCTTCAACCCCGTTGCGGTCCTGCCACTGCTCGAGGTCGTCAAGGGTGAGAAGACCGACGACGCCACCCTGGCAACGGCATTCGCGACGGCCAAGACCCTCAAGAAGTCGGCCGTGTTGTCTGCGGATCTCCCCGGATTCGTCTTCAATCGTCTCGTCACACGTGCGTCCAACGAGATCATCAGCGCCATCGACGAGGGCACCCCGTTCGATGTCGCCGACGGCGCAGTGGGCGAACTCGGCATGCCGATGAGTCCGCTGACCCTGCTGGCTCTCGTCGGCCCGGCCGTGGCACTGCACACCGCGGAGACCCTCGCCGAGGCATACCCGGAGAGGTTCAAGGACTCGCCGGGATTCCGCGCTCTCGTCGAGGCGAAGAAGCCTGGTGTGTGGACCTACGGACCCGAGGGCCAGGTCGTCGATCCCGAGGTCGCCGCGCTGTGGCCGCAGGGCGATTCGCCCTCGACTGCCGAGCAGGTTCTCGACCGGACCCGTCGGGCATTCGCCGACGAAATCCGCATCATGCTCGACGAGGGAGTCGTAGCTGCAGCCGAGGACATCGATCTCTGCCTGCTGCTCGGCGGCGGCTTCGGCTTCTGGAACGGCGGCATCACCCCGTACCTGGACCGCAGCGGTGCCTCCGAGGCAGCGACCGGTCGGCGCTTCCTCGCGCCGGGTGTCGCCAGCGTCTAGTACGGCCCGCCGAGTTCGAGGTTACGGACGGATTTCCGCGTTTTTTCGTCCGTAACCTCGAACTCGACCGTCGTTCAGGAACGCCCACAGTTCGTCCTCCCGCTGTCGGTCGTACGACTCGTCCGAGGATCGGGTGACCGTTCGACGATCGACATAGTCTCCGGATCGGGTGGCGATCACACCCAGCGCGACGTCGGCCAGTGCACGACCGGCCTGCGCGGCCGTCGAGGCGATCGGCGTCACCGCCAGGACGGGGAGCAGCCACACCATCGCCGATCGCGACACGAACCCGGCATCGCGCGCCAGGCCGGTTCCCGGCACGAAACCCGGATTGAACGACACCACGTCCACTCCCGCGGGGAGTACCCGAGCGAGCGCGTGCACCAGATGAATCGCCGCCAGTTTGTTGGTCGAGTAGGCGGTACGGCCCGCTCGCACCGATTCCGGGTCGGCGAAGGCGCGCACCCTCGCCAGTCGATCCGGAGGCACCCATCGCGGACCGGGAACCATCCCGAGATTGTGCCGGACGTCGCCGAAGTGCGTGTCGCTGACCGTGATCACGACGCGGGCCGGTCGGTCGAGGGCGTCTGCGAAACCGCGAACCACGAGATGGTTGGCCACCACGGCGACGGCGAACGTGGTCTCGTACCCGTCCTCGGTCTCACTGCAGTTCGTCGCGCACTGCACTCCCGCGTTTCCTACGACGACGTCGAGCGGCGGGAGTTCCTTCGCCACGATCCTGCGCGCGATGGAGTCCACAGCGGCTGCGGTCTGCGCCACCGAGCGAAGGTCGGCTCTCACGTGAGTCGCCCGCGAGTGAGACGGTCCGGGACCGCGTCCGATCGTCACCAGTCGCGCTGTCGGGTCGAGTCGAAGTATCGATTCCGCTGCTGCCCACCCGATTCCCCGACTCGCTCCCGTCATGACGACGGTGTGTGGTCTCGAGTTCGATGTCATCTCTCGGACCCTGCCATCGGCACACGGCGGCTGCCAGGGCCTGCGCAACGGAGGGTCTGCCGATACCAGGCAGGACGCGCCATACTGTCACGGTGACGACAGCACGTTCGGAACTGGGCGAGCTCCTGCGCTCGTGGCGAGATCGCCTGGCACCGCACGCCGTCGGCATCGACCCGACCGCGACGCGTCGCACGACCGGGCTGCGACGCGAGGAGGTCGCACTGGCCGCGGGCGTATCGGTGGACTACCTCGTCCGCCTCGAGCAGGGGCGGTCGACTCACCCCTCGGCGCAGGTCGTCGACGCGCTCGCCCGTGCTCTGCACCTCGATTCCGCCGAACGAGCCCTCCTCCACCGCACTGCCGGACTGCTGCCGCCCGCCGAGCAGTCGGTCCAGACCGCTCTGCCGTTCGAGGTCGTCCGACTCGCCGCGCGGTTGGACGACCATCCCGTGGCCGTGTTCGACGCGACGTGGCAGCTCAGGACGTGGAACTCCATGTGGAGTGCTCTGCACGGTGACCCGGAGTCGGTACCGACGGAACAGCGCAACATGGTTCGGGCGGTGTTCGGCTCCGACGACCGAGCACGCTCGTGGATGCGACCGGTCTCGATGGCCGACGGACTCGAGCGCTTCGCCACCGCGCTGGTCGCCGACCTGCGAATAGCGGTCGGCAGATATCCGGACGACCGCGTACTTCGTCGACTGGTCGACGACATGCGGTGTGAGAATGCGTATTTCGACACGCTCTGGAGTTCAGGGGTTGCCGCTGTGCATGTCGGTGACCGCAAGACGATCGTTCACCCCGAGGTCGGTGAGATCACGCTCGACTGTGACGTTCTGACCGCACCGGGCGCGGACCTGCGACTGGTCGTGTACTCCGCGGAGGCGGGTACCGCGGATGCGGACGCTCTGAGCCGGTTGCGCGCCGCACGCGTCGACGAGCGATGACGTCGTCCGGCGATGCAATCGGTGCGCCGACCTCCACGGCCGAGCGTGCACGACTGATCGGCATCGCCTACCGAATGCTGGGTTCGCACAGCGATGCCGAGGATGCCGCGTCCGAGACCGTCGTCCGCTGGTTCCGGCTCACCGACGCCGAACGTGACGCCATCGACGTTCCAGCGGCGTGGCTGACCCGCGTCGTGAGCCGCATCTGCCTCGACCTGCTCGGCTCTGCTCGCGCTCGCCGCGAGAACTACATCGGGCAGTGGCTGCCGGAACCCGTCTGCGGCCTCGACTCCGAGACTCCTGCCGCCGCGGACCCCGCCGACCGAGTTGCGCAGCAGGAATCGGTGACGCTGGCACTCCTCGTGGTGCTCGAATCGCTCGGTCCGGCGCAACGAGTCGCATTCGTACTGCACGACGCGTTCGCCGTTCCGTTCGACGAGATCGCGACCGTTCTCGATCGATCCCCGGCTGCCTGCCGTCAACTCGCCTCTGCTGCACGAACTCACGTCCATTCCCGTCGCCGCTCCGTTGCCGACCCCATCGAGCACGACCGCGTGGTGCGGGCTTTCGCGTCGGCCTCCGCAAGCGGGGACATCGCATCCCTGATATCGGTGCTCGCACCCGACGTCACGTTGGTCAGCGACGGCGGCGGCCATGTATCCGCGGCCCGCAATGCCATCCTCGGATCCGATCGAGTCGCTCGATTCGTTCGCGGCATCACTGCCAAGTCGATCGATCTCGACTGGTCGATAGAACCCGTCAACGGCCTGTCGGGCATCGTGATGCGGCGCGACGGCGCGGTGTTCGGCGTCATCGGTTTCGACGTCATCGGGGTCGACACCGCCGACTGCATGGTCGCGAGCGTCTGGATCGTGCTCAATCCGGACAAACTCCGGCACTGGGTCGCCACACACGACAGACATTCGCCTCGGCTGCGTCGTCAGAGAGTGGAGGGCCGCGCAGTGCGGTCCGCATCATCACTCGAGAATCAGGTGGAAACGCGATGAAGCTAGCCGTAGCCGGTGGAACCGGAACCGTGGGAGTGCACGTCGTCGAGGTTGCGCGGGAACGCGGACACGAGGTGGTAGTCCTGTCGCGGTCTGCCGGTGTGGATCTCGTCTCCGGATCGGGACTGCCCGACGCCCTGTCCGGCGTCGACGCGGTGATCGACGTCGCCTCGACGCAGACGATCTCGGCGAAGGAATCGACGGCGTTCTTCGCTGCCGTCACCCGTAACCTGCTGACGGCGGAAGGCGCGGCCGGAATCGGGCACCACGTGGCGTTGTCGATCGTGGGGATAGACAAGGCCCCGTACGCGTACTACGCCGGAAAGGTGGAGCAGGAGCGCCTCGTTCGCGCTGGAGCCGTACCGTGGACGATCCTGCGAGCTACTCAGTTCCACGAGTTCGCCGCGCAGATCCGGTCGCAGACCTCGTTCGGTCCACTGACGGTCGTCCCGAGGATGGTCTCGCAACCGATCGCAGCCCGCGAGGTCGCCGAGCGACTGATCGACCTGGCGGAGCGGCCACCGGCAGGCCGAGTCGCCGATCTCGGTGGACCGCGTGAAGAGCGCATGGCGAAGATGGTGCGGCGCTACGCACGAGCAATCGGTGCGCGCGGCCCGGTGCTCGAGGTGCCGCTTCCCGGCGCGTACGGCCGCGCGATGCGAGACGGAACGCTGGTCACCACACAGGATTCGGATCACGGTCTACAGACCTTCGATCAGTGGTCGGACGCCCAGGCGCGTTGAGTCGCATCTCGCCGAACTCGAAGTTGTGGACGATATTCCGGCCTTTTTCGTCCACAACTTCGAGCTCGACCGGTGGAATATCGGACAATTCGCCGTTTTCGGCGAGCCGTTTTCCACCCGCCGCGAATGCCGTGTCGATTTCGCTCCCATTGCGTCGGTGCGAGGACGATGATGGCGATCGACCACCAAGGACGCTGGTTCACCTCGAAAGCTGGGTCACGTGATGACGCAATCCACCGATCGGCACACTGCCAAAGTCATCGGAGTCACCATTGCCGCCGCTGTCGGCGGCTTCCTGTTCGGGTTCGATTCCTCCGTTGTCAACGGCGCAGTGGACTCCATTCAGGAGAACTTCGCCCTGTCGTCGTTCGTCACCGGCTTCGCCGTCGCCATCGCACTTCTCGGTTGTGCGGTCGGTGCCTGGTTCGCCGGCCGTCTCGCCGACACCTGGGGCCGGAAAAAGGTGATGCTGCTCGGTTCCGCGCTGTTCACCATTTCGTCGCTGGGGTCCGGGTTCGCGTTCAGCGTCCCGGATCTCATGCTCTGGCGTGTACTCGGCGGCCTTGGTATCGGTATCGCCTCGGTGATCGCGCCCGCGTACATCTCGGAGATTGCCCCGGCCCGCTACCGGGGTGGTTTGGCTTCGCTGCAACAGTTGGCGATCACCGTCGGAATCTTCGCCGCGCTGCTGTCGGACGCGGTGCTGCAGAACGCCGCGGGCGGACCGTCGAACGACCTGTGGTTCGGACTCGAAGCCTGGCGGTGGATGTTCTTGGTCGGCGTCGCACCGGCCCTCGTCTACGGCTTTCTCGCCACTCTGATTCCGGAGTCGCCCAGATATCTCGTCGGAAAGCACCTCGACGAAGAAGCGGCCCGCATTCTGGGAGACATAACCGGAGAAGTGAACCCGAACGAGAGGGTCAAGGAAATCCGGTTGACCCTGCGCCGGGAATCCAAGTCCTCGTTCGCCGATATCCGTGGACCGAAGTTCGGTCTGCAACCGATCGTCTGGGTCGGCATCACCATGGCGATTCTGCAGCAGTTCGTGGGAATCAACGCGATCTTCTATTACTCGACAACGTTGTGGAAGTCCGTCGGTTTCAGCGAGAATCAATCGTTCGTCACCTCGGTGATCACCTCGGTCATCAATGTCTCGATGACATTCGTCGCCATCTTGTTCGTCGACCGATTCGGCCGACGAAATCTGCTCATGATCGGCTCGATCGGGATGTTCGTCGGTCTCGTACTGGCGGCCATCTCGTTCACTCAGGCCGTGGGCAGCGGCGACCAACTCGAATTGCCGTCGCCGTGGGGCCCGGTTGCTCTCGTCGGAGCCAACCTGTTCGTGGTCTTCTTCGCCGCGACCTGGGGTCCGATCATGTGGGTGATGCTCGGCGAGATGTTCCCCAACCGAATGCGCGCCGTCGCCCTCGGTATCAGTACCGCCGCGAACTGGATCGCCAACTTCGCCATCACACTGGCATTTCCGCCGTTGTCCGACACCATCGGACTCGGATTTATCTACTCGTTCTTCGCGTTCTTCGCGATCCTGTCTTTCTTCTTCGTCAAGTACAAGATCAAGGAGACCAAGGGAATGGAGCTCGAGGACATGGAGATCTGACATGCCGATGTTCGTCGTCCAATACACCTACACCCCCGAAACGTCCTCCGGGCGTGACGATCACCGAACCGATCACCGCGCGTGGCTGCGCGAACTCGAGCGCCGCAAGATCCTCCGATCGTCGAGCCCACTCGCCGATCACAGTGGTGCCACGATGATCGTCGAAGGCACCGACAAGGCAAGTGTGGAACGAATGTTCGCACACGATCCCTTCGCCCTGGCCCATCTGATCGATCGCGTTCAGATCGAAGAACGTGTGGCCGGGACGTAGCAGGCCGTCGAGTCCTTGCGCAGTCCTACGGCCGCCACCGCCAGAACGATCACGTAGACAACGCAATACGCGTTCCGTAGTCCGGCGTCGACGATCGGCGATACGGACTGCATGAACGTGCCGATCACCACAACATCGGCCTGTGTGCGATACCAGGCCACGAAAGGTGCAGTGGCGGCGAGCACTCCGAGGACACGCAGCGTGCGGCCGCGCCCGCTCGTTCGCGAACTCGTACACGCGTCGAGTCCGATCACCAGCAGCGGAACGCACCACACCCAATGGTGGCCCCAGGAGAACGGCGAGACCATCGGGGCCGTGAGACCACACACCGTCATGGCCAGCAGTGTTCTACCCGCACGGTGAGCTCGATACGACACCCACATCCCCGCAGCGAGGACGACCACCGCGGCCGGCAACCACACGATCACCGGCGGGTGCTCGGTTCCCCACGCCCGCGCCACCATTCCCCGAATCGACTGATTCGCGGGAGACGTGGTCGACCCCACTCGGTCCGAGGCGAGGATCGCCGAGGTCCAATAGCGCCACGCGTCGGAGGACACGACCACGAACCCGATCACCACCGTGACCAGACCGGTGCCGGCCGCAGTCCATACCGCTCGCCACTGCCGCTGCACGATCGACATGACGATGAACAGGCCGGGCGTCAGCTTCAGACCGGCCGCGATTCCGACGCCGACCCCCCGAAGGCGACTGCCCTCGGGCCGGCCGAGATCCCACAGCACCAACACGAGCAACAGCAGGTTGATCTGACCCAACCACAGCGACATGCGCACCGGCTCGAGCCACGAGCAGCCCAGTGCCAGAGCAGCACTCACCACTCTGGTCCGTGTGCAGTTCTCGTATCCGAGTCGTCGCCAACTCAGATGGACGACGACGTAGAGCAATACGACATTGGATATGTTCACCAGCAATCCGGCCGCGGTGTCGGACAGCAACCCCAGCGGAGCGAACAGCACAGCAGCGAACGGCGGATACGTGAACGGCAGTGTGCCGAACAGCGAGAACGAGTACAGCTCTTCGCTACTGAGCACGGTTGCGCCGCCGTGTCGGTAGACGAGCGCGTCGACACCGTTGCCGAACAATCCGTACAAGGAGTCGAACGACAGCAGACGATCGTGTGCGGCGAACGCCACCACACCGATCACCGCCGTCATCGCCACGAACCACCGCGAATGCCGTCGCTCGGTCCCGTCGTTCCGGGAATCCGTTGCCGGTGTTCCATCCACGGATTCCATGCCCGCCCAGTCGGGGTCACCGTTGCGTGGAGTCGGATCGATTTCGCTGTCCGAGACGCCGGTTCTACCGTCGAAGACGAGGGTCATGAGCGAAACATGCCAGTCGTCCCGGTTTCGGCATCTACGACACACCAGTCACACAGGTCACATATTCGCAAAGAAAACATCGCCGCCCGGAGACGACGCCGACGAACCTGCGGGCCGCAACGGCACGCGACGGTGCATTGCCGAGTTCGATTGCTCGGACTGTCGGCTACGGGGCCGGCATCCTGCGGGCCTTCGGTGTGCTGCGTCGTGCACTGGGCGACGCAACGGTGGGAACCGTCGGTTCTGTTCCTTCTCGTGATGACGGCTCCGAGAGCAGTCGCGGGCGCGGTGGCCGGACGCCGCGCGTTCTACGGCGTCGACGTCCGGCGAGAGACCGTCGTCAGAGGCTCTTGACCCAGTGCGACACGCGCTGCACGACGTCCTCGCAGGTGAGGCCGAGTTCGTGGTGCAGCTGATCGCGCGATGCGTGGTCCAGGAATCGTTGTGGCACACCGAGATCGCGGCACGGGGTATCGACGCCTGCGCCACGCAGAGCCGCAGACAGTGTCGAACCGATGCCACCGTGCAGGCCACTGTCCTCGAGGGTGACCACGAGCCGGTAATCCTCGGCCAGCTTCAACAGCGACTGCGGGATCGGCAGCACCCACCTTGGGTCGACCACGGCAGCGGAGATGCCGTCGTGCTGCAGCTTCTCGGCTGCATCCATGGCCATCTGCCCGAACACTCCGACGGCCACGATCAGCACATCGCCCGTGGCACCGGACGGCTCGGTCAGCACGTCGACAATTCCGTCCAGTCTGCGCGTCGCGGGCACGGTTTCGGTCACCGCGCCCTTCGGGAAGCGCAGGGCAGTG
The DNA here is from genome assembly GCF_002258965.1 of Rhodococcus sp. 05-339-2. Classification (NCBI taxonomy): domain Bacteria; kingdom Bacillati; phylum Actinomycetota; class Actinomycetes; order Mycobacteriales; family Nocardiaceae; genus Rhodococcus; species Rhodococcus sp. 05-339-2. The sequence continues at coordinate 434,523 of NZ_NOYW01000018.1, forward strand.
GGTCCGTCGGACGTGGCGATGGCCTCTGCCAGTTCTTCTCGCAGGGTCTCGGCATCTCGCGGTGCCGCCACCTTCATACCGGGGACGATGCCGAGCAAAGACATGTCCCACATGCCGTTGTGGCTGGCACCGTCGGCCCCGGTGACACCGGCACGGTCCAGCACCACCGTGACCGGCAGTCCGAGCAACGCCACGTCCATCAGCAACTGATCGAACGCGCGATTGAGGAAGGTGGAGTAGATGGCGACCACGGGATGCATTCCGCCCAGCGCGAGCCCGGCCGCCGACGTCATCGCGTGCTGCTCGGCGATCCCGACGTCGAACAACCGATCGGGGAAGCGAACCCCGAACGCGGCGAGACCGGTGGGCGCGGCCATCGCTGCGGTGATCGCTACGACGTCCTCGTTCTGCTCGCCCTGCTCGATCAGTGCCGCAGAGAACACCGAGGTCCAGTCCGGAGCCGACTTGGACCGCGCCAGCCCCGTCAACGGATCGATGATCCCGGTGGCGTGCATCTGATCTGCGACGTCGTTCTCGGCGTGAACGTAGCCCATACCTTTGCGCGTCACCGCGTGGACGATGACCGGACCGCCGTATGCCTTGGCTCGGCGCAGCGCGGATTCCATCGCGTGCTGGTCGTGACCGTCGACCGGACCCAGGTACTTGATGCCGAGATCGGTGAACATGACCTGCGGGCTGATGGCGTCCTTCACCCCGGCCTTCATACCGTGCAACATGGCGTAGGCAGTGGGACCGACGATCGGAATGCGACGGACGATGCGGCGACCGTTGTCCAGCACCTTCTCGTATCCGGGCTGAAGGCGAAGGGCCGCCAGATGATCGGCCAATCCCCCGATGGTCGGGGCGTACGAGCGACCGTTGTCATTGACGACGATCACGAGGGATCGATCGCGGCCTGCGGCGATGTTGTTGAGCGCCTCCCAACACATTCCGCCGGTGAGCGCACCGTCACCGACGACAGCGACGACGTGCCGGTCGGTTTCGCCCTTGAGCGCGAAGGCTTTGGCAAGGCCGTCGGCGTAGGAGAGCGAGGCCGACGCGTGCGAGGACTCCACCCAGTCGTGCTCGCTCTCGACCCGTGACGGGTAGCCGGACAGGCCGCCCTGCTTACGGAGCGTGTCGAACAGACCCGTGCGTCCGGTCAGCATCTTGTGCACGTACGCCTGATGACCGGTGTCGAAGATGACCGGATCGTTCGGGGAGTCGAAGATGCGATGAATCGCCAACGTCAGTTCCACGACACCGAGATTGGGACCGAGGTGGCCGCCGGTAGCGGACACCTTCTCGACGAGAAACGCGCGGATCTCGCGAGCCAGTTCGGCCAGCTCCGCACTGCCGAGGTCGCGCAAGTCCTCGGGCGTCTGAATTCGAGCTAGGACACCCAACGAGATCGCTCCCTTCGGCCGGAAAACACAATGGAAATTTCAGTCTACGGAGTGACCGTGCCCTGCTGCTCCGCCCAGCGTCGTGACGCCGACAGTACCGTCGAACGTCGAAGTGCCCTGGGTCAGCCGCCCCTAACCTCGACGCTGCCGAATCGGACATCACACATACAGTGTGGCCCATGAGCAACGTGGTCGATGCCATCCTGCGCCGAGTTCACGAACTGTGCCGTGACGACACGTCCGGGCAGGTGGCGGACTACATCCCCGAACTCGCTGCCGTCACGCCGGACGGATTCGGTATCGCGCTGACGACCACGGACGGTTACGTCTACGAAGTCGGCGACACCGGACTCCCCTTCACGATCCAATCGATCTCCAAGCCGTTCACGTACGCATTGGCGCTGGCCGACCGGGGCCTGGACGTCGTGGCGAGCAAGATCGACATCGAACCGTCCGGGGAACCCTTCAACGAGATCAGCCTCGATCCCGTCACCGAGCGACCACGCAACCCGATGATCAACGCCGGTGCCATCACGTCGGCGTCGCTCATCGCCGGTCGCAGTGCCGAGGATCGATTCGAGCGCATTCGCGCCTCGTACTCGCGGTATGCGGGGAGGTCTCTGACGTTCAACGACGCCGTCTATCGGTCGGAGGCACGCACCGGCAATCGCAACCGCGCCATCGGGTACATGCTCCGTTCGTTCGACATCATCGACCACGATCCCGATGCTGCCGTCGATCTGTACTTCCGCCAGTGCTCGATCGATGTCACCGCCGCCGACCTCGCCATGATGGCGGCCACCATGGCCAACAACGGCGTCAATCCCCGGACGCGGGAGCGTGCGCTCGCACCGGCCCTCGTCGAACGAGTGCTGTCGGTCATGACGACATGTGGGATGTACGACGGCGCAGGCGACTGGGTCGCGAGGGTCGGCCTGCCGGCCAAAAGTGGAGTCGGGGGCGGGATCCTCGCGGTTCTTCCGGGACAGATGGGCATCGCCGTCTACTCCCCGCGGCTCGACTCGCACGGCAACAGCGTGCGCGGAGTCGCCGCCTGCCGCGAACTCTCGACACGCCTCGAACTGCACTTTCTGCACGTCACTCGTGCGGCGAAGTCCTCGATCCGGCGACGCTACGTGGTGACCGAGGCTCCGTCGCGCAAGCGGCGTTCCGACACCGAACAGGCCACTCTGGCCGCCGTGGGCGAACGCGCCCGCGTGTACGAACTGCACGGCGATCTGCTGTTCTCCGGTGCCGAGACCGCCGTTCGTGAGATCGGCGACCTGGACCGAGAACTCGATGCGCTCGTCATCGACGTGCGCGGCGTCGACGAGGTCAGTGCGATCGCCCGCACCATGTTCGAGGACCTTCGTGGGGATCTCGCCGAACACGGCTGCGTGGTGGCTCTGGTCGACCCGAGAGCGATCATGGGGCACACCACCTCGAGCCTCGACCCGTCCGATCCGGCCGGTCGGGTGTACTCGAGCCTCGGTTCGGCCGTTCAATGGGCAGAGAACCTGCTGCTGGATCGTCACTGCGCAGGCGCGCGACAGCCGGCCGTCGTCGCGATCGCAGAGCACCCGCTGCTTGCCGGGCTCTCGGCCGAACAGTTCGAGGCGGTGACGCCCTACCTGGAGAAGCGGCACTACGCGCGTGGCGACGTGATCGTTCGTCACGGTGCCCCGGCGGCAGGCCTGTTCCTGATGCTGCGCGGCGAGGTGACCTCGACGGCCGTCGCCGCCGACGGTGGCAAGCACCGCATCACGACTCTCTCCCCCGGCATGAGCTTCGGCGAGATGCCGTTGCTGATGTCGGTGCCCTTCTTGCTCGACATGGTCGCCGAGACACCGGTCGACCTCGTGGTGGTGTCGGTGGAGCACTTCGAGGCACTCACACGCGACGCACCGGAGGTCAAGCTGGCGCTGCTGGAGAATCTCGCCACCGGAGCCTACGGCCAGATGGCAGCGGTGATCAGAACGCTCGGGCGGTTCGACATCGGTATCTGACCGAATGTCGAACCGCCCGAGACGACTGTTCTCGTGCTGTGCTCAGGCACCCAACGTGAGCATCGTGAGCACCTCGGTGGGCTGGGCCGACCCGCCTGCGGGTTCCAGCGAGAACGCGAAGTTGGTCGAGGAACCGAGACCGTCGACCACCGTCCCGGACTCCGAGGTCAGCTGATCCTCGGTCACGACGCCGGCCGAGCGAGGTGAGCCGTCCACGAACCACATCTGGTACACGCGACCGGGCGGCGGCTGTGGGACTCCGTCGAGATCGACGACGACCGCGTTCTGGGAAAGCGAGTACGACACGGTGGCCGAGCCGCCACCGGGGAACTCCGCCGACACCTGACGTGAGTCGGGCGCGGCCACGATCTGCTCCGCCTGAGACGGCTGCGCATCGTTGCCCATCGTCTGGCTGACGACCACCACTCCGCCGACGGCGACGACCACCGCGGCCGCAGCCGAGACCATCGAGTACCGCCAGGCCTTCGAGCGCTCCCGCCGATGCCGGTGCAGTGGTGTGACGTTCGGTGGCAACTGATGGACCGTGGGCTCCTGGTCGCTGACGGCGACCCGATCGAGCACCGAACGACGCAGTCGGTCGGGTGCGGGTGTCGCATCCGCCGCGGCCGCCAGGGCCAGCGTCTCGTGGATCTCGCTCACGAGAATGTCGAACTGGGCTCGCGCGGTGTCGTCGACACGTAGGCGCTCGGCCTCGATGTCGCGTCGCTCGGCGTCGGTGGTCGCGTGGAGGGCGTAGACCTCCGCGTCGTCGAGTAGTCGCTGCCGTGACGAGTCGCTCATTGCGGGATCACCCCCAGACATGTTTTCAACTTGATCAATCCATCTCGTATGCGCGATTTGATGGTGGGAACCGCGACCCCGAGCCGCTCCGCAACTTCGCGATAGGTGTAACCGCTGTAGTAAGCCATTCGTACCGACTCGCTCTGCGTATCGGTCAGAGTTTCGAGACAGGCCACGACGGCCTCGGACTCGAGCCGCTGCGTCACCGTCTCGAGTACCTCGTCGTGCTCCGGTGTGTGGCTGACTGCGCCGTACGCGGCCTCACGATCGGTACCCGATTGCTCGCTCCGGACACGATCGACCGCGCGACGGTGCGCCAGAGTCATGATCCACGCCAGTGGACTGCCCTGGTTCGGGTCGTAATTGGGTGCCGCGCGCCAGATCTGGAGGAACACCTCCTGCGCTGTCTCCTCGCTGTACCCCGGGTCTCGAAGCACCCGCAGCACCATTCCGTAGACCCGCGACGACGTCGCGTCGTACAGCTCGGCGAACGCCGCCCGGTCGCCTTGGGCAACCGACGCCATCAACCGTCGCAGACGATCGGTTTCGTCGGCACGCAGGTTCTTGAGCTGTGGACTGGGAACAGCGCACACCGCGTCCTGTGCCGCGTAGCTTTCCGAGGCATCGGGCGTCGTCCGGTCACGGCCGGCATTCGACGTTCCCGACGCATCCGACATCGGCGCGCTCATCGGAAGGTCGTCCCAACAGACGGGTTCATGATCGAGTTCATCGATCACGACACTAGTGGTCATATCGCTCTCATATCGAAACCTCCGCGTTTTCCCGCCGCAGTACATATTCGGAACAAACCGACCGGAGGATGGTTCGCGACGAAAATTCGTTTGCGCAGATGTGGACCGCATTTCATCCTTGGTGGAGAATCGGACAATCGCGGGGAATCGGGCGGCGGCCCATCGGAGGAATCGAGAGACATGGCGGCGATCGAGACACACGGTCTGGTCAAACGTTTCGGAACGAACACCGCGGTCGACGGAGTCGACCTCTCCATCTCCTCCGGTGGTGTCTACGGCGTGCTCGGGCCGAACGGGGCAGGGAAGACGACGACCATCCGGATGCTGGCCACGCTGCTTCCGATCGACGGAGGCAGCGCCCGGGTGCTCGGTCACGACGTCGCGAGCGAACCGGAGGCCGTACGGCAGAAAGTCGCTCTGACAGGGCAATTCGCGTCTCTGGACGAGGATCTCACCGGTACGGAGAACCTGGTGCTGCTCGCCCGGTTGCTCGGCTACTCCCGTCCCGCCGCCCGATCACGAGCCGAGCAGCTGCTGACGGCATTCGACATCGCCGATGCCGGACCGCGACAGGTCAAGACGTACTCCGGCGGCATGCGCCGTCGCATCGACATCGCCGCCAGCATCATCGTCACTCCCGAACTGATCTTCCTCGACGAGCCCACCACCGGACTCGACCCTCGCAGCCGAAACCACGTGTGGGAGATCGTCCGCGCCTTGGTCGCAGGCGGGACGACTGTGTTGCTGACCACACAGTATCTGGACGAGGCCGATCAATTGGCCGGGCGTGTCGCAGTCATCGATCGCGGCAAGGTCATCGCCGAGGGAACGACGGGCGAGCTGAAGGCGTCGGTGGGATCGAATTCACTGCACCTGCGAGTTCTCGAGGCGTCCCAGCGGTCGGCCGCCGCAGGGATCCTGCGAGATCTACTCGGCAGCAACGTCACCGAGGACCCGGATCCGTCCACCGTCACCGCACGGTTGAGCAACCCGGCGCAGGCCGCGCCGGTCCTGCCTGCACTCGAGACCGCAGGCATCTCGATCGCGTCGTTCACGCTGGGACAGCCGAGCTTGGACGAGGTGTTTCTCGCTCTCACCGGGCACGACGCCGGTGCCACAGTCGAATCCGACCGGGAGGTTGCATCATGACCACCGAAGCCCAGCAGACGGCGCCACAGGCGTCGACGATCATCGATGTACTCGGTGCCGCCGGGCCTCGCCCGCCTCGTCCGTCGTCGTTGTCGACGTCGTTGAGCTTCGGATGGCGAGCGCTGCTCAAGATCAAGCACGTTCCCGAGCAGTTGTTCGACGTGACGGCCTTTCCCATCATGTTCACGTTGCTCTTCACGTACCTGTTCGGCGGCGCACTGGCCGGGTCGACCGAGGCGTACATCCAGTTCCTGCTCCCCGGCATTCTCGTGCAGACCGTGGTGATGATCACGATGTACACCGGCGTGACGATGAACAAGGACATCGAGAAGGGCGTCTTCGATCGATTCCGTTCGCTGCCCATCTGGCGGCCGTCGCCGTTGGTCGGCGCTCTGCTCGGCGACGTCGTGCGCTACACGCTGGCTTCGGTGATCGTGCTGATCCTCGGGCTGATCCTCGGTTTCCGGCCGCAGGGTGGTCTTGTCGGTGTGGTGGCGTCGATCGCTCTGCTGCTGTTGTTCTCGTTCTGCCTCTCCTGGATCTGGACCATGATCGCGATGATCGTCCGTACCGAGGCTGCGGTGATGGGGGTGTCGATGTTCATCCTGTTTCCGCTCACGTTCGCGAGCAACATCTTCGTCGACCCCAGCACGATGCCCGGTTGGCTGCGCGCGTTCGTCGACGTCAACCCGGTCAGCTTTCTGGTCACGTCGCTGCGTGGACTGATGCAGGGCGATGTCGACACGGGCGGGCTGGGAGTGACGCTGATGCTGTGCGCGGCGATGCTGGCGGTGTTCGGGCCGATCACGATGCGCCTGTACAACCGAAAGTCCTGACGACCGCGCTGCGCTGCGCCTCGATCACGAGGCCGCGCGTGCTCGATGCCTGCGTACTGCGTCGCGATTGGAGCACACCGTTCCGCAGTACCGCTGCCTGCCCGTTCTCGAGGTGTCGGCGAAGGCGAGTGTGCAGTCTGCGGCGGCGCAGCGAGCGAGGCGAGACATCCCGCGTCCGGTCAGATGCAACGCGGTGCCGACGCTCACCAGGGCCCTGATGACCCCGCCGAGTTCGATGTTGGGGTCGCGATAGTGCATGTGCCAGCCGTCGTCGGCATGGTTGGTCAACCGTGGGTAGGCCGACGCCTGTGCCAGTAGAGCATTGAGCTCGTCGGCCCGATCGGTTTCGGTGCTCGCGTCCACCACCCGCGCCCAGTCACGCAGGAACTGGAGGGTGTCGACCAGATCGGCATCCGTGGCGATCCAGTCCGGTACGAGGCCGGCGTCCACGCAGCGTTCGCCCAGCTCGGTCGCCGACGTGGGCGGCGAATTGAGCAGGTCGATACCGAGTTTCACGGCATACTCGCCGTAAGGGTTGATGTGCACAAGACCATTACATCACGATGGACGCATGCACACCGAACACACCACACACACCTGGACCACCCACTCCACCCACGACACGAGCGAGGGGCTCGTCGGCTACCAGGGCTGCCGGTGCGGTGCTCAGCGCATCCTGTCCGTTCCCATGCACACCTTCGCCCCGGTCGCCGAAGTTGCACACCGGATCTGATCGGTTGCCGCAGCCCTCACCGACGAACGAAACGACCGATGCACTCGACGTGGCTGGTCGACGGAAAGGCGTCGAAAGCGCGCATGTCGTCGAGCTCGTATCCAGCAGCCCGATACAAGCTCACATCCCGTGCGAACGAGGCCGGATCGCATCCGATGTGCACCACCGAACGCGGAGACCGGACGGCGACGGCATCGACGACGTCCCGTCCTGCTCCCGCGCGAGGTGGATCGAGCACCGCTACCGACACCGGATCGGTCAACGCATCGATCGAGCGCTCGACCCGACCCGGCACGAACGTGACCTGCGGCAGATCCCGCAGCGCCGAACGGCCGTCCTCGGCTGCCCGACGAGAGAACTCGACACTGGTGACCCGGCCGCTCGGACCCACACGATCGGCCAGGGCGGCGGCGAACACCCCGACGCCTCCGTACAGATCCCACGCACCGTCACCCGACGTGGCGTCCGCCCATTCCCGCACCACATCGGTGTACACCTGCGGCGCGCCGCGGTGAGCCTGCCAGAACCCGGTGGCGTCGAGGGTCCATGCCCTGCTCGAGACGTATTCGGTCACCCGACCCGATCCGATCACGGCCTTCTCGGGCCGGGAGCGAGACGACGCTGCCCGACGCGCCGACGCTCCACGACGACCCGGCGATCGGCGTCCGGTGGGCGAGAGTTGCGCCGGCGCGATCTCCACCACATGCCGCTCCCCGTCCCCGTCGAGCACCACCTGCAGCTCGGCACCCGGCCGCCACTGCTGATCCGACAGTCCCACGAACGCGGCAGAATCCATTTGGGGACAGGTGAGTTCGGTGACGATCGAGCTACTGCGATAGCGGTGATAGCCGGGCCTACCGCCGGCATCGACGGCGAGCCGCACTCGGGTTCGCCACCCGGTGCCGTCGCCGGACCCCGGTAGTTCCTCCACCTGCACCTCGCGCTCGATTCCGGCGACGCGGCGAAGCTGTTCGGCGACGACGAACGACTTCAGGCGCCGCCCGGCATCGGCAGTGGCGTGGGAGTAGTCGCAGCAGCCCGAGCCGCCCGGTCCGGCAATGGGACAGCGCGCGTCCACCCGGTCCGAAGACGCCGACAGAATCTCGACGGCATCGGCGCGACAGAACGACCCGCCCCGATCTTCGGTCACCTTGGCCACGACCCGTTCACCCGGCAGTCCGTGCCGTACGAACATCACCCGGCCGTCGTGGCGGGCCACGCAGAATCCGCCGTGCCCCGGCGGGCCCAGTTCGACCTCCAGCAGCAGCCCGAACCAGCTCTCGCTCACTTGCCCGCCGGAGGCTCGTAGCCGCGCCGCGACGCACCGGGCGCATTGCCGAGCACCTCACGCTTGGCCTTCTCGGACGACCGCAGCTGCCACGGCACGCTCGTGACCATCACGCCCGGCTGGAACAGCAATCGAGACTTCAGTCGCAACGCACTCTGATTGTGCAGAACCTGCTCCCACCAGTGACCGACCACGTACTCGGGAATGAAGACCGTGACGACGTCCCGAGGCGAGTCGCGGCGAACCCGCTTCACGTAGTCCAGGACCGGTTTGGTGACTTCTCGGTAGGGCGACTCGACGACCTTGAGCGGCACCGAGACGTCACTGGCTTCCCACTCCCGAACCAGTGCGCGAGTATCGGCTTCGTCGACGTTGACGGTCACGGCCTCGAGGGTGTCGGGCCTGGTTGCTCGGGCGTACGCCAACGCGCGCAGGGTCGGCATGTGCAGCTTCGAGACCAACACGATCGAGTGTGTGCGGCTGGGCAGAACTCCGTCCCATTCCTCGTTCTCGAGCTCGCGCGCCACGGTGTCGTAATGCTTTCTGATCATGCGCATCAGGACGAAGATCGCCACCATCGCCACGATCGCGATCCACGCGCCGGCGGCGAACTTGGTGATCAACACGATGACCAGCACCGTTCCGGTCATGCCGAGACCGACTCCGTTGACCACCCGTGAGCGGTGCATGCGCCGCCGTTGCTCGGGATCGGCCTCGGTGGCCAACAGCCGCGTCCAGTGCCGAACCATGCCGGTCTGACTGAGGGTGAACGAGACGAACACCCCGACGATGTAGAGCTGAATGAGCTTGGTTACCTCGGCACCGAACGCGACGACGAAGACGATCGCAGCTCCGGACAGAAAAAGGATGCCGTTGCTGAAGGCAAGACGGTCGCCACGAGTGTGCAGCTGCCTCGGCAGGTACCGGTCCTGGGCCAGAACCGAACCGAGAACGGGGAAGCCGTTGAACGCGGTGTTGGCCGCAAGTACCAGGATGAGGGCCGTGACGGTCGTGATGAAGAAGAATCCAGCGGGGAATCCGCTGAACACCGCCTCCGCGAGCTGCGCGATCAACGTCTTCTGCTGGTACCCCTCCGGCGCGCCGACCAGCTGAATATCGGGATCCAGGGCGTACTTGATGCCGATCTTCTGTGCGAGCACGATGATGCCCATCAGCAATGTGATGCCGATGGCTCCGAGCAGCAACAAGGTGGTCGCGGCGTTACGCGACTTCGGCTTCTCGAATGCGGGTACCCCGTTGCTGATGGCCTCCACCCCGGTCAGCGCCGCACAACCGGAAGAGAAGGCGCGCGCGATGAGGAACGCGAATGCGATGCCGTACAGGTGCGAATCCTCGGCCTTCAGATCGAAGGTTGCCGATTCTGCATGAATGTCGTCGCCGAGAACGTAGACCCGGAACAGGCCGTACGCCAACATCAGGAACATGCCACCCATGAAGGCATACGTCGGGATCGCGAACGCAGCCCCGGACTCGCGGATGCCCCGAAGATTGACGGAGGTGACCAGGACGATGGCCACCACGGCGAACAGCACCTTGTGCTGGGCCACGAACGGAACCGCTGATCCGATGTTCGACGCCGCCGCCGAGATCGACACCGCCACGGTCAACACGTAGTCGACCAACAGTGCGCTGCCGACCGTCAATCCGGCCGCGGGGCCCAGGTTTGTGGTCGCGACCTCGTAGTCGCCGCCGCCGGACGGATAAGCATGCACGTTCTGTCGATAGCTGGCCACGACGACGGCCATCACCACGCAGACGGCGAGACCGATCCACGGGGTGAAGGCGACTGCCGAGATGCCCGCCACCGACAGCACCAGGAAGATCTCTTCCGGTGCATAGGCAACCGACGACATGGCGTCCGAGGCGAACACCGGCAACGCGATCCGCTTGGGAAGCAACGTATGACCGAGCTTGTCACTGCGGAACGGCTTACCGAGCACTAGCCGCTTGGCGGCAGTCGAGACCTTGGACACGCACAGAAGCGTAGGCCGTCCTCCTGCGGACGTCTCAACCACGCGCCCGAAACTGCGTCGGAGCGCACCCTCGGTCGGTACGGTGACCGATCCCCCGATACGTTGGTGCACGCCTGCCGGTCGTGGCAGTGTCGGTCGGCAGTGGTCGACCATCGAGATCGGGACGGAGCTGGGCGTTGTACGTAGTTGTGATGGGATGTGGCCGCGTCGGCGCATCGCTGGCCGGGGCGCTCGAACGCATCGGACACGAGGTCGCGATCATCGACCGCGACGAAACAGCCTTTCTGCGCCTGGACCCCGACTTCGCCGGGCATCGCGTCGTAGGCATGGGTTTCGACCGAGATGTGTTGGTGAGCGCGGGAATCGAGAAGGCCGAGGCCTTCGCGGCCGTGTCGTCCGGCGACAACTCCAACATCATCTCCGCCCGCGTCGCTCGAGAGACGTTCGGCGTCGACAAAGTGGTCGCAAGGATCTACGACGCCAAGCGCGCGGCCGTCTACGAACGCCTCGGCATCCCGACGGTCGCCACCGTCCCCTGGGCCACCGATCGTTTTCTGCACAACCTGTTGCGCGACGACCCCACCACCAAATGGCGCGATCCCTCCGGCAGCGTCGCCGTCGTCCTGCTCGACTTCCACGACGCCTGGATCGGCAAGAAGCTCTCGGTACTCGAGGAGGCCACCAACTCGCGGGCCGCGTTCGTCATCCGGTTCGGCAGCGGACTGCTACCGGACAAGCGAACCGTGATCCAAGCCGGTGACGAGGTGTACGTCGCCGCGGTCTCGGGAACCGTCGCCGAAGCCATTGCGCTGGCAGGCAACCCGCCGCCCCCGGACGACTGATGCACGAGCGCACGTTCCCCACCTCCCCCATCGACCCGAACGGGAAGCCATGAAAGTCGCTATCGCCGGAGCCGGCGCCGTCGGCAGATCCATCGCACGCGAGCTGATCCGCAGCGAACACGATGTGATGCTCCTCGAACGCAAACTCGACCACGTCGATCAGGCCGCCATCCCGGAAGCGGAATGGGTGTTGGCCGACGCGTGCGAGTTGAGTCTGCTCGAAGCCGCGCACCTCGAGAATTACGACGTGGTGATCGCTGCCACCGGAGACGACAAGGCCAACCTGGTGCTCAGCCTGCTGGCCAAGACCGAGTTCGGCGTCAACCGCGTGGTGGCCCGGGTCAACGATCCGCGCAACGAATGGCTGTTCGACGCTGCCTGGGGTGTCGATGTCGCCGTGTCCACTCCGCGCATGCTCGCGTCCCTGGTCGAGGAGGCCGTATCGGTGGGCGACCTCGTTCACCTGATGACGTTCCGTAAGGGTCAGGCCAACCTCGTCGAGATCACGCTGCCGGAGAACACTCCCCTGGCGGGCAAGCCGGTCCGCAAGCTCCAGTTGCCCAGGGACGCAGCGTTGGTGACGATTCTGCGCGGCGGTCGGGTGATCGTTCCCCAGCACGACGATCCGCTGGAGGGCGGCGACGAACTGCTGTTCGTCGCGGCCAAAGAGGTCGAGAACGAACTACGCGCCGCTGTCGGCCTGATCTGACGGCCGGTCCTGCTTGCGGTCTTCGCTCGACGCTGCGTCGAGCGCACGATCGGCCGCACGCACGGCCCAGAGAGTGACCAACAGCGCCACTCCCGTGAGCGGCCAGCCCATGCCGATGCGGGCAACGGCGAGCCAACCCGTCTGGTCGGAGTCGTAGAGCTGGGACTGAACGATGTATCGGGCACCGAACACCGACGCCCAGGCGATCGTGGCCACGTCGTAGTACCGCACGGCCGACCGGTTGCCACGCCACGACGTTCCGTTGCCGTTGAGGTATCCCCAGATGATGCCGACCAATGGCCAGCGCGCGAGCACCGACAGCACGAACGCCGCGCCGTAGGCGAGCGAGGTGTAGATGCCGAACAGGAAGTAGCCCTTGGCATCTCCCGTCCGGTATGCGATGAATGCGCAGATCCCGACCCCGAAGAATCCCGAGATGGCGGGCTGAATCGGGCTACGACGAACCAGCCGCCACACCAACACCGCAGCGGCGACTCCCAGAGCGGACCACAGAGCAGCGGCGAGACCGGCATAGCTGTTCACCGGAACGAAGACGACGACGGGCAAGGTCGAGTAGACGAGCCCGCTCAACCCGCCGAGCTGCTCGAGGACGGTGGGAGCCACCTTCTCGGCGGTCGTCGACGCGTCGGGCGCAGGTTCCGGCGTCGTCGACGGGGGCGGCACGGAATCGTCGCTGTTGGTCACGACAACGAGAGTGCCATACCGGCGACGATCAGCTGTCGTCGCGCAGTTCGTAGTAGGGGTTGTAGACGATCTTGCGTCCGTCGCGCTCGCCGACGCGTCCGCGAACGAGCAGAGTCTTGCCGGGCTCGATTCCAGCGATCTTGCGTCGTCCGATCCACAGCAGCGTCACCGTGTCGGTGCCGTCGAAGAACTCGGCCTCGATGTTGGCGTTGGCCGCCTTCGAACAGGCTTCGACGCTGCGCAGTCGACCCAGCATCGTGACTTCTTCACCTCGCGAGCAATCGCACGCCCGCCGAGCCCCGGAGGCTTCGGAGGTTTCGGCCATCTCCTCGGCATCGAGTTGATCGATGTCCTCTGTCAACTTCCGCGTCAGACGGCGAAAGTATCCTGCGGCAGCGGGTGCCATTCTGTGCTCCAGCGGTGTGGGTCGTCCCCTCGTCGGGGTGGTACTTCGCCACTGTAGACCCGAAGTGTCACGCTGACCAACCGTCGTCACAGCGGTGTCGGCAGGCGTGCACAATCGTGTCGTGCACAGCCGATTCCACACCAGCACCGCGATCGTTCTACCGGGGACGGGGTCCGATGCGCGGTTCGCCGCCGACGCGTTCTCGGCGGCATTCGACAGTGTGGGATTGACCACCGTGGCCGTCGAACCCGACCCGACCGCGGTGGTGGAAAGCTACCTGTCCGCCCTCGACGACGCAGCACATCGCCTCGGACCCGTCGTGGTCGCAGGGATATCCCTCGGGGCGGCCGTCGCGGTTCGCTGGGCTGCAGACAACGCATCGAACACCGCGGCTCTCGCACTCGCGCTACCGGCGTGGACCGGAGACCCGGCCGGCTCCCCCGCGGCCCTGAGTGCGGAGTTCACCGCGCGATCCCTGCGCGAGCAGGGACTCGACGCCGTCACCGCGGCGATGGCAGCGTCGAGCCCGCCGTGGCTCGCGCACACTCTGCGCAGATCCTGGGCTGCCCAGTGGCCCGCCCTTCCCGGCGCGCTGGACGAGGCGGCTCGCCACCGCAGCCCCGAACTCGACGAGCTCGCTCGGATAGAGGTACCCGCTGTCGTCGTGGGTGCGGTGGACGATGCAGTCCATCCGATCGAGGTCGCTCGACAGTGGGCTCGGGCACTGCCGAACTGCGAACTGCGCACGGTGACCCTGGACGGCATAGGAAGCGACCCGGGATGCCTCGGCCGAGCGGCCGTCGACGGTCTCGACGAGCGGTCGGGTCAGCCGCCCAGCTGCTGAATTGCCGATCCCGACGCTCCCCGACGCGGCGCTCGGTCACGCTCGGCAGCGGTCGGCTGCGGAGCCGCTTCCTGTTGCGGCGCTGCAGATTCCGACGTCGGCACCGCAGCCCGAGGCTCCGCGGCCGGTTGCGCCGCGCTCTGCTGAGCTGCCGCCTGCTGCTGTGCGGCTGCCGCGAGCTGCTCGGCCAACACCTGCGGCAACACCACCGGTAGCGGTGTCCGAACGGGGTGCGGTTCGGTACCCCGATCCACCACGGTCTGCCGCAGGATCGTGTGTGCCAGCCGGACGAGCGGTTGGCCCTCGGCCACCGCGCCCGAGGGACCCGCCAGCACGCAGCGAACCATCCAGCGATATCCGTCGACTCCGATGAAGCGCAGGTCTGCGTTGGCCGTGACACCGAGCAGTTCGCGTCCCCACGGACCCGTCTCGACCGTCGTCTCGGCCTTGTCGTTGCGCAGAGACGTCGCCAGATCCGCTGCCACCTCACGCCACTGGCCGGGCGATTTCGGTGCCGCGTAGGCCGCGATGGTGATGCGCCCGAACTGCGTGACGATGTGCACTGCCTGCGGGCTGCCTGCCTGCGACATCTCGACCTGGAGTTGCCCGCCCTCCGGCAACGGAATCAGCACCGAACCGAGGTCGAGACGCGTCGCCGCGACCGTCTCGCGATCGTCGTCGAGGTCCCCGAGGTCGTGGGGACCGTCGGCGGCCGTGTTCGCGGCCTCGATATCGTCGTCCTCGTCTTCGACGCTGTCGACGAATGGCTCCGCACCGGGCGCGGAGGCACTGCCGGCGTCGTTCTTCTTACGCCGTCCGAACATGTTCAACTCTCTTCTTCTCGGTTGCTTCCACTGTGCCTGCCCGCGGCGAACGTCGTGGCGGAACTCACTGCTCCAGACTCGCATGGCCACCGGTCGAACCGTGACCACCGGCTCCTCGAACGGTGTCGTCCAACTCGTCGACCTCGACGAAAGTCACCAGCTCGACTCGCTGCACGAGCAGTTGAGCAATACGGTCGCCTCGCTCGAGCTCGATCGGAGTGTGCAGGTCGTGATTGATCAGACAGACCTTGATCTCGCCGCGATACCCGGCATCGATGGTGCCCGGGGTGTTGACCACCGACAGACCCGATTTCGCCGCCAACCCCGATCGCGGATGCACCAGTCCGACGGTTCCGACCGGGAGAGCGATCGCGATTCCGGTCCCCACCAGGACGCGTTCGCCCGGAGCGATGGTCACTGCGGCCGTCGTTCGCAGATCGACTCCCGCATCACCCTCGTGCGCCCGTGTCGGCACCGGAAGCTCCGGATCGAGTCGGCGCACCCGGACCTCGGACATCGGATCGGAGGGTCGGCGCGGGGTGCGGGGTCGGTCGACGGACGGTTCGGTGCCGGTCTCGGTGACTTCGTCGCTCACGTCGAACGAGACTACGCTGGCCGGCTTCGGTCTCGGTGTGGCGACTACCCTGGGACTCGTGACTGCAGATCGACAGGCCGAACATGCGTCGGAGTCCGGCGACTCCACCCCCGACACGGGCTCCACCGCACCCGAGAACTCGGTGCTGTACTCCGAGCGACTGTGGGTACCGATCTGGTGGTGGGGAGCGGGCGCGGCCGTCGCTGTGTTGCTGGCTGCGGAGATCCACATGGGTGCGCCCGGCATCCGTGCCTGGCTGCCCTACGTCGTGTTGCTCCCGCTCATCGCGTGGGCGTTGTTCGCCTTCAGCAGGCTGCGCGTCGAGGTGGTCGCCGGTGCGACCGGTGACGAGTTACGCGTCGGGTCCGCTCATCTGCCCCTCGATGTGGCGTCCAAGGCCGCCGTCGTTCCCGGGACAGCAAAAAGTGCGGCGCTGGGAAGGCAGCTCGATCCGCTGGCCTTCGTGCAGCACCGCACCTGGGTGAAACAGATGGTGATCGTGGTCCTCGACGACCCCGACGATCCGACGCCCTACTGGCTGATCAGCACCAAACGCCCCGAGGAGCTGTTGGCCGTCCTGACCGCGCACGGTGTCGAGGCGCGCTGACCTACCGGTCGCTCGACAGTCGGAGCCGTCGACACAGACCTGACCGAACCGATCAGGTCTGTGCGGAGAAGGTCACGCCGCGCAGTCGCGGCACATCAGAACACCGTTGGCGTCACTGGCCAGACGGCTGCGGTGATGGACCAGGAAGCAGCTCGAGCAGGTGAACTCGTCGGCCTGCTTGGGAACCACCCGGACCGAGAGCTCCTCACCGGACAGATCTGCACCCGGGAGCTCGAAGGACTCCGCGGTGTCGGATTCGTCCACGTCCACCACGGCGGACTGGGCCTCGTTGCGTCGGGCCTTCAATTCTTCGAGCGAGTCCTCCGACACATCGTCGGATTCTGTTCTTCTCGGTGCGTCGTAGTCGGTTGCCATTGTCCTCGTACCCCTCATCTTCGTGCGTGTGTGTGGTGAAAGCTGCCGATGTGGTCGGCTTGTGGCCGTCGGCTGTGAAGAGGGCGCTTGCTCGCTCCCACCGATGTTCGTATCTGTTCGAATCGTTCGTCGTCGCGCGGTGCCCGAAACTACACCGGGTAGTTCCCAGAACTCGCCGGTTGAAACCCGATCGAGACCTCGCTCACCTGATCGATTGGTGCACCGGCGTCCGATTCTTGAAGCACCGCGGCCGCCAGACAATAGCCGAAGCCGGCAGCAAAGCAGAAACCGAACCGCCGACGAGTCCATCACCTGGGTGCACGCCGCATCAACACCGGGATGGGCAGCTTCATTCCACCCTTCACAGAACACTTCTCGGTGCCGGTTTCGGCCTCCGAATCGGCCATCGCGCACTGGATCGAAGGAGGGTACGGCCGAGTGTGCCGCCCTCGCGCACCCCGGCCATCTACAGTAGGCACCGCGTCGGTGTGAACCGACTCTGCGAACCGGTCTCGGCGACTGCCGACGGAAAGGCGAAGATCACCGTGGTTTCTCTGATCACCGAAGGCCATTCGGTCGACGGCAAAGGTCGTCCGTTCCGTCGACGCCGTGCGTTTCCGATCATCGCGGTCTTCACGGTGCTCGCTCTCCTCGGAGTGCTGGTGTGGGTCAAGGTGTTCACCACCGCCGAGGCCACCTCGGCGACCGCCGAGTGCAATGCCCCGACCACAGCCGCCGCGACGGACGGTACCCAGCCGGTACCGCTCGGCGAGGAAGTGGACCCGGCGACCCTGCTCGACGTCGAGCCCGCCGCCCTGTCCGCATCGAAGGTCCGTGTCTTCAACGCGAACGGTGAGCGCGGACAGGCCGCTCACGTGGCCGCCCAGCTCAGCGATTACGGGTTCGCGAGCGCACCGGACGTCCAGGTCGGCAACGATCCGGTCTACGTCGACCAGAACATGCAGTGCCAGGGCCAGATTCGGTTCGGCCCGGCCGGCCTGGCGGCAGCGAGCGCGGTGTCGCTGGTCGCCCCATGCGCCGAACTCATCGAAGATGCCCGCACCGACGACTCGGTCGATCTGGCACTCGGTACCTACTTCAGCGAGATCCAGCCCAACGACGACGCCGAGGAAGTGCTGCGCACTCTGGCCGGGGCCGCACCCGGTACTCCGCCTGCCCCACTCGATGCCGATCTGCTCTCGGCAGCACGCGAATCCCGCTGCTGACGCGCCGACGGCCCGTCAGCCGGGAATCGGATCGAGGGCGCCCGCGCTGCGCAGGACGGCCACGAAGGCGTCCGCGATCCCCGGGGCCGTTGCCACCGTCACCGCACCCTGCGCACTGCTGCTGTTGGCGGCGGGCACCCTGACGATCGCGCCTGCCTCGGCGGCGATCAGCGCACCCGCCGCCCAATCCCACGGACTGAGTCCGTGTTCGAAGTGAGCGTCCACCACTCCGGACGCGACCATGCAGAGATCGAGCGCAGCCGATCCGATCCGGCGTATGTCTCGCACCTGAGGCAGCAGTTCGGCGATGATCGCGCCCTGCACCGCTCGACGCCCTGATCCGTAGCCGAATCCGGTGGCCAACAACGTCATCGACACGTCGGTCACACCGGAACAGCGCAGCTGCTCCTGCGTACCGTCGGCCCTCTCCACCGTCGCCCCACGCCCGAGAGCGGCCGAGTAGACGAGGCCGCGGGCAACATCGATCACGGCCCCGGCAACACTGACACCGTCGATCTGGACCGCGACCGAGACCGCGTACGCCGGAACTCCGTACATGAAGTTGACGGTTCCGTCGATCGGGTCCAGCACCCAGCGCACACCGTCGAGCGAGTCGTCGTCGCTGCCTTCCTCCTCTCCGAGAATCGCATCCTCCGGCCGCAGCCGCGCCAGCATCTCGCGCAGGACGCGCTCGGTCTCGGTGTCCACGACGGTCACCGGATCGGTCGGCGTGCTCTTGGAGTGCACCGCGCCGTCACCCTCGGTCGAATCGCCGCCGAAGACCTCCGGGCGGCGCCGTCCGACATGCTCGGCGGCTCGCGTCGCGACCCGTACGGCGACCTCGCGCAGCGCATCGACCTCGCGCGTGTTCGATCCCTCGGCTGCCACCTGCTCTTCCGGCAATCGTGTACTGGCGGTGTCGGTCTGCGATCGGTCTGGTGTCGGCACGCGTACATCGCAACACACACCGACCTCCGAGCACCACCGCAGCGACCGCCGATGACGTCAGCGTCCCGCGAGCGCCGAAACGCACTATTGTTCGGAGGCGACGGCATCACACGGATTCGATCACGCCAGGAGCGGCATCCTCATGACACAGGCAGGTTCGGACAACACCACCGCTGCGGCAGCGCGCCATGGATTCGGCGTGGACGTGGGCGGCAGCGGCATCAAGGGCGGAATCGTGGACCTGAGCACCGGCGAGCTCGTCGGCGACCGCCACAAGATCGAGACGCCGCAACCGTCGACCCCCGATGCCGTCGCGCGCACCGTCGCCGAGATCGTCGCGCACTTCGAGTGGACCGGCCCGGTGGGCGTGACGTTGCCCGCCGTGGTGACCGGCGGTGTCGCTCGCTCGGCCGCCAACATCGACAAGTCCTGGATCGACACCGACGCCCGCGCGTTGTTCGCGAAGGCCATCGGCACCGACAACGTCACCGTGCTCAACGATGCGGATGCGGCCGGAGTGGCCGAGGACAAGTACGGCGGCGGCAAGGGCAAGGACGGAGTCGTCGTGCTGTTGACGTTCGGAACGGGGATCGGTTCGGCCGTCCTGCACAACGGGGTTCTGCTTCCCAACACCGAATTCGGCCACATGGAAATCGACGGCAAGGAAGCCGAGCATCGTGCGGCGTCGTCGGTGAAGGAGAACCAGGGGCTGTCCTACAAGGAGTGGGCCAAGGAGGTCTCGAAGGTTCTCGAGACGTTCGAGGCGCTGTTGTGGCCGGATCTGTTCATCGCAGGCGGCGGCATCAGCCGCAAGAGCGAGAAGTGGATTCCGCACCTGACCAATCGCACGCCCGTGGTTCCGGCAACCCTGCTGAACACTGCCGGGATCGTCGGTGCCGCTCTCGCAGCGGACTCCGCCGTACCGTCCGCCGAGACCGGTACGTCCGCGGGATCGGCACACTGACACGCGGGTTGCCACCTGCATAGGGCAAGGGTCGGTAACAAACTCCTGAGAGGTCGTTACAATGGTGTGTGCCGGTACGCAGCCGGCCGAATCCGAAGACCTCTCCGCCGGAAACAACTCTGGCGTGACGCCGCACGACTTCGTCACGAAAGGGCGTACGTGGCAGCCACCGATATCCGTCAGACCGTAGATTCCGAAACCGAGTCTGCGACACCTGCACCTGCTGTCAAGGCACCCGCTGCGAAGGCACCGGCAAAGAAGGCTCCCGCCAAGCGCGCCGCAGCCAAGAAGGCACCGGCGAAGAAGGCCGCAGCAAAGAAGACAGCAGCCGCACCGGCATCCGGCGACGACGCCGACGAGAGCACTCCCGGCATCGAGGACATCGACATCTCCGAGGGCGACCTCGCCGCTGCCGCCAACGATGTCGTCGAGGTGGTCGCTGCAGGTGACGACACCGAGGAGGACGTCACCGCCGAGCCGACCGCCGAGGACAAGGCATCCGGTGATTTCGTCTGGGACGAAGAAGAGTCCGAGGCACTGCGCCAGGCCCGTAAGGACGCCGAGCTCACCGCGTCCGCCGACTCTGTCCGCGCCTACCTCAAGCAGATCGGCAAGGTCGCGCTCCTCAACGCAGAGGAGGAAGTCGAACTGGCCAAGCGCATCGAGGCCGGCCTGTTCGCGGTCGAGAAGATGCGCGAGTCCGCGGAGAAGGGCGAGAAGCTCCCCGTTGCGCAGCGCCGCGACATGACGTGGATCTGCCGTGACGGTAATCGCGCCAAGAATCACCTCCTCGAGGCGAACCTTCGTCTCGTCGTCTCCCTCGCCAAGCGCTACACCGGTCGTGGCATGGCTTTCCTGGACCTCATTCAGGAAGGCAACCTCGGTCTGATCCGCGCGGTCGAGAAGTTCGACTACACGAAGGGCTACAAGTTCTCGACGTACGCCACGTGGTGGATCCGACAGGCGATCACCCGGGCCATGGCCGACCAGGCCCGCACCATCCGTATTCCGGTGCACATGGTCGAGGTCATCAACAAGCTCGGCCGTATCCAGCGCGAGCTGCTCCAGGATCTGGGCCGCGAACCCACCCCTGAAGAGCTGGCGAAGGAAATGGACATCACGCCGGAGAAGGTGCTGGAGATCCAGCAGTACGCGCGTGAGCCGATCTCGCTCGACCAGACCATCGGTGACGAGGGCGACAGCCAGCTCGGCGACTTCATCGAGGATTCCGAAGCGGTCGTCGCCGTGGACGCCGTGTCGTTCACGCTGCTCCAGGATCAGCTGCAGTCGGTTCTCGAGACGCTGTCCGAGCGCGAGGCGGGCGTGGTTCGACTGCGATTCGGCCTCACCGACGGTCAGCCCCGCACCCTCGACGAGATCGGTCAGGTCTACGGTGTCACGCGCGAGCGGATCCGTCAGATCGAGTCCAAGACGATGTCCAAGCTGCGGCACCCGTCGCGTTCTCAGGTACTGCGCGACTACCTGGACTGATTCGTTCGCTCCACCTCCAACAACGACCGCCGATCACGTGATCGGCGGTCGTTGTTCTGTGCGCGGGCGTCACACCTGCGGCACCCCGAACGTTCCGTCCGGCCCCGGCCGATAGTCGAGCACTGCCGTGACGGCCGCGATCGGAAGCGGTCCGTACAGGTGCGGAAAGCGCATGGACTCCGGATCGGACGGTACCCCCGGTTCCCACCGAACGGGTGCAGTCAGACGAGTCGGATCGACCCGCAGCAGAACCAGATCCGTGCGGCCCGGGAAGAGCCGGTTCGCAGGCAAGTGCACTTGCTCGGGTGTGGACAGATGCACGAAGCCCACGGATTCGTACGAGTCCGGGGTGTAGTCGGCCCGACCACGCATCGCGAGCCACTCCCCTGCCGTACAGATGTGAACGAGGTCGTCCTGCTTGCTGGTCACAAGTCCATTCTGCCGTGTCGTGCGCGGGTCAGGGCGGCGGAATGTCGGCAACGACCCGATCTCTTCGGGTCGGCAGCCCACCGACCACGACTGCCACGATGACGGCCAGGATTCCGAGAGCCTCGTACGTCGTCGGAATCTGAGTCAGCACCACGGCACCGACCACCGTCGCCGTTGCCGGAAGCAGAGCCAGCAACAACGCGAAGCGGGCCCGGCCCACTCGCACCAGGACGTACTGATCGAGAACGTAGGGAACCACACTCGACAACAGCCCGACGCCCAAACCGAGAACCCAGATCCGCCAGTCTCCCAACGCATGCGGGTGCGCGACCGCGAACGGCCCGAACAAGGGAACGGCCAGGAGCACGGACGCGATTGCGAAACCGGCAGCCATGTCGTCGAGTCCCTGGCCTGCGTCGGCAACCGACTTGCCCAGCACGATGTAGGCAGCCCACAGCGCCGCCGAGCCCAGCGCGAACGCGATCCCGACCAACCCCACCTCGCCGCCCTCGAACTGCGCAGAGGCGATGGCTCCGACGCCGGCCACCACCAGCAGCAGCGCGCACACGTCGGCAGGCCTTCTGGACCCGGCAGCGGCGACCGCGATCGGTCCGAGAAACTCGATGGCCACGGCCGCGCCGAGCGGCAGCCTGGCGATCGCCTCGTAGAACATCGCGTTCATGCCGATCGTCGCGCCGCCGAACGCGGCGGCCGTGATCGCCCGACGCACGGTCCATGCGCCGGCACCGGCCCGACGCCGCCACGGCCGCCGCCAGAGCACCAACACCAGCGCCGCACCGAACCCACGCAGCCACGCCACCGCGGCCGGGTCGACGGTGTCGAACAGGAACACACCGATCGCCGCACCGACGTACATGCACAGCGCACCGATCACGAACAGCGAGGGGATACCCAGCTTCGATGCGCCGGAGAGCGAAGTAGAAGTCGAAGCCACACCGGCGACCCTACTGCCGCGGCACGGGCGGACTCCGATCAGCTGTCAGCGAACACCGTCGACGGCGTTCCTGCTCGTGAACGATGTTTCGTGTTAGTGACAACACAAAGAAACGCGCTCGGGAACAACGCATGACCGCCATACGTCTGACAGAGTGAACGGACCGCGCCATACCGACGCGGCGGACCGGCCCCAGGCGAACGGGACAACCCGCAAGCCAGTACGGAGGAGTCATGCCCGGAACATTGACCAGCCCACAATTGACAGCAGCGGACCGGTGCGACCGGTGCGGTGCAGGGGCTCGCGCGCGTGTCGTGCTCTCGACCGGTGGAGAACTTCTCTTCTGCGGTCACCACGCCACCGAGCACGAAGCCCGTTTGCGTGAAGTGAACGCAACGGTGATGACCGAATCGGACTCCACGGTGTAACCCACCTTTTGTGTCGGGGGAAAACAGGTTCGCCACGATCGACGAACACAACGACGAAGACGGACGGTCACCAGACCGTCCGTCTTTTTCGTGCCCGGACCCGCCGGGGATCTCTACATCTTCCGCAACTGCGCGATTCGCTCACCCAACTGATCCGCCGACGCCATCGCCGTCGGCGGGCCACCACAGATTCGTCGCAGATCGCCGTGAATCACCCCGTGCGGCTTCCCCGTGCGGTGGTGGTACACCGCAACCAAACTGTTCAGTTCACGCCGCAGACCGGCCAACTGGCCCGCACTGGTGGCCCTGTCGTTGACGACGGCTGGTGCCGGAACCGCCGGTCCGGCGGCCGGCTTGTCGATCTGTTCCTGTTGGCGCTGGCGCAGCAGGTCGCGCATCTGCGTCGCGTCGAGCAAACCGGGCAGACCGAGATAGTCGGCTTCCTCGTCGCTGCCCGAGAACGTCGCGGTACCGAACGACGAACCGTCGTAGATCACCTGGTCCAGTTCCGCATCCGCGCCCAGCGAGGTGTACGCCTTCTCCTCCTCGCCCAGCTCGTCCTTCTGCTTGTTGGCGTCGGCCAGCAACTCGTCGTCGAAGCCGTCCTTCTCGCGGTGCGGCTTGCCGAGGATGTGATCGCGTTGCGCCTCGAGCTGCGACGCGAGATCCAGTAGCACCGGTACCGACGGCAGGAAGACGCTCGCCGTCTCACCCTTGCGCCGAGACCGCACGAATCGGCCGATGGCCTGCGCGAAGTACAGCGGGGTCGACGCACTCGTCGCGTAGACACCGACGGCCAGACGCGGAACGTCGACGCCCTCGGACACCATGCGGACGGCAACCATCCACCGCTGGTCGCTCTTGCCGAACTCGGCGATGCGAGCAGAGGACGTGGGGTCGTCCGAGAGCACGATCGCAGGCGTCTCCCCCGTGATCACCTCGATCAGCTTCGCGTAGGCCCGCGCCACCGTCTGATCGGTCGCGATGACCAGACCGCCGGCATCGGGCATGCCGCCTGCGCGCAGTTGCGCGAGCCGGGTGTTGGCCGCCAACAGCACCGCAGGCATCCAGTCGCCCTGCGGATCCAGAGCGGTGCGCCATGCCCGCGCGGTCTGTTCGGCATTGAGCGGCTCCCCCAGCCGAGCGGTGTATTCCTCGCCTGCACTGTCCCGCCAGCGTGCCTCACCGGAGTACGCGAGGAACACGACCGGACGGACGACGCCGTCCGCGAGAGCATCGGAGTAGCCGTACGCGTGATCGGCCTTGGACCGCATCAACCCGTCCTGATCGGGTTCGTAGTTGACGAACGGGATGGGACTGTCGTCGCTACGGAACGGCGTACCGGTCAGTGCGAGACGTCGGGTGGCGTCTCCGAACGCTTCGCGAATTCCCTCGCCCCAGCTCTTCGCGTCGCCGCCGTGGTGGATCTCGTCGAGAATCACGAGGGTCTTGCGTGATTCGGTGCGCACTCGATGCTTGAACGGGTGCGAGGCGATCTGCGCATACGTCACGACCACGCCGTGATAGTCGCTCGACGTCTGACCGGTCGAGTTCGAGAAGCGCGAGTCCAAGGCGATTCCGACCCTGGCGGCCGACTCCGCCCACTGGTGCTTGAGGTGTTCGGTGGGCGCAACGACCGTCACCTGGTCGACGGTGCGATGCGCGAGCAGCTCCGCGGCCACCCGGAGGGCGAAGGTCGTCTTGCCTGCGCCGGGCGTCGCGACCGCGAGGAAATCCTTGGGCGAGGCGACGAGGTACTTCGTCAACGCCCGTCGCTGCCACGCACGCAGCGGTGCGCCCCCGATCGCGGGAGCGGCAGTCTGCTCGGTGGACGGTGGTGTGGGATCGAACATGTCAGCGCTCACTGGCCGCCGGTTCCTGGCATCGATGTAAATTCCTCGCGCTCTCGGTAGCCCTGCAGTGTCCGCGGAGGAGCCTATCGCTCCGCACCGACCGATCCCACATCGCTGGGGTGAGTCGGATGCGACACGGCGAGTCGGCTGTTAGGCGAAGTCGCCTGTCGTCAGGAATGCTGGAGGAACCATGAGCGAGTCTGCAGGCGGAACTCCACCACCGGAACGGTTGTCGGCGAGAAGGCCGATACACGCCGCGTGGAAAGTGACTCTGCGCACTCTGAGCAAGGCGTGGGACGACTCGATCTTCAGCAAGGCCGCAACGGCCGCGTTTTGGCAGACGTTGTCGCTGCCACCGCTGTTGCTCGGCGTGCTGGGCAGCCTGGGACTCGTCGGCGGATGGTTCGGACCCAACACCGTCGAGATCATCGAGTCCAAGATCATCACGTTCAGCAACACCCTCTTCAGCGGTAGCGTCGTGGACCAGATCATCGCTCCGACGGTCAAGGACGTTCTCGCCCAGGGCAGCGGGGAGATCGTGTCCGTCGGCTTCCTGCTCTCGTTGTGGGCCGGGTCCTCTGCGATCTCGACGTTCGTCGACTCCATCGTCGAAGCGCACGGTCAGGCCGACGCACGACATCCCGTCTGGCAGAGGTTCTTCGCGCTGCTTCTCTACGTGGGTTTCCTGGTGATCGCGGTCTTCGTGCTTCCGCTCGTCGCACTCGGACCGGTGTACGTGCAGCAGATCCTGCCCGACTCGTGGATCACCGTGGGCAGCGAGGTCATCGACTTCTTCTACTATCCGGCCGTCGGGCTCCTGCTGATCATAGGTTTGACCACGCTGTACAAGGTGGCCCTGCACACCTCGCTGCCCTGGCATCGCCTCCTCGGCGGAGCTCTGCTGGCCGGGGTGTTCTTCATGATCGCGAGCGCGGTACTGCGCCGGTACCTCGGCTGGGTGACCAGCACCGGATACACCTACGGCGCGCTGGCGACGCCCATCGCGTTCCTGCTGTTCACGTTCTTCCTCGGCTTCGCCGTCGTACTCGGTGCCGAGTTCAACGCAACGATCCAGGAGTTCTGGCCCGCCCGGGCGACACGAATGGACCAGATGCGGGAGTGGATCGCGGCGCAGGCCGCCACCGACGACAAGCCGTCGGGACCGGTGACCGCCGTCGCTCGACGGCTGGCCACGGGGCCGATCAAACTGACCGGCGACCGAGCCCGTTCGGATCGACCGGAACCGACCCAGGACCGGCACCCGGGCGACGGTGCTCAGTCGCCTTTCTTGAGACCCTCGTAGACCTTCTTGCAGTCCGGGCACACCGGTGATCCGGGCTTCGCGGACTTGGTGACGGGAAACACCTCACCGCACAGCGCGACGACGTGTGTACCCATCACCGCGCTCTCGGCGATCTTGTTCTTCTTCACGTAGTGGAAGAACTTCGGCCGGTCGTCATCGGTGGTTTCGTCCGGTGCGATATCGGGACGGTCCTTCGTCTGAGTGCTCATGAACACAGATTAATCCGTGCATCCACAGCACGGGGTAACCGGTTCCACAGCTCGTCGTATGCATTCTGTGAGCAGTAGTGCCACAGTGGAGGTATGACGAGAACCCCAGGGTTCGACGGAAGCGCGTACAGCGACTCGCCGGATGGGCCCGTCCTGATCACCGAGGCGCAGCAATCGGTCGAGGAGCAGCACAAAGCTCGCGTCCGCAAATACATGTTCATCATGTCGTTCCGCATCCCGGCGCTGGTGTTGGCTGCCATCGCGTACGGGATGTGGATGAATCCGTGGATCTCCATGGCGATAGTCGGAGCGTCCATTCCACTGCCGTGGATGGCGGTGCTGATCGCCAACGATCGGCCGCCCCGCACCAAGGACGAGATGAGCCGATACGACTACCGGACCGTGGACAGGCCGCAACTGGAATCGAGCAACCACCGCGTGATCGAACCGGGCGACGACTGACGTCCCGGCCGTCGCCGGTGCGACACTTGCGTCGTGACTGCACCGAATCCCACGTCCCCGCTCATCGTCGCCTGCTCCGGTCTTCGTGAGGCCTTCGAGCGGGCGGGATACGACGCCGACGGCGTACTGACACTGCTCGGCGAGGACGCCCACGCTGCCCTCGGTCGCAGCGAACCGGTGCCGGTACGCAACGCCAGTCGGGACGGGGGTGCGCTGGGTGTTCTGGTGCGCCTGTTCCTTCTTGTCGACGACTGCCCCGAGTCCGACGTCGCCGACGCCATCGCGCCACTGACGGTCGCCGACGCCGTCGCAGCCGGAATTCTCTCCCGATCGGGATCGACGGTGCGGACGCTGCTCGACATTCGGCCTCTCGACGCCGGCCACGGGACTCGGTGGATCGTCTCGGATCCCGACGGCAGCATGCGCGCCGCCGAGACGGCTCCCGATCACGTGCTCGGCGTCGGACAGGCTTCCCTGTCTCTGTTGCGCGGAACGCCCACGTCCCCGGCGACCAGTGTTCTCGACGTCGGTACCGGCTGCGGAGTCCAGGCCGTACACGCCTGCGGCTACGCAGAGCAGGTGACCGCGACCGACATCAGTCCGCGATCGATGGATTTCGCTGCGGCGACGATGGCGCTCAACAACCTCGACGTCGAGTTGCTGCACGGTTCCTGGTTCGAGCCCGTCGCCGGGCGTCGGTTCGATCGCATCGTCGCCAACCCGCCCTTCGTCGTCGGCCGCGCCGAAGTGCAGCACTCGTACCGCGATTCCGGCCTCGACCTCGACGGAGCGAGCGCTCTGATGATCGGCCGAGCCCCGGACCACCTGACGCTCGGCGGTACTGCGGCGATCCTGGCGTCCTGGGTGCACGTCCGCGGCGAGGACTGGCGCGCGCGGGTGGCGTCGTGGCTGCCTGCGCACGGCATCGACGCCTGGGTCGTCGAGCGTGACGTCGCCGATCCCGCGCTCTACGTGGGCACGTGGATGCGCGACGGCGGACTCGATCCACGCGATCCCGACGCAGCCGCGGTGGCACAGTCCTGGCTCGATCACTTCGCCGCCGCCGACGTGGAAGGAATCGGTTTCGGGTTCGTGTATCTCCGCAGAACGGACGAGCCCACCGATCTGCTCGCGGAGGAACTCACCCATGGCTTCTCCGACCCGCTCGGCAACGAATCGATCGAGTACTTCGCGCGGCTGGACTGGCTGCGGGAGCACGACATTCTCGACTCGGTGCTCACCGTCGACCCGAACACCGCGCTCGAACGCGTCTACCTTCCCGGCGAGGAGGGCTGGGCCGAAGTGGCAGTGCGGGTCCATCGCGGGAACGGCCCGCAGTGGCAACACGACATCGACGAACTCGGTGCGGCTCTGCTCGCCGGGCTGCGACCCGACGGTCTACCGGTCGGTGAACTGGTGGAGTTGCTCGCTGCTGCGCACGGCGAGGACGCCGAGGAACTGGCAGTGCATGCGGTGACGATGATGCAGGGTCTCGTCCGGCACGGGTTGGTTGTGCCGGCTCGAGGAGTCCCCGACATCGACCCGGGAGAGCGCGCGTTCCCGGCGGCTTCACTTCTCAGCAACTTCTCAGGACGAACATGACGTAATCCCTGGTCACGCGGGTATCCACGGGATCGGCGTGGGAACTTATCGGAGTCTCCCAAGCGTTGAGCCTTGTGAGACACCACCGACCAGGAGGCAAGTCATGACCAGCCCCAGCACCACGATTCGTCCGCGGCCGACCGATGCCGATCTGGACGCTCAGAGCCCAGCAGCCGATCTCGTTCGCGTGTACCTCAACGGCATCGGCCGCACCGCATTGCTGACGGCTGCCGAAGAGGTCGATCTGGCCAAGAGGATCGAGGCCGGTCTCTACGCGAAGCAGGTTCTCGAGAACACGAAGCGACTGAGCGCGGTCAAGAAGCGCAACCTCGCCATCATCGTTCGCGACGGAAGTGCTGCGCGTAGCCACCTGCTCGAAGCGAACCTTCGCCTGGTCGTGTCTCTCGCCAAGCGCTACACCGGTCGCGGGATGCCCCTGCTCGACCTGATCCAGGAGGGCAACCTCGGACTCATCCGCGCGATGGAGAAGTTCGACTACGCCAAGGGCTTCAAGTTCTCGACCTACGCGACGTGGTGGATTCGTCAGGCCATCACCCGCGGCATGGCAGATCAGAGCCGCACGATCCGGCTGCCCGTCCACCTGGTCGAGCAGGTCAACAAATTGGCCAGGATCAAGCGTGAGCTGCATCAGCAACTCGGCCGCGAGGCGACGGATGAGGAACTGTCGAGCGAATCGGGTATCGCGGTGGAGAAGATCGCGGATCTGCTCGACCACAGCCGTGACCCGGTCAGCCTGGACATGCCGGTCGGCAGCGACGAGGAAGCGCCTCTCGGCGACTTCATCGAGGATTCCGAGGCGACGTCCGCCGAGAACGCCGTCATCGCCGGCCTGTTGCACAGCGACGTCCGTGTCGTCCTCGGAACTCTCGACGAGCGAGAGCAGCAGGTCATCCGTCTGCGCTACGGCCTGGACGACGGACAGCCCCGCACCCTCGATCAGATCGGCAAGCTCTTCGGGCTCTCTCGCGAGCGCGTCCGTCAGATCGAGCGCGAGGTGATGGTCAAGCTTCGGCAGGGCGACCGCGCCGAGAAGCTGCGGTCCTACGCCAGCTGAGCACAGCCACCGACCGGTGCAGCAGCGGTGACCATCCCCGTTCGCTGCACCTCACGCGGTAGCCGGGCCGACGTTCTCTCCCCCTCGGGACGTCGACTCGGCTGCCGCTTTGTCGTGGCCCGTCCTCTCAGCGCAGGCGACGCGGACCCAGATCGGCCTTGGTGGGCTCGGGCCCGATGCGCACCCGGGCGTCGGTGATCTGCGCGCCGTCGGCGGAGGCCAACACCGGCTCGCAGGAGATCTCGCGAATGTCGGCGATGTCCTCTGCCAGAGCAGAAATACGCTGAACGAGGTCGATCAGGGCATTCTTGTTGACGGGCACCGCATTTCGGTATCCGGACAGCAGCGGAGCCGCTTTGGGCGCGTCGATGAGCTGCGCGGCCTCGTCTTCGGTCAGCGGCAGCACCCGGTACGCGCGGTCACCCAACAAGTCCGAGATCACCCCGGCCAGCCCGAACGAGATGAGTGATCCGAACGACGGGTCGTCCTGCACGCGCACGACGCATCCGATGCCCTTGACCGCCATACGCTGAACGTGCAGCAACGGCTCGCCGGAGTCCGCAGCGAGGTTCCGGTACGCCACGCGCACTGCCGAGGCGTCGGCCATGTCCAAGCGCACTCCCCCGAGATCGGGCCGGTGTCGCCACCGCTCCCCGGTCGCCTTCACCGCCACCGGGTAACCCAGTTCGTCCGCCGCGGCGACCGCCTCGTCCTCGTCTGTCACGATTCTGAAGGCCACGACGTCGAGTCCGTAGCAGGACAACAGTTCTGCGGTCTCGAAGTCCGAGAGCCACCGTCCGTGACTGCCCGACGACCGCCACCCTTCCACCAGTCGCTTCGCGCGATCGGAGTCGATGCTCTTGGGACGGACGAGGTTCGACACCGGTCGCGAACGCCACGACGAGTAGCGCCACGCGGCAGCCAGGGCCGCAACCGCCCGCTCCGGACTCGAGTACGACGGCACCGAACCGCGAACGGGATGACCACCCGGTCCGCGTACCGCCAGGACGTCCGGGATTCCTTCGGTGGCCAGGAAGGTCGAGAGCACGGGCTTGTCGGATCCACGAACGGCATTGCCGAGCGCGGCCGCGAACGGTTCGACCTCGACGGCGACCGGAGGCACGAACACGACGATGACGGCATCGATGTCCGACGCGGCCAAGGCCGAGGACACCGCCGCAGCGAACTCTTCGGGACCCGCCTGCGGACCTACGTCGGTCGGATTGCTCGCATGCAGGCCCTTGGCTCGCGCAGCGTCGACGGCCAGCACACCCAGAGCCGTCGAATTTCCCACCACGGCAACCCGCGGGCCGACAGGAAGAGGCTGATTTCCGAACAGGACGGCGCAGTCGAACAGTTCGGAGATGGTGTCGACCTGGATGACGCCGGCCTGCGCGAACAGTGCGCGCACGATCGAGTCGTCGATGTCGGCACCGATCGCGTGGGCGGGCGGCACGGCACCGCGTCCGCTCTTGACCGCGATGATCGGCTTGGTGCGTGCGACCCGTCGAGCGATCCTCGTGAACTTCCTGGGATTACCGAAGCTCTCGAGGTACAGCAGGATCACCTCGGTGGCCGGGTCCGAATCCCAGTACTGCAGTAGGTCGTTTCCGGACACATCGGCGCGGTTTCCGGCCGAGACGAACGTCGACAGTCCCAGCCTGCGGTTGGCGGCCTCGTCCAGAATCGCGATGCCGAGGGCTCCGGACTGACAGAAGAACCCGACGTTGCCCGGCGTGGGCAGATGCGGAGCCAGGGTGGCGTTCAGACCGAACTCGGGATCGGTGTTCGCCACACCGAGCGCGTTGGGCCCGATCAACCGCATTCCGTGCGCCCTCGCGGCGAGCACCAGCCTGCGTTCGCTCTCCTGTCCCGCGGGTCCGGTCTCGCCGAATCCGCCCGATACCACCAGCAACGCTTTGACGCCCTTGTCGAGGCAGTCGTCGAGTACCGCGTCGATCGCATCGGCGGGTACCGCAGCGATCGCCAGATCGACGGGATCCGGGATGTCGTGCACCGTGGCGTAGGCGCGGACTCCGCGGACCGAACGGTGGTCGGCGTTGACGGGATACACCGGGCCGGTGAAGTTGCCCGCCAGCAGATTCGCGAGAACGGCGTTGCCCACCTTGGAGCTGTCCGTCGACGCTCCGATCACGGCGACCGATCGAGGGCTGAGTACGTTGCGCACACTGCGGGCCTCGGCGGCACGTTCACGCGAATTGCGCACCGAGAGCAGCGCTTCGCTCGGGTCGATCGCGAACTCGAGTCGCAACACTCCCCCCTCGAAGGACCTGCTGACCTGATAACCCGCTTCGCGGAAGACGGTGACCATGTTCCGGTTCTCGGCGAGCACCTCGGCGACGAACATGTTCACCCCGTTCTCGGCGGCCGCCCCCGCGAGGTGTTCGAGCAGGATCGGCCCCAGCCCGCGGCCCTGATGCGCGTCGGCGACGACGAAGGCCACCTCGGCGGAATTGCCGTCTCCCTCGGGAAGTCGTTCGTACCGGCCGACCGCGATGATGTCGTCACCGAGCACCGCGACGAACGCGACTCTGTCGTGGTGGTCGACGGTGGTGAAGTTGAGCACGTCACGCTGGGGCATCGTGGGGTAGGGACCGAAATACCGCAGGTACCTCGTCCGCTCGGACAGCCGGCCGTGGAACGCGACGATGCGCTCGGAGTCCGACGGGACGATGGGACGCAGGTGCACCACACCGCCGTCGGAGGTCAGGACGTCGGCAACCCAGTGCCGCGGAAACGACGTCTCCGCTCGCTCCCGTGCCAGGTCCTTCTCGCTCGGCTCCGACGCCGCAACGGCAGGCTCCTCGGCCGAGGGGCTGTCGGTCGGATCAGTCACGCGGGTCCTCCGGATCGAGTCCGAGCAGTGGAAACACTGCTCGACGGGTGGCGATGATCGCCGAATCGACGCGTTCGAGCGCCCTGTCGGTGCCGTCCGCGCCTGCGAGAGACCCACCAGGTCCGTCCCAGGCGGGATAGTCGACGTCTCCCCCGTCACCCATGGTCTGCGGTAGGTCGACGCTCGGTGCCATGGTCCGCACCCGCTCGCGCCACGTGTCCGGCAGCGCCGACATCGGGTCGATGTCGCGGCCGAGCGCGGCAGCGATGAGGTACGTCCAGGACCGTGGAACGACGCGCACCAAGCCGTACCCACCACCGCCGACGGCCAACCACCGACCTTCGGAATGCTTGTCCGCCAGATCGCGCATGGCCAGGAACGCAGCGTTCTGGCCGTCGACGGTCAGGGCGAGGTCCGCGAGGGGATCCTCGCGGTGGCTGTCCACACCGCATTGGCTGACGATGATCTGGGGCCGGAACGCCGCGATCGCGCCCGGCACGATCGCGTGGAACGCGCGCAACCACAACCTGTCCGCGGTCCCGGGCAGCAACGGGACATTGATCGAGGTTCCCTCACCGCGCTCGGTTCCCACCTCGGTGGACCATCCGGTGTTCGGCCACAGCGTCGCCGGATGTTGATGCAACGAGACCGTGAGCACTCTCGGGTCACCGAGGAAAGCCGCTTGAACGCCGTCCCCATGGTGAGCGTCGACATCGATGTAGGCGATTCGGTCGAACCCGTTGTCCAGCAACCAGGAGATGGCGATGGCGGCGTCGTTGTAGACGCAGAAGCCCGATGCCCAGTCGGCCATCGCGTGGTGCATACCGCCACCGATGCTCACCGCGCGTCGAGCGCGACCCGAGGCGATCTCGCGGGCGGCGGCCAGCGAGCCGCCGGCGAGCATGGCGCTCGCCTCGTGCATCTGCGGAAACACCGGATTGTCGTCGGAACCGAGTCCGTGGACGACGTCGTCGGGATCGCGCAGGGCCGGGCCCTGAGACGGTGCCTGTTTGACGGCCTCGATGTACGCGCTGGTGTGAAACCGGAGCAACTCCGAATCCGGTGCTGCGGCGGGCTCGACCAATTCGACACCCTCGAGCAGGCCGATGTCGGTGGCGAGCGCCATCGTCAGATCGAGCCGAGTCGGGTTCATCGGGTGGTCGTCGCTCCACCGGTAGCCGAGGTAGTCCGCGCTCCACACGACGATGTCCTCGGGGCGGTTCGGGATGGACGCGGCGGCGCGTGTCGCCTGATCAGACATAGGGACAAAACTACGTTGTCGGGCGGGATGGTGTTGCCGGGTTCCGGTGTTGTCCCCGGAGTCCCCCTGTGAGAAGCCACGGGAAAAGACGTCCTCCGTTGTGGTGCGCCGCGCCCGCTGCGACTGGGTGCAGCGCCTATTTCGGGACGCTGACGGTAGGATCGAGCCCGACGAAGGGGTTGAGTGTGAAGGATCTGGTCGACACCACGGAGATGTACCTCCGGACGATCTACGATTTGGAAGAAGAGGGCGTGATTCCGCTCCGCGCGCGAATCGCCGAGCGGCTCGAACAAAGTGGTCCCACCGTCAGCCAGACCGTTGCTCGAATGGAACGTGACGGGCTGTTGTCCGTCGCGGGCGATCGGCACCTGGAGCTGACCGAGAAGGGCCGAAGTCTGGCGGTTGCGGTCATGCGCAAGCACCGTTTGGCGGAGCGCCTGCTCGTGGACATCATCGGTCTGCGCTGGGAAGACGTTCACGCCGAGGCGTGCCGCTGGGAGCACGTGATGAGCGAGGAGGTCGAGCGTCGTTTGGTGACCGTACTGAACAACCCGACGACCTCGCCGTACGGCAACCCGATCCCGGGGTTGGCCGAACTCGGGCTCGGCCAGTCGACTCTGGCACCGGAGGCTCTCATCCGCCTCACCGACGTTCCGGTCGGCCAACCGACTGCCGTCGTGGTGCGTCGTCTCGCCGAGCACGTCCAGTCCGACCCCGAGGTGATCGCTCAGCTCCGCGAAGCAGGCGTGGTCCCCGATGCTCGCGTTACAGTCGAGGCCAAGCCCGGATCGATCACGATCACGGTGCCAGGACACAGCGGTGTCGACATATCCGAGGAGATGGCGCACGCCGTCCAGGTGAAGAAGGTCTGACCTCCCACCGACGACGGCGTTCGACGCGTGTGAGGGAGAACGAACAGTGAAGCTTCTGGTTACCGGTGGTGCGGGCTACGTCGGCAGCGTCTGCGCGGCCGTGCTCGTCGAGCGCGGACACGAGGTCGTGGTCGTGGACAACCTGTCCACCGGTAACCGGGACGCCGTGCCCGGTGGTGCCACGTTCGTCGAAGGTGACGTCAAGGACGTTGCCGCGGACGTGTTGATCGGCGGCGGCTTCGACGCCGTCCTGCACTTCGCCGCGCAATCTCTGGTGGGCGAGTCGGTGGTCTCGCCCGACAAGTACTGGAGCGGGAACGTCGTCACCTCGCTGGCGTTGCTCGATGCCATCCGAGCATCCGGCACCGCGAAGCTGGTGTTCTCCTCGACCGCCGCCACGTACGGCGAGCCCGAGAAGACTCCCATCACCGAGGACGCACCCACCCGCCCCACCAATCCCTACGGTGCCACCAAACTCGCGATCGATCACGCGATCACCTCGTACGCCGCGGCCTACGGCCTCGCCGCCACCAGCCTCCGGTACTTCAACGTCGCCGGTGCCTACAACGGTTTCGGCGAGAATCGCGTCGTCGAGACCCACCTGATTCCGCTCGTGCTTCAGGTCGCTCTGGGGCAGCGCGAGAAGATCTCGGTGTTCGGCACCGACTGGCCCACTCCGGACGGTACGGCTGTTCGCGACTACATCCACGTCGCAGACCTGGCCGAGGCACACATTCTCGCCGTCGATGCCGCACAACCGGGTGAGCACACCATCTACAACCTCGGCAGCGGCACCGGGTTCTCGGTGCACGAGGTCATCTCGTCCTGCGAGCGCGTCACCGGTCTGCCCATCGCCGTCGACCATGCTGCCCGTCGTGCCGGTGATCCTGCGGTCCTGATCGCCTCGAGTGCACGTGCGGTCGAGGAGCTGAAATGGACGCCAGAGCTGACCGATCTCGATCGGATCGTGGCCGATGCGTGGACCTTCCTGCAGCAGCTCGGCGATCGGTCGCACGCAGCGCGCTGACCCGCGTTGCCGGCCGATCATCGATGTGCCCGACCGGCCGTCACCGTCGACCGAACGGGTCGCCGGGCAACCGAACTCCGCACGCGCGCGCGCACGCGAAGCCGCTCTCGGCCACTTCGCGAACGAGTTCGGGACCTGCGCCAGCGCTGAGCGATCGGTCCAGCAGTCGCGCCAGTGAGTAGGTCTCGTCGGCTTCCAGTGCAGCGTCGATCGCGACGCGGGCCATCGGCCCGTCTCCGCGCACGTACGCGCTGAAGGCCAGAAGTGTTGCGGCGACGGCGCGTGCGCCCTTCGGCAGGACGCGGGACATTCTTGCCCAGAACTCTTCGACGAATCCGGCGTCGTCGCCAAGCGTCAACGCCAGCACCGCGTCACGCACCTGGACGTGGCCGATCGCGAGTGCGATGCGAGCGATGTCGGTCGGATCCAATTCGGTGTCGTACGGTCCGCGTGCGATGTACGACAGCACCGAGGTCAAGTCGTCGGTACGAGACCGGGTGCCCTCGCGTCGTTGTCGCGACATCTCGGCCGCCACGGCCCGCACCGTCGCGTCGGGGCCCGGTGCGATGGTCTCGGCGAGATCGCACCTGGACTTTCGCACGGAGTAGCCGTCGAGCACGCGTGCCACGGTCATCGGAGACGCCGACGGATCGGATATCAGGCCGTGCCGCTGCGGTCCGCGCAAGGTCCACCACTCGGCGGAATCGGCGATCTCCGACGCCGCGAGGGCCTCGCCGAGCTGCACTCCGAACGATGCGAGTGCGGCGTCGAGTTCGATCACCAGCGCTTCGACGTCGAGCAGATGCGCTGTTCTGACGGCTCGGTCGAGCCTGTCGTCGACGAACACCGCCATGACCGCGGGGATGTTCTCCCTCGCGCAGTAGCCGGCAAGGTAGCCGATGACGTCGAGCATCTCCTCGGTCGCGCGGGTACGACCGCCTGCGCGCCGATCGGCGTGTTCGCCTGCCAGGACGAGGTCGTGACGCATCGTGGGTCCGACGCCGGCACCGCCGTCCTGGACCGCGATGAGCACCATCGATCGCTGCGGGTGGAATCCGAGCATGGCCGGCACGGCTGCCATCAGGTCGCTCACGTGACCGAGTCGAACGCGATGGCGGGAGTCGAAGTTGTCGTGTGAATTCGTCGGTGTGTGCATACCGGAGAATCCTGGCCGGGGTCCTGACGACCGACGAAGTCCCGACCTGGGCCTTCGAACTGCCCTGTGGAGAACCGGTGTGTTGTGGACCGATCGTGTCGCCGGAGCTGTGGACGACCGATTCGTGTCGGTGCGATCTGCTATCGCTCCGTCAGCTCTGGCCGACCTTCTGGACGGCCGCGGTGAACAGCTCGTCGAGGGTCGTCGCGTCGGGCGTGCCCGAGCCGAACGACATGAACGTGGCCGACACTCGCACCCCGTCGATCTGGGCCATCAACGTCAGCATCGACTGCGTGACGGCGTCGCCGCCTGCTCCCGATGCAACGGTCTGCCGGACGGCCAAGGTGTCGTCCGCGTCGATGGGCGGTGCCGGCGTCAGAGTCGAGGTCACCGTCGAGGTCGCACCGGACTTGGTTGCCGTCACCTCCCCGCACTGTTCGAGCTGCTCCTTGCGCGCCGAGAGCGGTTCGTCCACTGCGGTCAACTCGATCGAGATGGTCGATCGACTGTCGTTGTCGGTTCCGACGATCATGGCCGTGCCCGTCGGGCCGAAGTCCTGGTCGGCAGGCTTGCATCCCGCCGGGCTGACCTCGGCACCGGCCGGTATTCCGCTGAGATCGGGTGCGGCTTGCGAGATCGCCTGCTGGGGCAGAACCAGGGCGTCGTACGGTGCAGGGAAGCTGGACGGGTCGATCAGCAGCGTGCTGAGATCCACACCGGACCGCGCCGACGAGGTGGCACTGCCTCCACTGGGTTCGGCGGTGCCCGTGACGGTCGAGCTGCACCCCACCAGTACGAGCGCTCCGATCGCCGCCGACGTGGCAGCGCTGGTCAGGCGGGTTCTCCGTGCGGCGGGGCTCACAAGACGTCCTCTTCGAGTAGGTGGGACGCCGCAGCACTCGCTCCGGCGTCCCACCACTGTCTCATTCCGACCACCTCGAACGCGGCAGGCGACCTACCGCAGTGTCGCGATGTCAGCTTCCGCGGGCGATCCACTCCTCGAGGTGCGGTGCCTCGTCGCCGATGCGCGTGCCGTCGCCGTGCCCGGTGTTGACGCGAGTCTCGACGGGAAGCGCGAAGAGTCGATCACGGATGGACCCGATGATGGTCGGGAAATCCGAGTACGACCGTCCGGTGGCACCCGGACCGCCGGAGAAGAGGGTGTCGCCGCTGAACAACTCCCCCGCCTCCGGCAGGTACAGGCACGTCGATCCCGGTGAGTGCCCGGGTGTGTGCAACGCCAGGATGTCGGTTCCGGCAACGGTGATGCGCTGGCCGTCCTCGAGGGTCGAGTGCCCGACGCCCGGGTGCGTCTGCTCCCACAGCATGTCGTCGGCCGGGTGCAGCAGAATCGGCGCGTCGAGGGTGTCCGAGAGCTCGGGTGCCACGGTCACGTGGTCGTTGTGACCGTGCGTGCAGACGACGGCCTTGACCGTGCGACCGGCTACCGCGTCGACGATCGGGGCCGCGGTGTGGGCTGCGTCGACGATCACGACCTCGTCGTCGTCGCCGATGAGCCAGATGTTGTTGTCGACGTCCCAGGTGCCACCGTCGAGACTGAACGTGCCCGAGGTGACCACGTTCTGGACACGGAATCGACCACTCACAGGATCACCACCGACCGCAGCACGGTGCCCTTGTGCATCTTGTCGAACGCGGCTTCGACGTCCTCGATGGTGATGCGTTCGGTGACGAACTTCTCGAGCGGCAGACGGCCCTGCTGGTACAGATCCACCAACTGCGGGAAGTCGCGCTCGGGCAGGCAGTCGCCGTACCAGGACGACTTCAGCGAGCCGCCGCGGGAGAAGAAGTCGATGAGCGGCATCTCGAGAGTCATCTCGGGAGTCGGAACGCCGACGAGCACCACGGTTCCGGCGAGGTCGCGTGCGTAGAACGCTTGCTTCCAGGTCTCCGGACGGCCGACGGCGTCGATCACCACATCGGCACCGAAGCCTCCGGTCAGCTCCTGCACGGCCTCGACGGCGTCGACCACGGAGGAATCGACGGTGTGGGTGGCTCCGAGTTCGAGGGCCCATTCGAGCTTGCCCGGGTCGCGATCGACCGCGATGATCG
The DNA here is from genome assembly GCF_002258965.1 of Rhodococcus sp. 05-339-2. Lineage (NCBI taxonomy): Bacteria > Bacillati > Actinomycetota > Actinomycetes > Mycobacteriales > Nocardiaceae > Rhodococcus > Rhodococcus sp. 05-339-2. Next base: position 473,586 of record NZ_NOYW01000018.1, read on the forward strand.
TCGATGCGCCCGCCAGTCGGGCTCCGGCGATCGCGGCATCGCCGACGCCGCCGCAGCCGATCACGGCCACCGAGTCTCCGCGCGAGACGTTGCCGGTGTTCATCGCTGCCCCGAGCCCGGCCATCACTCCGCAGCCGAGCAGTCCGACGACGGCGGGATCGGCGTCTGCGGCGACCTTGGTGCACTGGCCCTCGTGCACCAGGGTCTTCTCGGCGAATGCGCCGATGCCCAGCGCAGGGGTCAGCTCGGTGCCGTCCTCGAGGGTCATCTTCTGTGCTGCGTTGTGGGTGTCGAAGCAGTACCACGGGGTGCCGCGCTTGCAGGCTCGACATTCGCCGCACACGGCACGCCAGTTCAGGACGACGAAGTCGCCGACCTCGACGTGCTCGACGCGGTCGCCGATGGTCTCGACGATTCCGGCTGCCTCGTGTCCGAGCAGGAACGGGAACTCGTCGTTGATGCCGCCTTCGCGGTAGTGCAGGTCGGTGTGGCACACCCCGCAGGCCGCGATCTTGACCACGACCTCGTTCGGCCCGGGATCGGGGATGGTGATCGTCTCGATGGAGACGGGCTCGCCCTTGCTCTTGGCAACGACAGCGCGGACCTGCTGCGGCATGTGTTCCTCCACTGTGAATCGGGTGTTTCGTGCTGGGCTCAGCCTCGCACAACGCATCAGTACGTGGCGACATCTGCATGGGTTCGGCCTCCGAATCTCGGAGTTCACAAGGTTGTGACCGGGTGGGCACGCAGTCTTTGCGTGCGAGCGGTACCTATGACGAATGTCTGAACCCATGGAGTACGACCTGGTGGTCATCGGCTCCGGCCCAGGTGGCCAGAAGGCGGCCATTGCGGCTGCGAAGCTCGGCAAGCGGGTGGCGATCGTGGAGAAGGGCCACATGCTCGGCGGGGTCTGCGTCAATACCGGCACCATTCCGTCCAAGACGCTGCGCGAGGCCGTTCTGTACCTCACGGGCATGAATCAACGTGAGCTGTACGGGGCGAGCTATCGGGTGAAGGCCGACATCACTCCGGCCGATCTGTTGGCGCGAACCCAGCACGTGATCGGTAAGGAGATCGAGGTGGTGCGCTCGCAACTGCTGCGCAACCGGATCGAGCTCATCACCGGCGTCGGAAAGTTCCTCGACGCGCACACCATCGTGATCGAGGACGAGTCGCGAGGTGAACGCATCACGGTCAGGGCAGCCAATGTGGTGATCGCCACCGGCACCGCTCCCGCGCGTCCCGCCGACATCGCGTTCGACGATTACCGCGTCCTCGACTCCGACGGGATTCTCAATCTCGAATTCATTCCGGCGTCCATGGTCGTGGTCGGGGCCGGCGTCATCGGAATCGAGTACGCATCGATGTTCGCTGCTCTGGGAACGAAGGTCACCGTTGTCGAGAAGCGCGATTCGATGCTCGACTTCTGTGATCGCGAGATCATCGAGTCGTTGCAGTTCCACCTCCGCGATCTCGCGGTGACGTTCCGATTCGGGGAGGCGGTGACCGCAGTCGACGTCGGCCCGAACGGAACGGTGACCACCCTTGCCAGCGGCAAGCGGATCCCGGCGGAGACGGTGATGTACTCGGCAGGCCGTCAGGGTCTGACGACGGCACTCGAACTCGAGAACGCCGGTCTGGAGGCCGACGCGCGCGGTCGCATCTTCGTCGACGAACATTTCCAGACCAAGGTCGATCACATCTACGCGGTCGGTGATGTCATCGGATTTCCGGCGTTGGCCGCGACGTCGATGGATCAGGGCAGGCTGGCGGCGTACCACGCGTTCGGCGAGTCCAGCGCGAAACTGACCGATGTGCAGCCCATCGGCATCTACTCGATTCCCGAGGTCTCGTACGTCGGAGCCACCGAGGTCGACCTGACGAAGGGATCGATTCCGTACGAGGTGGGGGTGTCGAGGTACCGCGAACTCGCTCGCGGTCAGATCGCCGGCGACTCGTACGGCATGCTCAAGCTGCTCGTCTCCACCGAGGACCGGTCGATTCTCGGCGTACACATCTTCGGGTCGGGTGCGACGGATCTGGTGCACATCGGGCAGGCCGTGATGGGGTGCGGCGGCACCGTCGACTACCTCGTCGATGCGGTGTTCAACTACCCCACACTGTCGGAGGCGTACAAGGTTGCCGCCCTCGATGTCACGAACAAGATCCGTGCGCTGGCCAACTTCGACCGCTGATGTCGTCCTCGGCACGAGGGCAACCCGGGACGGGGAATGAACAGCGGTCCACCGGTTGTTCTTTCGGATAGTGAATCGCCACGATCGACGTCGGCGGGTACGGGGCTCGCGCCCAGGATCGGCGTATTCTTACCCGATGCTCGCTTCGAGGTACCTACGAGTCGATCCGAAAGGGGCCCGGCCATGACCGAACAGTCGAAGATGTACGAGCTGGAGTTTCCGGCACCGCAAATCTTCTCCAACGACGGAGTCGGACCCGTCCTCGTGCACGGTCTGGAGGGCTTCTCCGACGCGGGTCACGCAGTGAAGTTGGCGACGACTCATCTGCGCGAGAGCCTGGAGTCGGAACTCGTCGCGTCGTTCGACGTCGACGAGTTGATCGACTACCGGTCCCGTCGTCCGACGATGACGTTCAAGTCCGATCATTTCTCGGACTACGACGCTCCCGAACTGAATCTCTATGCCGTCAAGGACCGCACCGGCACCCCGTTCCTGCTGCTGGCCGGTATGGAACCGGATCTGCGGTGGGAGAAGTTCACCACTGCTGTTCGCCTGCTCGCCGAACAGCTCGGAGTCCGTCGGACCATCGGTCTCGGCTCGATCCCGATGGCCATTCCGCACACTCGGCCGCTCGGTGTGACGGCCCACGCCAGCGACAAGGAGCTGGTCAAGGAAGGCAACAGCTGGGCAGGTGACCTGCAGGTGCCCGGCAGCGCGTCGTCTCTGCTCGAGCTCAGGATGGCGCAGCACGGTCACGAGTCGATGGGCTTTTCGGTGCATGTACCGCACTACCTCGCCCAGACGGACTACCCCGGTGCAGCCGAAACGCTGCTCGAGAACGTCAGCGAAGCCGCCGAGTTGGACCTGCCGCTGGCCGCGCTGGGTGAAGCTGCCGCACGGGTTCGGGAGCAGGTGAACGAGCACATCACCGGAAACGAAGAAGTCCAGTCGGTGGTGCAGGCACTCGAGCGTCAGTACGACACCTACGTGGCCGCGCAGGAACAGCAGTCGACGCTGCTGGCCAGCGACGAGCCACTGCCGAGCGGCGACGAGCTCGGGGCCGAGTTCGAGCGCTTCCTCGCCGAGCAGGCCGGTCTCGACGAGGGAGAGGACACCACCGAGCAGTAGCAGTGTGAGCGGTCACAGAAGATGATCGCTCGGGCGCGCACATCGGACAGTTCGGGCGGATCGAAACATACCTGTAACCGCAAATACGCCCGATGTTCTGCCCCGAGCGTCATCTCGTGCAAGAGTCGTACCAACACGTACTCGGGTACGTACGTCCACACACTCGTGCACGGCGTCGCCGTCGTGTGCCGCCTCGCGCGGTGCACCAGGGAATTTCAGGAGGCGCAGATGAGCACCAATCCGCGCAGTCGCAAGCTCCGCCCGGTTCCCGATGAAGAGCCACGGCTGATCTTCCGGACCATTCACGGATACCGGCGGGCGTTCCGCATGGCCGGTGAAGGACCGGTCCTGTTGTTGATCCACGGGATCGGCGACAACTCCGAGACGTGGAACGAGGTGATCCCGCACCTCGCGAAGAACTACACCGTCATCGCTCCGGATCTGCTCGGGCACGGTCGCTCGGACAAGCCCCGTGCCGACTACTCCGTCGCCGCGTACGCCAACGGCATGCGTGACCTGCTCTCGGTGCTGGGCATCGAACACGTGACCGTCGTCGGACACTCACTGGGCGGCGGGGTCGCCATGCAGTTCGCCTACCAGTTCCCGGGCATGGTCGACAGGTTGGCTCTGGTGTCCTCCGGTGGCGTCACCAAGGACGTTCATCCCCTTCTTCGACTGGCATCCATGCCGTTTCTCAGCGAGGCGGTCAAACTGCTCCGCCTGCCCGGTGCCATCCCCGCGGTGAAGTTGGCGGGCAGCCTCCTGAGCACACTGCACAGCTCTCCCCTGCGTCCCGGGTCGCTCCTGCACGACACTCCGGATCTGATCCGAGTGCTGAGCGAGCTTCCGGCCCCGACGACGTACGAGGCGTATCTGCGGACCCTGCGCGCCGTCGTGGACTGGCGCGGCCAGGTGGTCACGATGCTGGACCGGTGTTACCTGACCGAGAATCTGCCGGTGCTGCTCGTCTGGGGTGATCAGGACTCGGTGATTCCGGTCAGTCATGCGCACCTCGCTCATTCGGCCATGCCCGGTTCCACATTGGAGGTGTTCGAGAATTCCGGACATTTTCCGTTCCGAGACGACCCGATGCGCTTCCTGCAGGTCGTGGAGGATTTCATCGATTCCACCCCGTCGTTGACGTTCGACGAAGTGCGGTGGCGCAACCTGCTCATCACCGGTGTCGGCGAGGACATGATCACCGGCAGCGCGAGTACGAGACTGGCAGTGCTCGGAGCCATGGGCTCGGACGAACGCAGCGCCACCTGACGCATCGACGGACCCCGCCCGGCGCGGTGTCGATGCGGGTCCGGCCGTCGATCCCACATAGCCTGTAGAGGTGCTTCTCACCGAACTGATTCCCGATACCGCCGCCGCTCGGTCCGACGGCGTCGACCCGGACGTCCTGTTCGACACGTTCACCACCTGGACTGCCGATCGCGGTCTGACCCTGTATCCCGCGCAGGAGGAAGCTCTCATCGAGCTGGTCTCCGGCTCCAACGTCATCCTCGCGACGCCGACCGGATCGGGTAAGTCGATGGTGGCCATCGGAGCTCACTACGCCGCGATGGCCGCGGGCATACGCAGCTTCTACACCGCGCCGATCAAGGCACTGGTCAGCGAGAAGTTCTTCGCTCTGTGCGAGATCTTCGGTGCTCAGAACGTCGGCATGATGACGGGCGACGCGTCGGTCAATTCCGGAGCCCCGATCATCTGCGCCACCGCCGAGATCGTCGCGAACCTCGCCCTGCGTCAGGGCCGCGGCTCCGACATCGGCCAGGTGATCATGGACGAGTTCCACTACTACTCCGAGCCCGATCGAGGGTGGGCCTGGCAGGTGCCGTTGATCGAACTGCCGCACGCCCAGTTCCTGTTGATGTCCGCGACCCTGGGCGATGTCTCGTTCTTCCGGGACGATCTGACCCGGCGCACCGGACGCACGACCACCGTCGTCTCGGGCTCCGAACGTCCGGTTCCACTGATGTTCTCGTACGTCACCACTCCGATCAGCGAGACCATCGAAGAACTGGTGGAAACGCATCTCGCGCCGGTGTACGTCGTACATTTCACACAGGCCGCGGCACTCGAACGAGCCCAGGCGCTGACGAGCGTCAATGTCGCGTCCAAGCAGGAGAAGGCCGAGATCGCCGAGGCCATCGGCGCCTTTCGCTTCACCACAGGTTTCGGGAAGACCCTGTCGAGACTGGTTCGGCACGGCATCGGGGTGCACCACGCCGGCATGCTTCCCAAGTATCGACGGTTGGTCGAGAAGCTGGCGCAGGACGGTCTGCTCAAGGTGATCTGTGGAACGGACACGTTGGGGGTGGGCATCAACGTTCCCATTCGCACGGTGTTGTTCACCGGACTGACCAAGTACGACGGCATCCGCACCCGCAAGCTTCGGGCCCGCGAGTTCCATCAGATCGCGGGACGCGCGGGCCGAGCCGGCTACGACACCCTCGGCACCGTCGTGGTGGAGGCCCCCGAACACGACATCGAGAACGCGCGTCTGGTGGCCAAGGCCGGCGACGATCCGAAGAAGCTCAAGCGTGTGCAGCGCAAGAAGGCACCCGACGGTTTCGTCTCGTGGGGTGAGCCGACATTCGAGCGGATCATCGCCGCCAGCCCGGAGCCGCTCACGTCCCGGTTCTCGGTGAGCAACGCGATGTTGCTCAATGTCATTGCCCGGCCGGGCAATTGCTTTCATGCCATGCGACACCTGCTCGAGGACAATCACGAGACCCGGCCCGCTCAGCGCAAGCACATCCTACGGGCGCTCTCGCTCTACCGTGGTCTGGTCGATGCGGGCATCGTCGAGCAACTCGACGAGCCGGACGCCGACGGTCGACATGCTCGACTGACGGTGGACCTGCAACCGGATTTCGCGCTCAATCAGCCGCTGTCGACGTTCGCGGTCGCGTCCTTCGACCTGCTGGACGCCGAATCACCGACCCATGCCCTCGATGTGGTGTCGATCATCGAGTCGACCCTCGACGATCCCCGTCAGATCCTCATGGCACAGCAGCACGCCGCGCGCGGCGAAGCGGTGTCGCAGATGAAGGCCGACGGCATCGAGTACGACGAGAGAATGGAGCTGCTCGAGGAGGTCACGTGGCCGAAACCTCTTGCAGAGCTGCTCGTTCCGGCATTCGAGATCTACCGCGGCACCCATCCGTGGCTCTCCGAGGTCGGTCTGTCGCCCAAGTCCGTGGTCCGCGACATGGTCGAGCGCGCGATGACGTTCGCAGAATTGATCAGCCACTACGGTCTGATGCGGTCCGAGGGACTCGTCCTGCGGTATCTCGCCGACGCCTATCGCACACTGCGCCAGACGGTTCCGCCGGAGTCTCGAACCGAAGAGGTACAGGACATCACCGAGTGGCTGGGTGAGCTCGTTCGGCAGGTGGATTCGAGCCTGCTCGACGAGTGGGAGAACCTCACCGATCCCGGTGCCGAGCCGGAAGCGCTCGTGGAGGCGTACGGATCCGACGTGCCGCGTCCGATCTCGGCCAACCCGCGAGCCTTCCGAATCCTCGCGCGCAACGCGATCTTCCGCCGCGTGGACCTGGCGGCGCGCCGACAGTGGGACACGCTCGACGACCTCGACGACGGCCCGGACTGGGAGGCCGAACTCGAACCGTTCTTCGCCGAATACGGCTCGATCGGAACCGGCCCGTCGGCCCGTGGCCCCGCATTGTTCACCCTGAACGTCGGTGCGGAGTCCACGACGGTGCGTCAGGTGTTGGAGGACCCCGACGGGGACCATGGCTGGTCGCTCGACGCCGTCGTCGATGTGCCCGAGTCCGATGCGGCAGGCGAGATCGTGTTCGACGAGATCGTGATCACGCCCGGCTGAGGCCACCTTCGTGGCCGGCACGAACCTCGGTGGCGAGAAGACTTGCCAGCGCCCGGTATTCGGCCGAGCGTGCACTCGTGGATCGGTGCACGAGACCGATCGTGCGGCCGGGAGCCGGGTGTGCGAATTCCGCGGTGGACAGGCCCGCACGAGCGACCTCGACCTCGACGGCGCTGCGCGGCAGCAGCGTCAGACCCAGCCCGCCTGCAACGCACTGCACCACCGTGGTCAACGACGCCGCCCGGGTAGCGCTCGCGTCGGGCGCGATGTCGACCGAGCGGCACAGGTCGAGGGTCTGCTCGCGCAGGCAGTGCCCCTCGTCGAGCAGGAGCAGAGGCAGGCCTCGGAGGTCGGCGACGTCCAGATCCCGCCGCCCCGCCAGTGGGTGCTCGGCAGGTAACGCGAGCACGAAATCCTCGGTGTACATGGATATTTCGATCAATCTCGGGTCGGCGAGGGGCAGCGCGAGAACGGCGACGTCGAGGTCACCGGAGCGGAGTGCGTCCAGCAGTCGGGCGGTGTGATCCTCCACTATCCTCGGCACGAGGTCGGGATACTCGGCGCGTACGGCCGGGAGTACTGCCGGCAGCACGTACGGTGCCACGGTCGGAATGATTCCGAGCCTGATACCACCGGTCAGGTGGCCACCCAATCCTGCTGCGGTAGCGACGAATCCGTCCACCGCGTCCAGTGCCGCGGTGGCCCGAGCGAGCAACTGACCGCCGGCAGGCGTCAACAACACCCGGCGAGTGCTGCGCTCGATCAGCTGCACCCCCAGCCCCTGCTCGAGCGCAGCAAGAGCCTGCGACAGCGAAGGCTGGGTGATACTCAGTTGCGCTGCGGCAGAACCGAAGTGGCGATGACGTGCGATCGCCGCGAAAGCCCGCAGATGCGACAGGGTCGGCTGATAGCTTCGATCGGTCACGCCTATCAGTGTAGTGCCACTCATCACGTTTACCTTTGACCACACTTTTGGCACACTCGTACCGGTCGGCCGGGCTCGTACGGCTGCATTCACGCCACCGACCCCGAACCGCTCACATACGGAACCGACGCGATCATTCGACACGAGGAGACCACATGGCACTGTTGACAATTGGCGACCAGTTCCCTTCATACAACCTGACCGCCGTCATCGGCGGAGACCTGTCCAAGGTGAACGCTCAGCAGCCCGACGATTACTTCACCACCGTCACCAGTGACGATCATGCAGGCAAGTGGCGCATCGTCTTCTTCTGGCCCAAGGACTTCACGTTCGTGTGCCCCACCGAGATCGCCGCGTTCGGCAAGCTGAACGAGGAGTTCGAGGACCGTGACGCACAGGTCCTCGGTGCGTCGGTGGACAACGAGTTCGTCCACTTCCAGTGGCGGGCACAGCACGACGAGCTCAAGACCCTCCCGTTCCCGATGCTGTCGGATCTCAAGCGTGAATTGGCTGCTGCCACGGGTGTTCTCAACGCCGATGGTGTCGCGGACCGCGCCACGTTCATCGTCGACCCCAACAACGAGATCCAGTTCGTGTCGGTCACGGCAGGCTCGGTGGGCCGCAACGTCGACGAGGTCCTTCGAGTTCTCGATGCCCTGCAGTCCGACGAGCTCTGCGCCTGCAACTGGAAGAAGGGTGATCCCACCATCGACGCAGGCGAACTGCTGACGGCGAGCGTCTGACATGACGATCGACAACCTCAAGAACGCCGTCCCCGAGTACGCCAAGGACCTCAAGCTCAATCTCGGTTCCATCGCCCGTTCCACGGTGCTCAGCGAGCAGCAGCTGTGGGGCACGCTGCTGTCGGTGGCGGCAGCGTCGAAGTCCGCGACGACGTTGAAGGAGATCGCCGAGGACGCTGCCGATTCACTGTCGGCCGAGGCGTACAACGCGGCACTCGGTGCGGCGTCGATCATGGGCATGAACAACGTCTTCTACCGAACCAAGGGATACCTCGGCGGCAAGTACGACGATCTGCGCGCCGGCCTGCGCATGAACATCATCGGCAACCCTGGCGTGGACAAGGCCGACTTCGAGCTGTGGTCGCTCGCGGTGTCGGCCGTCAACGGGTGCAACCACTGCCTGGAGGCACACGAGAAGACCCTGCGCGCCGAGGGCGTCGACCGCGAGAAGATCTTCGAGGCCATCCGTGCCGCGTCGATCGTCGCAGGTGTCGCGCAGGCGATCGAAACAGGGCGAATCCTCGACGGTGCCGCCGTCTGAGCGTCGTCTCGCACTGTTCACCGAACGAGGGATCCGCGGCCGCGGGTCCCTCGTTCGGCGTTCGGTACCATCCGGGCATGGCTACCGACGTCTCCGTCGTACGAGTGTTCACCGATGCCGACGGCAGGTTCGGCAACCCCCTCGGCATCGTGGCCGCGGGCGACGTGGACGAGGCCGACAGGCAGCAGTTCGCCGCCGAGCTCGGCTTCAGCGAGACGGTGTTCGTCGATCGCACCGAGTCCGGTACGGCCTCGGCGACCATTCACACCCCCGCCGTGGAGCTGCCCTTCGCCGGACATCCCACGGTCGGACTCTCGTGGTGGCTCCGCGAGCAGGGACATCCCGTCGACGTGCTCACCGTCCCTGCCGGACCGTTGCGCATCCGCTACGACGGCGAGCACACCTGGGTTCGCGCTCGCGCCGACTGGACTCCGCAGTTCACCTTCCATCGGGTTCACGATGCGGCCGAGGTGGCGGCAGCCGATCCGAGTGCCTACGACAGTGGGCACCACTACGTCTGGGCCTGGACCGACGAGGAACACGGCACGCTGCGATCGCGCATGTTCGCACCGATGATGGGTATCGCCGAGGACGAGGCGACCGGTGCTGCCGCCGTCCGGCTGACCGGTGAACTCGGCCGGAGCCTGAACATCGTGCAGGGAGCCGGATCTCGGTTGCGCACCACCATCGGCGACGGCTGGGTGGAACTGGGCGGACGCACCGAGGCGGACGCGTCGATCAGCGTGTGACGGGTACGTCCACTTCGATTTCCTCGCCGAGACGAACTCCGTCGGCCAGTGGCAGTCGGTCGCCGCTCCAGAACTTTCCCGGGTCGAACCAGTTGGCTTTCTTGTTGCCCGTGAGCAGACCCATCGCGTCGTAGGTCATGGCGACCACCTCGGCGCAGTAGGCGGTTTCGAGTGCCGCTCCCTCGCGTCGGTTGCGACGCAGTGCGGGGACTCGGCCCCGGAACCACCGACCGGCGAGCGCCGCAGTGGTCGGGAACGCGGTTCCGTCCATGCGGGCGATCGTGCGCAGCAGGGCGTCCTCCTGCGCAGTCGTCACGGACTCGTCCAATTGCCGCAGCCAACAACGCTGTTCGTACTTCGTGGCCCACTGGGTGACGGCCGCACGCAGATCGTGCAGCTGAACCCCGCGTTGGAAATTTCCGCTCCACATGTCCTGCAACGACTTTCCCAGTTCGGCGTGCCACATCAGCGGAGGCAGGTCGTCGATCACGACGGCCATTCCGACGTGGTTGACGGGACTGTTGGTCAGTGCCTGGATAGCGCGATCGGCGTTCGACTGTCCGCGGAAGATCCAGATGTCGCCCGTTCTGGTGGCCTCGACTGCAGTATCGAGGCTGATTCGCGACGGATTCATGGTCCACACCCTAGATCTCGTGACGGTACGGTGGCCGGATGAACGTGTGGAAGGCCCTCGGTCTCGCCGGGATGGTCGGTGTCGCGGCCACCGGGGCGTTGGTGGTCCGATCCGAACGCAAGCGTCGCGCATACGCGCCCGAGGAAGTACGAGATCGGCTGCACCGGCGCTTCGCCGCCGTCCCCGACGAGCCGCAGCCCGCAGCTGCTGCCCCGCGCTCACGCGGACAGCAGCTGCGCAGCAGGCTCCGGTTCAGCCGAGCGCGCTGAGGATTCGCGCGGCCAGCTCTTCGATCTCGGCATTCGTCATGACGAATGCCGGCGAGATCTGCATCGCACCCTGACCGGCCGCGCGACTGGACACACCGTGCGCTCGAAGCGTCTTGACGAAGGGCAATGCCTCGGCCGGGTCGGCGAGCTGCACGGCGGCAACCGCACCGATTCCGCTCCGGATCTCCGAGACCCTCTCGTGTGCGGCCAACGGCGCGAGGTGGGTGTGCAACGCCGCCTCGATGCGCTTCGAGTGTGACAGCAGTTCCTCGCGCTCGATGATGTCGAGGTTGGCCATCGCGGCCGCGGCCGCTCCGGCATGGCCACCGTAGGTGTACCCGTGCCGCCACCACACGCCGCCCGCGAAGAACGGCTCGGCGATCGTCGGGGCGATGAACACCGCACCCATCGGTACGTATCCGGACGTGAGCCCCTTGGCGGTGGTCATCAGATCCGGTTCGAGCTCGAATCGAGTGGAGGCGAACCAACTGCCGCCGATACGGCCGAATCCGGTGACGACCTCGTCCGCGACGAACAGTACGTCGTTGTCGCGGCAGATCTGCCGCACCTCGCGCAGGTAGCCCTCCGGTGGGAGGTATATGCCGCCGGCACCGATCACGGGCTCGCAGAAGAATGCGGCCACGTTCTCGGCACCGACCTCCTCGATCAGTGCCAGCAGCGACTTCGCGTCGTCCCACGCCACCGTTCGGGCGTCGGACATGAGCTCGCCGTAGTGCTCCTTGTTCACCGGAATGCCGGCCAGCGCTGTTCCCGCGACGTGCATCCCGTGGTAGGCCTTCTGCCGGCCGACGATCAGTGTCTTGCTCGGTCGACCCATTTCGACCCAGTAGCGCCGGGCGAGTTTCGCGGCGGTGTCGATGGAGTCCGAGCCACCCGAGGTGAAGAAGATCTTGCTGCCCGGTACCGGGGCGATCGCCGCGAGACGATCGGCGAGTGCCAGTGTGGTCTCGGGTACGAAGTCACCGAAGTTCGAGTAGTGGGCGATCGAGCTCAACTGCGTCGCAACGGCGTCGGCGATCTCCCGACGGCCGTGGCCGACGTTGGTGAACCACAGGCCCGCGGTGGCGTCGAGGTATTCGGTACCCGCGTGGTCGTAGATGTAGGCACCTTCACCGCGGGAGACGACGAACGGGCCGCTGGTCGTGACGGCTCCCATGTCGGCGAAACCGTGCCAGAGCGCGGAAGAGTGTGTGGTTCCGGTGGCAGAAGACATGCGGTACACAGTAGTCACGTGGTTCCGGCCGAGCCCGATCCGTACCTCCACCGTCCGGCGATCCTCCCGAGTGCACCGACCGCGAGAGCCATCAACGCGAAGGCGACGGTGAGAACGAGCAGGCCGATGGCGAGCGCGAGGTAGCCCTGGACGCGTGGGTCGAGGAACGGATAGGGATACCAGTCGACAACGGGCCCACGGACGAGGGTGTAGATCCCGTAGAGAAGCGGAAACAGCAGCCATGTCAGGCTGCGCGATTCCGAGATCTGCCGTCGCGGTGGCGTGAGGATCCAGTCGATCAGCAGGACGATGGGCATGATGCGGTGCACCACGTTGTTCGTCCACGGATCCGCCACGCCCACATCGATGTTGGCGAGCAGTACGGCGTAGATGATTCCGGTGATGACCATGTAGAGGGTGACGGCACCCCGAACGAGCTGCCAGTGCGCCGCGCGTGGATCGACGACGCCGCCGACCAGCAGCACCAGCACCGTCAGCACGTTGCTCATGACGGTGAAGTAGCTGAAGTAGTTGGCCAGCGAGAACGTCGTGGAGGCGAGACCGTCCAGGACGATCGAGATCAGTGCCGAGGCGGTGAGCGCCGCGAACAGTACGCGCAACGTCCTGATCGGTACGGGAGTGCGCGGCTGGACCATCACATCCTGCGAGATGCTCATGTGGCGATCCTGGCACAGTCACGACCTGCATTCGGTGGCACTGCCGAAACCGATATCCTGGGTGAAGTATGTCTACCTCGAACCCGTCCGTTCAGCGTCGCGCTCTCGCCACACGTCTGGCCCAGGTCACCATCCGCGACGAGAACCGGCTGCGGCGGCGATTGGACAATGCGCGTACCGACGACGCGTTCGCCGCACTCGACCGCGACATCACCCGCGCCGAGACCGTGGTCGCCAACCGCCGCGCTGCAGTGCCCAAGCTCGAATTCCCCGAGTCACTTCCGGTCAGTCTTCGCAAGGACGACATCGCCGCGGCCATCGCCGAGCACCAGGTGGTGATCGTCGCCGGCGAGACCGGCTCCGGCAAGACCACTCAGATCCCCAAGATCTGCCTCGAACTGGGGCGCGGGATCCGGGGCTCGATCGGTCACACACAGCCCCGTCGACTCGCCGCTCGCACCGTCGCCGAACGCATCGCCGAGGAGGTGGGTGAACCACTGGGTGAATCCATCGGCTACAAGGTGAGATTCACCGATCAGTCCTCGGATGCGACCCTCGTCAAGCTGATGACCGACGGCATCCTGCTGGCGGAGATCCAGCGAGACCGGCTGCTCCGCCAGTACGACACCCTGATCATCGACGAGGCCCACGAGCGCAGCCTCAACATCGATTTCATCCTGGGCTACCTCGCGCAGCTCCTCCCCCGCCGACCCGACCTGAAGATCGTCATCACCTCGGCGACGATCGATCCCGAGCGTTTCGCTCGGCACTTCGCGCGCGACGGCGTGCCCGCGCCGATCATCGAGGTCTCCGGCCGCACGTTCCCGGTCGAGATGCGCTACCGGCCACTGACCGTCGACGCCGGGGACACCACGATCGATCTCGACCCCGTCGACGCGACGTGCCAGGCCGTCGACGAGTTGATAGCCGAGGGCGACGGTGACATTCTGGTGTTCCTGTCCGGTGAGCGCGAGATTCGCGACACCGCCGACGCCTTGAACGACCGAAATCTGCGCAACACCGAGATCGTTCCACTCTATGCGAGACTCTCTGCGGCCGAACAACATCGAGTGTTCTCCCCGCACTCGGGCAGGCGCGTGGTGCTCTCGACGAACGTTGCGGAAACATCGCTGACGGTCCCCGGAATCCGCTACGTGGTCGACCCGGGTACCGCCCGCATCTCGCGATACTCGTTGCGTACCAAGGTTCAACGCCTTCCCATCGAGCCGATCTCCCAGGCATCGGCTCGGCAGCGGGCCGGCCGCTGCGGCCGCGTTGCCGACGGCATCTGCATCCGGCTGTACTCGGAAGAAGATTTCGAGTCGCGTCCGCAGTTCACCGAGCCGGAGATTCTGCGTACCAACCTGGCGTCGGTGATCCTTCAGATGACCGCACTCGGGCTGGGCAAGATCGACGCGTTCCCGTTCGTCGAACCACCCGATCCGCGGAGCATCCGAGACGGAATCGGACTGCTCGAAGAGCTCGGGGCACTGAAGCCTGCCACCAAGGACGGCACCGCGGAGCTCACCCACATCGGCCGGGAACTCTCGGCGCTTCCGGTCGATCCACGGATGGCGCGAATGCTGGTCGAGGCCAACGGCAACGGGTCTCTCCGCGATGCGTTGGTGGTCGTTGCCGCGCTGTCGATCCAGGACGTTCGGGAGCGGCCGGCAGAGCATCAGCAGGCGTCGGACGAGAAGCATGCGCGCTTCGCGGTGGAGAACTCCGACTTCCTCGCGTACGTGAAGCTGTGGACCTATTTGCGCGAACAGCGGAACGAGTTGTCCTCCAACCAGTTCCGCCGTATGTGCCGCACCGAGTTCCTGCACTACCTACGTATTCGCGAGTGGCAGGATCTGCACGGTCAGCTACGTCAGATCACCCGTGGACTCGGGTGGACGGTTCCCGACGCCGACTCCACCGAGACCGCGCTGCATCAGTCGCTGCTGTCCGGACTGCTCTCGCACATCGGGCTCCGGGAGGGTGACAAGCGTGAGTTCCTCGGCGCGCGTGGGGCTCACTTCGCAATCTTCCCCGGGTCGGGTCTGTTCAAGAAGCCCCCGCGCTGGGTCATGGCCGCCGAATTGGTCGAGACCGGACGCCTGTGGGGCCGGATGGCTGCGCGCATCGAGCCCGAGTGGGCCGAGCGGTTGGCGCCGCACCTGGTCAAGCGGACGTACTCGGAGCCGCACTGGTCCATCAAACGGGAATCGGCGATGGCCTACGAACGGGTGACGCTCTACGGCATTCCGTTGGTGACGCAACGTCCGGTGAACTATCACCGCATCGACGCCGAGGCGTCTCGAGAGCTGTTCATCAGACATGCGCTGGTGGAGGGTGAATGGAAGACCCAGCACGCGTTCTTCCACAAGAACCGGGCGCTGCTCGACGACGTGGGTGAACTCGAACATCGCGCTCGGCGACGAGACATCGTGGTCGACGACGACGCTCTCTTCGACTTCTACGACGCACGTATCGCCCCGGAGGCGGTGTCGGCGCGACACTTCGACACCTGGTGGAAGAAGGCACGCAGACAGGACCCGCACCTACTCGACTTCACCACCGACACCGTCGTCAACTCCGACGCAGCCTCGGTACTGACCGGCGCGTATCCCGACGCATGGCGACAGGGCGAGATCCAATTCCCACTGACGTATCAGTTCGAGCCGGGCACCGCGGCCGACGGAGTCACCGCGCGCATTCCGATCGCGCTGCTCGCTCAGGTACAGCCGGTGGGCTTCGACTGGCTGGTCCCGGGAATGCGCGGCGAGCTGGTCACCGCATTGATCAAGACGCTGCCGAAGGCACTGCGGCGCAACGTGGTTCCGGCTCCCGACTTCGCGGCCGCGGCGTTGGCGGCCATGAAGCCGCGCGCGGAAACTCTGGTGACGGCGTTGGCCCGTGAGTTGTCCCGGGCTGCCCGGTGCGACATCACGGCGAAGGACTTCGACCCCGCCGCGCTGCCCGAGCATCTGAAGATGACGTTCGCGGCCGTCGACCCGTCCGGAAAGGTGCTGGGCAGCAACAAGGATCTGACTGCTCTTCGGACGAGCCTGTCGGGTGAGGTCGGCCGTCAGGTGGCGAGCGCGGTCGGCGACGCGGAGCGCGCACCCTCTCTGGCCTGGACCTCCGGCACGCTGGGTCGGTTGGAGCCGACGGTGACTCGGCAGGTCGGTGGACAGAAGGTCACCGGCTATCCGGCGCTGGTTCCGGAAGGACCCGGCGTCGCGGTGCGGGTCCTCAGCACCCCCGCCGAGGCGCGGGCGGCAATGCGCTCGGGAACCAGAACTCTGCTTCTGTCGACGGCTCCGAAGGGCACCAAGGCATTGCTGGCCGGCCTACCGACCACGGAACGTCTTGCACTGGGCCAGAATCCGTACGGTGGAGTCGACGCACTCCTCGAGGAGTGCCGAGTACTTGCGGTCGAAGAGGCCATGGATGCGCACGGAGGACCGGTCCGGGATCCCGATGCCTTCGAGAAACTGAGGGCACTCGTCAACGCCGAGGTTCCGCAGCGCACCGCTGCGGTCCTGGCGTTGGTTCGCCCGGTGTTGACCGCCGCCCTGGCGCTGTCCGCGCAACTTCAGTCCTCCTCGGGCGAGCCGGCGGACGATGTTCGGGAACAGTTCGACGGCTTGATCTTTCGAGGGTTCGTCACCGAATTCGGCTCTCGCAGACTCGCAGACCTGCCGCGCTACCTCGCCGCGGCGACCAAGCGGTTGGCGACGCTGCCGAGCAGTGCAGGCCGGGACGCGGCTGCGATGGACGTGCTCGATCGGGTGTACGCCTCGTACGGGCGACTGTTGGATTCGCTGCCGGAGAGCAGAAAGAACAGCTCCGGGGTACAGGAACTGTTCTGGATGATCGAGGAGTTGCGCGTCGGACTGTTCGCGCAGGGCATTCGCACGGCATACCCGGTGTCGGAGAAGCGCATCGAGAAGGCGATCTCGGACCAGCGTCGCTGATGGCCGGGCCTGTCAGTCGATGTCTGCGGACTCGCGGTGCTTGCGCAGTTCGTGGATTTCCTTCTCGAAGTCTTCTGCCGAGCTGAACGAGCGGTAGACGGAAGCGAAGCGAAGGTAGGCCACTTCGTCCAGGTCACGGAGTGGACCGAGAATGGCCAAGCCCACTTCGTTGCTGGGGATCTCCGCGGATCCCGCTGCACGGATGGCGTCCTCGACCTGTTGTGCCAGTAGGTTCAGCGCGTCGTTGTCGACATCTCTGCCCTGGCAGGCGCGACGGACTCCCTTGACGACCTTCTCTCGGCTGAACGGCTCGGTGACACCACTGCGTTTCACGACGGCCAGCACTGCGGCCTCGACCGTCGTGAATCGGCGACCGCACTCCGGGCAGGAGCGACGACGCCGGATTGCTTGCCCCTCGTCCATCTCACGCGAGTCGACCAC
The DNA here is from genome assembly GCF_002258965.1 of Rhodococcus sp. 05-339-2. NCBI lineage: Bacteria > Bacillati > Actinomycetota > Actinomycetes > Mycobacteriales > Nocardiaceae > Rhodococcus > Rhodococcus sp. 05-339-2. The sequence continues at coordinate 490,943 of NZ_NOYW01000018.1, forward strand.
GCGTGAGTCGGGATGCCTGCAGAACGGGCAATGCATGAGGGATCCTCCGTCGTAGCCGATGCTCCGACGACGAGCACGCACATCGGGGCAGTCTGTCGAGGATACTCAGTCTCGTCGAACCCGACGGTGCCGGTGGTCATCTGCCGGGCGTGTACTCGACGACAGCTCCGTCGTGCACCTCGACCACACCCGCCGGTTGCGCGCCGGCATCGGGGGCGACGGCCCGCAGGTTCGCGATGCCGATCAGCCCGCCCGCCACCACCAGGACCGCCAACACCGTCAGCACGATCGAACGCATCCGAACCGGCTGGCCGGCGAAGTGCGCCGAGGTCGCGTCGAACTCGCGATCGGCCTGCTCGCGATCGGTGACATCGGTCCACGACGGATCGAGGACCGGGAGGCACGGTGAACTCTGTGTGCGGGGTCCCGTGACACCGTGTGTTCCGATGGGACTCTGCAGAACGGGACGCGCCCGGCGGCGGCGCTCGACGGCAGTGGATCGGGCGCGGACACCGGCGGCGGTGGGGCGATCGGTGATGATGGTCATCGGAACCTCGACTTCGCTCGTTGGATCGATTGTTCGATCAGGCGTTCGATGGACGCTTGTTCGAAGTTCTATCACGAGCCTCCGACAAAGTCTGCAGAAAACGCGACACGAGTCGAACAGATGTTTGATTCAACAGCTGATACACGCTAGATTCGTGTCAGAAACCACACGCCACACGAGTCGACACCATCAACTCCAGTCCGCGCAGACCTACCACGCAGACCGGATCCAGGACACCAGCAGGAGGCCGACAGCATGAAGGACGAGACCTCGACGAGGTCGACCACGCTTTCCACGACCACCGGTTCCAAGGCGACCGGAGCCAGGGCCACCGCACCGAAGGCCGCAGCGGCTAAGCCTGCCGCGGAACCGACATCCAAGGCCATGGAAGTCGGCACCGACATCAGCGCGGGTCTGACGGAGCGGCAACGGAAGGTACTCGAGGTCATTCGAGCTTCGGTGACCGAGCGCGGTTACCCACCGAGCATTCGAGAGATCGGTGACGCAGTCGGCCTGACATCGACCTCCTCCGTCGCTCATCAGCTCCGTACGCTCGAACGCAAGGGTTTCCTCCGGCGCGACGCCAACCGGCCCCGCGCCGTCGACGTCCGCGGTCTCGACGAAGTGCAGGCCGATCAGGCAGCCGCCGCGGTCGACGGATCGCAGGCGTCCGAGGAGCAGGATCGGTTGCCTACCCCGACGTTCGTGCCGGTACTGGGCCGGATCGCTGCAGGCGGTCCGATTCTGGCCGAGGAAGCCGTCGAGGACGTCTTCCCGCTCCCCCGCGAGCTGGTCGGACAGGGTTCGCTGTTCCTGCTCAAGGTGGTCGGTGAATCGATGATCGATGCGGCCATCTGCGACGGTGACTGGGTGGTGGTTCGTCAGCAGTCCGTGGCCGACAACGGCGACATCGTCGCCGCGATGATCGACGGCGAGGCCACCGTCAAGACGTTCAAGCGGTCCAAGGGCGAGGTGTGGCTGCTGCCGCACAACCCGCTGTTCGAGCCGATCCCGGGCAACAACGCCGCGATCCTCGGCAAGGTCGTCACCGTGATGCGCAAGCTGTAGGAATCGTCACCGAGGTGAAATGCGAAGGGCCGCAGCACAGGAGTGCTGCGGCCCTTCGCATTTCACGGATCAGCGGATCACAGATTCAATCCGCGGCCGATGATCTCCTTCATGATCTCGGTGGTGCCGCCGTAGATGGTCTGCACACGAGAGTCCATGTACGCCTTGGCGATCGGGTATTCCTTCATGTAGCCGTAGCCGCCGTGCAGCTGAAGGCACCGGTCGATCAGTTTGACCTGATTCTCGGTGGTCCACCACTTCGCCATGGCAGCTTCTTGCACAGTCAACTTGTCTGCGTTGAGCAGTTCGATGAACTTGTCCACCATGATGCGGGTCGCGGTGGTTTCGGTGGCCAGTTCCGCCAACACGAAGCGCGTGTTCTGGAACTTGCCGATCGACTTTCCGAAGGCCTTGCGGTCGCGGCAGTACTGAATAGTCATCTCAAGCGCGGATTCCATCGCGGCGGCCGCGACGACGGCGATCGACAGGCGTTCCTGCGGCAAGTTCTGCATCAGGTAGATGAAGCCCATGCCCTCGTCGCCGAGCAGGTTGGCGGCGGGCACACGAACGTCGGTGAAGCTGAGTTCGGCGGTGTCCTGGGCCTTCATGCCGATCTTGTCGAGGTTGCGGCCTCGCTCGAATCCGGGCATGTCACGTTCGACGACCAGCAGACTGAAGCCCTGCGCGCCCTTCTCGGGGTCGGTGCAGGCCACGACGATCACCAGATCGGCGTTGATTCCGTTGGTGATGAACGTCTTCGAGCCGTTGAGCACCCAGTCGTCACCGTCACGTACGGCCTTGGTCTTGATTCCCTGCAGGTCGCTTCCGGTTCCCGGCTCGGTCATCGCGATCGCGGTGATCAGTTCGCCGGAGCAGAATCCGGGAAGCCAGCGCGCCTTCTGCTCGTCGTTCGCGAGATCGATCAGGTACGGCGCGACGACGTCGTTGTGCAGGGTGAAACCGATACCGCTGTATCCGCCACGGGTGGTTTCCTCGGTGACGATGGCGTTGTAGCGGAAGTCCTTGACTCCGCCGCCGCCGAATTCCTCGGGCGCTGCCGTTCCGAGGAAGCCCTGCTTACCGGCCTCGACCCAGACGTCGCGATCGACGATGTTCTGCTCTTCCCACTTCGCGTGGTTCGGCGCTACGTGCTGATCGAGAAATTTCCGGTACGACTCCCGGAACAGCTCGTGCTCGGGCTCGAAAAGTGTGCGTTCCACGAATGTCTCCTTGTTCGGTGCATACCGGCAGCGACCACGCGAAATCTCTACGAATCTCGATCGCCGGTACGACTGACGTCACAGGGAAACACTACGTCCGCGGCGTCGGGGCGGTCGATGACCAAAACGCGCGCGATCCGTGACCGACCCCGCTATCGACCTCGAGTGCCTGCACTCCTGGCGAGCGCCGAGACGATCGGGTACCCCAGCAGGATGCCCACCGAACCCCAGGCGATACCGCCGAGTTCGACCGATCCGACGGACAGTGTCAGGTCACCGATTCCGGCGACCAGCGCCGCCGCAACGACGATGAGATTGACCGGGTCGGTGAAGTCGACCTTCGCGTCGGTCCAGATGCGTACGCCGAGAAGCCCGATCAGGCCGTACAGCACCAGAGTCGCGCCGCCGATGACTCCGTCGGGGACGGTGAAGATCAGCGCACCGAACTTGGGCGAGAACGCGAGCACCATCGCCGTGATCGATGCGACCCAATACGCCGCGGTCGAGTACACGCGGGTGGCAGCCATGACACCGATGTTCTCCGCGTAGGTGGTGGTTCCCGAACCGCCGCCTGCTCCGGCGAGTGTGGTCGCCAGCCCGTCGGCGATCAATGCGTCACCGGCCACGTCGTCGAGGTTCTTGCCGGTCATCGCCGCGACGGCTTTGACGTGTCCCACGTTCTCGGCGACGAGGACGATCACCACCGGCAGCGCCACCAGGATCACCGACAGCTCGAAGGACGGACCGCGGAACTCGGGCAGACCGATCCAGCTCGCCGCGCTCAGTGCGTCGAGGCGTGGTTGCGCGATGCCCCCGGTGACGGCGGCGAACACCCAACCCACGACGACACCGAGCAGAATTCCGAGTCGCCCGATCAAGCCGGGTCCGAGCGCCGTCGCCAGCAGAATCGCGATCAGGGTTACGGCTGCGATCAGCGGCTGTGCCTCGAACGACGTGGTGGCGGCCGGCGCCAGGTTCAGCCCGATGAGCACGACGACGGCACCGGTCACGACGGGCGGCATGGCCGCGTCGAGGACCCGTTGGCCCGCGAACTTCACCACGAAGCCGACGGCGGCCAGTACGAGGCCGACACACAGGACCGCTCCGAGTTGGGCTGCGGGTCCGTTCGCTTGGGTGGCACCGAGCGGGGCCAGGAAAGCGAAGGACGAACCCAGGTAGCTGGGAACGCGCCCTCGAGTGATGACGAGGAACAGTGCCGTTCCTATGCCCGAGAACAGCAGCGTCGTCGATACCGGAAATCCGGTGATCGTCGGAACCAGCAGTGTCGCACCGAACATCGCGACGACATGCTGCATTCCGATACCGATGGTGCGTGGCCACGTCAATCGTTCGTCGGGTGAGACCACCGCCCCGGCCTCGACGGTCTTTCCGTTTCCGTGCAGCGTCCAACCCAGAGTTCTCATGATGGAAGGCAACACTATTGGATCAGCCGAGGATCGCGCTCACTGCCTCGCGCGCGGCGGCGGTGCTGTCCGTTTTCAGGGCTGCGGCGGCCGCTTCCTTGCACTGATCGAGCGTGACCGTCGCCAACTTCGAACCCACGTGCGCGACGGCAGCCGATGCAGCGGACAGAGAGGTGATGCCGAGGCCGACCAACACACAGGCCAGGAGCGGATCGGCAGCGGCCTCGCCGCAGACCCCGACCGGCTTGCCTGCCTTGGCTCCCGCGGCAGCGGTGTGGGCGACCAGTGCCAGTACCGCCGGCTGCCACGGATCGGTCAGGCCGGCGAGCTGAGCGGACATACGGTCCGCGGCCATCGTGTACTGCGCCAGGTCATTGGTGCCGATGGACAGGAAATCGACGTGCTCGAGGATGTGTTCGGCGAGCAGCGCGGCTGCGGGTACCTCGATCATGACGCCGGGGGTGAGTCCTCGTTCACGGACGTCGGCGGCGAAATCCTTCGCTTCCAACGCGGTTGCGATCATCGGAGCCATCACCCACGGGGAGGAGTCGGTCGCCTTCGCGGCTGCCGCGATGCCGTCGAGCTGGCGGTACAGAATCCCGCGGTCGGCCTCGGCGATGCGGATTCCGCGAATGCCGAGGGCCGGGTTTGCCTCGTCGGGATGCGTGGCGAACCGAAGCGGCTTGTCCGAGCCTGCGTCGAGAGTCCGTACGACGACCTTCTTGCCCGCGAACGCGTCGAGTACCTGGGCGTAGATCTCGGCCTGCTCGTCGACGGTGGGTTCGGAGTCGCGGTCGAGGAAGCACAGTTCGGTACGGAACAGTCCGACGCCGTCCGCTGCACTGGATCGCGCCGCGCGAGCACCGGCACCGTCCTGGACGTTGGCGAGAATGTCGACTGCGTGGCCGTCGGCGGTGGTACCGGGACCGACCCACTGGGACACCCGGTCGAGCTCGTCGCGGGCGGAGACGACGGCGGCGCGGGCCGACTCGGCATCGGGTTCGAGTTCGATCCGGCCGCTGGTGCCGTCGACCGATGCGTTCGTACCCGCGGCGATGTCGTCGAGGCCTGCCACGGCGACGATGCACGGAATGCCCAACTGACGCGCGATGATCGCGGTGTGGCTGGTCGGACCGCCCAGCGAGGTGGCCAGACCCACGATCAGCGCGGGGTCGAGGCCGGCGGTGTCGGCGGGTGCCAGGTCGTCGGCGAACAGCACGGACGGTTCGTCCGGCACCGGAACACCGGGCTCCGGAACGCCGAGGATCTCGGCGATGACGCGATCACGGATGTCGCGCAGGTCGGTCACGCGCTCTGCCATCAGTCCGCCGAGCTGGGTGAACATCGCGGCGAACTTGTCCGTCGCCGCCGCTGTCGCGGTGACGGCCGAACTGCCCTTGGCGATCGAGGAGCGCGCGGCTCCCAGCCAGCCGCGGTCCGTTGCCATCGCGGCGTTGGCCGACAGGACTTCCGAGGCAGCTCCGGTCGCCAGCTCCGCGCGACCGCGCAGTCGAGCGGCGACGGCGTTCGCTGCGGCGTCGAAGACGTCCTTCTCGGCATCTCGATCCGCCTCGGCCACCTCGCCGGTATCGGCAGGGATGGCGGGACGGGCACCGGGGCGGATCACGCGGCCGTATCCCACGCCGGGCACGACAGGCGTGCCGTGCAGCGTGGTCTGCGCTGCTCCGGTTCCGGCTGCATCGACTGTCGTGTCTCTGTGTCCGGTCGAAGCGGTGCTAACCGATCCCGTCATGTGGTCCTCCTCGGATCCTGCGTGAACAAAGGTCTTCGTACTGTCCGGCGAGCTGTGGTGGGGGCCATCAGTCGCTTGTGTTGTGACCGAGATTACTCCAAACCCTTGACATGTCAACACACACGGGCGTAAAACAACATAAAGCAACATCAACGAGGAAGGAGACGCAGGTGTACGCAGAAGAACGACAGCACTCCATAGCCGAACTCATCAGCACCCAGGGCCGCGTCTCCGTCAACGATCTCTCCGCCACCTACGGCGTCACAACGGAAACCGTGCGCCGTGATCTCGCCACCCTCGATCGAATGGGTGTCGTGCGCCGCGTACACGGTGGCGCAGTGCCCGCGTCGGCACTGACCACACTCGAACCGGGCGTCTCGGAACGAGAGTTCACCCGGGCCGATCAGAAGGACGCGATCGCGGCCGCCGCCCTGTCCTTCCTCCCTCCCGTCGGAGGCAGCGCCGTGTTCGATGCCGGCACCACAACCGGTCGACTCGCCGGTTTGCTTCCTCACGATCGCGAACTGACGTTGGTGACCAACTCGGTCCCGATCGCCGCGCGCGCCGCGACGATGTCGAATGTCAACCTTCGACTACTCGGCGGGCGGGTACGCGGGACCACCCAGGCGGCAGTCGGCGACGAAGCGCTGAGTGCCCTCGAATGGCTCCGGGTGGACGTCGCGTTCATCGGCACCAATGCCATCAGCGTCGGGCACGGACTGTCCACTCCCGACAGCGACGAGGCAGCCGTCAAGCGTGCCATGGTCGAGGCAGCCAATCATGTCGTGGTGCTGGCGGATTCGTCGAAGATCGGGCGCGAGCATCTGGTCAGCTTCGCCCGAGTGGGCTCCATCGATGTCATCGTCACCGATAGCGATATCTCGATAAATGACCGAAAGAATCTCAGCGACAAAGGAATCGAGGTGGTGATCGCATGATGGTCACACTCACGGCCAACCCGAGCATGGACCGGACGGTCACACTCGACACGCCGCTCGTCCGTGGCGGCGTACACCGGGCATCGACGTCGGCCATCGACCCAGGAGGCAAGGGCGTCAACGTCGCTCGCGTTCTCGGCGGATCGGGAGTCGGGGCGTTGGCAGTTCTCCCGGCCAACGTTGGAGACCCCCTGCTCGACGCGATGGCCGCGAAGGGAGTGCGGTATTCCGCGGTTCCGACGTCGGGTCCGGCGCGGACCAACATCACGGTGAGCGAAGTCGGTGGCACCACCACCAAGATCAACGAGCCCGGTGCCACGGTGTCGGAGCGGACCCGTGCGGAGCTGCGGGAGCGGATCCTCGCTCTCGCAGTCGATGCCGAATGGGTGGTTCTCTCCGGTTCGCTCCCGCCGGGCCTCCCCGTCGACTGGTATGCCGAGCTCGTCACTGCCCTGCGTGCCACGTCGGCGAAAGTCGCGGTGGACACCTCCGACGAGCCGTTGCTCGCTCTCGCCGCTGCCTTCCCGGAGTCGGCACCCGATCTGATCAAACCCAATTCCGAGGAACTCGCCCAACTCACCGGGTACGATTCCGAAGAGCTGGAAAGCGCAGCGGCGCAGGGCGATCCGACGGCTGCCATCGCAGCCAGCACGATCCTTCTCGGCCGAGGCGTCGGCGCGGTACTTGCCACTCTCGGCAGTGCCGGAGCCGTACTGGTCACCGAGGACGGTTCCTGGTACGCTAGCCCGCCCCCGATCACCGCGGTCAGCACGGTCGGCGCAGGCGATTCCTCGCTCGCCGGCTACATCCTCGCCGACGCCGAGAACTGTTCCGATGCAGACAAACTCCGCCGCGCCGTCGCCTACGGAACGGCAGCGACCGCGCTTCCAGGCACCACGCTTCCCCTGCCCGAGCAGACCCACCCGAATTCGGTGACGGTCCGTGCGCTCGACATCCCCACCTCCGTCACTCCGTCCACGCTCTCCCCTTCTTCGAACCGTCTCTAGGAGCCTGCAATGTCCACCCCCACCGAAGATCAGCAGATCATCGCCGAGGATCTGATCCTCCTCGACGCCGATCTCGGCGAGTCCAAGGAAGCCGTCATCGAACGCCTCGCAGGCGTTCTGGCTTCCGCGGGTCGCGCAACCGAAACCGATGCCCTGCGCGACGCCGCTCTGGCCCGCGAGGCGCAGTCGGCAACCGGCCTGCCCGGCGGCATCGCCATCCCGCACTGCCGCTCCGAAGCGGTCACCTCGGCCTCTCTCGGATTCGCCCGTCTGAACCCGAAGGTCGACTTCGGTGCCCCCGACGGCCCCGCGGACCTGGTGTTCCTCATCGCCGCTCCTGCCGGTGCCGGTTCGGCCCACATGAAGCTGCTCTCGAGCCTTGCGCGCGCACTGGTGAAGCCGGAATTCGTCACCTCCCTGCGCAACGCGTCCTCGGCCGCCGAGATCGTCACCCTCGTCGACGGGGTCATCAACCCCGCCGCCAAGCCGGCCGTGACGGCCCCGGCCGCAGCTCCTGTGTCGACCGCCAAGCACAGCGCGGCCGCCACCCCGGCCGAGACCACTGCCCCGAAGCACATCGTCGCAGTCACCGCCTGCCCCACCGGAATTGCGCACACCTACATGGCTGCCGATTCACTCGTCGCAGCGGGCGAGCGTGCCGGAGTCACCGTTCACGTCGAGACCCAGGGCTCGAGCGGCAGCACGCCGCTGGACCCCTCGATCATCGCCGGAGCCGAAGCAGTCATCTTCGCGACCGATGTGGGCGTCAAGGGTAGGGAAAGGTTCGCCGGTAAGCCCGTCATCTCCTCGGGCGTCAAGCGCGCCATCAACGAGCCCGACGTCATGCTCACCGAAGCCCTTCGCGCTGCACTGAACCCGGACGCAGCCCGCGTCGGCGGTACCGCAGTGGCCGCAGGCTCCACCGAATCCGCGGGCGAACTCGGCTGGGGCACCCGCATCCGCCAGATTCTCTTGACCGGCGTCAGCTACATGATTCCGTTCGTCGCCGCCGGCGGTCTGCTGATCGCCCTCGGCTTCCTGCTCGGCGGATACGAGATCTCCGGAGTCGCCGAGGACATCGTCGTCAACAACTCCATCACCTCCCTCCCCGAAGGTGGAATCGCCGCCTACCTCGGTGCCGTGCTCTTCCAGATCGGCGCACTGTCCTTCAGCTTCCTGGTGCCCGCACTGGCCGGCTACATCTCCTACGCCATCGCCGACAGGCCGGGACTCGCGCCAGGCTTCACCGCCGGTGCCGTGGCCGTTCTCGTCGGCGCAGGCTTCATCGGCGGCCTCGTCGGTGGTCTCATCGCCGGCTTCGTCGCACTGTGGATCAGCAAATGGAAGATCCCCGCGGTACTGCGTGGCCTGATGCCCGTCGTCATCATCCCGCTGTTCGCCACCCTCATCGTCGGCGCGATCATGTTCCTGCTGCTCGGCAAGCCGCTCGCCGCGATCACCAGCGGACTGACCGACTGGCTCAACGGTCTCAGCGGCTCCTCGGTCATCATCCTCGGCATCATTCTCGGCCTGATGATGTGCTTCGACCTCGGCGGACCGGTCAACAAGGCTGCCTACGCATTCGCAACCGCAGGCCTGTCGGTCACCGACACCGCATCACTGCGCATCATGGCAGCAGTCATGGCCGCAGGTATGGTGCCGCCGCTGGCCATGGCACTGGCCTCGACCGTTCGCTCGCGTCTGTTCACCGAAGCCGAGCGTGAGAACGGCAAGGCTGCCTGGTTCCTCGGAGCAGCATTCATCTCCGAGGGTGCCATTCCGTTCGCCGCGGCCGACCCGTTCCGCGTCATCCCCTCGATGATGGCCGGCGGCGCAGTCACCGGTGCCATGATCATGGCCTTCGACGTCACCCTCAGCGCTCCCCACGGCGGAATCTTCGTGTTCTTCGCCATCGGAAACATCCTGTGGTTCATCGTGTCTCTGGCCGTCGGCACCATCGTCTCGGCGTTCCTGGTCGTCTCGGCCAAGCAGTTCGTCAAGGGCAAGAACGCCCCGACCGAGGCCGAGCTCGATCCGGCACTCGCCACCGTCTGACACTCGCTACGATCGCAACAACCCCACTACGAAGGAGCACCACATGCCCAGCACCACAGTCGCCGTCGGATCCTCGATCGGTCTGCACGCTCGACCCGCAGCACTGATCGCCGACGCCGTCGCCGAAGCCGGCGTGGACGTCACCCTCGCAGTGGCCGACTCCGAGCCCGTGGACGCAGGTTCGGCCCTGATGATCATGACGCTCGGTGCCACCAAGGGCACCGAAGTCACCGTCAGCAGCGACGACCAGGCAGCACACGACAAGGTGGTCGCCCTCGTCGAAGCAGACTTGGATGCCTGACCAGACTGTTCGGCCAAGCGCCTAGCGAGAACGCATCGATCGCCGGACGGTGAATCCCACCGCTCCGGCGATCAGCACCACACCGGCAGCGACGGCCGCTCGGAATGTCCATTCCGAGTCCGTCGCTGTCGGCGTCTGTGCCGACTGCTCGGGAACGACGGTCGGCGATACCGGCTCCACAGCAACAGGTTCGGGGGCAGACATCTCGAGATCGACCGCGTCGGGGACCCGCAGGATCGGCGGAAGCGTGGCCTCCGCGGATCCGAATCCGGCCTCGGATGCGATGAGCAAGGAACCGTCGTCGGTGAAGACCAGAGCCTCGCCCTGCGGCTGGTCGGGCAGCGGCACCACGGCGCGAGGCGCTGTCGGATCGACCAATGCCGACGCGATGTCCCCGTCCGGCACGCGGAACAGGTAGGCGTCGGTGTAGGTGCGCACTGCGGCCACGGCACCGTCGGCGCTCACCGCTCCCCCGGTCGCCAGTATCGATCCGACCACGAACGGCGGCCCACCGACCGTGTCGGTTGCCGTGAACGCCAGTTCTCCGACCTTGCGCATCGGCGTCGGGCCAGGGCTGGTCAGATCGGCGACGGATTCGTCGCCGGCAGGTACGTACACCCCGCTCACGCCCGAGAGTGCCTTGGTCACGATCACCGGCCTACCACCGGGCTCGATCAGTATCGTCTCGGCGTCGTGCGCGCCGTCGGGGTAGGTCAGTCGGTACAGTTCTCCCGCGCCCGAGGCCGGGTCCATTCGCGTCAATGCCACTGTCTCGCGGCGCATCTGATTGTCGCCGATGTCCGCCAACCACAGCGAGCCGTCGTACGACGTCAGGTCCTCGACGTCGTACGGGTCGACGGGCACGTCGATCCATCGCGTGACTGCGCAATCGGCACCGAGCACCGCGACCCGATCGTCGGCTCCGCTGTCTCCGATCGCGTAGAAGACGCCGTCGATCGAGGTCAGCCCCGACAACTCCGCGAGTCCAGGATCGATTGGACCACAATAGGTTTCGGTCTCGATCGGTGCACCCGAGGCGACTCCCCCGAATGCGGCGGCCGAGGCCACGACAGCCACGACAGCACCGCGGGCCACCAGCCGTGGTCCCACCACCGAGGTCAGACGCTGGGCACGATCGCCGTGAATTCGACGAGCGCTGCCGCAAGCGATTGCGGCACACGAGCTTCCACACGCGTGCCCTCTTCCTCGTGGGCCGTCTTCACGATCCGGCCGTCGGTATGGATTCGCGCGACCAGATCACCACGGGTGTAGGGCACGAGAACATCGACCAACACGTCCGGCTCGGACAGGATCTCGGCCAGATGATCTCGCAGAGCGTCGATTCCCTCGCCGGTCTTGGCCGAGACGAATCGAGCGCCGTCGAGCAGCCCGCGCAGCTGAGTCAGTTGAACCGGATCGGCAGCGTCGATCTTGTTGACCACCAACAACTCCGGCGGCATCTTCGCGTCCTGCTCGCGAACCACCTCGGTGATCACCTCACGCACGGCCTTGATCTGATCGATCGGAAGAGGATCCGAACCGTCGACCACGTGCAGCAGCAGATCTGCATCGGTGACCTCCTCGAGCGTCGAGCGGAACGCCTCGACCAACTGAGTCGGAAGATGCCGAACGAAGCCGACCGTGTCGGTCAGCACGATCTCGCGACCGTCCTCGAGCGTCGACTTACGCGTGGTGGGATCGAGGGTGGCGAACAGAGCGTTCTGAACCAACACACCGGATCCGGTCAGCGCATTGAGCAGGCTCGACTTGCCTGCGTTGGTGTAGCCCACGATCGCGATCGACGGCACCGTACCGCTCAGGCGCTGTTCGCGTTTGGTGTCGCGGGCCTGCTTCATGCCCTTGATCTCGCGGCGCAGCTTGGCCATCCGCTCACGGATGCGTCGACGGTCGGTCTCGATCTTCGTCTCACCCGGTCCGCGCAGACCCACACCACCGTTACTGCCTGCCCGTCCACCGGCCTGCCGCGACATGGATTCGCCCCAGCCGCGAAGCCTGGGCAACATGTATTCCATCTGCGCGAACGCGACCTGCGCCTTGCCTTCTCGTGAGGTCGCGTGCTGGGCGAAGATGTCGAGGATCAGCGCGGTGCGGTCGATGACCTTGACCTTGACGACCTTCTCCAGCGCATTGAGCTGAGCAGGGGTCAGTTCACCGTCGCAGATGACCGTGTCGGCGCCGGTCGCGAGGACGATGTCGCGCACCTCCTTGGCCTTACCGGAACCGATGTACGTCGCGGCATCGGGCTTGTCACGTCGCTGCATCAGCGCTTCGAGCACCTCCGAGCCGGCGGTCTCGGCCAATGCAGCCAGTTCGGTCATGCTGGACTCGGCCTGCGCGGCCGTACCGGTGGTCCAGACTCCGACCAGCACGACGCGTTCGAGCCGCAGCTGCCGGTACTCGACCTCGGTGACGTCGGTGAGCTCGGTGGACAGGCCGGCCACTCGACGCAGCGCGGTGCGGTCTTCGAGCTGCATGTCGCCGGAGGACGGGGAGTTCTCGTCGCCGAGCGGAGACCGAGCCAGTCGTCTCGACCACGCGTCGGACTCTTCGCGGGTCCAGGCGGATTCGGTTTCGGAAGCGCCGTCGATGTCGTCGCGACCGTCGTCGACCGGCTCGCCTGCAGGGGATGTTTCATGTGAGTTCGTCATACGAGCTCCATGATCCACGAAAAGCCCAGCGTATGCACGCGGGTTTCGGTCCACGTGGGTGCCGAGGCCTGCGCGATCGTCAGGACCGAGCCTTCAGCCACCGGTCGTCGATCTCGCCCCGGGCCAGCAACACCGACGGCCCGCGCAGAGTGGCACCGACGTGATCGATGTTCACACGCACCCGACCGCCGAGCACACCGACGCTCACCTCCCCTGTCTCGAGGCCCTCGTAGGACAGCGCCGCTGCGGCCGCTGCCACGGTTCCGGTGCCACAGGATCGCGTCTCCCCGACGCCACGTTCGAACACACGCATCTGGACGGCACCGTCGTCGAGCCTGGTCAGGATCTCGACGTTCGCACCGTGGGGGAAGAACTCGGAATCCAGTGTCGGCGGTTGGGACAAGTCGAGCGCGCCGAGGGATGCGCGTGTCAACGCACCGTCGACACAGGCCAGGTGAGGATTGCCGACGTCGATTCCGATGCCCTCGTACGTCCCGCCCGCGAGGGTCGCCGAGCTCGAGCCCATCAGCGTGACGTCCCCCATGGCCACGGTGACATCGGCGTCGGTGTCGTCGAACGAGTGAACGGTCACAGCGCGTGCGCCGGCCCGCGAACCCACCACGAACTGGTCACGTTGTTCGAGGTCGTGCACCCGCAGGTAGTGCGCGAACACCCGCACACCGTTGCCGCACATCTCGGCGATGGTGCCGTCACCGTTGCGGTAGTCCATGAACCAGTCCTCGGGCTCGACACCCGGCGGCATTCGGTCGAGTACGCCTGCATCTCGGAGCACACCGGCCCGGGCGACGCGCAGAATCCCGTCGGCACCGAGGCCCTGGCGTCGATCGCACAACACCGACACCGCCGACCTGGTGAGTTCGAGCTCGGCTGCCGGATCCGGCAGCACGACGAAGTCGTTCTGAGTTCCGTGGCCTTTGGCGAATTCCATGGTCGCGAGTCTACGGGCGTACGGCTAGGAGGGGTCGATCGCGGACAGCGCGTCCGAGGTCAGCGTCGGCGAGGTGCCGTCGAGCCACCGGACGCGTTCGTCGCGACGAAACCAGGATCGCTGGCGTCGTACGTAGCGTCGGGTTCCGATGAATGTCCGTTCGCGTGCGTGCTCGACGTCGTAGTCCCCCGCCAGCACGTCGAGAGCCTGCGCGTACCCGATCGCCCGCGACGCGGTGACGCCCTCACGCAGTCCCAGGGCGAGCAGCCCTTCCACTTCGTCGAGCAATCCCGTCTCGAACATCAGCCGAGTGCGCTCGGCGATCCGCTCGTCCAGTTCGGCCGTGTCGCGGTCGACTCCCAACACCACCGTGCCCCAGCGAGGTGCACCGATCTTCGGGGCCGATGCCGCGAACGGCTGCCCGGTCAGCTCCACCACCTCGAGCGCTCGGACCATGCGCCTGCCGTCGGTGGGCAGGATCGACGCGGCAGCCTCGGGATCGGCGGCCGTCAACACGCGATGGATCTCCTCGACGCCGTCGCGCTCGAGGACTTCTTCCCATTTCGCTCGGACGACGGGGTCGGTGGCCGGAAACGCCCACTCGTCGAGCAACGACTGCACGTACATCATCGATCCGCCGACGATGATCGGCCGCGAACCCCGCGATCGAATGTCCTCGACGTCGGCGACCGCAGCCTCCTGGTAGCGGGCGACGGTAGCGATGTCGGTGACCTCGAGCACATCGAGTTGGTGGTGCGCAATCCCGCGCCGCTGCGCGACGGGCACTTTCGCGGTCCCGATGTCCATCCCCCGGTACTGCTGCATCGCGTCGATGTTGACGATTTCGCCGCCGAGTTCCTCGGCCAGATCGAGAGCCAGATCGGACTTTCCTGTGGCAGTCGGCCCGATGACCGCGACCGGTGTCGTGGCCGAATCGCTCGCCCCGTCAGTCACGAGCCCAGGTCCCCACGAAGTATCCGACCCCGAAGGGCGCACCTCGGTAGAGCTCGGCCGTCGTTGTCGCATCGGCTCCAGCGAGTGCCGCCAGCACCTGCCACGCCGCTCTGCCGCCGACACCGAGCGAAGCGCACAGGTCCGGATCCAGATCCGCCAATGCATCGACGTCGGCGCTCGCGAGGGCATCGTCGATACTGCGCTGGACCCCCTCGGCGCGCTCGTCGAACGATCCGGGTGCCTTTGGAGTCAGTGTGTTAGCCCCGTCTGCCAGCAGCAGAACGCCCCAGGTCTCCGCCGAGGCGTCGAACTCTCGGCGCAGCTGCTCGCCGAACTCGGCGCACGACCCGGGGCTCGCATCGGCCGCGATCGTGCGGACCTCGACCGCAGCGTCGGGAGCTGCCACCCCGCGCAGCCACCCGGCGATCAGAACCGCCAGCGGCAGGTCCGGATCTGCCGCAGAGTGCGCTGCGCCGCCGGACAGGCTCACCACCACGTCGACTCCGAAGCCCCGGAACGTGCCGACGGTGGCCGTGCCGTAGGTGGACGACACGCGGTCGACGCCGACGGCGATCCAGCGGTCGACCGTCGACGCCAGATGGGTGGTCGCGTCGACGGCGGCGGTCCGCAGATCGGCTGTCCGGGCCGCCCCCGCGCCCATCAGTTCGGGGACCAGCAACGGTGGAGAGGGCACCAGGGCCGCGGCACGAAACACGAGCACCACGCTAGTCGGTGGCGCGACTTGTCCCGACGAGTCCACCTCGAGTCGTCTGAGCTGTTTCAATGGTCCGATCGGTCGTCACCTAGTTCAATGGTGTCCAGATCGCGATTGAAGGCAGCCGTGACGCGCGGCAGAGATGAGGAACAATGACCGACCCGAACGCCGGCACTCCCACCACCCCAGAGGCTGCATCCTCGGATGCACCCGCCCAGACCCCCGGTGCGACCGCGCCCGGTGCAGCGAACCACGGCGGACCCAAGCCCGGAGGTGGACCCAAGCCCGGCAGTGGACCGAAGCCCGGTGGAGGACCCAGGCCCGGCGGCCCGGGTCCCGGCTCTCCTCGTCCCGGCGGTTCGGCCGGTGCCAAGCCCCACCCGACCCCCTCCCACGTCCCGACCGCGATCCCGACGGTCGCGCCTGCGAGCGACCCCAGCAAGTTCGGCAGAGTCGACGACGACGGCACCGCATGGGTGACCACCGCCGACGGTGAGCGGCAGATCGGGTCCTGGCAGGCAGGAGACGCGGCGGAAGGACTCGCCCATTTCGGTCGGCGCTACGACGATCTGGCCACCGAGGTCGCTCTGCTCGAAGCTCGACTGACCTCCGGTACCGGCGATGCCAAGAAGACCAAGGCCGCAGCGTCCGCGTTGTTGGAGAGCCTGCCGACCGCTGCTGTGATTGGCGACCTCGATCTGCTCGCCAGGCGACTCGACGCGGTCGTCGAGCATTCGGACGCCGCAGCAGCGGTGGCCAAACACGAAAGGGAGCTCGAACGCGCCGAGCACACCGCGCGCAAGGAGGCCCTCGCCGTCGAAGCCGAGCAGATCGGTAGCGAATCGACCCAGTGGAAGCATGCGGGCGATCGGCTGCGAGAGATCCTCGACGAGTGGAAGACGATTCGCGGGGTCGACCGCAAGATCGACGATGCCCTGTGGAAGCGGTACTCCAAGGCACGGGAGAACTTCAACCGTCGCCGCGGCGCCCATTTCGCCGATCTCGATCGTGAGCGCGGTGCGGCCAAGACTCGCAAGGAAGAACTGGTCGAGCGGGCCAGAGCCTTGTCGTCGTCCACGGACTGGGGACCCACCGCAGCAGCGTTCCGCGATCTGCTGGTGGAATGGAAGGCATCCGGCCGTGCCCCACGCGATGCCGACGACGCGCTGTGGAAGAACTTCAAGGCCGCACAGGACGTGTTCTTCGCTGCCCGCAACGCCGCGGCCTCCGAGCGGGACGCCGAGTTCGAGGCCAACGCCGAGGCCAAGGAAGCCCTGCTGGCCAAGACACACATAGATCCGAGCAAGGACCTCGATGCCGCCCGTTCGGCACTGCGCGACCTGCAGGACAAGTGGGATGCCATCGGCAAGGTTCCGCGCGAGAAGATGCAGGAACTCGAGGGCAAGCTGAGGGCGATCGAGAAGTCCGTCCACGACGCGGTGGAGGCCCAGTGGCGTCGTTCGGATCCCGAGGCCGTCGCCCGCGCCGCCCAGTTCCGCGAGCGGGTGGCTCAGTTCGAGGATCAGGCCGCCAAGGCGACCGCAGCAGGCAAGACCAAGGATGCCGAGCGTGCGCTCGCACAGGCGCAGCAGTGGCGCGAGTGGGCCGACGCAGCAGAGAGCGCCGTCGACGAGTTGTGATCGACCGGCACTCCTGACCGGGGGCGGCCGATCGGACCTACGGGGCCGAGTGGCCGTCCCACAGGCGCAGCTTCTGTTCGCCCGACGCAGCGGCGATGCGTCGCTGCTCCTGGGCCGCGAGCTGGGCGTTCGTCTTGTTCCACACGGCCTTGAGCCAATGGAACGTCAACGCGATGACGGCGATCCACGCGATGATCAGTCCGATTCCCGGTCCGGCACCCTGCAGGTTGTCCGGCACGGTCTGCCGTGTCCAGATCGAGAGCATCCCGTACACCGACGACACCGCACATCCCGCGAGGGCGGCCCAGGCCAACGCCCAGATACGGGTGACGAGCGCGAGCACCGACATCACCACGCCGAACGTCAGCACCAGCACGACGAAGACGCGTGACGGCAGCGCGATGGACTCGGCAACTGCGGCTTCTCCACCCGTGAGCACGTCGAATCCGCTGGCCGATCCGGTGTGCGGCAACGCGAACGTGACCAACAGGACCAGCACCAGCCCGGCCACGACCATGGCCCGCGCTCCCGGGTCCAGCTCCGTCATCACCGCCCTCTCCGTTCGCCCGAGTTCCTCGGCGGATCGAGAGGGTACGACGCGATCGGGTCCGTCTGTGTCTGTCATGCGGTGCATCCTGTCTCTACCGGTAGCGGCGCCGGTGCGCCGATCGAAGGAAGTCCGAGGCCGACGCCGATCGGTGCCGTCTTGGGCATCACACCGCGTTCGTGGGCGTCTCCTGCTGCCGTACGGCGATGCGTGAGCACGCCGGCGTCGGCGATGAGGTGGTACGGCGCAGCGGCCGTCAGCGTGGTGGTGACGACGTCGCCCGGGCGGATCTCGCTCACGCGATCGGCGTCGACTGCGAAATGCACGAGTCGGCCGTCCCTGGCTCGCCCGCTCATCCGATGCGTCGCGGCGTTCTTGCGACCTTCACCGGTGGCGACGAGCAGTTCGACCTCGGTACCGATCAACTCTCGGTTGGCAGCGAGAACGATCTCTTCCTGCAGAGCGATCAATCGCAGATACCGTTCTTGCACAACCTCTTTGGGGATCTGATCGGGCATCTCGGCGGCAGGCGTTCCCGGCCGCTTCGAGTACTGGAAGGTGTAGGCATTGGCGAACTTCGCCCGCCGAACCACGTCGAGCGTCTGCTCGAAGTCCTCATCGGTCTCACCGGGGAAGCCGACGATGATGTCGGTGGTGATGGCCGCGTGTGGCATGACCGCGCGCACCTTGTCGATGATGCCCAGGAACTTGCTCTGCCGGTAGGACCTGCGCATCGCCTTGAGGATGCGATCCGATCCGGATTGCAGCGGCATGTGCAGGGTGGGACAGATGTTCGGGGTGGACGCCATCGCCTCGATGACGTCGTCGGTGAACTCGGCCGGGTGCGGAGAGGTGAACCGCACTCGCTCGAGACCCTCGATCGAGCCGCATGCGGTCAGCAGCGACGCGAACGCGCCGCGGTCGCGAGGCATGTCCGGATCGGCGAACGAGGCACCGTACGCATTGACGTTCTGGCCGAGCAGCGTCACCTCGAGTACACCCTGATCCACCAAAGCCTGTACCTCGGCGAGGATGTCGCCCGGCCTGCGGTCGATCTCCTTGCCGCGCAGGGCCGGGACGATGCAGAACGTGCAGGTGTTGTTGCAGCCCACCGAGATCGAGACCCAGCCCGCATATGTCGATTCGCGTTTCGCCGGCAGGGTCGACGGGAAGGCCTCGAGGGATTCGAGAATCTCGACCTGTGCCCGTTCGTTGTGCCGGGCGCGCTCGAGCAACACCGGCAACGACCCGATGTTGTGGGTTCCGAAGACCACGTCGACCCACGGAGCCTTCTCGACGACGGTGCTGCGATCCTTCTGCGCCAGGCAACCACCGACCGCGATCTGCATGTTGGGGTTTCGCGTCTTCGCGGGCCGCAACATGCCGAGGTTGCCGTACAGCTTGTTGTCGGCGTTCTCGCGCACCGCGCAGGTGTTGAAGACGACGAGATCTGCGTCGGTGCCTGCGTCGGCCGGAACGTAGCCCGCTTCCTCGAGCAGCCCGGACAACCGCTCGGAATCGTGGACGTTCATCTGGCATCCGTGCGTACGCACTTCGTAGCTGCGGGGAACCGACGCCGACGGGTCCGTCACCGGGACGGGATCGGTACTCCCGTGATCGGCCACGTCCACGGTCGGAAAAACACTCGTTTGCACCCCTCCAGGGTACGTCCATCGCACCGACCGGCCCGCCGGGGTCGCGGGCTCCACCACAGACTGTGCAGGGCCGATGCGGGGCAACAGTAAAGTTTCCATTACATAATCGAAGATGACGGGCGAAAACACCGGTCGGCGAGGAAACTACGCATAGGGTTTCGACTTATGACGCACGCCACCGACGCGCCGGCATCGACACCCCCGCCGGGCGCGCCCTCGATGATCTCGCTCAAATCCGTCGACAAACATTTCGGTGATCTGCACGTCCTCAAGGACATCAACCTGGAAGTGCCGGCCGGTCAGGTCGTCATCGTCGTCGGCCCCTCCGGCTCGGGCAAGTCGACTCTGTGCCGGACGATCAACCGCTTGGAGCCGATCGATTCCGGTGCCATCGAGGTCGACGGAGATCTACTTCCCGCGGAAGGCAAGGCCCTTGCGGCCCTGCGCGCCGACGTGGGCATGGTGTTCCAGTCGTTCAACCTGTTCGCGCACAAGACGATCCTGCAGAACGTCATGCTCGCGCCCATGAAGGTACGCAAGCAGAAGAAGGACGAGGCCGAGAAGAGCGCCTTGGCTCTGCTCGAACGCGTGGGAATCGCCAACCAGGCCGACAAGTACCCCGCTCAGCTCTCCGGTGGTCAGCAGCAGCGTGTCGCCATCGCGCGATCTCTCGCCATGAACCCCAAGGTGATGTTGTTCGACGAGCCGACCTCGGCCCTCGACCCCGAGATGGTCAACGAGGTACTCGACGTCATGACCTCGCTCGCCAAGGAGGGCATGACGATGCTCGTCGTCACCCACGAGATGGGCTTCGCCCGCAAGGCCGGCGACCGCGTCATCTTCATGGCCGACGGAGCCGTCGTCGAGGACACCGATCCCGAGACCTTCTTCAAGTCGCCCAAGTCCGAGCGTGCCAAGGACTTCCTCGGCAAGATCCTCGGTCACTGACCCGCTTCACCGTTCACCCCGAATACCCGAACCGATCCCTAAGGACATTCACTGTGAGAATCACCCGACCGCTTCGCTTCGGTGTCGCCATCGCCGCTCTGTCCATCGTCGCCACCGCCTGCGGCGGCGGAGAGGAAGCTCGCACCATCTCGAGCAGCGCCGAGTCCGGCAACCTCATCGTCGGCATCAAGTTCGACCAGCCCGGTCTCGGTCTGCGCAATCCCGACGGCACGTTCAGCGGCTTCGACGTCGAGGTGGCCAAGTACGTCGCCGGCAAGCTCGGTGTCGACGAGGCCAACATCGAGTTCAAGGAGTCCCCCTCGGCGCAGCGCGAGACTCTGATCGAGAACGGCGAGGTCGACTACATCGTCGCCACCTACTCCATCACCGACACCCGCAAGGAAAAGGTCGGTTTCGCCGGCCCGTACTTCGTGGCGGGACAGTCGTTGCTCGTTCGTGAGGACAACACCGACATCACCGGTGCCGATTCGCTCAACGACGGCAAGCGACTCTGCTCGGTCACCGGTTCCACCCCGGCCCAGAACATCGCCGACGAGTACCCCGGCGTGCAGCTGCAGCCGTTCGACACGTACTCCGCATGCGTCGAGGCGCTGCGCAACGGCACCGTCGATGCGGTGACCACCGACGACATCATCCTCGCCGGCTACGCCGCTCAGTCCCCCGGACAGTTCAAGGTGGTCGGTGAGCCGTTCACCACGGAGAACTACGGCATCGGCCTGAACAAGGACGACACCGAAGGACGTAACCAGATCAACGACGCCATCGAGGAGATGGTGTCGAGCGGTGCATGGGAGCAGGCCTTCAACGACACCGTGGGCGCATCGGGCTACCCGCTGCCGACCCCGCCCACCGTCGACCGCTACTGATCGACCCTCTCGTCGTGTTCCGCGAGCGCGTGCGCGCGGAACACGACGGTTGGATCTCGCCGAGCCGTGAGGATCAACAAGCACCGTGAACCTATTGAGCAAGTACGGCGATCAATTGATCGACGCGTTTCTCTCGACCATCTACCTGACGTTGGCATCCCTCGTCGGCGCGCTGGTCATCGGAACGATCATTGCCGCGATGCGGGTGTCACCCATCCCGATCGCGCGTGGCATCGCCGCGACGTACGTCACCATCTTCCGTAACACCCCGTTGACCCTGATCATCCTGTTCACCTCGTTCGGCCTGTACCAGACCATGGGTGTCTCGCTCGCGTCGGAATCGTCCTCGACCTTCCTCGACGACAACAACTTCCGCCTGGCAATCCTCGGTCTGAGTGTCTACACCGCGTCGTTCGTCGCAGAATCTCTGCGATCGGGAATCAACACGGTCCCCGTCGGTCAGGCCGAGGCCGGCCGCTCACTGGGTATGACGTTCACCCAGAACATCTCCATCGTCGTTCTGCCACAGGCGTTCCGCGCCGTGGTCGGACCGCTCGGCAGTGTCGTGATCGCACTGACGAAGAACACGACGATCGCATCGGTCATCGGCGTCGCCGAGGCGTCGTTCCTGATGAAGAACATGATCGAGAACGAGGCCGCGATCTTCGTGGTCGGCGGCATCTTCGCGCTCGGTTTCATGATCCTGACGCTCCCGACCGGGTTGCTGTTCGGCTACATCAGCAAGCGATTGGCGGTGTCATGATGAGTGATGCAGTAGCAGTTCTCTACGACGTTCCGGGCCCGAAAGCGGTGCTGCGCTACCGGATTCTGACCGGGGTCGTTGCCGTCGTCTCGCTGGGCGTCGCGTTCCTCATCTACCGAGCACTCGACTCCAAGGGTCAGTTGACCGCCGAGAAGTGGGATCCGTTCCTCGAATCGACCACGTGGACCACGTATCTGATCCCCGGAATCCAGGGCACGCTGGTTGCAGCGGCGCTCTCGATCGTGTTCGCACTGATCCTCGGTGCCGTCCTCGGTATCGGCCGCCTCTCGGATCATCGCGCGGTACGGATCGTCAGCGGCGCGATCGTCGAGGTGTTCCGCGCAGTACCCGTACTGATTCTGATGATCTTCCTGTACGCGGTCTACGCCGATTACGAGGTCTTCAAGGTCAAGTACCTGGCGTTGGCGGCCGTGGTCACCGGCCTGACGCTGTACAACGGATCGGTCATCGCCGAAATCGTTCGCGCGGGAGTCAATTCACTGCCCAAGGGGCAGCGGGAAGCTGCATCCGCGCTGGGAATGCGCAAGAGCCAGGTCATGCTTCTGGTTCTGCTCCCCCAGGCCGTCACCGCCATGCTTCCGGCGATCATTTCGCAGATGGTTGTGGCGTTGAAGGACTCGGCGCTCGGTTACGTCATCGGGTACGTCGAAGTGGTCCGTTCCGGTCAGCAGGTAGGCGCGTTCTACAGCAACTACCTCCCCTCGCTGATCATCGTCGCCGTCATCATGATCATCATCAACTCCGCGTTGACAAAGCTGGCCACCGTGGTCGAACGTCGTTTGCGTTCGCGTAAGCGCAAAGCCGGCGCGACCGACGTGGTTCCCGCTCTCGATGGTGGTCAGGCAGCCTGATCACCATCGAGAGCAACGAGTAAGGCCCGCAACACCGATGGTGTTGCGGGCCTTACTGTTTCTCGACGGCTCCTACTCGAGGTGGACGATCACATCGAGTCTGGGCCGTCGAAGCCTTCGGTGTCGGCACCTGCGCGGTCGAGTTGCTCCTTGACCACCGCGAACGCCATGCCCTGCGAGTAGCCACGGCGCGCGAGCATGCCGACCAATTTTCGGACAACCTTGTCACGCTCTGCGCGGGCATCCGGCCCACTCGAGTCCGGCAACTGCAGTGTGCGAAATCGCTTGCGTACCAGCTCGGCTGCGCGCTGACGTTCGTCGTCGGCATCGATCGTATCCAGTGCGTGCAGAGCGAGTTCGTTACTGACTCCCTTGTTGCGGAGCTCCATACTCAGTGCGCGTTTACCCTTGCCCGAGTACTTGTGCCGGGATTGAACCCATTGCTGCGCGAAGGACTCGTCGTCGACAAGCTTTGCCTTTTCGAGCCGGTCGAGAACGGCGTTCGCGATCTCGGCAGTGAAGCCCTTCTTCGCAAGATTTGCTTCGAGTTCGTGCCTGCTACGCGCTCGGTCGGTCAGCAACCGAAGGCAGACATCTTTCGCCTGCGCCTCGGTGCCGCCACCCTCGTCTCGCTGCTGCACAGCGACAACAGGTTAGAAGTCCACCGGAGCGGCTGCAGGCTCCTCCGCGGTGACGTCCGCGCCGATCTGCAGCTTCTCCATGATCTTCTTCTCGATCTCGTCCCGCACGTCGGGGTTCTCGAGCATGAACTTGCGGGCGTTCTCCTTGCCCTGACCGAGCTGGTCACCCTCGTAGGTGAACCACGAACCCGACTTGCGGATGAAGCCGTGCTCGACGCCCATGTCGATCAACGAGCCCTCGCGGCTGATGCCCTTGCCGTAGATGATGTCGAACTCGGCCTGCTTGAACGGCGGCGCAACCTTGTTCTTGACCACCTTGACCCGGGTGCGGTTACCGATGGCGTCGGTTCCGTCCTTCAGGGTCTCGATGCGGCGGATGTCGAGGCGAACCGAGGCATAGAACTTCAATGCCTTACCACCGGTGGTGGTTTCGGGAGAGCCGAACATGACGCCGATCTTCTCGCGCAGCTGGTTGATGAAGATCACGGTGGTACCGGAGTTGCTCATCGCGCCGGTGATCTTGCGCAACGCCTGGCTCATCAGGCGGGCCTGCAGACCGACGTGACTGTCGCCCATCTCGCCCTCGATCTCGGCGCGCGGTACCAGTGCCGCCACGGAGTCGATCACGAGGATGTCGAGTGCACCCGAACGGATCAGCATGTCGGCGATCTCGAGAGCCTGTTCACCGGTATCGGGCTGCGACACCAGCAATGCATCGGTGTCGACACCGAGCTTCTTGGCGTAGTCCGGATCCAGAGCGTGCTCGGCGTCGATGAAGGCCGCGATGCCGCCTGCTCGCTGAGCACTGGCCACCGCATGCAGGGCGACGGTGGTCTTACCCGAGGATTCCGGACCGTAGACCTCGATGACACGTCCACGCGGCAACCCTCCGATGCCGAGTGCCACATCGAGCGCGATCGATCCCGTGGGGATGACGGCAATGGGCTGGCGGACCTCGTCACCGAGGCGCATCACCGAACCCTTGCCGAAGTTCTTGTCGATCTGCGCGAGTGCGAGATCGAGCGCTTTGTCGCGATCGTATGCAGCCATCGTGAGCTCCCTGTGTCGTGTCGTTCAGCTGTGTCGTGTCGATCAGCTTTGTCGTCGGTAACGCTAGATCGGGGTACCGACAAGAAGTTTCTCGACACCGACCGGCAACCGTTGACCCAAGCATAGGGGAACACGTGTTCGAGTCAACTACCGCAGCAATCGACACGCCGAGAGGATCGACAGGACCTGGGGAACTACCAGCGTTCTCTCGGTACATCGAACTCGTAGCAGATCGACCGCCACACTTCCCGTGGATCGACGCCGTCCTCGATGGCCTGCGCTCCGGTTCGGCCGATACCGGACAGCACGTGATCGGTCAGCAGCGAATCGCCACGAACGGAGCCGAACTCCTCGGTGAGCAGTTCACGAAATTCGGTCAGACGCACAACGACAACCCTAACGTCCGCGCCGTGGAGTGCTGCGGTCGAGCACCCGATGACAGACGGACACGGGATCCTCGACGGACTGCGCCCCGTCCGCCGCCGTCGCCGCCGCCCGGGCGAAGCGCGGATCGGACAGTACGCGGGCCACCGCGTCGGCGATCGAGGTCGGCGTCGGGGGTCGCACGATGACGGCACTCCCCTGCCGTGCGGCGCGGTTGGCCAGCTCCCACTGATCGCCACCGCCCGGGACGGTCACCACCGGAACGCCGTGCATGAGCGCCTTGGCCAGCATTCCGTGCCCACCACCGCACACCACCACATCGGCGTGACGCAGCAGTTCGTCCTGGCGGCCCAAACCGGCGTTCGCCCAGTTCGGGAGTACGGCGGGAACTCCGTCGAGAACGGACGCCACCACCCGAACTCCCCTGCCTTCCAACCCTTTCAGCGCCATCTCGAGCATTCCCTCCGCCCCGGTGAAGGCTGTCGACGGCGCGACCATCACCAGCGGTGACGTGCCGTCCGGAGTGTCGAGCAGGTCGTCCGTCGGTTCCCACAGCAGTGGGCCGACCACGTGGGCGTCCTCCGGCCAGTCGGGACGGCGCACCTCGAGCGCAGGAATGGTGGCGACGAGCCGAGCAGCCGGGCCCGGATCCTCGGCAGGCAGCCCGATGCTCGTCCGTGCGCTGGACCGCTGAGCTCGTCCCTGAGCGATCGAGCGTGCCGTCAACGCGCGCATCACGGTATCGCGCAACCTGCCGCGAACCCCGGTACCCGGAGCCAGGCCACTTCCGATGGGAGGCAACCCTTTCGAGGGCGAATACAGTGGATGGGGCGAGAGCTCCACCCAGGTGATCCCGAGCCGCTCCGCGGCCATGCCGCCCCCTGCGGTCAGGATGTCGGACACGACGAGATCGACGTTCTCCCGCTCGAGGTCGGGCAGCAACTCGGTCGAGACGAACGCCGCCCGTGAATGGATACGTTGTCCGGCGTCGAGATCGTCGTCCTCCGGCCGCGGCGCAAGACCACCCAGCGGAAACGCCCGCAGCCCCGCTGCGTGCGCGTCGGACACCCAGCGGCTACCGGTGAAGAGGATCGGTTCGTCGCCTGCCGCGCGGAAGAGCAGGGACAGCGCGATCGCCGGAAAGGCATGCCCCGGATCGGGCCCGGCCACCACTGCTACTCGCACGAACCCAGCGTGCCACACTCGAGCCGTACCGCTCGACGGGTGCCGGGATCAGGTCGGGAGAGCCGGCCCGAACCCGAGCGGCGAAATGTGCACTCGGTCCCGATCGCGGTCGACGCAGACTCGTTCACGCACTCTCGGGCCGCAGGTAACTGTCCACTGCGTACGCCATCTGACGCGTCACCTCGGTCCCCGAGACGCGCTCGGACACCATCTCCGCGGACTGCACCGCGGACTGCACCATCAGTAGCACCAGCGTGGCCAGCGTCGTGGGATCCCCTGCGCGAATCGAGCAATCACGTTGTCCGGCAACGACCAGAGAAGACAACGCGTCGATGATCAACGACTGACTGGTTCCGAGACGATGAAGAATGTACGTGGCCAGCACGTCGGAATCGGAACGTAGAATCTTCACGAACAACGGATGGAGTCGGATGCGGTCGGCCACTTCACCCACGGCAGTGACGATCTGATCGCGAGCCGACGCGGTGGCGTCGAAACTCGGAATCAGGGCACCGATCTCACGAGTGAGCAGGCTCGACACCACAGCTCGCGTGTCGGCCCATCGCCGGTACACGGTGGGCCTGCTGACCTTGGCGCGGCGCGCGATTTCGGCCAAGGTGGTGCGCTTGACGCCGTGTTCGAGGATGCAGGACCGGGCCGCGTCGAGAACGGCGTCTTCGACCGACTTCTCGGGAGCTTCTGTTCGGGACGGCGACTGCAGGGGCTCGGACGAGGCAGGACTCGACACCGGCTGCTCGATCACGTGCCACCCTTCGTAGTTCGGACAAAAGGACTGTATTTCCAGCAATAACAGTCTCTTTCGTTACAGTACCTCACGGTTACACGCACCTTCGGCCCCGAAATCACCGGCCACACGCCCGAACAACGTACGCCGGAGGCATACCGCTGCGAATCGCCTCGGTCACCACCACGGGAACCGTCGACCCTGGCAAGCTGATCGATGTGATCGACGAATCGTTGCGACCATGACCCGATCGGTGACGGTGTTGACCAATCCGATGGCCGGCGGTGGTCGCGCGGGCCACGCCGGGCGGTGCGCCGTGGCGCGCTTGCGGGAGCGAGAACTTCACGTCACGACCATCGAAGGCCGCACGCCGGGGGATGCATTGTCATTGCTCGAGAAGGCCGTCGGCAGCGGTACGGACGCCGTGGTCGCCGTCGGCGGCGACGGGCTCGTCAATCTCGTCGTTCAAGTGCTCGCCGGCACCGACGTTCCGATGGGCCTGATCCCGGCAGGCACCGGCAACGACCTGGCCCGAACCCTGGGACTACCTCGCGACGACGCTGCCCACGCAGCCGACATCGTCGCCGACAACCTCACGCGCGCAATCGATCTCGGACGGATCGGCGACCGATGGTTCACCACCGTCCTGTCCAGTGGTTTCGACTCGCTGGTCACCGAGAGGGCCAAGCGACTGCGCTGGCCGCGCGGACCTCTCCGGTACAACGCGGCCATGGTGCTACAGCTGGCGTCACTCACGAAGCTCCCGTACGTCATAGAACTCGACGATGCCGAACTTCGACTCGATGCCACCTTGGTCGCGGTCGGAAACGGCAGGAGTTACGGAGGCGGTATGGCCGTGTGCCCTGCCGCGCGAGTGGACGACGGTCTGCTCGATGTCACCGTCGTTCGCGGGGCGAGTCGGACGCGCCTGCTCGGACTGTCGCCGACTCTCTATCGGGGAACACACATCGACTTACCGGAGGTCGACACGTACACCTCGACGCAGGTCACCTTGCGGTGCGACGGAATCGTCGCCTACGCCGACGGGGAACGTGTCGCGGAACTACCCGTCACGGCACGCTGCATACCGCGGGCCCTTCGGGTGTTCGTCGAGCAGGGCTCTGCTGCTCTCGGGTGACGGAACACCGCATCGGCGTCAGAACTTCAGCGACGAGCGATCGTTGTCGGAGGCGATCGCCTTGTACAGCCACACCAGTCCCATCACGATCGCGCCTGCCACCACCAGCCAGAACAGACCCTTGATGATGCTGCCCAGAAGCGCGAGCGCAATCCAGATCAGAACGATGAATCCCAGAATCTTCCAGAACATGAGTGCTCCTACCGTGTCGCCGCGCACCGTGTCGTATCGCGTACGTCGATCCTGGCATCCGGCCGCGACGAACACATCGGGGTGAACCCTGAATTGTCTCAGCGGTGCCGCGACCGGATCTGATCGATTTCGGTGAGTGCCTCGGCCCATCCCTGCAGTCGATCCGTCGCCGACAACAGCTCACGTCGGTGCGATTCCACGACCGTCGTCGACGCTGGTCCGGCGGGGCCGGTCATCCGCGCGGCCGCGGCGACGAGCTGCTCGTACTGATCGACCCCGGTCGCGAGTTCGGCTGCCGCCGAGGCTATTGCGCCGCGGAGGTGCTCGCGGGTCACAGCGCTCGCCGCCCCCGCACGTTCCAGAGCAGCGATGTCGACAGCAACTCCTTCGAGACCGCGGGCCGCATCGGAAGTAACCCCGATCATCTCCTCGACGTCGTCGGTACCGATCGTCTCGGACCTCGCGAGGATCCCCAGCAGCTCGAACAGACTCTGCTCGGCACCGGCCAGTCGGGCCATCGACTCGTACGCGGCGGATCCGCGCTGCGGCGACACGCGCTTGGTGGGCAGGCCGACGGGGACCGGTTGGGCGCGAAGACGCCGCAGCCGCGTCACCGCGAATGCCGCCGGTACCGCCATGAGGGCAGCACCACCGCCGCCCACGAACAGAGTCCACTCCGGAGCCGACAGCACGGCCATCCCCGCGGTTCCCACCGCTGTCGTCGTGGACGCAGCACCGAACCTGATTCCGCGTCTTCTGGCACGGCGAATCTTCTTCAGATGCTTGACACGGGGGTCTTTCCGACGGCCGGCGGCGTCGAGGATCGAGGTACCGACACTTCGAGCGGACTCCGCCAGAGATCTGACCACTGCACCGGACTCGGAGACGGCGGTGGTCAAGGATTCTCGATCGAGCGAAACGGCCGGCCGCTTACGCGACCGGCCGGATTCGTGATCTCTTCTACCCATCTCGGCGCTGCTGTCGGACGACCGAGTTGTTCGTCAGGTCGATCTACGCCTGAGCCGGGGGCTCGGGCGTCGCGTCCGGGGACTTGGCAATCGACGGCTTCGCCGTGGCATTTCCCGACGGCAGCGAGTCGCCTGCCATCGAAGCGCGGATCTGCTCGAGGCGGCTGTGGCCCGCCATCTGCACGGATGCCTGCTGGACCTCCATCATGCGACCGGAGACCGAGTTCTGAGCCAGCTCCGCCGATCCAAGGGCGTCTGCGTAGCGACGTTCGATCTTGTCCCGGACGGCGTCGAGGCTCGGGGTGTTGCCGGGCGCGGACAGGGTGCTGTCCATCGACCGAAGGGATTCGCTGACTTTCTCCTGCATCTTCGCCTGCTCGAGCTGGCTGAGCAGCTTGGTGCGTTCGGCGACCTTCGACTGCAGGGCCATGGCGTTCTGCTCGACGGCCTTCTTGGCCTGAGTGGCCGCCTGCAGCGACTGATCGTGCAGGACCTTGAGATCCTCGACGCTCTGCTCGGCGGTCACCAGCTGCGCGGCGAAGGCCTCGGCGGCGTTCGTGTACTGCGTGGCCTTCTCGATGTCGCCCGCGGTGGCGGCCTGATCGGCCAGCGTCACCGCTTGCCGAGCGTTCGCATTGAGCTTCTCGACCTCGTCCAGCTGCCGGCTGAGCTTCATCTCGAGCTGGCGCTGATTACCGATGACGGACGCGGCCTGCTGGGACAGAGCCTGATGCTGGCGCTGTGCGTCCTCGATCGCCTGCTGAATCTGAACTTTGGGGTCGGCCTTCTCGTCGATCTTGGAATTGAAGAGCGCCATCATGTACTTCCAGGCTTTGACGAAAGGATTAGCCATGGGGTGGTCCTGCCTCCATCTGTTGCGCCGCGGTGGCCGCGTACGGGTCGGCTGCTCTCGCAGTGACCGAAATGAACCTGTCCGTGCTGTGAAAGTCGGGTGCGTGATCTGGGTCAGGAGTGGAAACTGGTTGCTTTTCCGATCTTAGGCGGCGGCGAGAGCTCTGGCAGCAGGTGCCGGAATCACGACGCGAGTATCGCCGTCGATACGGGTGGCGACCGCTGCCTCGTCGAGCCGCGCTGCGGCGGTGGAGGCGTCGGACAGCGTCACACTGACATCGCTCATGACGTCCGAGAGCGGGACGGCGAGTGCGTCGCAGATCGCGGCGAGGAGTTCGCTCGATGCCTCCTTGCGACCGCGTTCCACCTCGGAAAGGTATCCGAGGCTCACGCGTGCGGTGTTCGAGACTTCACGCAGGGTTCGGCTCTGTGCGACGCGAGTACGCCGCAAACTGTCGCCGAGTGCTTCACGCAATAGCAGCGCCATCTCGCTCCTCCTCGTTGGTGTTCGTGCCGACGACTGTGCCGTCGGGACGACAACGTTCATATCTCGTTCGTCCGGAGCCGTCACGATGTTCAACGTCCCAGCCGGTCCGATTGGTTCCCGACCCTATATGCCCGTTCACTCCAACACGTGCCGAAGCTGCTCCGACACGGCTCCCAAGACTGTATCCCGCCGAATCCTCATCCTGCTCGCCCGCGCGCCACACAGCCGCTGCGGAGGGCACGTCGGAGCGATTCACGTCGAGGACACGCCTCGGCGCAGGCGAACGGCCTGCACCACGTAGTCCAGGCCGGTGTACACGGTGAGCAGTACCGCCAGCGCCATCAAGGCAACGGCGAACGGGTCGACGACACTCGGCAGCGGGCACAGGTACACCCCAATCGCGAACGTCTGCACCAGTGTCTTGACCTTGCCGCCGCGGCCTGCGGGTATGACGCCGTGGCGGATGACGGCGAACCGCACTG
This sequence comes from Rhodococcus sp. 05-339-2, assembly GCF_002258965.1. NCBI lineage: Bacteria > Bacillati > Actinomycetota > Actinomycetes > Mycobacteriales > Nocardiaceae > Rhodococcus > Rhodococcus sp. 05-339-2. The sequence continues at coordinate 521,979 of NZ_NOYW01000018.1, forward strand.
CGGTGATGCCGATTTCTCGCACTCCGATGATCACCGTCACCCACCACGACAGGTCGCCCAACATCGACAGCCCGACGAGCGCGGCGCCGATCAACGCCTTGTCGGCGATGGGGTCGGCCATCTTCCCGAAGTCGGTGACGAGACCGTACTTGCGGGCCAGCTGGCCGTCGATCCGGTCGGTGATGGCAGCGGCGGCGAAGATCGCGGTCGCGGTCAGCCGCCAGGAGGTGTCGTGGCCGCCGCCGACGAACAGCGCTGCGAGAAAGACCGGAACCAGTGCGATCCGGAGCACCGTGAGAACGTTCGCGATATTGAGCAACGGCACTTCGTCCGGGCCGCCGGCGACAGCGTTGCTGTGGGGCAGTCCCGTCGTGCGCGGAGCATCATCCGGTCCGGAGGCGCGGTTGCCGGAAATCTCACCGCTGGACGGAACGCCGTGATCGGGCGCAACCGGCCCGGTCATCGGCACACCCGCGAGCCGTCGACGACGTACCGGCTCGTATGTCCGCTGTTGCGCAGCACCGATCCGCCGAGACGGGGACACAGCTGCAGAAGCGACACACGGAAAGTTTATCGGTTGAGGGACTGACTACTGTTCACCCCATGACTTCTGGGCCGAATCGGGCGAGTCGCGACATCGCAGACCCCGAATCCGACGTGCATTCCGACCTCGCGGACCGTGGCTCCGTGAACGACGGCACCCTCGTCGTGCGTCGAGCCAGGACCTCCGACATCCCCGAGATCAAACGTTTGATCGACATCTACGCAGGACGCATCCTGCTCGAGAAGAACCTCGTCACCCTCTACGAGGCGGTGCAGGAGTTCTGGATCGCCGAACGTGACGGTGAGATCATCGGCTGCGGTGCGTTGCACGTGCTGTGGGCCGATCTGGGCGAAGTTCGCACGGTGGCCGTCGATCCTGCGGCGAAGGGGCACGGCGCAGGCCACCTGATCGTCGCAAAACTGATCGAGGTCGCTCGTGAGCTGGCACTGCAGAAGGTGTTCGTGCTGACCTTCGAGGTGGATTTCTTCTCCCGACACGGGTTCGCCGAGATCGACGGAACCCCGGTCACGGCGGAGGTCTACGCGGAGATGTGCCGGTCGTACGACACCGGCGTGGCCGAATTCCTGGACCTTAGCTACGTCAAACCGAACACTCTGGGCAACACGCGGATGCTGCTCTCGCTCTGACAGAATTCCGGTATCAATCCTCGAATCCGGAAGAGAGCTCCATGCCCCTGATCGCCGTCACATACACCTACTCCCCCGCCACCACGGAGGGACGCGACACCCATCGCGCGGCACATCGCGCCTGGCTGGCCGATCTGCTCGACCGGAAGACCCTGGTGTCGAGCGGACCGTACGCCGACGGCAGCGGGGCGCTGCTGCTGGTCGAGGGACCGGATGCCGCCACCGTCGAAACGCTGTTCGCCCAGGACCCTTTCGCGGTGGAGAACCTCATCGAGACGGCGACGTTCCACGAGTGGACGCCCGTCATGGGGACCTTCACGTCCTGATCGGCCCGCTCACCCGGTTCGGGTGAATGGACCCTTGCACCGCCCAGACGGCTGCAGTGGTCCATTCACCCGGGACCGGGGAGCGCTCAGAACTCGTCCGACGCGGGCTGCTCGTCCGGGTCGCCGCCCTTGATCGACCACAGCAGACCGTCGAGCTCGTCCGGCTTGACGAGCACCTCGCGGGCCTTCGATCCCTCGCTCGGGCCGACCACCCCGCGGTTCTCCATCAGATCCATCAATCGCCCGGCCTTGGCGAATCCGACTCGCAATTTTCGCTGCAACATCGACGTCGAACCGAACTGACTCGTCACGACCAACTCGACCGCCTGCAACAGCACGTCGAGGTCGTCGCCGATGTCGGGGTCGACATCCTTCTTGTCCGAGACCTTCGCTGCGGTGACGGTGTCGTTGTACTCCGGCTCCGCCTGATTCTTGGCGAAGTCGACGACTGCCGCGATTTCCTCGTCGGTGATGAACGCACCCTGTAGACGTGTCGGCTTGCCCGCACCCATCGGCAGGAACAAAGCGTCACCCATACCGATCAGCTTCTCCGCACCCGGCTGATCCAGGATTACGCGAGAGTCGGTCAGGGACGAGGTCGCGAAGGCCAGACGGGACGGGACGTTCGTCTTGATCAGACCGGTCACGACGTCGACCGAGGGTCGCTGGGTGGCGAGCACCAGGTGGATACCGGCGGCGCGGGCCTTCTGCGTTATCCGCACGATCGCTTCCTCGACGTCGCGGGGAGCGGTCATCATCAGGTCGGCCAACTCGTCGACGATCGCGAGGATGTAGGGATAAGGCCGATAGACGCGCTCGCTGCCGAGGGGTGCGGTGATCTCGCCGGAACGCACCTTCTTGTTGAAGTCGTCGATGTGGCGGACCTTGTTGATCTGCATGTCCTGGTAGCGCTGCTCCATCTCCTCGACGAGCCAGGCCAACGCCGCGGCAGCCTTCTTGGGCTGCGTGATGATCGGAGTGATCAGGTGCGGAATGCCCTCGTAAGGCGTGAGCTCGACCATCTTCGGGTCGATCAGGATCATCCGAACCTCGTCCGGCGTCGCCCGCGCGAGCAGTGAGACGAGCATCGAGTTCACGAAGCTCGACTTACCGGAACCGGTGGATCCGGCCACCAGCAAGTGCGGCATCTTCGCGAGATTGGCACTGACGAAGTCGCCCTCGATGTCCTTGCCCAGTCCGATCACCAACGGATGGTGATCCTTGCGGGTCGACGGCGCGGTCAGCACGTCCGCCAGGCGGACCATCTCCCGGTCCGAGTTGGGTACCTCGATACCGACCGCGGACTTCCCGGGGATCGGCGCGAGCAGGCGAACGTTGTCGGTGGCGACGGCATAGGCGATGTTGCGTGCGAGCGCGGTGATCTTCTCGACCTTGACGCCGGGTCCGAGCTCCACCTCGTAGCGAGTGACCGTGGGCCCGCGGGTGAAACCGGTGACCGCGGCATCGATCTTGAACTGTTCGAGTACCTCGGAGATCGCCTCGATCATGGCGTCGTTGGCCTGGCTGCGGGTCTTGGGCGGATCACCGTCGATCAGCAGCGACAGCGACGGAAGCGTGTAATCGCCGTCGACGACTCGATCGACGACGATCTTGTCGTCCTCGGCTGCCTGCTTCGGTTCGGCCGCTTTGACGATCGGCTTGGGCTTGGGTCGTGGGGCCGCGACCGGCTCGGGGGCAGGTGCGGGGACAGCCGCGTCGGGCACGATGACCTCGGTGGCCGCCTCGGGTGGCGGGGTCTTGCGCGCGCGGGGCGGCTTGGTGACCGGGATGTACTCCTCGGTCGGGTAGTTGTCGTACGGGTCCGCGCTGCCGTGGACCGGGTAGCCGTCGGCGTCGAAGTTGCTGTCGTAGTCGCCGTAGCCCTCGTCCCCGAACTCGGAGCCGAAGTCGGCCGGGTCGTACTCGTCGTATTCGTCACCGCGACTGTCTGTGCCGAACAGTGCTCGCATCCGATCCGGCACGTCGCGCACGGTGGTGCCGGTGAGCAGGAGTACTCCGAACAGACCGGCGAGCAGCAGCAGCGGCACAGCCAGCCACACGGTGAGGCCGTCGGCGATGGGTCCGCCCGCTACGTAGCCGACGAAGCCTGCGCCCTCGGATCGGCCGGCGGCATCGGTCGGTGAACCGGCGGCCATGTGCCACAGTCCGAGGATCGGCAGACCGAGCAGGATCGAGCCCAGGACCAGTCGCGGTCGTACCTCGGGATGCGGTTCGGACCGCATCAGAACAACGGCGATCGCGACACCGAGCACGGGCGCGACGTAGCCGGCTTCGCCGATGACGGCGCGGATGCCCACCTCTATCCATTCACCGACCGGTCCCCCGGCGCTCAACCAGACACTCGCGGCGACGACCACGCTGACGGCGATCAGTCCGAGCGCGATGCCGTCACGGCGGTGGCCGTGCTCGATGTCAGCTGCCTTGCTCACCGTCCGAGTCGTGGCACCGACTCCGCGTGCCGCCATCGACCAGGTGGACGCGATGCCCCGGCCGATCGCATCGAGAGCACCGCGTGACTTCTTCTTCGCCGCAGGCCGCCGAGCCGTAGACGCACCCCTGGCGGGCCCCTTGCCGCGCGAGGATGCGTTCGCACGGGAGGTCGCCGGGTTGCGCGGCGCGGTGGGCTTCTTGGGCGTGGTGACGGTGCGCGCGGTGCGGCCGCCACCGGATTTACGGGCGGTGCCGGACGCGCGCGAGGAGCCGGATCCACTGGACCCGGCCCTGGCGGTGGAGGTGCTGGTCTTTCCTGCCATGCCCCCAGGCTAGTCGCAACAGCCCCGTCGAAACCATCCGCAACACCAGTAACAGCGGAGCCGAATGTGTCAGAAGCTCAGATCGAGTGCCTTCACGACAGCGACATCGTCTGCCGAACCCTCGTACAGAACCTCGATCCGGTCGCGTCCGAATGCGTAGAGCAGCAGTTCCGACGGCTCCCCCACCACGGTCACGCCGGGGCCGGACCCGCCCTTGAACGTTGCCCGTCGCCCATCGGGTGTGCGTACGTGAACCGGTACGGGTGACGAGCGATGACCGCCCCGACCCACCAAACGGACCTGCGTCCACAGTCGGGTCTCCACGGCTGTGGGCAACACTCGCCGAGTCCAATTCTCCCCTGCCCGGCGCAGATCCTCGTGATGAACGAACATCTCACCGAGGTTGATCAACGGGTCCAGCAGTGCGAACGGTGACCACATGGGCGGCCCGGTCCGAACGTCCTCCACCACGGCGGCGAACGGCTTGTTCGCCACGGATCGCTGAACCCGCGCCGTGTACCCCGCGAGCGGAGACAGAAATATGCCCGGCGAGGCGTCCAGGCGTCGCTCCCGAACGACGAGATGCGCCGCCAGATCGGCCGCTGTCCACTCACCGCACAGCGTCGGCGCATCGGGACCCACGTCGAGAAGGGTCTGGACCAGTTGGGAACGTTCATCCTGGGCAAGGCTCACGTGCTCCAGGCTACGGCCAGACGGAACCAGCGGCATCCTGCCGCGGGATACCACCCTTTGCCTGGGTAACCTCCCAACAGTGCCGGTATCGGAAATTCTCGTCATCCTGCTCGCCGGGTTCGGAGCCGGAGCCATCAACGCCGTCGTCGGCTCCGGGACGTTGATCACGTTTCCGACGTTGGTCGCATTCGGCTATCCCCCGGTGGTTGCCACCATGTCCAATGCGGTGGGACTGGTCGCGGGAAGTGTCTCGGGTACGTGGGGCTATCGCCGCGAGCTGCGCGGACAGTGGCATCGACTGCGATGGCAGTTGCCTGCCTCGTTCTTCGGAGCACTCGGCGGGGCCTGGCTGCTGCTGCACCTGCCCGAAACGGTGTTCGCCGCGGTGGTTCCGGTGTTGCTCATCGGCGCGCTGATCCTCGTTGTCGCACAACCGAGAATCCAGGCCTGGGCGAAGCGTCGATCGGAGGCCGCGGGCAAGGCCGCGAACCACATCGGTCGCACCAGGATGGCGTTGGTCACCGGAGGCACTCTGCTGGTCGGCATCTACGGCGGCTATTTCACTGCCGCACAGGGAATTCTGCTCATCGGAGTGATGGGGGCGCTGCTCCCCGAAACCATGCAGCGGATGAACGCCGCCAAGAATCTGCTGTCACTGGTCGTCAATGTCGTTGCGGCGGTGACGTACACGATCTTTCGATTCGACGACATCAGTTGGCAGGCAGCCGGACTGATCGCGGTCGGCTCTCTGATCGGTGGAGCCGTCGGAGCACGCTACGGCCGCCGGCTCTCGCCGGCGGCCCTGCGTGGTGCCATCGTCGTTCTCGGTCTGATCGGACTCTGGCGACTGCTCGTCTAGCCGATCGCGTCCGGTTCGGCTGCGGGCGTGCCTAGTTCGACTGCGGCTGCGGCTTGACCGCGATGATCGTCGGAACGATCATCGGCTTGCGGCGATACTTGTCCGCCACCCACCGACCGACCACGCGGCGCACGGCCTGCGCGATGCGATGCGTATCGGACACGTTGTCGGAGGCCAACCGCTGCAACTCCGACTCGACGAGTTGACCGGCCTCCTTGAGTGCGGCCGGATCGTCGGAGAACCCGCGACCGGACACCTCGGGTGCGGTCACCGCACGTCCGGTGGCCGAGTCGACGGCAACGCTGATCGCGATGAATCCGCCCTCGCCCAGTACCAATCGATCGGAGAGCGTCGAATCGCCGACGTCACCGACCGAGAGGCCGTCGACGTACACATGCCCCACGGGCACCTGTCCGACGATCTCGGCGAGACCGTCGACCATGTCGACCACCACGCCGTCCTCGGCCAGCACCACGCGGTCCTCGGGAACACCCGTCGCCTTGGCCAGCGCCGCGTTGGCGCGCAGGTGACGCCACTCGCCGTGTACCGGCATGGCATTGGTGGGCCGTACCGCGTTGTAGAGGTACAGCAGCTCACCCGCCGAGGCGTGGCCCGAGACGTGGACCTTCGCGTTCTGCTGCGTCACGACGGTGGCACCTCGCTTGGCGAGGCCGTTGACCACTGCGAACACCGAGTTCTCGTTACCCGGAATCAGCGAGGACGCCAGCACCACGAGGTCGTTCGCCTTGACGTTGATCTGGCGGTGCTCGCCGCGAGCCATCCGGGACAGCGCCGACAACGGCTCGCCCTGCGAGCCGGTGGAGATGAGCACCAACCGGTCGTCGGGAAGTGTTGCGGCCGTGTCGACATTGACCTCGAGGCCGTCGGGCACACGCAGGTAACCGAGGTCCTGAGCGATCTGCATGTTGCGGACCATCGACCGCCCGACGAATGCCACTCGGCGGTTGTACCGCTCGGCTACGTCGATGACCTGCTGGATGCGGTGCACGTGACTGGCGAACGACGCGACGATGACGCGCTGCTTCGCCTTGCCGATGACGGTGTCGAGCACTCCGCCGATCTCACGTTCCGGCGTGACGAATCCGGGCACCTCGGCATTGGTGGAGTCGACCAGAAACAGGTCGACGCCCTCGTCGCCGAGCCGTGAGAAGCCGGCCAGGTCGGTCAGGCGACCGTCGAGCGGCAGCTGATCGAGCTTGATGTCACCGGTGTGCAGCACCAGACCGGCGTCGGTCCTGATGGCGATGGCAAGCGCATCGGGAATCGAGTGGTTCACCGCGAAGTACTCGCAGTCGAACGGACCGTGCTGGGTGTGCTGGCCCTCGATGACCTCGACGAGGTTGGGACGCAAGCGATGCTCACGGCACTTGGCCGCGACGAGTGCGAGGGTGAACTTGGATCCGACGACGGGCAGGTCGGGACGCAGACGCAGCAGGAACGGCACTGCTCCGATGTGGTCCTCGTGACCGTGCGTCAGGACCACTGCCTCGACGTCGGCCATGCGATTCTCGATGTGGCGGAAGTCGGGCAGGATCAGGTCGACGCCGGGCTGCTGGTCCTCGGGAAAGAGCACGCCGCAGTCGATGATCAGCATCTTTCCCTGATGCTCGAACACCGTCATGTTGCGACCGATTTCTCCGATGCCGCCGAGTGCGACCACCCGAAGGCCCTTGAACGGGGCCTTCGGCGGTGTGCCGAGGCGCTCCGTCGGATCGAATTCACGACGCTTGTCGGGACGCTGAGTGCGCGCAGAGTTCTGCACCATCGGCTTGCCCTGGCGGGATCCTGCCGGTTGGCCCTGCTTCGGGGCCGGACGCTCGGAGGGAGGTCCGGCGTTTCGGGTTGCGCGTCCGCGCGATCGGTTCGGTCGTGTCATACAAGAACTCCTGCCGCCCGCAGCTCTGCTGCGAGCAATTCGATGTGGTCGATGCTCGGTGGCACCTGGGGAAGTCGTGGTTCGCCGACATCGAGTCCGATGAGGCGAAGGCCGGCCTTCGATGCGCTGACGCCGCCGAGGCGCGCGACCGAACGGATGACCGGGATGAGGCTGACGTTGATCGCCTGTGCACGTGCGATGTCGCCCATCATGAAAGCGGTGTGCAGCTCACGCAGACGCGCCGGAACGAGGTGGCCGATGACGCTGACGAAGCCGGTGGCACCCACCGAGAGCCAGGGCAGGTTGAGCGGGTCGTCGCCGGAGTAGAACTGCAACCCGGTCGACGCGATCAGTTCGGCACCGGCGTTCAGATCGCCCTTGGCGTCCTTGACCGCGAGGATCCGGGGATGTTCGGCCAGCCGACGCAGCGTCTCGGTCTCGATGGGAACGACCGATCGCGGCGGAATGTCGTAGAGCATCACGGGCAGGTCGGTGGCATTCGCGACCGCGGTGAAGTGCGCGTACAGACCGGCCTGCGGTGGCCGCGAGTAGTACGGGGTGACGACCAGAAGACCGTGCGCGCCTGCGCGAGCGGCATCACGAGCGAGTTCGACGCTGTGCGCGGTGTCGTTGCTGCCTGCCCCGGCGATGATGCGAGCCCGATGGCCGACCGCGGCGATCACCGCACGGAGCAGTTCGAGCTTCTCGTTCTCGGTGGTGGTGGGCGACTCGCCCGTCGTGCCGGCCAGAACCAATCCGTCGTTGCCCTGCTCGACGAGGTGGTGTGCCAGCCGAACGCCTGCATCGATGTCCAACTTACCGTCCGCTGTGAACGGGGTCACCATGGCAGTGAGCACCGTACCGAACACAGGCGCAACGGATGGAGCGGCGTCACCGTAGGTCATGGCAGCAGATTACCCGGTGCTTTACCCACTCTCGCGCAGCGGGACTCCCCGCCGACACCGCCGGTGCATACCCGGTCTTCGAGGCAACCGAACCTCGTCGTCAGACCTCGGTCACGAACGGGCTGCGGGCGACTTCCGTGCCGTCCGGCAGCGTCGAGATCTCGAAGTCGCCGAACACGTCCGGAGCCACGTCCACGAGCTTACGCAGACATTCCACGGCAACACGTCGAATTTCCACGTCCGCATGTTCGGAGGCTCGCATCGACACGAAATGTCGCCATGCGCGGTAGTTTCCGCTCACCACGACCCTCGTCTCGGTCGCATTCGGCAACACCGACCGGGCCGCCTGACGCGCCTGCTTACCTCGCAGCGCGGCGTTGGTGACCGATTCCAGCTTTCCTTCGAGTGCACCGAGCAGTTCGGTGTAGGCCGCCCGGCTGGCCTCGGTGGCCGCGGCGAACAGCGCCTCGAGTTCGGGATCGCCTTCGACTGCGGGCGGAAGAACCACGTTGGCGTCGTGCTCGGGAACGAATCGCTGCGAGAGCTGCGAGTAGGAGAAGTGCCGGTGCCGAATCAGCTCGTGCGTGCACGAGCGTGAGATTCCGGTGATGTAGAAGCTCACGCTCGCGTGTTCGAGAACCGAGAGGTGTCCGACGTCGAGCAGATGCCGCAGGTACGACGCGTTGGTCGCAGTCCGGGGATTGGGCTTGGACCAGCTCTGATAGCAGGCCCGTCCGGCGAACTCGACCAGCGCCTGTCCCCCGTCCGCGTCGGTTTCCCAGGGGATGTCGACGGGCGGAACGAACTCGGTTCGGGCGACCAGTTGCACTCTCAACGCAACCGTCCGCGGCACAGCTCTACCTTCGTTTTCTGCTGACACCGCACAACCCTAAACGCGGCACCGATGCCCGGCGAGCGATGGCGTCACTGTGCGGATACATGACGCCACCAGCACTCCTTGACCGACGTCATTCATGGCGTCACACTGGCGTCATGGAACTGGACAAGTACACCGCGTCACTGCGCACGGATCTACTCGCGGCGGCCGCCCTGGGAGACGAGCACACCCGACAGACAGCGGAGGCTCTCGGAAAGACGGCCGAAGCGTCGGCCAGATTGATGCTGCTCACCGCACTGTCCGACTTCGCGGCCGAGGTCTCGAACGATCTGGACGGACATACGGTCACCGTTCGTCTCGACGGCACGCAGGCGCACGCCGATGTTCGACGCGACAGCCCGGTGCCCGGTCTGCACGACGGCGATCCGGCGGAGCCCGTCACCGAGGACTACCCCACCATGGACGATGTGTCCGGTGAGGTGCGACGGGTGACGCTGCGACTGGTCGAGCAGATCAAGGAACGTGCCGAGGACGCCGCGAACAACAGCGGAGTGTCGCTCAATTCGTGGTTGTCGCAAGCAGTTCAGGGCGCACTGCGCGATCAGATGCGCAAGGAGCGCGGCTGGAACAACTGAGCCCAGGAGTTCGAGCGAGCGCTGGCCCTACTTCTTCTCGCGCCACTCCCGCTCGAACGGCAACCGCCACGCGTGTGGGGCGATGAGTTGGTGGATCGCGTTGGGTCCCCACGACCCCGGTGCGTACAGGCGAACGGGGGGCGGATCGGCGAGCAGCGGCTCGGACACCTGCCACAGCCGCTCGATACCCTCGGCTGTGGTGAACAGCGTGTGGTCGCCGTACATGGCGTCGAGAATGAGCCGTTCGTACGCCTCGAGGACGTCGCCGACCCGCTCGGTTTCCTGGATGGCGAACTGCATGCTGAGTTTGTCCAGACGCATACCGGGTCCTGGACGCTTGCCGTAGAACGACAGTGACACCTTCGAGGCGTCCGCGAGGTCGAAGGTCAGGTGGTCGGGACCTTGCGCACCCACGCCCGAGCCGGCCGGGAACATGCTCTTCGGTGGTTCCCTGAACGCGATCGAGATGATGCGCTGCCCCTCGGCGAGGCGTTTGCCGCTGCGCAGGTAGAAGGGCACTCCGGCCCAGCGCCAGTTGTCGATCTCGCATTTGAGGGCCACGAAGGTGTCGGTGTCGGAGTCGGCGGCCACACCCTCCTCCGAGCGATAGCCCGTGTACTGGCCTCGGACAACGTTTTTCGGGTCGAGCGGCATCATGGACCGGAAGACCTTGTTCTTCTCCTCGCTGATGGCGCGGGGTTCGAGCGCCGTCGGCGGTTCCATCGCCATGAATGCCAGCACCTGGAACAGGTGGGTGACCACCATGTCCTTGTACGCGCCGGTGGATTCGTAGAACCCGGCTCGTCCGTCGAGGGCGAGCTTCTCCGGGATGTCGATCTGGACGTGATCGATGAAGTTGCGATTCCAGATCGGCTCGAACAACCCGTTGGCGAAGCGGAAGGCCAGGATGTTCTGCGCGGGTTCCTTGCCGAGAAAGTGATCGATCCGGAAGATCTGATCCTCGTCGAACGTCTCGTGAACCCGAGCGTTCAGGGCGATCGCGCTCTCGAGGTCTGTGCCGAACGGCTTCTCCATGATGATTCGGGAGCGCTTGACCAGATCTGCCGACGCGAGCGTATCCACCACTGCCAGAGCAGCTCTCGGCGGAACGGACAGGTAGTGGAGCCGTTTGGCGCTTCCGCCCAGTTCGATCTCGGCCTCGGCCACGGCCTCCCCCAGCGCCGCCGGTCCTGCCTTCTGCGACACGTAGGTCAGTCGCGAGGCGAAACGACTCCATTGCTCGTCGCCGACTTTGCGGCTCGAGTAGGTGTTGATCGATTCGCGAGCGAGAGCGCGGAATTCGTCGGTCGACATCTCTTCGAGCGAGGTTCCGACGACCCGGATGTTCGGCGCGAGATCGGACAGCGCCAGATGCATCATCCCGGACAGCAGTTTTCGCTTGGCCAGGTCTCCTGTCGCCCCGAACAGGACGACGACCTGGGGTGGGAGTTCCGTAGCGGTGTCCGACCGGCGTGAAGTCACGGTTCGAATAGTGGCACCGATTCTGCCCGAGTGCACTTCGGCGGGACCCGACCCAGCCGACGAAGGTCAACGCAATGCGGCGACGAGGTCTCCCCGGTCACCCACCACCACGCGTTCGAGTTCGAGCCAATCCGCCATCTGCCGCAGCACCTCTCGCAGTCGAGGCGCGATGTCGCCCGCGTTGCGGTCGCCTTCGACGAAGGCCGCGACCACGTGCAGCTCGGACCGCGCTCGCACCGCCTTGAGATCGAGTCGGGCCACCAGATGCCCGTCCAGCAGAAAGGGAAACACGTAGTAGCCGTGAACTCGCTTGTGCTGTGGGGTGTATATCTCGATTCGATAGTGGAAGTCGAAGATTCGCTGGACCCGCGGCCGGTAGAAGATCATCGGATCGAACGGGCACAGCAGAGCGGCAGCGGTGGCCGTTCGCGGTGTCCTGGCCTCGCGGTGCAGGAATGCCGGTGCGTTCCAGCCTCGAACGGTCACCTGTTCGAGCACACCGTCCTCGACGAGTTCGGCGATCGCCGCCTTGGCCTGCTTCTGCGAGAGTCGGTAGTAATCCCTCAGATCCGGCTCGGTGGCGACTCCCAGTGCCCGCGAGGACTTCTCGATCAGTGCACGTACCGCGAACGGTTCGTCGACGCGCCTGCGCAGAACGTCGTCCGGGATCACCCGTTCGCTGAGCTCGTACCGGCGCACGAAACCCGTCCGTGCCGGCACGGTCACCACGCCCGCCGCGAACAGCTGTTCGCAGACGACCTTGACGTCACTGCGATCCCACCACGGCCCCTTGCGACCGGGTGTGTCCACCTCGAGGTGCTTCTCGATCTCACCTGCGCTGGCCGCACCGTTGTCGCCGATCACCGCGAGGACGTCGTCGACAAGAGTCGGTTCACGGTCGAGAATGTGGGCAGCTCCGCCCCACCGCCCGTGTCGATACAGCTCCATTCGCCACCGCATCAGCGCCCAGTCCTCGACGGGTAGCAGCGCGGCCTCGTGTGCCCAGTACTCCACCAATCGACGGGGCCGACGAGCGGTGTCGGTCCATGCGGCGTCGTCGACGATCGAGCGGTCGTACACGCCGACGCGGCTGAACACCGGTGCATAGTGCGCACGAACCACCACCGACACCGAGTCGATCTGCAGCAACCCGGTGGTGTCGATCGCCGCGTGCACCGCGGCCCTGCTCGCCGGCCGAGTACGCGACCGCCTCGACGCCAGCCCCTGGGCGGCCAGGGCCGTGCGGCGGGCGGCGGCGGCACTCATCTCCTGCATCGGGCCAGCCTGTCACGGCCCACCGACACGTCGACTCAGGTACTGAACAGATTCGCCGCCTTGAGGATCAATTCGTACAGTCCGTAGGCGAACGGCACACCGACCCACGCCCATGCGACCGCCATCGTGACCTGCCTCTGTACGCCGCTCATGCCTTCACTCCCGTAGTGGCTGCAGAACCCGCGTGATCGGATTCGTGGTACTTGGAGGCGACCGGTTTGATCGCCTCGTTGGCCAGGAAGCCGACCACCAGCAGGCCGATCATCACGTAGAACGCCGGCAGGTATCGGCCGGTGGTCCCCGGCTCACCCGCGTCGGCGATGGCATTGACGATCAGTGGCCCCAACACACCGGCCACCGACCATGCGGTGAGCAGTCGTCCGTGGATCGCGCCGACCTGGTACGTACCGAAGAGGTCTTTGAGATAGGCGGGAACCGTCGCGAAACCCGCACCGTAGAACGAGAGAATCAACAGAGCCGAGACCATGAACAGGATCTTGTTGGTGTTGGTGAACAGTGCGATGTACAGGTACAGCAACGCTCCGACACCGAGATACATCCGGTAGATGTTCTTGCGACCGACCACATCGGAGACCGAGGACCAGACGAACCGCCCGATCATGTTGGTCAGGGAAAGGAACGCGACGAAACCGGCGGCTGCGGCAGCAAGGGATTCGGGCGAGGTCGCGTCGGGAAAGAAGTCCTGATAGATGCCCGATCCGCGTTCGAGGATGCCGATTCCGGCAGTGACGTTGAAGCACAACACGACCCACAGCAGCCAGAACTGCGGAGTCTTCACTGCGTTCGCGGCCGAGACGTTGTGCGTCGAGATCATCGACGACGACGCGGGCGGGGTCCAGCCTGCCGGCTTCCATCCCTCGGCCGGCACTCTGATGAGCACGACACCGAGGGCCATGAACACCGCGTATCCGACGCCCAGCGTGAGGAACGTCTTGGCGATGGAACCGTCGGTGAAGCCGCCGAAGTTGACCATCAGCTGGCTGGTGAGCGGAGACGCGATGAGTGCGCCGCCGCCGAAGCCCATGATCGCGATTCCCGTGGCCATACCCGGCCGGTCGGGGAACCATTTCATCAGCGTCGAGACAGGTGAGATGTAGCCGATTCCGAGGCCGATGCCGCCGACGAATCCGTAGCCGAAGATCACCAGCCAGAACTGTCCGAGGGCCATGCCGAGCGCGGACAGCAACAGTCCGGAGACGAAGAAGACCAGGGAGACGGCCATGGCCCACCGTGGACCGTTCTTCTCGACGCGGGTTCCGAAGATCGCCGCGGACAGGCCGAGCATGACGATGGCGAGCTGGAACGGAATGGCGGTGACGGTTCCGCTGAGTCCGAGCGCGTCGGGCTGCGAGATGGCGTTCTTGAACACGCTCCAGGCGTAGGCGGACCCGATCGCGAGGTGAATCGACAGGGCCGCCGGGGGTATCAACCAGCGACTCCACTCGGGTGTGGCGACGATTCTGGACCGGTCGAGAATGGGGAGGGTCATCGAAATCCCTTGGAATAGAAAGTGGTACAAACTTGTACGAGCCCTAGCAGTCAAACACGGGCACCGCCCCGGCTGCTCACAATCAGGAATAGTTTCTGTGCCGAAGTCACTATCGGCTCCGGGTATCTTCGAGAAAGTGGATATCGAACGGTGGCGCAGTCGCCTGCCCGTCAAACGGGCCTCCGACGGCGAAGTGATCGGATGGACCGTCGCGCACGAATCGAATACGCGGGACGAGTACGACGAGGGCTATCTCGTCGATGCCGTCAATCCTGTCGGGGTCACCGTGGCTCGGGGCGTTCCGATCGAGCGCGCAATCGAGCACCTGGAGGATCGGGGTCTGGCATCGCTGTCGGCGCCGCACTGGACGAAGGCCCCGCTACCACTCGAGCCGGAGACGGACCTGTCCGCACCGCATGACGATTGGCCCTGGCGGCGGGTGCTGATGACACAACTCGACGACAACCGGGTGTGGATCAGGCCCGCGTATCCGAGCTGGCCGGAGCGGCTGCTCGAGATTCCGCTGCAGATTCCCGCCGACGAGATTCTGCGTGCCGACTCCCCCGACGATTCCGACTGAATTCGGTGGCGACCCGGGACGGACCTGATGGCGTCGGCCGTCGCGGGTGTCGGACGGACCGTCGTAGTTCTCGGGGCGCGCGCGTCATCGTGGAAGCCCGTCGGGAAACCGCCACCGTCAGTCGGACAGCCCCGCCGCGACGGTTCCGCCCAATTCGTAGCAGCGTTCACGTGCGGGCTTGCCGCTCTCGGCAATGTGTACGGTCCCGAAGACCTTCTCGAGGCCCCAACCCGACGCGATCTTCTCGATGGCCCGTCCGGCACCCACGGTGTCGTCGTTGCCGTGAACCCAAGCGGCGTAGGGCTTTCCGGCAACGGCACCGAGGCACGGGTAGTACACGGTGTCGAAGAAGTGTTTCAGCGCCCCACTCATGTACCCGAAGTTCGCCGGCGTTCCGAAGAGAAATCCGTCGGCACCGAGGACATCCGGAACGGTCGCACCGAGAGCAGGCACACTGCGTACGTCGACGCCGGTGATCTCGGGGTCGTGTGTGCCGTCGAGCACTGCCTCGAGCAGCTCACGTGTGAGCGGGCTCGGGGTGTGATGAACGACCAGCAGGGTGCGCGGCATCGACGGTCAGTTCTCGTTCCGTTCGAGTGCCACGGCGCGCTTCATCGTCTCGCGGGCCCGCCCGCGGTCACCGGCGTAATCGTAGGCACGAGCCAACCGGTACGAGTTGCGCCAGTTGTCCGGATCCTTCTCCCACTCGGTCTTGATCCGTTGGAACAACTCGTCTGCGGCATCACGTTCGATGCGTCCCGACGGTCTGCGCGGAAGGTCCGAGACGTCGAGTTCGAGGCCTTCCTCGTGAATGCGCGATGCCAGCCTCTGATGGTCGAAACCGGCTTTCAAGGTGGCCCACACGATCCACAACCCGAGTATCGGCAGCAGCAGGACCCCGATCCCCAGGGAGATGCTCGCCACTCCACCGTTCTGGATCAGCGTCACACCGCGCTGACCGAGCAGGAAGAAGTAGAAGCCGAGGATCAGCACCATCACCGTGATGATGGCGAGCACCTTCGTCGTCTTGTTCACCGTCGATCAGCTCACAGATCCAGCAGCGGATCGAGCCCGACGGTCAACCCCGGTCGTCCGGCGATCTCGCGGACTCCCAGAAGGACTCCGGGCGCGAAGGATGTTCGGTCGAGCGAATCGTGCCTGATGCTCAGCGTCTCCCCCTGCGTGCCGAGCAGAACCTCTTGGTGCGCAACGAGTCCCGCGAGCCGGATCGAGTGCACCCGCACGCCGTCCACGTCGGCACCACGTGCGCCGTCGAGTTCGGTGGTCGTCGCATCGGGGCTCGTCGGAGTTCCTGCGGCGGCGCGTGCCTCGGCGATCAGCGCGGCAGTGCGATACGCCGTGCCCGACGGCGCGTCGGCCTTGTTGGGGTGGTGCAGTTCGATCACCTCGACGGAGTCGAAGAACCGCGCTGCCTGCTGCGCGAATCGCATCGACAGCACCGCACCGATGGCGAAGTTGGGCGCGATCAGCACACCCGTCTGCGGCGATCCCGCCAGCCATTCGCGAACCTGCTCGAGCCGCCGGTCGTCGAAACCGGTGGTACCGACCACAGCATGGATGCCCTGCTCGATCAGGAACTGCAGGTTGTCCATCACCACGTCGGGATGGGTGAAATCGACAACCACCTGGGCGTTCGCGTCGACGAAATTCGCCAGCGGATCACCCTGGTCGACGGTCGCCACGAGCTCGAGATCGTCGGCCGCCTCGACGGCGGCACAGATTGCCTGACCGACCTTGCCGCGTGACCCCAGTACCCCTACTCGAACAGGTGCCGTTGCACTCACGTCGTACCCACACTCGTTTCGTCGTCTTGTCGGTTCTACCGACCTCAGAGCCTACTTCTCCGCGATCCGCACCGGCAGCTACGGTCGTCCGGTGCCATCCAGCGTCCTGTTCGCCGACCGAGTCGATGTCGTCCGCGGCGGCCGATACCTGCTCAGCGACGCCACGATACGGGTCGAGGAGGGCGAGCACTGGGTGTTGCTCGGTGCGAACGGCGCAGGTAAGAGCACTCTGCTCAGCTTGCTCGGTGCCGTGGTGCATCCCACGCACGGTTCCGTGCACGTTCTCGGGCATCGCCTCGGCCGGGTGGACATGCGCGAATTGCGGACGCGCATCGGCCACGTCGATCCCCGTCTGACGGTCGAGGCTCCGCTGACTCTGTTCCAGGTGGTGCTGACCGGCCTGACCAACACTCCCGACCTGATCCCGAGATGGTCGGCCACCGAGGACCAGATCGCCCGTGCCCATCGGTTGATCGGTTCCCTCGGCGTCGCCCATCGCACCGAGGCATCGTGGCACACGCTCTCCCAGGGAGAACGTGGCCGAGCGCTCATCGCGCGCGCCCTGCTCCCCGACCCCGCAGTGCTGTTGCTCGACGAGCCCGCCACCGGACTCGATCTCGCTGCCCGCGAACAACTCCTCGGTGCGCTCGACTCGTTGCGGGCCGAGCACCCGAGCCTGGCGAGCATTCTGGTGACGCACCACCTCGAAGAGATCCCCGTCTCGACCACCCACGCCCTGCTCATCCGCAACGGAAAGGTGTTGGCGCAGGGAGCCGTCGACGCGGTGCTGACCACCGCAAACATCAGTAAGTGTTTCGACCATCCCATCGAGATCTCGACGCAGCGCGGCCGGTGGGTCGCGACCGCCGCCAACAGCTGATGCTCAGTCGAAGACGATGACCTGACGGATCGCGTTGCCGTCGGCCAATTCGTCCATGCCGCGGTTGATCTCGTCCAACGTGATTCTCGAGGAGATCAGCTTCTCGACGGGAAGCCGTCCCTCACGCCACATCTGGGCATAGGTCGGGATATCGCGCGCCGGGACGGCGGAGCCCAGGTAGCTGCCGATGATCGTGCGCGCCTCGGCCACCAGGCCCAGCGGCGAGATGGACGAGCGGGCGTCGGGCGACGGGAGACCGACGGTGATGGTTTTGCCGCCGGGAGCCGTTGCAGCGACGGCAGTTTCGAAGGCTCGGGCGTTGCCTGCCGCCTCGATCACGATATCGGCCTTGATTCCCTTCTCGGCGAGCTCGGCCGGTGAATAGACCTGCGTTGCGCCCAGATCGGTTGCGGTGGAGAGCTTGTCCGGGACTCCGTCGACTCCGATCACCTCGCCTGCACCCACCGATACGGCTGTCAGAACGGCGGCCATGCCGACTCCGCCGAGACCCACCACCATCACCGATTGACCGGGCGTCGGAGTTCCGGCGTTGAG
This sequence comes from Rhodococcus sp. 05-339-2, assembly GCF_002258965.1. Classification (NCBI taxonomy): domain Bacteria; kingdom Bacillati; phylum Actinomycetota; class Actinomycetes; order Mycobacteriales; family Nocardiaceae; genus Rhodococcus; species Rhodococcus sp. 05-339-2. The sequence goes on from NZ_NOYW01000018.1 coordinate 540,184, forward strand.
CACCGCGCCACCGCCGGTCAGTACCGCACAACCGAGAACTGCGGCGATATCGGCCGGGATGTCGTCCTCGACCGGCACCACGGACTTTCGGCTCACCACCGCATGGGTGGCGAATCCGGAGACTCCGAGGTGATGTTTGACCTCTTGCCCGTCACGGTGCAACTTGATGCCGCCGCCGAGCAGGGTCCCGGCATTGTTCGACGCGCTACCGGTGATGCACGGCATCTGACCGTCGGTGGCGCACCCGGCACACTCGCCGCAGCGCGGCAGGAACGTCATGACGACGCGGGTACCGATCGCGATGTCGTCGACGCCCGGTCCGACTTCCTCGACTCGGCCTGCGGCCTCGTGGCCGAGCAGCATCGGGACCGGACGAACTCGATTGCCGTCGACCACCGACAGGTCCGAGTGGCACAGCCCCGCGGCTTCGATTCTGATCAGCAGTTCGCCGTCGCCCGGCGAACCGAGCTCGAGGTCCGAGACGGTGATGGGATGCGAGTCCGCGAAGGGACGAGATCGGCCGATTTCTTCGAGTACTGCGCCGCGAATCTTCATCCCGCCAGACTATGCGGCTCCGCCGCATGTGCGTGGAACTTCGTAGCCCACTACGAAGTTCCACTCACATGGGCCGCAGGCCCTCAGAGCGGCAGACGCGGCCTGAGCAGGTGCGCCACCAGCGCTGTCCACCCGGTTTGGTGGGTTGCCCCGAGTCCCTCGCCGGTGTCTCCGTCGAAGTACTCGTTGAAACTGGGATGCTCGGACCACAACGGGTCGGCACTGGACTCGATGCGATCGCCGTCCGCGGGCCGCTTGCCGTCCACCGGCCGGAACAGTCCGGCGAGACCGTTGTCGATCAGATCGGCGGCGTCGGTGAGGGTGCGGTGGTTGCCCGAGCCGGTGGGGATCTCGATGGTGAACGAGTCGCCGTAGTACCGGCCGTACGCGCGCAGCTTGTCGGCCAGCAGTACGTTCACCGGGAACCACACCGGTCCACGCCAATTCGAGTTACCACCGAACATTCCGGTACGCGACTCCCCCGGCTCGTATTCGATGGACAGGCTTCGTCCGTCGACGTCGAAGGTCACCGGCTCGCGATACGAGGCAGACAGCGATCGAATTCCGAACTGCGACAGGAATTCCTCGCAATCGAACATCCGCGAGAGGATGCGCTTGAGACGCTCGGGCTGGACGAGCGTGAGCAGCATCCGCACCTCGCCGCCCTCACGCCGAGCCAGCAGTGGGCTGACCATCTCCGGCCGTCGACGCTGAACCCAACGCAGACGGGCGGTGAGGTCGGGGCATTCCTCCTCGACCCACGGCGGAATCTCGGTGGCCCCGAGGATGGGCAGCAGGCCGACCATCGATCGCACCCGCATCGGAACCGCATCGCCCTGAGGTTGGACGAGAACGTCGTAGAAGAAGCCGTCTTCCTCGTGCCAGAGCGAAATATGCTGCGAACCGAACGAATTGACGGCTTTCGCGATCGAGAGGAAGTGCGAGAAGAACTTCGTCGCGACGTCGTCCCAGGCGCTGTCGTGCCGCGCGAGCTCGAGTGCGATCTTGAACATCTGCTGGCAGTAGAACGCCATCCAACTGGTCGCGTCGGACTGCTCGAGTCGGAAGCCGGGAGGCAGTGGTGCAGATCGGTTGAACAGTCCGATGTTGTCCATGCCGAGGAATCCGCCCTCGAAGATGTTCGAGCCCTCGGAGTCCTTGCGGTTGACCCACCACGCGAAGTTGAGCAGCAGCTTGGTGAACACCCGCACCAGGAATTCGCGATCCCGGTAGCCGTCGATGCGATAGACGTGCCACGCCGCCCACGCGTGCACGGGTGGGTTGACATCACCGAACTCCCATTCGTACGCAGGCAGTTGACCGTTGGGGTGCATGGCCCATTCCCGGCACATGAGCACCAACTGTTCCTTGGCGAAATCGGCGTCCACGTGCGCCAACGGAATCGCGTGGAAGGCCAGGTCCCAGGCCGCGAACCACGGATACTCCCACTCGTCGGGCATCGAGATCACATCGGCCAATGCCAGGTGACGCCAGTGCGCGTTGCGCCCACCCGGGTCCTGCCGCGAGTCCGGTGCCGGAGCTCCGACCTTGTCGCCCTCGATCCACTCCTCGACGTCGTATCGATAGAGCTGCTTGGTCCACAACAGGCCGGCGTACGCGCGCCGTGCCACGTGCCGGTCGACATCGGTGAGATCGGCACCGATCACGGCACCGTAGAACTCGTCCGCCTCGACCTGGCGATCGACGTTGACGGCATCGAATCCGGCCCCGAACGTCTGCTCGTCCGGGCGGTTGGGCGAGAGCCGCAGCCTGACCGATTCCGTTGCACCCGAGGCGATGTCGTCGAAGCGATACCAGAACGCAGCCTTCGTTCCCGTCTGCTCGGGGTTGACCGCATCGAGTTCCCCGTCGACGACTCGGCGGCCGATGCCGTCCTTGGGGTAGGACGAGATGTTCTCCTGCCCCCACAGGGCTTCGGCATTGGTCTCGTTGTCGCAGAACAGAACTGCCGGCGTGCCTTCGGCACTGAGGTAGTACCGACCGAGAAATCCGTGATCGACGGCGATCGCTTCGAGTCCACCTGCCATCAGGTCCGGCGGGCTCAGCTGCGCCAGTGTTCCGCCCCGCTCGTCGCGTCCCCAGGACCAGGTGTTGCGCAACCACAGGTGCGGCAACAGGTCCACCGATGCCGCCTCGGGGCCGTGGTTGGTGATCGAGATGGTGATGCAGATGTCGTCGGGCGAGGCCTTGGCGTACGTGACCTGGACGTCGAAGAATCTGTTCTCGTCGAGGATGCCGGTGTCGGCCAGCTCGTACTCGCGGTCGTCACGTCCGCGTCGAGCGTTCTCTTCTCGCAGGTGGGCGTAGGGGTACTCCGCGTGCGGGTAGCGGTAGAGCCACTGCATCCAACTGTGCGTCGGTGTTCCGTCGACGGCCCAGAAGTACTCCTTGACGTCCTCGCCGTGATTGCCTTCTTCGTTGGCGAGGCCGAACAGACGTTCCTTCAGGATCGGGTCCTTGCGGTTCCACAGTGCGAACGAGAAGTTGAGGAACCCGAAGCGGTCGCAGATTCCGCCGATCCCGTCCTCGCCCCAGCGGTAGGCCCGCTTGTGTGCCTGGTCGAAAGGGAACGACGCCCAGGCGTTCCCGTCTTCGGAGTAGTCCTCGCGCACTGTGCCCCACTGCCGTCCCGCCAGATACGGACCCCACTGGCGCCACGGTCCGCTGACTCCGGGCGATTCGGCCAACCGATTGTGTTCGACGGTGGACGGGGTGGGAACGCTCACGGGATTGGTGGTCACGGCACACAGTCTGGTCGTTGGCGGTCATCGATGCACGCCGACGTTGGCCGCGAGGTAGCCGACGCGTCGTTGTACCGCGGCGATCTCGCGGATGCCGTCGGTCAGCAGGCTTCGTTCGAGCGGCGACAGATCGGCCATGATCAGCACGTCGCCGGGGCGGTGGCCCGCTGTGATCTGGTCGATCTGATGCGACAGTCGGAGCCGTTGCAGCAGCGCGAACACCTCGGACAGTGCAGTGACATCACGTTCGGAGAGCATGCCGTTACCCGACGCCGCGGCGAGTCGCGCCGGCGTGGAGGCCGAGGCCATGCCGACCGACAGCCCACCCCAGCGAGCGAGGTTGACGATGGGCGTCAGCGCGTGGGCCTTGAGATCGAACGTCCCGCCGCGCCGAGCCAGGACGTCGCGTAGCGATCGCAGCCGAGCGCGGCCGGCGAGCGCATCACGCAGCTGCAACCGCAGTGCGTCGGGGTGATCGACCAGCAGTCGGCGGTAGGCCTCGGGCACGGTGTGCAGTTCTCTCGGGCCCCACACCACTCTGCCGTCGATCATCAGCGAGGACATGATGAGGCCGGAGTCCTCTGCCGGATTGCCACGTTGGCCGAAGGGGTTGCTGAGCCAGTGCGCCGCGGCGCGTTCCCACTGACCGGCCGAGCGTGCGAATCGAGGTGAGCTCGCGACCGCGCCGTTGGTGTCCGACGGTAGCCCGGCACCGTCGAGGCTCTCGTGCACACGGGCGGCCAAGTCCATCAACGCCTCGTCGCGGGTTCTCTGCACCGCGTTCGCTTTCCCTCGAACCTCGGGGTCGGCGGTGGTGTCCGCCCAGCTCAGCGCACTGTCGACGTCCGAGGAGGGCATGGCTTCTCGACGCGCCACGCTGCCGAGAGTGATCCAGGCGAATCGGTCACGCGGCACGTCCGGACGTGCAGTCCATTCGATCTCGACGGCACGGCGGACGATGCTGTCCACCACGACGGAGAGGATCGCGCTGACCGCCATCGCATCGGTTCCGCCCTGGAACAGATCCACCACCAGTCGGGGCACGAGCCTGCCTGCGTCGGCGAGTTCGGCGGAGGTCGAAGCCGACGCCACCGCTCGGCGCACCACGAAACTGCGTCGAGTCGAGGCAGCGTGCAGATCGGAATCCTCGACGACACCGAGAACCTCGCCCCGATCGGACACCACGGGCATGTGCCGCAGCCCCAGTTCGAGCATGTCCATCAGCACGGTGCCGGCCAGCCGGTCCGCCGTGACGGTCTCGGCGGGTGCCGTCATCACCTGCTCTATCGGAGTATCGACTCCGATCCCGGCGGCCACCACACGAATTCGGAGGTCTCGGTCGGTGAATATGCCATGGCGCGAGCCACGCAGCGGAACCAGAACGTACGAGCTGCCCTGATCGGTCATGTGCCGGACGGCGTCTCGAACGGTGGTGCCGACGGGTACGAACACCGCTGGGGCCGAGAGCAATTCACCGACAGTGCGGCCTGCGCTACCCTCGACCGGTCCCCCACGGTATGCAGACGACGAATTGACGGCATCGGCCAGGAACGCCAGACCGGTGGGCGTCGCGAACAACGGCCGAACCAGTGCACCGGGCAACTGCAGGACGACACTCGGTTCGAGTGCCCGCGCTCGGAATTCGACAGTTCCACCGGACAGCAGAGCCGAGAATCCGAAGACGCCACCTTCACCGATGGTGTCGATCGGCACCTCGGTGGGAGAGGTCGCGTCGGGGTGCATGATCACCACGCGCCCGGTATGCACCACCCATACGGTGTCGGTATCGGTCGAGACGTCCATCCGTCGAGGGTCCACAACCCATGCGCCACTGCCGTACTCGCGTTCGACGGCCGCCGCGGCCACCTCGGCCAGCACAGCCGGTGGCGCGCCCTGAAACGGTGGATGCGCGCCGAGGAAATCGGCCAGCTCCGATCTATCCGCCACGGATCAGGTCGGCGCATCTCTCCGCCATGGTCATCACCGTGATGTTGGGATTGACGTACGGCAGCTTCGGCATCGCCGACGCGTCGACCACGCGCAGGTGCGAGACTCCCTTGACTCGTAATTCCGGATCCAGCACGGCCATGGCGTCGTCCACCGAGCCCATCCGCGCCGTGCCCGCCGGGTGATAGACCGTGTTGTGGGTCTTGTGCACGTAGTCGAGCAGGTCGTCGTCGGTGACGGCCTCGGGCCCTGGGGCGAGTTCGCGCTCGATCCATTCCGAGAGTGGACCGTGCGCGGCGATGTCGCGCGCCAGCTTCAGTCCGGCCAGCATCACCGCGTCGTCGTGGCCGTCGGCATCGGTGAAGTAGCGCGGGTCCACTTTGGCACGGTCACGAAAATCTCTGCTGCGCAGACGAACAGTGCCGCGCGAGCGCCCCTGCGTCACGTTCGGAGTCAGGCAGAATCCGTTGTCGGTGGTCGGGTAGCCCCAGCGGAGGGTGTTCATGTCGAACGGCACACTGCCGTAATGCATCATCACGTCCGGGTAGTTCAGCGAGTCGTCGGTCTGCGCGAACACCCCGATCTCCCACCACTGCGAGGACGTGGTGACCATGGGCTTGCTCGCTTCCCAGAACACCAGACCTTCGACGTGGTCGTCGAGGTTCTCACCCACACCGGGAGAATCGACTCGCACCGTGATTCCCATCTCGCGCAGTTGGGCTGCCGGTCCGATTCCCGAGAGCATCAACAACTTCGGCGTGTCGATGGCACCGGCGGTCACGATCACCTCGCGCCGTGCGGAGACGGTGTCGTAGCCCGTCAGGTCGGGGCGCTGATATCGCACACCCGTCGCGGTCAGCGATTCGTCGATCAGAATCTCGCTGATCCAGCAGTCGGTGCGCACCTCGAGGTTCGGCCGTGAGCCGATGATCGGGTGCAGGTACGCATGCGAGGTCGACATGCGTGAGCCGTCTTCTCCCGCATTGATCTGAAACCAACCGGCACCGTTGAGTACAGGCGTTCCGCGGTTGAATGCGACCGTGGGAAGACCTATCCCGGCGGCCGATTCGAGTACTGCGGCACCGCACGGATCGTTCGGCGGCACGTCGCGGATTCGCACGGGGCCGTCGTGTCCGCGGCCCGTGTCGTTGTTCTCCACGCGCGCGACGTACGGCAGGATGTCCGACGCGCCCCACCCCGTCGCACCGGCCGCCGCCCAATCGTCGAGGGTTTCCGCAGGTGGGTGAAACGCGATGCAGGAGTTGTGCGAGGAGCAGCCACCGAGCACTTTCGCGCGCGCGTGCCGCATGAAGCTGTTGCCGCGTTCCTGCGGCTCGACGGGATAGTCCCAGTCGTAGCCGGAGTCGAGCAGGTGCATCCACTCCACCAGTTCGAGAATCGCCTTATCGCCGACGTCGGTCGGCCCTGCTTCGACGAGGCAGACACTGACGGAGGGGTCCTCGCTCAGACGTGCCGCGAGGACGCACCCCGCCGTCCCGCCACCTGCGACGACGTAATCGAACTGGGTGTCTGTCACTGCACGCTCCTTCTAGTTGCCCGTGGAGGCATGTGATTTCAGAGTGCCGATGTGCTTGCGTCCCTTGACTGCGTACCACAGCAGGCCAACGCCGAGGATGCCGCCGATGTAGACGAATGCTCCGAACGTGTTGTACCAGGGGGTTCCGTACACGGCCTCGCGCGGCCACGCGAGGTTGATCGCCATTCCAGCGCCCCACACCACTGCCGCGATGTTGACCGGCAGGCCCCACCTGCCCATCGTGAAGTATCCGCCGGGCTTCAGATCTGCCGGCGGCCACTCACCCTTGACTCGTTTGACCAACAGTGGACCGGTGACCATCAGATACGCGAGGTAGATCATGATGATCGCGATCGAGGTGAGGACCGTGAAGATCTGCGGCTGACCGATGTTGACGACGAGAATGACGATGGCCAGCACGCCGATGGTCACCGCGGGCACCACCGGGGTCTGGGTCTTCGGATTCACCTTGGCCAGACTCTCGCCGAAGGGCAACGCGTTGTCTCGGGCCATGGCGAACGTGAGCCGGATCGCCGCGGTGTGCACTGCCAGTGAGCAAACGAAGACCGCGATGACGATGCAGATGAGGAAGACGGTGCCCAGCGGGCCCCACATCACCGATTCGACGATGGACTGCAGGCTGCCGTCGGGACTGCCGAGGGAAGGATCGTTCAGGTCCGGTGCGGCCATGACGGCGAACACCAGGATGGCTCCGCCGATGACGAACGAGGCGAGGATGGCGCGAAAGATCGCCTTGGGGGCCGTGCGCCGAGGTTCGACCGTCTCCTCGCCGAGCGAGCTCGCGGTGTCGAATCCGTACATCACGTAACCCGACGCCAGCGACGCGACCAGGAAGGCACCGAGGTAGCCGCCGCTCTCGCCGGCTCCGTAGCCGTTGGTCGAGAAGAACACCTCCGGCCCGCGAGTGATGTTGGCCGCGAGCAGGATCGCGATGAGAACGGCAGCGATGAGTTCGATGAACACGCCCGCACTGTTGATCATGGCCATCAGCCGGACTCCGAGCGCATTGATCGTGGTGGTGATCGCGATCAGAATCGCACCGAGCAGCACTGCGTTGGCCGCGAAGTCGGTGGCACCCGAGCCGTCACCGATGATCTGGAACCCACTCCAGATACGTGGCAGGTTCAACTGCAGAGCCAGAGCGACGGCAGACAGTGTCACGATCGATGCCGTGAGCATCAACCAGCCCGCCGACCAGCCGACGATCCTGCGGCCCAACAGCTTCGCCCAGTTGTACACCGATCCCGCCACCGGATACTTCGCGGCCAACTCCATGAAGCACAAGGCCACGCAGAGTTGGCCGACGAACACTGCAGGCCACGACCACAGATACGCCGGCCCGGCGGTGCCGAAACCGAAGTAGAAGAGCTGGAACGTGCCGGTGAGAATGGAGATGTAACTGACTCCCGCGGCGAAGCTGGCGAATTTCCCGAGACTTCGATCGAGTGACTCCTTGTAACCGAAGTCGTCCATTCCGCTCGAATTGTCGTTCAGTAGTGCCATGCGCCTGGCCTTTCCGATCTTTCGCTATCGGGTACCGAACCACCCCGCCGCGGTGGGTGAGGTGTTGTGCCAAATATGCTTTGCCTCTTGGTATTCGGACATTCCGGACGGTCCGAGCTCGCGTCCGTTGCCGGACTGTTTGAAGCCGCCCCATTCCGCGGCAGCGGTGTAGACACCGAAGTCGTTGAGCCACACCGTGCCATGGCGAAGCCCACGGACCATCCGTTCGCCTCGCGCGGCGTCCGATGTCCGAACTCCTGCGGCGAGACCGTAATTCGTATCGTTACCCAACAGGAGTGCTTCGGCCTCGGTGCCGAAGCGCTCCACAGTGAGTATGGGCCCGAATGTCTCCTCCTGCACGATATTCATGGACCGATTGCAGTGGTCGAAGATCGTCGGCAGAAAATAGCTACCCTTGTCCAGGGCCGGATCGTCCGGCTTCGTTCCGCCGATGACCAGCGTCGCGCCCTCCTCGACGCCGGTCGCCACGAAGGCTTCGATCTTCTCTCGCTGTGCCTGCGACACCAGTGGCCCGGTCTCGCTCGCCGGGTCCATGCCCGGCCCGATGACGATGGTTTTCGCCCGTTCGGCCACCGCAGCGACGAAGCGGTCGGCGACCGATTCCTCGATGATGAGTCGAGTGCCTGCCGAACACACCTGACCCGAGTGCAGAAAAACTCCGGTCAGGACGTTGTCGACCGAGTCGGCGAACGCCTGTTCGTCGGCCACCGCATCGGCGAACACGATGTGTGGATTCTTGCCGCCGAGTTCGACGGCCACCTTGGTGACGTTCTCGGCCGCCGCGGCCAGGATGTGTCTGCCCGTCGCCAGTCCGCCGGTGAACGAGACGAAGTCGACGTCGCGGTTCCTGGTGAGCGCGTCCCCGAGAACCGCGCCGCTGCCCTGCAGCAGGTTGACCACACCGGCCGGCACTCCGGCTTCTTCCACCAGCTTGGTGAACGCGATGGTGGACAGCGGAGTCACCTCGCTCGGCTTGAGCACCATGGTGCAGCCGGCTGCCAACGCGGGGGCGATCTTCCACGAGATCTGCAGCAGTGGGTAGTTCCACGGTGCGATCATGACGCAGACACCGATGGGCTCGTGCACCACACGGCTCAGGATTTCGGGTCGGTCGACGTCGATCAGACGATCGGCCTGCACCACAGCGAGATCGGCGTAGAAGCGAAAGACCGACGTCACGTCGTCGATGTCGATCTCGCTCTCGCCGTATGTCTTTCCGGTGTCGAGGGTCTCGATGCGCGCCAACGTCGCTTTGTCGCGTTGGAGCAGATCGGCGATGCGGTTCAGCAGATCGCGGCGCTCGGCCACCGTGACCGAGCGCCACGGTCCGTCGTCGAACGCCGCTCGCGCGGCTGCCACCGCCCGCAGAGCGTCGTCCGGCGTGGCCTCGTCCACCACGGCGACCGTGCTGCCGTCCGCTGGGTTCACGATGTCTCTGGTACCGCCGTCACCGGCCCCCTGCCACTGTCCGTCGATGTACAACGACGGGCGCAGCGAGGTCGGGTCGAGTGCTGCATCGGAATCGGTCACCGAAACACCTTCTTTCGTAGGGGGTCGGGTGGTGTGTCTACGCTATGCCCTCAACGGCCGATGACTCCATCGATCTGTTCGCGGATGATGTCCGCGTGTCCGTTGTGCCGGGCATATTCAGCGATCATGTGCACGTAGACCATCCGCAGCGACATCGGCCCACCGCGCGAGTCGACCAGATCGTCCAACGAGTGCCGGGCCGCGATCTCGTCCGAGGCACCGCACTCGGCGGAGAATCGCGCGAAGTCGGATTCGGCCCCGGACTCGGTCGCTCCCAGAAAGTCGGAGTCCTTACCGAACGCCGCGTCGTACATCGGAGCGAACGACATCGACTCCAGTCGCTCTCGGAACCAGATGCGCTCGACCTTCGCCAGATGACGCACGAGTCCGAGCAGGGAGAGCGTCGAGTGCGGAAACGGTCGCCACGCCAACTGTTCGGCGTCGGCACCGGCGCAGATGTTGAGCAGTGTCGCTCGATGCCACTGCAGCATTCCTTCGAGAATCGGCCGCTCGTCGCCGACGAGCGGACCCGTGACCTGTTCGGGTGTGGGCGCTGTCCATGTCTTCCGCCGTTCGGTCATGCAGAGATTGTCGAACATGCGACGGCGCTGTGCAGCGCCGCGCATTACGGTGGGATTCATGACTATCGAAGATGTGGGCGGCAGACGAACGGTGACGGCGGACGAGCTTCTTCTCCTGGTGGGTGATCACCTGCTCATAGAAGAGGGTGTCGCGACCGGGTTCATCGAAAGCGCAGGCCAGGTCGCCGAGAACGTGGCGGTGACCGTGACCGACGGCGTCGACGGCACCACGACGACCGAGCGCGTTTTTCTTCCCGATGCCGAGGTGACCATCGAACCCGCCGATCGCGGACGCGCCCCGGTCACTTTGTGACGGAAGAAGTCCCTGCTCAGAAGTACATTCATGTAACTCGAACAACTCTGCTCACACCAGTCACACCGGCACCGAATTGAGCTAGGGTGGCGGAAACCCGTCACCGCTCGAAAAGGACGTCAGTAGTGCGACAAGGCCGAGTACGACCGACCGTTCGCGTTGCCGTGGTGTCCTGCGCCGCCGCGCTCGCTGTCGGGTTCGGCTCGATCTCGGCGGTTGCCGCGCCCGAGGCCTCGGCCCCGGCAACCGTCGCCGAAACGGTCCGTTCGGCCGACGCGGAGCGCTACAACGACGCGCAGAATGCATTGGTGAAGGGGCGCTACGACGCCGGTTTCGCGGCACTCGATGCGCTCGCAACCGCTGCCCCGGACGACGCCAACGTGGCAGCTCTGCAGACGTTCTATGCCAACGCGACCGCCGATACCGCTGCTCTGACGGAGCACAGGACCCGCCTGCGCGGCCTGTCTCCAACCCTCGCCGATGCAGTCGATCGCGCCATCGCCATCATCGACGAAGCCGCCACGCAGACAATCGATTTCGCCCCGACCACCGACGGACCGCGTACCGCGATCGTGGTGCTCGGGCTGGGGCTGGAGGGTGACGGCAGCATGACAGACGAGTTGGTGGCACGTCTACGCTCGGCCGTCGCCGCGGCGGAGCGCTCCCCCGAGTCCCCCATCGTCGTCACCGGCGGGAATCCGCAGAGCGGTATCACCGAGGCCGAGGCCATGCACCGATGGCTCGTCGACGAAGGCATCGCGGCCGATCGCATTCACACCGAATCGACCGCGAATTCGACGGTGCAGAACGCACAGCGCACCACCGCACTGGCAGCCGAGATCGGCGTCGAGAATCTGGTGCTCGCAACGACTCCGAGCCACCTACGGCGCGCGATGTCGGACTTCGAGATCGCCGGATCCGACGTGATGGGCGCTGCGACCGTCGATGTCGACGATGTCCCGGACCTGCCCACACTCGCTCCTACGGCGCGGTTGGGTATGACCGTGGATGCGACCAAGATTCTCGGAATACCGCGCACCTACTGACGCGTCCACCCGCGCAGCACGCACTCCGCTCCCGCGTCGAACATCGCCCGACGAGTCTCGTCGTCGGCGGTCGAGGGCATTGCCAATTCGAGCGACACCAATCCGTGCACGATCGCCCAGAACGAGTGGCTGATCAACTCGACCGACGCCCCGTCCATGGTTCCCGCCGCAACGGCGCTCGACACGGCAGCGCGGAGCGGATCCATGGCCGCGTCCGCGCGATGCGCCTCGTCTGCAACATCGATCGAACCGAGCACTCCCCCGAACATCACCGCGTACAGATGCGGATTGGCCAGTGCCCAGGTGCGGTACGCGACGGCGAGCTCTCGTAGGTCCACTTCGGGATCGCCGGTGACCGGAACCCGGCGCTGGGAGTCCCCGAAACTCGCGAACGAGGTGGCGAACAGTGCCACGAGCAACTCGGTACGTCCGCCGAACAGCGAATAGATCGCCGTTGTGGATGTGCCCTGTGCAGCGGCCAGTTTACGCAGCGACAACGAGTCGACGCCCTGGTGCGCAACGGTTTCCGCCGCGGCCTCCAGTAGCCGGGTCCGCAACTGCTCGTCGTGAATTCTGGGTCTCGCCACTTGCGGAACCTATCACAACGGTGTTTTATAACGGTGTCACACAATGCTTCACCCACCGAACAGACGGGAACACGTCATGCCACCCATCATCGACGGCCGCCGGACGGTCGAATTCGAACGAGACAGCGTCACGGTCTTCCTCATCGGAATGCGGATCAACAATCCGGTGGCCGTTCGCTCCTGGTTACCCGTGGTGCGCGCGATGCCGCGGATGCTCGGCCATCTCGAGCAGGATCGCGCTTCCGGGCTGCTCGGTTACCACTCGTGGCTGGGGCGCACCACCATGCTGGTCAGCTATTGGCGCACTGCCGAGGATCTGACGCGATTCGCCTCCGATCCCGACGCACCACATGCGCCCGCCTGGCGTGCCTTCAATCGATCGGTGGCCGCAACCCGCCACGTCGGCGTCTGGCACGAAACCTATACCGCCACAGCACAGAACAGCGAGGCGATCTACGTCAACATGCCTGCGTTCGGCCTTGCGGGAGCCATCGGCGGACTACCGGTCGGTACCGGCTCGCACACGTGGAAGCAGCGAATGAAGTCCGCGAAGTAAGAGCTACAGGAAGTTCGCGGCACGCGCAGCGAGGTCGAGAACGGGCTGCGGAAAGACTCCGAGAGCGACGGTGACCACCACCGAGGCCCCTATCGAGCACGACACCGAGGCAGTCGGGCGCACGATCGTGGCAGTCGTCTCTCCCGGATCGGTGAAGAACATCAGCACGATCACCCGCACGTAGAAGAACGCCGCAATCGCGCTGCACACCACACCGACCACGACCAGCGCCGCTCCGCCTGCACCGGAGGCAGCACTGAACACCGCGAACTTGCCGATGAACCCACTGGTGAGCGGAATCCCGGCGAACGAGAGCAGAAACAACCCGAACACCGCCGCCACCAGCGGTGACCGACGGCCTATTCCCGCCCACCGATCGAGGTCGCTCACCTCACCGCGTTCGTCGCGCGCCAACCCGATGATCGCGAACCCTCCGAGAGTGCTGAAGGCGTACGCCACCAGGTAGAACATCGTGGCCGACACACCGGCGTCACCCCCATCACCGGAATCACCCAGTGCCGTCACTCCCGTGAGGATGAATCCGGTGTGTGCAACGGACGAGTACGCCAGCATCCGTTTGACATCCGTCTGCGTCACCGCGACAACGGAACCCAGCACCATCGTCGCGATGGCGACCACCCACAGCATCGGTCGCCAACTCGAGTCGAGACCGGGCAGAGCCATTCCGAAGATGCGAAGAATCGCACCGAACGCCGCGACCTTGGTCACCGTGGCCATCAGCGCCGTCACCGGCGTCGGTGCACCCTGGTAGACGTCGGGAATCCACGAATGAAAGGGCACCGCGCCGACCTTGAACAGCAGACCCACTGCGAGCAAGGCGGTTCCGATCAGCGCGAGCGATCTGCCCGGACCGTCCACCGCGATGGCGTCGGCGATGCCGTCCAACCGAACGGTTCCGGCGTATCCGTACAGGAACGCGACTCCGAACAGGAAGAACGCGGACGAGAACGCGCCCAACAGAAAGTATTTCAGAGCCGCTTCCTGTGAGAGCAGCCGCCGCCGTCGGGCGAGTCCGCAGAGCAGATACAGCGGAAGCGACAGCACTTCCAGCGCCACGAACATCGTCAGCAGATCCGTGGACGCCGGGAACAGCAGCATCCCGCCGATCGCGAACATCGCCAGAGGAAATACCTCCGTCTGGGCGACGCCTGCATCGATGGCCTCCTTCTCCGCCACGCTGCCCGGGGTGGTCGATGCCTGTGGAGTGAACGAATCGATCCGGCGCTCGGCACCGGCCCCGGTGACTGCAACGGTGCGCTCCGCCAGCAGTGCGACTGCCGGAATCGACACCAGCACAATGGTTCCCTGCAGGAAAAGGGTAGGGCCGTCGATCGCGACCGCCCCGTTCATCGCCGACGCCTCGGTTCCGGCCAGACCGAGGATCGCCGCCAGCGCTACCAGCAGTCCTGCGAGAGCAAGACCCAGATGTATGAGCCGACGGGCCCGCAGCGGCACGAACGCTTCGACGAGAACGCCGAGAACTGCGACCGAGAACACGATCAGCATCGGTGCCAGCAGACCGTACTGCACCTCGGGTGTGGTCATCGCTGACCTCCTGAACCGTCGACGATCGTGGATTGCACTGCCGGAGTGATGACATCGAGCGCCGGTTTCGGGTAGACACCAAGCACGATCAGCAACGCGATCAACGGCACCACCACGGCCAGCTCGCGTCGGACGAGATCGGGCACCGTCCGGTTGTCTTCAGGGACCGGCCCGGTCATGACGCGCTGGTAGAGCCACAGTATGTAGATCGCCGACAGCACCAGGGCTCCGGCGGCCACGATCGCAGCGACTCCGTATCGACCGAACGTGCCGATCAGCACCAGGAATTCGCTCACGAAGGGGGCGAGGCCGGGTAGAGAGAGCGTGGCAAGTCCCGAGATCAAGAACGTGCCGGCGAGCACCGGTGCCACCTTCTGCACACCGCCGTAGTCGGCTATCGCTCGTGAACCTCGACGCGAGACGAGGAAGCCCGCGATCGAGAACAGTGCGGCCGTGGAAATTCCGTGGTTGACCATGTACAGCGTGGCACCGGCCTGACTCTGACCGGTCATGGCGAAGATGCCGAGGATGATGAACCCGAAATGCGAAATAGACGTGTACGCAATCAGTCTCATCATGTCGGTCTGACCGATCGCCAGTATCGCGCCGTAGACGATGCCGATGACCGCAAGAGCGATGATCCACGGCGCGAACGTCTGCGACGAGCCAGGAAAGAGTTCGAGACAGAACCGCAGCATCGCGAACGTGCCGACCTTGTCCACCACCGACATCATCAAAACCGCAGTCGCGGGCGTGGACTGCACGGCGGCGTCGGGCAGCCACGAATGGAACGGCCACAACGGTGCCTTGATCGCGAAAGCGAACATGAAGCCGAGGAACAGCGCGTTCAGGACCATCGGGTCCACTCCGAGTCCGCCCGATGACGCCGCGTCGGCGATCACGCGCAGATCGAATGTCCCGCCGTCGAACGGCCCGTCGGGTCTCGCGGTCACCACGTAGAGGCCGATGACGGCCGCCAGCATGACCAGACCGCCGAAGAGGTTGTACAACAGGAACTTCACCGCGGCGCGCGTACGATGCTTGCCCCCGAAGCCGCCGATGAGGAAGTGCATCGGAATCAACATCGCTTCGAAGAAGATGTAGAACAGCAACACGTCCAAGGCAAGGAACGAGACGACGACCATCGACTCGACCACCAGGATCAACGCCATGTACGTGTGCGACACCCGACGGGAGCCGTAGTGCGCGACGCGACTGCCGTCGTACCAGCCTGCGACGAGCAGCAAAGGCGTGAGAACGGTGGTGAGCAACACCAGCACGAGGCCGATGCCGTCGAGGCCGAGGGTGTACCGCGCACCGAAAGCCGCTATCCACGAATGGTCCTCGACGAACTGGTACCGATCGCCACCGGAGTCGAACGACACTGCCAAGGCGACCGACAAGGCCAAGGTCACGGCAGCGAAACCCACTGCGACACTGCGCGCGACGGTCGGACGAGCGGCGGGCACCAGGGCGACGACGATCGCGCCGAGCATCGGGAGCACCCAGAGAACGGTCAACCAGGGAGTCACAGAGCCACCACCATCAGTACCACGAGAACGGCTCCCGCGAACATCGCCAACGCATACGACCGCACGTATCCCGTCTGCAGCCGCCGGGACCGCGTCGATGCACCACCGATCGAGCTACCCACCCCGTCCACGACGGCGTCGATACCGTTGTCGGCGTGCACCAGTGCGCGCGTGAGGGTCTGTCCCGGACGCATGAATGCCGCCTCGTTGAAGGCGTCTCCGTAGAGATCGGCACGTGCGGCTCGGGTCACGGCCGACACGTCCTCGGGTGGCGTCGACGGAACCTCACCGACGATGTACTTGCGGTAGGCGACGGTCGCGCCGACCACAACGACCACCAGGACGGCGACGGTGACGACCCAAGCCGGAATCGCGTGCTCCTCGTGAGCCGATCCCACCACGGGCTCGAGCCATGTCTCGAGGCGACCGCCCACCGCGAGAAAGGCACCCGACGCCACCGAGCCGACGGCCAACACGATCATCGGAGCGGTCATCGTCGCCGACGCCTCGTGCGGATGTGCCTGCGCGGACCAGCGTTTCGGACCGAAGAACGTCAACAGCATCACCCGAGTCATGTAGAAGGCCGTCAGGCCTGCACCGAGCAACGTCACGCAGCCGAGAATCGGGCCTGCCACTCCCCCGGCGGCGAATGCAACCTCGATGATCGGATCCTTGGCGAAGAAGCCGGAGAACGGCGGCAGTCCGATGATGGCGAGATACCCCAGGCCGAACGTGACGAACGTGATCGGCATCGCGACGCGGAGTCCGCCGAACCGTCGCATGTCGGTCTCGTCGTTCATCGCATGCATCACCGATCCCGCGCCCAGGAACAAGCCCGCTTTGAAGAAGCCGTGCGAGATCAACAGCACGATGGCGTAGGAGTACCCGGAGGGGCCGAGCCCGGCCGCGAGCACCATGTACCCGATCTGACTCATCGTCGACGCCGCGAGCGCTTTCTTGATGTCGTCCTTCGCACATCCGATGACGGCACCGAACAGCAAGGTCACCGCCCCGACGGTGACGGTGGCCGCGCGGGCGGCAGGAGATGCCTCGAACACCGGTCCCGAGCGCACGATGAGATACACCCCGGCCGTGACCATCGTGGCCGCGTGAATCAGTGCCGACACCGGTGTCGGACCCTCCATGGCATCACCGAGCCAGGACTGCAACGGCACCTGCGCCGACTTTCCACATGCCGCCAACAGCAGCATCAGCGCCATGGCGGTGGCCACGGATTCGCCCGCCCCGCCGATTCCGGCGAACACGTCGTCGTACTGCACGGAGCCGAAGTTGACGAACATGATCATCAGCGCAACCGCCAGGCCGATGTCGCCGACTCGGTTGACCACGAACGCTTTTCGGGCAGCCGACGCGGCGGACGGCTTGTGCTGCCAGAAGCCGATGAGCAGATACGACGCCAGACCGACACCCTCCCACCCCAGATAGAGACCGAGGAAGTTGTCGGCCAGAACCAGCAGCAGCATGGCTGCCAGAAACAGGTTGAGGTACGCGAAGAAGCGACGCCGCTCGGCGTCGTGACTCATGTAGCCGATGGAGTACACGTGAATGAGCGAACCGACCCCGGTGATCAGCAGGACGAAGCAGATCGACAATTGATCTGCGCGCAAGCCGAACTCGACCTGTAATTCGTCGACCGGAACCCACCGGAACAGGGTCTGGGTGAGGGCGCGGCCCGACTCGGCGCGACCGAGCATCGAGCCGAACACCACCGCGGCCACGACGAACGAGGACACTGCTGCCGCCGTCGCGACGAGGTGCCCCCAGCGGTCGGTACGCCTGCCACCGAGCAGCAGGAACGCCGCACCGAACGCAGGCAGAGCCGGAAGAAGCCACAGCATCGACATCATTTCTACGCCCCCGTCAATTCTTCATCAGGGAGTTCTCGTCCATCGAAATCGACCGACGGGATCGGAAGATGGCCATGATGATGGCCAGGCCCACCACCACCTCGGCGGCGGCGACCACCATGGTGAAGAACGCGAACAACTGGCCGTCGAGGTTGCCGTGCATGCGGGAGAAGGTGACGAACGCGAGATTGACTGCGTTGAGCATCAATTCGATGCACATGAACACGATGATCGCGTTGCGCCTGACGATGACGCCCGCCGCGCCTATCGCGAACAACAGAACGGACAGGTAGAGATAGTTCTCCGGATTCATCGTTCGTCACTCTCGATCCGAGGATCGGCGAACATGGCGTTGACGGAGGACTCGGATTCGGTTCCGTCGGGCAACAAGGCGCGGCGATCGACCCCGTTGTGCCTGGCATACACTCCCGGGCTCGGCAGCGGTGTCACCCTCGAGCCGTCGCGGAAGCGATCCTGCGCCATCTCTCGCTGACCCTTGACCGGCCCCAGAACTTCTCGGTGCGCCAGAATCATCGCTCCGATCGTGGCAGTGATCAGCAGTGCTCCGGTCAACTCGAACGCCCACACGTATTCGACGAAGATCAGCTCTGCCAGGCCCTCGACGTTTCCGGTCGAGTTGGCGGCGTCGAGACCGGCGAAGTCGAGCCGGCCGGCACGGGCCGCGTCGCGCAGCAGTACCCCGATGATCAACAGTCCGAAGCCGATTCCGATGACGACGGCAGCGATGCGGTGGCCACGCAGAGTTTCGGTCAGCGACTCCGAGGTGTCGACCCCGACGAGCATCAGAACGAACAGGAACAGCATCATGACCGCGCCGGTGTAGACGACGATCTGCACGACACCGAGGAACAGCGCTCCCTGCGCCATGTAGAAGGTCGCCAGTACCACCATCGTGGCAGCGAGGAACAACGCCGAGTAGACGGCCTTGGTGCTCATCACCACCCCGAGTGCGCCGATGACGGCGACGACACCGAGGGTCCAGAACTGCACGGCCTCACCGGTGGACGTGGCATCGAGGGCGAGCTGCACCGCAGCTTCCGGTGCACTCATCGCACCGAACCACCATCGGGTTCGGCTGCGGGCTCGGCTCCGGACTCGTGGCCGGTGACGGCTCCCCGGTAGTAGTCCTCGGACGTAAGGCCCGGCGCCATCGCGTGCGGCGGTGCGGTCATCTGCGGTTGCAGCGGGGCCAGCAGCGCGTCCTTCTCGTAGATCAGATCGGCTCTGTTGTCACCGGCGAGTTCGTACTCGTTGGTCATCGTCAGAGCCCGTGTGGGACATGCCTCGACACACAGTCCGCACCCGATGCACCGCAGGTAGTTGATCTGATAGACCCCGCCGTAGCGCTCGCCCGGAGAGTACCTTTCGGTCTCGGTGTTGTCGGCTCCTTCGACGTAGATGGCGTCGGCCGGGCAGGCCCACGCGCAGAGCTCGCAGCCGATGCATTTCTCGAGACCGTCGGCGTACCGATTGAGCTGATGCCGCCCGTGGTAGCGAATCTCGGTGGGCTTCTTCTCCTCCGGATACAGCTCCGTCTCGGGCTTCTTGAACATCGTGGCGAAGGTGACCCCGAAACCTGCTATGGGACCGAGAAATTCAGGCATCGGCGTTCTCCTTCGGTGACCTGGCGGCGGATGAGCGCACACCGGCGTGCCGGCTTGGGAAATTCGAGCCCTGCTCGGGAATGGGAGGTATCGGGAATCCGCCTGCCAACGCATCGAACTCGACGACAGATGCAGGAGGCGGCACGTTCCGTTCCCGTGCATGCCTGCGCACCATCAGCAGCAGCGCACCCAGCACGGCCACCGCGAAGATTATCGACACTCCGAACGTGACCAGTGGTACGTCGTAGCGCTCGGCCCCGAGGACCCGAACCGTCGCGATCACCATCACCCAGACGAGGGCAACCGGAATGAGGATCTTCCAGCCGAAGTTCATGAACTGGTCGTAGCGCAGCCTCGGCAGCGTCGAACGCAGCCAGATGAACACGAACAGGAACACCCAGACCTTGAGGGTGAACCACAGCACGGGCCACCACCCCGAGTTGGCACCGCTCCACAGACTCAGCGGAATCGGAGCCCGCCAGCCGCCGAGGAACAGCGTGGTCGCCAGTGCCGACACGGTGACCATGTTGATGTACTCGGCGAGCATGAACATGGCGAAACGAAGAGACGAGTACTCGGTGTGAAACCCGCCCACCAACTCACCCTCGGCCTCGGGCAGATCGAACGGAGCGCGGTTGGTTTCGCCGACCATCGCCGTCACGTACACCAGGAACGACGGCAGCAGCAGAAACACGTACCAGGTGTTCTGTTGCGCAGCAACGATTCCGGACGTCGACATGGTGCCCGCGTACAGGAAGACCGCCGCGAACGACAGGCCCATCGCGACCTCGTAGGAAATCACCTGCGCAGTCGAACGGAGCGCACCGAGCAGCGGGTACGTCGAGCCCGACGCCCACCCTGCCAACACGATCCCGTACACACCCACCGACGTGACCGCGAGGATGTACAGAACCCCGACCGGCAGGTCGGTCATCTGCAGTGGCGTCGTGGTACCGAACACCGACACCTCGGGGCCGAACGGAATCACCGCGAAGGCCATGAACGCAGGCACCACCGAAATGATCGGAGCCAGAACGTAAATCGGCTTGTCGACGCCGGTCGGAGTGATCCCCTCCTTCAGCGCCAGCTTGATCCCGTCCATCAACGACTGCAACAGGCCCCACGGCCCCACCCGGTTGGGACCGACCCGCATCTGCATCCACGCCATGATCTTGCGTTCGGCGTAGATCGCCACCAGCGGCGTGAGCACCAGGAACACGAAGACCGCCAAGGCCTTCCCGACAACCAACCACCACGGATCGTTGCCGAACATCGACAGATCGGTCGGCGCGGCCACGATCACGACTGCTCACCCTCTGGTCGTTCCGCAGGCTCCACTCCTGCTCCCTCTGGTCGTTCCACAGAACCCCGACCGATGCGAACCACCGCGCCCGACTGCACACCGAGCGACCGGTACACCGCCGAACCGGACGAGTTCAGCGGCAGCCAGACCACGGTGTCGGGCAGGTCGGTGATCGTCAGCGGCAACGTGATCGAGCCCCGGTCCGTCGCGACGCTCACCGGGTCACCGGTCTCCGCTCCGATGGCCGACGCCGTCGCCGCCGACAACCGAACAGTGGGCGGGCGACCGGTCGCGGCGAGATTGTCCTCACCGTCCTGCATCCGTCCCGCATCGAGGAGCATCCGCCACGTGGCCAGAATCGCCTCCCCGGGCCCGAGGGTCGGAACGTGCGCGCGGGACGCGATCCGGGCCACCGGGATGCGCGGGCCGTTCCACACACCGAGGCGAGTCAACTGAGCGCGTGCCGCCGCCGCGTCGGGTACGGCCAGTTCGACGCCCATCTGTGCGGCGATCGCATCGAGGACGCGTTGGTCCGGCATCAGTGCACCGGCACCGAGCGCAGTGTCGAACGCGCGCGGTCGTCCTTCCCAGTCGACGAAGGTTCCCGGCTTGTCGACCACCGGCGCCACCGGGAACACCACGTCGGCCCGCTCGGTGACCGCACTGCGGCGTAGCTCCAGGCTCACCACGAACGCCGATCGGTCCAGTGCATCGAGTGCACCCGCAGGGTCCGGTAGATCGTCGAGATCGATTCCGGCAGTGACCAGGACACGACTCGGTCCGGCGTCGGCCAGGATCGCCGCGGTGTCGCGGCCCACCTCCGCCGGCAACTCGGACACACCCCACACTGCGGCAACCTCGGCGCGCGCAGCCGCATCCGCCACAGGACGCCCGCCGGGCAGGACGTTCGGCAGCGCCCCGGCGTCGAGGGCACCGCGTTCTCCAGCACGTCGCGGAATCCAGGCCAGGCGCGCCCCGGTATCGTCCGCCAGTTTCGAAGCCGCCGCCAGACCGCCGGGCACGGAGCCGAGCCGCTCGCCGACGAGCACGATCGCACCGGGCTCGCGAAGGAGGTGAGCAATGGATTCGGTCCCACGATCGCCGATGTGCAACGCATCGAGCCACGCCGGCTCGTCACCGGGAATCGACTGCAGCAGAACGCCGTCGAGCTTTCGCAGGCCTCGGGTGGAGAACGGCGCGATCGACGCCACCACCACTGCGCTCGTGCGGTGCGCCTTGCGAAGCCTCAGGAACACCAGCGGCGATTCTTCCTCGGGCTCGAAGCCGACCAGCAACACCACCGGGGCCTGCTCGAGGTCGGTGTAGGTGACCCCCAACCCGGTCGCTGCAATTCGGCCGGCCAGGAAGTCGGCTTCTTCGGTGCTGTGGCTCCGATTGCGGAAGTCGACGTCGTTGGTGTGCAGCACTGTTCGAGCAAACTTGGCGTACGCGTAGGCGTCTTCGAGGGTCGACCTTCCGCCGATCAGCACCGCCGCCCGGCCGACCGATGCGGCCAGCCCCGACGCCGCGGCGGCCAGCGCAGCCGACCACGACGTCTCGATCAACTCCCCTGATCCGTCCCGGATCATCGGCGCGGTGATGCGATCGGGTTCGGTGGCGTACTTGAACGCCCACCGTCCCTTGTCGCAGTTCCATTCCTCGTTGACCTGCGGGTCGTCACCTGCCAGCCGGCGAAGGACCTTGCCGCGTCGATGGTCGGTTCGTTGAGCACAGCCGCCTGCGCAGTGCTCGCACACGCTCGGTGACGAGGTGAGATCGTAGGGACGCGCCCGGAACCGATATTCGGTGTTGGTCAGCGCACCCACCGGACAGATCTGGACGGTGTTGCCCGAGAAGTAGGAGTCGAACGGCTCGTTACCGAAGATCCCGACCTGTTGAATCGCACCGCGCTCGAGCAGGTCGATGGACGGGTCGCCGGCCACTTGTGCCGCGAACCGAGTGCAGCGCGCGCACAGGACACACCGTTCCCGGTCCAGCAGGACCTCCGCCGACAGCGGAATCGGTTTGGGGTACGTGCGTTTGGTCTCGACGAATCTGGACTCTGCTCGACCCGCCGCCATCGCCTGGTTCTGCAGCGGGCACTCGCCGCCCTTGTCGCACACCGGGCAGTCCAGCGGATGATTGATCAGCAGCAGTTCCATGACGCCTCGCTGCGCCTTCTCCGCCGACTCCGATGTCACCTGAGTGCGCACGACCATGCCCTCGGCCACCGTGGTCGTGCAGGACGCCAACGGCTTGCGCTGCCCCTCGACGTCGACCAGACATTGACGGCACGCCCCCACCGGATCGAGCAGCGGGTGATCGCAGAAGCGCGGGATCTGCACACCCATCAGCTCGGCGGCGCGAATCACCAACGTGCCCTTGGGAACGCTGATCTCGTGGTCGTCGATGGTCAGTGTCACCATCTCCACGTGGGTCACCGCGGAACGACCATGTGCAGCTGCGGTCATGACGTCAGCTCCTCTGCCATCAGAGTCGATCGGTGTGGATCGAAGGGACATCCCTGTTCGGTGACATGTCGGATGTATTCCTCGCGGAAGTACTTCAGCGAGGACACGATGGGGCTCGCAGCTCCGTCTCCCAACGCGCAGAACGACTTTCCGGCGATGCCGTCAGCGATGTCGAGCAGTGTCGTCAGGTCCGCTTCGGTGCCGGTTCCACTGTCGAGGCGGCGCAGTATCTGCACCAGCCAATAGGTTCCTTCTCTGCACGGCGTGCATTTGCCGCAGGATTCGTGTGCGTAGAACTCCGTCCAGCGCAGTACCGCTCGCACCACGCACGTCGTGTCGTCGAAGATCTGCAATGCCTTGGTACCCAACATCGATCCGGCGGCGCCGACGCCTTCGTAGTCGAGTGGCACGTCGAGGTGGTCGCCGGTGAACATCGGTGTCGACGAACCTCCCGGTGTCCAGAACTTCAATTCGTGACCGGGCCGGATGCCGCCCGCGTAGTCCAGCAGTTCCCGCAGGGTGATACCCAGCGGAGCCTCGTACTGGCCGGGACGACACACGTGACCGGAGATCGAGTAGAGGGTGAATCCGGGTGACTTCTCGCTGCCCATCGACCGGAACCATTCGATTCCGTTGCGCAGGATCACCGGAACGCTGGCTATCGATTCGACATTGTTGACCACTGTCGGGCGTGCGTACAGGCCTGCGACCGCGGGGAACGGTGGACGCAGCCGGGGTTGTCCGCGCCGACCCTCCAACGAGTCGAGCAGAGCCGTCTCCTCGCCGCAGATGTACGCGCCTGCACCGGCATGGATCACCAGCTCGAGATCGAATCCCGTTCCGAGAACGCCCTTGCCCAGGTAGCCGGCCGCGTATGCCTCGGCGACCGCGGCATGCAGTCTGCGCAACACCGGTACCACTTCGCCGCGGACGTACACGAATGCACGCGATGCCCGAATGGCGTACGCCGCGATGATGATTCCTTCGATCAGTGTGTGCGGGCTCGCCATCAGCAGCGGCATGTCCTTGCAGGTGCCCGGCTCCGATTCGTCGGCGTTGACCACCAGGTAGTGAACTTTCCCGTCACCCTGTGGAATGAAGCTCCACTTCGTTCCGGTCGGGAATCCCGCACCGCCACGGCCGCGCAGACCGGAATCCTTCACCAAGGCGATGAGATCGTCGGGGTCCATGGACAGGGCTTTCTCCAGCCCTCGATATCCGTCGTGACTGCGGTAGGTGTCGAGGGTCCACGAGTTCTTCTCGTCCCAGAATTCGCTCAGCACCGGCGTCAGGGCCATGTCACTTCCCCTTCGTCGACGGATCGGTTTCGGTGGTGTTCGGCTGCGGTGGAACGGTCGCCGACGGAGCCGGAGCGGGTTTCTCGCGCACCGTCTCCGCCACGGCTTCGGCACCGAGATCGGGATGATCGTCCGGGGAGCCGGCGACCGCCCGGGGAGCCGACATCGAGTGCTCTCGGGCGTACCGGAGGCCTGCGAGGGTGGCTTCGCCTGCGCTGCCGGAGGATTCGAGTGCCCCGGGCCGGTCGTCGGCGAACCCGGCGAGAATTCGCTCGGTCTCGCGGAACGTGCACAGCGGCGCGCCGCGAGTCGGGGTCACCTGCTCACCGGAGCGAAGCGCGTCGACCAGTTCCCGCGCCGACGCCGGAGTTCTGTTGTCGAAGAATTCCCAGTTGACCATCATCACCGGCGCGAAGTCGCACGCGGCGTTGCACTCGATGTGCTCGAGGGTGATGGCACCGTCGGCCGTGGTTCCGCCGTGATCGATGTCGAGGTGGTCCCGCAGGGCGTCCATGATGGCGTCGCCGCCCATGACGGCACACAGGGTGTTGGTGCACACTCCGACGCGATAGTTGCCGGTGGGCTCGCGGCGATACATCGAGTAGAACGTCGCGACCGCGGTCACCTCTGCTCCGGTGAGATCGAGTACGTCCGAGCAGAATTCGATTCCGGCCGGCGTGAGGTATCCGTCCTCGGATTGCACCAGGTGCAGCAACGGCAGCAACGCGGATCGGGTCTGAGGATAGCGGGCGAGGACGATGTCGGCGTCGGCGCGCAGGCGGGCCAGGACGTCGTCGGGATAGGATTCGCGTGCGTCGGGTCCGACCAGTTGTACGGCTTCCTCGGGGCGGGCTCCGAGTTGGACGAGTACCGGCTCCGAGCGTGGCGTGGTCATCGGTCCACCCCGCCCATCACCGGGTCGATACTGGCCACGGCAGCGATGACGTCGGAGATCATGCCGCCCTCGCACATCGCGGCAACCGCCTGCAGGTTGGTGAACGACGGGTCTCTGAAATGCACTCGGTAAGGCCGAGTGCCGCCGTCGCTGACGATGTGCACGCCCAGTTCGCCTCGCGGCGATTCCACGGTGGAGAGCACTTGGCCCGCCGGCACTCGCATTCCCTCGGTCACCAGTTTGAAGTGGTGGATCAACGACTCCATCGAGGTGTCCATGATGGTGCGCACGTGGTCCTGAGAATTGCCGAGACCGTCGGGTCCGGAGACCAGTTCGGCCGGCCAGGCGATCTTCTTGTCGTCGATGACCACCGGTCCGGGTCGCAGCCGATCGAGAGTCTGCTCGACGATCTTGAGCGATTCCTTCATCTCTTCCACGCGAATCAGATAGCGACCGTAGCAGTCGCATCCGGTGTCGGTGACGACATCGAACTCGTAGTTCTCGTACCCGCAGTAGGGATCGGACCGGCGCAGATCGTAGGGAAGTCCGGTCGAGCGAAGCACCGGACCGGTGACGCCGAGTGCCATGCACCCCGTCAGGTCCAGGTAGCCGACGTTCTCGGTTCTGGCCTTCCAGATCGGGTTGTCGTTGAGCATGAGTTCGAGGTCGCGTAGACGGCCGGGAAGAACCCGCAGTAGCTCGCGGACCTTGGCGATCGCATCGGCGGGCAGATCTTGAGACAAGCCCCCGGGACGGATGTAGGCGTGGTTCATCCGAAGTCCGGTGATGGCCTCGAAGACGTCGAGTATCAGTTCGCGTTCCCGGAAGCCGAACAGCATCGCCGTCACGGCACCCAATTCCATTCCGCCCGTGGCCAACGCCACGAGGTGCGAGGAGATCCGATTGAGCTCCATCAGCATCACCCGGACTACCGTCGCGCGCTCGGGAATGTCGTCGGTGATGTCGAGTAGCTTCTCCACCCCGAGGCAGTACGCGGTCTCGTTGAAGAAGGGCGAGAGATAGTCCATCCGAGTGACGAACGTGACGCCCTGGGTCCAGTTACGATATTCGAGGTTCTTCTCGATACCGGTGTGCAGGTAGCCGATTCCGCACCGGGCCTCGGTGACGGTCTCGCCTTCGATCTCGAGTATCAACCGCAGCACACCATGGGTGGACGGGTGTTGCGGACCCATGTTGACCACGATGCGTTCCGTGGTCGACCCGCGGGCCAGTTCGACCACGTCGTCCCAGTCCTGACCCGACACCGCATAGATGGTTTCGTCCGTTGCGCTCATCAGTTGTACGACCTGCGCTCGTTGGGAGGCGCAACCCGAGCGCCCTTGTACTCGATGGGAATTCCGCCCAGGGGATAGTCCTTGCGTTGGGGGTGGCCGACCCAATCGTCGGGCATCTCGATCCGCGTCAGTGCGGGATGACCGTCGAAGACGATGCCGAAGAAGTCGTAGACCTCGCGTTCGTGCCAATCGTTGGTCGGATACACCGCGCAGAGCGAGGGCGTGTGCGGATCTGCATCGGGCACAGCCACTTCGAGTCGCACACGGCGTCCGTGGGTGATGGAGACCAGATGGTAGACCACGCGCAATTCCCGGCCGACATGATCCGGGTAGTGCACGCCCGATGCCCCCGTGCACAATTCGAATCTCAGTTCCCCGTCGTCACGGAGAGCACGGGCGACAGCGGGTACGTGCTCCCGCGAGAGATGCAGCGTCAGTTCGTCGCGGAAGATCACCACACGTTCGACGGCGTCCTCGAACGGTACGGCTGCGTACCCGGAGTCGAGAACAGCGGCCAAGCGATCGACCAGGGCGTCGAAGTAGCTGCCGTAGGGTCGGAGCGCGGTATCGACCGACGCCACCGGCGGCTGCAACCGGCCGTAGCCGGACGTGTCGCCGCTCCCCCGGACACCGAACATCCCGCGGGCTCCGTGCGTCGTCATCGCAGCAGCCCCTTCAAGTCGATGGTCGGGGTGGACGCCAGCGCTGCAGCCTCGGCGGCCGCGCGCACCTGCTCGCGGTTGACACCGAGCGGCATTTCCTGAATCTTCTTGTGCAGCTCCAGGATTGCGTTGAGCAGCATCTCGGGTCGGGGCGGGCAACCGGGCAAGTAGATGTCGACGGGGACGATGTGATCGACACCCTGAACCACCGCGTAGTTGTTGAACATTCCGCCCGAGGACGCGCAGACACCCATGGCGAGGACCCATTTCGGCTCCGCCATCTGGTCGTACACCTGCCGCAGTACGGGCCCCATCTTCTGGCTGACACGCCCCGCCACGATCATCAGGTCCGCTTGACGCGGAGACGCACGGAATGCTTCCATGCCGAATCGCGCGAGATCGAACCGACCGGAGGTGGTGGCCATCATCTCGATCGCACAGCACGCGAGACCGAAGGTCGCGGGCCACAACGAACCCTTACGGGCGTAGCCCGCCAACCCCTCGACGGTGGTCAGCAGAAATCCGCTGGGTAGCTTCTCTTCGAGTCCCATCGATCACGCTCTTTCGCATCCGCTTGAGGTGAGAACAGTGCATCGTGCCGCCGCCGATCAGCGTTCGGGCGTCAGTCCCATCCGAGTCCGCCTCGCCGCCACTCGTAGACGTAGGCCACCGACACGTTGACGACGAACAGTGCCATGGCAACCAGTCCGAAAGCGCCCAGGACGTCGAGGTGCACGGCCCACGGATAGAGGAAGACGATCTCGATGTCGAAAATGATGAACAGCATCGCGGTCAGGTAGAACTTCACCGGAAATCGTTGGCCCGTAGGCGCATGCATCGTGGGCTCGATGCCGCACTCGTACGCGTCGAACTTCGCTCGGTTGTACCGCGCCGGACCCACCATGGTTCCGACCATCACCGAGAACACCGCGAACACGACCGCAATGGCACCGAGAACGAGGATCGGAACGTAGGCGTTCATCCCGGCATCTGCTCCCTCGATCGACTACCGCGCCGGCGCGGAGTAAATGCGACGGCCGTACCAATGTGACCTGAAACACACGATATGGGTTCGGTGTCGATCTCGCGGGATTTCGAGGACTCCAGTTTCGTAATCCGTTGACACGCATGGGGCACCCGGTCTCGACAGTGTGACTCAGATCACTACCCGGCCCCATGCGATCCGGTCGGACGTCAACGACAAACCTCCCGACGATCCCGGCCGAACGAGGCCGCGGCATGAAACAGGAGGAATGATGAAATCGATTTCCGTCTCGGCACTCGCCGCCGAGGGATTGGGAACTGCCCTGCTCGTGATCTTCGGAGTCGGCACCGCCGTCATCGCGGGCGACACTGTCGGCACCCCGGGCATCGCCCTGGCGTTCGGACTCACACTGCTCGCCCTCGTCTACGCGATCGGGCCTGTCTCGGGATGCCACATCAACCCGACCGTGACGATCGGAGCCCTGATAGCTCGCGCCATCACCCCGGTCAAAGCTGCGTTCTACATCGCTGCGCAGGCCGTCGGTGCAGTGATCGGCGCGCTGATCGTACTGTTCGTGGCGTCCGGCCGCCCCGGATACGACATGTCGTCGGACGGTCTGGGCACCAACGGATTCGGCAGCTCGTCACCCGGAGGATACGGGCTGGCGTCGGTGGCGGTGTTCGAGACGATCGCGACCGGCCTGCTCGTCCTGGTCGTACTGGCCACGACCGCCCCCACCGTTCACCCCGTCGTGGCGGCCGGCATCCCGATCGGCCTCACCCTGACCGTGGTTCACCTGCTGGGCATCGGCATCGACTCGACCTCGGTCAACCCTGCTCGGTCCCTCGGCCCGGCCCTCGTCTCCGGCGGACCGGCCCTGTCACAGCTGTGGGTGTTCGTAGTGTTCCCGCTGCTCGGAGCAGTCATCGCCGGTTCGATCCACCGGTTCCTGCTGACGGTCCCCGCATCGGAGAAGACGGTCTGATCTACCGCGGTCGAGAGACCCGGGCACCGACGCGTGCCGAGTGCTGCCCCAGCAGATCGACCACCGCACGCCCGAGCCGAATCGGATCCAACGGGTGCGGTACTGCAGCCTCGGCGCGCGACCATTCGGCCAACCACGCGTCGTCCGGACGTCCGATGAGCACCAACACCGGTGGGCAATCGACGATCTCGTCCTTCAGCTGCTTCGCCAGACCCAGACCGCCGACGGGTGAGGACTCGCCGTCGAGAATCGCCAACGCGACACCGCCTGCATCCATGTGCTCGATGACTACGGCAGCCGTGGCGATGTCGACGTACTCGATGTCACCGAGTGCGGGATCCGGTCGAGTTCCCACCGCAGACCGCACCTGGGCACGGGTGGCGGCATTGCTGCTGTACACGAGCACGCGCAGACGACCGGATGAACTCTCTCCCACTGTGGCGTCGGACACACCGCGATGCTACCGCGCTGTCCCCGCGAATCAGCCCGAAACAGCTACGGCCGACATGCATTCGACGCTGCGAGTCCGGTCAGGACTCGACGGTGACGATCACCGCGGCAGGTTCTTCGGTGGTCGTCACCGTGAACTCGGGTCGATCGGCCGCAACACCGACGAAGGCCTGCGAGATTCCGCCGGGATCGGCCAGAAAATCGACCGAGGCAACAGCGGAACCCTCACTTCCTCGGACACGTTCGGGCCCGGTATACGGAGAGAACGTGCCGTCGGAGTCCGTCGATGTACCGGACAGATCCACCTGCAACACCGATCTTCCCGGCACGGCCAGCGGTTCACTCGTGGCGTAGCGGACGGCTTCGTCGACATACCGCACCGTGTAGGAGACAGGGCCGTTGCCCGCCAACCGGAATATGACAGTCGACGACCCCTCGAACACCACGTCGGTGACACCGACCGGCGACGCGCTCGGGAACCGCGCGCCATCGAGGCTCGGGGGTAGCTCTGTCACCACGGGCGGCGGCGCTTCGACGGTCGGCCCGGGATGGGACACGGGATCACCGACCACCAAAGATCCCGTGACCGTCACGTAGTTCGTGCCGGCCGAGACCTCGTCGACCCGGCCGCTGCCGTCCTCGCCGGCACAACCCGCGAGAAGACCGAGCGCCAGCGATCCGACGACCCAGAGCGCGAGTGGAGACCTGCGGTGGCCGTCGTACATCGCCATACCGTACTGAAGAAACCGATCGGTTCGGTAGTGCTGTCCCGACGCAAATCGGTCACGATTGCACCGTCCTGCGATGCTGCTAGCGTCGGAGGGTATGGAGCCCAAGAGCTATTCGTCCGGTGAGCGTGTGTTCGGTCCGCCCAACGGGACTTTCGACGCGGACTGGGCTGCCACCGCACTGCGCTCGAACCGCCCCGAGTTGGACCATCCCACCTCGGTACGCCTGGTGGAACGGGCCTGGGAGCTACTCCGAACGCAGGGCCTGCGCGGAGAACCGCTGGCAGCTGCACTGGACCTCGAGCCCGGTCTCGCAACTGCGGTGTCCGCCGTCGCCACCGAGACCGCCGAGCTGTACCTGGACCCTCGGTAGTTTCCGAGTCTCTCAGCGCGCACCGAACTGCTCGACGGCGAAGCCGGCCACGAGCACCGCTGTTCCTCCGATTTCGCCGACGATCAACGACACCATGAACAGATGCGTCCCCGGGACGGGATCGACGAACTGGTTCTCGGTGTCCCGACGAAACCCGTGCACGGTGTAGCTCACGACGGCAGCGACGAAGAACAACAGCACCACCGATGCGGCGATCAGATCCACCGGCACCGACCACGCGCTGAACTGCGCCAGCACAGCGAGTACCAGAGCGGCGAACGAGTACATCAACGCTGCCCGATGGGCGATGTCGACGTACCGGTGGGCAGTGCCGTCCGGAGACGTCGACATCTGGTGGTACTTGACGACACCCAACCCCAGTGCCCACAGCAGCAGCAGACCGGCCACGAGGACGATCACCTTGGTGTCCAATTCCAACTGCATGTTTCTCCCCCACTAGATCCCGCGCCGAAGGTATCACCGGACTTGCTACCTTTCGGCAATGCCGGCCGACCCCGAACTGTCCCAGAACGCGTACGGACTCCGCTTCGACTGGGGTCTGCGCGGTGCCGATGCCTGTGTCGACGGCGCCGACATCGCCGTCGTCGTGGATGTCCTGTCGTTCACGACCACTCTCACGGTCGCTGTGGACGCGGGTATCGACGTCATCCCCAGTCGGTGGCGCGACGACCGGGCCACCGAGTTGGCCGAGCAGTTCGACGCGGTCCTGGCCGTGGGGCGGTCGGCCGCCTCACCGGGCCGGATCAGCTTGTGCCCGGCCACCGTACGGGCCGCGCCGGCACCGGCTCGGCTGGTGTTGCCGTCACCGAACGGGTCCACCATTGCCCACGATCTCGCGAGCACTGCCCCGCTGTGTGTGGGAGCGTCGCTGAGAAACGCGTCCGCAGTGGCGCAGTGGATACGGGCCGTGAACAGCAGTGCGGTGACAGCGGTCATAGCGGCCGGAGAACGATGGCCGGACGGATCGCTCCGCCCCGCCGTCGAGGACCTGTGGGGGGCCGGTGCAGTCATCGCCGCCCTGCTCGACGCCGGAGCATCCGATGCCTCCCCCGAGGCGAGAACGGCCGCTGCCGCGTGGCGAGCCGTCATGCACGACGTGGGCTCCGAGCTGCGGCAATGCGCCTCGGGTCGCGAATTGGCCGGGATGGGACACCCGGAAGACGTCGACATCGCAGCCGAGGTCGATTCGAGTTCCTGCGTTCCGATTCTGCGCGACGGAGTATTCGTCGACGCGGCTCGGTCGTGAGTCGACGGGCGATCCACACGACCCACGATGCCGACCCGACACGGCCGATCGTGTCCGATATTTGGATCGGACACCCGAATCACGGATCATACGGTGGTGAGTACGGAACGAGTCGCCCCCAAGACCACCGTCGTTGTACCGACGTACAACGAACGTGAGAACCTCCCCAAGCTCGTCGAGCTGCTGGCCGGGTTACAGGTGGAAGGGCTCGGTGTGTTGGTGGTCGACGACAATTCGCCGGACGGCACCGGCGAGGTCGCCGACAAATTGGCCATCGACGGACCCATCGACGTCAGCGTTCTGCACCGCACCGAGAAGAACGGGCTCGGCCGCGCATACGTCGCAGGCATGACGAGAGCGCTCGACGAAGGTGCGGACATCGTCATTCAGATGGACGCCGATCTCTCGCACCCCACCGAGGTGATTCCGGCGATGATCGACAAACTCAACACCAGCGACGCGGCCGTGGTGCTCGGATCGCGATACGTACCGGGCGGAGCGGTCGCTGCCGATTGGCCCTGGCATCGCAAGGCCCTGTCCGCATGGGCGAATTTCTACGTGAACACGATCCTGCGCCTCGGAGTCAAGGATGCGACCGCGGGATTCAAGGCGTGGCACGCGCGCACCCTGCGCACCATCGATGTCGCCTCGGTCGAGAGCAACGGGTACGCGTTCCAGGTGGAGATGAACTACCGAACCGTCAAACACGGCCTCACTCTCGCCGAAGTGCCGATCACGTTCGAGGAGCGCAGCGAGGGCGAATCCAAGATGAGCCTGTCGGTGCAGCTCGAGTCGGCATTGGTGCCCTGGAAGTTGTTGCTGGGCAAGAAGAAACTCTGACCCCACACGTCAAGGCGTGAAGCGTCGGAATCCGCCCTCGGCCCCGATCACCTGACCGGTGATCGAGCCCGAATCGGGCGAGAGCAGCATCGCCACGACGGCCGCGGCCTCGTCCGGAGAGTTCCACCGACCGCGCGGCATGTGGCGTGAAACGAACTCGTCCAGATCCGCACTGGCCCAGCCGGTATCGGTCGGACCCGGATTGATCGTGTTGACGGTGATGCCTCGCTCGATCACCGAATCGGCCAGCGTAGAGGTGATCGACGCAATGGCACCCTTGCTCACTGCGTAGGGAATTTCGGTCGGCATGGGCCCTTCGTCCTGCCCGGAGGTGAACAGTACGACGCGACCACCGTCGGGATGCGCCACGTAGCGCCGCACGAATTCCTGAACCAGGAGCAGAGACGCTCGCACGTTCACCGCCCAGGTCAGGTCGAGCGACTCCGCCGTCATCGAATCCAGATCACCCACCTGCGACCGCGCATGGTTGACCACCAGAGAATCGATCGCACCGAGCCTGAATTCGGCCGCGTCGAACAGGGCTGCCGGTGCCGCGGGATCGACGAAATCGATGTCGAGGTGGCCGAGCCTGTCGTCGGCGATCGACAACTCGGCCAACACCTTCCTCGCTCCCGGTGTGCCTGCTCCCCACGGCTCGGTGGCGTCGTAGCCGTCGCACGAGTGCGCGAAGACGCGGGTGGTCTCGTCCTGCAGCAGACGGCGGGTGACAGCGATGCCGATTCCCTGCCGCCGACCTACGCCGGTGACGAGGACTGTTCTGCCTCGTGCCGGCACGTCCGAGTTTCTCATGCCGCTTCCTTGACCGACGCGGCGTACACATCGACGTATTCCTGCCCCGACAGGGTCGCCAGCGCCGCCATCACCTCATCGGTGACCGCTCGCAGAATGGCCTTGCTGTTCTCTCCCCCTGCGTATCTCGTGAAATCCAATGGTTCGCCGACGACCATGCGCACCTTTCCCGGACGCCACATTCTCGAGCCGACCGGATTGACGGCGAGCGTTCCGTGCATCACCAACGGTACGACGGGGGCACCTGTTTCGATCGCGACGCGCGCCAGGCCGGTCTTGCCCTTGTACAGCCGTCCGTCAGGAGATCGAGTTCCCTCCGGATACACTGCCCATACCTCCCCTTGTCGCAGAATGCTTTTCGCGGCCTCGAGCGCCGGGGCCGACGCGTCGGCACCGCGTCGATCGACCGGAACCTGACCTGTCGCGCTGTAGAACCACCGAAGCGCCGCCCCCTTGATTCCCCGGCCCGTGAAGTACTCGCTCTTGGCGATGAAGGTGACGCGGCGACGCACCAGGAGGACGAGGAAGAAGGAGTCGACGACCGTGAGGTGGTTGCCCGCGATGATCACCGGACCCGAGGTCGGTAGATTCTGCGTCCCGGACACTTTCGGTCGACCGAGACTGCGCAGAATCGGCCCGATCAACACGCATTTGAACAGCAGGTACCACACGTCGGATCCTCTCGGCTGGACAACGTCGACACCGAGAGTAGACAATGTCTACGTGCCGGACAACCTCAGGACTCGACTGGTGAACGCGGGTGTTCGCCTGCTCGAAAGCGAGGGACAGGGCGGGCTGACCATCAGAGCGGTCACCCGCGAAGCGGGCGTATCGCACGGCGCACCGAGACGGTACTTTCCGACGTTGAGCGCACTTGCCGCGGCGGTGGCTCGAGTCGGTCTGATCGACTTGGGGGTGGCGCTGAACTCGGCGGCGCAACAAGCCGTTTCACCCCGCCAGTCACTGGATGCGATGGCACATACCTACGTGCAGTTCGCTGCGCAGCGCCAGGCGATGTTCGCACTCATCTTCAGGCACGACCTGCTCGAGGGCTCGGGCGAGAACCTGCGGCTGGCGTCGCGGCCGGTGTTCGACGCGTTGATCGACGCGGTCGAAGCCGTTGCGCCGGAGAATCCACAGTTCACAGCCCTGCGACTGTGGACCTCCGTGCACGGAATAGCGGCGCTCCACTCCACCCGTGCGCTGGAGCCGATCACCGACGTTTCGGCGGTGACGGAGTTGACCCGCCGCGCCGTGCGCGACGTGATCGCCGACGCTACCGAACGAGGGACCTGACCGACGCAGGCAGCTGGCGAACGTTCTTGTAGGGGCCGACCACCGCGGCACCGAAAGGACGCTCGAGCAACACGGCTGCAACCTCGCGCACCTCGTCGTTGCCGACGCTGTCGATCCGCGCCAACGTGTCGGTGATGTCGCGGTGATTACCGTAATTCAGTTCACTACGACCGATACGGTTCATCCGAGAGCCCGAATCTTCGAGTCCCAGAACCAATCCGCCTCGCAACGAACCCTTGGCCCGCGCGCACTCCGCGTCGGTGATGCCCTCGGAGGCGACCTTGGCCAGCACTTCCCTGATCACCGTCGTCACTTCGCCCAAGTTCTCCGGCTGGCAACCCGCATAGACGGAGAAGGCACCACTGTCGGCGAACGTGTCCACCGACGAGTACACCGAATACGCCAGACCGCGCTCTTCTCTGATCTCCTGAAAGAGACGGGAACTGAGCCCGCCTCCCACGGCCGAGTTCAGCACGGACAACGCCCAGCGGTGCCCCTCGTGTCGACCGAACGCCCGTACACCCAGGCACAGGTGGGCCTGTTCACTGTCACGAGTGGTCAGGCTCAACGTGGGTGCGCTACGCAATCGCGCTGTACCGGAACGTCTTTCGGCCGGCCTCAGACCCTTGTCCAGATGACCGGAGAACGCTCGGCGCACGAGCGAAACGATCTGCTTGTGATCGACGTTGCCCGCAACCGCAACGACCATGCGCTGCGGGGTGTATCGACGAACGTGGAACGAGTGCAGTTGCGCACGCGTCATCGACTCGATGGATTCGACGGAGCCGATGATCGGGCGTCCGATCGGATGATCGCCGAACATGGCTTCCAGGAAGGCATCTCCCAGCAGATCCTCCGGATCGTCGTCGCGCATGGAGATCTCTTCGAGGACCACCTGACGCTCGACGTCCACATCGGCAGATCGGCACCGACCACGCAGCACCACATCGCTGACCAAATCGATGGCGAGCGCCACGTCCTCGTCGAGCACGTGCGCATAGAAGCAAGTGCTCTCCTTCGAGGTGAACGCGTTCAGCTCGCCCCCGACGCCGTCCATCACCTGGGCGATTTCGAGCGCACTACGCGTAGGAGTCGACTTGAACAGCAAGTGTTCGAGGAAATGTGCCGCACCGGCAACACTGGGCTGTTCGTCTCGTGAGCCGACCCCGACCCACACACCGACCGAAGCCGAGCGAACGCCGGGCACGAACTCGGTGACGACCCGAAGACCGCCGGGCAGAGTCGTCCGTTGCACACCCGTATCGATGGTGATGCTCTCTGGAACGGCCGAACGGTACGTCCCGAGGGGACGTACCGTTCGACTCGATTGCTTCTTACTCAGCGCTGACCTCGGCGGGTGCCTCGGAAGCATCGGCGGGAGCAGCCGCGTTGTCGTCCTCGACGGGAACGAGGCTGATCTTGCCGCGGTTGTCGATGTCGGCGATCTCGACGCGCAACTTGGATCCGACGCTGACGACGTCCTCGACCTTGTTGATGCGTTTGCCGTTGCCGAGCTTGGAGATGTGCACCAGTCCGTCGCGGCCCGGGAGCAGCGAGACGAATGCACCGAAAGCCGTTGTCTTGACAACGGTTCCGAGGAATCGCTCGCCGACCTTCGGCAGCTGCGGGTTGGCGATGGCGTTGATCATGTCGATCGCGGCCTGTGCGGACGGGCCGTCCGCTGCACCGACGTAGACAGTGCCGTCATCTTCGATGGAGATGTTGGCACCGGTCTGCTCGGTGATGGAGTTGATCATCTTGCCCTTGGGCCCGATGACCTCACCGATCTTGTCGACGGGCACCTTGATCGCGGTGACGCGAGGTGCGTACGGGCTCATCTCGTCCGGGGTGTCGATGGCCTCTGCCATGACCTCGAGGATCGTCGTGCGAGCATCCTTGGCCTGCGACAGCGCGCCGGCGAGCACCTTGGAGGGGATGCCGTCGAGCTTGGTGTCGAGCTGCAGAGCCGTGACGAAGTCCTTGGTTCCGGCGACCTTGAAGTCCATGTCACCGAACGCGTCCTCGGCACCGAGAATGTCGGTGAGTGCGACGTAGCGAGTCTCGCCGTCGACCTCGTCGGACACGAGGCCCATCGCGATACCGGCGACCGGGGCACGCAGCGGCACACCGGCATTGAGCAGCGACAGAGTCGATGCGCAGACCGAGCCCATCGAGGTCGAGCCGTTGGAGCTCAGCGCCTCGGAGACCTGACGGATGGCGTACGGGAACTCCGCCTGGCTGGGCAGCACCGGCAGCAGAGCGCGCTCGGCGAGTGCGCCGTGCCCGATCTCGCGACGCTTCGGCGAACCGACGCGGCCGGTCTCACCGGTGGAGTACGGCGGGAAGTTGTAATGGTGCATGTAGCGCTTGGACGTCTCGGGCCCGAGCGAGTCGACCTGTTGCGCCATCTTGACCATGTCGAGGGTGGTGACGCCCAGGATCTGGGTCTCCCCGCGCTCGAACAGGGCCGATCCGTGGGTACGCGGGATGATCGCGACCTCGGCGGAGAGCGAGCGGATGTCGGTGATGCCGCGGCCGTCGATGCGGAAGTGATCGGTGAGGATGCGCTGGCGAACCGACTTCTTGGTCAGTGCGCGGAACGCCGCACCGATTTCCTTCTCGCGACCGGCGAAGCTGTCTCCGACCGACGTCAGGACCTGAGCCTTGACCTCGTCGAGCTTGTTCTCACGCTCGGCCTTGCCGGCAATGGTCAGCGCCTCGTTCAGCGGGATCTTGGCGGCGTTCTCCACGGCCTCGAAGACGTCGGACTGGTACGCCGGGAAGACCGGGTAGTCGCCGGTGGGCTTGGCTGCCTTGGCGGCGAGCTCCTGCTGCGCGGTGCACAGCGCGGCGATGAAGGGCTTCGATGCCTCGAGGCCCTCGGCGACGACGGTCTCGTTGGGGGCGGTGGCACCACCCTCGATGAGCTCGATGACGTTCTCGGTGGCCTCGGCTTCGACCATCATGATCGCGACGTCTGCGTCGGCACCGGAGCCGGAGACGATGCGGCCGGCGACGACCATGTTGAACACGGCCTTCTCGAGCTGCTCGTTGGTGGGGAACGCAACCCACTGCTTGTCGATCAGTGCGACGCGAACGCCGCCGATCGGGCCGGAGAACGGCAGTCCGGCGATCTGCGTCGAGGCCGATGCCGCGTTGATCGCGACGACGTCGTACAGATCGGCCGGGTTGAGGCTCATGACCGTGATGACGACCTGGATCTCGTTGCGCAGTCCGTCGACGAACGTCGGACGCAGCGGCCGGTCGATCAGGCGGCAGGTGAGGATGGCGTCGGTGGACGGACGTCCCTCGCGGCGGAAGAACGATCCGGGGATGCGGCCCGCGGCGTACATGCGCTCTTCGACGTCGACCGTCAGCGGGAAGAAATCGAATCCCTCACGGGGGTGCTTACCTGCAGTCGTTGCCGACAGCAGCATGGTGTCCTCGTCGAGGTACGCGGCGACTGCGCCTGCGGCCTGCTGTGCGAGGCGGCCGGTCTCGAAGCGGATGGTCCGCTTGCCGAACGTGCCGTTGTCGATGATCGCAGTTGCTTGGTAGACGCCTTCTTCGACGTCCAATGTTGTGGTTTCCGACATGTGTTCTGTTCTCGTCCTCTCGTCTTTGCCGTGCCCGCGTGGACACACCACGAGCCCTCCTGGCTGTGGCGGCATACCTGTGCCGTCCATCTCCGAGCTTCTCTCGGGACGCGGCTACGCGGAGGCGGCCATCGATCGAAGCCCACCGGATCTCGTATCCGAAAGGCCACTACCGAAGACCGTCACCACGGCGTGACAGGCATACACGGCGGTGTGCGGATGCCGTGCATCCGCTTTCTCGTGCTGGTCGAACTGTTTCTTGCGGTACAAACACAGATAGCCAACGAGGAACAGTCTAAGCACTGCCTCGTTGGCTACTGCACTATTGCTGCGAGTCGGGTGCGCACCGGCGCGTCGAACGGTGCATCGGTGACATCCTCGCGTCTCCGAAGACTATCGACGCAGACCCAGACGCTCGATGAGCGAACGGTAGCGGGTGACGTCGACCTTCGCGATGTACTTGAGCAGACGACGCCGACGTCCGACCAGCAGCAGCAGGCCGCGGCGGGAGTGGTGGTCGTGCTTGTGCGTCTTGAGGTGCTCGGTCAAGTCGACGATGCGCTTGGTGAGCATTGCAACCTGCGCCTCGGGCGAGCCCGTGTCGGTGGGGTGCAAGCCGTACTCGCCGAGAACGGCCTTCTTCTGTTCGGTGGTCAATGCCACTGGTACTACTCCTGATCAATGACGTCCGCGTGAAAGGAAGCAACGCGCCCCGATCGAACGACCGAGGTCGACACGACGGGATCGAAGCCGGTACAGCCGCCACGGACCGCAGCGTGCACCGAGGGGACAGCCTATCAGGCCGTGCTCGCCGCCAGGATCGAGCGGGCACGCTCGGCGTCGCGGCCCATTTCCTCCACGAGAGCTTCCATCGAGTCGAACTTCTCCATGCCCCGTAGTCGGTCGACGAAGTCGACTGCCACATGTTGCCCGTACAGGTCGGCCTCGCCGTCGAGCACGAATGCCTCGACGGTTCTGGTGCGCCCCGAGAACGTGGGATTGGTGCCCACGGACACCGCCGCAGGGTGCCGCTCCCCCGGAGTGACCGTCCCCATGATCGGGCCGGGCCCGAGCACGGTGAACCACGCCGCGTAGACGCCGTCCGCAGGAATGGCCGAGTACATGGGCGGCGCGACATTGGCTGTGGGATAACCCATCTGACGACCCCGGCCGTCGCCGTGCACGACGACACCCTCCACGCGATGCGGCCGTCCGAGCGCGGCGGCGGCTGCGGCGACGTCTCCGGCATCCACGCACGATCTGATGTACGTGGATGAGAACGTCACGGCATGCTCGGCGAGCAGGTTTACTCCGTCCACCGCGAATCCCGATCGTTCGCCGATCTTCCGGAGCATCGGCACCGTGCCGAGCGCCTTCTTGCCGTAGGTGAAGTTCTCACCGACGACGACCTCGGCAACGTGGAGCCGTTCGATCAGGATCTCGTGCACGTACCGCTCGGGGGTGAGTTTCATCAACTCGGGCGTGAACGGCATCACACAGAACACGTCGATTCCCAGTTCCTCGGCGAGTTCGGCTCGTCTCGTCAGGGTGGTCAACTGCGCGGGATGACTTCCCGGCCGCACGACCTCCATCGGGTGCGGATCGAATGTCATGAGCACGCTGGGAACGCCGCGCTTCTTCGCGGCGCCCACCGCTCGCTCGATCAGCTGTGCGTGCCCGCGGTGAACGCCGTCGAAGACGCCGATCGTGAGCACGCATCTGCCCCAGTCGGCAGGTACATCGTCGAGACCTCGCCATCTCTGCACACCGCGAAGCCTACGGCCCGACGGCCGCTCGGTCACTCTCGGACAGGCGTGTCGCGTGCGGTAGCTATGGACAAAAAGGTATCCCCACGGTAAATATTTCGGGGTGCCTAACTTATTTCTTCGCCAGCGTGGATTTCACGCCGGACGGATTCTCGCGAGCTGGGCCGTGGTTGGACTACTGGTAGCAGCGTCGACGGGCTGCGCCCGCGCCGTCGGAGAGGACGATCCGACTGTGCTCGACGACGACAGACCCTTGGTTCTGACGACCTTCACCGTCCTCGCCGACATGGCCGCCAATGTGGCCGGCGACCACCTTCGAGTGGAATCGATCACAAAAGCCGGCGCCGAGATCCACGGCTACGAGCCGACACCGGGAGACCTACGCACCGCGGAGCAGGCCGAGTTGATCCTGGACAACGGGCTCGGGCTGGAGGCCTGGTTCGAGAAATTCGTCGAGCGCATCCCCGCACCGCATGCCGTGGTGAGTGCGAACGTGGATCCGATCTACATCCGCGACGACGCGTACGCGGGCAAAGCGAACCCCCACGCGTGGATGTCCCCCGTCGTGGCCGAGACGTACGTCGAGAACATCGCCGACGCGTTCGTTGCGCTCGACCCCGCCAACACCGACGACTACCGCGCGAACGCAGCGGCGTACGTCGAGCAACTCCGCCGGGTCGGTGCCGAGCTGGACGCCGATCTCTCCGGACTGCCCGCTCGTCAACGTGCGCTGGTCACCTGTGAGGGCGCATTCGGGTATCTGGCTCGTGACTTCGATCTGCAGGAGGCGTACCTGTGGCCGGTCAACGCCGAGCAGGAAGGCACGCCGAAACAGGTGGTGCGCACCATCGATTTCGTTCGTGACAACGACGTACCCGCCGTGTTCTGCGAGTCGACCGTCTCGGACAAGGCGCAGCTGCAGGTCGCCGAGGACACCGGCGCGCGGTTCGGCGGACAGCTCTACGTCGATTCACTGAGCGATGCGGCCGGCCCCGTCCCCACGTACCTGGACCTACTGCGCTACGACGCACGGTTGATCGCCGACGCACTGGTGGGAGAACGATGAGCGAGCACACTGGCGCCCCGAATCACAGGGCCCCGCACGAGAACGAGGCAGCGCTTGCGGTGGACACCGTCAATGTCCGATACCGCGACGTCGTGGCGCTCACCGATGCCAGTCTGACGCTCGCACCGGGCCGGGTGTGTGGGTTGGTCGGCATGAACGGATCGGGCAAGTCGACGCTGTTCAAGGCCGTCATGGGAGTGGTCAAGCCGAACTCCGGATCGATCACCGTGTTCGGCGGCGACCCGGCTCGGGCGCGCAAGGCAGGAACGGTG
The DNA here is from genome assembly GCF_002258965.1 of Rhodococcus sp. 05-339-2. Classification (NCBI taxonomy): domain Bacteria; kingdom Bacillati; phylum Actinomycetota; class Actinomycetes; order Mycobacteriales; family Nocardiaceae; genus Rhodococcus; species Rhodococcus sp. 05-339-2. The sequence goes on from NZ_NOYW01000018.1 coordinate 582,092, forward strand.
AGCTACGTACCCCAGGCCGAATCCGTCGACTGGACGTTCCCGATCAGCGTGCGCGACGTGGTGATGATGGGCCGATACGGGAAGCAGAATTTTCTTCGCACTCCCCGAGCAGCCGATCGACGGGCCGTCGACGAGGCTCTCGAGCGCGTCGACCTGGCCGAACTCGCGAGCCGACAGATCGGTCAGCTCTCCGGCGGTCAACGCAAGCGTGCGTTCGTCGCCCGCGCCATCGCCCAGGAGGCGTCGTTGCTGTTGCTCGACGAGCCCTTCGCCGGCGTGGACAAGAAGACCGAAGCCACCATCACCCGGCTGCTCCGCGAACTCGCCGCACACGGCGCCTCGGTTCTCGTGTCGACGCACGATCTCCATGCTCTGCCGGATCTGTGCGACGAGGCGATTCTGCTGCAGCAACGGGTGCTGATGCACGGCAGTCCCGCCGAGGTACTGCGTCCGGAGAACCTGGCGCTGGCCTTCGGCATCGACCCGTCGAAGGTCGACCAACTCGGTGCAGGCAATCGAACCCAGGCCACCCCGACCACGGAAGCGAGCTGAACCGTGTATCTCGTCGATTTTCTCGTCGAACCACTCGAATACACCTTCATGCAGCGGGCCCTCCTGGTGACCGTGACCGCCTCGATCGTGTGCGCGGTGCTGAGCTGCTGGCTCGTTCTCATCGGGTGGTCGCTGATGGGCGACGCCGTCTCGCACGCCGTGCTGCCCGGCGTCGCATTGTCCTATCTGCTCGGTGCACCGTTCGCGATCGGCGCTCTTCTGTTCGCCCTCATCGCGGTCGGTGCCATCGGGGTCGTGCGCAACACCACCATCGTCAAGGAGGACGCCGCCATCGGCGTCGTCTTCACCACCTTGTTCGCGCTCGGTGTCGTCCTGATCTCCAAGTTTCCGAGCCAGATCGACCTCAACCACATCCTGTTCGGCAATCTGCTCGGCGTCTCGCAGGCGGACATGATCCAGGTGTTCGTACTCGGCGGCATCGCGTTGGCCGTCATGATCGTCAAGCGTCGGGACTTCACTCTCTTCGCCTTCGACCGCACCCAGGCCCGCGCCGTCGGCATCAATCCGACGGTGATCTCGGCCGTGATGCTGACCTTGCTGGCTTTGACGACCGTGGTGGCACTTCAGGCCGTCGGCGTGATTCTCGTGGTGGCCATGCTCATCACCCCAGGTGCATCGGCATATCTGCTCACGCACAGCTTCGGCCGCATGCTGGTACTGGCACCGCTTGTTTCGGTGGGTTGCGCGCTGGTGGGAATCTACGCCAGCTTCTATCTCGACGTGTCCTCCGGTGGCAGCGTCGTGCTCACTCAGGGGTTGGTCTTCGTCCTTGCCTACCTCTTCAGCCCCTCACAGGGCATCGTCGTCCTCGCCGTGCGCCGACGCGGACAGGTACCGGTGGCTCCGGCCGGGTGAGATGTCTTTTTCCATTGGATTGCCTAAGCTCGGCGACGTGGCGCAACGAAAAGACGATCCCGCACCGGCCGACGAGGGCGTCCAGCTGTCCGCGGTTGCGCAGGATTACCTCAAGGTCATCTGGACGGCCAGTGAGTGGAGCGAGGACTCCGTCAGCACCAAGATGCTCTCCGAGCGCATCGGCGTTTCCGCATCGACGGTGTCCGAGGCGATTCGCAAGCTCGCCGACCAGGGCATGGTCGACCACGCCCGCTACGGAGCCATCTCGTTGACCGAGAAGGGCCGCCTGGCTGCCATCGGCATGGTGCGTCGGCACCGTCTGATCGAGACCTATCTGGTCCGGGAACTGGGGTACGGCTGGGACGAAGTGCACGACGAGGCAGAGATTCTCGAACATGCAGTCTCGGATCTGATGATGGATCGAATCGACGCCAAATTGGGTCACCCCGAACGGGACCCGCACGGCGACCCGATTCCGTCGGTGGACGGTGCGATCGAGACTCCGTCCGCGACTCGCCTGAGCGAGTACCTCGACGGACAATCCGGCCGAGTCGCCAGAATTTCCGATTCCGATCCGGCCATGCTCCGCTACTTCGATTCCGTCGGCATCACGCTGGACCTGCCGATCACGGTGGTCGAACGACGTGACTACGCCGGCACCGTCGCCATCGAGCTCGCCCGCACCGACGCCACCGACTCGATCGACCTCGGGCACCGCGCCGCCGAAGCGATCTGGATGGTTCCGGCGAACTGACGTCGGTTCGCTTCAGTGTCCGCGCAAGGTCGCGGGGCGCACCACCATGACCGAACTGGCGCGCTTGCCCTTCTCCTGAAGCAGAGCGATGGTGTGACCCGTGGGATCGACCGCCGCGTACACCCCGTCGATTCCGACCGGATCCAGCCACCTTCCCTGGCTCAACGACTCCGCCTCACCCGCGTCGATCTGCCGGTGCGGAAAGGCCGTTCGCGCCGCCTGGTCGATGTCCAGGCTCACGGCCGGGTTCTCGGCCAGCTCTTCGAGCGTCCGCGCATGGTCGAGGGTGAAGGGTCCGACGCGAGTGCGACGCAGCACGGTCAGGTGGCCGCCGACGCCGAGTGCAGCGCCGAGATCGCGCGCCAGGGCACGCACATACGTCCCGGACGTGCAGTCCACCTCGACATCGAGGTCGACGAATGCCGATTCGTTGTCCGCGACATCGCGCCTGGCCGTCACGTCGAATCGGGTGACGCTGACCTTGCGGGCGGCGAGGGTGAACTCCTCACCTGCGCGGGACAGTTTGTGGGCGCGTTGCCCGTCGACCTTGATGGCGCTGACGCTCGCAGGCACCTGCTCGATGTCGCCCGTCAGGGCAGCGATGGCGGCCTGGATCTCGGAGTCGGAGACGTGCACGGCCGAGACATCGGCCAGCACGTCGCCCTCGGCGTCGTCGGTCGTCGTGCTCCGGCCGAGCCGGATGGTCGCGGTGTAGGACTTGGTGGTCAGCGAGAGCAATCCCAGCATCTTGGTCGCACGCTCCACGCCGAGCACCAGCACGCCCGTCGCCATGGGGTCCAGAGTCCCCGCGTGGCCGACCTTCCTGGTGCGCAACAGTTTTCGACACGACGCCACCACGTCGTGGCTCGTCACACCCGGCCCCTTGTCGACCACCAAGAGGCCGGCACCGACGAGACCGGACGAAATCTTTTCACGGGCACTCACGAGAGAGCATTGTGCCAGGCCCGCGAATCCGGCCGTCACATCACCGAGATCGCCGTCATCACCAGACCGCCGGCCACCATCCAGCGACCGTCGAACGCCGACAGAGGCGGGCCGGAGACGGTGTCGCCCGGCACCAACAACTCGGAATGGAACGTTCCCGAGAGGTCGTCGCCGGAGCCGGTTCGCTCGAAGGTGATGTGCGCGTCCTCGAAACCGAGCCACCGTCCGGTCAACGGCTCCCAGGCCTTGTACGTCGCTTCCTTGGCACAGAACAACACTCGGTCCCAGTGGATGTCCTCACGACCGGCCGTCTCCAGCCACTCCCGCTCGGCCGGCAGGCTCACCGCCTCGAGCACGCCGTCGGGCAAGGGGCCGTGCGGCTCGGCGTCGATCCCCACCGACCGCACCTGCATCGAATAGGCCAGCACCGCGCCGCGATAGCCGTCGCAGTGGGTCAAGGATCCGACCACACCCTTCGGCCACTGCGGTGCACCGGACTTGCCGCGCATGATCGGCGCGGGCTCCACGCCCAACTTCTCCATCGCCACCCGAGCACAGTGTCGAGCCGAGGTGAACTCACGCTTGCGCTTGTCCACCGCCTTGGCCACCAGCGGAGCTTCGAGCGGATGCGGCGTCAAACCCGGTGGGTCCGCGAACAATTCGGCCGAGACGACGCCGTTGGGAAGTATCGATTCGATCACTTGCCTGCCCTCATCTTCTCTACCTCTGCCTCCATCTCGGGCGTCACCGTGAAGTGTCCGCCCCACTTGTTCAACGCACCCGGCGGATACTCGGGGACCGGAAGAATCTGGCGCAGAACGTTCTTCGGCAGGCCGCGGCGCTGCCATTCGCGCGGGTAACCCACCGACACCTCCTCGAAGCGAACGCCGTCGTAGTAGGTCGTCCGCGGGATGTGCAGGTGTCCGTACACCGAGCAGATCGCGTTGTACCGCGTGTGCCAATCCGCCGTCAGAGTGGACCCGCACCACAGCGCGAACTCCGGGTAGAACAGCACCTCGGTGGGCTGCCGGACCATCGGGAAGTGGTTGATCAACACGGTCGGAACGGAGGTGTCCAACGCATCGAGACGCTCCCGGGTGGCGTCGATCCGCGCGTGGCACCAGGCATCTCGCGTCGCGTACGGCTGCGAGGACAGCAGGAATTCGTCGGTGGCGACGACGTTCTTCTCTCGCGCGATCGCCAGGCCGTGCTCCTTGTCGCGCGCTCCCTGGGGCAAGAACGTGTAGTCGTACAGCAAAAACATCGGCACGATCGTCGCCGGGCCGCCTTCACCCTCCCAACGCAGGTACGGATCCTCCGGGGTGACGACGTCGATCTCGCGGCACAGGTTGACCAGGTACTCGTAGCGGGCGGCACCGTGGATCTGGACAGGATCTTTCACCGTCGTCCAAAGCTCGTGATTTCCGGGAACCCAGATGACCTTCGCGAAACGGCTACGGAGCAGTTCGAGCGCCCACTTGATGTCGTCGGTCTTCTCCGACACGTCGCCGGCAACGATCAGCCAGTCGTCGGGAGATTCGGGAAAGATGTCCTCGGTCACGGGTCGGTTACCCCGATGTCCGACGTGAATGTCGCTCACTGCCCACAGCTTCGCTGCCACTGAAAATTCCTTCCGATGCGCTCGGCCGCCGGCGTCGAATCGCCAGAACCGTCCGAGAACGTACCAACGTCCAATACTCCATGCAGATTCCGCGCAGTGTCCGGGCGGGGTGACGCGGCGATTCGGTCGACGACCGGACGGTGTTGCTCACCGACACCGAGATCGAGTCGGAAGACCCGCAGATTCGGGTATATGGTGCCTCTCATGACTTGTTTGCGGAAGTTTTCTGGGATTGCGCCCCGATGACAGTGCCCCCGGTCCGCGTTCGTGACGCCGCAGCCCTCCTCGGTGTCAGTGACGACACCGTGCGCAGATGGATCGACAGCGGAGCGCTGCCCGCGCTCGAGGACGAGACCGGACGCAAGGTCATCGCCGGTCGCGACCTCGCGGACTACGCACGCGAACATGCCGTTCCTCCGCCCGAGATCTCGTCGGGTGGCAGCTCCGCCCGCAACCGGCTCGTGGGTTTGGTCACCGAGGTCGTCTCGGACGCGGTGATGAGCGAGGTGAGCATGCAGTGCGGGCCGTTCACGATCGTGTCGCTGATGAGCACCCGATCGGTTCGCGAACTGGGGCTCGAGCCCGGCAAGGTCACCGTCGCTGTCGTCAAGGCGACCACCGTCATCGTCGAGACACCGTAGAACGCAGGAGATGTTCGTGAAGACAATGCGCCAGGTATCCGCCCTCGTGGTTGCAGCCACCCTGATGCTCGTCGGATGCAGCTCGCAGTCCGATTCGACAACGCCCGATGCGGCCTCGGACGCCCATGCAGTCGGAGGCGAGATCACGGTCTTCGCCGCAGCATCGCTTCGCGCGACGTTCACCGATCTCGGTACCCGCTTCGAGGCCGAACACCCCGGAACCTCGGTGGAGTTCAGTTTCGCGGGTTCGTCCGATCTGGCCGCACAGCTGATCTCCGGCGCGCCCGCCGACGTCTTCGCCTCCGCGGATACGAAGAACATGACCGCGACGGTCGACGAGAATCTGGTGGCCGGCAGTCCCGTCGACTTCGCGTCCAACACTCTGACCATCGTGACCGCCCCCGGAAACCCGAACCGCATAGCCTCGTTCGCCGATCTGGCGAACCCCGATGTTCTGACCGTGATCTGCGCGCCCCAGGTGCCCTGCGGTGCGGCGACGGCCGCGGTCGAGACCGCAACCGGCACGCTCGTCCCGGCCGTGAGCGAGGAATCCTCGGTCACCGACGTACTGGGCAAGGTCACCTCGGGGCAGGCCGATGCCGGACTGGTCTACGTCACCGACGCCGCCGGAGCAGGCGCAGCCGTGACCACGGTGCCCTTCGAGGAGTCGAGCGAGGCCGTCAACACCTACCCGATCGCGACACTGCGAGGTTCCGGCAACCCCGACACAGCGCGCGCATTCACCGAGTTCGTCACCGGACCCGACGGCCGAGACGTGCTCGGTCGAGCCGGTTTCGCGGCACCGTGACCGCCAGAGCCGTCGACGGCGGGCAACCATCGGCAGGACGCCGTCCGACCGTCGGGGTACCGCCGTGGATATTCGCACCGGCCGCCGTGGGCGCCCTGCTCGTCGTGTTGCCGTTGGCCGCGATGTTCACCCGAATCGACTGGTCGAATTTTCTCGAACTCGTCACCTCCGAATCCGCCGTCGCAGCACTGGTTCTGAGCCTGAAGACAGCGACGGCCAGCACCGCAGTGTGCGTGCTTCTGGGCGTGCCGATGGCAATCGTGCTCTCGCGCAGCTCGATTCGTGGGCTGTCGATCCTTCGCTCTCTCGTCGTACTGCCCTTGGTTCTTCCCCCGGTGGTCGGCGGCATCGCGCTGCTCTACACCTTCGGACGCCAAGGCCTGTTGGGCGAGCACCTCGAAGCCTTCGGTATTCGAATAGCGTTCACCACCTCGGCCGTCGTGTTGGCGCAGGTGTTCGTGTCGCTCCCCTTCCTCGTCGTCGGCGTCGAGGGTGCCCTCCGTACGGCCGGCGACCGATACGACGTGGTGGCTGCCGCCCTCGGTGCCACCCCCACGACCGTCCTACGGCGGGTCACCGTTCCACTGATTCTTCCCGGACTGATGTCCGGAACAGTCCTCGCCTTCGCCCGCGCACTCGGAGAATTCGGCGCGACGTTGACCTTCGCCGGTTCTCTCGAAGGTGTGACCAGGACGCTACCGCTGGAAATCTACCTGCAGCGCGAGAGCGACCCCGATGCCGCGGTGGCGCTGTCGCTGGTGCTGATTCTGGTCGCGGCACTCGTTGTCGTCACCGCACGCGGCACCCGATCGTCGGGAACGCTGTGAGTTCACTACACCTGAGGGCCACCCTCGGTATCCGCGGCATCGATCTCGAACTCGATGCCCGCGAGGGCGAGACGGTGGCTGTTCTGGGGCCGAACGGGGCGGGCAAATCGACACTGCTGCAACTCGTCTCGGGCGTGGTGGCACCCGACCACGGAATCGTCCGACTGGGCGAGGACGTGTTGACCGACACCGCCTCGAACACCGCCGTGCCGATTCATGCGCGAGGCGTTGCGACCCTCGCTCAGGAAGCTCTGCTGTTTCCTCACATGGACGCTCGCACGAACGTGGCCTTCGCACCACGCAGCGCCGGCGCGGACCGCGCCACCGCCCGGACAGTCGCCGATACCTGGCTCGACGCCGTCGGAGCCTCCCACCTGGCCGATCGCCGCCCTGCGCAGTTGTCCGGCGGCCAGGCCCAACGTATCGCCATCGCGCGCGCTCTCGCGGCCGATCCACGCCTGTTGCTGCTCGACGAACCCCTGGCGGCACTGGATGTCGACACGGCACCGGGCATTCGGCGCGTGCTGCGCACAGTGTTGCGCGAGAGCGGTCGCACGGCCTTGATCGTGACCCACGACCTGCTCGACGTCGTTGCACTCGCCGATTCCGTCGCAGTCGTCGACGGCGGGCGCGTCGTCGAGCGAGGCTCGGTCACCGAGGTCCTCACTGCCCCCCGCAGCGAATTCGGTGCCCGCATCGCCGGGGTGAACCTGATCTCGGGACGGGCCGTCGACGCCGACGACTCGACGTCCCTGACCACCGCCTGGGGAGTGACGGTGCACGGCTCCGGGCGGCACGCCACCGACACTCCACTGGTAGCGGTGTTCTCCCCCGCCGCTGTGTCGGTACACCCGACACCACCGCATGCAAGCCCCCGCAACGTGTTCGAGGTGGTGATCGAGGAGATGGAGGTGCAGGGCTCCGGCATTCGTGTTCGGTCACGTCCGCAACCCGACGGTTCCCCCGGCATGGCCGCCGACATCACCCCGGCTGCGGTAGCGGATCTCGGGCTCGAGCCCGGACGCAGCGTGTTCTTCGTCGTCAAGAGCCACGAGGTGGCGTTGCACCCCGCGTTGCCGTCGCAGCCCTGACCGACGGTCAGTGGCGTAGTTGGCGGTCGCTGCCGACGACCAGCCACTTACCGGACAGCACCCGTCCCGCGACGGCGAGCATGCGTAGCCCGACGAAGACCCCGAGCCCGGTCCAGATCCCGACCAACCCCCAGTCGAACACCAGAGCCGACCAGATGAACGGTAGAAAGCCCACGACGGCGCACGCCATTGTCGCGTTCCGCAGAAACGCAGCATCGCCACTGCCGAGCAGCACTCCGTCCAGCGCGAACACCACGCCCGCAACGGGAATGATCGCCACGAAGATCCACCAGATCGCATGCATCTCGTCGATGACCGATGCGTCGGTGGTGAACAACTCCGGGACGAACGAGCGTCCGACCGCGAACACGCCTGCGAGGACGACCGCGAACACCGTCGACCATGCGGTCAGCCGCCACGCGAGTGCGCGCGCGTCGTCGGTCCTGCTCGCGCCGAGGGCGGCACCCACCAGGGTCTGAGCGGCAATCGCCAAGGAATCGAGCATCAGGGACACCAGGTTCCACATGTGCAGGACCACCTGATTGGCGGCGACCGACGCCGCACCGAAGCGCGACGCGACCGCGGCGGCAGACAGGAAGCAGGCCTGGAACGCCAGGCTGCGCACGATCAGGTCGCGTCCCAACACCAGCTGCGCGCGCATCACCGACCAGCGCGGGCGCAACTCGGTGCTCGCTCGCACGACTGCGAACACGAACAGCGCACCGGCGAGGCCCTGCCCGATCACGTTGGCCACGGCCGATCCCACCAGCTCCAGACGCGGGAATCCGAGCAGCCCATGAACCAGCAGTGGGCACAGAACTGCCGACACACCGAAGCCGAACACGACGAAACGCAGTGGGGTCACCGCGTTCTGGACTCCGCGCATCCATCCGTTCCCGGCCAGAGACACCAGGATGAACGGCACACCCAGCAGAGCCACCCGTAGCCACGCGAGAGCCTCGGCGGCGATGTCGCCGCCTCCGGTGAGTACCGACACCACGGGCTCTGCCGCGAGTTGCATCACCGCGACGATGGCGATACCGATCGCGAAGGCCAACCAGGTTGCCTGCACACCCTCGCCGACAGCATCACGTTCGCGACCGGCACCGTGCATACGAGCCGCTCGCGCGGTCGTGCCGTAGGACAGAAAGGTCAGCTGGGTGCTGACCTGGGCCAGCACGAGCCCGCCGATCGCCAGGCCCGCGAGGGCCAAGGCACCCAGCCTGCCGATCACGGCTGCGTCGAACAACAGGTAGAGAGGTTCGGCGGCGAGGACGCCGAGGGAGGGCAGCGACAGGCCGAGAATCTTTCGAGCGGTGACCGGAGTGGAGCTCACGACGTGGACAAGGCTCCGCGCAGCGCTTCGATCACGTCGGACAATTCGCCGGTCGCGGTGTAGCCGGCTGCATTCCGGTGCCCGCCGCCGCCGAGTTCGCACGCCACAGCCGAGACGTCGACCTCGGTCTTCGAGCGCAGGGAAACCACCCAGATCGAGCCGAAGTCCTGTTGCTTGAGCACGGCGGCCACCTCGGCTTCGGAGGTGGTGCGCACGATGTCGATCACGCTCTCGATCTCCTCGGAGCGCAACCCGGCCGAATCCTCGCTGCGAATCACGGCGTACACCAGCCCGCGTCCGTCGACGGCATCGGGAATCAGCGAGGCCGAACCCAGCACCGAACCGAGCATCGGGAGCCACTCGAACGGATGGGTGTCGAGCAGTTTGCGAGCGATGTGGGCACCGTCGATGCCCGTCGCCAGCAGTCGTTCGGCCAGCAGGTGCGACCCGGGACGAACCCACCGGAACGAACCGGTGTCGGTGACCAGGCCCGCGAACAGCAGGTGCGCCAGATCTGCGTCGATCTCCACACCCCACTGGTCCAACATCCGCGCGATCACAGCGGTGGTCGACTCCGCGGAGGCATCCACCACGTTGACCGTTCCGAATCGGGTGTTGCTGCGGTGATGATCGATCACGAGGCTCGCCGACGCGGAATCGAGCCGATCGCCCAGCGAACCCAGCCGACCCCGACTTCCGGCGTCGACGGTGACCACCAGGTCGACGGTGTCCGTGACCTTGTCGGCGTCGACGAGAAGGTGCCTTCCCGGCAGCTCGTCCATCGACTCGGGCAGAGACGACGGAGCTGCGAACGCCACCTGGACCCTCGCACCGCGACGTTCGAGTACCGAACCGAGCGCGAGCCCACTGCCGATCGTGTCGGCATCGGGCTGAACGTGACACAGCACGGTCACCGAGGATGCACGTTCGAGCATCTCGATCGCCCCGGTCAGATCCTCGTCGGTCTCCGACACCGACCCCGAACCATCGGCCATGTCAGTCGGCTTCGGCGGGCTCGACGTCTGCAGGCTCGCGCGGGGCTTTGTATGGGTCGGGGTCGCCTGCGGGCTTGGCGTTCGCACGGGCGCGGGCCAGTTCCTCGTCGGCCACTCGGGCGCGTTCGAGAAGGTCTTCCATGTGGCGTGCGGTGTCGGGCACCGTGTCGGTCACGAACGTCAACGTCGGCGTGTACCGCACACCCGTTCCTGCCCCGACCTTCGAGCGCAGGACGCCCTTGGCCTTCTCGAGTCCTGCTGCGGCAGCCTGCAGGTCGGGCGGAGTATCGAGGTCTTCACCCATGACGGTGTAGTACACCGTTGCGTCGTGCAGGTCGGCGGTCACCTTGGTATCGGTGATGGTCACGAACGCCAGCCGGGGATCCTTGATCTCGTGATCGATCGCCGTCGCAACGATGGCGGCGATTCGCTTGGACAACTTTCGAGCCCTGGCCTGATCCACCACGACAATCACACTCCTCTTTCATGGCCGGACGTCGATTCTCGCGACGTACCGACGGTTGTGCACTCCACCTCTGCCGGACAGTGCTCGGCACAGGCACCGGATCAATCCTCGGGTCCGAAGATTCTCCGGCGTACCGCCAACAGTTCCAGATCGTTGCGTTCGGCGACATGCCGTTCGCACTCGTCCAGTTTGTCGTGCAGTAGATCTACATCGGTACCGGCTGCAGCGACCCCCAGCAGGGACCGCCGAATACGTTCTCGCTCACCGGTTTCGGCCGCCGACACTCCCAGCCGTTGGAGATCACCGAGGACCGGTTCCACCATCGACCTTTTCTCGGCGAGCGAACGCACGTCCCCCAACAACACGTCCAACTCCAAAGCACCCAGATACACGCTGACGTCCTTCGATCAGCTTCGACGACAAAGCCGGTGGTGGTACAGCTGTCGTACCACCACCGGCTCGAAAGTCGGAGCGCAGTGTCACTCCCCTGGCTTCACCACCGAGCCGACGCGACCGGATGCGGAGCCGAACGGCTCCGCATCGGTTCTAGTCGCGCGGCTTTTCACGGAGTTCGTACGCCTCGATGACATCGCCCACCTTGATGTCGGAGTACGTCACCGTCAAACCACACTCGTATCCCTCACGAACCTCCGTCGCGTCGTCCTTCTCGCGGCGGAGAGAGGAGATCGTGACGGTTTCCGCGACAACTGCACTGTCTCGGATGAGCCGCGCCTTTGCGTTGCGACGGATCGTACCGGAGGTGACGAGGCAACCGGCGATGTTTCCGACCTTGGAGGAACGGAACAGCGCGCGGATCTCGGCCTGCCCGAGGGCGACCTCCTCGTACACCGGCTTGAGCATGCCCTTGAGGGCCTTCTCGATCTCGTCGATGGCCTGGTAGATCACCGAGTAGTACCGGATGTCGACGCCTTCGCGGTTGGCCAGCTCGGTGGCCTTGCCCTCCGCTCGAACGTTGAAGCCGATGATGATCGCGTTGGATGCCGACGCCAGGTTGACGTTGGTCTCCGTGACGCCACCGACACCGCGGTCGATGACGCGCAGCTCCACCTCGTCGTCGATCTCGATACCGAGCAGCGCCTCTTCGAGTGCTTCCACGGTTCCCGAGTTGTCGCCCTTGAGGATCAAGTTCAGCTGCGAGGTCTCCTTCAGAGCTGCATCGAGATCGTCGAGGCTGATGCGCTTGCGGCTCTTGGCAGCCAACGCATTGCGCTTGCGCGCATTTCGACGGTCGGCGATCTGACGGGCGATCCGATCCTCGTCGACGACCAACAGGTTGTCGCCTGCACCGGGCACCGACGTGAAGCCGATGACCTGCACCGGACGGGACGGCATCGCTTCGGTGACGTCCTCGCCGTGCTCGTCGACCATTCGACGAACGCGTCCGTACGCGTCGCCTGCGACGATCGAGTCACCGACCCGGAGCGTTCCGCGAGCGATGAGCACGGTCGCGACGGGGCCACGACCACGGTCGAGGTGCGCCTCGATGGCGACACCCTGCGCGTCCATGTCCGGGTTGGCACGCAGATCGAGCGACGCGTCGGCCGTCAGCAGCACCGCTTCGAGGAGGGCATCGATGTTGGTGCCCTGCTTGGCGGAGATGTCGACGAACATCGTCTCGCCGCCGTATTCCTCGGCGACCAGACCGTATTCGGTGAGCTGCTGCCGGATCTTGTCCGGGTTCGCGCCTTCCTTGTCGATCTTGTTCACCGCGACCACGATCGGCACGTCGGCCGCCTGGGCGTGGTTGATGGCCTCCACCGTCTGCGGCATGACGCCGTCGTCGGCTGCGACCACGAGGATCGCGAGGTCGGTGGCCTTGGCACCACGGGCACGCATGGCCGTGAAGGCCTCGTGACCGGGGGTATCGATGAACGTCACGAGACGCTCGTTGCCCTCGAGCTCGGTCAGCACCTGGTAGGCACCGATGTGCTGCGTGATTCCGCCTGCCTCGCCTTCGCGCACCGTGGTGTTACGAATCGAGTCGAGCAGTCGCGTCTTACCGTGATCGACGTGGCCCATGACGGTGACGACCGGGGGACGCTGTTCCAGGTCTTCCTCGCCGCCGGCATCCTCGCCGTAGGTGAGGTCGAACGAGTCGAGCAGCTCACGATCCTCGTCCTCGGGGCTGACGACCTGAACGACGTAGTTCATCTCGCCGCCGAGAAGCTCCAGCGTCTCGTCGTTGACGGACTGCGTCGCGGTGACCATCTCGCCGAGGTTGAACAGGGCCTGCACGAGTGCGGCTGGGTTCGCGTCGATCTTGTCCGCGAAGTCCGACAGCGATGCGCCGCGGGCGAGACGGATGGTCTCACCGTTGCCGCGGGGCAGCCTGACGCCGCCGACTGCGGGAGCCTGCATGCTCTCGTACTCGGCGCGTTTCGCCCGCTTCGACTTGCGGCCACGACGAACTGCTCCGCCGGGACGACCGAATGCACCTGCTGCTGCGCCGCGCTGACCGGGGCGTCCACCGCCGCCGGGACGGCCGCGGAAACCACCTGCGGGAGCTCCGCCTGCGGGGGCACCACCGGGAGCACCGGGAGCGCCGCCGCCGCGGTAACCACCGCCACCACCGCCGCCGCCGGGACGTCCGCCCGGAGCGCCACCGGGACGACCGGGACGACCTGCTGCGGGACCGGGACGTGCCGAACGGGTCGGCATGGCACCGGGGTTGGGGCGAGGAGGCATCGAGCCCGGGCTCGGACGAGGTCCGGCCTGGCCCGGTGCGGGACGGGGCCCACCCTGGCCGGGAGCCGGACGAGTGCCACCGGACGGTGTTGCGGGACGGGGTCCACCCTGTCCGGGAGCCGGCCGTCCGCCACCGGGGCGCGGAGCACCGGGTGCGGGACGGGGAGCCGGTCGCTCCACGGGAGCCGAGGAGTACGGGTTGTTACCGACACGCGGAGCCTTGGGACCGGGCTTGGGGCCGGGACCTGCTGGCTTGGGAGCTGCCGGGGCCGGTGCAGCGTCGCTGGTCGCAGCCGACGCGGCCGGAGCCTGCTCGACCGGAGCGGCGGGCGCTGCTGGCGAAGGGGTCGGCGCTGCCGGGGCCGGAGCCGGTGCGGCTGCCGGAGTTGCGGGTGCAGCGGGAGCTGCCTCCGCCGGAGCTTGCGCTGCGGGTGCTTCCGGCTCTGCCGGACGGGGTGCCGGCTTGGGGCCGGGACGGGGTCCGCCCGGTTTCGCTGCGCCCGGCTTCGCGGTGCTGCCTGCAGCGCGATCGGCCGCTGCGCGACCGTTCGGTGCAGCTGCGGCGGGTGCGGACGCGTCCGCACCGTCGGACGGGAAGGATTCACGAAGTCGACGTGCCACTGGGGCTTCGACTGTGGATGATGCGGACTTGACGAACTCGCCCTGCTCTTTGAGCCGTGCGAGTAGTTCCTTGCTGGTGACACCGAGTTCTTTTGCCAACTCGTGCACGCGGGCCTTGCCTGCCACTGCTCTCCTCACTGAGAGGCCGAGCGAGGCTTGGTGCCCGCACGACCTCGGGTTATCTCCGATGGACGTTCATCGTTGGTGCTTCACGGTGTGCTCATCAGTGCTGTTGCCTGTTCTTGTCGACGGGTGTTGCTCTTGTCGTGTTCTCGGCCTGCAGCTGCTCGTACTCGTCGAGCACGACTGTCACTGCGGACGAGTCCACATTTCCCGATATCCGAAACGCACGACCGAAGACTCGGCGTCGTTCCGCATTGTGCAGGCATTCTCGGCTGTAGTGCAACCACGCACCACGGCCGGACATCGAATGCCGGACGTCGGGGACGAGAGCGAATTCGTGCGAACCAGCTTCTCGAACCACGATCCTCAACAGATCGGCGGCCGGCAGTCGCTCCCTGCACCCGATGCATGTACGAATCGGCCGGCTTGTCACCACCGGATACTCGCGTTCATGCCTCTGGGCCGAGAGGTCGTTACCGAACCATCGACCACTCTACCGCTGTATTGCCCCGAACTCCGCATTCCGGCCCTATGCGCTGGTCGTCTCGGGTGCCGCCGCATCGCTGCGGATGTCGATGCGCCAGCCGGTCAATCGAGCGGCAAGTCGAGCGTTCTGCCCTTCCTTGCCGATGGCCAGAGAAAGCTGGTACTCGGGAACCACGACCCGGGCCGCGCGAGCAACCGCGTCGACGACCGTCACAGAGACAACCTTCGACGGGGACAGTGCATTCCCGACGAACGTGGCCGGATCCTCGTCGAAATCGATGATGTCGATCTTCTCGCCGGCAAGTTCGCTCATCACGTTGCGCACGCGCTGCCCCATCGGCCCGATGCACGCGCCTTTGGCGTTGAGACCGGACACGGTGGAGGCAACGGCGATCTTCGAGCGGTGCCCCGACTCGCGGGCCACTGCGACGATGTCGACCGAACCGTCGGCGATCTCGGGCACCTCGAGGGCGAACAGCTTGCGCACCAGATTCGGATGGGTGCGCGACAACGTGATCTGCGGACCCCGATTACCTCGGGCGACTCCGACGACGTAGCACTTGATTCGTTCGCCGTGCTCGTAGCTTTCACCCGGCACCTGCTCGGCGGGCGGCAGGAGGCCGTCGGCTCCGTTGGCGTCACTGCCGATGCGGACGATGACGGTGCCCTTGGCGTTGGCGCGCGTGTCGCGCTGGATGACGCCGTTGACGATCTCGCCCTCGTGTGTGGCGTACTCACCGAACGACCGCTCGTGCTCGGCGTCGCGCAGGCGCTGCAGGATGACCTGACGCGCCGTGGTCGCCGCGATGCGTCCGAAGCCTTCCGGGGTGTCGTCCCACTCGGAGATCACATTGCCGTCGGCGTCGATTTCCTTGGCCATCACTCGAACGGAACCGGTCTTGCGATCGACGTCGATCCACGCGTTGGACTGGTGCCCCTCGGTGTGCCTGTAGGCCGTCAGCAACGCGGTCTGAATCGTCGAGATCACCATCTCGATCGGAATTCCCTTGTCCGCCTCGATGGCACGCAATGCGGCAATGTCGATATTCACTTGTCCGACCCTTCTTCCGGTGCTTCCACGTCCACGATCTCATCGGTGTTCGCGGGTGACGGCCGACCTCCGACCACACCACCCGCCAGGTCCATCTCTTCGGCACTCGGCCGCGAGAACTCCACCTGTACAACAGCTTTCACTACATCGGACAGTGCAACGGAGCGAGTCGCCAGCACACCCTTCTCCTTGGTCACCACGGTGACCGAATCACCGTCGAGCACGCCCACGCGACCGTCGAACTTGCCGTCGCCGAGCTCGATACGCACCTTGCGTCCGCGGGCCCGACGCCAATGCCGAGCCTCGGTCAGCGGGCGGTCGATTCCGGGGGTGGTGACTTCCAGGGTGTACGGGGCTTCCCCGAAATCGGTCACGGCATCGAAGGCGTCCGAGATCTCGCGGCTCAGTTCCGGGAGCGCGTCGAGGTCGATTCCCTCTTCGCGATCGACCATGATCCGCACTGCACTGTGTTTTCCTGCGGCGACGACGTTCACGTCTTCGAGGTCGTAACCCCGTTCCCGAACGAGGTCGGCGAGCAGTTCGACAACCCTTTCCTTGGACGGAACAGGCATGTCGCGAACTCCTCGTGTGTAGTTGTGGGCGATCCGGCGTGCGGCAGCCGGACTGCGTTTGGTGAACCAACAGCCTACCGCCCCGCAGGCACTGCTCGTGACCACGATCGGTCGACGCGACACACGGGCACGGCGCGTGCCGGCGCTGCGGTCTGGCACGATATCGGAGTGCCAACGCCGACCGTCCCCTTCGCGCTCAGTCGCCGCGGGTTGTTCCGACTCGCCGGTGCCGCCGTACTGTCGGCGACCACCGTTTCCACGATGGTCGCCTGCGGCAGAGAAGAGATCTCGGGTCCTGCCCTCGATACTCTGACCGCGCAGTTGCGCGCAGCCCGAGCCGATGCCGCCGATGCGACCGCGGCCGCGGCCGTGATCGCCGACTACGCGGCCGCACTCGGAATCGTTGCGGCGCAGCGGACCGAACACGCCGATGCGCTCGACACCGAGATCGCCCGCGCCACCGGCACCTCGGCCGACACGTCGTCGGTCACGGCCACCACCACACCGGCTCCCACGACGCCGCCGCCCGACCTGGCCGCCGTACGGGAGATGTTGACTGCGTCCGCTCGCAGCGCAGCGGATGCGGCTCGCAACGAAAGTGGTTACCGGGCAGGCCTTCTCGGATCGATCAGCGCCTCGTGCACCGTCTCGGCCCTGGTGGTTCTGGCATGAGCGATCTCGGTCCGGAACAGCAAGGCCTGGTCGACGCCCTGCACGCGGAGTACGCGGCGGTGTTCGCCTACGGCGTCGTCGCGGCGTTCTCCAACCCGACGCGCGCCGAGCTGGTGGCGTCGAACACTGCCGCTCACCGCGCGCGCCGAGACGCGACCATCGATGCGCTCCAGGCGGCGAGCGTCACTGTGCCACTGCCCGACCCGGCGTACGCGTCCCCGTTCCCGGTGACCGACGCGATCTCGGCTGCGCAGTTGGCCGCGCAGGCGGAGATCGACACGAGCATCGCGTGGCGTTCGTCGATCGAACGCAGCCGGTCGGGAGCGACCCGCGACATGGCGGTGCAGGCACTGACCGACGCCGCGGTTCGCCTCGCGACGTGGCAGCAGATTCTGGGCGTCAGTCCGTCGTCGACGGCGTTTCCCGGCCAACCGTGATCGCGCCTGCCGGTCCGGCGGAACGTCCCGGCATGAACAGCGCCGCCACGAGTCCGATCGTCACTGCCCCTGCACCGACCAGCAGTGCCGGTGCCAGGGCGTCGGTGTAACCGGTGGGCGTCAGTGATCCACCCGCTCCGATGAACACCGCAGTCAGCACCGCGATGCCGAGCGCGATACCCACCTCCCGCACGGTGGAGTTCGCGCTGCTCGCGGTGGCGTGATCGTCGTCCTTCATATCGCGCAGCACCGCCGTGGCGGACGGAGCGAACGTCAGTCCCATGCCCACTCCGGCCATCAGCAACGCCGGGACCATCGCCGGGTACTCGGTATCGGGTCCCAGAATCAGCGCCATCCACACGAGCGAGACCGACTGCAGCGCCAGGCCGCCGACCAGTAGTCCGCGCAGGCCGACGCGCTCGGCGAGCAGACCGGCGATCGGTGCGACCACCATCGGTGCGGCAGTCCACGGCAGTGTGCGTAGTCCGGCCTGGAACGGCGTGTAGTTCATGACGATCTGCAGGTACTGCGCGAGGAGGAACACCGCACCGAACATGCCGAGCGAGAACATGATTCCGATGATGTTGGCGATAATGAAGCTGCGCGAACGGAACAGGGCAAGGGGCAGCACCGAGTATCGGGTGCGCGAGGCACGCAGGACGAAGGCCACGAGCAGTACCGCCGAGCCGATGAAGCCGGCGAGCACCGTCGCCGACGCCCACCCGTCGTCGTTGCCGTGCACCACCGCCCAGATCAGGAGGAAGACTCCGCCGCCCGAGAGGAGCACGCCGAGCAGATCCAGCGGTTGGCTACGCCCTGCGGTTTCCTTCAGCGCGATGTACGCCAGCGGTATTGCGACGAGTGCCACCGGTACGTTGATCCAGAAGATCGCCTGCCATGAGATCCCGTCGACGACGGCTCCGCCGACCACCGGCCCCAGTGCGACGCCGAGGCCGGAGACTCCTCCCCAGATACCGATTGCCATCGCACGCTTGCCCACCGGCACGACCGCGGCGAGCAGGGCCAGGGACAAGGGCATGATCGCGGCAGCACCGATTCCTTGTACTGCGCGTGCCGCGATGAGCATCGCTGGAGTCGTGGCGAGCGCGCTGGCAACAGAGGCGGCGGTGAAGACGGCGATTCCGCCGAGGAACACCGCGCGTCTGCCCCATCGGTCACCGAGCGTCGCCGCTGTGAGCATGAACGTCGCGAAGCTGAGGGTGTACGCGTTGAGGAACCACTGCAGTTGTCCGACAGAGGCGTTCAGATCCTGCTGGATGACCGGGAGTGCACTGGTCATCACGAGATTGTCGAGCGTTGCCATGAACATCGGCAGGGATGCTGCGACGATGCCGAGCCACACCGGAACGTTCCGAGTGGCCGGTTGCACTGCAGGCGGAGAGGTTGTGGCGGTCATGGTGGACGTCCCGTCTCGGAGCTTGTAAGCATCGAATGATTACTTAATCCAGACCGTAAGTTATCGACTGATAACCTGTCAACATGTCCGACGCCTCGATCGCCAAGCCCAGAGCCACCCGGATGGACGCGGCCGACCGCCGCGAACTCGTCCTCGACGCCGCGACACAGGCGTTCGCACGCGGGGGTTACGCCGGAACGAGTACCGACGCAGTGGCGAAACTGGCCGGCGTATCGCAGCCGTACGTGGTCCGTATGTTCGGAACCAAGGTCGAATTGTTCCGGCTCGTGTTCCAACGCTCCATCGACGGCATCATGACGGCGTTCGACCGAGTCCTGGCTTCGGGCCCCCTCGACCCGACCGACGACCGGACCTGGGCCGACCTCGGGGGTGCCTACGCCGACCTGGTGGCCGATCGTGACCTGTTGATGGTCATGATGCACGGGTTCGGCGCAGGGGCGGTACCCGAGATCGGCCGGCAGGCCCGAGAAGGAATGGGCGCGATCTACAGCCAGATCCGCAACGGAACGGGCTGTTCGGAAGATCAGGCACGCGCGTTCATCGCGCACGGAATGCTTCTCAACGTCCTGATGTCGATGCAGGCACCGGAGCATCCCGAGGACAGCGCCGGACTGCACGAGATGACGATGTGCGCGTTCGGGACGAAGCTCGTTCCGACCGATCCCGGAGCGCTGTGACGATCAGGGACGCATCTCGTACCGACCGTCGTACGAGACGACCTCGTTCCAGACCGTCTCGAAACGGCCTTCGTCGACCACCGGCTTGCGAATCGCATCCAGAGCCCACTGTTGTTGTGCAGCAGTCGACGACGGCTTCCCGTACAGCGCGACGGCGTAACCGGAGAAGTCCCTGATCTGGAAATCGAAGATCTGGTCCATCATCTCGGTCGAGATCTCGTCGGCCTGCTCGAGCAGAAGGTGACCGTAGACGACGAGCGAGAACAGGTGGCCGACCACGAGCAGGAAGTCGAGGTCCTTCTGCTGCGCTTCGTCGGGCGCGCACTCGGCGAGAAACGCCCTGAACGCCTGCGCCTGCTCGTAGAACCGTCCGACATTGGGGATACCGGAGTGCTTCCGGTACACCGGATTCCAGTCGTGGAACCGCACCGAACTCGCACCCCTTGCCGGGCCCTGAGCGAAGAAGAAGCTGTCGTCCACCGGCTCGGTCCGAGTGCCGACATCGGGGTAGTCGGTGGGCGAGAACATGTAGGCAGGCATGAACTTGAGCATCAGGGCGACGTTGACGTGCACGGTGCCCTCGAGTTTGGGAAGTGTTCCGATCAACTGGGCTGCCTCACGGAAGTAGGTGTTCTTCTCGTACCCCTTGGCCGCGATGACGTCGTGCAACAGACGGACGACCGTTTCGCCCTCCGAGGTGACCTTGGCCTTGGTCATCGGATTGAACAGGAGGTAGCGCCGATCCTCGGCTCCCGCGCCGCGGAAGTAGTCCAGCGCCCGAGCACTGAACAGCTTCATGGCGATCAGACGCGAGTAGCCGTCGACGAATGCGCTGCGCACGTGCGGGAAGTCGGTGACGCGATTGCCGTACAGAATTCGGTTGTTCGCGTGCGTGATCGCCTCGTAGAACGCGTGCTCGCAGATGCCGATGGAGCCGGTGCAGAGGTTGAATTTGCCGACGTTGACCGTGTTCAGCGCGGCCGAGAACGCATCGGAACCGGTGTGCAGGATGTCCTGCTGCCGGACGGGGTAGTTCTCGAGCGCGAACGTGCTGACGTACATCTGCCCGTGGACGACGCTCTCGCGAAGCCGATAGGCCGGATGCGAGCTGTCGGCCACGAAGAACACGTACGAATCGGGTCCGTCCACGTCGGTGCGTCGGCCGAACACCGAGACCATGCCCGCAACGTTGCCGTTTCCGATGTAGTACTTCTCCCCCGACGCGGTGAACTCGAGCTCGGAATCCTCGGACGCGGGCGTCAACAGCATGTCCGTGGAGTAGACATCGGCTCCGTGTGCGCGCTCGGACAGTCCGAACGCCATCACACCGCCGCGGTCCAGCTCGCGTGCGGCGCGGCGTTTGGCGTCGTCGTTCGCACTCATCCAGATGGGGCCCAGACCCAGCACGGTGACCTGCCAGGTGTACCAGTAGGCCAGTCCGTAGAACCCGAGAACCTCGCTCAGGGCAGCGTTGCGTGCAGCGTCCCACCGCGTGTTCGGCGATCCCTCCGCGTACGCGGCGGGCGTGGAGAAGGTCGCGAACAGCTTCTTCTCGGCGACGAATTCGAGAAAGTCGGCCGGCCAGACGCTGTCCAGATCGTCGGCCAGGAGTCTGCCCTTGCCGCGACTTTCGAACCACTCGATCAGTGCGCGCAGTTGTCGGCGAGATTCCTCGTCCAGTTCGGCCGGATCGAACGTTGTCGGATCGAACAGCGCATACTGAGCCACGGTGTGACCTCTCCTAGTCGGTGACCCGAAGCTACCAGCGGGTAAACGACCGCGCAGAAAGATCGCGAGACTGTCCTACGGTGTGCGCCGCACGGCCTCGACGATCCCCTCGACCGCCGAGTCGATGTCGAGTTCGCGACTCTCACCGGTGAAGCGATCACGGATCTCGACCTTGCCGTCGGCCCAACCGCGGCCGAGAACGACCACCAGCGGAACACCGATCAGTTCCGAGTCCTTGAACTTCACTCCGGGCGAGGCCTTGCGATCGTCGAACAGCACCTCGATGCCCTGGGAATCGAGTTGTGTCGCAATGGATTCCGCACCCGCTCGCGCAGCGTCGTCCTTGTTCGCGATCACCAGGTGGACATCGGCAGGTGCAACCTCCGACGGCCACCGCAGACCCTTGTCGTCGTGCATCTGCTCGGCGATCACGGCGACCAGACGCGAGACGCCGACGCCGTAGGAACCCTGAGTCAGGCGAACCGGCTTGCCGGTCTCACCGAGGACGTCGACAGAGAACGCATCGGTGTACTTGTAGCCGAGCTGGAAGATGTGTCCGATCTCGATTCCGCGAGCACTGACGAGCGGTCCACGACCGTCGGGAGACATGTCGCCGTCACGCACCTCGGCTGCTTCGATGGTGCCGTCGGGAACGAAATCGCGACCGGCGACAAGGTTCACCACGTGCTTGCCCTTGACGTCCGCGCCGGTGATCCACGACGTGCCGTCGACCACCCGGGGATCGACGAGGTACCGAACTCCGTTGGCCTGCAACGCACGAGGCCCGATGTACCCCTTGACGAGGAACGGATTGGCCGCGAAGTCCGCGTCGGTGAGCAGAGCGAATTCGGCAGGCTCGAGTGACGCTTCGAGGCGCTTCTCGTCCACCTCGCGGTCACCGGGCAGGCCGATGGCGAGCAGTTCCCACTCCCCTTCGGCGCCCCGCACCTTGAGCAGGATGTTCTTGAGTGTGTCCGCGCCGGTGACGGTGCGTCCGAGATCGGCGGAGTTGGCCCACTCCACCAGGGTCGCGATGGTGGGGGTGTCGCCGGTCTCGTGATCGACGGCAGCGGGCTGCCCTTCGATCGGCAGCGGCGCAGGTGCCGGCGTGGTGACGGCCTCGACATTGGCCGCGTATCCCGACTCGATGCAGCGCACGTAGGTGTCCTCACCGATGTCGCTCTCGGCCAGGAATTCCTCGGAGGCGCTGCCTCCCATGGCACCGGACGTCGCGGCGACGATGACGTAGCTGACCCCGAGGCGGGCGAAGATGCGCTGGTACGCCTCACGGTGGGCGGCGTAGGACTTCTTCAGTCCGTCCTCGTCCATGTCGAAGGAGTACGAGTCCTTCATCACGAACTCGCGGCCACGCAGAATGCCGGCGCGGGGACGCTCTTCGTCGCGGTACTTGGTCTGAATCTGGTAGAGCGTGACCGGCAGGTCCTTGTACGAGTTGTACTCGGCCTTGACCGTCAGCGCGAACAGTTCCTCGTGCGTGGGACCGAGCAGCATGTCGTTGCCCTTGCGATCCTGCAACCGGAACAGGGCGTCGCCGTATTCGGTCCACCGATTGGTGGTCTCGTACGGCTCGCGCGGCAGCAGTGCGGGCAGGGATATCTCCTGCGCACCGATGGCGTTCATCTCCTCGCGCACGACACGCTCGACCTGCCGAAGCACCCGCAGACCCAGCGGCAACCAGGAGTAGACGCCCGGCGCGATACGGCGGACGTAACCGGCGCGGACCAACAACTTGTGACTGTCGACCTCGGCGTCGGCCGGGTCGTCGCGAAGGGTACGAAGGAACAACTGCGAAAGACGGGTGATCACAGGTTGTCAGACTAGTCGCTCACGCAGTGGCTGTGAGCAGGCGGCCGTGCAGTGAGTAGCCTCGAGCCCGTGCTGATTCTGCTGCCTCCCTCCGAGACGAAGTCCGACGGCGGTTCCGGAGCACCCCTGGATCTGGACCGACTGTCGCTGCCCTCGCTGACGCCGCTTCGTCGAAAGCTCGCCGACGCGCTGGTGGAACTGTCCAGCGACGTCGACGCATCGATCACGGCGCTCGGCCTCGGCCCCACTCAGGTCGGCGAGATCGAACGCAACGCCCGGTTGTGGACCTCACCCACCACACCTGCGCTGCAGCGGTACACCGGCGTGCTCTACGACGCCCTCGACGCGGCGTCGTTCACCCGTGCCGGTCGGGCCCGAGCGAACGCGAGGCTGTGGATCGGCTCGGCACTGTTCGGGGCCGTCCGTGCCTCCGATCCGATTCCGTCCTACCGTCTCTCCGGTGGCTCGACCGTTCCGAATTTCGGGACGCTGCGATCACATTGGAAGCCCGAACTCTCCGATGCCATCGACGCCGAGGACGAGGGGATCGTCGTCGACCTGCGATCGGGCACCTATCAGCAACTCGGTCCCGTCGCGGGCGCGATCACCGCAACGGTACTCACCGAGAAGCCCGACGGCAGCCGATCGGTGGTGAGCCACTTCAACAAGCATCACAAGGGTCTGCTGGCACGCGCATTGACCCTGACCACCGCCGAGCCGAAGGACGTGAAAGCTGTTGCGCGCGTTGCATCCAAGGCCGGCCTTCGGGTCGAAGTGGCGTCGAGCACCGAATTGATCGTGCTCACCGAATGAACGACATTCCGGGACTGCTCCGCCTCGGTGCCGACGCATCGGTCGGCAAGACCAGGAGCCAGCGCGTCGCCGACGACGTCGCGGATCGGCTGGTGTCGATGGACGCGACAGAACTCGGCTCTCGGGCGCTGACGAACATGATCGAGGCGATGTACGAAAACGGCTGGCAGCCCATGGATCTGGTGCATGTCGTGCGGCGTCAGCACACGGTGGCCGTCGCCGATCTCGCTGCCGCGGTGCTGCTGCATCAGGCCGACCTCACCGACGCCGATGCACGGGCCCCGCAGGACTGGGTGGATCAGATGTCCACGATCTGTGAGCAGTTCCCCAAGGTTGCGGCGCGGGTGGAGGCCACGCCCGATTTCCTGACCGCGTACCTGGCCTCCTCGGGTAAGTCCGATTACATCGCAGCCAGTGATCAATGGCTCGACGTACTCACCCTGCTCGGCCGATGGCAGACGCTGCCCCGGTGGCCTCAACTCGGCCCCAAGCCGTCCCAGTGGCCGCGCACTCGTCCCACGGTGACCGGTGTCGCCGGTACCGACTCACCGAACACCAAGATGCTGAGCAAGATTCGCGGTCTGCTGGCCAAGGCCGACGCCACGGATTTCGAGGAGGAGGCCGAGACACTGACGGCCAAGGCGCAAGAGTTGATGACGCGCTACTCCATCGACACCATGCTGCTCTCTCAGGGCCACATCGACATTCACGGCCGACGGGTACATGTCGACGGCCCCCATGCGCCCGCCAAGGCGCAACTGCTGCACGTCGTCGCAACCGCCAACCGCGTCAAGGCGATCTGGGATCCGGAGTTCGCCGTCGCAACCCTGGTCGGGGCTCCGGTGGACGTGGAACAGACCGAGTTGCTGTTCACCTCGCTGCTGGTTCAGGCAACGCGCGCCCTCGGGCATTCACCGCAGGCGAAGAAGCGCAGGAAAGCCGGATCGGCGGCGTTCGGCAAGGCGTTTCTGTACGCCTATGCCGTCCGCATCGGAGACCGCCTCACCGATGCCGACGCGCTCGCACTCGAAGAGGCCAGTCACGAATCAGGTGATCTACTACCGATTCTCGCCGCGCAGACCGTCGCCGTCGAAGCCGAGTTCGATCGACTGTTCCCGACGGCGAAGCCGATGCGCGGCCCCCGCCTGGACGCCGAGGGCTGGGATTCGGGGCAGGCTGCGGCGGATCGAGCGGACCTCTCGCGCTGAGGTGTTCGAGTCCACCGCTAGTACGCAAGGCAAAATGGTTCCGTGCCCGAAACTCTCGACGACATCATGACCCGTACGTCCGATCTGCTGACCGACCGCGACATGGCCGCCCTGTCCACCCTGATGGCCGAGCTGTCGACCACCGATGCGGTGCGCATGCTCGAGCGGGTCGACTCGTCTCGACGAGCGGTGTTGTTTCGTCTGCTGCCGAAGGACGAAGCGGTCACCGTCTTCGAGCGGTTCGACGCCACCGTTCGCGGCGAGTTGTTCGAGAGTCTTCGCAGTGACGATGTGATCGCTCTGTTCGAGGATCTCGACCCCGACGACCGTGTCGAACTTCTCGACGAACTCCCGTCCAACGTGGCACATCGACTGTTGGTTGGCCTGTCTCCCGACGAGCGCGCGCTCACCGCCCCCATGCTGGGGTACGAGCGCGGGTCGGTCGGTCGCCGCATGAGTCCGGAGTTCGTTCGGCTGCGCAGTGCCGCGACCACTGCCGACGCACTCGATGCCGTGCGACGCACCGGCTCGGACGCCGAGTCGGTGTACCTGTTACCTATCACCGACGATCACCGAACTCTGCTGGGGGTGGTGACCCTCGCCGATCTGGCGACTGCGGCACCGACCACTCCCGTCGGCAAGCTGTACTCGGATCATCCGGTGGTCAAGGCCGATTCGTCGGCGGAGGAAGCTGCCCGGCTGTGCTTCGAGCACCGCAGTCCTGCAGTGGTCGTGGTCGATTCCGAGCAACGGCTGATCGGCATTCTCACTCTCGAGCAGTCGTCACGAATCCTGGAAGAAGCCGAGGACGAGGACGCTGCCCGCGCCGGCGGCTCGGAGCCGCTGCGCAGGCCGTATCTGTCGACGCCTGTGCTGTCCATCGTTCGCTCCCGCGTGGTGTGGTTGCTGGTGCTGGCCCTGTCGGCGATCCTCACGGTGCAGGTGCTCGAGATCTTCGAGCACGCGCTCGCCGCCGTCGTCACTCTCGCGCTGTTCATTCCGCTGCTGACCGGAACCGGGGGCAACACCGGCTCGCAGGCCGCGACCACCGTCACGCGGGCACTCGCGCTCGGTGACGTGCGACCGCGAGACATAGCCGCGGTGCTGTTTCGCGAGATTCGGGTCGGAGCGACGATGGGTGCGATGCTCGGCACCCTCGGCTTCGTGATCGCAGGACTCGTCTACGACTGGCACCTCGGGCTCGTCATCGGTACGACGCTGTTGTCGATCTGCACACTCGCAGCCACTGTCGGCGGAGCGATGCCGCTGATCGCCAGGAAGATCGGTGTCGACCCGGCGGTCTTCTCGACACCCTTCATCTCCACCTTCTGCGACGCGACGGGATTGATCGTCTACTTCCTCATCGCCAAGGCCGTCCTCGGCGTGTGATCGGCGCTGCTGGTCACCCCTTCTGGGCGTTTTCCTGAGCGGCCTGGGCCTGTGCGACCTGCTGCGGGGTGAAACGAATGAACACCGCAGCGATTCCCGCGATCACGGCGCAGACGGCGCAGCAGAACAGCGCGAACATGTAGCCCGAGCTCAACGCATCGAGCTGGGTGTCGTTCATCAGCGTCGCCGGTCCGGAAATGCCGCCCAACGACAGGGTGCGGGAGGTCACCAGCGCGCCGATCACGGCCAGCGCCAAGGGCCCGCCGAGGGTCTGAGCAACCAGGGCGATGGCGGTCAAGGGGCCGATCTCGGTGGGGCTCACTCCGGCGATGGCGCATAGCGGGAGCGGCACGACCGTCAGGCCGACGCCGAATCCGATGCCGATGACGGGGAAGAACAGTCCGGGGAAGTACGACGAGTCCGCGTTCATGGTCGCAACCGACACCATCAGCCAACCGACCATGATGACGGCACCGCTCAGAATCAGCCACCGTGGGGCGATGCGCGTCACCAGCTGCGAGGCCAGGAATGCGGCGGCACCGAGCCCGAAGGCGAACGGCACGAACGCCAGGCCCGCGTGCAACGGGCTGTATCCCAGGATGTCCTGAACGAACAGTGCCACGTACGCGGCGAGGCAGAACATCACCCCACCGGCGAAGAAGATGGCCACGAACGTCGCCACGCGGTCTCGGCTGCCGAACAGCGAGAACGGAAGCAGTGGGTTGTCGGCGCGTCGCTCGACCATCAGGAACAACCCGAGGAACAGCAGGCCGGCGAGCAGCGAGACGATGACGATCGGGTTGGTCCAGCCCAGTTCGGTGCCCTCGCTCAGAGCCAACACAACGCCGGTGCAGCCGAGCGTCGCCAGAATCGCTCCCGGCACGTCGAGCGGTAGCCTCGCCCCAACCGTCTCCTGGAGCGACACGACTGCGAGCACCACGATGACGACACCGATGGGGACGTTGATCAGGAAGATCCACCGCCACGACACCTCGGTCAACGCACCGCCGATGATCAGCCCGGCGATGGAGCCGACACCGGTCATGGCCGCGTAGATCGCGATGGCCTGATTTCGAACCGGGCCCGGCGCGAACGTGGTCGCCACCAAAGCGAACGCCGTGGGCGACGCCACCGCGGCTCCGACGCCTTGGAGCGCACGAGCCGCTACCAGCGTCGCCTCGTTGACCGCGAGCCCGCACAGCAGGGAGGCGACGGTGAACAGTACGACACCGGCCAGGAACATCTTCTTGCGGCCGAAGGCGTCACCGAGTCTGCCGCCCAGGAGCATCAGCCCGCCGAAGGCGAGGGCGTACGAGGTGAGCACCCAGTTGCGTCCGGCATCGGAGAGACCCAGATCGGCCTGCAACGGTGCCAGAGCGAGATTGGCGACGGTGCCGTCGAGCACCACCATCAACTGCAGGCCGCTCAGGACGATGATCGCCAACCCGAACGCGCGGGTCGTCACCGGGTACTTGACCTCGGTGCTGGAGGTATCGGGCATCGATGATTCAGGCACGGGCGTTCACGTTACCGGCGTGTACAGAGAAACCGGCAACGGTTCCGATGACCACGATGGCCGGAGGCCTGATCTCCGCGTCGCGAACAGCATCGGCGACGGTGCTCAGAGTGGCGCGCACTTCGCGCTGGGTGCGCATGGTGCCTTCCTGAACGACGATCACCGGGGTGTCGGACGGCCGACCACCGGCGATGAGAACGTCGGCGAACAGACCGATGCGTTCGACGGCCATCAGCAGCACGATGGTGCCCTTGAGCTTGGCCAGCGCATTCCAGTCGACGAGCGAATCGGGATGGTCGGGTGCCACGTGGCCGCTGACGACGACGAACTCGTGGGTGACGGCGCGGTGCGTCACCGGAATCCCGGCGGACGAGGGCACCGAGATGGCGCTGGTGATTCCGGGCACCACCGTGACCGGGATTCCCTCGGCGGCGAGCGCTTCGAGTTCTTCGTATCCCCGACCGAACACGTAGGGGTCGCCGCCCTTGAGCCGGACGACGAACTTGCCTGCCTTCGCTCCGTCGATCAGCGCCTGGTTGATGGCCTCCTGCGCCATCGCGCGGCCGTACGGAATCTTCGAGGCATCGATGACCTCCACGTGCGGACCCAATTCGGCGAGCAGCTCGGGCGGTGCGAGCCGATCGGCCACCACGACGTCGGCGTAGGCGAGCAACCTGCGGCCGCGGACGGTGATGAGGTCCGGATCGCCCGGTCCCCCACCCACCAGTGCCACGCCGGTCAACGGCGCATGCGCCGAATCGGCGACCACACCGGACTGCAGAGCGTCGATCACGGCATTGCGCACCGCGGCCGATCGACGGTGCTCACCGCCGGCGAGAACGCCGAGGGTCAGACCGTCCCATTCGGCCGACGCCGGGGTGACGGCGGTGCCGTCCTTGGCGATATCGGCTCTCACGCAGAAGATTCTGGACGCGGTGGCCTCGGCGACGATCGCGATGTTGGTCTCGGCCTCGTCGGTGCAGGCGACGGCGTACCAGGCGTCGGCGAGGTCGCCCTCTCGATAGTCACGCAACTCCATCGTCACCTGTCCGAAGGTCGCCATCGCCTCGACTGCCGGTGTGGCCTCGCGCGTGATGACGTGCACCACGGCACCACAGGAGATGAGCAGTGGCAATCGACGCTGCGCGACGGTGCCGCCACCGACCACGACGACGCGTCGACCTTCCAGATTGAGGCCGACCAGATAGGGAGAATCAGTCGCGTTCACGAGAGGAAACGCTACCGCGCGCGCTGCACCCGCTTCTCGTCCCATACGGGCTCATCGGATTCGTAGGCCTGACCGGTGCTGCCGAACACGAGGAATCGGTCGAAGCTCCGGGCGAACCACCGGTCGTGCGTCACGGCGATGACGGTGCCGTCGAACGCGGCGATCGCGTCTTCGAGTGCATCGGCCGACATGAGGTCGAGGTTGTCGGTCGGCTCGTCCAGCAGCAACAGGGTGGCACCGGACAGTTCGAGCAGCAGAATCTGCACGCGCGCCTGTTGGCCGCCGGAGAGGTTGTCGTAGGACTGCTCGGCGGCTCGGGCCAGACCGTAGCGGTCCAATGCCCGTCCTGCGGCCTCGCGGCCCATACCGTCACGATGTTCGTTGCCCATGTGCAAGATGTCGAGCAGCGTGTTGCCCGCGAGATCCGGACGAGTGTGGGTCTGCGCGAACAGACCGGGCCGGACGCGCGCGCCGAGCACCGCGGTGCCGGTGTGCGGAACCGGATCGAGTGCCAGTTCTTGAACCGGCTCGTGCTCCTTCTCGGGATCGGTGCCACCGTTGGCCAGCAACCTGAGGAAATGCGATTTACCGGAACCGTTGGAGCCCAACACCGCAACGCGGTCGCCGTACCAGATCTCGGTGTCGAAGGGCTTCATCAGTCCGGTCAGTTCCAGCGCCGTACACACCAACGCGCGCTTGGCTGTTCGGCCGCCACGCAGCCGAACGGTGACGTGCTGCTTCAGCGGCACCGCCTCGGGCGGCCCGGCCTCCTCGAACTTGGCCAACCGAGTCTGCGACGCGTGGTACCGAGCAGCGACACCGTCGTTGAACTTGGCCTTCTCTCGCAGGCGCAGCACCAGCGCCCGAAGTTTCACCAGTTCCTCGTCCCACCGCCGTCGTAGTTCGTCGAGCCGAGCATTCCGGTCCTCACGCGCGGCGTGATACGTCGCGAACCCGCCGCCGTGCACCCACGAGGTGGCCCCGCTGACGCCCGGTTCCAGCGTCACGATCCGGTTCGCGGCGTTGGCGATGAGTTCCCGGTCGTGGCTGATGAACAGGACGGACTTGTCGGAGTCGCGGATGGTCGCTTCGAGCCAGCGCTTGCCCGGCACATCGAGGTAGTTGTCCGGCTCGTCGAGAAGGAGCAGATTGTCCGAGCCGGCGAACAGAGCCTCGAGCACGAGACGCTTCTGCTCGCCGCCACTGAGGGTCGACGCAGCGCGCCACTTCGCGCGGTCGAACGGCATTCCGAGTGCAGCAGTGGTGACCTTGTCCCAGAACGGCTCGAGGTCGTAACCGCCGACGTCACCCCAATCCGAGAGGGCCTGCGCGTATCTCATCTGGGTCTTCTCGTCGTCGACCTCGATCATCGTGTTCTCGGCGGCGTCGAGGGCCGCAGCGGCCGTCTGCACGGCCGGCGACGCAACCGACAGCAGCAGATCACGCACGGTCGAGTCGTCTCGCAGCTGACCGACGAACTGCCGCATCACCCCGAGCGAGCCCGAGCTCGACACCGATCCTTCGTCGGGGGTCTCGTCCCCCGCGATGATCCGCGTCAGTGTCGTCTTGCCGGTTCCGTTGGGACCGATCAACGCCGTCTTGGCACCGTCGCCGACGCGAAACCCGACACCGTTGAGCAGCTGCCGTCCGTCGGGCAGGAAGTAGACGATGTCGTTCAGTTCGAGGTGGGCCACAACGAACCAGCCAACCTCATCGGCCCGGCGATGGCCAATCGTTTACTCGCCCGCTAGGCGAGGGCCAGGACCGACGTCTCCGTGAGCACCTGTTTGCCCGCATCGTCGACGTGCGCGTGGTGCACTCGCAACCGGGCCGAGTCGCCGTGCAGGGTCAGCAACATGACACCGTTGTCGAACCAGGGGCCCGCCTCGGCCTCCCACTCGACACCGGACGGGCCCACGTGTGCCGCCCGCGCCAGCTTCGACAGAATGCGGGCCGCGGGACGTTTGATGGCCAGCTTGTTGACGGCGCGAATCGGCAGATCGAGCGGATTGCGGAACGGCGACATGGTCAGCTGATACGTGGCCGGTACCTCGCGCCCGCCGACCCCGAAGTCCGCGTTCGCCACGTACGAGCAGTGCACGTCGCCCGAGAGCCACATGATCGAGGCGGGTGTGTTCTCGCCGCGAGAGAGCTCACGCGTCAACGCCGCCATGTCGTTGAAGGAGTTGGTGAAGGCCGCCCAGTGTTCGAGGTCGAGGCCGATCCGCATCTTCTCGGCCACCTTGGCCGACATCGACCCCCAACTGCCCTGTGCCACGGCCTCGTTCCACTGTTCGAGGTAGTGCAGGGCGGGCAGCATGAGGTAGGGCAACGACGACCCGAACAGCAGATGTCGCGGGGTCTTCTCGAGTGCGCGCTCGCGTACCCACGCCCACTCCTTCTCGTCGACCATCTCTCTGTTGTTCGGATCCAGATTCCGCGAGCACCGCGAGTCGATCATGATCAGCCGAGTGTCGCCGAAATCTCGGTAGAAGCTCCATCGTCCGGTCTCGGGCCTGCGGTCGACACGTAACGCGAAGTCGGCCAACAGCTTCTCCCGCTCGGCGTCGGTGTCGGCAGACCGAACTGCGGCGTACATCTCGTCCTGCGCCAGCTCCTTGGGCGAGAGGTTGCCCAGGTGCTGGTACACCCAGTAGGACGAGTACGCGCCGACCACACGATCGTTCCACCACGGCCGTGTCACGATGTCCCGACGCCAGGAGGCCGACGAGTTCCAGTCGTCGCGCAGATCGTGGTCGTCGAGGATCATGCACGACGGGATGCTCGCCATCAGAGTCCGTACCGGCTCGAGTCCCCACGATTCCCGGTACAGCCAGGAATACTCCTCGAAATCGCAGATCTCGTTCTCCGCGTCGGTACCGATGGCGCTCTGCGGTCCCTCGCCCGAGCTCCGGCGCGCCTGGAGTCGTTCGACGATCTCCGGGGACGGGTCGTCGGCGTAGACCTGGTCACCGAGGAGCAGCAGCGCCTGCGGCCATCGACTCGGATCCTGCTCGATCAGCGCGTTCCCCAGCCCGGCCAAGGCGTCGGCCCCGATCTGCTTCAAGGATTCGTCGCTGTAGTTGTCACCGCGCCGACACGAGCCGAAGGCCAACGTGACGGGTCCCTCGGCGTCGACGGTGTGGATGGCCGCCGTCCGACCTTCCGGGGGCCACACGCGACGCTCGTCGACGAACACCTCGTAGTTCACCGTTGCGTTGGCCGGCAGTCCTTCGAGCGGTACCAGCGCGTAATGGTGGCCGTGCACTCCCCACGTACGTTCGGAACCCCGGACGCCGGCGTCGGTGACCACGGAAACCGTCGACGATTCGGCCATCTCGAACCACAGGGTCGCCGTCTCGGTGCCGACGTACCGGACGATCGGGCCGAGCAGGACGATGCTGTCGGAAGTCATTGGATCCACATTGCCTGCGTCGGCCCGCTTTCGCCAGTCGGTGGCGCGGATCGGTCCTCAGGAACGGGCTGCGACCACGACCTTTCCCCGTACGTGCCCGGTCTCGACCAACCGATGTGCCTCGCGTAGCTGCTCGGCGTCGATCGGAGAGAGGACCGTCGTCGCGGTCGTCCGCACCGAACCCGCATCGACGAGTTCGGCCACCCTGGTCAGTAGCTCGTGCTGACGAATCAGATCCGCAGTCTCGTGCATGGGGCGAGCGAACATGAATTCCCAGTGCCAGGAGATCGCCTTCGTCTTCAGCGGGAGAACGTCGAGTGTCTCGGGATCGTCGATCGCCACTATCTGTCCGAACGGCGTCAACAGGTCTGCATAGATCTCGACCTGGCCGGCGGAATGTGCAGTGAACACGTAGTCGATGCCGTCCGGTGCCACTCGACGTACTTCGTCGCGAAGATCGCGGTGGTGATCGACCACCTCGGCTGCTCCGAGAGAACGAACCCACTCCACCGCGTCCTCACCCGCTGCCGTCGCGATCGCGCGCACACCAGGAACCAGGGTCCGAAGTAGTTGCAGCACAACAGATCCCACACCTCCGGTGGCACCGACCATCAGCAAGGTTCCGGTGCTCTCGGCAGTGATGCGGAGCTTGTCGAACAGTCCTTCCCATGCGGTGATCACGGTCAGCGGTAACGCCGCGGCCTGTGCGAAATCGAGGGTCGTCGGTTTCTTCGCCACGATGCGTTCGTCCACCGCATGGAACTGCGAGTCGGTCCCGGGTCGGCCGATGTCTCCCGCGTAGTAGACCTCGTCCCCCGGCGCGAACATGGTGACGTCGGCGCCGACAGCGCGCACCACACCAGCGGCGTCGAACCCGAGCACCTTCGGCTCGCCCTGCGGATCGTTGCCGGCACGGACCTTGACATCGACCGGATTCACCGACACGGCTCGCACCTCGACCAGCAGGTCTCGCGGCCGCACGGCGGGTACGTCGACGACCACATCGGTGAGGCTGGCAGGGTCGTCGATCGGAAGCGAGCGGGTGTAGGCAACGGCTGTCATCGTCTCGGTCATACCTACAGGATGGCCCGAACCCCCGGTCCACCGTCAAGGCAGAGCTCGACCACGGCAACGGTGACACCGGCCGAACCGAACCTGGGCACCGTCAACTGCGTCGAACCGCCGGCCAGCAATGCCGCCGCCTCGGCGACGCTGGCACTTCCGACGGCACGGAGCACCCGAACCGATGTCGTCGGCGTGACGACGGTCGACAGTTCCCTCGCCGAGTAGGTCACTCCCCGAACCCCCATGCTCGACGCCACCGCCGCCACCAGTTCTGCTTTCCGGTCGATCGAGGCGATGGCCTCGACACGCCAGTCCGGTTGCAGCACCGTGGCGATCGCGGCCACGACGGCGGCGGAGCCGACGCCGGCTCGGGCACCGATTCCGACGACCACCCGCATCTCGCGACCTCTCTTACACGCGCACGTAATCGACGGCGGCCGAGACGAATCGGGTGATCGACTCGGAATTGCCTGCGGCGTGGGTGTGCAGATACGACGCGTGGACGCCGCCCTGCACGAAGCCCTCGCGCACTGCAGTTCTGCCGTCGGGGTTCTGCCTGTGCCAGCCCCAGGCGGCCGGCACCGCCTCGCGCACGTCCCTGGATCGGTTCGTTCCTGCAGGCTCCACTCCCACGACGAGCTTCGTGCGATGGAACTCGTGGCCGGTGACGCGGGTACCCGCGTCGAACAGTGTCGACGATTCGAGGGCAACCGCGTCGCGGTATCCCAGAGTGAGGGTGTTCCCGAATTCCGCGTCCACATCTACGACCCCGGCCATGGCATGACCGTCCAATCGCCGTGCCAGATACAGCAATCCGGCGCATTCGGCGTGGATCGGCAATCCCTGGGCCGCCGCGGCTCGAATGTCGGCGAGCAACACCTCGTTCGCCGACAGTGCGGCTGCGTGTTCCTCCGGGAATCCGCCGGGTAGTACGACTCCTGCTGTGCCGGTGGGCAATCCGTCACGCAGCGGGTCGAACACGGCCACATCGGCCCCGGCCGCGCGGAGCAGTTCGACGTGTTCGGTGTAGCCGAAGGTGAATGCCGGTCCACCCGCCACCGCTATCACGGGCGATCCCTCGCAGGTGCGTACCTCGTCCTCCGGGGACCACTGCGGCGCGGTCACCGACGATCGAGCCAGTGCGCTCACAGCCTCGATGTCGACGAATCGGGAGACCAAGGCGCTCATTGCGTCCACGGCATCGGTTGCGGCACCACCGTGTTCGACCGCGGTGATCAGCCCCAGGTGCCGTGACGGGACGACCAGTTCGCTCATGCGCGGCAGCGCGCCGAGTACCGGAACACCCACCCGTTCGCACGCTTGACGCAACACGTCCTCGTGCCGCTGACTGCCGACGCGATTGAGAATCACACCCCCGATGCGGACGCTGGCATCGAACGTCGAGAACCCGTGCAGCACCGCGGCGAGCGACTGACTGTGCCCGCGGGCGTCCACAACCAGGATCACCGGCGCACCGAGCATCGCGGCCACCCGTGCAGTCGATCCCTCGGCAGACGCCTCCCCGGGGCCGGTCATGTCGATCTTGCCGTCGAACAGTCCCATGACGCCTTCGACGACCGCGATGTCGCAGCCTCGACTGCCGTGTCGGAACAAGGGTCCGATGCGGTCGGCACCGACCATCACGGCGTCGAGGTTGCGGCCGGGGAGCCCGGCGGCGAGCGAGTGATAACCGGGGTCGATGTAGTCCGGCCCCACCTTGAACGGGGCGACGGTGCGGCCGGCGCTGCGCAGCGCACCCATCAGCCCGGTTGCCACCGTCGTCTTTCCGCTGCCCGACGCGGGGGCCGCAATGACCACGGCGGGGCACGACGGAGTCACCATTCGATGCCTCGCTGTCCTTTGCGGCCGGCATCCATCGGGTGCTTGACCTTTGCCATCTCGGTCACGAGATCCGCGGCCTCGATCAGCTCATGGGGCGCATCCCGTCCGGTGATGACGACGTGTTGGTTGCCCGGTCGATGGGTCAGAACCTCGACCACCTCCGCGACATCGACCCAACCCCACTTGAGCGGGTAGGTGAACTCGTCCAACACGTAGAAGCGGTGTGACTCCTGCTCGATCCGCCGGGCGATCTCCCGCCAACCCTCTGCTGCCGCCTCGGCGTGGTCGACGTCGCTGCCCTTCTTGCGGGTCCACGACCACCCCTCGCCCATCTTGTGCCATTCGACGGCTCCGCCGACCCCGGTGCTCTCGTGCAGGTCGCCGAGTGTGCGAAACGCCGCTTCCTCCCCGACCTTCCACTTGGCGCTCTTGACGAACTGGAACACTCCGACGTCGAATCCTTGATTCCAGGCCCGCAACGCCATCCCGAATGCGGCCGTCGATTTCCCCTTGCCCGGTCCGGTGTGCACCGCGAGCACGGGCAGATTGCGGCGCTGACGCGTCGTGAGGCCGTCCTGCGGAACGGTTCCGGGAGCCGGTACACCCTGAGGCATCGCGTACTCCTACGCCGCTGCGCGAACGACAGCGGCGACCTGCTCGGCCGACAGGTCCGCGAGGGCCACGTAGCCACCGCCGAGGCACGCCGCGAAATCGGCAGCGAGTCCGAGGCGGACCATTCCCGATTCGCAGTCCACCACGACGGAGGCGATCTTGTCCGACGCGACGCGCCGGGCGGCAATGCGGGCCCGGCCGACCGGATCGGTACCGCCGGTGGCCCGTCCGTCGGTGAGCGCGACCAGCAGAGCGCGGCGCAGCGGATCTCGAACACGCTCTCGCAGAACGAGTTCACGCGCCTGCAGAAATCCCTGCGCCAGTGGCGACCTACCGCCGGTCTTCATCTTCCGCAATCGAGTGACGGCCACGTCCACCGACGACGTCGGTGGCAGTACGGTCTCGGCTTGCGTGCCGCGCACGGTGATCACGGCAACCTTGTCGCGGCGCTGATACGCATCGCGCAGCAGCGACAGCACCGCACCGGTCACCGCGGAGAGCCGATCTCGCGCAGCCATCGATCCCGAGGCGTCGACGACGAAGACGATCAGGTTGCCTTCACGCCCCTCCTTGATCGCGCCCCGCAGGTCCGCGGGCTCTAGCTTCAACCGGCCGGCGGTGCGGCCGCGGACGACCTGCTGCTCGGCCGCGGCGAAGAGGGTGCCCACCAGGTGCAGACCTCTGCCTGGCTCCACAGTGGGCCGTACCGACCGTCCGTGCGAGGACCGCGACCGCGACCGTCGGCCGGGCGCGCCCTCGCCCACTCCTGGAACCTCGAGCAACCGCGCTCTGAACTGTGCTCCCGGCGTGCCTGCCTGCTTCTCGCTGCCGGCACCCGAGGACGGCGGTGGTTGCTTCGACTCGTCGCGTGAATCGGAGGACTCGGAGTCGGAGGACTGGGACTGGGACTGGGACTGGGACCCATCGTCTGGGGCCTCGGGCTCGGGCGCTCCCCCGCCGTCGGGATCGGGCTCCGGGTCGGGATCGGGCTCCGGGTCGGGTTGTTGCTCGGCCTGTTCCGCAGCGTCGCGCATGGCGTCGTCCAACTGCTTGTCGTCGATTCCCGGCTCGTCGAAGGGGTCGCGCCGACGCCGGTGCGGCAGAGCCAGTTCGGCGGCGATTCGCACGTCCTCCTCGGCCACCTCGCTCGCCCCTCGCCAGGCGGCGTGCGCGGACGCGGTACGCGCCAGCACCAGATCGGCGCGCATGCCGTCGACGTCGAAGGAGGCACACAGCGCGGCGATACGACGAAGTTCCTTGTCGCTCAACACCACGTCGTCGAGAATCTTCCGGGCGGCCAGAATCTGCTCGGCCACGGCGATGTCGTCGTTGCGGAACTCTGCGGCGAACGCGTGCGGATCACGCTCGTAGTTCATCCGGCGGCGGACGACGTTCATGCGGACGTCCACGTCCCGCGATGCCGTCACCTCCACTGCCAGACCGAACCGGTCGAGCAGCTGCGGACGTAGCTCGCCCTCCTCGGGATTCATCGTGCCGACGAGCACGAATTGTGCAGGGTGAGAATGAGATACACCGTCCCGCTCGACGTGTACCCGGCCCATCGCGGCCGCGTCGAGCAGCACGTCGACCAGATGATCGTGCAGCAGGTTCACTTCGTCGACGTAGAGCACACCACGGTGCGCGGCCGCGAGGAGACCGGGTTGAAAAGCACGTTCGCCGTCGCGCAGAACCTTCTCGAGGTCGATGGACCCCACCACTCGGTCCTCGGTTGCGCCCACCGGAAGTTCGACGAGTTTCGCCGGGCGCGACCCGTCCTCGTCGTCCACGGCGGGCAGTAGGGTCGCGAGCGCCCGCACCACCGTCGATTTCGCGGTGCCCTTTTCTCCTCGAACCAGTACGCCGCCGATACCGGGGTGTACGGCGCACAGAATCAGCGACAACCTCAGCTGATCCTGACCGACGATCGCACTGAACGGATATCCCGGTTCGGGAACACTCCCATTTCGCTGCACAGCCAATTCCCTTCGTGCCCGGA
The DNA here is from genome assembly GCF_002258965.1 of Rhodococcus sp. 05-339-2. NCBI lineage: Bacteria > Bacillati > Actinomycetota > Actinomycetes > Mycobacteriales > Nocardiaceae > Rhodococcus > Rhodococcus sp. 05-339-2. Next base: position 620,426 of record NZ_NOYW01000018.1, read on the forward strand.
GTTCCGCGCCGGACGTTCGGTCGAGATACACGAAGCCGGGCGGCGATCTGGCTGACAGGGGAATCTTCCGATCGAAGAGTCTCCTGAACACAGTGGCGGGACCGCGCCTGATTGACACAGGACTTCTCCGCGACCGACTTCGAACGGAACACTACCGCCGAACGAACGAATGCCACACACGGTGTGGACCGGGTGTGGCATTCATTCGTCGAGTACTACAGGAGGTCAGGCCTCGCTCCAGGCGGTGCCGCCGCCCCGGCGCATCGGGGTGTGCGGGATGCCGTCCTCGAGAACTTCCTCGCCGTCGGGCAGGAACCCGTGCTTGGCGTACATGTCGACGAGGTAGCTCTGCGCGTTGATCCGGCACGGCGCAGAGCCGACCTCGGCAAGCGCCGCGCGCAGAATTCGCGTCGTGTGGCCCTGTCCCCTGGCGGAGCGTTGCGTGCAGAGCCGGCCGATACGGAACGCCTTCTCGCCGTCGTCGTGCTCCTCGAGCAGGCGAAGGGTGCACACCACTTCGCCGTCCCGTTCGAGCCAGAAGTGTCGTGTCTCGGTCAGTAGGTCACGCCCGTCCAACTCCGGGTAAGCGCATGCCTGCTCGACCACGAACACCTCGACACGCAGCTTCAACAGGTCGTACAACGTGCTGTTGGACAGGTCTAGTGCCCATGATCGTTTGAGAGCTGCTGCTTGCGTATTCATACCTTTTGCTATCACACACCCGAGGGCTGTGCGAGCTCACGAGCATTTTCCAGTTCCAGCGTCTTCGACGTCCAGGCCCAGACCTCGTCGAACAGGGAGCTGTTCTGCGCCAGCTTGACCCCGAGCGAGGGAACCATCTCCTTGAGCTTGGGCTGCCATGCGTCGTACTTGTCGCCGAAGCACCGCTGCAGCACGTCCAGCATGGCCGGAACGGCGGTGGATGCGCCGGGCGATGCACCGAGCAGTCCCGCGATCGTGCCGTCCGCAGCGTTGACCACGGCCGTGCCGAACTCGAGCACGCCGCCGCGACCCTTCTTGCGGATCACCTGCACGCGCTGACCCGCGGTGACGAGCTCCCAGTTCTCGCCGAGCACCGAGGGTGCGAACTCGCGCAGCGTCTCGACACGATCCGCCTGCGACTGAGCCAGCTCACTGACCAGGTACTTGACGAGTCCGAGTTCGGTCACGCCGACTCCGAGCATCGACATCAGGTTGCCGGGCTTGACCGAGCCGGGCAGGTCGGTGATCTTGCCCTGCTTGAGGAACTTGGGCGACCAACCGGCGTACGGGCCGAACAGCAGACCCTGCTGGCCGTTGATCACGCGGGTGTCGAGGTGCGGCACCGACATCGGCGGAGCGCCGACCGACGCCTTGCCGTACACCTTGGCCGAATGCTGCTCGATCAGTGCCGGATCGGTGCATCGCAACCACTCGCCGCTGACCGGGAAGCCGCCGAATCCCTTGATCTCCGCGATCCCGGACTTCTGCAGCAGGTGCAGTGCGCCGCCGCCTGCGCCGACGAACACGAACTTGGCGTTGACGGTCTTCTTCGCCCCGGTGCGCTGGTTGGCGACCTTGACGTCCCAGGTGCCGTCGGACTGCTTGGTGATGTTGCGCACATCGTGCCCGAAGTGCACGGTGCCGCCCGCGGACGACAGGTAGTTGAGCAGCTGCTTGGTGAGCGCACCGAAGTCGACGTCGGTGCCTTCCTGGCTCCAGTTCAGCGCCACCGGGTCGGAGAAGTCACGGCCCTTGGCCATCAACGGCAGTCGCGCGGAGAACTCGTCCTTGGAGTCGATGTACTCCATGCCTGCGAACAGTGGGTTGCCCACGAGCGCCTCGTACCGCGCCCGGAGGTACTTCACGTTCTCTTCCCCGTGCACGAAGCTCACGTGCGGAATGGGGTTGATGAAGTTCTTGGCGTCGGAGAGAACACCGGTTTCGATACCGTGTGCCCAGAACTGACGCGACACCTGGAACTGCTCGTTGACGTTGAGCGCCTTGGCGATATCGACGCTGCCGTCCTTGTTCTGCGGCGTGTAGTTCAGCTCGCACAGGGCCGAGTGGCCGGTGCCCGCGTTGTTCCACGCATCGCTGCTCTCGGCTGCGGCCGCGTCTAGCCGCTCGTAGACGTCGATCGACCAGTTCGGCTCGAGCTGACGGAGCAGCGCACCGAGGGTGGCGCTCATGATTCCGGCACCGACCAGAACGACGTCGGTCTTGATCCGCTTACCCTGCTCATCTTTGGACACTGGAGAATCGACTTCCTTGTCTGTCGAGATCTCGGCCGGTGGCGGCATCGACCGAAGAACTCTGTTGTAGAGGGGCTACTCACCCGGTGCGGTCAGGTTACTAGCTGGGCCTACCCCATCGGACACCACGTCAACCCGGTCTCGATTGTGCTCCTCGGACGCCGCTCGCGGCGCCCACTACAGTTGTGATCTGTGACTACCTGGGTGCCCGATGTCCTCGGCGACGGCTACGAACAGACGACCATTCCACTCGGTGACGATCCGGACGGCGAGGGGCAGGTCGAGGCCACTCTCGTGCGGTATCAACCGTCGGGCGCCGCGAACGTCGAGCGCGCGGTGATCTACGTCCACGGATTCACCGACTACTTCTTCCAGCGACACATCGCCGAACACTTCGCCGCGATGGGCTACGCCTTCTACGCGCTGGACCTACGCAAGTGCGGACGGTCGCGCCGTGAGGGTCAGACCGCGCACTTCGTCACCGATCTGGCGATGTACGACGCCGAGCTCGACGAGGCTCTCGCCCTGGTCCGCGCCGAACGCGCCGATGCCCCGGTGCTGCTCATGGCGCACTCGACGGGCGGACTCGTACTGCCGCTCTGGCTCAACCGCCTCAACCGCCGAGAAGGCGGGTCGGCCGGCCTCGGCCTGTCGGGCGTCGTGCTCAACAGCCCCTGGTTCGATCTGCAGGGTCCACCGGCGATACGCAGCGTCGGCACCGCAGCGATCGACGTGATCGGACGGTTCCGAGCCAAGGCGCAGGTGCCGGGCAGCGGCCTGGACACCTACGGACTCTCGCTCGCCGCCTCCGAGAACGGCGAATGGGACTACGACCTCGACTGGAAACCGCTCGCGGGCTTCCCCATCACGTTCGGCTGGATCCGCGCTGTCCGCCACGGTCACGCCGAACTGCATCGCGGCCTCGATATCGGCATTCCGTCGCTCATCCTGCGCTCGAAGGTGACGCACTTCTCACGCCGGTACAGCTCCGCGGTCGACGCCGCAGACGCCGTCCTCGACGTCCGCCAGATCGCCCGCTGGGCCGGCTGCCTGGGCGACCGCACCACCATCGTCCCCATCGAGGGAGCCCGTCACGACGTGTTCCTGTCCACCGAGGAGCCACGTGCGCGGGCCTTCGAGGAAATGGACGAGTGGATCGAGTGGTTGCATCGAAGCGAGGGCACCGACCACGCGTCGGGCAAGGACCACACCGAGAGCGGGCACATCTCATGACCGAGCATTTCGACGTCGCGATCATCGGCTCCGGATCGGGCAACTCCATCGCCGATTCGCGCTTCGAGGACAAGAAGATCGCACTTCTGGAAGAGAACTCGACATTCGGCGGCACCTGCCTCAACGTCGGCTGCATCCCGACGAAGATGTTCGTCTACGCCGCCGAAGTCGCCCGTACGGTGCGTGATTCGTCCAAATACGGTGTCGACGCCCATGTCGACGCGGTGCGCTGGCCGGACATCGTCGACCGCGTCTTCGGCCGCATCGACCCCATCTCGGAGGGCGGCAAGCGCTACCGCGCCGAAGGCAGCCCCAACGTCACATTGTTCGAGGGCCACGCGACGTTCGTGGGCCCCCGCACGATCGACACCGGCACCGGCACCGTCATCACTGCAGACCAGGTCGTCATCGCGGCCGGATCCCGGCCGGTGGTGCCGCAGTCCATCGCCGATTCGGGTGTCAGCTATCACACCAACAGCGATGTGATGCGGCTGCCGGAGCTTCCCGAGCATCTGGTGATTCTCGGATCCGGTTACATCGCAGCGGAATTCGCGCACGTGTTCTCCGCGCTCGGCTCGAAGGTGTCGATCGTCGCCCGCAAGGACACCTTGTTACGCGCACTGGACGCCGACATCTCCAAGCGGTTCACCGAATTGGCCCGCGCCAAGTGGGACGTCCATCTCGACTCCGGTGAGACCCGCGCCGTCACCGAGGGCGCGCTGCACGGCGTCGAATTGGCCGACGGCACCAAGGTTCTCGGGGACGCGTTCCTGGTGGCCGTGGGCCGCGAGCCGAACGGCGATCGGCTGGATCTGGACACGGCAGGCATCGACATGGACGACGAGGGCCGCATCGTGGTGGACGAGTTCGGCCGCACCACCGCCGAGGGCGTGTTCGCGCTCGGCGACGTCTCCTCGCCCTACCAGCTCAAGCATGTGGCCAACCAGGAAGCACGAGTGGTCCAGCACAACCTGCTGCACGACGCTTGGAACGGTGACACCGCCGCGCTGCGCGCCAACGACCACCGTTTCGTTCCCGCGGCGGTGTTCACCGATCCGCAGATCGCCGAGGTGGGCATGACCGAGGAGCAAGCCCGTGACGCCGGCCTGGACATCACCGTCAAGGTCCAGAACTACGGCGACGTCGCCTACGGCTGGGCGATGGAAGACAGCGAAGGTCTGTGCAAGATCATCGCCGAGAAGGGCACCGGGAAGATCCTCGGCGCGCACATCATCGGCGCTCAGGCCCCGACCCTGATTCAGCCCATCATTCAGGCGATGAGCTTCGGTCTGTCCGCACAGGACATGGCCCGCGGTCAGTACTGGATTCACCCCGGCCTGCCCGAGGTGGTCGAAAACGCTCTGCTGGGACTCGACCTGTAGTTCCGGTCACCACGGGCTGGTGCGGAGCACGATTTCCGTTGCCAGCGCGGCCGGCTCGTCGGCGACGACGTTCACGCTGCCGTCTAGCTGGACCACGCGAAAATCCGAGTAGACGAACCGGCCGCTCGCGTCGGCGGATGCGCGGCCCAGCGAGGACCCGACGACCAGTGTGGTCGGCAACTCGACTGGGGGGCAGTCCGCGGCGCGCACGGCGCCTTGCTCGTCGGCGATCGCGGGGTGGCAACGGTTCACCACGATCAGACTGGCGAAGCGCCCGAAGGTCTTGGCAGCCAGCGTCCACGCCGACTCCGCACCTGCCCCGCTGCCGACGAGGTGCACCCACGACAGCTTCAGCTCGTCGAGAACCGCCAGGATCGTATCGTCGCTGATGCCGTCGATGCTCTCCAGCGCAACGGTTTTCAGATCCGAGTTGTGCAGCCGTTCACCGACGGCGTCGTACACGTCCACCGAATCGCCTGCATCGGGAAGCAAGAGAACGGCGTGCCTGCTGTCCGGGCCTGCGACCCGAACCGAACATTGCCCACCCGCAGCACTCACATGCGTGAACTCCATGGGGACGACGGTACTGCCTGCGGTCGAAGCGGAGGAAGAGCAGGCCCCCCGACCGACCGACTCACGAACCGAAGGCCTGGTCGGCCTACCGGTGTGTCTCCGGCCGATCACGACACGCGGCTGACGATCGTGTCGAGCCTCGGATCGACACCGTGCTCGATGAGGTCGAGCACGGCGTCGACGTCGAGGTTGTCTTCCACCAGATCCGCCAGCAGGTCCAACTGCTGCTCGCGCAACGCAGCGACCGATGTCGCGGGGGCCACCACGAACCCGGAACGGCCCGATTTCCCTGCTACCCAGGTGAGGAAAGATCGCCGGAAATCATCGGACTCGAGCAGGCCGTGCCAGTGGGTTCCCACGACAGTGCCGCGCACACTGCCCTCCGGGATGTCCGACGCATCGGCAACGAGCGCGTCGTCACCGTTCCGCACGACCCGACCGTGGTGAATCTCGTAGCCCGACACGCTGTTCGAGCCGAATTGGTTCGATCGCCCCGTCACCTGCGTCAGTATCTTCTCGACGGCGAATTCGATATCGAGATCCAACAGACCCAGGCCCTCGACCACACCGACCCCCGACTCCACCGCATCCGAAATCGTTCGACCCAGCATCTGATACCCACCGCAGATCCCCAGAACCGGACGTCCCGCAGCCCCGCGTGCGGCGATCGCATCGGCAAGACCGCTGCGCCGCAGCCAGTCCAGATCCGACACGGTGGACTTGCTACCCGGGACGACCACCAGATCGACATCCTCGAGCCGGGACGGCTCGGTGACCCAGTGCACAGACACCCCGGGCTCGCAGGCCAACGCCTCGACATCGGTGGTGTTGGAGATTCTCGGCAGACGCACCGCCGCGACGCGCAGCCACTGCGAGCCGTGCGGTGGACGCGGGCGCCCCACCGGAGCATCGGGGACGGTTCCGAGCGAATCCTCGGCGTCCATCCACAAGCCGTCGGCGAACGGGACGACACCGTACGTCGGCCGACCCGTCAACGCGCGCAACTGGTCGAGACCGGGTGCCAGCAGAGCTGGATCGCCCCGGAACTTGTTGATCACGAACCCGGCGACGAGCGCCTGATCCTGCGGAGACAGCACGGCCACGGTGCCGAACAGATGGGCCAGCACTCCCCCACGATCGATATCCCCCACCACGATCACCGGAAGGGACGCAGCCGTCGCCAACCCCATGTTGGCCAAATCCGTTGCGCGCAGATTGATCTCGGCGGGCGAGCCAGCGCCCTCGCAGATCACCACATCGAAGTCCGAACGCAGAGAAGCCAATTCGTCCGCCACCACCGCGCGCAAAGACTGCCGATGCTCGATGTAGTTGCTCGCACTCACCTGCGCCACGGCCCGCCCCCGCACCACCAACTGCGATGTCCGGTCACTCCCCGGTTTCAGCAACACCGGATTGAAACGCACACTCGGCTCCAGGCCACAGGCCGCCGCCTGCATCGCCTGGGCTCGACCGATCTCGCCGCCGTCGAGCGTGACCACCGAATTGTTGGACATGTTCTGCGCCTTGAACGGAGCCACCCGCACACCCCGACGCGCCAACATTCGGCAGAGCCCGGCGACCAGCACACTCTTGCCCGCGTCGGACGTCGTCCCGGCGACCAACAGAGCGCCTTTCACGGCGCTACCAGATCTCGATTCGCTACGCAGGCTCGGCTCACGGCAGTGTCAGGATCTCGCTACCCGTCTCGGTCACCACGAGCGTGTGCTCGAACTGCGCGGTCCACTTCTTGTCGTGCGTGACCACCGTCCAGCCGTCGTCCCACATCTCGGCGTTGATCGTACCCAGGTTGATCATCGGTTCGATCGTGAACGTCATCCCCGGTTCGATGACGGTGTCCACCGACGGCTGGTCGTAGTGCAGCACGACCAGACCGTTGTGGAAGGTGGTACCGATACCGTGGCCGGTGAAGTCCTCCACCACGCCGTAGCCGAACCGGTGCGCATACGACTCGATGACGCGGCCGATCACGTTCAGCGCGCGACCAGGCTTGACGGCCTTGATGGCCCGCATGGTGGCCTCGTGGGTGCGTTCGACCAGCAGTCGGGCCTCCTCGGAGACGTTGCCCGCCAAGAAGGTTGCGTTGGTGTCGCCGTGGACGCCGTCGATGTACGCGGTGACGTCGATGTTGACGATGTCGCCGTCCTGGATCACCGTCGAATCCGGGATGCCGTGGCAGATGACCTCGTTGAGGGAGGTGCAGCAGGACTTCGGAAAACCCTTGTAGCCCAACGTGGACGGGTATGCGCCGTGATCGATCATGTACTGGTGGGCAATGCGGTCCAGCTCGTCGGTGGTGACGCCCGGTGCCACTGCCCGGCCCGCTTCCTGCAGCGCCCTGGCCGCGATCTTCGACGCCACCCGCATCTTCTCGATGACCTCGGGGGTCTGAACCCAGGGCTCGCTGCCCTCGGCCACGGTCGACTTCCACGCGTATTCGGGGCGCTCGATCGACTTGGGCACCGCGAGGACGGGCGAGACGACGCCTGGTACGAGTGGCTGACGGGGCTTGCTCTCGGCGGTCACAGACATGGACCCAAGAGTAGTCGGCTCGCACTCGGCCGCGGACCGCAGCGCAGTGCCCGTACCAGTCGAAACAGCACATGCCGGTGCAGATATGATCTGGATCACGTTCGTCGCTCGTGCAGTCGACACGAGAAAGGAAGCCCCGTGGTCCATTCGAATTTGTTGCGGCCCCGCGACGGTGATGCCCTGCGCGCGGAGCTGCGCCAGGTGGCAGCAACGTCCGAGGTACCCGTCGTGTTCGGCGGCGAGGTCTCCTCGGAGACCCTGTACCTGAGTGAATTCCACGGAACCAGAACCCGAGGCCTGGACGGACTCGCCATCCCACCCAGATCCGGCCTCGGCGGTCGAGTCATGGAACAGCGCAGGCCCGCGGCCGTCAGCGATTACGGCGCATCGATGTCGATCACCCATCACTTCGATCGACCCGTGCTCGGCGAGGGCCTCAAATCGATACTGGCGGTACCGGTGGTCGTGGCCGGAGTCGCGCGAATAGTGATGTACGCGGCGCTGCGCGAACGCGGCCCCCTCGGAGATCGTGTCGGCGACATCATGACCACCGCCGCCAGGCGTCTCGGCCAGGAGATCTCCGTACGGGACGAGGTCGACCGCAGGATCCGTCTGCTGGCGACCATCCGCTCGCCGCTCGACTCGGATGTCTCGCGGACCGCCGAGCTGCGCAGTGTCCACGAGGAACTGTCCGATCTCGCCCGGTCGGTCGGTGACGCAGCGATCCGGCGCAGACTCGACGCAGTGGCAGCTCGCGTGGCCGCGTCGTTCGGACAGAACACGCCCGACGACCCACGAGCCCAGGAGGTGTCGCAGTCGTTGACGCCACGCGAGGTCGACGTCATCTCGCAGGTTGCCCTGGGCTGCACCAACGTCGAGGTCGCTGCGCGCCTGTCGATCGGTGCCGAGACGGTCAAGTCGTACCTGCGCAGTGTCATGCGCAAAACCGATTCGCACACCCGATACGAAGCCGTGGTGGCGTGCCGTCGACTCGGCGTTCTGCCTTCCTGATCGAACGCCGCAGCGTCGTCAGTACCCAGGTGGAAGTTGCTCGAACATCTCTCGGGTCACCGCGACCGCGTTGTCCGAGCTGCCGCCGCGCACCACGAGGGTGGCGAAGGCGATATCGCCGCGGTAACCGACGAACCACGAGTGCGAACCGCCGTCGACCTCTGCTTCGCCGGTCTTTCCGTAGACCTCGCCCTGGTCTGCGATGCGTTCGGCCGTACCGCTGGTGACCACCGACCGCATCATCCCGCGCAATCCGTCGACCATCGCCGGTTCGATCGGCGGATGATCTCCGGTGATCACGGTGTCGCGTCCGACCAGGAGGTTCGGCACCGGCGTCGAACCGTGAGCCACCGTCGCGGCGGCCAGGGCCATACCGAACGTCGACACGACCACCCTGCCCTGACCGAAGCCGTCCTCGGTGCGCTGAACCAGTTCTTCGGCCGGCGGCACCGAACCGGAGTCGGTCGGCAATCCGACGACGTCGTAATCCGGGCCGACGCCGAATTGAGAGGCCGCGACGGTCAGCGCATCGGGTGTCATCTCGCTGGCCAGCTTGGCGAACGAGGTGTTGCACGATCGAGTGAAGGCGGTACTCATCGTCACGTCACCCAGTGAGAACTCGTTGTAGTTGGGCACACTGCGCTCACCGATCACGATGCGCCCCGGACACGGGACGGTGCTGCCCGGAGTCGCGAGTCCGCTCGCGATGGCGGCACCGGCGGTGATGATCTTGAACGTCGATCCGGGTGGGTACAGGCCGGCCGACGCCACCGGCCCGTCCCGATCGGCAGCCGGGTTCTGTGCCACCGCCAGGATGGCACCGGTGGACGGCTGGATGACCACCGTCATCGCCTGCTCGGTGCGCGCATTCACCGCTCGCTGTGCCGCGACCTGAATGTTGCGATCGAGACTGATCGAGAACGACGGCGAGGGCTCCGGCGGGGTGTCGGTGAGGACATCGATGTCGACGCCGTTGCGGTTCGTGGTCACCACGCTCCACCCCGCCTTGCCGTCGACCTCGTCGATGACGGCCTTCTTGACCTGGCCCACCAGGTCCGGCGCGAACGTGGGGTCGGTGGACACCAGATCCGATTCGTCGGACGCGGTGACTCCGGGGATCTCGGTCAGTGCGGCCGAAATCGGCTGGTAGTCACTGTCTCGAAGCAAAACCACCGGGTAGTCGCCGTCGACCGAGGTGGCGGATTCGACGATCGACTGCGCAGTGATGGACGCATCGAAAGGCGTCAGCAGCGTCGACAGCGCCGTTGCCGAGGCGACCACGTTGTTCGCATCAGCGGCATCGAATTTGATTCGGTGCACCACCCCTGGCACCAGCACGTCGGTCCCGGAGCGTTCGTTGACCCGAGCCCGCGGAGCCGCCGTGGACCGCAAGGACATCGTCTGAGTGTCGCCGAGCTTGGGATGGATGTCCGACGCCGTCCAGCGCACCACCCACTCACCTTCGCTGCGGCCCATGTTCAGCTGACCGTCGTACGTCCACACGCGATCCCTCGGCAGCTGCCACGTGTAGGTGTAGCCGACCGTGGCCGTGTCGCCGTCGACCTGTACCGACGTCGTCTCGGCTTCGAGCGCCTCGGCCTGGAGGTTGGTCCACGCCTCGGTCAGTGCCGTCGCCGCTGCGTCGGGCTTGTCGGTATCGGCAGCCGCGGCGGCGATGTCGTTGGCCTCGAACGCGGCGAGAAATGCCTGGGCGGCCGGCTCCGGGCCGTCGGGCTTGGGGGTACATCCGGTGAGGGCGGCGGCAACGACGGCTGCGACCACCGACACCGCTCCGACTCGATACCGCACTTCGGTTGCACCACGTGATCTCATTGCGCCCCATCGTAATAGGGCGCTGCCTTCGGCCGCGGCAACGAATCGCGGTTCGCCACGACCCGATCGAGCGACGTCGGAGTCAGTCGAGGAGGACCGTCGTGAAGGTCGCCACCTGGGTCAGGCCGATCTTCGCGTATGCGCGCCGGGCGACGTAGTTGAAACTGTTGACGTACAGGCTCGCGGTGCGGCCCTGGCGGACCACCGAGTTCACCACCGCTGCGGTACCGGACGCGCCGAGGCCGTGCCCGCGCCGATCGGGATGAACCCACACCCCCTGGATCTGACCCACCGTCGCCGACTGCGATCCGATCTCGGCCTTGAACACCACCCGACCGTCCTCGAATCGAGCCCACGCACGCTGCGCGGCAATGAGACTCGAGATCCGTCGCCGGTATCCACGGCCGCCGTCGTTCTGTCTCGGGTCGACGCCCACTTCCTCGATGAACATCGCCACTGCCGCACTCAGATACACGTCCAGTTCCTCGGGACGAACGAGGCGTACGTGCGGATCGGGCGTGATCGACGATCGAACCGACGTGGCCAGCAACGGCTGCTCATCGCGAACCTCACGGGCCGGGCCCCAGTCGGTCTCGAGCATCTCCCACAACGGCAATGTCAGTTCGGCTCGACCGACCAGTGACGAACACAGCCGCGGGCCGCGGCACGCGCGATCGGCGAACGAGCGCAGATCGTCGCCGGATCCGAGCAGAGGAACCAGGTTGGCACCGTAGAAACACAACGACTCGTCCGGTCCACCTCGGCTCCACATCTCACCGTGGAACGACCTCGGATCCAGCCCGGATTCCTGCACCCGAGCGGCAACCATGCAGGTGGCGACCGGGTCGGCGTCGAGCACCCGCAGGACGTGCGCAACATCCCGATTACCGAGAGGCTTCGCACCGAGGAGCTTGAGCACCTACCGACCTCCTGACCACCTACCGCATACACACCGACCGAGCGTGTACCGAATCATTCCAGAGAACCCGTTCCGCCGGTGGCAGAGCGGCAAACCGGACACCGAACCGGTCGAACCCGCTCAGCTGACGGTCACGACCGGTGCGCCACCGTCTGCGGTCTCATCCTTGTCGAATTCCTCGGCGATGCGCATTGCTTCCTCGATCAAGGTCTCGACGATCTGCGCCTCGGGCACGGTCTTGATGACCTTGCCCTTGACGAAGATCTGGCCCTTGCCGTTGCCCGATGCCACGCCGAGGTCGGCATCGCGCGCCTCTCCCGGACCGTTGACGACGCAGCCCATGACGGCGACGCGCAGCGGAATCTCCATGCCCTCCAGGCCTGCGGTGACCTCGTCGGCAAGGGTGTACACGTCCACCTGTGCCCGCCCACACGACGGGCAGGAGACGATTTCGAGCTTGCGGGGACGCAGGTTGAGCGACTGCAGAATCTGGTTGCCCACCTTGATCTCCTCGGCGGGCGGTGCCGACAGGGAGACGCGGATGGTGTCGCCGATTCCCCTGGACAGCAGGGCACCGAACGCCACCGAGGATTTGATGGTGCCCTGGAACGCCGGCCCGGCTTCGGTCACGCCGAGATGCAGCGGGTAGTCACACTGTGCAGCGAGCTGCTCGTAGGCAGCGACCATGACGACCGGGTCGTTGTGCTTGACGGAGATCTTGATGTCCCCGAATCCGTGTTCCTCGAACAGGCCCGCCTCCCACAGCGCGGACTCCACGAGCGCCTCCGGCGTCGCCTTGCCGTACTTCTTCATCAGCCGAGGGTCCAGCGATCCGGCGTTGACGCCGATACGAATAGGAATGTTCGCGTCACCGGCCGCCTTCGCGACCTCCTTGACGCGGCCGTCGAATTCCTTGATGTTTCCCGGGTTGACGCGCACCGCGGCGCAACCGGCGTCGATCGCCGCGAAGATGTACTTGGGCTGGAAGTGGATGTCGGCGATCACCGGGATCTGACTCTTCCTGGCGATGATCGACAGCGCGTCCGCGTCCTCCTGTGTGGGGCATGCCACACGGACGATGTCGCAGCCGGACGCCGTCAGCTCTGCGATCTGCTGCAGCGTGGCGTTGATGTCGTGGGTCTTGGTGGTGCACATCGACTGCACCGAGATGGGGCTGTCGCTTCCCACTCCCACCGACCCGACCTGGAGCTGCCTGGTCTTTCGACGCGGCGCGAGTACTGGAACCGGCGGTGCCGGCATTCCCAATCCGACTGACACGGACACAGTGGCCTTCTTTCCTAGCTACGACTGTCGAGTCTACTTAGAACAATTGAATCGGGTTGACGATGTCCGCCGTGAGTGTCAACAAGGAGAACCCGATGAAAACGACGATCACCACGTAGGTGACCGGCATGAGCTTCATGTAGTCCACCGGCGCACCGTCGGGCAGGCCGCGACGGTTGCGGAAGATGTTGCGGATCCGCTCGTACACGGTCACCGCGATATGGCCACCGTCGAGCGGCAGCAACGGCACGATGTTGAACGCTCCGAGGAAGAAGTTCAACGACGCGAGCAGTCCGACGAACGTCGCCCAGTTGTTCGTCTCGGCAGCCTGACCGCCGATGACACTGGCACCGACGACACTCATCGGAGTGTCCAGTCCACGCTCGCCGCCGAAGATCGACTCCCACAGGGCCTCCACCTTCGTCGGCAGCTGCACGAGAGCCTTACCGGTCTGGACGAAGATCTCTCCGGTGAAGGCGAACGTCTCGGGGACCGCCTCGATCGGGTTGTATCGAATGGGTGGAGGGGCGATCGTAGAGCCGCTGACCCCGACCGCGCCGACCGTCGTCGACTCCTTGGCTCCGGTATCCGGGTCGGTGACGTAACGCTGCACCTCGGTCACGGGAATCGTCAGGTCGATCGACGCTCCGTTCCGCTCGACCGTCAGATCGACCGATCCCGACGACGCCTGCACGGCCTCGACGACCTCGGACCAGTACTGAGCCGGTACACCGTTCACCGCGGTGACCACGTCGCCCGTGCGGAGCCCCGCTTGCTGAGCCGGGCTGGCTCCCGAGCACGGCGCGAGTTCCCCGTCCTCGGACTGTGTCGGCGCGATACACACGACGTCACTGACCCGAACGGTCGGCGGCGTCACCCGATCCGGCGTGCCCCAGCCGAGTACCAGGGCGTAGACCAACACGATGCCGAGCACGAAGTTCATCGCGATACCGCCGACCATCACGACGATGCGCTTCCACGTCTTCTGGCGGTACATCGCCCGCTCGACCTCGTCCGGTGCGAGCTCGTCGATCGCCGTCATTCCGGCGATGTCACAGAATCCGCCGGCGGGGATCGCCTTGAGCCCGTACTCGGTCTCGCCGCGTCGGAAGGAGAAGATCTTGGGGCCGAAGCCGATGTAGTAGCGGCGGACCTTCATGCCGAGCGCTTTCGCGGTCCACATGTGTCCCGCCTCGTGCAGCGCGATCGACACACCGATGCCGACGGCGAACAGCACCACACCCAGAGCGAACAGCATGTGAGTCTAGAAGCCCTTCTGTTTCAGAAGCTCACGCGCGTGTGCGCGAGCCCAGGAATCCGCTGCGAGGACGTCGTCCACGGTAGTCGGCACCGCCGACCAGTCCCCGCCGCCGTCGTTCAGAACCGACCGCACCGTGTGCACGATCTCGGGGAATTCGATGCGACCGGACAGGAATGCGTCGGCGGCGATCTCGTTGGACGCGTTGTACACCGCAGTCATGCACCCGCCCATGATTCCGGCCTCGCGGGCCAGCTGTACGGCGGGGAAGACTCGATCGTCCAGTGGCTCGAAGTCCCAGGAGAACGCTGCAGTGAAATCGAGTGCGCGCGCGACGTCGGGCACTCGATCCGGCCATCCGAGCGCCAACCCGATCGGCAGCTTCATGTCCGGCGGGCTGGCCTGCGCGATGGTGGATCCGTCCACGAACGTGACCATCGAATGGACGATGGATTGCCGATGCACCGTGACGTCGATCTTCTCGTAGGGCACCCCGAACAGCAGATGCGCCTCGATCAGCTCGAGGCCCTTGTTGACGAGAGTTGCCGAGTTCAACGTGTTCATCGGGCCCATCGACCAGGTGGGATGAGCTGCGGCCTGAGCAGGGGTCACCGACTTCAGTTCCGCTTCGCTCCAGCCCCGGAACGGTCCACCCGATGCGGTGAGGATCAGGCGATCCACTTCGCTCCGGTGGCCACTGCGCAGGCACTGCGCCAGCGCCGAATGCTCCGAGTCCACCGGAACGATCTGACCCGGCGCGGCGGCAGCGAGTACGAGTTCGCCGCCTGCCACCAGCGATTCCTTGTTGGCCAACGCCAGCCGAGCGCCGGTCTTCAGCGCCGCCAACGTCGGTTCGAGACCGAGCGAGCCCACCAACGCGTTGAGCACCACATCGGCCTGCGTCGACTCGACGAGCTCGGTCACCGCACCGGGCCCACTCAGCACCCCGGGGAAGTCGAGCTCGGCGGCAGCGGCGGGGTCGGCCACAGCGACACGTCGAACACCGGTCTCGGCGATCTGACGGCGAAGGAGGGCGATGTTTCCGCCGCCCGCCGCAAGACCGACGACGACGAAACGGTCGGGGTCGGCGGCGATGACGTCGAGCGCTTGGGTTCCGATCGAGCCGGTGCTCCCCAACAGCAACACACGAATCGGCTCGGCACGATCCGAGGAGGTCGTTCGCTCACGATGGTCTGGCACCGGTCCATTGTTGCCTACCGAGGCTGAGAAACCCCTATGCGTCGCCGTAGCTGGCACGCTGGAGGGCATGGACGTCTCGAAGTATCGCGCGGCACCGTTCAACTACGCCGATGTGGGGGCGACGAGCGGCAGGCTCCCGGCCGGCTACCACCACGTCGAGACGTCACGGGTCATCGGATCCGGAGTCGAGGACTTCGTGGCCGCGGCCGACGCGCTGATGCGCTGGGACATGCATCGCGGCGCCGGACTGAAGGTTCACTCCAGCGTCGACCACGCCGTCCCCGACGCCGTGGTCGTTCTCGGACTCGGGCCCGTCCGCATCCCGTGCCGGGTCGTCTACGTCATCGACGAGGCCAACCGTCAGGGCTTCGCCTACGGCACACTCGACGGCCATCCCGAATCCGGCGAGGAGCTGTTCCACGTCGACTACTCCCCCGAGGACGGGACCGTCTCCGCGCAGATCACCGCGTTCTCGAACCCGGGCCGCTGGTACACCAAGCTCGGCGGACCGGTGGGCAGGCGGGTCCAGGCCCTGTTCACCGATCGCTACCTGAGTGCGTTGGAAACGCAGTGTCGGTCGCCGCACTGACCCGAGACCTCCATCAGGACACGGGTGGGTGCACCGCGCGCCAGTGCTCGGCGATGTCTATTCGTTTTGCGACCCATACTTTCTCGTGGGACTGAACGTGGTCGAGGAAACGTTCGAGGGCGGCGATACGCGCCGGCCTGCCGACCAGCCTGCAGTGCAGTCCGACCGAGAGCATCTTGGGACTGCCGTTCTCCCCCTCGGCGTAGAGCACGTCGAACGCGTCCCGCAGATGCGCGTAGAACTCGTCCCCGGTCGAGAAGCCGCCCGGCGAGGCGAACCTCATGTCGTTGGTGTCGAGGGTGTACGGCACCACCAGATGATCGACCACGTCCGAGCCGCGAGTCACCTTCTCCCAGTACGGAAGATCGTCGGCGTAGGAATCCGAGTCGTACACGAATCCGCCGTGCTCGACCACGAGCGACCGGGTGTTCGGAGAGTCACGACCGGTGTACCACCCGAGCGGGGCCGATCCGGTGAGGCCCCGGAGGATGGCCACGGCCTCGGCCATGTGCTCGCGCTCGACGTTCGCGTCGATCTGCTGGTAGGACAGCCACCGCAGTCCGTGACAGGCGATCTCGTGGCCCATTTCGGCCAGGGCGGCGACCACTTCCGGGTTTCGTTCCATGGCTTTCGCAACGGCGAAGACCGTCAGGGGTAGGTCTCTCTTCTCGAACGCCCGCAGCACTCGCCATACGCCTGCCCTCGAGCCGTACTCGTACAGCGATTCCATGCTCATGTGGCGATTCGGAAAGGCTTGTGCCCCGATCATTTCCGACAGGAACGTCTCGGACTTGGTGTCACCGTCGAGGACGTTGTTCTCGGCACCTTCCTCGTAGTTGAGGACGAACTGGACGGCGATGTTGGCCTGACCCGGCCACTGCGCATGCGGCGGCGTGCGGCCGTACCCCACCATGTCTCGTGGGTAGCTCAGCGGAAACTGGGTCAACGGATGCGGAAGGCGCTCGGACGTCACCGCCGCAGTCTCTCACCGAACTCGGCAGTCTCGCCGAGTGAGCGCGCAACCCTGATGGCTACGACGGACGGTCGTATGCCAATATTGTCCGAACGCGGCAGGCTCGACGCCTCGTGAACAGCGACTTCGAGAATTCATCACCCGAGAGGACCGACCGGTGGCAAATACCGAACTGGAATCCGCTTCGTACGACCCGGTCGTCGATACCCGCAACGAGGTGCCGGACGTGCCGTCCGCCGAGTGGGGTTGGAGTGGTGAATCGAACCGCGCGATGCGCGTGGCCGCCCTCGTCGTCGCCGCGTTCCTGCTGTTCATGATGATCGGAAACCACACCGGCAAGGTCGAGGATCTGTGGTTGATCGGATTCGCTGCCACGCTGGTCGGGCTCGTCGTGCGAGATGTGATCGTCCGCCGCAAGCCCCGCTAGCAACCGATTCAGTTCTCGGCTGCCAGCTGACCGCACGCCGCGGCGATTTCCTGACCGCGGGTGTCGCGGACGGTGCACGAAACACCCTGGGCAATCACCCGTCGAACGAATTCTCGCTCCACCGGCTTCGGGCTGGCGTCCCACTCGCTGCCCGGAGTCGGATTCAGTGGGATCAGGTTCACGTGGACCCGGGATCCGAGTGCCTTGTGCAGCTTCTTTCCCAGCATGTCGGCCCGCCACGGCTGATCGTTGACGTCTCGGATCATCGCGTATTCGATGGACACCCGTCGTCCCGTCTGGTCGGCGTAATACCGCGCTGCGGACAGCACCTCGGCAACCGACCAACGGTTGTTGACGGGAACCAACGTGTCGCGGAGTTCGTCGTCGGGTGTGTGCAGCGATACCGCCAACGTCACCGACAGCCCTTCGTCGGCCAGCTTCCGAATCGCCGGTGCCAGACCGACCGTCGACACCGTCACCGAGCGCTGCGAGAGGCCGAGCCCGTCGGGTGCAGGCGAGACGATCTTGCGCACTGCGGCGACGACGCGTTTGTAGTTGGCCAGGGGCTCGCCCATCCCCATGAAGACCACGTTCGACAGACGACCCTCCCCACCGGGGACAACACCGTCGCGCATGTCCGCGGCCGCCGACCGCACCTGGTCCACGATCTCGGCCGTCGACAGGTTCCGGGTCAGACCGGCCTGACCGGTGGCACAGAACGGGCAGGCCATTCCGCAACCGGCCTGGCTCGAGATGCACAGCGTCGCGCGGTCCGGGTAACGCATGAGGACGCTCTCGAGCAGAGTGCCGTCGTTGGCTTTCCACAGGGTCTTGCGGGTGTCACCGTCGTCACACGCCAGATGTTTGATCGCCGTGAGCAAAGTTGGAAAAAGGTCGGCTCCGACCTTCTCTCGCGCCTCGGCGGGAAAATCCGTCATCTTCGTCGTGTCGGCTTCGAGCCGGCCGTAGTAGTGCCGAGCCAATTGATCGGCACGGAACGCAGGCAGGCCGAGTGCCTTCACGGCCTCGCGCAATCCCTCTCTGTCCAGATCGGCGAGGTGGCGCGACGGCATACCGCGACGTGGGGCGGTGAAGACCAGGGGGAGATTCGGCCTCTTCTGCTCGGTCGATGTGTTCGTTGCGTCGGGGGCCTCACTCATACCTCCATTGTCCACCCGTTTGCCTCGCAGTCCTATTCGCGCCGGTTTCCGTCCGTTATCCGATGGGTATCGAGGTCGTGGCCGGATGCGCGTGCATTCGGCCTTCACGTGCGGAAGGATCATCGACATGGCCACCAGAGCTGACGACAGTCACGAGACATCGCTGGACAAATCAGGCGCGGTTCATCCCGGCGACCACAGCGCCTCGGGTGACCTCGCGCCCATCACGACGCCGGATTCGGACGGTCGTTCGGCACCGGATCCGGAGTTCGCCCCGGAGCCACAGGCAAGCACTTCGACCGACGTCGCTCACACCCGCACCGCTGCGCTGTGGACCGGCCTGGTGGTCGGAGCCGTTGTCCTCGTCGTTCTGCTCGTCTTCATCGTGCAGAATCTCGACTCCGTCACCGTCCAGATCTTCGCCTGGCAGCTCGATCTGCCACTGGGCATCAGCATGCTGCTCGCAGCGATCGCAGGCGCACTGGTGATGGCGATGGTCGGCGGAGCGCGAATCCTTCAGGTCAGACGCGCAGCGAAGAAGAAGTAGCGGCACGGACCGTGAACACTATGCACAGAAGGTGGCGCTGATCGACTGAATCGATCAGGATTTCGGGTGCCCCACTTCACTCGAGGAGCATGACGTGACAACTTTCATGGAGACACCCGTGGCATCCGGCGTTGCCCCCGACCGCGCACGGTCCTGGCTGCTCGTACCGGCCACCAAGCCCGAAACCTTCGGCGACGCCGTCGCGTCGGGAGTCGACGCAGTCATCCTCGACATCGAAGACGCAGTCGCTCCGGCCAAGAAGCCGGCCGCGCGCGAGGCCGTCGTTCGATGGCTCGGTGAAGGTAACTCGGCGTGGGTCCGCATCAACGACGCCACGACCTCGTACTGGGCCGACGATCTCGCCGCGTTGTCCGGCCTGCCCGGACTGGTCGGAGTCATGCTCGCGAAGACAGAGAGTGGTGGCCAGGTCGAGGCCACAGCTGCTCGCCTGGCACCCGGCACCCCGATCCTGGCACTGGTGGAGTCGGCGATGGGCCTCGAAGCCGCCACGGAGATCGCCCGCGCGGATTCGACGTTCCGACTCGCATTCGGTAGCGGGGACTTCCGCCGCGACACCGGCATGAGTGACGACCCCCTGGCGATGGCGTACCCGCGTTCGCGCCTGGTCGTCTCCTCACGCGCAGCGCGCATTCCGGGACCGATCGACGGACCGACGCTGACGGCCAACGACAGCATCCTCGGACGCGATGCCGCACTGACCCTGTCCATGGGCATGACGGGCAAGTTGTGCATGCATTCGGAGCAGGCTGCCATCGTCAACCGCGAGCTCGCCCCGTCACCGACGGATGTGTCGTGGGCCCGTGACGTCATCGATGCCCTCGGTGCCGACGGAGCGCACGTCAAGGACGGAAGCGACCTTCCGCGTCTGGCGAAAGCACTCAAGATCAACGAGTTGGCCGAGATCTTCGGGATCTCCGCCGCTTCCTGACAACGCCCGCGGTCGAGGTGCTTCGGCCGAATCCGACCGGCTCGTTACCGCACCTCGATTCCGGTCGGCTTGTATCGGACGTGCACTCGATACCGCACGTCGAACGAGACACCGTCCACCGACTTCACCGCATCGCGCGCAACGCGTGGCCCGAACTCGATTCCCAGCACGTCGCGCAGTATGCGTCGGTTCGGAAACGTCCACCTCGTGTCGACGCGGGTGAGCGCGAAACCCTGTGCTTCGAAGAACGCCTCGACCGTCGACGGGGCGTAGTGCGGTAGATCCGCCCGCATCCAGTCCCCGTACGGCGACGCGGTCGCGTCCAGATCCACCACGACCAGCGCTCCGCCCGGCCGGAGTACTCGCATGGCGTCGACGATTCCCGGCCCACAGCCTGGTCCGAAGAAGTACGCGGTGCGCGCATGGACGACGTCCACGGTGCCGTCGCCGATCGGGAGTGAATCCGCCCGCGCGGTCTTCACCTCGACGTTCTGCAGGCCCGCGACTCGCCTTCTCGCCGCGTCGGCAAGTGGTTCGTGCGGCTCGATGCCCAGCACCCGTTCGGCGTCGGCCGCGAACACCGGAAGATGAAAGCCGCTTCCGCAACCGACGTCGACGACCGTCCTCGCTGTCCAGTCCGCTACCGACCTGATCGCATCGAACACAGCACCGTCGACGTCCTGAGCGCGATTCTCCGCCTCGTACAGGTGCGGCCAATTCCAGATGTTCGGGCTGGGAATCACCCCGGTGACATCACTGCGCACGCCGGACAGCAGTCCGCTCAGAGGAGCACGGTGAACACGAGCCATGCCACGAACGCCGAGGGCAGCAGCGAATCGAGCCTGTCCATGATGCCGCCGTGGCCGGGCAGCAGCGTGCCCATGTCCTTGATGCGAAGATCACGCTTGACCTGCGACTCGATCAGATCGCCCAACGTGCCGGTCACCACGAGCACCACACCGAGAAGGATGCCGATCAGCGAGTTGGCCTCGAGAATGAGCGTGACGGTCAGCAGACACCCGATGATGCAGAAGATGAGAGACCCGACGAGCCCTTCCCAGGACTTCTTCGGGCTGATGGCCGGTGCCATCGGGTGCTTGCCGAACAACACACCGGCGATGTAACCGCCGACATCCGAACAGACGACTCCGATCACGAACACCAGGATGCGTCCTGCCCCGTTGTCCTGCAGCACCATCAGAACGGCGAACGAGGCCAGGAGTGGCAGCCAACAGGCCACCAGGACGGTCACGGAGAGTTCTTCGAGGTAGTTCTTCGGTGCTGTGCCGAATCCTTGGCGCAGCAGCAGCCACACCATGCAGACCACGACGGTTCCGACCGCGGCACTGAGTACGCCGACCGCCCCGAACGGCCAGCCCAGCCAGATCATGGCCTGCCCGCCGAGAATCAGTGGGATGCGCGGAACCAGCACACCGCCCTCACGCAGGCGCTTGGACACCTCGTACGTCGCGACGGCCAACGCAACCGCAACGACCCCGATCCACACCAGCGGGACGAACACGAGCACGAGAATCAACCCGATACCCAAACTGCCGCCGACGCCGATCGCGGCAGGCAGATTACGGCCGGCTTTCCCGGCGGACTTCGCTGCGGCGACACCGGACGAGGCAGCGGGCGTACCGCTGCCCTCCTGCCGATCCGGTCCCACCACTGTCGTCATCTCCTCGAAATTCATCGTCGTCCGTCTCGAAAAAGCAGCTGTCGAGGTCGAGTCAGACCTCCATCAGCTCGCCCTCTTTGCGCTTGACGAGTTCGTCCACGGAGGCGGTGTACTTCGCAGTGGTCTTGTCCAGATCGTTCTCGGCGCGGACGACCTCGTCCTCGCCTGCCTCGCCGTCCTTCTGGATCCGCTTGAGCTCTTCCATCGTCTTTCGGCGGACGTTGCGAATCGACACCTTTGCGTCCTCGCCCTTGCCCTTGGCCTGCTTGACGAATTCGCGGCGACGTTCTTCCGTGAGCTGCGGAACTCCGATCCGAATGAGGTTGCCGTCGTTGGTGGGATTGACGCCGAGGTCGGAGTTGCGAATAGCGGTCTCGATGGGTCCGAGCTGGCTGGACTCGTACGGCTTGATGACCACCAGGCGCGCTTCGGGGACGCTGATACTGGCCAGCTGAGTGATCGGCGTCGGAGCACCGTAGTACTCGATGACGATGCGAGAGAACATTCCGGGGTTGGCACGTCCGGTGCGAATCGAGGACAGATCGTCACGCGCAACCGATACGGCCTTTTCCATCTTCTCTTCGGCATCGAAGAGAGCTTCGTCAATCACGATCTGTCCTCCATCGTCTTCGTCTTCGATTCGCTCGCGTCACCGTCGGCAACGATCACGACGTGACCAGCGTGCCGATCTTCTCACCGGACACAGCGCGAGCGATATTTCCCTGAATCAGCAAATTGAACACCAGCATCGGCATCTGATTGTCCATGCACAGACTGAAGGCCGTCGCGTCGGCAACCTTGAGTCCCTGTTCGATGGCCTCGCGATGCGTGATGGTGTCGAACATCGTCGCATCGGGATCGAGGCGCGGATCGGCCGAGTACACGCCGTCGACTGCCTTGGCCATCAACAACACCTCGGCACCGATTTCCAGGGCACGCTGCGCAGCGGTGGTGTCGGTGGAGAAGTACGGCATGCCCATGCCGGCTCCGAAGATCACCACGCGCCCCTTCTCCAGGTGCCGTCGCGCGCGAAGCGGAAGGTACGGCTCGGCGACCTGACCCATCGTGATCGCCGTCTGCACCCTGGTGGCGACGCCCTGCTTCTCCAGAAAGTCCTGCAGCGCAAGACAATTCATGACGGTACCGAGCATGCCCATGTAGTCCGAGCGAGACCGGTCCATGCCGCGCTGCTGCAGTTCCGCACCACGGAAGAAATTGCCACCACCGATCACCACGGCGACCTGAACCCCGGTGGCCACCACCTCGGCGATCTGTTCGGCAACGTTGTTCACGACATCCGGATCGAGACCGACCTGGCCGCCTCCGAACATCTCCCCACCCAGTTTGAGCATCACGCGGCGGAACCCGGGACGGTCAGGGGCCGGATCGGTCATAGCTCTCCTCGGTACTCGTCGAACACTACGGTTTCCTCTTGGATCATCCTGCCCTATCGAGGCCCGGGCGATGGACAGGGCTCCTGCATGCACACCCACCTGCCCCGCGCACGAGCGATGCCGCCCACTCGATGGAATCGAATGAACGGCATCGCCTCGACCGAACCGGTACGCAGACTAGCTGGCACCGACCTCGAACCGTGAGAAGCGCGTGATGGTCACGCCGGCCTCGTCGAGAATGGCCTTGACGGTCTTGTTGCCGTCCTGCACCGACTTCTGCTCGGTGAGAACGACGTCCTTGAAGAATCCGTTGACGCGACCTTCGACGATCTTCGGCAGCGCCTGCTCCGGCTTGCCTTCTTCGCGAGCGGTCTCCTCGGCGATGCGACGCTCGGCGGCAACGAGATCCTCGGGGACCTCGTC
The DNA here is from genome assembly GCF_002258965.1 of Rhodococcus sp. 05-339-2. Taxonomy (NCBI): domain Bacteria; kingdom Bacillati; phylum Actinomycetota; class Actinomycetes; order Mycobacteriales; family Nocardiaceae; genus Rhodococcus; species Rhodococcus sp. 05-339-2. Next base: position 644,046 of record NZ_NOYW01000018.1, read on the forward strand.
GCGCGTGACGTACTTGGCCTTGAGGGCCGCGATCTGCATCGCGGCGGCACGCGCAGCATCGCCCGCGGCATCGCCGTCACCGGTGTACTCGACCAGCACGCCGACGGCAGGCGGCAGGTCCGCGCTGCGCTTGTGCAGGTACGTCGCGGTGTTGCCGTCGTAGGACACGACGCGGCGCAGTTCGAGCTTCTCGCCGATCTTGGCCGACAGCTCGTTCAGAGCCGTTTCGACGGTCTTGCCGTTCAGGTCGAGCGCCTTGAGGGCGTCGACGTCGGCAGGCTTGCCTGCTGCAGCCGTCGACGCGACGGACGCGGCGAACGTCTGGAACTCGTCGTTCTTGGCCACGAAGTCGGTTTCGGAGTTGATCTCCACGAGCACTCCACCCTCGGCGACGACGAGGCCTTCGGCGGTGTTGCGCTCGGCGCGCTTGCCGACGTCCTTGGCACCCTTGATACGCAGGTACTCGACGGCCTTGTCGTAGTCGCCGTCGTTCTCGGCGAGCGCGTTCTTGCAGTCCATCATTCCGGAGCCGGTGAGCTCACGGAGCCGCTTGACGTCGGCGGCAGTGTAGTTCGCCATCGTGGGCGAGCCTCCTCAAAAGTCTGGGTACGGGCGTTGACGAAAAATGCTGTTCTCAGGGCGTGATCGACGAGCTCGCAACGGAGCCGGACCGATCACAACCCTGACATACCGAAGCGGCCCCGGCCCACCCCTGAGGGTGAACCGGGACCGAATTCGATCAAGCCTGAGCGGCCGGTGCTTCTTCTGCAGCCGGTGCTTCTTCTGCTGCCGGTGCGTCGGCGGCCGGAGCCTCTGCTGCCGGGGCGTCCGCTGCGGGAGCGTCGGCTGCCGGTGATGCCTGTGCGAGCTGCTCGAGCTCCCACTCGGCGAGGGGCTCGCCTGCGCCGACCTCGGGCTTGGCGTCGGACGCGGTGTTCTGACCCGCGCGGGCCTGCACACCCTCGGCCACTGCGGATGCAACGACCTTGGTCAGCAGCGCTGCGGAACGAATGGCGTCGTCGTTGCCCGGGATCGGGTAGTCGACCACGTCGGGATCGCAGTTGGTGTCGAGGATCGCGATGACCGGGATCTTCAGCTTGCGCGCCTCGCCGACGGCGATGTGCTCCTTGTTGGTGTCGACGATCCAGATGGCCGAGGGAACCTTGGCCATGTCCCGGATGCCACCGAGGGTGCGGTCCAGCTTGGTCATCTCACGCGTGAGCATGAGGATTTCCTTCTTGGTGCGACCCTCGAAGCCACCGGTCTGCTCCATGGCCTCGAGCTCCTTGAGGCGGAGCAGACGCTTGTGGACCGTCTGGAAGTTGGTGAGCATGCCACCGAGCCAGCGCTGGTTCACGTAGGGCATACCCACGCGAGTTGCTTCAGCGGCGATGGACTCCTGCGCCTGCTTCTTGGTACCGACGAACAGAACCGTGCCACCGTGGGCGACGGTCTCCTTGACGAACTCGTAGGCCTTGTCGATGAAGGTCAGAGTCTGCTGCAAGTCGATGATGTAGATGCCGTTGCGGTCGGTGAAGATGAATCGCTTCATCTTCGGGTTCCAGCGACGGGTCTGGTGTCCGAAGTGTGTGCCGCTGTCGAGCAGCTGCTTCATTGTTACTACAGCCATGGCTGAAGAACTCTCTTTCGATGGTGCGGTTGACGCAGAGTGTCGGTGACCTCTGCCCTGGCGGCCGCTGAAGTTGCCGGACCCGACATCACGAAGATCTCGGGACCGCCGACAACCGGTTCTCGTATCGTCGATTCTGCGCAAGGCAGACGATGCGATGGAAGCGGACGCGCGAAGTCGACCCGTGCACGCACAGGCCGCAGTACGAGTGTAGACCTGCCATCGCCCCCGTCATAACCAGGCCCGTCTGTCAAGAGTTTCCGAGACCTGTGGACAAAGAAATCCCTTGTCCACAAATCTCCTCCACGGTCGTTCGGTCGGCCCGATCCAGGAGATGGTCGACGGGTGAACGTCTGCCTCCCGCGCCGCACTTTCGCGGTGTGCCTCGCGACCGCGGTTGCACTCTCGACGCCGGTCGCATCGGCACAGCAGGGCACATTCGCCTGGCCGCTGCAGCCGAGGCCGCAGGTCGTCACCCCCTTCGACCGCCCGGAACAGAATTGGCTGCCCGGCCATCGCGGTGTCGACCTCGCCGCACCGGAAGGCCGATCGGTACTGGCCGTCGCCGACGGCACCGTGGTGTTCGCCGGGTCGGTCGCGGGAAAGCCCGTCGTATCGGTGGATCATCCGGGCGGACTGAGATCGACGTACGAACCGGTGGTGGCCTCGGTTGCCGCCGGCGCGCGTGTTCGGCGAGGGACCGTGCTGGGTTCGTTGGCGTCGGGGCACGAGAGCTGTCCGTCGACGTGCCTGCACTGGGGCGTCAGACGTGGCCGCGAGTATCTCGATCCCACGGCGTTGGTGCGCGTGAGTCCGATCAGGTTGAAACCGCTCGACGAGGACGGCAGATGATCGTCAGCGCTGTGGGCCGGAGTGTCTGCCGGACGCCGCGGGAAAGTCGTCGGCCACCATGGCAGCGAGTTCGACGAACGCGCTTCGAGTCTGGGGGCGCAACTGGTCCAGATCGACCACGGCTCCCTCTGCGAGGTGTTCGTCGAACGGAACCACCAGCACGGCGCGACAGCGCTCGAGGAAGTGCTGCTGCAACAAGTTCATGTCCACCGCCGACGAACCCGGGCGAACCGAGCTGATCACCACCACGGTGCGCTCGACCAGATGGCCGTAGCCGTGCAGCTCCAGCCAGTCCAGCGTCGCGGCAGCACTGCGAGCACCGTCGACCGCAGGCGAGCTGACCAGAACCAGCGCGTTCGCCAGTTGCAGCACCCCGTTCATCGCCGAGTGCATGATCCCGGTACCGCAATCGGTCAGGATCAGGTTGTAGTACACCTGCAGCATGTCGATGACGGCGCGGTAGTCCTGCTCGCCGAACATCTCCGACGCGGCGGGGTCACGTTCGCCGGCCAACACCTCGAGTCGACTCGGTGCCTGCGAGGTGTGCTCGCGGATGTCGGAGTAGCGACGAATGTGCGGTGCCGCGGCCAGCAGATCTCGCACGGTCGACGACGTCTGACGCGGAACTCGCTCCCCCAGAGTGCCGAAGTCGGGATTTGCGTCGACAGCGATGACGCAATCTCCGCGCAGGGAAGCGAAAGTCGAGCCGAGGCCCAGCGTGGTCGTTGTCTTGCCGACACCACCCTTGAGCGAGAGGAACGCGATCCGGTAGTCGCCGAGCACCGGCTGCCGAATGCGTTCGACCTGGTTTCGGTACCGCTCTTCGGCCGTCGATTCTCCGGGGCTGATGACCCCGCCCGTGAGCCGGTGCACCCCGCGCCGCCAGCCCGAGCTCGACGCTCGCTTGGGGCGCTTGAGCAACGAATCCGCGCCCAGCTCCTGACTGTTGGGGCGGTAGGCGTTGGGCGCTCCCGACCACGGTTGCGGCGACCATCGATCGGGCTGCGCTCGAGCATCCTCGGTGTACGGCGGCGCCGGCAGATACCGGTCCGGCTGCACCGGCGGTGGCCCGGGCTCGAGCGGCACGGGAGGGTTGTACCGCGGCGGCAGGGGCTGCCGGTCGCCCGAGTCGGGCGTCTGCCACGGTGGTGGCTGCCGAGGAGTCGAGCGAGGTGCAGACATCGAATCCGACGATACGGGCCTGTCGCCGGTGTCGCGTGCGTCGTCCGACCGACCGTCGGGACTCCGTCGGTCGGCGGAAGAGCCGTTACGGACATGCATGGACCACGTCTCCGAAGTACCTTGCGGTCGGTCGCGGTCCACGGTCCCCCGTATTCGGTGTCGTCAGTCGGACACGACGCTACCAAACGTTGTGCCGCCGACGCTCGGCTCAGGCTCGGGGATGCGCCTGATCGTGCACGGCCCGCAACCGTTCGACCGACACGTGAGTGTAGATCTGGGTGGTCGCCAACGACGCGTGACCGAGCAGCTCCTGCACCACTCTCAGATCGGCTCCTCCCTCGAGGAGGTGAGTTGCCGCGGTGTGACGTAGGCCGTGCGGACCGAGGCTGGGACCACCGGGGACGGTCTCGAGTACCGCGTGCACCGCCGTTCTGGCCTGCCGTTGATCGAGCCGTCCACCTCGACGTCCCAGCAGCAGGGCCGCACCGGATCGATCACAGACCAGTTCGGGTCTGCCGCTGACCAGCCAGTTCTCGATTGCATGTGCCGCCGGCGCACCGTACGGAGCCGAGCGTTCCTTGTTGCCCTTGCCGATGACGCGGATCAGGCGGCGATCGGTGTCCACGTCGTCGACGTCGAGGCCGCACAGCTCCCCCACCCGCACTCCGGTCGCGTACAGCAGTTCCACGATGGCCCTGTCCCGCAGCGCGATGGGATCGAGCTCCGCGGCACCCGATTCGGCAGCGGCCAAGGCCTGCGCCGCCTGGCTGTGGCGAAGAACACCGGGCAATGTGCGATGGCCGGCCGGGCCGGCCAGGCGTTCCGCCGGTGCTGCTGTCACCGCTCCCACCCGCTCGAGCCACTTCCCGAAGGTCCTCGCCGACGAGGTTCGCCTCGCCATCGACGTTCTGGCCGAGCCGGCTGCAGAGTGCGTGGCCAACCACGAACGCACCGCGCGGAGGTCGAGGTCGGCGATGCTCGCATCCGGAGAGGACTCCGCGAAGTGCGCGAGCAAGGAACGCGCATCGGAGACGTATGCCCGGATGGTGTGCTCCGATCGCTCTCGACCGAGTCGCAGGTGCTCGGCGAATTCCTCGACGTGAATCTCGAGGTGCGGCGGCAGCGAATCGGTCATCGACTCAGCTTGAGCGCCCGCAGGCCGGGCGACAACCGGACACGCCGTCGGAGGTGGTTCGTCGTGGGATCAGGCGTCGACTGCGGATTCGGCCTGTGCGAGTTCGCGCTTCCACACTCGGAACGTCTCCTCGGTTCGGCCGCGACGCCAGTAACCCGAGATCGAGGCCCATTCGGCACCGACCCCCCGCTCCTTGCGGATGTAGGGCCGGATGTTGTGCATGACGGCCTGCGCTTCTCCGTGCACGAAGACCTGCGCCTGCCCGGGCAGCCATTCCGTTTCCTTCACCGCTGCGATCAACGGCGCATTGTCTCCGGCCCGGTCGTCTCCGACCTCGTTCGAGGACGCACCTCGGTGGACCCAGGTCACATCCACGACGGCGAGCGTCTCCATGTAGATCTCGTCGTGCCGGTCGGCAACTTCGATGAAAACCTTGGCGACGGCGTCTTCCGGAAGCGCCTCGACGGCAGCCGAGATCGCCGGAATCGCCGATTCGTCGCCGGCGAACAGATGCCAGTCCGCGTCGGGGCGCGGGGCGTACCCACCGGACGGGCCGTAGAACGACATCTCGTCTCCCGGCTTCGCCCGAGTGGCCCACGGCCCGGCGACTCCTTCGTCGCCGTGCACCACGAAATCTATGGCGATCTCCCGCGCGCCGGTGTCGACCGACCGAACGGTGTATGTGCGCATGATCGGTTCGTCGTCGGTCCCGAAGAACAACTTGACGTAGGCGTCGGTCTCGTCGATCGCATCGAAATCGTCGAAGTTGGCCCCACCCAGGTAGACCCGGTGCATGTGCGGGGTGAGCGCTTCGGTGCGCAGGACGGACAGGGTGGTTTTCTTGCGTGGCACTTCGGACCCCTCTTCGAGCGAACGACGCCGATACCCGATGCATCGACTAAGCATTACCTAACACCCTACCGTTCGGGCTCGAGGTCGTGGTGCGCTCATCCACGCACCACGCGGAACCATCCGGTCTCGTCGCTGGCCACGAATCCGTCCATCTCCAGTACAGGCAGGGATGCACGCACCTTGCTCAGCGGCACACCGGAGTGCTCGGACAACTCTCGACTCGACAACGATCCGGTCGCCGGCAACGCGTCGTAGATCAACAGGGCGGTGTCCGAGAGCGCATCGGTCTCGCGAAAGAGCTCGGGCCGAGACTCCTCGGGCGACCCGAGTGCGCCCGCCTCGGCGACCACGTCGTGAGAGCTCGACACGAGCACGGCCTCGCCCTCTCGGATCATGCGATGACAACCCGTCGAGGTGGGTGAGGTGACCGGACCGGGTACCGCGAGCACCGGACGGCCTAGTTTGGCTGCCCACGCCGCCGTGTTGCGTGCACCGCTGCGCCACCCGGCCTCGACGACCACCACAGCCGATCCGAGTGCCGCGACGAGCCTGTTGCGAGCGAGGAAGCGATGCTTCGCCGGGGTCGTGCCCGGCGCATATTCGCTGAGAACCAGTCCGCGAGCAGCGATCTGCCGCAACAGCCGCGAATGGCCCGCTGGATACGCACGATCGACACCACAGGCGAGTACCGCCATCGTCGTCCCCTCGACTCCGAGAGCCGCTCGATGTGCCGCGGCATCGATGCCGAAAGCCGCTCCCGAGATGACGGTCCAGCCGTCGAGCGCCAGATCGGACGATATCTCCGCCGTCACATGATCACCGTAGGGACTCGATGCGCGTGTCCCCACGATGGACACCGATCGCTCTGTGATCGTAGCGACCGGACGAGTTCCCAGCGCCCACAATGCAATCGGTGGACAGGTGTCCACCCCTGCGGTCATACCCGGTCCGTCGAATCCGAGGAAGCGCCACGCCGGCCACTCGTCGTCGTCCGGGGTGATCAATCGGCCTCCGAGCGCAGCGATGTGATCGAGGTCTGCTGCCGCAGTGTCGAGGTGGGCGCGAACCGCGAGCCGCTCCCCCAGCCCACCGGCCCGCACCGCTGCTGCCGTCGATTCGGGACCGTGAGCTGCAGCATGATCGACCACCGGTCGATGCGGGCCCTGCGCCACGCGGGAGAGATACGCCCAGGCCAGTCGTCGCGAGTCGTGTGTCATGCCACTCCCCTGTCCCTGAAGTCCAACGCGGCTCCTACCTCGTCGGCACCGGGGACCGCGCCGCCGGCGAGATCGTTCAGCGTCCACGCCACCCGAATGGCTCGGTCTGCGCCGCGCGCGGTGAGCGATCCGTTGCGCAACGCCCGCTCGACCGGAGCGAGCGTCGAGCGCGCCAATCGAAATCGTTGGCGCAGAGCGGGTCCCGGCACCTCTGCATTGGTCCTCCACCCGAACTCCCGCCACCGCTCCGCAGCGGCGTCCCTGGCCCCGGTCACGCGTGCGCGTATCTCGCTCGTACCCTCCCCCACGTCGTCGACCAGTGCGCCCGTCGCCACACCCATCATCTGTATGCGCAGATCGACACGGTCGAGCAACGGCCCGGACAGCTTGCCGAGATACTTGCGCCGCGCTGTGGGCGGGCAGACACAGTCCACTTGTCGCGCCGGCGCACACGGGCACGGATTGGCTGCGAGAACCAACTGAAATCTGGCCGGGTACCTGGCAACACCGTCGCGGCGAGCAATGCGAATCTCACCGTCCTCCAACGGAGTACGCAATGCCTCGAGTACCCGAACGCTCATCTCGGCGCACTCGTCCAGGAACAGGACTCCCCGATGTGCTCGGCTGACCGCTCCCGGTTTGGCCATTCCGGTTCCGCCCCCGACCAAGGCACTCACCGAGGTCGAATGGTGTGGCGCGATGAACGGCGGCGACGTGATCAGAGGCCGCGCCGTGGTCAACAGACCCGCCACCGAGTGAATGGCTGTCACTTCGAGCGCTTCCGATTCGGTCAGCGGCGGGAGAATTCCCGGAAGCCGTTGCGCGAGCATCGTTTTTCCTATTCCCGGCGGCCCGGTCAGCATGATGTGATGCGCGCCCGCAGCGGCGACTTCCAGGGCCCATCGCGCATCGGCCTGTCCGGCGACATCACTGAGATCCGGGTAGGCCTGCTCGTGCCATTCGGTCGGGACGGGCGACTCGAGGGCCTGCTCACCACGAAGCCACGCCACCACGTCCCCGAGCGAACCCGCACCCAGCACCTCGATTCCGTCCACCAGACCCGCCTCGGGTAAGCACTGCAGCGGAACGACCACCCTCTGCCACCCCGCACTCTTGACCGCGAGCACCCCGGGCAGGACCCCACGAACTGCGCGCAGCCTGCCATCGAGTGCCAACTCACCCAGAAATACGGTGTCGGACAGGCATCCGCGCGGAATCGCCTTCGCGGCATCGAGAACCGACAACGCGAGCGCAAGGTCGTACACCGATCCGCCCTTGGGCAACGTCGCGGGTGACAGCGCGAGAATCACCCGACTGTCCGGCCAGGTGCCACCCGAATTCTTCACGGCGGCTTTCACGCGATCACGCGATTCGTTGAGAGCAGTGTCGGGCAACCCGACCAGATGCGTACCGGGCAGGCCCTGCCCGATATCTGCTTCGATTTCCACCAGCACACCGTCGACCCCGTTGACCGCCACCGAATGCGCTCTCCCGAGCGGCATCAGAATGCCGACCGAACGTGCGTGACGACCGGTTCGTCGTGCGGACCGACCACTATCGCGATCACGTCGAAGCGGATCTGCACCCACGGTCCCTGCTGCAGAGAGAGCCACCGCAGCGCGAGCCCTCTGATCCGAGTCCGTTTCGCGTACGTCACCGCTTCGGCGGGCGTTCCGTAACCGATTCCCGATCGGGTCTTCACTTCGACGAACACCACTGTCTCGCCCTCGCGCGCAATGATGTCGAGTTCACCGGTTCGATGCCGCCAGTTCCGCTCGACCACATCCAGGCCGATGTCCTCGAGATAACGCACCGCGAGTTCCTCACCGCGCGCACCGAGTTCCTGGTTGGTTGCCATGTCCGCCATTCCTCCACTCTCCGACCGCTCAACGCGGTCGATTCGGTCGCCTCGACGGTGGCACGACCCGGAAGAGCAATAGCGAAGAAAGCGCAGGTGGACGATTGCCCTGTGGACAACTGTTCGGCTGGGGAACAACGGTCCGATCATCAGCGGCGATTCAACCGCTGTGTCGGACGGCCGTGCTAGGGCTCGAGCACGTCCGAGTTACCGGCCGAGAACTGACCCGACAAGCAAAAAGCTCCGTCCGGATTCGGACGGAGCTGATGCGGTGTATCGGTACGACGGCGAAAGTACCGATACGAAAACGGTGCCGAGACCTCGCGCCTCGGTTCGAGAAGAACGGTCAGTGAGCAGCCTCGTAGGCCGCCTGCACATCCTGGCTGATGCGGCCACGGGCACTGACCTCGTGGCCGTTCTCGCGCGCCCACGCTCGAATATCCGACAGATCGACCTTGCCGCGAACCGGTGCTGCTCCAGCGCCGCCCTTACGGGTGCGGCGGCCGGAAATCTTCTCGGCATGCTCGATCCAGAATGCCAACTGTTCGTGCAATTCGTTCGCATGCTTGAGATTCAAATCGATGCGGTACTGGTTTCCACCGATGCCGAATTCGATGGATTCACCTTGGCCTTCTTTGATGACCGAACCGTCTACATCGTCGATCATCTGCACAAGTGTCTTGCGTGCCATCTCGTACCTCTTACACGTCTGGGGGATGTGATATTCAAGTTGTACCACCCATTCTCGTTTTCACGCAAAGAACTGCAAGCGTTTCGCGACGTGTCGAATCGACGAATATCGGTGCAGAAATTCGACGGTTTTTCGAGTGAGTAATCGCTGATATCGAACAACCCTGTTGCGCAATCGTTTTCACCTGCACTACCCACCTGCACCGTTCGACGCAGAACAAATCTTCGGGACATCGAACACAGAAACAGAACATGCGGACCGATTTGGCCGGGTGTCCAGCTTTTCGTCCGGCAATACGATCGGAACTTCGACGATCGATTCGAATCAGGCGGTTCGCAGCCGGTCCCTCCGAGCCGGATGTGCGGCACGTTCACTCGAGCCCGATGTTCGGGCCGCTCGGCCACGCCGCACCGTCGGACGAGGAGAGCTATTCCGGCAGGCGAAGATCTGGTTTGTCCAACTCTTCGATGTTGACGTCCTTGAAGGTGATCACCCGGACATGCTTGACGAATCGGGCGGGGCGATACATGTCCCACACCCACGAGTCGGACATTCGCAATTCGAAGTAGATTTCACCGTCGGCGTTGTGCGGAATGAGTTCGACGGAGTTCGCCAGATAGAACCGACGCTCGGTTTCGACGACGTAGTTGAACTGACCCACGATGTCCCGGTACTCGCGATACAGCGAGAGCTCCATCTCGGTTTCGTACTTTTCGAGATCTTCGGCACTCATCGGTTTCTTTCATCCTCCAGTCGGGCGTGAACTGCAATCATCGCGTACCGGCGTCGCCGCAGTCCATTCGCCCCAGGGCGTCGACGGCGTCACGAGAGAGCCCTGCGGCCGCCGCTGCGACATTCGCGTAGGACATTCGATGTTCGCAGCTCGGGCCGAGGGCGATCATCGCGGCGGAATGTGCGCGCGTGCTGTACCCCTTGTGCACGGCGAATCCGTAGCCGGGAATCGACTCGTCCATCTTCACCATCGATCGATCCCGGGAGACTTTCGCCAGCACGCTCGCCGCGGCGATGCACGCCGCGGTGGCGTCGCCGCCGATCACCGGTAACGACGGAACCGGAAGACCGGGTACTCGAAAGCCGTCGGTGAGTACGTAGCCCGGGGTCATGCCGAGCCCGGCAACCGCGCGTCGCATTCCCTCGATGTTCGCCACGTGGACTCCGATGCGGTCGATCTCGGCCGCATCGATCGACACCACGCTCCATGCCAGTGCCAGCCTCTGGATCTTGGGAAAGAGTTCCTCGCGTCGTCGCTCGGTCAGCTTCTTCGAGTCGTCCAGGTCCGCGAGAGCGGCATGAGCCCGCGCACCGAGAACACACGCCGCAACGGTCAGTGGACCGGCGCATGCTCCTCGTCCCGCCTCGTCCACTCCAGCGACCGGTCCGAGACCGTTGCGCTCGAGCGCGGATTCCATCGTCCGTAGGCCTGCCGCTCGGCGGATGACCGGACGCGGCGGCCACGACGACCGAGTCAGGGTTGCGCGCGCACGCGGCGCACGCCTGGGGGTCGAAGTCATCGACCTTGGATGTCAGGAGAATCCAGGATGCCGGTTCGTGACGGCGGCAGCGCGATGAACACGGCCTTACCGATCACGTTGTCGAGGGGAACGGTGCCGGTGAGCTCGTCGGTGACGTGATACCGGGAATCCCGCGAGTTGCTCCTGTTGTCACCCATGACCCAGATGTTGCCCTCCGGCACGGTGACGGGGTCGAAGCACCGTCCGGACTTCAACTCGGTGTCGCACGTCATCGTCCCCGGGGTGAACGGGAAATCCATCTGGATGTACGGCTCGTCCAACGGCTGTCCGTCGACGAGGACTCGACCCTGGTCGTCGCAGCATTCGACGGTCTGACCGCCGGTGGCGATGACGCGTTTGACCAGATCGTTCTCGTCGGGAGCGACTACGCCGATCAGCGAGCCGACTTCCTGTGCTCCCCGAATCACCGCGTTGTCGGACCGTTGTGACACGAATTCGTCGTTCCACGAATCCGGGCCGCGGAAGACGACGATGTCGCCGGGCTTCGGGTCGCCGAACCGGTATCCGATCTTCTCCACCACGATGCGGTCACCGGTGCAGCCGGTGCAGCCGTGCAGGGTCGGCTCCATCGATTCTGACGGGATCAGATAGACCCGGGCAACGAATGTCTGGAGCAGAAAACTCAGTACCAGCGCTACCAGAATGAGAATGGGAAGCTCACGCCAGAACGATCGGGGCTTGCGTTCCCGACGCTTCTTCCGTGAAGACTCGTCGTCGGGCTCGTCGGTTGGATCCTGTGGGGACTGCGTCACGTGATCAGGTTAGCCGGAACCGTCGCCCGCACGGCCGGACGGTGTGCGCATGGGCGGTTCGCGGCTGTCGATCCGCTCGCCGGCCGGGAGAAACGTGGGACGACAGCGGGTGGAAAGCACCATGCCGCGTCGCCCTGACGGGCAACGCGGCATGGTGTGAACTGATGTGTCCGGGCGGAACCGGTCAGCGCTTTTCCTTGATCTTGGCGGCCTTGCCACGCAGATCGCGGAGGTAGTAGAGCTTGGCGCGACGGACGTCACCACGGGTGAGGACCTCGAACTGCGCGATGTTGGGGCTGTGCACCGGGAAGGTGCGCTCGACGCCGACGCCGAACGAGACCTTGCGGACCGTGAACGTTTCGCGAACGCCACCGCCCTGACGTCGGATGACGACGCCCTTGAAGATCTGAATGCGCTCCTTCGAGCCTTCGATGACCTTGACGTGCACGTTCAGCGTGTCGCCGGGGCGGAAATCGGGGATGTCGCTACGCAGCGACTGATTGTCGAGAAAGTCCAGAGTGTTCATCGGTTGTGCCATCCTTGCGTTCTGCGCATGAGTAGAGGAACCGAGCGGCTCGCTGATGCAACGGCTCGACTGGTTCGTACTCCGAGTGAGGTCCGTGCCTGCTAGAGGCAACCCGACCATTGTGCCAGACCATCAGGCGTTCGACGAAATCGGCGCTTCTCGGCTCGACGCCGTCTCGCTCGCCATCGGCGCAGGTAGGACCGTCCGCGCCAATTCATCCTCGGTGGCCTCGCGTGCGTGCACGATGCTCGGCTTGCCTGCGATCGCGTCCTGGAGATAGATCTTGGCCCGGATGATCGGCCGTCGCCACCGCTTCTCTCGGCGCAGAGCGCGTTCCATCTTCTTCGGCCTGGTGGTGTAGCGCCACCTCGCCCACGGTGCGCTCGGCCTGCTCAACCGCACTGCGGCCAGAACGAGGATCGGCAGGACGAACAGCCCGAGCAGTCCGGTCCAGATCTTGCCCTTGAGCAGAACGATGACACCGAGCGCGAGATTGGCCAGGGCCAACACCGCCAGGGTGCCACGCACCCACGGGTCGGGATCGGCCCGGAAGTCGGCCGGGCTGAGCAACTCCAGGGGGTGGAAGCCGAGCAGCAGCAGGCCGGTGAACGCCACTGCCGCGAACACGGCGTCCACCGACGTGCGGCCCTGTTCGGACCAGTAGACATCACGGAGATAGAAGATCAACGCGAACTCGTCGAGGACGAGAGCGGCACCGATGCCGAAGATCGCCGCCAACGCCGCGCCGACCGGCTCGGAACCGTCGACGTACACCGCGATCAAGCCGATCCCCGCCAGCAGCATCAGCACGATTCCGAACACGACGTGGTGGATGTGCTGACCCCCGGGCGTGATGTTTCCCGGCCACCATTTCACGTCTGCGCGAATCATCCTGACACTGAGGCGGATCAGGAGGAACCCCGCCAACAGCCCCAGCAGGAAACACAGCAGCGGCAGGCGGCCGTGATCGATGACCCCGTGTTGCAACCACCTCACGTGTGCCTCACGTCCTTCCTGCCGAACGACCGGTGATCGCGTTTCACCCTATTCGCGTCCGGGACCACCCAGGGCAGCATCGACCGAGGAACCGTTCGCTATTTTCCGAATCCCGCCTTCCGCAACGCGTCGGCCATGGAACCGGCAGCCGGTGTCGCCGCACCGGCGCCCCCGGCCGTTCGACGATCCCGTTGCGGGCGTGCGTCTCGTCCGCGGCCGGCCTGATGTGCGCCCGCGCCCCGTCCCTGGCCTCGCGGACGGTCACCCTGCTGTCCGCGGGCGGCGTCCTTGCCGCCGGACGCGCCGGGTTCGTCGTCCAGCCGCAGGCTCAGACCGATGCGCTGACGGGGGATGTCGACCTCCATCACCTTGACGCGAACGACGTCACCGGACTTGACGACCTCACGCGGGTCCTTGACGAAGTTGTGCGACATCGCCGAGACGTGCACGAGCCCGTCCTGATGCACACCGACGTCGACGAACGCCCCGAACGCCGCCACGTTGGTCACGACTCCCTCGAGCGTCATGCCGGGCACCAGGTCGGCGACCTTCTCGATACCGGCGGCGAAGGTCGCGGTCTTGAACTCCGGACGTGGATCGCGGCCCGGCTTCTCGAGTTCGGAGATGATGTCGGTGACGGTGGGCAGACCGAATCGGTCGTCGGCGAATTCGGCGGGGTCGAGCCCGCGCAGCAGTGCTGTGTTGCCGATGACCTCGCGCACCCCGACGCCGGCCTTGCCGACGATGCGGCGCACAACGGGATATGCCTCCGGGTGAACACTCGACCGGTCCAGTGGATCCTCTCCCCCGGAGATGCGGAGGAATCCGGCGCACTGCTCGAAAGCTTTGGGCCCCAACCGCGGAACGTCTTTGAGTGTGCTGCGGCTGGAGAACGGACCGTTCTGGTCACGGTGTGCCACGATGCTCTCGGCAAGAGAGCCGGCGATACCGGAGACCCGCGAGAGCAACGGTACCGACGCGGTGTTGACGTCGACGCCGACGGCGTTCACCGCGTCCTCGACGACGGCGCCGAGAGATCGGGCCAGCAGAGTTTCGGAGATGTCGTGCTGGTACTGCCCGACGCCGATGGACTTCGGATCGATCTTGACCAGCTCGGCCAGCGGATCCTGCAACCTGCGGGCGATCGAGACGGCACCGCGGATCGACACGTCCAGTTCGGGCAGCTCGCTCGAGGCGTACGCGGAGGCGGAGTACACCGACGCTCCGGCCTCGGACACCACCACCTTGGTCAAGTTGGCGGCAGGGAACTTGGTGATCAATTCTGCTGCCAGCGAGTCGGTTTCACGCGATGCGGTGCCGTTGCCGATGGCGATCAGTTCGACCTTGTGCTTGGCGGCGAGTCCGGCGAGGGTGGCCACCGCCTGATCCCACTTGCCCTGCGGTTTGTGCGGGTAGATGGTGTCGTGGTCGACGACCTTTCCGGTGGCGTCGACGATCGCGACCTTGGTGCCGGTACGGAAGCCCGGGTCCAGGCCCATCGTGGTGCGGTTGCCCGCGGGCGCGGCGAGCAGCAGGTCCTTGAGGTTGCTCGCGAACACGTCGACGGCGTCCTTCTCGGCCGATTGCCGCAGTCGCATGCGGGTATCGAGGGAGACGGTCACCAGCATCTTGGTACGCCACGCCCATCGGACGGTATCGAGCAGCCACTTGTCGGCGGGCCGTCCTCGATTCGCGATCCCGAACTTGGTAGCGATCCGACCCTCGTAGACGCTCGGGACGCCGGGGGTCGGTTCGTCTCGCTCGGGCTCGAAGCCGAGCGAGAGTACTTCTTCCTTCTCGCCTCTGAGCGTGGCGAGGATGCGGTGCGAGGGCAGGCTGGTGAACGGTTCCGAGAACTCGAAGTAATCGGAGAACTTGGCACCCTCTTCCTCTTTGCCCTTGCGAACGGACGCGACGAGCTTGCCGGACGTCCACATCAGTTCGCGCAGTTCACCCACCAGATCCGCATCCTCGGCGAAACGCTCGACGAGAATCGCCCGCGCACCGTCGAGTTGCTCCTGATCGAACTGGGCCGGGTCGGTGGTGGGGTCGGAGAACAGGGCGTCGGCGACGGGCTCGTGCCCGGCCTCCCGTGCGATCTGAGCCTTGGTTCGGCGCTTGGGCTTGAACGGCAAATAGATGTCCTCGACGCGAGCCTTGGTGTCGGCCAGCATCAACGACTGCTCGAGCGCTTCGTCGAGCTTGCCCTGCGAGCGGATGGACTCGATGACGGCGTCCCTGCGCTCGTCGAGCTCGCGCAGGTACCGCAGCCGCTCGTCGAGCTGACGCAGCTGCGTGTCGTCGAGGGTGCCGGTGACTTCCTTGCGGTAGCGCGCGATGAACGGGACCGTCGACCCGCCGTCGAGCAATTCCACGGCGGCACGAACCTGTTCTTCACGAACGTCGAGTTCTTCGGCTATGCGCTTGTTCACAGATTTCAGAGCAGTGGTCACGGCGATGGACCCTACCGCTACTGTGGGACGAGTCGGTCGGCGGTTCAACGTGTGGGAGAGTTTCGCGGATGGTCAGGTTGTCTCGATTCCTGGCTGCAGCCTGCGCCTCCCTGCTGCTGGTCGGCTGTTCGGTTCCTCCCGACGATCAGGTCGGTGACTCCGCGTCGAAGGAGACCGCCGAGACGTCGGCATCGCCCTTTCCCGATATGGACAAGGTCGACGGCGTCGCCCTCGAAGCTCGTATCCCGATGGCGATCGCCTCGGCCCAGGCCCGTGGCGCCGATGTGGATTTCGCGCTGTTGGATCGTCAGACGGGCTCCTACTACAGCAGCAATGCCGATGTTCAGGTCGAAACCGCGTCGGTGTCCAAGCTCTTCATCGCCGACGAGGTGTTGTTCCGAGCGCAGTCGGAGAACCGCCCGGTCTCCGCCGACGATCTGGCCACCATGACCAGCATGCTCGAGCTGTCCGACGACAACGCCGCGTACACGCTCTGGTACCGCTACGGCTCGTCCGACATCGTGCGCACGGTCGCAGCTCGCTACGGCCTGACGAGTACCACAGCTCCCGGCGACGACCAGTGGTACAACACCGAGACCACGCCCAGTGACCTGGTCGGTTACTACGCGGGGTTGCTGGGCGGCACCGGCGGTTTGACGACTGCATCGACGGACGTGGTGATCGGAATGCTGCGGCGTTCGGCACCGATCGCCGCGGACGGCTACAAGCAGCATTTCGGGATCGTCGACGGTCTTCCCGGAGAGAGCGTGCACGCTGTGAAACAGGGTTGGATGTGCTGCGTGTCCGATCGGTGGGTCCACCTGTCGACAGGCACGATCGGTGTCGACAACCGCTACGTTCTGGCTCTGTCCTCACGCGAGGACATCTTCTACGCGGACGACATGGAAAGCTATCCGGACACCGCCGTCGTCGACGTCAGCGACGACGCCAGCGCACTGCACGCAAGGGAAACTCTCACCGGATTCGTCTCGATGCTCTTTCCCGACGGCACCGTCAGCTGAATTCGTCAGTCCTGCAGCAGGTCCGGACGACGCTCGGCGGTCCTGTCCAATGATTGCTCTCGACGCCACGCTGCGATCTTCGCGTGATCACCCGAGAGCAGCACCGACGGAACGTCGAGATCGCGCCACCGAGCGGGGCGCGTGTAGCTCGGCCCTTCGAGCAGACCGTCGGAGAACGAATCCTGCTGATGCGACTGTTGATTGCCCAGAACCCCCGGCATCAGTCGCACCACGGCCTCGGCCATGACGAGGACGGCCGCCTCGCCGCCGATGAGCACGTAATCGCCGATGCTGACTTCCTCGACACGCACGCGCCGCGCGGCGTCGTCGAACACGCGTTGGTCGATGCCTTCGTATCGGCCGCAGGCGAATACGAGATGCTGCTCGGAGGACCATCGCTCGGCTGTCCGCTGGGTGAACGGCACGCCGGCCGGGGTCGGGACGACGAGGAGAGCATCGTCCGTGAGCACGTCGTCGAGTGCGTCGCCCCACACCGTCGGCTTCATGACCATCCCGGGCCCGCCGCCGTAGGGCGAATCGTCGACGGCCTTGTGCACATCGTGAGTCCACGACCGCAGATCGTGAACCTCGACCGAGACAAGGCCACGGTCGATTGCTTTGCCCAGCAACGCAGTTCGGAGCGGCGTGAGGTATTCGGGAAAGATGGTGACGACGTCGAGGCGCACGATCTACTCCGGATCCAGCAGACCCTCGGGCGGATCGACCTCGATCGTCTTGTCGGCCAACGACACCGTCGTCACGATGGCCGCTACGAACGGCACGAGAATTTCGGCGCGGGTGGCTTCGCCGAAGCCCGGACTCGGCGTGATGGAGAGCAGCTCCCCCGCTGCGGAGTGAAGGACCTCGCGGACCGTTCCGACGACGGTGCCGTCGGTCAGGATCACCGTGAGGCCTTCGAGTTCGTGGTCGTAGTACTCGTCCGGATCGTCGGACGGCGGAAGGTCGGTGGATTCGACGACGAACAATATGCCGCGCAGTTGGTCAGCGGCAGTCTTGTCGTCGATACCGTTCAGACGCAGCAGAAGCCGTCCGGAGTGTTCCCGGACGGCTTCCACTGTGTACGAGGCCGGTTCCGCGTTCGATCGGGGCCTGCGGCCCGAGAGAACGGTTCCTTCGGCGAAGCGGTCGTCGGGGTTGTCGGTGCGAACCTCGACGACGACTTCGCCTTTGATGCCGTGCGACTTCGCGACACGGCCGATGACCAGCTCCATGATGGGTACGTGACCTACTGGTCCGTGTCGACCACGTCGACACGGATGCCGCGACCACCGATTCCCGAGACGAGCGTGCGCAGCGCCGTAGCGGTACGACCGCCACGGCCGATGACCTTGCCCAGATCGTCGGGGTGCACGTGGACTTCCACGGTGCGGCCACGACGGCCGGTGATCATCTCGACGCGAACGTCATCGGGATTGGCGACGATGCCGCGAACGAGATGTTCGACGGCATCGGCGACAACGGCACTCACTTCTCAGCAGCCTCGGCGGCCGGCGCGTCTGCCGTCTCGGTTGCTGCAGCGTCGGTGGTCTCCGCTGCGGCGTCGTCGGCCTTCGGAGCCTTCTTCTTCTTGGCGGTGGTGGCCTCGCCCTGCGGCTCGGAGTCGGCCTGCGCCAGCGCTGCGTTGAACAGGTCGAGCTTGGAGGGCTTGGGCTCGGCGACGCGGAGGGTTCCCTCGGCACCGGGGAGGCCCTTGAACTTCTGCCAGTCACCGGTGATCTTGAGCAGTGCCTCGACAGGCTCGGTCGGCTGTGCGCCGACGCCCAACCAGTACTGAGCCCGCTCGGAGTCGATCTCGATGACGCTGGGGTCCTGCTTGGGCTCGTACGTGCCGATGGTCTCGATCGCACGGCCGTTACGACGGGTGCGAGCATCGGAGATGACGACGCGGTAGTGCGGGGTGCGGATCTTGCCGATACGCATGAGCTTGATCTTGACAGCCATGTTCTGGTGGAGCCTTTCGAAAGTTGGTCACGGCGCAATTCAGCGGTTCGCACGGCATGCGAGCCCGGTTTTGCGTTGAGGGTTGTTGTGACCGCCGCGCGGTACGTAACCGGAAGACGGGCGAACAGCTGTTCATTGTGCCAGACGGGCGGCTCGATCGGTGAATCGGGCCTGTGGACCCCTCACCTCACGCGAACAGGACCACCAGGGCGGGGAGGGTGTTGTTCACCGAGTGCGCCGTGGTCGACGCGACGATCGAACCGGAACGCATCCGTGCGATGCCGATCGCGAATCCACCCCACAGCAGCACCACGAAGCGCCACCACTCGCGGTGCCAGATCGCGAACACCACCGCGGTGATCGCCAGGACGACCCATCGATTGCCCAACCAGGCCATGGGCATCGGGCGGGTGCGTTTCTCGAGTGCTCCCCACAGCATGCCGCGGAACATCGTTTCCTCGCAGATCGGTGCACCGAGCCAGATCCACACGGCCAGAGCGATTTTCCAGCCGACGGTCGTGTCGGTGACGTCGCCGAGCGGCATCGGATCGTCCAACTCGATACCGGACAACAGAATCAGCGCCAGCAGGAGGCCACCGACCACCGCGACGCCACCCCACGCCAACCCGGATCGGAGGTGACCGAGGAATTCGGGGGTCGACCTGGGGAGGCCGAAGTCGACGACGGGTCCGTTTCCTCGGGTCGTCGAGACGGCCACCGCCACGCCCGCAGCGAGAAGGCTCGGAATCATGATGCCCACCACGAAGACGGCCGAGGCGTCCGACGTCACGACGAGCCCGAGTATCAGAAATCCCGTCAGGTTGAGCCCCAGCACGAGCGCCGCGGCCGGCAGTCCCCACCGTTGACCGCTTCTGCGTTCGAGCGCGGCCTGCTCGGCTCGCCAGTAGGTTTCGGACAACCCCGAACCCTGCTGCTCAATTCGATTCATCGGTGCCATTGCGGCCCAGCTGGGTCGGTTCGGATCGGGCTGTCCTGCATCGCTTCTCGGATCGGTCACCCTCGGCCCACCGGCCCGTTCGTCGTGCGGCCGCGCCGATCGGTCACGCGTCCGCGCAGGATCACCAGCTCCGGATCGGCCAGCACGTCCGGTCCCCCTCGCGGATCGTCGGAGTAGACGACCAGATCCGCGGGCGCGCCGTGCTCGAGTCCCTGCCGACCCAGCCACGACCGGGCGTCCCAGCAGGCAGCACCGAGCGCGTCGGTCGGAGAGAGACCCACGGCGGCCAGCGCGGCTACCTCGTCGGCGATGCGTCCGTGCGCGATCGATCCACCGGCATCGGTACCTGCATAGATGGGAATGCCTGCGTCATGGGCTCGTCCGACGGTGGCGGCGACGCGTTGGTGGAGCGCCCGCATGTGCCGGGCGTAGACCGGATACCGGGTGGCGGAATCGGCGATGCCGGGGAACGTCTCGATGTTGATCAGCGTCGGTACCAGAGCGGTGCCGTGGTCGACCATCATCTCGACGGTCTCGTCGGTCAGACCGGTGCCGTGCTCGATGCAGTCGATTCCCGCCGCGATCAGACCGGGCAGCGCATCCTCGCCGAACACGTGGGCTGTCACCCGCGCTCCCTCGGCGTGGGCGGCAGCGATGGCGTCGACGAGGATCGAGTCGTTCCACAGTGGCCGGAGATCTCCCACCGAGCGGTCGATCCAGTCGCCGACGAGCTTGACCCAGCCGTCGCCGAACCGGGCCTGCTGAGCCACCGCCTCGGGCAGTTGCGATTCGTCCTCGATGTCGATCGCCAGACCCGGGATGTATCGCTTGGGTGATGCGATGTGGCGGCCCGCTCGGATGATGCGAGGTAGGTCCTCGTACTCGTCCAAGGCGCGTGTGTCGACCGGGGACCCGGCGTCGCGCAGCAGCAGCGCGCCGACGCCTCGCTCGGTCTCGGCCTGTCGGATCGACCCGATCAGGTCGGTGTGTCCCCCGCCGTATTCGATCCCGACATGGCAGTGGGCGTCGACCAGGCCGGGCAGGACCCACCCGCCGTCGTGGACGAAATCCGCATCCGCAATGGGCTCGGTGGACAGAACACCGCCCTCGATCCAGAGGTCGATCTCCGTCCCGTCCGGCAGTCCGCGGCCCCGCACCCGCATGGCCGACACGTGCGCGCGCTTACTTCTTGGGCAGTTTCAGTTGCGACAGGTCGATGCCTTCCAGCCCTGGCGGCAACTGGTCGAGGCCCTTGGGCATGGACGACAGATCGGGCATTCCCGCCGGCATTCCACCCGGCATGCCGGGGAATCCACCGCGGATCTTCGGCTGCGTCGGACCGCGAGCGCCCTTCTTGCCTTTCTTGCCCTTCTTGTTGTTCCGTACCTGCTTGCGCGCGCCCGGCATGCCCATCCGACCGGCCATGGCCGACATCATCTTGCGAGCCTCGAAGAACCGGTCGACCAGCTGGTTGACGTCGGAGACCTTGACGCCCGAACCGTTCGCGATACGCAACCGTCGTGACGCGTTGATGATCTTCGGGTCGGTACGTTCCTGCGGCGTCATGCCGCGGATGATGGCCTGAACCCGGTCGAGTTGCTTCTCGTCGACGTTGGCGAGTTCTTTCATCTGGCCGGCACCGGGCAGCATGCCCAGCAGGTTTCCGATCGGCCCCATCTTGCGGACGGCCATCATCTGCTCGAGGAAGTCGTCGAGCGTGAGTTGCCCCGAGCCGATCTTGTTGGCCGTTGCCTCGGCCTGCTCGGCATCGAAGTGCTGCTCGGCCTGCTCGATGAGGCTCAGCACGTCGCCCATGCCGAGGATGCGGCTCGCCATGCGATCGGGGTGGAAGACGTCGAAATCCTCGAGCTTCTCACCGGTCGACGCGAACATGATCGGCTGGCCGGTGACCTCACGGACGCTCAGCGCAGCACCGCCGCGGGCATCGCCGTCGAGCTTGGTGAGTACGACACCGGTGAAGCCGACGCCGTCACGGAACGCCTCGGCGGTGCTGACGGCGTCCTGACCGACCATCGCATCGAGAACGAACAGTGTCTCGTCCGGCTCGACCGCGTCGCGAATTCCCGCGGCCTGATTCATCAGCTCGCTGTCGATGCCGAGGCGACCTGCGGTGTCGACGATGACCACGTCGTACTGCTTGCTGCGAGCCTCGGCGATGCCGGCCCTGGCAACCTCGACGGGATCCGCTGCCGAGACTCCGAGTGCATTGTCGCCGCCGCCGATGGACGTGCCGGGGTGCGGCGCGAAGACGGCGGCACCGGCGCGCTCGCCCACGATCTGCAGCTGGCTCACGGCACCGGGACGCTGAAGGTCGCACGCGACGAGCAGTGGGGTGTGGCCCTGGCCCTTGAGCCATTTCGCGAGCTTGCCCGCCAGCGTCGTCTTACCCGAACCCTGCAGACCGGCGAGCATGATCACCGTGGGCGGGTTCTTGGCGAAGACGAGCCTGCGAGTCTCGCCGCCGAGGATGCCGACCAGTTCCTCGTTGACGATCTTGACGACCTGCTGGGCCGGGTTGAGCGCACCCGAGACCTCGGCACCCTTGGCCCGGACCTTGATGCGGTTGATGAATTCACGTACGACGGGCAGTGCCACGTCCGCTTCGAGCAGGGCCAGACGGATCTCGCGGGCCGTGGCGTCGATATCCGCGCCGGACAGTCGACCTTTGCCACGCAGGTCCTTGAGAGTCCCGGTCAACCTGTCGGAAAGGGATTCGAACACCGATTGCACTCCTGAGCTAGCCGATCACCGAAAACGAGCCGAATCCGGCACGGTCACCAGACTAGCGGCAGCACGCCTCGTCGTCGCTGGGGCGTTCGACTGTCGTGTCGAACGTGTCGATGCCGACCGGTCAGGCGTTGCGCGCGGAATCGTTCCACGTCACTGCCACACCTCGGGTGGCGAGCCACTGCGCGGGGTCGACCTTGACGCCGGAGGGATCGTGCACCTCGAAGTGCAGGTGTGGGCCTGTCGACTGGCCACGGTTGCCGACGGTGGCGATCTGCTCACCGGCCGACACACGCTGGCCGGGATGAACGGAGAAGTCGTTGACGTGTCCGTAGACCGTCTCGGTGCCGTCGTCGTGCCGCACCTTGACCCAGAGACCGAAGCCGGATGCCGGTCCTGCGTCGGACACGGTGCCGTCGGCGGCGGCGTAGATGGGCGTTCCGATCGGTGCCGCGATGTCGAGGCCACTGTGCTGGGTGCCCCATCGCGAACCGAAGTTGGAGGTCAATACCCCTGCCACGGGCTGCACTGTGCCCTTCTTCAGCGAGCGCAGGCTCTCGAGGGGTGACTGAACACCGGCTCCCAGCTGCCCCAGGCCGACATCGTCGAGCCATTGCTGGGCGGCAGCGCCGGGATCGGCTCCGAATGCGGCCAGTGGGTCGGAGGTCGGTGCGGGTGCTGGTTCCGCAGCGGGCGCGGTTTCGGCAGGCGCGGCCTCGGGCGGTGCGGGCTGCGACGGCGAAAGCGGGGGCGCGAGCTGTGGGGGTACGAACTGCGGGATCTCGAGTTGGGGTAGCTCGAACTGGGGTAGCTCGAATCCAGCGGGCAGTAGTCCCTCCGGTACGGCGAACGGGAGTCCGGCTGCGGGTGGCTCCGGAATCGGCGCGGCCGCGGCGGTGCCTGCACCCATCGACGTCGCGCCGACGACGATCGCGCCGGTCGCGGCGACGATGGTGGCCGCCCGTCGACCGACGACGGGGCTGTCCGGTACGGCGCGGTGCCTGCCGCCCGTGGGACGCGCTGCGAAGTCGGTCGGTGTGTGGACGGTCGACCGTCGGTGGGATCCCACAGTTCGTGCCTCTCGAATGACCAGGAGTGGAGCCTGCAGGAACGACGTGGTTCGAGCAGTGTGGAGTGTGCAGGAACGGCTGAGAGTGTCGTTTCTGCGTGGGGACGAATGTAACAAATCGGCATCGGCGGCAGTTCCGTCGGCCGGAAGTTCGTGAGAAGTCACCACCGCGAGTCGGTCTGCTGTCGCATTCCGACCCGCGGTCAGGTGCCTTCCGGCTTTTCCGGAGGCTTGGGCGGTTCGGGGGCGGGTACGACCGCGAGGATCGCTCGCTCGAGGTCCTCGCGCACCGCCCTGCTGTCTGCTCCCGCCAGGTCGATGCAGAACGAGTCGACCACCGAGCTGCCCAGGGTCGACACGCGTGCCCACCGGATGTCGGATCCCTGCTGTTCGATCGCGCTGGCCAACCGGCAGAGCAGACCGAGCCGGTCCTCAGCTCGTAGCTCGAGTACCACCTGACCTGGTTCGTTGTCGTCGAACCAGAGCACCCGAGGCGGAGCTTGAGCGTAGAGAACCGGGACGGCCGAATCCTCTGCGTCGTCCTCGACGGTGTCGGCTCTTGCGTCGCGTTCCTTGGCGTCGAGCACGGCGACGAGGTCGAGTTCGCCGGCCTGAGCGCGGATGATCTCCTGCCGCAGCAGACCGGCCTGCGGCGGGGATCCGAAGAGCGGCGCGACATCGAACGAGTTGATCGCCGATCCCTCGTGACTTCCGAGAGAGGCCGAGAGCACGCGCAGCGAGTGCAGTGCGAGGACTCCCGCGGCATCGGACAGCAGCCCGGGCGTGTCGGGGGCGATGACGGTGACGACGAAGGTGTGCAGCCCGTCGGTCGGCGCGATGTCGACGTGGACGCCTCCCCGCGCGGCGAGTTCGATGTGCG
The DNA here is from genome assembly GCF_002258965.1 of Rhodococcus sp. 05-339-2. Taxonomy (NCBI): domain Bacteria; kingdom Bacillati; phylum Actinomycetota; class Actinomycetes; order Mycobacteriales; family Nocardiaceae; genus Rhodococcus; species Rhodococcus sp. 05-339-2. Next base: position 668,382 of record NZ_NOYW01000018.1, read on the forward strand.
CCGGGTCGAGTGGATCCGGTGAGGGCAGACTCTCCCCCGCCATCACCAATCTGCAGCGACGCACGAGCTCACGGATGAGCGAGGCCTTCCAGTCACCCCACACCCCGGGGCCGGTGGCGAGCGAATCCGCTTCTGCCAGTGCGTGAAGCAGCTCGAGCAGAATCGTGTCGGCACCGAGCGCGTCGACGACGGTTTGCACGGTTGCGGGGTCGTCGAGGTCGCGTCTGGTGGCGGTTTCCGGCAGCAGTAGGTGGTATCGCACCATCGCCGTCAGCAGTGCCACGTCGGAAGGCCACAGGCCGAGCCTGTTGCCGATCTGGATGGCCAGATCTGCGCCGACGACACTGTGATCGCCGCCGCGTCCCTTGCCGATGTCGTGGATCAGTGCGCCGAGCACCAACAGGTCAGGACGCGCAACACGGGTGGTCAATGCGCTTGCGTAGGCTGCGGTTTCGACCAGATGTCGATCGACCGTCCACGTGTGCACCGCATCTCGCGGCGGTAGGTCGCGTACCGCGCCCCACTCCGGAATGAGCCTGCCCCACAGTCCGGTTCGATCCAACGCCTCGATCGCCGCGATCGCCTTGCGACCCGATCCGAGCAACACGAGCAGATCGTTGAGTGCTTCCTTGGGCCAGGGTTCCCGAAGCTCGGGGGCACTGTCGGACAGCCGGTTCAGGGTCGAGGCGGACATCGGCATTCCGGTCTGGGCCGACGCCGCTGCGACTCGCATGATCAGGCCGGGATCCTTGTTCGGTCGAGCGTCGCGGGCGAGAACGACCTCGCCGCCGTGTTCGACGACTCCCTCGTCCAGCGGGCGTCTGACCGGGACTCGACGCAGTCTCGAAAGACCCCGTCGCGGTAACGAATTGCCTGCGGTTCGCAACCCGACGTCCACCGAATAGCTGATGGTCCGAGCCGAATCGCTCAGCACGCGCGCGAGATCGAAGCGATCCCCGATGCGCAGCGCGGCACCTATCTCGTCGGCGTCCTGCGCGCGCAGTTGATCCCGTGCTCGACCGGCGACGCGGTGCAGTTCGGTGCGCACGTCCAACAGGCGTCCGTGCGCGAACGCCAAACCGCCACCCGGTGATTCGGGTCCGAGCCCGGGCATACCGTCGGTCAACTGTGCGATGGAGAGGGCGTCGAGCAACTGGACGTCACGCAGTCCCCCGCGGCCGCTCTTGAGATCGGGTTCGGCGCGGTGTGCGATCTCACCGCTGCGCGACCACCGTCCGCGGGTCTGCTCGATCAGCTCGTCGAAACGCCCTCGAATACCGTTGCGCCACTGGCGACGTACGCCGCCGATGAGAAGATTGCTCAATTCGACGTCGCCGGCGATGTGACGCGCCTCGAGCATTCCGAGGGATGCCGTCATGTCTGCTGCAGCGACCTGCAGAGCCTGCGGCACCGTGCGCACACTGTGATCGAGCTTGATGTGCGCGTCCCACAGTGGGTACCACAGCTTGTCGGCGACATCGGAGACGATGCGTGGTTCGAGATCGTCGTGCAGCAGGATCAGGTCCAGATCCGAATAGGGCAGCAGTTCACGACGAGCAAGACCGCCGACAGCGACGATCGCGAAGCCGGAGTCCGGTTTGATCCCGAGCTCGGCACCTTTGGTGGTCAGCCAGAACTCGTGGAGATCGACCAGAGCCTGCCGGAGCGAGGGTGCATCGAGTCGACGATTGCGTGTTCCGCCGTCGAGTAGTTGTTTTCTGGCCCGAGCGAGATCTGCTGCAGCATCGCTCGTGCCCTTCGATGCGGAGCCCGTGGAGACCGAAGGCCCCGATCCTGACGCTTTCGCGCCAGAACCGGGGCCCACGGCCCGAGACCCTTTGGGGTCAGAGTGCATCAGCGCCACGTTCTCCGGTGCGGACTCGGATGACCGAGTCGACCGGGGAAACCCAGACCTTGCCGTCACCGATCTTGCCGGTGCGTGCAGCCTCGACGATGACCTCGACGACCTTCTCCACTGCGGCGTCGTCGACGACTACCTCGACGCGGACCTTCGGGACGAAGTCCACCGAGTACTCGGCACCTCGGTACACCTCGGTGTGGCCCTTCTGGCGGCCGTAACCCTGAACTTCACTGACTGTCATTCCGAGTACGCCGGCCTGCTCCAGCCCCGTCTTGACGTCCTCCAGGGTGAACGGTTTGACGATTGCCGTGATCAGCTTCATTTTTGCTTCCCTTCACAAGACCTCGAGTGCCCGTTGTCGTACGGTGCAGCGTTCACGTCTATCTCTACCTTGTCAGGCGAAATCATATGCAGTCTCGGCGTGCTCGGCCTCGTCGATGCCGTTCGCCTCCTCCTCATCCGTCACACGCCAGCCGAGAGGCTTGAGCGCGAACGCGATGACCGCGGTGACGATGGCGGTGAAGATCAGCGCGAACAGTGCGATGACGATCTGCACGACGAGCTGCTTGTAGTCGCCGCCGTAGAACAGGCCGGTCTCGGATCCGAGGAAGCCGATTCCGATGGTTCCCCACAGGCCTGCGACGAGGTGAACGCCCACGACGTCGAGCGAGTCGTCGTAACCGAACTTGAACTTCAGGCCGACGGCCAGTGCGGAGAGCACACCGGCGATGACACCGAGGATCATGGCTCCGACCGGCGTGAGTGCGCCTGCGGCCGGGGTGATCGCGACCAGACCTGCAACGATGCCCGAGGCGGCGCCGAGGCTGGTGGCGTGTCCGTCGCGGATGCGCTCGGTGATGAGCCAGCCCACGATGGCGGCTGCCGTGGCTGCGGTGGTGTTGACCCAGGCCACACCGGCGATTCCGTCGGCCGCGAAGGCGGAACCGGCGTTGAATCCGAACCAGCCGAACCACAGCAGAGCTGCGCCGAGCATCACGAACGGAAGGTTGTGCGGGCGGTAGGCGACCTTGCCGAAGCCGGCGCGCTTGCCGATGATGATCGCCAGAATCAGACCGGCGATACCGGCGTTGATGTGCACGACGGTGCCACCGGCGAAGTCGATCGGAGCGACGTTGGCGACGAGTCCGCCTTCACCGTCGTCGGTGGTGCCGAAGATCATTGCCGCAAGACCGTTCTCGGATCCGGAGAGCAGTCCGCCGCCCCAGACCATGTGTGCGAGCGGGAAGTACGCGAGGGTGACCCAGATACCGGCGAAGGCGAGCCAGGTGCCGTACTTGACGCGGCCTGCGATCGAGCCGCTGATCAGTGCGACCGTGATGATGGCGAAGGTGACCTGGAATGCCACGTCGATGACGTTGGCGTAGCCCCATGCTCCGACGATGTAGTTGCCGTCCGCGTCGGTGATCGAATCCTTGAGTCCGAAGAACTCGAACGGGTTGGCGAAGACTCCGCCGATGTCCTGGGTGCCGTAGGACATCGACCAGCCCCACAGGAAGTAGATGATCGAGACGACGGCCATTGCTCCGAACGACATCATCATCATGTTCAACACGGACTTCTGCTGCGACATACCGCCGTAGAAGAACGCCAAGCCCGGCGTCATCAGCAGTACCAGCGATGCTGCCATCAGCATCCACGCGGCGTTGCCGGAGTTGGCCAACATATCCTCGGGACTCACGTACACCCTCCATTCTCCTGCACACCGGTTGGCGCGCCGTTAAGCAAGAAGAGTGGTTTCACGAGGTTTCATCCGTGACACTCGGGTGTTTCGGGCATGTGAACGCATGACCGGATTCTGTTGCAAAAAGGTTTCGTGCTGGCGTTTGTGCTTTTTCCCCGTTTCGCAGGCCACCCTGCGGGGTCGATCAGCCGAGCAGCGCGTCCACGAACGCACCGGGCTCGAACGGTGCCAGATCGTCGGCACCTTCCCCGAGACCGACGAGCTTGACGGGCACTCCGAGCTCACGCTGCACCTGAAAAACGATGCCACCCTTCGCGGTTCCGTCGAGCTTGGTCAGCACGACACCTGTGATGTTCACGATCTCGGCGAAGACACGGGCCTGCGTCAGTCCGTTCTGGCCCACGGTTGCGTCGAGAACGAGCAGAACGTCGTCGACGTGGGCCCTCTTCTCGATGACACGCTTGACCTTGCTCAGTTCGTCCATCAGACCCGATTTGGTGTGCAACCGTCCCGCGGTGTCGATGAGAACCACATCGACGCCGTTCTCGATCCCTTTGCTCACCGCGTCGAAGGCGACCGCAGCCGGATCCGCTGCCTCCTTGCCGCGAACCACCTCGGCACCCACTCGCTCGGCCCAGGTCTGCAGCTGATCGGCCGCAGCAGCGCGGAACGTGTCGGCGGCACCGAGCAACACCCGCCGCCCGTCCGCGACCAGGACCCGAGCGAGTTTGCCCGTGGTGGTGGTCTTGCCGGTGCCGTTGACTCCGACCACCAGCAACACCGCGGGGGCACCGTCGTGTGGCAGAGCACGAATGGACCGGTCGAACTCGGGGTGCAACTGCGCCACGAGAATCTCGCGCAGCAGGGCCCTGGCATCGGCTTCGGTGCGAATACTGCGGGCCGCCATCTGCTCACGTAGCGTCCGCATGATCTCCGCGGTGGTCGCCGAACCGATATCGGCGATCAGCAGAGTGTCCTCGACCTCTTCCCACGAATCCTCGTCCAGGTCGCCGCCGCCGAGCAGTCCCAGCAGGCTCTTGCCCACCGCGGACTGAGATCGTGCGAGCCGGCCACGGAGCCGATCGAGCCGGCCCTCGGTCGGGTCGATGGTGTCCAACCGGCGAGGCGCAGGAGCAACGGCGTCTTCCCCCGGAGGCTCGGGCGCAACAGGCTCGGCGACGGTGACATCGGTCGCCGGGGCCTCGGGTTCGAGCACTTCCGGCTCGATCCAGACGGTCTCCGATTCGACCGGTTCGGCGGTGGGAACCACCGGCGGCGGCTCCACCGGCTTCGGCTCGGCCGGCTTGGGGGCCTTCGGGATCACGGGCTCGGCTGTCGCCGTTCCCTGACTGAACGAGAAACCGCTGCCCGCGGTGTAGCCACCGGATCTGTCCTTGGTGGCCGCGTCCTCGATTCGCGCCGCCTCGTCCGACTTGAGGGACACTCTCCGACGACGGGAGAGCACCAGCCCGACGACGAGGACGACGAGCAGGACGGCAGCGATCGCCGCGACGATGATCCACGCTTGGTTACTCACGTGGAACATCCTCTCAGGCGATCGTGGCCGCTCGTCACCGGTGGTGCACCGACCGCGAAAAAGCGCTTCCCGCCCGGGAGTTCGAGTCGATAGCATTCACGGTCATGGAGTGGACCACGGTGCGTGACGCCGCCGAGCTGACCGAGATGTTCGGAACGCCGAGCTTCCGAGCCGCGAACAAGGACCGACGCACGCTGCACCCCCTCGACGTGCAGTGGCTCGCTGCCTCACCGTTCTGCCTCCTCGGAACCTCCGACGCGAGCGGGAGATGCGACGTCTCACCCAAGGGCGATCCGGCCGGCAGTCTGGTGCACGTCCTCGACGACGCCACGATCGCTCTCGCCGAGCGGCCGGGCAACCGCCGGATGGACGGCTATCGCAACATTCTCGAGAACCCGTTCGTCGGCCTGAACTTCTTCGTCCCCGGCCGCGGCGACACCCTTCGCATCAACGGTCGCGCGTCCCTGGTCACCGACGCGCCGTTCTTCGACGAGCTTCGGGTCGAGGGTCATCGCCCGATCTTGTGCCTGGTCGTCGACATCGAGGAAGTGTTCCACCACTGTGCGAAGGCGTTCATGCGGTCCAAGTTGTGGCAGCCCGAGACGTGGGACGCCGACGCCATCCCCGATGTCGCCACTCTGACGAAGGCGTTGATTCCGCAGGCTCCCGAGACGGTGGAGGAACTACGCGAGTACTACGGACCGTCCTACGCGGAGCAGCTGTATCCGAAGCAGTAGCTGCGGCGGACGAACCTCAGGAGACGGTGTCGGGTTCGGCGACGACGGATGCCGCGTCCGTCTCGTGGGCGTCCGGCTCCACCGCGTCCGGCTCCACTGCGTCCGGCTCCACTGCGTCCGACTCGGCCGCGGGCACCGCGACGCGTTCTCGGTTCAACCGCTGCGAGATGACCGTGGTGATGCCGTCGCCGCGCATGCTGACGCCGTACAGCGCGTCGGCCACCTCCATCGTCGGTTTCTGGTGCGTGATCACGATCAGCTGCGACTTCTCGCGAAGCTGCTCGAACAGTCCGATCAGACGACGCAGGTTGGTGTCGTCCAGTGCGGCCTCGACCTCGTCCATGACGTAGAACGGTGACGGTCGGGCGCGGAAGATGGCCACCAGCATGGCCACCGCGGTCAGCGATTTCTCGCCACCGGAGAGCAACGAGAGTCGCTTGACCTTCTTGCCGGGCGGGCGGGCCTCGACCTCGATGCCGGTAGTGAGCATGTCCGACGGGTCGGTCAGGATCAGTCGTCCTTCACCGCCGGGGAAGAGCTTGGCGAACACCCCGGTGAATTCTCGTTCGACGTCGAGCCAGGCCTCGGTGAAGACCTGCAGGATCCGTTCGTCGACGTCGGCGACGACGCCGAGAAGATCCTTACGGGCGGACTTGACGTCCTCGAGCTGGGTGGATAGGAAGTTGTAGCGCTCCTCGAGGGCCGCGAACTCCTCGAGGGCGAGCGGGTTCACCTTGCCGAGTGTGGCGAGGTCGCGCTCGGCGCGTTTGGCGCGCTGCTCCTGGGTGGCTCGGTCGAACGGCATTGGAGCAGGTGCCACCACCTGCTCACCCCGCTCCTTGGCCGCCTCGTACTCGGCCATCTCCAGTTCGGTGGGAGGCAGGGCAACATCGGGCCCGTACTCGGCCACCAGATCGTCGAGGCCGATGCCGTGCTGTTCGAGAATCGTCGTCTCGAGTTGTTCGATCCGCAGCGCTGCCTGCGCACGGGCGACCTCGTCCCGGTGCACGGCGTCGGTGATCGACGCCAGCTGACCCTGCAGGGCTCGGACCTGCTCTTTGACCTTGTCGAGCTCGATTGTGCGCGTTGCACGCTCGGCGGACAGCTCGTCGCGCCTACGGGCAGCGGCCGCAACGACCGTGGCCAACCGCGCGGCGACTTCTTCGCCCGCTTCCCCGACCGCCGCCGCCACTGCGGCCGCATGCCGACGCGCTGCGCTCTCGCGCTCGGCTCGCGCCCTGGCCTCACGCTCGGCTCGCGCCGCCCGTCGAAGCGAATCCGCCCGGCCTCGTACGGACTGTGCGCGCTCTTCGGCGGTCCGCACGTTCAACCGAGCTTCGACCTCTACCGCACGCACTTCGGTCAATGCCGCTGCCGCCATCTCCCGTTCCATGGTGGTCGCAGCGTCACCGCTCTCGCCGTCTCCCGCGAAACCGGATTGCTCGTCTTCTGCCGTCCGCAGGTTCTCTTCCAGCTCGGCCAGCCGCGCGATCGCTTCTTCTCGACTGGCCTCGGCAGAGCTACGCTGCGTCGTCAATCGCGCCGACTCCGCGTGAGCCGAACGCGCCAGTTGACCCAATCGGCCCAACTGTTCGTACACCGCGGCCATCGCGGCGTCGGATTCGTTGAGTGCTGCGAGCGCTTGCTCGGCCGATTCGCGCCGATCCCGTTGTTCTTCCAACGCGCCTGCCAACGCCGCGTCGAGCTCCTCCGCGCGGCGGACGGCCGCGGCCAACTCCACCGTCGACGTGTCGATGGCCGACTGAACCTCGAGGGTGCTCGGACGACGGTCCGAGCCACCGGTGACCCAACCGGCTTCGACGACGTCGCCGTCCTTGGTCACCGCACGCAGCTCACCGGAATCGGAGACCAGACGGTGGGCCGCGTCGAGCGAGTCGACGGCGACCACACCGTCGAGCAGGGCCGCCATGGCCCCGGCCAGCCGGTCCGGATACTCGATCAGGTCCAGCACCCATCGAGCGCCGTTCGGGAGGTCCGGACGTGGAACCGATTGCGCTGCAACGACATTGCCGTGCACGATGGACGCGCGACCACCGTCGGCCGCACGCAGCGCCAGCACGGCATCACGCGCGGCATCGAACGATTCGGCGTGTGCGGCATCGGCGGCCGGACCCATGGCCACTGCCACCGCGATCTCGTATCCCGGCTCGACCGTGAGATGGCCCGCGAGCAGACCCGACAGACCGTCCTGCTGATTCTCCACCAGCCACCCGGCACCGTCCTTGCGTTCGAGGCCCATCGTGAGCGCCTCGATCCTGGCCTCGAACGACGCCACCTTCTTGCCCGCGATGCGTTCTTCTGCCTGCAGCTCCGTCACTCGGGCGTCGGCATGTCGCAGCGCAGCGACGGCTCGCTCGTAGTGCGTGTCGAGGCTCAGTTCGCTCGCGTCGAGGGTGCCGATCTGATCCTGCACACTCTCGAATTCGCGCTGAGCCGATTCGCCGCGCTCGCGGGCCTCGTCGATGGCCACCGACAAACGCGCCACCTCCGCGTCGATCGACTCGACCTTGGTTCGGAAGGTATCGACTCGGCCGGACAGACGCGCGAATCCCTCGCGGCGGTCGGCCACCGCGCGCACGGCAGCGAGGTGGGCACGCTCGGCGGCCGCAGCGGCGGCTTCACGCTCGGCCAGCTGCTCACGTGCCGCCTCGAGGGTTTCGCGTGCCATCTCGACGGCCTCGACGAGTTCCATCTCTTCTTCGGCGACTCGATCGGCCTGCGCTTCGAGCTCGTCCGGGTCCTGTCCCCGACCGGTGGATTGCACGGCGTCGAGATGCCGAGCACGTTCGTGGGCGATTCGAACCGTCGCGTTGACGCGTTCGGCGAGGGCCGACAGACGGAACCACGTCTGCCCGGCGGCCTCGGCGCTGGGGGTCAGCCGGGCGACGGCCTGTTCGTGTTCGCCGAGTGCCACCGAGCCGGCTTCGAGGGCGTCCTGCACCATCGCGTACTGCTCACGCGCCGCTTCCTCGTCCTGGGTCTGGTTCGCGAATTCCTCGCGCCTGGCCACCAGGTCGTCGGCCACCAGTCGCAGTCGGGCGTCGCGCAGGTCGGCCTGGACGGTCTGCGCGCGACGCGCGACCTCGGCCTGCCTCCCGAGAGGCTTGAGTTGGCGGCGCAATTCCGTCGTGAGGTCGGTCAACCGCGCCAGGTTGGCCTGCATCGCGTCGAGCTTGCGAACGGCCTTTTCCTTGCGCTTGCGGTGCTTGAGCACCCCGGCTGCTTCCTCGATGAAGGCTCGACGGTCCTCGGGCCGCGATTCCAGGATCGCGGCGAGCCGGCCCTGCCCGACGATCACGTGCATCTCGCGACCGATACCGGAGTCGCTCAGCAGTTCCTGAACGTCCATCAATCGGCACGAACTGCCGTTGATCTCGTACTCACCCGCGCCGTCACGGAACATACGGCGGGTGATCGAGACCTCGGAGTAGTCGATCGGGAGTGCGCCGTCGGAATTGTCGATCGTCAGAGTGACCTCTGCGCGGCCGAGCGGGGCTCGACCCGACGTGCCCGCGAAGATGACGTCTTCCATCTTCCCGCCGCGCAACGCCTTGGCGCCCTGTTCACCCATCACCCAGGTCAGGGCATCGACGACATTGGATTTGCCGGAGCCGTTGGGGCCGACGACACAGGTGATTCCGGGCTCGAAACGAAGAGTCGTCGCCGAAGCAAAGGACTTGAAGCCCTTCAGCGTCAGACTCTTGAGATACATAGCGTCCGTACTTTACCGGCACGCTGCCCGAAAGTGCGCCGAGCCTCCCGCAACGGACGATCAGCGTTCGACGAATCCCGTCAGATCTCCGCGGGCGGTGTCCCAACTCTCCACGACGAGCGTGACCCTGCCCGGAGTCCGATCACCTCGGAGCAGGGCCAGGAGCGCCTCGAGATGCTCACGTGGGCCCTCCGCTATCACCAGGACTCGTCCGTCCGCGTGATTGGTCGCGTGACCGACGAGTCCGAGTTCGAGTGCGCGCGAGCGAGTCCACCACCGAAACCCGACGCCCTGAACGAGCCCGTGCACCCACGCCGTCAACCGTTCGTCGTTCATGCCTGCCACCCGGGCTCGAGCTTCCTGACAGTTCCATCGAAACTGGTGGCGTACAACGCTTTCTCGTCGAATCCGACGCCGCCGAAGGCGACCGACGAGGTCAGCGGAACGCCGGTCGCTATCACACAGGAGGCGCCGGATTCCGGATCGATACGGACCACCCTGCCGGCGAGATTCTGTGCGAGATAGACCGTTCCGTCGTCGCCGACGGTCAGGTCGTCCGACATCGCCAGTGGTCCGACACCGTCGATGCGAATGCGCGCGGACGGTCCGGACGGATTCTGCTCGTCGAGCACGGTGAGCGTGGTCTCGAGATCGAACGTGTTGGCCACGTACATCTTTCCGTTACCGATTCCGATGCCGTTGGCCGATCCCAGATCGGTACGCACCGTCGACACCGAACCGTCGACCGCAACGCGCATCAGGCCGGAGGGGCCACCCAGGTTGCGGGTGGTGAACAGATCACCGGTCGCCGATCGCGCCAGCCCGTTGGGCATCGTCAGGCCCGACGCGTACGTCGACCGAACCCCCGTGCCGAGATCGATCGTGTCGACGGTGCCGGTTCGGGTATCGAGAAGACCTGCGGCAGCGCTGTTTCCGGTCGTGAAGTACAGCGTGTCGGCGTCGCGGACCAGTCCGCCAGGCGACTGGACGTCGGCGACGAGTGTGCCCCGTGCGCCGTTGGGGGCCACGGTACGCAGCGCGCCGGGTCCGATGAGAGAGGTCTCGGACACGATCATCGAGCCGCGGCCGTCGAACTCGAGGTTCTCGAGCACCCCGAATCCCGACGCCACCGTGCTCACCGACCACGGAGTGCAACTGCTCGACGCCTCGGCGGCGGGAGCCAGGGCGGTCGCCGTGCCGAGGATCAGACCCGCGACGATTACGGCTGCCCCGGCTCTCATCAGGCGTCCACGTCGATGTCCAAGGTGATCTTCGTACCCGCCTTCAGGGTGCGCCCGACGGTGCACACCTTGTCGATGGCGCGCTCGACGACGGTGAGCAGACGCTCCTGCGCCTCGGGGTCCATCGCGCCGAGGTCGACTCGGAGAATCTCGTTCAGTTCCGGGTACAGCTCGTTTTCGCGATCGGCGGCCCCGGAGACCTCGACGGTGGCTGCGTAGTCGTCGCCCAGTCGCCGCGAGAGCGGTAGGTCCGAGCTCATGCCGGTGCATGCGGCGAGTGCGATCTTGAGCAGCTCGCCGGGGGTGAAGACGCCCTCCACCGATTCCGACCCGATGAGCACTTCGGCTCCTCGGGAGCTGCGGCCGGTGTAGCGACGGGTGCCTGTGCGCTCGACCCAGAGGTTGGTCGGCGTGCTCTGTTCTGCCATGACGGGAATACTAGGCGGGCTGTTCAGGAGTCGAACCCGCGGAATGACCTGGGCGCTGTCAGCTGCGCAGGTGTCGGGGTCGCGGCTGGCAGGTGGGGCAGCTGAACGAGCTGCGGTTCATGAACTTCTCGCGTCTGATCGGGGTTCCGCACCGCGAGCACGGCAGACCCTCCTGACCGTAGGCGTCGAGGGAACGATCGAAGTAGCCGGACTGTCCGTTGACGTTGACGTACAACGCGTCGAACGAGGTTCCACCCTGCGCGAGGGCCTCGCCCATGACGGCGTGCACTGCGGTCAGAAGGCGCCGCAGCGCCGGCCGCGTCAGCGCCTCCGCGATTCGATTGCCGTGGATCTTCGCGCGCCACAGCGCCTCGTCGGCATAGATGTTGCCCACGCCCGAGAGCACCGTTTGATCGAGCAGTGCCCGCTTGATCTCGGTGTGCTTGCCGCGCAACACGTCGACCACCGATTCGGCGTCGAACAGTGGATCGATCGGATCACGGGCGATGTGTGCGACCGGTTCGGGTAACTCCGTGCCGTCCACGGTGACGATCGGGGCGAGCGCCCAGCCGCCGAAGGTGCGTTGATCGACGAAGCGCAGATCGGCGCCGTCGTCGAGTCGTGCTCGGATCCGGAGGTGCTTCTCGTCCGGGGCGGATGGCGGCTGCACCAGCATCTGTCCGCTCATGCCCAGGTGCACGACGGTGGCGAAGTCGCCGGGTTCCATCACCAGCCACAGGTATTTACCGCGCCGCCGAGCCGAGGAGACGCGCTGACCGCGCAGCTGGCCGATCAGATCGAGGCCACCGAGATCGTGACGCCGCACGGCGCGAGGGTGCAGCACTTCCACCGATTGCATCGTCCTGCCGACGACGTGAGATTCCAGACCGAGCCGGACGACCTCGACCTCGGGGAGTTCCGGCATCAGGATTCGTCGGTTGCCGGCTCGCCGGGAATCGCGGTGTCGTTGTTCGACAACGTGTTCCACGCCAGACTGGCGGCTTTCTGTTCGGCTTCCTTCTTCGACCGACCGATACCGACGCCGCGCGGGAATCCGCCGACCAACACGGTCGCGGTGAATTCCTTGTCGTGGTCGGGTCCGGTCGACGAGATCTCGTACGCCGGAACGCCGAGTGCACGTTCGGCGGTCAGTTCCTGCAGGCTCGTCTTCCAGTCCAGCCCGGCACCGAGCTTGGGAGCTCGATCGAGGAGGCCTGCGAACAGCGTCAGGACGACGGTGCGGGCGACGTCGATGCCGTGCTGGAGGTGGATTGCACCCAGCAACGACTCCATGCCGTCGGCAAGGATGCTCGGCTTGTCGCGCCCACCGGTCTGTTCCTCGCCCTTACCCAGCAGCAGATGGCGACCCAGTCCGCCGTCACCGAGACCGCGCGCGACTTCCGCCAAGGCGTGCATGTTGACCACGCTCGCCCTGATCTTGGCCAGCTGACCTTCGGATTTGGTGGGATGCACCGCGTAGAGGTGCTCGGTCACCGCAAGACCGAGGACGGAATCTCCCAGGAACTCGAGCCGCTCGTTGGTGGGCAGACCACCGTGTTCGTACGCGAACGATCGGTGCGTCAGCGCCAACGTCAGCAGAGGTTCCGACAGGGAAACACCGATAGCGGCGAGGAGCGACTCTCGGTCGTCCCCGCCGCCGGCGGCAGTGGAGCTATTCTTCTGTGAACCGCTGTTGTGCCGGTCCACTACTTCGTTTGTCACGTAAGCGGAAATCAGACCGCTGCGACGACCTGGCGGCCCTTGTAGGTGCCGCACGAGGGGCACGCGATGTGGGGCAGAGTCTTCTCGCCGCAACCGCGGTTGGGGCACGTCACGAGGGTGGGCGCAGTGGTTTTCCACTGTGCACGACGCGACCTCGTGTTGGAACGCGACATTTTGCGCTTCGGGACAGCCACTTACTTCTCCTCGGCTTCGTTGTTCACAAGTTCTGTGCTCGGTTCTGGATCCACGCCAAATTTGGCTGCAAGACCAGCCCAGCGAGGATCAATTGTATCGTGACTGTGGCCGGATTCAGCAATCGCCAGGCGAACGCCGCATTCTGGGCACAATCCCTCGCACTCGTCGCTGCACACGGGGTGGAGTGGAAGCTCCAGACCGACCGCGTCGACAATGACGGGTTCGAGATCTATCAGGTCGTCGACGATGCGGTGAATCTCGTCCGCATCGGTTGTCTCCTCGGTGATGCTGTTCGGGTACGCGAACAGCTCCGTCAAGTAGACGTCGACGTTGCCACCGACCGGGTCGAGGCAACGAGTGCACTCCCCGGCCGTGGCCGCTCGTACGGAGCCGGTGACGAGAACGCCCTCCGAGACCGCCTGCAACTGCAGATCGAGCGAGACCGGAACACCGGCTTCGATGGCTATGGCATCGAGGCCGATTCGGGAAGGAGCCGGAACCGTCCGCTCGATGGCCTTCGTCGACCCGGGTCGACGACCGAGGTTGAGAATGTCCAGAACGAATCCGTCGTCCAATTCCGGACGGGTCGTTCTCTTGGGCGGGGGCACGTCTGTTCTTCCTTACTGTCGGTATGCCTACTGTCGGTAAGCAACCTCACAACGATACGCATACGTGCATACGAGGGCAAATCGCTGCCGATCAGTGGCGGCTGCGACGCCCCTGCTCCTGGCTCCCGTACGCGGATTCTCCGTACGGCTCACTGCCGTACTCGGGCACGCCCGAGCCGGTTCGCAGCTGCTGACGCCCACGTCCGACCGAACGAATGGTGCCGCTGAGGAACTCCTCGAACTCTGCAAGCTTGGTGTCGACGTAGACGTCGCACTCGCTGCGCATCCGGTCCGATTCGGCGTGAGCGCTGTCGATCACCCGAGCCGACTCGGCGTGGGCCGCCTGAACGACCTCGGTCTCCGACACGAGACGGTTCTGTTCGGCAGTACCGTCTGCGACGGACCGCTCGTACGACGCCGTCCCGGACTCGATCATCCGATCGGCCTCGGTGCGGGCGCGAACGGTCAGAGCCTCGTACTCGCGCTGGCCTTCGAGCACCGTTCGCTCGGCCTCCGCCTCGGCATCGGCCACGAGCTGGTCGGCATGCGCCGACGCCTCGGACACCATGCGATCTGCCTGCGCCTTGGCGTCGGCGAGAATGCGATCGGCCGAATCCCGAGCGTTCTCGACCGTGTTCTGGGCCTCGGCGTTGGCGGTGCCGACCGTCTTCTCCGCGGTGGCCCTGGCATCGCCGACGAGCTTGTCGCGATGGTCCAGTACGTCCTGGGCGTCGTCCAGCTCGCCGGGGATTGCGTCCCGAACGTCGTCGAGCAGTTCCAGGACATCGCCGCGAGGGACGACGCACCCGGCAGTCATCGGAACGCCGCGCGCCTCCTCGACAATGGCGACGAGCTCGTCGAGCGCCTCGAATACGCGGTACACCGGTTACCCCAATCGTCGAATCTGCCACTGCGCGGTCTTCACTCGCAGTGCTGCGCTGTTCAGTCTGCCCGCCGAGGCGGACGTCTGCGCTATACCGGCTCGGTGTGTCGCTCTTCGAACTACTCTGCGGCTCGCTCGGCGATACGGGCGGTCAGGCGGTCCTGAACGAAGGGCGGCAGCATCCCGGTGACGTCTCCTCCGAAGGTCGCGACTTCCTTGATCAGCGAACTGGACAGAAAGCTGTGCGCTGGATTCGCCGGGAGGAACAGCGTGTCCACTCCGGTGAGGGTTCGATTCATCTGCGCCATCTGCAACTCGTAGTCGAAATCGACCGAACTGCGCAGACCTTTGACGATCGCCGAAAAGCCTTCTTGCCGAGCGTAATCGACCAACAATCCGTACCACGAGCCGATCCTGACGTTCGGCAGATGCTCCGTGGCGACCTCGAGCATCTCGATCCGCTCGTCGATGCTGAACATTCCCTTCTTGCTCTTGTTCACCATCACCGTGACCACCACCTCGTCGAAGGCTGCGGCCGCCCGCTCGAAGATGTCGAGGTGACCGTTGGTCACCGGGTCGAAGGATCCAGGGCAGAGTGCGCCAGTCATGCCCGCGAACCTATCAGCCGATCCCGTGCACGCTCGCTACGCACGTGCAGCGATCTCGATTCGACTCTCGCCGTACTTCTTCGACTTCTCCGGGACCAGTCCGGTCGGCCATCGGGTCTCCGGCGAACGCGACGACCGCTCCAGGACGACGACCGCATCGGGTGTGAGCCATCCCCCGACGACGAGCCTGTCCAACAGCCCGGCGACGGCAGTGTCGGTGACGGCATACGGCGGGTCGGCCAACACCAGGTCGTACTCGGCATCCGCTGCCCCGGCCAGCACGGAGGCCACCGGGGCGCAGCGGACCGAAGCGCCGGGCAACCCCACCGACTCGATGTTCTTTCGCACCACCGCTGCCGCTCGGGCATCGGACTCGACCAACACCGCCGACGACGCTCCACGCGAGAGTGCCTCCAGCCCCAGTGCTCCCGATCCCGCGAACAGATCCAGCACCGCGGCACCGTCGAGTTCCATCCGACTCTCCAGCGAGCTGAACAGCGCTTCGCGAACTCGCTCGGAGGTGGGGCGGGTGCCCTGGCCGGGAACCGACAATCGTCGACCACCCGCGACACCCGCCACGATCCGCGTCATTCGCTGCCGGCCTCTTCGCCCGTCGACCCCCCACCGATGACGACGAGCAGATCGCCGCCTTCCACCTGCTGCACACCGGAGATCGCCAACCGGGTCACGGTGCCGCCGCGGGGAGCGGTGATCGCGGCCTCCATCTTCATCGCCTCGATCGTGGCGACGGTGTCTCCGGCCGAGATCTTCTGCCCCTCCTCGACCGACAGCGTCACCACACCGGCGAACGGTGCCGGAATATGACCGGAGTTGGATCGATCCGCCTTCTCGACCGTGGGGGCCTCGCTCGAGATGGACCGGTCACGCACCGAGACCGGACGCAACTGTCCGTTCAGGATGCACATGACGGTGCGCATTCCGCGCTCGTCGGGGTCGGAGATCGCCTCGAGCCCGATCAGCAGTTCGACGCCCTTCTCCAGGGCCACCCGATGCTCCTCGCCCTGCCGCAGGCCGTAGAAGAACTGATTGGCCGACAGCCGCGTCGTATCGCCGTACTTCTCGCGGTGAGCGGCGAGTTCGGCTGTGGGACCGGGGAACAACAGACGGTTGAGAGTCTCGCGGCGCTGAGCCGAGGTGCCGTCGAGGTTCTTCTCGTCCTCATCGGTGAGCGGTGTCACCGGCTTGCCCTCGCCACGACCCTCCAGCGCCTTCGTCCGCAACGGTTCCGGCCATCCGCCCGCAGGCGTACCCAGATCGCCGCGCAGGAATCCGATCACCGAATCGGGGATGTCGTAGCGACCGGGATTCTCGGCGAATTCCTCGGCGGACGCGCCTGCACCGACCAGAGCAAGTGCCAGGTCGCCGACGACCTTCGAGCTCGGTGTCACCTTGGTCAGACGGCCCAACATGCGGTCGGCTGCAGCGTAATTGGCCTCGACGGTCTCGAACCGATCACCGAGCCCGAGCGAGATGGCCTGCTGCCGTAGGTTCGAGAGCTGTCCGCCGGGGATCTCGTGGGTGTACACGCGACCCGTCGGTGCCGGCAGACCGGACTCGAACGGCGCGTACACCTTTCGCACGGCTTCCCAGTACGGCTCGAGGTCACAGACGGCCTGCAGATTCAGACCGGTGTCGCGCTCGGTGTGCGCGGCAGCCGCCACGATCGCCGACAACGCAGGCTGGCTGGTGGTGCCTGCCATCGCGGCGCTGGCACCGTCGACGGCGTCGGCCCCGGCCTCCCATGCGGCGAGGTAGGTCGCGAGCTGACCACCGGGTGTGTCGTGGGTGTGTACGTGAACGGGCAGATCGAAGTTCGAGCGCAGTGCCGTCACCAGAGTCCTGGCTGCGGGTGCGCGAAGCAGTCCTGCCATGTCCTTGATGGCGAGCACGTGCGCGCCTGCGTCGACGATCTGCTCGGCCAACTTCAGGTAGTAGTCGAGGGTGTAGAGGTTCTCGTTGGGGTTCGACAGATCACCCGTGTAGCTCAGTGCCACCTCGGCGAGCGCCGTGCCGGTCTCGCGCACGGCATCGATGGCCGGACGCATCTGATCGACATTGTTGAGCGCGTCGAAGATGCGGAAGATGTCGATGCCGGTGTCGGTGGCCTCGGCGACGAAGCTGCGGGTCACCTTCTCCGGGTACGGGGTGTAGCCGACGGTGTTCCTGCCGCGCAGCAACATCTGAATTGCGATGTTCGGCACGGCCTCTCGCAGGCTGGCCAATCTCTCCCACGGATCCTCGTGCAGGAATCGCAGTGCCACGTCGTAGGTGGCACCGCCCCACGCCTCGATGGAGAGCAGCTGCGGCGTGGTGCGCGCGACGTAGGGAGCGACTCCGAGCAGTCCGCTCGTCCTCACGCGCGTGGCCAGCAACGACTGATGCGCGTCGCGGAACGTGGTGTCGGTGACGCCGAGGGCTTTTCGATTGCGCAGATCGCGAGCGAACCCCTCGGGTCCGAGCGCAAGCAGCCGCTGCCTCGAACCGTCCGGGATCGGGGCTGCGAAGTCCACCGGCGGCAGCTTGTCGTGCGGGTACACCGACGACGGACGCTCGCCGTGCGGCTTGTTCACCGTCACGTCGGCCAGGTACGCGAGAATCTTGGTGCCGCGGTCGCCCGAGGAGCGCGAGGTGAGCAGTTCGGGGCGCTCCTCGATGAACGAGGTGGTGACCCGGCCCGCGGTGAAGTCGGGATCGACCAGAACCGCTTGCAGGAACGGGATATTCGTGGCGACACCGCGAATCCTGAACTCCGCCAGGGCTCGTCGGGCACGCGCCACGGCGGTGTCGAAGTCACGGCCTCGGCAGGTGAGCTTGACGAGCATGGAGTCGAAGTAGGCACCGACCTCGGCACCCAGAGTGGTACCACCGTCGAGGCGCACTCCGGCACCGCCCGGCGTCCGGTACGCGGTGATGCGTCCGACATCCGGGCGGAATCCGTTCGCCGGATCCTCGGTGGTGATGCGGCACTGCAGGGCCGCACCACGCAGCACGATGTTCTCCTGCTGCAGACCGAGATCGGCAAGTGTCTCTCCCGAGGCGATCCGCAGCTGGGACTGCACCAGATCCACATCGGTCACCTCTTCGGTGACGGTGTGCTCCACCTGAATTCGAGGGTTCATCTCGATGAAGACGTGATTGCCGCGGGTGTCGAGCAGGAACTCGACGGTACCGGCACACGAATAGCCGATCTGCTTCGCGAACGCGACGGCGTCGGCGCAGATCTTCTCCCGCAATCCCTCGGGCAGATTCGGAGCCGGAGCGAGCTCGATGACCTTCTGATGCCGACGCTGCACGCTGCAGTCTCGCTCGAACAGGTGCACCACGTTGCCCTGGCCGTCGGCCAGGATCTGAACCTCGATGTGCCGGGGATCGATCACGGCTTGCTCGAGGAACACGGTCGGATCACCGAAGGCCGATTCCGCCTCGCGCGCAGCAGCTTCGATGGATTCGCGCAGCTGCTCGGGCTCGGCCACTCGGCGCATACCGCGGCCGCCACCGCCCGCGACGGCCTTGACGAACAGCGGGAACGTCATCGACTCGGACTCGGCGACGAGCGCGTCCACATCGGACGACGGTTCCGACGACGCCAGTACCGGAAGTCCAGCCGCCTTGGCTGCCGCGATCGCGCGGGCCTTGTTGCCGGTCAGTTCGAGAACATCGGCGGACGGGCCGACGAAGGTGATGCCTGCTTCGGCGCACGCCGCGGCCAGATCCGGGTTCTCGGAAAGGAATCCGTATCCGGGGTACACCGCGTCCGCACCGCTGCGCTTGGCAGCGGCGACGATCTCGTCGACCGAGAGGTACGCGCGAACGGGATGGCCCTTCTCCCCGATCTGGTACGCCTCGTCGGCCTTCGTCCGATGTACCGAGTTCCTGTCCTCGAACGGGAACACCGCAACGGTCGAGGCCCCGAGTTCGTAGGAGGCGCGGAAGGCACGGATGGCAATTTCGCCGCGGTTGGCAACCAAAACTTTGGAGAACATTGGCTCAACTTACCCGGCAGCGTCGGCCACCGAGGCGTACTGATCTCATCATGCGGGACGATGTGCTCGATTTTCTCCACTGAAACGGTGCAGTAGGTAACGACCGACCCCTCGACCGCTCCTGCCCACCCGTCAGGACTTCTGCAGGTAATCGACTCGATCCGATCGCCAAGCCGATCGCATCATCGACGCGATGCCGGGATCGTTCGCCAGCGACGGGTCCTGCGCGAACAGGGACCGGGCGCAGTCCTGCGCGTCCGCGATGATGTCCTCGTCGTCGATGAACGAGAGCAGCCGCAACCCGCTGACCGTGCCCGACTGTGCAGCTCCGAGAACGTCGCCCTCGCGACGAGTGGCCAGATCCAGCTTGGCCAGCTCGAAACCGTCGTTGGTCGCTGCCACCGCCTCGAGCCGGGCGAACGAGCCGCCCGCGGGGCTGAGATAGCTGATCATGATGCACAGGCCCTGATGCCCACCTCGGCCGATTCGGCCTCGCAACTGGTGCAGTTGGCTCACGCCGAATCGGTCCGCATCCATGATGACCATGACCGTCGCGTTGGGAACGTCCACTCCCACCTCGACCACCGTGGTGCAGACCAGGACGTCGATCTCGCCGGAGTTGAACTCGGACATGGTGATGTCCTTGTCGTCTCCCGACAGTCGTCCGTGCAGCAGACCCACGCGCAGATCGTGCATCGGTCCGGTGGAGAGGGTCTCGTACAGATCCACCGCAGCCGTGGTCTCGGGGCCGTCCTCCGCGCTCGCACTCTTCTTCTTCGCAGCGCTCTTCTTCCCCGTCTCCGCGTCCTCGTCGTCGCCGATGCGGGAGCACACCACGTAGGCCTGGCGACCGGCTGCCACTTCCTCGTGAATACGCTGCCACGCTCGATCCACCCAGCCCGGTTTGCTCCTGGCAGGCACTACGTTGCTGACGATGGGCGATCGGCCGCGGGGCAGTTCGGTGAGCACCGACGTCTCGAGGTCACCCAACGTCGACATCGCGATGGTCCGCGGGATGGGGGTTGCGGTCATCACGAGCAAGTGCGGACTGGTGTTGTCGCGAGCTTTCGCGCGCAACGCATCTCGTTGCTCGACGCCGAACCTGTGCTGTTCGTCGACGACGACCATCGCGAGATCGAGGAATTCGACGCGGTCCTCGATCAGGGCGTGGGTGCCGATCACGATGCCTGCATCACCGGTGACGGCGTCGAGCAGCGCGGATCGCTTGGCCGCAGTGGACATCGAACCGGTCAACAAGGCGACCTTGGTCGCCAGCTCGTGCGATCCGAGTTCGCCGCCGGCCGCGAGGCTCCCGAGCATCGACCGAATCGAGCGCGCGTGTTGGGAGGCGAGAACCTCCGTCGGTGCCAGCAACGCACACTGATGCCCGGCATCGATCACCTGCAGCATCGCCCGCAGTGCAACGATCGTCTTGCCCGAGCCGACCTCACCCTGCAACAGTCGCGACATCGGATGCGGTGCCGACAGATCGTGGGCGATCTCGGCTGCCACCTGGTGCTGGCCGGCCGTCAACTCGAACGGCAGACGCCGATCGAACTCCGCGGCGAGACCGTCGGTGATCGGTGGGCATCGCGGAGCCACGCGGGTGGATGCGTCGCGTCGGCGGTCGGCGAGGACGAGCTGAACGGCGAGCGCCTCGTCGAACTTCAGCCGCTTGCGCGCAGAGTCCTTGTCCTGTGCGGTATCCGGGAAATGGACCGACCGCAGCGCGGTGTCGATGTCGACGAGACCGCGCTGCGCACGAACCGACTCGGGCAACGGATCGACCACGTCGTCCAGTTGGTCGAGCACCTGTCGGACACAGCGCATGAAGGTCCAGCTCTCGACGTCCTTCGCGGCCGGGTAGATGGGCACGAACGCGCGATCGAACACCGACATGTCCACGGCACCGGAGGAATCGACCGAGCCGCGAGCGAGTCCGGCCAGGGTGCCACCGCCGACGATTCGACCTGCAGGCACGACGGCACCGTCGTTACCGTCTCCGCCGAGAATCACGTAGCTGGGGTGCGTGAGATTCCACCGCTTGCCGAAGTACTTGACCTTGCCCGAGAACATTCCTCGACGACCGGGCAGCAGAACGTGCTTGAGCTTGTGCGGACTGAAGAAGGTGGCGTCGATCCGCTGCCCGTCGGCGGCGAGTGTCACGGCGAGGAACTGACCGTTGCGGTTCTTCATCGAACGCAGCGTCGCGGACTCGACCGTTGCGACGATGGTGATGTGCTCGCCCTCGGGCGGCTCCTTCTCCCCCAGCTCCGAACCGTGCGTCATGTAGCGGTGCGGATAATGCCGCAGCAGGTCCTCGACAGTGTGAATTCCGAAGACGTCGGCCAGCGGCGTCGCCGCCGCGGCTCCCAGGATGTGATCGAGCCGATCCACCAGCGTTGCCATTGTCCGAGATTCCCTATTCCACTCCGAATTGCACGAGATCCCCCGGCTGTCCACCTGTATAGACCACCACGTCGACTCCGGGATGTGCGCCCGCCACGTACTCGGCCAACCGATCACCGAAGTCATCCGACGCCTGGGCCCCGACGAGCACCGTCACCAGCTCCCCTCCCGTGGCCAGGAGCTGATCGAGCAACCGACACCCCGCATCGAGCGGACGAGCGGCGACGATCACCACCTCCTGCCCCGCCAGCCCGATGCAGTCGCCCGGCTCGCAGGTGCCGACCCACGTCAGAGATCGCTCCTGTGCGATACGCAGAGAACCCCACCTCGTGCCCGCCGCCGCCTCGGACATCGTGAACGCGTCGTCGACTGCGGCGCGGGCGGCATCGTGCACCGCGAGCGCGGCCAGTCCCTGCACCATCGCCGAACACGGCAACATCACCACGTCCTTGCCGTCCGCTCGGGCAGCGGCGCCGACCGCTACGAGTTCCTGCGCGGACAACGCGCCGTTCGGCAACACCAACACCTCACGATGCTTCATCCCGACGATCGCGCGATGCAGCACCGAGGAGTCGATCGCCTCGTCGCACCGCACCACCGTCGCACCTTCCTGAACGTAGAGGTCTGCGGCACCGTCACCGGCCACCAGCGCCAAAATATCGCGACCGACCGACAGCACCGCTGCGTCGCGGCTTTCGGGGATCGCGACTGCGGCGAACTCGGCCGGACCGAAACACGAGATACGCACTCCGCGAACATCTCCGGCGGCGATGCCGCGGTCGACGGCACCACCGGGGTCGGTGGTGTGTACGTGCGCGGACCAGGCCCCGGAACCGTCACCGGCGACGACGACCGAGTCTCCGATGTCGGCCAGTGCTCGGCGAAGTTCGGCCGCCCCCGCGTCGTCCGGCCCGTGCACGACGTAGACCACCTCGTACCCGAGGGAGCGAGACGATCCGTACTCCGACACCGCGACGGGTGCACGGCCGCAGTCCGACGAGAGGTTCGGCGCATCGTCGCCCGTCCGGCGTTCGTGCTCGTGTGGGCGACGGTATCGCCTGCGCGGCGGGGTGCGGCCGATCACCACCTCCACGAACGCGTCGACGATCACCGAGAGACCGAGAGCTCCTGCGTCCACGACACCGGCCTCGCGGAGTTCGGCGAGTTGGTCCGTCGTGCTGTCGACTGCTCGAGCAGTGGCCTCGGCGATGTCGACCACCAGCGTGGCGAGGCTGACATTGGCATCGTGCGCCGAGGCTTCGCGATCGGCTGCGGCCAGAACGGTGAGCATCGTGCCCTCGACGGGAACGCTGACCGCGCCCGCGACCAGGACTCTGGCGCGACGCAGCATCGCCTGCATCGACACCGTGTCCAGCGGGCCGTCCGCTGCGGCCTCGGCGACGGCGCGCAACAGCTGGGACACGATCACTCCCGAGTTCCCCCGCGCCCCCGCGACCGCCCCCACTGCCAGCGCTCGCCCGATGGAGCGGGCGTCCGCAGCGGGCCCGGCTGCGCGCATCGATTCCACCGCGGCGCGGAAGGTGAACATGAGATTGGTGCCGGTGTCCGAGTCGGGGATGGGGAACACGTTGAGTGCATTGATCTCGTCGCACCGTGCGGTGAGGGAATCGACGCAGTGGTAGGCCCACCGACGCAGGGCCGCGGCATCGATCGATTCGAGAACGTCGACCACCTCGGCCAGCCTCCCCCCGCGTCACGTCCCTCACCTCGTCCGAACTCCCTCGCGGACAGTGCCCGAAGCTTAGTCGGGCATGATCGGCGGCGCGCCGGACGTGAGCCCCGCGGAGCGTCTGCCGTGGCGGTTTGGTGATTGCGTGCGACGCCGCTATTCTTGCAGGGTTGCCTCGAGGCGATCTTCACGCATTGCAATCCTTGCATCTGCTCGTAGTTCGTTTCGATGTCTTCGACCACATGTATCGATCAACATCTATCAAGGAGTTCGCGACTATGGCTGCCGTCTGCGACGTATGCGCCAAGGGGCCCGGCTTCGGTAAGTCGGTCTCGCACTCGCACCGACGGACCAACCGTCGTTGGAACCCGAATATCCAGACCGTTCACGCTCAGGTTGCGCCTGGTAACTCCAAGCGCATGAACGTGTGCACCTCCTGCTTGAAGGCAGGCAAGGTGGTCCGGGGCTGATTTCGGCCTCGCTCTTCGTTTTCCTCCACGGCGTTCCTCGCGTGCGAGAACTGTGCCCCGCCCCCGTATTCGGAGGCGGGGCACAGTCGTCGGTGCACTCGAACACTTGGACGTCCATTAGAATTCCGATCGTGAGTGATTCGGATGACTACGGTCCCAGCAAGGTCAGCATCGAGGACGGCGTGCTGCGCATCGTCGTCGCCACCGAGGCGGGCGGTGCCTCTCTCGACCTCGAAGGGATCGACGCCGGCACGGCGGCACTGCGATCCGTCAACGCCGGTACCACCGCGATCGGAAGTGTGCTCCTCATCGGCCGCGGGCCCAACTTCTGCGCAGGCGGAAACGTACGCGATTTCGCCGGAGCCGACGACCGCGGCGCATTCGTCGGTTCGGTCGCCGACACGTTCCATGCATTCGTCCGCGAACTGGCCGCCGTCACCGTCCCGGTCGTCGCCGGGGTCCACGGCTGGGCGGCCGGGGCAGGCATGAGTCTGGTCTGTCTCACCGATATCGCCATCGGCGGACCGTCGACCAAACTGCGCCCTGCGTACCCTTCCATCGGATTCACCCCGGACGGAGGAATGTCCTGGACACTCCCCCGAATCGTCGGTTCGGGCCGCGCGATGGACATACTTCTGGGCGACTCGATCATCAACGGAGAGGACGCCGTTAGGCTCGGAATCCTCAGCCGGCTGGTGGGCGACGACATCGTCGACAGTGAGGCCGAGCGCCTCGCTCGAACCCTCGCCAACGGCCCGACATCGGCGTACCAGGGTATCAAGAGACTACTCGGAAGCTCCGAATCAGCAACTCTGACAGAACAATTGGACGCCGAAGCCGCCTCGATATCGGTCGCTGCGGCGTCACCGGCCGGACGTGAAGGCGTCGACGCGTTCGTCGAGAAGCGTCGTCCCGACTTCTCCTGAACCGGTCACGGCAACGTCCAGTCGATCGGTTCGTCTCCGCCTTCGACCAACAGTTCGTTGACGCGGCTGAAGGGCTTGGATCCGAAGAAACCGCGTGAGGCGGACAGCGGTGACGGATGAGCGGATTCGATGAAGGGCACCGATCCGAGCATCGGCTTCAGGGTTGCCGCGTCACGTCCCCAGAGAACTGCCACCAGTCCGGGCGCGTCGGGGTTCTCCGCTCGGGCGACCAATGCCCGAATCGCCTGCTCGGTCACCGCTTCCCAGCCCTTCTTGCGGTGTGACGCCGCCTGCGACGGTTCGACGGTGAGCACCCTGTTGAGCAACATCACTCCTTGCTCCGACCAGGGTGTGAGATCGCCGGTGCTCGGCGTGGGCAGACCGAGATCGTCGGAGTACTCCTTGAAGATGTTGCTCAGACTCCGCGGTACGGGTCGCACGTCGGGCGCGACAGAAAAGCTCAGGCCCACTGCGTGTCCCGGCGTGGGATACGGATCCTGACCGACGATGAGCACGCGAACCCGATCGAAGGGGTAGCGAAAAGCGCGCAGTACGTTCTCACCCGCGGGCAGGTAGTGCCGTCCGGCGGCGAGTTCGGCTCGCAGGAAGTCGCCCATCGCAGCGACATTCGTCTCGACCGGAGCGAGGGCAGCAGCCCAGCCCGACTCGACGCTCTCGGACAGCGGCCGGGGCGTCACCGGTCGATCCGGCGCAGCGCGTCGCGGTAGTACGCGGCATTGGCCGAGTACATCTGCACGTTGATGTCGACATGCCCGTCGGGAACCTGGTAGCCCTCGCGGATCTTGGCGGGCACGCCGAGCGCCATGGAACGTTCGGGAACGACGAACTTGAACGGCACCACCGCGCCTGCACCGACGATCGAGCCCGCCCCGATCTTCGATCCGTTCAGTACCACCGAGCCCGACGCGATGAGGCAGTTGTCCCCGATGGTCGCACCCTCGACGTGCGCATTGTGGCCCAGTACGCACCCGGAACCGATGACCGTTGCGTCGATCGGAGTGCAGTGAACCACGGTCCCGTCCTGCACGTTGGTGCCCTCGCCGATCGAGATGGTGCCGTAGTCGGCCCGCAGAACCGCAGTGGGCCACACCGACGATCCGGCAGCCAAGGTCACCGCTCCGATGACGACGGCGTCGGGATGAACGTAGGCGTCGGGGTGGATGTCGGGTTCGCGATCACCGAGCGCATAGATAGCCATCTCTGCAACTTAGCCGACTCGACCGACCCGACCCGCGTTCACTCGCCCTCGAAACTCGACCATCCCGAGCTACCCGCGTGGACGCGTCCGCCGACCGTCACTCGACCCGCAGGCGCACCGTCTCCGTGCTCGACGCGGCCGATCACCGTCCATCCCCCGGGAACGGCGGCGGCGTCGGGGAAGGTGCCGACGAGCGCGTGATCCTCGCCTCCGGTCAGTACCCACTCCAGCGGATCGTGCCCCGTCAGCGTTGCTGCCGAACGCAGTTCGACGGGGATCTCCAGCAGGTCGGGATCGAGGTCGACGAGAACGCCCGATGCGTCGGCGATGTGGCCGAGATCGGCCAGCAGCCCGTCGGAGACGTCGGTGAGCGAGGTCGCACCCGCCTCTGCGGCGTCGATCCCGGCGCGGTACGGCGGGACGGGCACTCGGTGTGCGTCCAACACGGCGTCGTGGCCCGTTCCGTCCCGGTCGCCGAGCAGTAGGGCCAGGCCGGCCGCGGACCAGCCGAGCCGCCCCGCATAGGCGATCACATCACCGGCACGCGCCCCCGATCGAAGAACCGGGGCCCGGCCCTGGAGATCGCCGAGCGCGGTGATCGAGATCACCAGCTCCGGCGATTGCACCACATCGCCACCGACGACGGCCGATCCCGCAGCAACCGCCTCGAGCCACATGCCCTCGTTGAGACCGTCGGTCACGCTCACCGGAGTGTCGGCCGGGCATCCGAGAGAGACGAGAAAACCCGAGCACTGCGCGCCCATCGCGGCGATGTCCGCGCCGTTCTGCGCGATCGCCTTGCGGCCGATCTGTATCGGACTCGACCAGTCGAGCCGAAAGTGCCTGCCGTGCACCAACATATCGGTCGATGCCGCGATCCGACCGTCGGACGCGGCGACCACGGCTGCGTCGTCGCCGGGCCCGACGATGGTCGACGACGGCTGCTCGCGGCCTGTGATGGCCCGAGCGATCACGTCGAATTCGCCGACCTGCGCGACGGTGCGCTCGCTGCCGGTGGCCGAGTCGATGACGGTGTCGTCGATGATGTTCCTCCCTGAGAACGCGGTGCGTGCGCGACGGTCTCGCGCGGAGCGAGTGCCGCGCCTGCGGTACCTTTTAGCGGCGGTCGGGACAGTACCGATGCAGCAGGTTACGTGCGAAGAGAACGTAGTCGAACCAACCTACAGTCGAGAAGTCCGGCAGGGGAAAGGGACCACCGATGGTGCAAGCATTCGTTCTCGTTCAGACCGAGGTCGGTCGTGCGACGGCCGTCGCACAAAAGATCGAGGCCGTCGACGGTGTCGTGTCGGCCGAGGCAGTGGTCGGGCCCTACGACGTGATCGCGCGCGCCGACGGTGCCTCCGACGCCCAGATCGCCGAGATCGTCTCTCGCATTCAGAAGGTCGATGCCATCACTCGCACCCTCACCTGCCCCGTGGCCCCTCGGTCGACGACGTCCGTCGGATAGCTCGTGAATTCACCCGACACCGGCAACGACGCCGGCACCGAAGACGGCCCCGCCGAGACCGAGGGCACTCGCGAGCAGCGCCATCCCGCAGTCATCGCCACCGCGATCGCGCTACCGGTCGCGCTCGTCGTCGGAGTTCTGGTTGCCGCCATCGCGGTGAATCGCTCACCCGTCCTCGATCCGGTCGCGCTCGGCCCGGTCGACTCCCCCGATGCCGCGAGTGCGCAGTGCACGTCGCTGCTCGACGCCCTGCCCGAAGACCTCGGCGACTACACGAGAGCCGAACTGGCCGACCCGGCCCCGGTCGGCGTCCGCGCGTGGGTCTCGGCCGAGGAGAACGCCGAGCCGGTCGTGTTGCGCTGCGGTCTGCCCCGGCCGATCGGGTTCGATGTGGCCGCGCCGCTTCAGGTGATCAACGGCGTTCAGTGGTTCGAGGTGTCCGGCGCAGACGACGGGATCGATGCCAGCACGTGGTTCGTCGTCGATCGCGGTGTGTACGTTGCCCTGACGATTCCGGGCGACTCGGGCCCAACCCCGTTGCAGGACGCGTCCTCCGCCGTGTCGGGCGCGCTGCCCCAGCAACCTCTCGACCCGGCTCCGTTGCAGTAGCGCCGGGCCGCAACAGATCTAACGCAAACCGGTACCGCGGGCGAGAGCGGTGTCGATCAGGGTGGCGATCAGCATCGGGTAGTCGACGCCCGATTCGGCCCACATCTTGGGGTACATCGAGATCGAGGTGAACCCGGGCATGGTGTTGATCTCGTTGATGACCGGGCCGTTCTCGGTGACGAAGAAATCCACCCGCGCCAGGCCCTGGCAGTCCAACGCGCGGAAGGCGGCGACGGCGAGCTCACGAATGCGGTCGCTCGTGGCGTCGTCGAGGGCAGCCGGGATGTCGAACTCACTGACATCGTCGAGATACTTGGTGTCGAAATCGTAGAAGGCATGATCGTCGATGTCCGCGTCGGGAATTCGGATCTCGGCGATGGCGCTCGCGCGCACGGTGCCGTCGGGAAATTCGAGCACTCCGCACTCGACCTCGCGGCCGTGGATCATGCCCTCGACGATGACCTTGGGGTCGTGTTCGCGTGCGACGGCGATCGCGGTGGGGAGTTGGTTCCACGCGGTGATGCGTGAGATTCCGATGGACGATCCGCCTCGGGCCGGCTTGACGAATGCGGGCAGGCCGATTCGGTCACGCTCGCCGGCCGTCAGGTCGTCGACCCCGCGTCGGAGTACCACCTGGCGACCGATCGGCAATCCTTCGGCACCGAGCAGCTTCTTGGTGAATTCCTTGTCCATCCCCGCAGCGCTGGCCAGCACGCCCGGCCCGACATACGGAACGCCTGCCAACTCGAGCAGACCCTGCAGGGTGCCGTCCTCGCCGTACGGTCCGTGCAGAACCGGGAACACGACGTCGACGGATGCGAGCACCGTCCCGCCTTCCCCCTCGCCGAGGGCGAGCAGAGCGCCGGCGTGACCCGGGTCCGTACTGAGAGCCAGCGCTGCCCCGGTCTTGTCCACGGTGGGCAGGACGCGGTCGTGAATCGTCAGCGCGTCGATGTCGGAGGAGCCGAGTACCCACGCACCGTCCGGGGTGATTCCCACGGGAACCACCTCGTACCTGGCCGGATCGAGGTTCTGCAGCACGCTACCTGCCGATACACAGGACACAGCGTGCTCGCTGCTGCGGCCCCCGAAGACGACGGCAACTTTGATGCGGGGAGTACTCACGATGAGAAACCGTACCGCCGCGGCTCGTCGAACGCGGATTCGCCCTGTTCGTCGCGAGACCGCGATCACTGCCTCACTCGGGCTTGATGCGACGTCCCAGCAGGTGCCCGACCGCATCCGGTACGGACATGCCGCCGTGACAGACGCGATGCACGGCGTCGGTCAGCGGCATCTCGACGTCGTAACTCTCGGCGAGCGCCCGGACCGAGGTGCACGACTTGACGCCTTCGGCAACCTGCCCGTGCGCTGCTTCCTGCGCACTCTCGAGGGAGCCACCCGAACCCAGTCGTTCTCCGAACGTGCGATTACGCGAGAGGGGGGACGAGCAGGTGGCGACCAGGTCGCCCACGCCGGCCAGGCCCGACAGCGTCGACGGCTTGGCACCGAGTGCTACTCCGAGGCGGATGATCTCGGCCAGGCCCCTGGTCATGATCGACGCGAGGGTGTTCTCGCCGTACCCGACGCCTGCGGCCATCCCGCACGCGAGGGCGATGACGTTCTTGCAGGCACCCCCGATCTCGGCACCGATGACATCGCTGTTGGTGTAGGGCCTGAAATATCCTGTGGCACAAGATTTTTGAATCTCGAGGGCACGCTGGGAGTCGGAGCACGCGATGACCGTCGCGGCGGGCTGTCCCTCGGCGATCGGGCGCGCGAGGTTGGGCCCGGACAGGCACGCGACCCGGCTGGGATCCGCGCCGGTGACCTGAGAGATCACCTGGCTCATCCGCATGAGCGTTCCGGTCTCGATCCCCTTCGCCAGGGAGAGCAGCGTCGCGTGCGGCGGAATCGAGTCGGTCCACGCCCCCAGATTGGCCCGCAGACTCTGTGAGGGCACGGCCAGCACCACGATGTCGGCACCGTCGAGTGCACGGACGGGATCACTCGTCGCGCGAATCGAGGACGGCAGCTCGATTCCCGCAAGGTAGTCCTTGTTCTCGTGGTCGTCGGTGATGGATGCGGCGAGTTCCTCACGGCGGGCCCACATGGTGACGTCCGTTCCGGCATCGGCCAACACCTTGGCGAATGCGGTGCCCCACGAACCCGACCCCAATACCGCTGCTCTGCTCATTCCGCCAACCCCTCGCCTACTTCGCCGATGCCCTGTCCACGCGCGCATCACCCTAACGCGCAGACCTGCTCGGGCGGTCGGAGTCGGCACAGATCCATGACGCTGGCAGGATCGAGCACCATGGGTGCATCACGAGACGACGACGGCGACCGCGTCGTCAGGGTTCTCATCGCGGTGAAGGATCTGGCCACGGCGAAGTCGCGCCTGGCGGCGGAGTTCTCGGCACCCGACCGGACACGATTGGTGCTCGCGATGCTCAGCGACACCGTGGCCGCCGCAGACTCGGTGTCGGCGGTCGATTCGGTCACGGTGGTCACCCCGGATCCTCTCGTCGCGGACACCGCCCGCAGAATCGGTGCACGGGTGTTCGACGAACCGGTCCGCGATCCGGCACTGCAACCGGACGAACGCCTCAATCACGCGTTCGCGGCCGCGGCGCACGTACTGCGTCACGGTCACGTCGGCGCGGACGTCGATGGGGACGAGACCGTCAGCGCGGGCCACGTCGACATCATCGCGTTGCAGGCAGACCTTCCGGCGATGCGTTCGACAGAACTCGCCCAGGCCTACGAGCGCGCCCGGCGGGGAGGCAGATCACTCGTGGTCGATCATCACGGCACGGGAACCGCTGCCCTGATCCTCAAGGATTCCCCCGACGAGTTGACACCGCTGTTCGGGCCGGACTCCGCACGCCGCCATACCGCCTCGGGCGCACGGGAACTCGACGGCGAGTGGCCTGGCCTTCGACTGGACGTGGACACCGCCGACGACGTCCGCAGAGCGCATCGTCTGGGAGTCGGACCGGCGACGGCGGCCGTTCTCCACTCGCTCGGGTGGAACGACGAGGCATCCGCGACGACTGCGTGACGGTAGGGACCGCCACGGCAGCCGGGTGAACACTGGCCCGAGTTCGGCCATCGGAGTTTCACCGACGCCGGGTATGGGGGATGATCGTGCGGTGAGCAAAGACGACGTGCAGCCAGCGAACCAGGATCCGCCGATCGAGACAGGAAAGGCCGCAGGCTCGGAGCCGGCGTGGAGCGCGCCGATCGCGTCGACGATGCCGAGCATCCCGTCCGCTCTACCGGCCGCCACACCGGAATCGGTGGACGCTGCGACCGTTCTTCCCGAAAATCGCTATCTCAACCGAGAATTGAGCTGGCTCGATTTCAACTCGCGTGTCCTCGCTCTCGCCGAGGACTCCTCGCTGCCCTTGCTGGAGCGGGCGAAGTTTCTCGCCATCTACGCGTCCAATCTCGACGAGTTCTACATGGTCCGGGTCGCCGGTCTCAAACGTCGCGACGAAACCGGTCTGTCGGTTCGATCGGCCGACGGAATGACTCCTCGCGAACAGCTGGCGGTGATCGGGCAGCGCACCCAGGAACTTGCGCTCAAACACGCGCGAGTGCTGCTGGATTCGATTCTGCCCGAGCTCACCGCCGAGGGCATCGCGATCATCCGGTGGTCCGATCTGGACAGCGACGAGCGTGCGCGACTGTCGGACTACTTCACCGAACAGGTGTTCCCGGTTCTCACACCGCTGGCCGTCGACCCGGCGCACCCGTTCCCCTACATCAGCGGCCTGAGCCTCAATCTCGCTGTGACAGTGAAGGACTACTCCACGACCGGGGAGCACTTCGCCCGCGTCAAGGTCCCCGACAACGTCGATCGCTTCGTGCGCGTCAAGCGCGGCGAGGGCACTCACCGCATCGACGCCTTCCTGTCGATGGAGGAGTTGATCTCCGCTCACCTCCATGTGCTCTTCCCCGGCATGGAAGTCGTCGAGTCCCACGCGTTCCGGATCACGCGCAACGCCGATTTCGAGGTCGAGGAAGACCGCGACGAGGACCTGCTGCAGGCTCTGGAGCGAGAACTCGCTCGGCGGCGCTTCGGCTCGCCGGTCCGTCTCGAGATCGCCGACGACATGACCGAGCACATGCTCGAACTGCTGCTGCGTGAGCTCGACGTCGATCCCGGCGATGTCATCCAGGTTCCCGGACTGCTGGATCTGTCCTGCCTGTGGCAGGTCTACAGCGTCGACCGCCCCAACCTCAAGGACGCACCCTTCGTTCCTGCCACCCACCCCGCGTTCGGTGAACGCGAGACCCCCAAGAGCGTGTTCTCGACTCTGCGCGACGGCGATGTCCTGGTGCACCATCCGTACGATTCCTTCTCCACCAGCGTCCAACGCTTCATCGAGCAAGCAGCGGCCGATCCTCAGGTGCTCGCCATCAAGCAGACGCTCTATCGCACCTCGGGAGATTCGCCGATCGTCAACGCACTCGTCGACGCGGCCGGAGCGGGCAAGCAGGTCGTTGCACTGGTCGAGATCAAGGCGCGTTTCGACGAACAAGCCAACATCGAGTGGGCACGCAAGCTCGAAAAGGCGGGCGTGCACGTGGTCTACGGCCTCGTCGGCCTCAAGACGCACTGCAAGACCTGCCTGGTGGTGCGCCGAGAGGGGTCGGTCATTCGCCGGTACTGCCACATCGGTACCGGCAACTACAACCCCAAGACAGCGCGTATCTACGAGGACGTGGGCCTGCTGACGTCGTCGCCCGAAATCGGGGCCGACCTCACCGATCTGTTCAACTCGCTGACCGGATACTCGCGAAAGTCCAAGTACCGCAACCTTCTGGTCGCTCCGTACGGGGTGCGGCGCGGCATCGTCGAGCGCATCGAAGCGGAGGTCGAACACCTCAAGAGTGGCCGTGCGGCCGGAATTCGCCTCAAGGCCAACGCCTTGGTCGACGAGCAGGTCATCGACGCGCTCTACCGAGCATCGATTGCCGGAGTGCCGGTGAAGGTGGTGGTCCGCGGAATATGTGCGCTCAAGCCGGGAGTTCCCGGGCTGTCGGAGAACATCGAAGTTCGTTCCATCCTCGGTCGATTCCTCGAACACTCACGGGTTCTGCATTTCCAGGGTGCGGACGAGTTCTGGATCGGCAGCGCAGACATGATGCACCGCAACCTCGATCGCCGAGTGGAGGTGATGGCTCAGGTCAAGGATCCCCGACTGGCGAACCAGCTCAGCGACATCTTCGATTCCGCCCTCGACCCCACCACTCGATGCTGGGAGTTGGGACCGGACGGCGGCTGGGTCGCGTCACCTGCTCGGGGCGAGAAGGTTCGTGAACATCAGGTCGACCTGATGCGCAGTCGGAGGAATCAGGCGTCCTGATGGGCACTTCCGACGGTTCTCCCCGCGCCAACATCTTTGCGGCCGGCTCGATCCTGTGGCGTCGTTCACCGAGCGGCGACTCCGGCGTCGAGGTCGCCTTGGTGCACAGGCCCAAGTACGACGACTGGTCGTTCCCCAAGGGCAAGCTCGATCCCGGCGAGACAGCTGTCGACGCAGCGGTCCGAGAGGTGAAGGAGGAGACCGGATTCGACTCACGACTGGGACGGTCGCTGTCCTACGTCACCTACCCGATTCCGGGGCATCGTCGGGTCAAGAAGGTGCTGTACTGGGCGGCCGAGGTCACCGGGGGCGAGTTCGTCCCCAATGTCGAGGTGGACGAACTGCGCTGGGTGGCACCCGAGGACGTCGGCCGCGAACTCTCGTACCCCATGGACCACAAGATCCTTCGCCGGTTCGTGGCCAAGCCTGCCGACACCTCGACGGTTCTGCTGGTTCGTCACGGCAGTGCCGGGTCGCGCTCGCGGTTCAAGGGCAACGATGTCGACCGTCCGCTCGACAGGACCGGACGGCGGCAGGCCCAATCCTTGGTCTCTCTGCTTCGTGCCTTCGGCGGTGATTCCGTGTACGCAGCCGACCGTGCTCGATGCGTCCAGACAGTCGCTCCGTTCGCCGAATCGTTGGGTGTGGACATCACTCCCGAGCATCTGCTGTCCGAGGAAGGCTACGCCGACGACCCTCGCAAGGGGCGACATCGCGCTCGCGACATAGCCGAACTGCCCGGCACCCCTGTTGTCTGCAGCCAGGGAAAGGTGATTCCCGACTTGATGCGATGGTGGGCGGAAAAAGACGGAATCACGTTGCCTGCCAACCGAAATCGTAAGGGCAGTGTTTGGGTGCTCTCGCGTCGTGACGGTCGGCTCATCGCTGCCGACCACATCGCCAGTCCGTTGCCCACCCTCACCGCCGACGGCTGAGCGGCGCAACACCAACGACAGAAGGCCCCCGACTCGATGTTCGAGTCGGGGGCCTTCCGCGGTGTTTCACACTGTCGTACGTGAAGCAGGCAGGCTCTACTTCTTTGCTGCGCGCTTCGCGGGGGCCTTCTTGGCCGGTGCCTTCTTGGCCGGAGCCTTCTTGGCAACGGTCTTCTTGGCCGCTGTCTTGGCCGGAGCCTTCTTGGCGGGAGCAGCAGTCGTTGCGGCCTTGCGCGCAGTCGTCTTGGCCGGAGCCTTCTTCGCAACGGTCTTGCGCGCGGTGGTCTTCGCGGGAGCTGCCTTCTTGGCGGCGGTCTTCGCGGGAGCCGCTGCCTTACGAGCTGTGGTCTTGGCCGGTGCTGCCTTCTTGGCGGCAGCGGTGGTTGCCTTGCGGGCGGTCGTCTTCACGGCAGCTTTCTTCGCAGCCGTCTTCTTCGCAGCCGCAGTCTTCTTGGCCGGAGCCGCAGCGGCACCGCGCTTGACGGCAGGACCGGTGGCGGGCAGCTTCTGGCCACCGGCGATGACGGCCTTGAACTGCGCACCCGGACGGAATGCCGGAACGTTGGTCGGCTTCACGCGAACGGTCTCGCCGGTGCGGGGGTTACGGGCGACGCGGGCTGCGCGACGACGCTGCTCGAACACGCCGAAGCCCGTGATCGTGACACTCTCGCCGCGGTGCACTGCGCGCACGATGGTGTCGACGATGTTCTCGACAGCCTCTGTGGCGCTCCGCCTATCAGACCCCAACTTCTCGGTCAGGGCGTCAATCAGCTCTGCCTTGTTCATGGATTTCCTCCGCTATATGGTGGCCCATCGTCGGACCGACTACTACAACGGTAAACCCCAAGTCGTCAAGAGTCTATGCGCCACGCCAATTTTCATTCTGGTGTCGCGGAATGATTCACGGCCGCAAAGCGTGTCGGACCGCCGCCGATCAGCTTTCGGCGGGTGTCTCGATCCGCGCCGGAAGGGTCAGGGGTTTGTATGAAGGCCTTGACTTTTCGTACTCCGTAATGGCCTCTACCTGGCGTAATGTCAATCCGATGTCGTCCAGGCCCTCCAGCAGACGCCACCGCGTGTAGTCGTCAATCGCAAAGGGCACCACCAACGTTCCAGCCGTTACGGTCTTGTCGACGAGGTCGACAATTATTTCCAGACCGGGCTGTTCTTCTAAGGCTTTCCACAGCAATTCGACGTCGGATTGATCCACTTCGGCAGCCAGCAGCCCGGCCTTACCCGAGTTTCCGCGGAAGATATCGGCGAAACGGGAGGCGATCACGACCCGAAATCCGAAGTCCGAGAGTGCCCAGACGGCATGCTCGCGTGACGATCCCGTACCGAAGTCGGGCCCGGCAACGAGCACCGAGCCTCGGTCGTAGGGCTCGAGGTTCAACACGAAGTTCGGGTCCGAGCGCCAGGCGGCGAACAACCCGTCCTCGAATCCGGTGCGCGTGACGCGCTTGAGGTAGACCGCGGGGATTATCTGGTCGGTGTCGACGTTGGACCGCCGGAGCGGAACTCCGATACCGGTGTGTCGAGTGAAAGCTTCCATCGAATGTGCTCCTCTGAGTTCGATCGATCCGAGCGAAGACGCGTTTACGCGAGATCCGCCGGAGACGACAGGGTTCCGCGGATTGCCGTTGCCGCTGCTACCAACGGTGACACGAGATGGGTGCGCCCACCCTTGCCCTGCCTACCCTCGAAATTGCGGTTGGACGTCGACGCCGATCTCTCGCCCGACGCCAATTGGTCCGGGTTCATTCCCAGGCACATCGAGCAACCGGCCTGACGCCACTCCGCTCCTGCGGCCGTGAATATCTCACCCAGACCTTCCTCCTCGGCCTGCGCTCGCACCCGCATGGAACCCGGTACCACCAGCATTCGCACTCCGTCGGCAACCCGGTGTCCTTCGAGAACGGACGCGACGGCCCGCAGATCCTCGATTCGGCCGTTGGTGCACGAGCCGACGAACACGGTGTCGACGGCGATATCGCGGATGGGCGTGCCCGCTTCCAGGCCCATGTACTGCAAGGCCTTCTGGGCTGCCACCCGCTCGCTCTCGTCGACCATCGCCTCCGGATCGGGCACCGTATCGCCAAGTGGCGCACCCTGACCCGGATTCGTTCCCCACGTGACGAACGGCGTCAACGTGTCGGCGTCGATGTGGACCTCGTTGTCGAACACCGCATCCGGATCGGTCGCCAATTCGTTCCACGCGGCCACAGCCGCGTCCCAGTCGGCTCCGCGAGGAGCGTGCGGGCGTCCCTTCAGGTACTCGTAGGTGACCTCGTCGGGTGCGATCATGCCTGCC
Source organism: Rhodococcus sp. 05-339-2 (assembly GCF_002258965.1). Lineage (NCBI taxonomy): Bacteria > Bacillati > Actinomycetota > Actinomycetes > Mycobacteriales > Nocardiaceae > Rhodococcus > Rhodococcus sp. 05-339-2. The sequence goes on from NZ_NOYW01000018.1 coordinate 705,056, forward strand.
CGCGCTCCGGCTTCGATCGACATGTTGCAGATGGTCATTCGCGCTTCCATCGACAGCTTGCGAATGGCCTCACCGCGGTATTCGAGGACGTAGCCCTGACCGCCGCCGGTGCCGATCTGTGCGATGACTGCGAGGATGAGATCCTTGCTCGTCACACCGGGGGCGAGTTCTCCGTCGACGGTGATGGCCATCGTCTTGAAAGGACGCAGCGACAAGGTCTGCGTGGCCATGACGTGCTCGACCTCACTGGTGCCGATGCCCATTGCGATCGAGCCGAAGGCACCGTGCGTCGAGGTGTGACTGTCTCCGCACACCACGGTCATGCCGGGCTGGGTGAGACCCAGCTGTGGGCCGATGATGTGCACGATGCCCTGATCGAGATCGCCCATCGGATAGAGCCGAACACCGAATTCCTCGCAGTTGCGTCGAAGGGTGTCCACCTGCGTGCGCGAGACCAGATCGGCGATGGGCGCGAAGATGTCGGCCGTCGGGACGTTGTGGTCCTCGGTCGCGATCGTCAGATCGGGACGACGCAGCCCGCGGCCGGCCAAGCGAAGTCCGTCGAACGCCTGCGGGCTCGTCACCTCGTGCACCAGATGGAGGTCGATGTAGATCAGATCCGGCTCACGCGCCCCGCCTTCGCCGCCGCCTCGGACCACCACATGCTGGTCCCATACCTTCTCCGCCAAAGTCTTCGGTGTTTCGGACATCGCTGTCGCGGACCTCGTCTTTCCCTGTCGTCGTCGCGCCGGTGAACGGGCTGGTTCACCTCGCGTGATCGTCTCGACATCATGCCCCCGACGCGCACCGAAGATGTCGTAGTTGTGCAATCTCAGCATGCGGGAGGCTAATATCGTTCTATGAGACAGCATAGCCCCAATGGCCTCGTCGACAAATCGAGCGGTATCGGTGTCCTCGACAAGGCGATGACGGTGCTGCACGCGGTGGCCGAGAAGCCCTGCAATCTGGGTGATCTGTGCGCTCGAACGAGCCTGCCCAGGGCCACGGCCCACCGGCTCGCGGTCGGCCTGGAGACCCACCGGCTTCTGGTACGAGATGCCGACGGCCTGTGGCGGACCGGGCCGGGACTGGGCGAGCTCGCGGCGAGCGCATCGGATGCCCTCCTCGATGCTGCTGCCTCGGTACTCCCCCGCCTACGCGAGATCACCGGCGAGAGTGTGCAGATCTATCGGCGCGAAGGAACGGTGCGGGTGTGCGTGGCGTCCATGGAGCCGCCGACCGGACTTCGAGACACCGTGCTCGTCGGAGCACGCCTGCCGATGACGGCCGGGTCGGGTGCCAAAGTGCTTCTCGCATGGGCAGATTCACAGACTCAACGAACAGTTCTGCCCGATGCGGAATTCGGTGAGCGCACCCTCCTCGAGGTTCGACGGCGCGGTTGGGCGCAGAGTGCGGGCGAGCGCGAACCGGGCGTCGCGAGCGTTGCCGCGCCGGTGCGCGACAGCAACGACGCTGTGGTGGCGGCGATCTCGGTGTCGGGACCGATCGATAGAATCGGGCGCAAGCCCGGAGCGCGCTGGGCCGCCGATCTCCTGGCGGCCGCGGACGCACTGCACAAGCGACTCTGAGGCAGGGCGCAGACCTGTCGGCCCGAGGAAAACCAGCTGATCGCGCTGCGAGAGTGGGGTACCTTCGTCTCGAGCGGCCTACCCGGCCGGTCGTCGACTGCGAGGAGTCACCCATGCCCGAATCCGGCAGTGAAGAACTGAAGAAGAAATTCCGCGAAGTCCTGGAACAGAAGAACAGCAAGTCCCACAATTCCGTCGAACACAAGGACGGTGGGCCGAAGGTCAACAACGCTCACGGTCCGGCCGACCATCAGAAGATGTTCCGCCGCAAGAGCGTCTGAGACGCCCACACCGAAACGACAACACCCTCCCGATCCACGGATCGAGAGGGTGTTGTCTGTTGTAGCCCCGACGGGATTCGAACCCGCGCTACCGCCTTGAGAGGGCGGCGTCCTAGGCCGCTAGACGACGGGGCCAGGAACTTCACCTGCATTGTTGTTCGAGCTTGTAACGCTGAGCCAGCTTAACTGCCTCGGCCTCGGCGACAAAATCGCCCTCACCTGCTCGCTGGGGTACCAGGACTCGAACCTAGAATGGCGGTACCAGAAACCGCTGTGTTGCCAATTACACCATACCCCAATGGACTTGAATCGAACTGCGCACCACGATCGATGTGCACTGCGTTTCGAGCCGGGATAGAGACTATCAAAGGTGACTACCCATTCTGCAAATCGGCTGCTCAGAGCCACCGAAACCGCGCGGCGCAGACGTCGGGGCCGGCCCGAGTCGCAGCTTCCTCGGGCCCCAGGAGCCCCCTCGACGCCTCGTCCGACCAGTGGAGCAGACTTGTTCTCCGTGACCGATCGCAGACCCAGCCGAGTCCGATGAGGGTTCTGCTCGTTCCTCAGGGCGAGCAGGCGGTACTGACGTACCTCGCCGACGACGGCTCGATGCAGCGTGAACCCACGGTGGCCGAGGATCCGGTCGCGGCCGTTGCCGGGCTGGAGCGAGACGAACGGCCGAGGTGGGTGTGGGAGGACACCAGCCGGATCTACCCTCGGTTGCTCGAACGAGGAGTACGCGTACGCCGCTGTCACGATCTGGCCCTGGTCGGTGCGATTCTGGCGATGCGCGCCGGCTCGGCGACTGTCCCGTCGGCTCCCGCCGACCTGCGGCCGGGGCTGTTCGACGCGAACCCCAACTCCGATCCCGCGGCCGTGCTCACCGAGTATCGGCGTCAGCTTCGCGACATCGGTGACGATCGCGCACTGCACCTGCTGGCGGCGGCCGAGTCGGCCGGGGGCCTGGCCGCCGCGGAGATGACCTTCGACGGGTTGCCGTTCTCGGCGTCGGCACATCGCCGTCATCTGGACACGATGCTCGGTGCGCGGCCGCTGGACGGTTCTGCACCCCCGGCTCTGGTCGAGCTCGAGAACCAGATCTCGTCGGCGTTCGGGCGGCGCGTCAACCCTGCCTCTCCCGTGGAGCTGGTGGCCGCGTTCGCGCGCGTCGGTATCGAACTGACATCGACTCGAGCGCACGTCATCCGCGACATCGATCACCCGGCAGTTCCGCTGCTGCTGCGCCACCGCGATCTGTCGAAGCTGCACGCTGCGAACGGGTGGGCATGGCTCGACGCGTGGGTTCGCGACGATCGTTTCCGTCCGGTCTATGTTCCCGGCGCTGTGGTCTCGGGCCGGTGGGCCAGTCGCGGCGGAGGCGGCCTGCAGATTCCGAAACCCCTGCGCGCCAGTGTGATCGCCGATCCCGGGTACACGTTCGTGGCCGCCGACGCCGGTCAGCTCGAACCGCGCATTCTCGCTGCGATGTCCGGCGATCCCGGTATGGTCGCCGCGGCAGGCACCGCAGATCTGTATGCACCGGTGGCGGCAGCATCGTTCGGTGGCGATCGCAGCCACGCCAAGGTTGCCGTTCTCGGGGTCCTGTACGGGGCGACCTCCGGCGAGGCGCGTTCGCTGCTGACGCGACTACGGGCCTCGTTCCCCGGTGCCGTCGCACTGGTGGAGGAGGCCGCCCGCGCGGGAGAACGGGGCGAGGTCGTTCGTTCGTGGCTCGGACGGGCCTGCCCACCGCCCTCGCCGCAGTGGTGGTCGGAAGGTGACGCGCACGCGCGGGGCCGGTTCACGCGCAATTTCGTCGTACAGGCCACCGCCGCCGAATGGGCGCTGTGCTTGTTGGCCGATCTGCGTGGCCGGTTGGCCGGGAGCGGAGCCCGCAGGAGCGACGGGGATTCCGGGACCAGCAGCGAGTTGGTGTTCTTTCAACACGACGAGGTGGTGGTGCATTGTCCCGCCGCCGACTCTGAGCGTGCCGCCGAAGCGATTGCAGCATCGGCGTTGTCGGCAACTCGGCTGATGTTCGGCGACACGGCCGTCCGGTTTCCGATGGAGACGAGAATAGACCGCTTCTACGGCGCTTCGGCTGCAGGCTCGGAGCCGGATTCGGACTGAGCTCCCGGTGGGTCGGCGAACGTCACGTCGATGTCCTCGAACGGCGTGCTGCGTTGTGCTTCTGCCTGTCCGGTGTAGGTGAGTTTGTCACCTTCGGTCAGTTCGACATCGTCGGTGAACGGGGCCAGAAGGGACCGCGGGAACAGCCTGTCGACACGAACCACGTTGATCTCGATGCAGATCACGATCGATACCGAGGTCACGTACAGAAAGGCCAACAGCCCGAGCACCACTGCAAAGACACCGTTCGTCACCGTCGAACTCGCGGCGACGTATTTCACGTACACACCGCCGAACGTCTGCAGTAGCTGCCACGTCAGACCGGCCACTACGGCTCCCGGGAGTACCTGTCCGATCGACACCGCTCGCACTGTGGCGAGCCGAAACGCAACGACGAACACCCCGACGTACAGCAGCGTTCCGATCACGAAGACGACGAGACCTGATTCCGGGCCGAAATATCCTGCGGCACTGAGCACATTGAGTGCGGTGATAGCCAGTACCGCCAGGCCCACGGTGCTCAGCAAACCCAGTCCCCGCACTCGGGCTCGAATAGGATCGGGCCGGAGATTCTTCGGTACGGCCCATGCGGTGTTCATCGCGTTCTGCAGCGCAACGGACACACCGAGCCCGCCGTACAGCGACCCGAGGATACCCACCGCCAGACCGACCGTGCCGCCACCTATCCGTTCGGGACGCCCCAATTCTTCACCGACCGCCGGGATCTGACCGAGTGCCGAGTTCAGGATCTGTTGTTGCAGCTCCGGGTTGCCCATCAACACGATGCCCAGAATCACGGAGAAGAGCAGCAGCGCAGGAAAGAGCGAGACGAAGGCGTAGTACGTGATCAGGGCGGCGAGGTAGCCGCCCTGATCGTCGACGAACTTGTACACCACCGCAATGGGATAGCCGAGGACCGGCCGCCTGCGCTGGAGTCGATCCAGTCGATCGGAGACACTCATTCGAGGCTGCCCCCGCGGCCCGCGGTGCGCCTGCGGCCGTGCGCCGTCACGCCACCCGGGCGCGTGCTGCAGCCAGGCGTGCCAGGGTCTTCTCGCGCCCGAGCAATTCCATGGACTCGTACAGCGGCGGACTGATGTGCGACCCGGTCACTCCCACCCGAATCGGGGCGAAAGCCTTGCGCGGCTTGAGCTCGAGCTTCTCGATCAGCGCGTCCTTGAGAGTCGCCTCCAGATCGGCCGTGGTCCAGGTCTGCAACGCCGTCAGCGCCTCGACCGTGGCGTCGAGAACGGGTGCGGCATCGGCACCGAGGTTCTTCGCCGCGGCCGCAGGGTCGATCCCGAAGTCCGCCTCGTCGACGAACAGGAACTTCAGCAGTCCCCAGGCATCCGAGAGGACGACGATGCGGGTCTGCACCAGATCGGCCGCGACGGCGAACACCTTCTCGTCGACCGGCTCGGAGAGATGGCCCTGCGCGACGAGGTATTCGCGCAACCGCGCCGCGAAATCGTCAGCTGCCAGCATCCTGATGTGCTCGGCGTTGATCGCGTCGGCCTTCTTCTGATCGAAGCGTGCCGGGTTGGAATTGACCGACGAGATCTCGAACGCCGCCACCATCTCGTCGAGAGAGAAGACGTCGTGATCGTCCGAGATGCCCCAGCCGAGAAGAGCGAGGTAGTTCAGCAGACCTTCCGGAACGAACCCACGATCGCGGTGGATGAACAGATTCGATTCGGGGTCACGCTTGGACAGCTTCTTGTTGCCCTGGCCCATGACGAACGGCAGGTGCCCGAACTCGGGGGTGCGTTCTGCGACGCCGATCCGGATCAGTGCCTCGTAGAGAGCGAGCTGACGAGGCGTCGACGACAGCAGGTCCTCGCCGCGCAGGACGTGAGTGATCTTCATCAGTGCGTCGTCCACCGGATTGACCAACGTGTACAGCGGAACTCCGTTGCCTCGGGTCAGAGCGAAATCCGGTACGGTCCCGGCCTTGAACGTGGTCTCCCCGCGCACGAGGTCGTTCCACGTCAGATCGTGATCGGGCATCCGCAGTCGCACGACGGCCCCGCGTCCCTCGCTTCGATAGGCCTCGCGCTGCTCCGGCGTCAGGTCGCGGTCGAAGTTGTCGTAACCGAGTTTGGGGTCGCGTCCGGCTGCCTTGTGACGGGATTCCACTTCCTCCGGTGTGGAGAACGACTCGTAGGCCTCGCCGGCATCGAGCAACTGCTGCACGACGGCAACGTGTTGCTCGCGACGCAGCGACTGCCGGTAGGGCTCGTACGGGCCACCCACCTCGGGGCCCTCGTCCCACTCGAGGCCGAGCCAGCGCAACGCGTCGAGCAGGGCGGCGTAGGACTCTTCGGAGTCGCGTGCTGCGTCGGTGTCCTCGATGCGAAAGACGAAGGTGCCGCCGTGGTGCCGGGCGAACGCCCAGTTGAACAGTGCGGTTCGGACCAGACCGACGTGCGGGGTCCCGGTGGGCGACGGGCAGAACCGAACGCGGACATCTGTTGCTGTGGTCATGCTCGCCCTACTTCTTCGCTGCGACGGGGTTGGTCAGGGTACCGATTCCCTCGACGGTGATCGACACGCTGTCTCCGTCGGTGATGGGTCCGACTCCCTCGGGGGTTCCGGTGAGAATGACGTCTCCGGGGAGCAGTGTCATCACCGCGGACACCCATTCGATGATCTTCGGAATGTCGTGCAGCAGAAGCGAAGTGCGACTCTGCTGCTTGACCACGCCGTCGACCTCGGTCTTGATCTCGAGATCGGTCGGGTCGAGCGAGGTCTCGATCCAGGGCCCGAGTGGGCAGAAGGTGTCGTGCCCCTTGGCGCGAGTCCACTGTCCGTCGTGCTTCTGGTGGTCACGGGCCGAGACGTCGTTGGCGACGGTGTATCCGAGCACCACCTCGTGCGCCTTGGAGGCCGGGACGTCCTTGCACGGGCGGCCGATGACGATCGCCAGTTCACCCTCGAAGTGCACCTCGTTCGAGGACGGTGGCAGCACGATGGGCGCTCCGGGCCCGACGATGGAGGTGTTCGGCTTGATGAAGATCACGGGGTCCTTCGGAGCCTCACCGCCCATCTCGGCCACGTGCGCGGCGTAGTTCTTACCGATGGCGATGACCTTGCTGGCGAGGATGGGGGCGAGCAGTCGCACGTCGGCCAGAGGCCACGACCGACCCGTGAACGTGGGTGTGCCGAAAGGATGTTCGGCGATTTCCTTCGCAGTCTGCGAGTCACCCTCACCTTCGATACTCACGAATGCCACACCATCAGGACTTGCAATTCGACCGAGACGCATGCCGGAAGTCTATCGACCGTCGTTCTCCGCACGTCGACGCCGTCCGATCCACCGATCTTTCGCCGGTGTAAAGTTCGCGTTGATCCACATAGCAAGATCGTATGTCCATATTTTGAGACGAAAGGCCGGAATGAGCGACACGAAGCAGTTGTCCAGCATCGGCGAGACGCGACGGTGGTTCATGCTCGTGCTCGGGATGCTCGCGCAGACTGCGGGCGCCGTCTTCATCAACGGTGCTGCATTTCTCATTCCTGCCCTGCACGACGACCGGGGACTCGGCCTTGCGACTGCAGGATTCGTGGTTGCGATGCCCACCGTCGGCATCATGCTGACCCTCATCGCATGGGGCGTGCTCGTCGACCGCATCGGCGAACGTCTCGTTCTGGTGATCGGGCTCGGGCTCACGGCCGCAGCGAGTCTCGGCGCGGTGGTCAGCACGTCCATCCCGGTGCTCGCCGTCCTGCTGCTGGTCGGCGGTATGGCAGCGGCCAGTGCGAACAGCGCCAGCGGACGCGTGGTGGTGGGATGGTTCCCGCCGCATCGCCGTGGACTGGCAATGGGCATCAGGCAGATGTCGGTGCCCCTGGGCGTTGCCCTTGCCGCCCTCACCATCCCACCCATCGCCCGTGACCACGGCGTCGGAGTGGCACTGCTCGTACCCGCTGCCGTGTGCGCTGCGAGCGCCCTGCTGTGCCTGGCGGTCGTCGACCCTCCCCGTCCGAATCGTATCGACGCAGCGGCGCAGGGTCTGCTCGACAATCCGTACCGAGGCAGCAGCCAACTGTGGCGCATTCATGCCACGTCCATCCTGTTGGTGGTTCCGCAGTACGTGGTCTGGACGTTTGCGCTCGTGTGGCTGATGACCGACCGAGGGTGGACTGCTGCGGCTGCGGGCGTCCTCGTCACCGTCACCCAGATCCTCGGTGCACTGGGCCGGATGAGCGTCGGAGCACTCTCCGATCGGGTCGGTAGCCGCATGCGGCCCCTACGGTGGGTTGCGGCCACCGCCACCGTCAGCATGCTGGGGCTCGGCATCGCCGACTGGTTCGACTCCCCCGCCGCGATCGTCCTGCTCGTCGTCGCGTCCGTCGCCACCGTTGCACCGAACGGCCTTGCCTTCACTGCTGTTGCAGAGATATCGGGACCGTATTGGAGCGGACGCGCCCTCGGCGTGCAGAACACGAGTCAGTACGTGTTCGCGTCGGCCGTACCGCCGATCTTCGGGGCGCTTGCGACGGTCAGCTTTCCCGTCGCATTCCTGGTGTCGGCGATCTTCCCTGCACTCTCCGTACCGATCGTCCCCGACGATCCACGTCCCGAGACTCCCGACGAGAATTCCGACAGCGCCGGCTGATCCAGACCTGCGGGGATGCCCGAGAAACACGACATGCCACGGTGGGCAGTCGGCCCACCGTGGCATGTCGTGACGGCCCTGCTACAGACGCGCTGCGATTCTCGCGCCGATGTCCTTCGTCGACGCGGTTGTGGTTCCTCGCTCGGCGAGATCCGCTGCGACAGCGGCTTCCACCCGCGCCGCACCTGCCGCATCGCCCAGATGATCGAGCAACAACGACACCGACAGGATCGCGGCCGTCGGGTCCGCCTTCTGCTGCCCTGCGATGTCGGGAGCACTGCCGTGCACGGGCTCGAACATACTCGGATTGGTTCCGGTCGCATCGATGTTTCCGCTTGCGGCCAAACCGATTCCGCCGGTCACCGCCGCCGACAGGTCCGTCACGATGTCTCCGAACAGATTGTCGGTGACGATGACGTCGAACCGGCCCGGGTCGGTCACGAGGTGAATCATCGCGGCGTCGATGTGCTGGTACGCGACCTCGACGTCCGGGAACTCGGCCGCGACCTCGTCCACCGTGCGAGCCCAGAGGCTGCCTGCGAACGTGAGCACATTGGTCTTGTGCAGCAGCGTCAGATGCTTGCGCCGAGTCAGAGCCCGCTCGAAACCGTTGCGCACCACCCGCTCGACCCCGTAACGGGTGTTGACACTGACCTCGGTGGCCACCTCGTGCGGGGTGCCGACACGAAGCGCGCCACCGTTGCCGGTGTACGGCCCCTCGGTGCCCTCCCGCACGACCACGACGTCGATGTCCTTGTCACCGGCGAGTGGGCCGACGACACCCGGGTACAGCTTGGCCGGACGCAGGTTGATGTGGTGATCGAGCTCGAACCGAGCGCGCAACAGCAGTCCGCGCTCGAGCACGCCGCTCGGAACCGACGGATCACCGATGGCTCCCAACAGAATCGCGTCGTGCTCGCGCAGTTCGGCCAACACCGAGTCCGGCAGCAGTTCCCCGGTGGCGTTGTAGCGACGCGCGCCGAGGTCGTACTCGGTCTTCTCGGCACCGGGTGCAACGACGTCGAGCACGGCGAGCGCCTCGGTGACGACCTCCGGTCCGATACCGTCTCCGGCGATGACGGCCAGCTTCATCTCACTCCTCGTGATTCTTCGACTTCGTTCGATCGACTGCGAGCGATGCTCAGGACAGGTCGACCAGTTCGATGGTGGACGCGCCGACCGCGGTGGCAATGCTTGCGCTCAACTCCTCCGACACGTCCTTGTCGACGCGCAGCAGAATCGTTGCGCCGTCGCCCTCGGAGTCCTGGCTCAGTGCGGCGGCCTGGATGTCGATGCCGGCATCGCCGAGCAGGGTGCCGATCCGGCCGAGGCTGCCGGGCTGATCCGCGTAGTTGACGATGAGGTTCTTGCCCTCGGCACGGAGGTCGAAGTTGCGGCCGTTGATGTTGACGATCTTCTCGACCTGCGTGGTGCCGGTCAGAGTGCCCGCGACGTTGAGCACCGAGCCGTCGCCGTAGACGGCGCGGATGTCGACCACACTGCGGTGGTTCTCGCTCTCGGACGCGGTGGTGACCTCGGCGGTGACGCCACGCTCCTCGGCGAGCGACGGGGCGTTGACGAACGTGACCGAGTCCTCGATGACGGCGGAGAACAGACCGCGCAGCGCCGAGAGCTTGAGGATCTCGACGTCCTCGGCGGCGAGTTCGCCGCGGACGTCGACCGACAGCGACGTGGGAAGTTCGGTGGACAGAGCGCCGAGCAGCACACCCTGCTTACGCACGATCTCGAGCCACGGCGACACCTCCTCGCCCACGGCACCACCCTTGACGTTGACGGCGTCGGGCACGAATTCGCCTGCGAGAGCGAGCAGAACCGACTTGGCGACATCGGTGCCCGCCCGGTCCTGTGCCTCGGTCGTCGACGCGCCGAGGTGGGGGGTGACCACGACCTGCGGCAGCTCGAACAGGGGGCTGTCGGTGCACGGCTCGGAGGCGTAGACGTCGATTCCGGCGGCGAACACGTGGCCACTGGTGATGGCGTCGGCCAGGGCCTGCTCGTCGACCAGTCCACCGCGAGCGGCGTTGACGACGATGACACCGGGCTTGGTCTTGGCCAGGGCTTCCTTGCCGATGATGCCCTTGGTCTCCGGGGTCTTCGGGAGGTGAACCGAGAACATGTCGGCGCGCTCGAGCAGCTCGTCCAGGCTCACCAGTTCGATGCCGAGCTGGGCGGCACGCGCAGCCGAGACGTAGGGGTCGTAGGCGATGATGTGGGTCTCGAACGCAGCGAGACGCTGCGCGAACAGCTGACCGATGCGGCCGAGTCCGACGACACCGACGGTCTTGCCGAAGATCTCGACACCGTTGAACTTGCTGCGCTTCCACTCGTGCTGACGCAGAGTGGCGTCGGCAGCGGGGATCTGGCGCGCGGCCGACAGCAGCAGTGTCACCGCATGCTCGGCGGCGGTGTGAATGTTCGACGTCGGGGCGTTGACGACGAGGACACCGCGCTCGGTGGCTGCGGGTACGTCGACGTTGTCCAGGCCGACGCCGGCGCGGGCGACGATCTTGAGATTGGTTCCGGCGGCGAGAACCTCTGCGTCGACCGTGGTCGCGGAACGCACCAGGATCGCGTCGGCCTCGGGGACCGCGGCCAGCAGCGCGGGGCGATCCGGGCCGTCGACCCAACGGACCTCGACGCCGTCGCCCAATGCCTCGACGGTGGACGGCGCAAGTTTGTCGGCGATCAGAACGACAGGACGGCCTGGCTGGCTCACGTGAAGAACTCCCTATGTCGGTTCGAGACTGTTGTCGGTGAAAAGTCGGAGCTGGTGCAGCAGAAACAGTTTAGAGGCCGGAGACGTCGAACTGTGACGCCACCTGCCTCACGCATCGAAGGGCACCCCTACGGATGCAGGGGTGCCCTTCGATCAGCATGCGTGAGAACGTGATTCGATGAGAATCAGGCCGTTTCGGTGATCGGGCGATCGACCCAGCTCATCAGGTCGCGCAGCTTCTTGCCGGTGACCTCGATGGGGTGCTCGGCGTTGGCCTTGCGCAGGCCTTCGAGCTCGGTGTTGCCGTTCTCGACGTTGGCGACGAGGCGACGGGTGAACTCACCCGACTGGATGTCGGCCAGGATCGCCTTCATGCGCTCCTTGGTGCCTGCGTCGATCACGCGCGGTCCCGAGAGGTAGCCACCGAACTCCGCGGTGTCGGACACCGAGTAGTTCATCCGAGCGATGCCGCCCTCGTACATGAGGTCGACGATGAGCTTGAGCTCGTGCAGCACCTCGAAGTACGCCATCTCGGGCGCGTATCCGGCCTCGACCATGACCTCGAAGCCCGTCTTGACGAGCTCCTCGGTGCCGCCGCACAGCACGGCCTGCTCGCCGAAGAGGTCGGTCTCGGTCTCTTCCTTGAACGTGGTCTTGATGACGCCTGCGCGCGTTCCGCCGATGCCCTTGGCCCAGGAGAGGGCCAGCGCCTGACCTTCGCCCTTGGGGTCCTGGTCGATGGCGATGAGCGCGGGAACGCCCTTGCCGTCGACGAACTGGCGACGCACGAGGTGGCCGGGGCCCTTGGGTGCGACCATGCCGACGGTGACGAACTCCGGTGCCTTGATCAGGTCGAAGTGGATGTTGAGTCCGTGCCCGAAGAACAGCGCGTCGCCGTCCTTCAGGTTGGGCTCGATCTCCTCGGAGAAGATCTTGGCCTGCGCGGTGTCGGGTGCGAGCACCATGATCACGTCGGCCCATTCGGACACCTCGGCGGGAGTGCCGACCTTCAGGCCCTGCTCCTCCGCCTTGGCGCGGGACTTCGAGCCCGCAGCCAGGCCGATGCGCACATCGACACCGGAGTCGCGCAGGCTCAGCGAGTGCGCGTGGCCCTGGCTTCCGTAACCGATCACAGCGACCTTGCGGCCCTGGATGATCGACAGATCAGCATCGTCGTCGTAGAACATCTCGACTGCCACTGTTTGTAACCTTTCCTCTTCGATTTCGCTGAAAATCACGTCCGTCGCTCAGCGCGACGCTGTGATCGATTTCGGTCCACGTCCGACGGCAACGACTCCCGACTGAACTATTTCTCGAATTCCATAGGGGTCCAACATCTTCAGCAACGCATCGAGCTTCGAGCGGGTGCCCGTCGCCTCGACCGTCACGGCCTCGGGAGATACGTCGATCACCTTGGCGCGGAACAGGTTCACCGTTTCGATGACCTCACTGCGCACACTGGCGTCGGCGCGGACCTTGATCAGCACCAACTCGCGAGCCACCGAGGAGTCGTCGTCCTGCTCGACGATCTTGATGACGTTGATGAGCTTGTTGAGCTGCTTGGTCACCTGCTCGAGCGGGAATTCGTCGACGGTGACCACGATCGTCATCCGCGAGATCTCGGGAATCTCGGTACCGCCGACGGCAAGCGAGGAGATGTTGAAACCACGGCGCGAGAACAACGCGGCGACGCGGGCCAGCACACCTGGCTTGTCCTCGACGAGGACGCTGAGGGTATGGCTCGTGCTCACTTGTCGGTGCCTTTCACGTCGTCGATCTGCGGGTGTGGGGCCTGCTCGCGCTCCATGGCCTCGTCGAGGCCGGGCTCGCTTCCCACGGTCTCGTCCTCGTCGAACAGCGGACGGATTCCGCGCGCGGCCATGATCTCGTCGTTGCCGGTACCGGCAGCGACCATCGGCCACACCTGTGCGTCGGCTCCCACGATGAAGTCGATGACGACCGGACGATCGTTGATCGCTCGTGCCTGAGCGATCACCGCGTCGACGTCCTCTTCCCGCTCGCACCGCAGCCCGACGCAACCGAGCGCCTCGGCGAGCTTCACGAAATCGGGGATGCGAACGGCACCGTGGGTACCGAGATTGGTGTTGGAGTAGCGCTCCTCGTAGAACAGGGTCTGCCACTGGCGAACCATGCCGAGGTTGCCGTTGTTGATGAGTGCGACCTTGATCGGTATGCCCTCGACCGCGCAGGTCGCGAGTTCCTGATTGGTCATCTGGAAGCATCCGTCGCCGTCGATGGCCCACACCTCGGCGTCGGGGAGGCCCCTCTTGGCACCCATTGCGGCCGGAACCGCGTACCCCATCGTGCCGAGGCCGCCCGAGTTGAGCCACGTACGCGGCTTCTCGTAGTTGATGAACTGTGCAGCCCACATCTGGTGCTGACCGACGCCGGCGCAGTAGATCGCGTCGGGGCCGGCGAACTTGCCGACCGAGCTGATGACGAACTCCGGTGACATCGATCCGTCGGACGGGCGGTCGTAACTCAGCGGGTAGGTCTTCCGGATGCCGTTCAGGTAGACCCACCACTGCTCGAGATCGAGCGTGGTTCCGGTCGCACGGTCCGCCCGCAGGGCCTCGATGAGCTCGGTGATGACCTCACGGCAGTCGCCGACGATCGGCACGTCGGCGTAGCGGTTCTTGCCGATCTCGGCCGGATCGATGTCGGCATGGATGACCTTGGCATCCGGCGCGAAGGACGAGAGCTGGCCGGTGACTCGGTCGTCGAACCGGGCACCGAGCGTGATCAGCAGATCGCTCCGCTGCAATGCGGCCACCGCGGCGACGGTGCCGTGCATACCCGGCATGCCGAGGTTCAGATTGTGCGAGTCGGGGAACGCGCCGCGGGCCATCAGAGTGGTCACGACAGGAATTCCGGTCAGTTCGGCCAGCTCGAGCAGCTCCGCCGAGGCGTCGGCCTTGATGACGCCGCCACCGACGTAGAGCACCGGCTGCTTGGCGTCGGCGATGTAGCGGGCCGCTTCGCGGACCTGCTTGCCGTGCGGCTTGGTGACCGGACGGTAGCCGGGCAGACGCATCTCCGGCGGCCACGAGAACGTGGTCTGCGCCTGCAGGACGTCCTTGGGGATGTCGACGAGCACCGCACCGGGACGGCCCGAGGCGGCGATGTAGAACGCCTCGGCCATGATGCGCGGGATGTCGGCACCGTCGGTGATGAGGAAGTTGTGCTTGGTGATCGGCATCGTGATACCCGAGATGTCGGCTTCCTGGAAGCCGTCGGTCCCGATGAGACTACGGGCGACCTGGCCGGTGATCGCGACGACGGGAACCGAATCCATCTGAGCGTCGGCGAGTGGGGTGACGAGGTTGGTCGCGCCGGGACCGGATGTTGCCATGCAGACGCCGACCTTGCCGGTCGCCTGGGCGTAGCCGGTCGCGGCGTGGCCTGCACCCTGCTCGTGGCGCACCAGAATGTGGCGCACCTTCACCGAGTCGAAGAGCGGGTCGTAGACCGGGAGAACCGCGCCACCGGGAATGCCGAATACGGTGTCGACGTCGAGTTCTTCGAGGGCCCGAACGACCGACTGTGCGCCGGTGACCTTCTCCGGTGCGACGTGGCGTCGCGATCCGTTGGTCACTGCGTCTGCGGACGGGCTGGCGGCTGTCCCCGACTTACGGGTCGTGGGCCCTGGGCGTGCGGTTGGTGCGCTCACTGATTGCTTCCTCAGGAATGTGAAATTGCTGGGCGATCTCTGGGCAAGAAAAAACCCCCGTCAGCGTGAGCTGTACGAGGGTGGCGCGTCGATGCGAGTTTGAACAACCGGCTCAGGCGTTGACGCGCCGGCCGATTACGAGTATCCAATTCCGCTTCACGCGCTCGACGGTAGGCGCGCGCACAGGGAAGAGTCAAACTCGTCACGACGCAATCCCATTATGTGAGATCGCGTAGATGCAATGCGAAGATGAATGGGTGTCGTCTTCGCAGCAGTCCGAACCACCTCGGCCATCATCCCACACCGCACCCGAGTCACCGAACGGTGCCGAGGGACCGCAACCACCGACAGCGCAGGTCATTCGAGTCCCGCGCCTCGCGCTCCTCGGCGTAGGCCTCTTGCTCTTCGGCACCGGACTGACCGCCGCCAGCTGGCCCCTGGCCATGGGCTGGCTGCTCATCCTGCCCATCGTCGCCGGCATCTGGGTGTTTCGGGTGCGCACGGTCGTCTCTCCCGAGGCGATCACGGCTCGACGGTTCGTGGGTTCGGATGTGATCACGTGGGACTCGGTGGTGGGTCTGCACTTCCCGGACCGTCGATGGGCGCGTGTGGTCCTGACCGACAAGAGCGAGAAGTCCCTACCGCTGGTGCGATTCGACCTACTCCCCCAGCTCGCCGCGGCCAGCGGCGGCCGTATCACCGACCCCTACGCCGCGGCCGCCGCTGCTGCCGCCGCGGAGGATCGGGACCGTGAGGAAGCCGACGACACCGAGGGCGACGGCGAACAGGCACCGAAGGACCGGTAGTCGGCGGCGAGTAATCTCCTCGGTGCGAGAAACCGCTGCAACGAACGAGGACAACGCACTATGCCGCCGCTACGCTCACGGGTCACCACTGTCGGACGCAACGCCGCGGGCGCACGCTCGCTGTGGCGCGCCACCGGAATGACCGATTCGGACTTCGGAAAACCCATCGTCGCCATCGCGAACTCGTACACCCAGTTCGTCCCCGGCCACGTGCATCTGAAGAACGTGGGCGAGATCGTCGCCGACGCCGTACGAGCTGCAGGCGGCGTACCCCGGGAGTTCCACACCATCGCCGTCGACGACGGAATCGCCATGGGTCACGGCGGCATGTTGTACTCGCTGCCCAGCCGCGAGATCATCGCCGACTCCGTCGAGTACATGGCCAACGCCCACACGGCCGACGCCTTGGTGTGCATCTCGAACTGCGACAAGATCACTCCCGGCATGCTCAATGCCGCGATGCGCCTGAACATCCCTGCCGTCTTCGTCTCCGGTGGACCGATGGAGGCAGGCAAGGCGGTGGTCGTCGACGGCGTCGCGCAGGCACCGACCGACCTGATCACCGCGATCTCCGCCAGCGCCAACGACGCCGTGTCCGAGGCGGGCCTCGACGAGGTCGAGCGCAGCGCGTGCCCCACGTGTGGGTCGTGCTCGGGCATGTTCACGGCCAACTCGATGAACTGCCTCACCGAGGCGCTCGGTCTCGCCTTGCCCGGCAACGGCTCCACGCTGGCCACTCACGCGGCCCGCCGCGCGCTGTTCACACGTGCCGGCACCACCATCGTCGAGGCAGCGCTGAAGTACTACCGCGACGAGGACGAATCGGTCCTCCCCCGCAACATCGCCACTCCGGCCGCGTTCCGCAACGCCATGGCTCTCGACGTCGCGATGGGCGGATCCACCAATACGGTGCTGCACACCCTCGCTGCCGCGCAGGAAGGCGAGGTCGACTTCGATCTGGACTCCATCGACGCCATCAGCCGCAAGGTCCCGTGCCTGTCGAAGGTCTCCCCCAATTCCGACTACCACATGGAAGACGTGCACCGCGCCGGCGGAATCCCGGCCCTGCTCGGCGAATTGCGACGCGCGAACCTGCTCGAAACCGATGTCTCGACCGTGCACACGAAGAGCTTCGAGGAATGGCTCGACACCTGGGACATTCGATCCGGCAAGGCCTCCGCCGAGGCCGTCGAGCTGTTCCACGCCGCCCCGGGCGGTGTCCGCACCGTCGAACCGTTCTCCACCGGCAACCGCTGGTCCTCGCTCGACACGGACGCCGCAGGTGGCTGCATCCGCGATCTCGAGCATGCCTACACGGTCGAGGGTGGCCTGGTGGTACTGCGCGGCAACATCGCCGTCGACGGTGCGATCCTCAAGACCGCAGGGATCGACGAGGACCTGTTCTCTTTCCAGGGTCCGGCACTGGTCGTCGAGTCGCAGGAAGAAGCGGTCTCGGCCATCCTGCAGAAGAAGATTCGGCCCGGTGACGTGCTGGTCGTCCGCTACGAGGGCCCCAAGGGCGGCCCGGGCATGCAGGAAATGCTGCACCCGACGGCCTTCCTCAAGGGGGCCGGACTGGGCAAGGTCTGCGCACTGATCACCGACGGCCGCTTCTCCGGCGGAACTTCGGGACTGTCCATCGGACACATTTCCCCCGAGGCCGCCGCCGGCGGTGTGATCGGGCTCGTCGAGAACGGCGACCAGGTTCGAATCGACGTGGCCACCCGTACCCTCGAGATCCTCGTCGACGACGAGACCCTCGAGACGCGACGCGCGAAGATGAACGCGTCCGAGCGGCCGTGGCAGCCGGTCGATCGCCAGCGCACGGTCACCACGGCTCTACGCGCCTACGCCGCCCTGGCGACATCGGCGGACAAGGGTGCCGTTCGCTACGTCCCCTGAGGGCGAAAACCACGTGAGCGGAACTTCGTAGCAGGCTACGAAGTTCCGCTCACGTGGTCGGGCGGCTGTCAGAGGTCAGCGAACGACGGGGTTGGCCCCGTTGAGGAAGATCCAGATGCACACGCCTGCGGCGATGCCGACGACGAGCGCCAGGAACGAACCGATCCGCGGCCGGGTGGCCCATCCACGTCGGCCGTCGAACGCGATGCGTCCCGGGCCGGTGAGAATGATCGCCGCTGCAGCGAAGCCGAGGACCGTCTCGTACTCGACACCGCCGCTACCCGAGAACTGCAATCCGGGCTCGACGGCCTGCTTGAAGCACCAGGCGTTGATGATCGTGGCCAGCACGGCCGCGCCCGCCAGTGGTGTCGCCAGACCCAGGATCAGCAGCGCTCCACCGAGGGTTTCGCCTGCCGCGGCCGCGATCGCGAGAATTTCGGGGTAGCGGAATCCCGAACTCTCCAACAGGTTCTGGAATCCGTCGAGGCCGGGGCCGTTCCACAGTCCGACGAGCTTCTGCAGTCCGTGACCGAGAAACACCGCTCCGATGGTGACACGGAGGACGAACAGACCGAGGTCGGTGCTGCCGCGGCGTGCGGGAACCTCGACGGTCTCGGTACGAACTTCGGGCTCCGGGGCAACGGCCGCCGCGGGCGCTGCCGCTGCGGTGGTCCCGAGGTACTCGGTGGAGCGATCGGAGTACGCACTCGACGTCGTGCTCTCCGAGGTCGACGGGCGATCGGACGTCGAATCGGCGAAGGCCGACGGTCGATACGTCTGCATCTTCTCCGTGGGCTGTGCGTCTGCCGAGCGTGCGTCGGACGACGACGAGTACGGAAAGTCGAGTTCGTCGTCGGTTCGCGGCAGTCGGTCCGAGCGCTGGGCACCGAACGCCGTGGTCGGCGGACCCGCGGCGTCGGTGCGATCGGACGCCGACGTCTCCGAGGTGGAGCGCGAGGGTGGAATCTTCTCCGTGGGATTGTCGTACGGGCTCTCGGCCGGTTCGTACGACTGATCCGGCCGGTTGGGGTCGCGCGGTGTATCGGTCACCTCCCCACAGTAGAGCCGAAGTGCGCTCCTCACCGACGTCGACGCTCACGGCCGCGTGGCGTGTCTCCCTCCACGTTCCGTAACGTTCGAAGCATGAAGCCGGTCGGAGCGTCGCCACGAACTGCAACCGCTGCCGTCGTCGCCCTGTCGATGACCGCAGCCCTGCTCGCCGGGTGCGCCCGTTTCGACGACTCGAACGCCTCTCCGTTCACTCCTGCGCCGGAGGTGGGCGCGGCCGAGCTGGAGCCGACGACTCCCAGCGACACGCCGCCGCCGTCCGATCCGAACGCGCCGCCGCCGCCGTCCGGTCCGTGTGTCGACCCGGATTCGGCGGTGATCGCGACATGTCTGGACACCACGGGCGGTCTCGTCGCGCTCCCCGACGGACAGTCGGCACTGGTCGCCGAGCGTCGCACCGGTCGCATCATGGAGGTCGCTGCCGGCCGCACGCCGGTCGAGGTGGCTCGAATCGATGTCGACGGCACCGGCGACGGCGGCCTACTCGACATCGCGCTGTCTCCGACGTACATCGAGGACGGGTTGCTCTACGCCCTCATCACCACATCCGCGGACACCAGAGTGGTCAGACTCGCTCAGGGCGATGTACCCAAGGACATCCTGACCGGCATCCCCCGCGGCGCGACGGGCAATCGCGGAGCCATCGACTTCTACACACCGAACGAACTACTGGTACTCACCGGCGACAACGGCGATCCGGCCGCGGCCGCGAGCCCGAACTCCCTGTCCGGCAAGCTGTTACGGGTGACGTCGCTGTCCCCGACGACAAACCCCCCACGCCCGCAGATCGCACTCAGCGGCATCGGCACAGCGGGCGACGTCTGCACCGACGGCACCGGAAACATCTACGTCACCGACCGCACCGCGCTGGAGGATCGCCTGCAGCGCATCGACACTCTCGGTGCAGTGTTCAACCCGGTATGGACGTGGCCGGACCGTCCCGGTGTTGCCGGATGCGCAGCGGGCGCAGGTGGGGTGGCCGTGGCCCTCACGACGGCCAAAGCTGTTGCAGCACTGACCACGGACCCGAACACCGGAGCTGTCTCGGCCGAACCGACACTGCTGATCCAGGACGAATACGGCCAGTTGAACGGCGCGACGAGCTCGGCCGATGGACAGATCCTGGTGGGCACCGTCAACAAGAACGGACCGACCGTCGGACCCACCGACGACCGCGTCGTCAAGGTGCCGTTCCCCGGCGGCGGCGGAGGCGGCTTCGACTGAACGACGAACGACTGCGGCCGAACGCGATACGCGCTCGGCCGCAGTCGTTCTCGGTCGTGATCAGGGCTGACCGCAGGCCTCGAGTACCAGTTCCTTGACGCGGGCGGCATCGGCCTGGCCGCGCGTCGCCTTCATCACCGCACCGACGATCGCCCCGGCGGCCTGAACCTTGCCGCTGCGGATCTTCTCGACCACACCGGGATTCGCTGCGAGCGCCTCGTCCACGGCGGCCTGCAACTTGGTGTCGTCCTTCTCCAGTACGAGATTGCGCGCCGCCATGACCTGCGCAGGCTCACCCTCGCCCGCCAGCACCCCGTCCACCACCTGACGGGCACCGTTGTTGTTGAGCTTGCCGTCGGCGACCAGCGCAGCCACCTCGGCAACCTGAGCCGGGGTGATGGACAGATCGGTCAGTCCGACGCCGGCGATGTTGGCCTGCTGCGCCAGGTACGACACCCACCACGAGCGTGCCGCCTGCGCCGACGCACCCGCCTCGACCGTTGCCGAAACGAGCTCGAGTGCACCGGAATTCACCAGATCGCGCATCTCCTCGTCGGAGACACCCCACTCCTTCTGAATCCGACCACGGCGCAACCACGGCAGCTCGGGCAGCGTCGTCCGAAGCTCCTCGATCCAGGCCGCGTCGGGAGCGACGGGCGCAAGATCGGGCTCGGGAAAGTAGCGGTAGTCCTCGGCGGTCTCCTTCTTGCGGCCTGCGGTGGTGGTGCCGTCCGACTCCTGGAAGTGCCGAGTCTCCTGCGTCACCTCCCCACCCGATTCGAGAACTGCCGCCTGACGCCGCATCTCGTACCGAACGGCAACCTCGACGCTCTTGAGCGAGTTGACGTTCTTCGTCTCGGTGCGGGTGCCGAATTCGGTAGCCGTCTTCTCCATCAGAGACACATTGGCGTCGCAACGCAACGAGCCCTGATCCATCCGCACATCGGACACGTTCAGCGATTTCAACAGGTCACGGAGCGCGGTGACGTACGCACGTGCGACCTCGGGCGCACGCGCACCGGTCCCCGTGATGGTCTTGGTCACGATCTCCACCAACGGCACACCGGCACGGTTGTAATCGAGCAGCGAGTGCGACGCCCCCTCGATGCGCCCGGTAGCCCCGCCCACGTGCGTCGACTTACCGGTGTCCTCCTCCATGTGCGCGCGCTCGATCTCCACACGAAACGTGCTGCCGTCGTCGAGCAGCACATCGAGGTAACCCTCGGTCGCGATGGGCTCGTCGTACTGCGAGATCTGATAGTTCTTCGGCTGATCCGGGTAGAAGTAGTTCTTGCGAGCAAACCGCCCCCACGGGGTGATCGAGCAATTGAGAGCCAGCCCGATCCGAATCGCCGACTCCACGGCAGAAGCGTTCACCACCGGAAGCGCGCCGGGAAGGCTCAGGCACACCGGGCACACCTGGGTGTTCGGCTCCGCACCGAACTCGGTGGGGCAGCCGCAGAACATCTTGGTCGCCGTGCCCAACTCCACATGGACCTCCATGCCCAACACGGGGTCGAACTTGGCGAGCACATCGTCGTAATCGATCAAATCGACGGTTGCAGCAGTCATGCACGCAAGTTTATGTCCTACCCACCGCCAGCCGTTCCCGCAGGCTCCACTCCCGCCTCCATGGGTCGTTGTAGCAGGCTCCACTCCCGCCCACAACGCGCGAGTAACAACGAGTCCTCGTTACCGTGCACGGGTGACTCCCCCAGAGCGACAGACATTGTCCATGACCGTGCTGATGACACCCGACATGGCCAACTTCTCCGGCAATGTCCACGGCGGCACGATTCTGAAGTTCCTGGACCAAGTGGCGTACGCCTGCGCCAGTCGCTACGCGGGGGCCTACGTCGTCACCCTGTCGGTCGATCGCGTCGTGTTTCGCGAACCCATCCACGTCGGAGAACTGGTCACGTTCTCTGCGTCGGTCAACTACACCGGCCGCACCTCCATGGAGGTCGGCATCCGAGTGGAGACCGAGAACATCCAGTGCGGTGAATTACGCCACACCAACAGCTGCTACTTCACCATGGTTGCGATCGGCGACGACGGCAAGCCGAAGACACTGCCCCAGTTGACGCCGACCACCGAGGTCGGTGCGCAGCGTTTCGAGGCGGCGCGACGACGGCGCGAACTACGCCGCGAGACCGAGGAACGTGAGGCCGAGATCCAGGAAGCCTCAGGACGTATCTGACGGCCGACGCCCCGCCCGATCAGCCGAAGAACGCGGCGGCGTCGTCGTATCGAGTCTGGGGTACCCGCTTGAGTTGCTTGGTGGCCTCGGCCAGAGACACCAGGCCGATCTCGGTTCCACGCAACGAGACCATCTTGCCGAAGTCGCCCGAATGGGCCGCATCGGTCGCATTGACGCCGAATCGTGTTGCGAGAACGCGATCGTACGGCGTCGGTGTTCCACCGCGTTGGACGTGGCCGAGCACCGTGGTCCGTACTTCCTTGTTGATGCGGCGTTCGATCTCGACACCGAGTTGGTGGGCGACTCCGGTGAATCGAACGTGGCCGAACTCGTCGATACCGCCGTCGAGAAGCTTCATCGAGCCCTCCATCGGCTTGGCACCCTCGGCGACGACACAGATGAAATGCGAGTCTCCGCGCTGAAAACGCTTGCGCACCAACGTGCATACTTCTTCGACGTCGAACGGCTGCTCGGGGATCAGCGTCATGTGCGAACCGGACGCCAGACCGGCGTGCAGAGCGATCCACCCCGCGTGCCGACCCATCACCTCGACCAGCATCACGCGCTGGTGGGATTCGGCGGTGCTGTGCAGACGGTCGATCGCATCGGTGGCGATCGTCAGCGCCGTGTCGAAGCCGAATGTGACGTCGGTGCAGTCGATGTCGTTGTCGATCGTCTTGGGCACGCCGACCACGGGCACACCCTCCTCCGACAACCACGCGGCAGCGGTCAGGGTCCCTTCGCCGCCGATCGGGATCAACACGTCGATGCCGTTGTCCTCGAGAGTCTGCTTGACCCGATCGAGTCCGGCGCGCAACACATCCGGATTGGTGCGCGCGGTGCCGAGCATCGTGCCGCCCTTGGTGAGCAACCGGTCGTTACGGTCGTCGTTGCGCAGTTGCACCCGACGGTCTTCGAGAAGCCCGCGCCATCCGTCCTGGAAACCGACGACAGTGGAGCCGTACCGCGCGTCGGCGGTGCGTACGACTGCGCGAATCACCGCATTGAGCCCCGGGCAATCGCCGCCTCCGGTCAGAACTCCGATGCGCATCGATTTTCGCCTCTCTGCTCGCGGGTCCGTGAAGCGGACCCGGTGACGGACGTCAGCCTAATCGGGCGTTGGATGCTGCGCGCGTCGGTACCGTCCGGTCCTCACTTCGGCGTGACGACGCCGGTCTCGTAGGCCAGGACGACCGCCTGAGCGCGATCGCGCAGTCCGAGCTTCGCGAGGACCTTGCCGACGTGCGTTTTCACGGTCTGCTCGGCCAGGAACAGCGAACCCGCTATCTCGGAGTTGGACATACCGGTGGCGATCAGTTCGAGAACCTCGCGTTCCCGCGGAGTCAGATCGCTCAGACGCGCGGACGTGTGCCGCCGAGCTCCCCGCCGGGAGGTGACGTCGGCGATGAGCCGTCTCGTCACCGACGGCGCCAACAACGCCTCGCCTGCGGCGACGACCCGAACACCCCTGATCAACTCCTCGGCCGGAGCATCCTTGAGCAGAAAGCCACTCGCGCCGAGCGCCAGGGCCTCGTAGACGTAGTCGTCGATGTCGAACGTCGTCAGCATCAGAATGCGCACCGGCGACGGAAGTGACGCAGAGAGAATGGCGCGAGCGGCATCGAGGCCGTTCATCTCGGGCATCCGAACGTCCATCAGCACCACGTCGGGCAACAACCGGGCGACCTCGCCGACCGCGGTCCTACCGTTGTCGGCGTCTCCGACGACCGAGATGTCGGCCTGCGCACCGAGAAGGGCACCGAACCCCTGCCGCACCATTGCCTGGTCGTCGGCGATGAACACCGTTGTAGCCACGCGCAACAGCCTAGGCGAGATCGTGCCGAACAACCGGTGCCGTCGAGATCGGCATGCCGTTCGGAACGTGCACCGCGACCTCGAATCCTCCGTCGGGCAGATAAGTGGCGTGCAGCGTGCCGTGCGCCGCGCGCGCACGATCGCGCATACCTGTTATCCCGTGCCCACCGGTATCGGCTCCAGCAGTGCGTCGGACACTCGTGCTCGGCGACGCAGTGTTGATCACGGTCATGACGACCGTACTCGGCCCGACCGTGATGTCGACGGTCACCGCGGCCCCGGGGGCGTGCCGGGCAGCGTTGGACAGCGACTCCTGCAGAACTCGGTACAGCGCCAACCCTGTTGTGTCGGAGATCGATTCGATCCGGCCGGTGACAGTCCACCGCACGTCCATACCGGCCTTGCGGCTCGCGTGCAGGGTGCGTTCGAGGTCGAGTGCATTCGGTGCCGGTGCGTCCTGCCACTGCGCTCCGTCGCTGCGCAGCACGCCCAGCATTCCCCGAATCTCGTTGAGCGCTTCCCGGGCGGTGACGGCGATCGACTCGAATTCCTGTGCTGCGGAATCGGATACATCATCGAGTCGATACTGCGCGCTCTGCGCCTGGACGACGACCATCGACATGTGGTGCGCAACGACATCGTGCAGATCGCGGGCGATCTTGGCTTTCTCCTCGAGAACGGTGCGTCGGGTGCGCTCGAGCTCACTGACTTCCTCTTGCTGCGCGAGCTGCCTACGGAAGAGAACGAGCCAGCGGATCAACAGTCCGAACACCACGATCGCGGTCAGACCCACCGACCAGCCGACGCCGTCCGCGCCCGGCATGTAGGCGAAGAACACCAGCATGCTGGCCGGCCAAGCGACGAGCAGCACCGATATCGGCGAGCGAACCGCGACGGCGAACAACAACGCCAGAAGAACGAGTATGTGCACCACCTGCCACGGGTAGTCGTAGCCGGGTACACGGTCGAACGCTACCGGTATCACCAGAGCGAACAGAGCCGAGACGGCCCATCCCAGTGCGGGATTGACGCGGATCAACGCGAAAGGAAACGCGGCGAGTGCGCCGACGATGGGCAGTAGCGGACCCGAGACCTGATGGGTGACCGGCAGAGTCGGCCATGCAATCGAATACAGCGTTGCAGTGATCGCAACGATCAGCACGTCGATCGCGCGGAATCCACCGAGTCGGGTCGGCACTCGACGCCGAATCGCTCCGAGTTCGGCGTCGCCTGATCTGTTCCTTCGCACGCACCGAGCCTAGGGACTGTGAGCCGACGAGGTCGTCATACCTGGGTATCAGTTCTGTGCAGTATCCAGGTATCGGATTTCCCCTGGGGAACCACCGATGCACGTACGGCAGAACGAGACTTCGGTGCGATGACCGATGAATACGCCGCTCCCTAGCGTCGAAAGCCATGAACAGGAACACTTCTCGCGTCGTCATGTGCGCGGCGGCGGCGATCGCAGCGGTGACGGCAACGACCGGCGCGGCATCGACACCGCCTGCTGCCGAATCGACTTCGCCTGTCGCGGTCTCGGTACACGAACTGGTCACCGAGTCGGCGGACGTCGCCGCCCTGACCATCCCCGACGACTTCGGATCGGTGATGGGATACCGGCCTCGGGTGCAGGACGACATGGCAGAGAACCCACACGGCGATTGCTCGTCGCCCGTTCCGCTTCCGTCCGAGTTCGATTCCGCATGCAGGGCCCACGACCTGGGCTACGACCTGATTCGGTACGCCGCTGCCACAGGAACGACAGTGGATCCGCAGTGGCGCAGATCGTTCGATGCCCAGTTGGAGGGGCGTATGCACGCCGCCTGCACGGACCGGGCCGACGACGGGCCCCGTCAGGTCTGCGACGCCGCCGCATCGGTGGCTGCCACGGCCGTCGACCTCAACTCCTGGCGACAGTCCTTCGGCGCACCGGTGGCCGAGCCGGCATTGCCCTTCGTGTTCGGCGGCGCGGGGATCGTTCCGATTGCACTGTGGGGCATCGCGACCGGCCGACATGCGCGCCGACGCGTGCTGACCACCGAGCCGGTGTCCCGGACGATCGAGCCCGCATGATCGCGCCGATCGTCGCAGGCACCCGAGTTGCCGGTTCGGCTCACCCGACTGCCCCGGCCGAGACGGGTGTCCGATTCCCCCGAATCGGCACCTCGGTGGCCCTCACCGTTGCGGTGATGGTGTCCTCGGCTCCCTCGTTGCTCCCACGGCCGGCCGTCACCCAGGCCCTGTTCACCGGCACAGTGATGGCGACGGCACTCGCGGCCGCATGGTCGGCCCGGCGCGTGTTCGGCTCGTGCACGCCCGCTCGGCGGCGCCTGCAGGCCTGGTCGGCGGGTGTCGGGGCAGGGATATCCACCTGCTCTTTTGCAGCGAATATTCTCTGGCAGAACCGATTACGGATCTCTATGGACGTCGGGACGGTGGACTGGCGGTACGCAGCGGAGGTGTCCGCAGGGGCGATCTGTGTTGCGGTGGTTCTCTGCGGACTCGGCCGTGCGGCTGTCGGAATCGGCGGCGCACTCGGCCGTGGTCGATCGGTGATTGCGGTTGCCATCGTCGGTCTTGCGTCGTTCGTTGCCGCGCCTTCGGTCGGGTCGGCCGTATCGGACTCGTTCTCGGCCTCGAACTCCGTTGTGGACGACGCGGAGCCCGCTCCGAGCTCGAACACGAGATCAGGAGCTCCGGCCTCGCTCGTCCCGTGGCGCACGCTCGGCGCAGAGGGCCGGAAGTTCGTCTCCGGCGGTCTCGCTCCCGGCACCGTGCGCGCCTACGCGGGTCTGGATTCGGCCCCGACGCTCGATCGCAGGGTGGCGTTGGCCGTCGCGGACCTGGATCGAGCCGGGGGTTTCCAGCGCAGCGTCGTGGTCGTCGCGATACCGACCGGATCGGGGTGGGTGGACGAGAACGCCGTCACCGGTGCCGAGAGCAGATTCGGTGGTGACGTCGCCACAGTGGCGGTGCAGTACTCGAGCGCGCCCAGTTGGGCGACATTCCTGTTCGCCGAGGACGACGCGCGTAGTTCCGCGGACGCGGTGGTTCGCGCTGTGGCGACGCGCGCGGCATCGGAACCGACACCGCCCGACATCATCGTGTACGGCCAGAGTCTGGGCGCGGTGGCGGGAAGCGACGTGTTCCTCTCGATCGGACGGAGCGATCCGGGTATCTGCGGTGCCGTGTGGGCGGGTCCGCCCGCCGGGGCCGTGAACACCGACGGCGCAACGGTGGTGGCCAATTCCTCGGACCCCGTCGTCCGGTGGTCGACCGACCTGCTGTGGTCACCGCCGAACACGTCGAGCACCCGACTCGACGCGCCCACACCGATGTGGCTGCCCGGCGTGAGCTTCCTCCAGACGTCCGTCGATCTTGCGGCCGCACTCGACGTCGGAGCCGGTCACGGCCATCGGTACGGAACCGACCAGGGTACGAGCATGCAACGGTGTCGGTGACGACCACGCCGGGCGATTCAGTCGACAAGCCCCAATCGCCTACCGAGCCAGTCCATTTCCTGCTCCAGCGCGGGAGCCCACACCTGCATCGAGTGCCCGCCGGGCAGCTCGCTGTAGTGCACCTCGAGACCCGCAGCCTCTGCAGCCTTGAAGGTTCGCTCGGTCTGCGGCCGAAATTCCTCGTCGTCGGCACCTACCACGAATGCACCGGCCGAATCGGGAAATCTGTTGCGCGAGAGTATGTTCAGTGGCGTCGATCGCTCGAAACGCGCCTCGTTCGCCGGGGTGTCCGTGCCGTATGCCGCCGCAACGGATTCGCTTCTCGTCCCGCGCCGTTGCTCGTCCTCGCCGGAGATGTCGAGAAAGGTGGGGTACACCGACGGTGCAGTCACCGCCAGCTGCAGCGCGCACGTTCCGCCGTAGGAATAGCCGCCCACCGCCCACGCCCTCGGATCCGAGGACACCCGGAAGTTCGACCGAACCCACTGCGGCACATCGACGGACAGGTACGTCGCGGCATTCCCGAGGTCTGAATCCATGCACATCGGATTCGCCTCGGTGTCGCCGAGGCCGTCGGCCACCACGACGATCGGGGCCGCGCCGTCGTGACGTGCCGCGAAGGCGTCCATCGTCTGGGCCAGACGACCACCCTCGATCCAGTCGACGACATGGCCGGGTTGGCCGGTGAGCAGCACCAGCACCGGTAAATCGCTCGCTCCTGCGTCGTACGACGCCGGAACGTAGACGGTCGCGGGTCGCGCGTCGAAGTGCGACACCGTGCCGGGCACGTCCATGTCGATCAACCTGCCGGTGCCCTCGATCGGGACGGCCGGTCGGTGGCCGAGCGCCACGGCCACCGTCGGGTACCGAGTGACGGTCAGATTGGTGAGCACCGTCGCCGCCACCACAAGCGATCCCACGAGACCCAGAGCACTCAGCGGGCCGAACACCGTTCCCAGCGTTCGGCCTCGCCGTGTCCTTCGGACTACCGCGAACACGAGGACGGTCGTCAGGACCGCCGTCGCAGTCAGTGCGACCGCGGGCACTGCACCGGACAGCAGTGGCTGATGAGCCAGATCGGCAGCCCACCGATGCAGCACCTCGAACTACCTCAGATCGCCGCGGGCGGCCTCGTATGCGGCACCGACACGGTAGAGCCGCTCGTCCGCGAACGCCGGAGCCATGATCTGCAGACCGACGGGCAGTCCGTCCTCGGAAGCAAGACCCGACGGCACCGACATCGCGCAGTGACCCGCGAGGTTCGTGGGCAGGGTGCACAGGTCGTTGAGATACATCGCCATCGGATCGTCGACCTTGTCCCCCAACGGAAATGCCGTGGTCGGGGTAGTCGGCGACACCAGCACGTCGACCTTCTCGTACGCGGCGTCGAAGTCACGGGCGATCAGGGTGCGCACCTTCAGGGCAGAGCCGTAGTAGGCGTCGTAGTATCCCGCGGAGAGTGCATAGGTACCGATCATGATGCGACGCTTGACTTCCGGTCCGAACCCCTGTGCGCGCGTGGTGGCCATGACCTGCTCGGCGCTGTGCTTGCCGTCGTCACCCGCCCGCAACCCGTACCGCATGCCGTCGAACCGAGCCAGGTTGGACGACACCTCCGACGGAAGAATCAGGTAGTAGGCGGCCAGTGCGTGCACGAAGTTGGGGCACGACACCTCGACCACCTCGGCGCCGAGTTCGGTCAGTGTCGCCACCGCGGCGTCGAAGGACGAGATCACACCGGGCTGGTACTTGTCCGAGTGCAATTCCTTGACGACACCGACACGCACTCCCGTCAGGTCACCGCGAGCACCCTCTCGTGCCGCCTCGACCACCGGTCGAACTGCAGTCTCCACCGACGTGGAGTCGCGCGAGTCGTAGCCGGCGATGACCTCGTGCAGCAACGCGGTATCGAGCACGGTTCGACCGCACGGGCCACCCTGATCGAGAGAGGAGGCACAGGCGATCAGTCCGTAGCGCGAGACGCTGCCGTAGGTCGGCTTGGTTCCCACGGTGCCGGTCAGCGCCGCCGGCTGGCGGATCGATCCTCCGGTGTCGGTGCCGATGGCCAGCGGGGCCTGGTACGACGCGAGCGCCGCAGCACTGCCGCCGCCCGAGCCACCGGGGATGCGGGTGGTGTCCCAGGGGTTCTTGGTCGGTCCGTAGGCCGAGTTCTCGGTGGACGAACCCATCGCGAACTCGTCCATGTTGGTCTTGCCCAGCACCGGAATGCCCGCGGCCCGCAGCTTCGTGGTGAGCGTCGCGTCGTACGGCGACATCCACCCGTCGAGAATCTTCGATCCGGCCGTCGTCGGCATGTCGGTCGTGGTGAACACGTCCTTGAGGGCCAGCGGCACGCCTGCCAGAGCCGAGGCAGGTGCGTGTCCGGCGGACAATCCCGCATCGACGTCGGTCGCCGCTGCGAGTGCCTCGGATCCTGCGACGTGCAGAAAAGCGTGCAGGTCACCATCGACCTCGGAGATCCGGTCGAGATGCGCCTGAGTCACCTCGACGGCGCTGACCTCACGCGCATGGATTCGGGTGGCGAGCTCGGACGCGTCGAGCTTCGTCAGGTCGGTCATTCGCTCTCTCCCAGAATCTGCGGCACCGCGAAACGGCCCTCCTCGGCGTTCGGTGCGCCGGACAGTGCTTGTTCCGGCGTCAGGCCCGGAACGATCACGTCGGGACGCGTCACGTTCACGATGTCGCTGGGGTTGGCGGTCGGTGGGACGTCGTCGGTTGCCACCTCCGCCACCGTCTTGACGTGATGAAGAATCGAATCCAACTGGCCGGCGAACTCGTCGAGTTCGGCGTCGCTGAGAGCCAAGCGCGACAGCCGGGCGAGGTGAGCGACCTCGTCGCGGGAGATGTCTGGCACCGCGTAGACCCCTTTCGGACATAGGAGGGGAGCCTGCAGAAGCGGCCCCGTATTCGTGCAGAGCGAACCTCGTGGGTTCGCGAACGCGGTCCAGCCTAGTGCGCAGCATTACGCGGACTTCACTCACGCCTCGTGGCCGCGTGGAGTGTCGGAATTGTCACGGCCCGCGTTGCGCGACGTACCCGACGGGTCGAAGATGCAAGGATTGCTCGCGCCGGGGTGCACAGTGTTCCCAGGAGCGGAGCCTGCCGAACGACCCAAGAGCGGCACGCTACTCGCCAGCAACGACCGATGACGCTGGGGTGGCCGAAATACGCCAGAAGTCGAAAGGGAGCGTGACATGTCCTACCTGCTCCGCGTCCAACTGCCGGACCGGCCGGGCAGCCTCGGATCGTTGGCCGTCGCGCTCGGTTCGGTCGGGGCGGACATCCTCTCCCTCGACGTCATCGAACGCGGTGACGGTTACGCAGTCGACGATCTTGTGGTCGACGTCGCTCCGGGTTCGCTTCCCGACACGCTCATCACTGCTGCCGAGAACCTGACCGACGTTCGGGTCGATTCCATCCGCCCGTACACCGGCGTCCTCGATACGCACCGAGAACTGGAATTGATCGATCGGGTCGCGGCGGCGTCCGACGACCGACTTCAGGTGCTCGTCGACGGAGCCCCCCGCGTTCTGCGGGTGGGGTGGAGCACAGTCGTTGCCACCAACGCACACGGTCCGTTCCGTCTGGTGGGCAGCTCGGGGGCTCCCGAGACGCACGCCGCCGAGCTGCCCTGGTTCCCACTGAACGCCCCTGCCGCTCTGGATTCGGA
This sequence comes from Rhodococcus sp. 05-339-2, assembly GCF_002258965.1. Lineage (NCBI taxonomy): Bacteria > Bacillati > Actinomycetota > Actinomycetes > Mycobacteriales > Nocardiaceae > Rhodococcus > Rhodococcus sp. 05-339-2. The sequence goes on from NZ_NOYW01000018.1 coordinate 736,270, forward strand.
CGCCGACTGGGTGCCCCAGGTCTGGCGGGACATGGACACCAAGATCGCCGCGGCTCCCCTCGGTACCACCGGAACCGTGCTGATGTTGGGCAGGCCCGGGGGCCCGGAGTTCAGGCCCTCGGAGATCGCCCGACTCGGGTATCTCGCCGGCATCGTCGCGACGGTTCTGAACTGACGCGTCCGAACCGACGCGTTCCCGGCCCGATCAGTCCGAGGATTCGGGTTCTGCGTCGGTCGGAGCCACGGCATCGGGGCCCTCGGCCAGAAGCAGGGTGAATCCCTCTTCGTCGAGCACCGGCACGCCGAGCTCGATCGCCTTGTCGTGCTTGGACCCCGGAGCGTCGCCGACCACAACGAACGCCGTCTTCTTCGATACCGAACCTGCAGCCTTGCCACCGCGCAGCAGAATCGCTTCCTTGGCCTCGTCACGCGAGTACGACGTGAGCGACCCGGTGACCACGATCGACAGTCCCTCGAGATTGCGCTCGATGGACGCGTCCCGCTCGTCTTCCATGCGCACGCCCGCGGCCTGCCACTTGTCGACGATGGCGCGGTGCCAGTCGACCTCGAACCACTCGGAGACTGCGGCTGCGATGGTGCCGCCCACCCCGTCGACCGCCGAGAGTTCCTCGACCGACGCTGCCCGGATTCGGTCGAGGCTGCCGAACTCCCCTGCCAATGCGCGCGCTGCCGAGGGACCGACGTGCCGGATGGACAGACTGACCAGCACCCGCCACAGCGGCTGGTTCCGTGCGGTGGCCAGGTTGTCGAGCAACTTTCGACCGGTGGCGGACAACGCCCCGGACTTGGTGCGGAAGATCGCCGTCTTCATCAGATCGTCCTCGGTGAGCGAGAACAGGTCACCTTCGTCCTCGATGGCCCCGGTGGCCAACAGGTCGGATGCGGCCTCGTAGCCGAGTCCCTCGATGTCGAATCGCTGCCGCTCGGCCACGAAGAACACCCGCTCGCGACGTTGCGCCGGGCAGAACTGCGAGTTGGGGCAGCGCAGGTCGGCGTCACCCTCCTTCGCCGGGGCCAGAGGCGTCGAGCACTCCGGGCACTCGGTGGGCATGACGAACTCGGTCTCAGCACCGGTCCTGGCGTCGACGACGGGGCCGAGAACCTCCGGAATGACCTCTCCCGCTTTGCGAATGGTCACCGTGTCGCCGATCAGAACGCCTTTGCGCTTGACCTCCGACCCGTTGTGCAGCGTCGCCAGCGACACCGTCGAGCCGGCCACGAGCACGGGCGTCATGTAGGCGAACGGCGTCACTCTGCCCGTGCGGCCGACGCTGACCCGGATGTCGAGCAGCGTCGTGGTGACCTCCTCGGGTGGGTACTTGTACGCGATCGCCCACCGCGGCGCGCGAGACGTCGTCCCCAGTCGACGATGCAGCGACATGTCGTCGATCTTGACGACCAGGCCGTCGATCTCGTGTTCGACGTCGTGTCGGTGCTGGTCCCAGTAGACGACCTTCTCGATGACGGCGTCGACGCCCTGCACTCGGGTCGTGTGGGTGGAAATGGGCAGACCCCAGGCGCGGAGAGCCTCGTAGGCGTGCCATTGCGACTCGGGCGTGAAACCCACCATGCGACCGAAGCCGTGGCAGATCATTCCCAGACGCCGCTTGGAGGTGACCGCCGGATTCTTCTGTCGCAGCGACCCTGCCGCCGAATTTCGTGGATTCGCGAACGGGGGCTTGCCCTCCGCCACCAGTGCGGCGTTGAGCGCCTGGAAGTCCTCCAGCCGGAAGAAGACCTCGCCGCGTACTTCCAACAGTTCCGGGACGGGGTACTGCTCGCTCCCGGTCAGGGTGTCCGGGATGTCGTCGATCGTGCGCGCGTTGAGCGTCACGTCCTCTCCGGTACGTCCGTCACCTCGGGTGGCGCCGCGCACGAGCGTGCCGTTCTCGTACACCAGATTCAATGCGACGCCGTCGATCTTGACCTCGCACAGATACTCCAGATCCGGCCCTGCTTCGGTCTCGACCCGTTTGGCCCAGGCTCGTAGCTCGTCGTGATCGAACACGTTGTCCAAGCTCAACATTCGTTCCAGGTGGTCCACGGCGGTGAATTCCGTCGCGAAGCCGCCCCCGACGAGTTGGGTCGGTGAATCCGCCGTGCGCAGATCCGGATGCGCCTCTTCCAGCTCGTTCAGCTCGCGCAGCAGGGCATCGAACTCGCCGTCGGACACGATCGGCGAATCTCGGACGTAGTAGCGAAACTGGTGCCCGCGAACTTCCTCGGCCAGCGTCTGCCATCGCTCGCGATCGGCAAAGGACGCAGCATCGAGTTCCACACCGACCGTCCCTGCGCTGTCGTCGGTTCCTGCGGGTGATTCGGTCGGCTCGGGCACGTATCGAAGATTATCCGACCCCACCGACAGTGCCCCATCGGCCGACACCGTGCGGCTAGCGACCCATGAGTCCCAGCAGCAATGTCGCGGCGACGATCGCCACCGCGCAGATTCCGGCGGTCAGAGCGAAGCCGGTCACGAAAGAGTCCGCGTAGATGCCGCCGAGCACGGACGCCATCACCGACAACAGCACTCCGGCGGGTAGTCCACGTCGCTGGGCATCCGATAGCCGATACATCGCACGATCATCGCAGAGGTCGCACCCGAGCACACCGACGCATCGACGCACGTCGGTTCGAGGCCTCAGATCTCTTCGACGACCAAACTGTTTCCACCGGACTGTTTGGACCGGTACATCGCCGCATCCGCCGTACGGGCTGCTCTGCCGACGACGGACGTACCGACGTCCCACAGAGCCGAGTCCTCGCGCAGCAACGCCATTCCCACGCTGACGGTGACGGGGATGTCGTCGCGGCGGTCCCAGAGGACCCGAACGATGTCGAAGCCGAGATCGACCATCCCCCGCGCATCACCGACCATGGCGACGAGGAACTCTTCGCCACCGGTTCGAGCGAGCACTCCCCCCTGATGCCGGACCACGCGGCGCAGCCGATCGGCGACCCGCACGATCACTTCGTCGCCGCGGCTGTGCCCGAATCGGTCGTTGACGGCCTTGAACTTGTCGATGTCGACAACCAGGAAAGCCATGGACATGCCGCGCTTACCGGCCTCGTGCCACAGGTCCAGCAGTTCACTGTCGATGCCGCGCCGGTTGTACACCCCGGTCAGGGGATCGAGAACCGACCGCTTGGCGTCGTTGGACAGCGTCGTCCAGGCCACCTGAGCGAACACCGGTACTCCCACCGTCGCCAGGAGCAGAACCACCGTCGCCGTCACCACCGCGGGCCCGTCGATGTAGTCCACCTCGTCGCTCGTCACCGACAGGAAGGTGCGGATACCGAAACCGACGATGAACGTTGCGGTCCACACCAGATGCGCCACCAGCAGTCGCGGACTGAGGAAGTAGGTGCAGAACGCTCCTGTGACGGCGAACAACACCGTTCCGATCAGGGACGCGACAGGCGCGTACAGAATCAACACCGAGGTCGTGAGAATGTCCCCGAAGGCCAGGAACGCGACGAAGAACTTCTTTCCCGGGATCGGGCCGAGCACGCACCGGGCGGCGACGAACACCTGAGTGACCAGAACGAAGAGGACCCAGCCGATGGCCGTCGGTCCCTGCGGCCCGAGATCGCTGAACAGCATCAAGATCGAGGTGACGGCGTACATCAGCGTGGCGGTGCCGAACACCACGCGGATGATCCCGGTCAGCGGACGGGTCGATCTGTGATTGATGATCCACTCGAAATCGTGCGGCGCTCGGTACCAGTCGGAGGTGGCCGCGGCCAGTTTCGCCACGAGTCCTCGACGGTGCCTGCCGGAACGCCGGAGGGAGGCGACCTCGTCGAAGTCGCGACCACCTGATGCCATTTCCGAACTCCCGCGTGTTCAACAGACCCCCGACGGCCATGTGAATAGTGTCACACCTGTTCGGCGTCCTAACAGCAGTGGGTTCGATCGGCCCGAAGTCGACAGCGTTTCACTCCGAGCGGCTGTGTGATCTCACAACGAATCGGGGGAATCCGCGAACGCGGCAGCCACGTCGCGGGCGAGTCCTGTTGCGCGACGGGCCCACTCCGGTGTACTTCCGGCCAATCCACATGCAGGCGTCACGGAGATACGGGAGGCGAGAATCGATCTGTCGAATCCGAGTCGGTCGATCAACGTGACGCCCGGCTCGGCCAGTTCGCGCCAATGCGGTGGCCGCTCCGGCGTTTCGGACGGAATCAACCCGAGCATCAGTGTCTTGCCGGATTGCAGCAGCTCGCCGACTCCGTCGAAATCGCTGCGGCGCAGCGCAGTCGCGTCGACGGCGACTGCGACCGCGCGCGAACGGCGAAGCAGATCGAACGGAACGTCGCCGGCACAACAGTGGACGGCAACGGGACGATCGATCGTCTCGATCAACGAATCGAGCAGGTCGAGAACATCCGGTTCCGGGACTGCCCGCACAGAATCGAGCCCGGTGATGCCCGTCAGGCTGCCGGCCAGAACGGCTGCGAGACTGGGTTCGTCGAGCTGAACGAGGACGTCGACTCCGAGCCGACGCGTCACTTCCGCGCAGTGCAGGCGCAGTCCCTCGCCGAGGGATTCGGCGAAATGCCGCAGCGCACCGCGATCGGTCAGGGCCCGATGCCCGTGCCGAAGTTCGACCTGCGCCGCCATCGTGAACGGACCGGCCGCCTGGACCTTGATGGTGCGGCCGCTGCCGCGAAGCCCCGACACCTCCCACAGTTCCTCGAGCACGTCGAGGTCCTCGGCCAGGAAATCGGTCGCCCGCCGGCCGGCGAGCATCGGACGTGGCACGACGCGATAACCGGAGGTGCGCACGTCGAGCTCGACGTCGACCATGATGGCTCCGGTGCGTCCGATCATGTCCGCACCGAGGCCGCGAGCCGGAAGTTCGACGACGTGTGGGAGCTCGGTGAACTCCCCGACGACGACCGCAGCGGCCTCACGGATGTCGGTGCCCGGCCACGAACCGATGCCGGTCGCCAGTCCAGCGAAGACGCCCGGGGTCACTCGCGCTCGGATCGAGTACCCGAGATGGTCGAGCTGCCGATGACGATGTCGCCATGAATGTCCTTGCGGTACAGCACAGCAGCCTGGCCCTTGGCCACACCGGTCAGTGGAGCCCGCAGTTGGATCTCCATGCCGTCACCCGCTGCCTCGGCGACCGCCTCGGTCAGTCCGCCGTGCGCACGGACCTGGACGACGCACTCGATGGGGCCGGTCGGGGCGGTACCTTCGGTCCATACCGCGCGATCTCCACTGATAGCCCAGACGTCGAGCTTCTGTGCCGAGCCGACCATGACGGTGCCACTGTCGGGTTCGATCGACGTCACGTAGCGGGGACGGCCGTCCGCGGCCGGGCCTTCCACGCCGAGGCCCTTGCGTTGCCCGATGGTGAACCCGTGCACGCCTTCGTGATCGGCCAGTTCGGCTCCGGTCTCGGAGTCGACGACCTTGCCCGGGCGTACGCCGATCCGCGCGCCGAGGAATGCGCGAGTGTCGCCCGACGGGATGAAGCAGATGTCGTGACTGTCCGGCTTGTCGGCGACGGCCAACCCACGCTCGGCAGCCTCCTCGCGAATCTCGGACTTCGGAGTGTCCCCGATGGGGAACATCGCACGCGAGAGCTGGGCCCGGTTCAGCACGGCCAACACGTAGGACTGATCCTTGTCCGCGTCCACGGCACGTCGCAGCACTCCGTCGTGCAGTTGCGCGTAGTGCCCGGTCGCCACGGCATCGAAGCCCAGTGCGAGAGCGCGGTCGGCCAGAGCGGAGAACTTGATCTTCTCGTTGCAGCGCAGGCACGGATTCGGGGTCTCACCTGCGGCATAGGACGCGACGAAATCGTCGATGACGTCCTCTTTGAAGCGATCCGCGAAATCCCATACGTAGAAAGGGATTCCGAGTACGTCGGCAGCTCGACGAGCGTCACCGGCGTCTTCCTTGGAGCAGCAACCACGCGAACCGGTGCGCAGAGCGCCGGGAGCGGTCGACAGAGCCAGGTGCACACCGACGACGTCGTGGCCCTCGTCCACGGCACGGGCCGCGGCAACGGCCGAGTCGACTCCCCCGCTCATAGCAGCCAGAACACGCATCAGCGATTTCCTCCTCGAGCTCCGACGCCGGCCAATCCGGCGGCACGAGCGCGTTCGACGACCTGCGGCAGAGCCGCAAGCACAGTGGTGACGTCCGATTCGGACGAGCCGGTTCCCAACGAGAACCGCAGTGATCCGCGGGCGACGGCCGGATCGCACCCGAGCGCGATCAGAACATGACTGGCGCTGGCCACGCCGGCAGTACACGCCGAGCCCGTCGAGCATTCTATGCCTGCCGCATCGAGCAACATCAACAGCGAATCACCCTCACACCCGGGAAAGGTGAAGTGCACGTTCCCGACCAGCCGATCGTCGCCTTCCGGCCCGTTGAGGACGGCGTCGGGAACGGCGTCTCTGATCCCGACGATCAACCGGTCGCGCAGTGCTCTCAGTTCGGCGCGGTGCCGCGACGAGTTCTCGACGGTCGTACGCAGCGCAGCCGCCATGGCCACGACGCCCGCAGTGTCCGGAGTGCCCGATCGAACGTCTCGCTCGTGCCCCCCGCCGTGGAAGAGCGGAACGCACGGGACCTGGCGGCCGAGCAGAAGTGCACCGACCCCCTGCGGTCCACCGAACTTGTGTGCCGCGATGCTGAGCGCGGACAGACCGCTCTCGGCGAAGCCGACGGGCAGATGCGGCACCGCCTGGACCGCGTCACTGTGCATCGGAACTCCGTATTCGGCGGCCACGGCCGCGAGCTCGGCGACCGGCATGACGGTTCCGATCTCGTTGTTGGCCCACATCACGGTCACGAGCGCAGTCTCGTCGGCATGCAGGGCCAGCTCGGCGCGCAGCGCGTCCGGAGTGACTCGCCCCTCTGTGTCGACCGGGAGCCAGGTGACGCTCGCACCTTCGTGTGCGACGAGCCACTCCACCGCGTCGAGCACCGCGTGATGCTCCACCGAACTGGCGATGATCCTGGTCAATGCGGGGTCCGAATCGCGCCGGGCCGCGAAGATGCCCTTGACGGCGAGGTTGTCGCTCTCGGTACCACCGGAGGTGAAGATCACCTCGGACGGGCGCGCGCCGAGGTCCGCAGCGATCGACTCGCGCGATTCCTCCACTCGGCGCCGAGCGGACCGCCCGGAGGTGTGCAGCGAGGACGCGTTGCCCACCGTGGCGAACACAGCGGTCATCGCCTCGATCGCGCTCGGCAGCATCGGGGTCGTCGCTGCGTGATCGAGGTACACCGGTGGCCGCGGCGGGACGGAAGCAGTCGTACTGCGCACTGAAGGCATAACAGGCTAGACGATACCCGCTGCCGTGACCGCGGACCTACCTGCGCGAGGCGGGTCCGCGGTCACGGTGATCGATGCTCGTTCAGGCCGCCGCAACCGTCGGCGGCATCGGCCTGCGTTCGGACTCGGCCATCACCTCGTGCACGGTGGGGTCGAAGACGTCCTTCCCGTATCGTTCCGCAAGCTCCACTCCGTCGCGTCGAATCGCCACCTCGCATCGTCGAGCGAGGTCGCGTCGATCGCCACCGGGTGCCTCCGGGGCGGTGAACTCCACCTCGGCACGCAGGCCTCGCAATCGGAAGATCCGGCCGATGGATGCGCCGATCGTCTCGTCCCCCACGAAGCACGTAGCGGTGGTCTGTTCGCCGGTCCGGTCGAGGTAGCGCAGTCGAATCGGCTGTACCCAGGTCTCCGAATCGATCGCGGCCTGAAGCAGCGCAGGCCGAAGCGAGCCGTACGCGCGACCACACCAGGTGGTGGCTTCGGGGAAGACGACGACCGATCCGCCTGCGCGGACGCGATCGGCCACCTGATCGACGACGCCTGGGAGCTGATGCAGTCGAGCTCGATCGATCGGAAGTACCTTCATGGCCCGCGCGAGGCGGCCGAGCACCGGCCAGTCGATGAGGTCGGCACGCGCGACGAAGGTCGACGGCTGTACTGCAGTGAGTACCACGACGTCGGTCCAGGAGATGTGACCGGCGACGTGCAGTGCGCCTGCAGCGGTTCGGGAGCGTTCCCGTTCCGAGCGGGCGTCGAGCACGGTCAGGTCGATTCCGATGGCGAACAGCAGGGTCCGAGCGCCGATCCGCGTCAGCGAACGGCGAACCCGCGGGAACGGGACCCCGAGGACGACCAGCACCGGCAGTAACCCGAACGCGGCCAGCGCCAGTACGACTCGCAGCACGAGGACGATTCGTCCCACCGTCGGTGGGTTCTTCGGCAGACAGCCGTCACTGCACGGCGACGACGGCATCCACGCGTGCGCATGCTCGATCGGTCGAGTCACCGGACACCCGACTCGAACGTCGTTGCTGCCGAGCGCAAGCGGTCGAGATAGCGAGTGTTGGCCTCGTGCAGGCCGAGCACCGCGACGAAGTCCGCGACACCGAATTCGGGATCGTGGGCGGGCTCACCACAGATGGAGGCACCGAGCCGAAGGTAGCCGTTCATCAACGGCGGCATCGACGTTCGCGTCGCGGGTTCGATGTCGATCAGGTCCACCCCGTCGACGACGACCGGGGAGTACGGCCTGACCCGACGGTCGAGCGGCGTGGCGTGCTTGCTCAACAGGCGGTCTCGAACACTGCGAACGTTGGCCCCGATGGGGTCCCCCGGTGCCGACTGCATGGGCACCGACACGCAGCCCATCACCCACTCGTATCCCGTCACATCGAGGTAGTGCAGGATTCCTGCCCACATGAGCCCCAGGACGGATCCGGACCGATGATCGGGATGAACCGCAGCCCTTCCCATTTCGACGATATTCATGCCGACCGGATCGAGTGCGGATATATCGAATTCGGTTGCCGTGTAATACCCACCGGCAGAGACGGCGGCCTGCGGCGGCAACATGCGGTAGCAGCCGACGAACGTGTCGGTCCACTGGTCACGAACGAGCAGGTGATCACAGAATTCGTCGAACCGATCGGCGTCGAGGCCGTCGGTATCGGTGGGAACGGAAAATCCCGGCTCGGAAGCGAACACCTCGTAGCGCAGACGCTGCGCGGAGAGTCGGTGCTCCGGGTCGGTGGACAACACGAGCGAGTAGCGGTCGGTGGCCGGGACGATCGATGCAGTCGAGCTCATGACGGAAGTGGTCATGAGGTGTGTCTAACGAGCGGGGAAGGCCACCGGGCATCGTCGGGGAAACGTGTCGGAAGAGTTTGCGTGAACAAGGTTGCGCCGATCGACACGACAGGCCCTCACCGCGCGGGCGGTGAGGGCCTGTCGGGGAACAGCGCTCGGAGCTATCCCTTGTGCTTCTTGACTGCCTCGGTCAGCTGCGGTGCGACGTTGAAGAGGTCACCGACGATGCCGTAGTCGGCGATCTCGAAGATGGGCGCTTCCTCGTCCTTGTTGACAGCGACGATCGTCTTCGAGGTCTGCATGCCTGCACGGTGCTGGATGGCTCCGGAGATACCCAGTGCGACGTACAGCTGTGGGGAGACGGTCTTACCCGTCTGACCCACCTGGAACTGGCCCGGGTAGTAGCCGGAGTCGACAGCGGCGCGCGAAGCACCGACTGCGGCACCGAGCGAGTCGGCCAGCTCCTCGACGACGGAGAACTTGTCGGCACTGCCGACACCGCGTCCACCGGACACGACGACCGACGCCTCGGTGAGCTCCGGACGGTCGCCGCCGACGATCGGGTCACGCGAGGTGACCTTGACGGCCCCTTCTTCCTGCGCGGGGACCTCGACGGTTTCGCGGGTGCCCGCTCCGGCCTTCGGCTCGGCCTCGACTGCACCGGGGCGCAGCGAGATGACCGGAACGTCGCCGTTGGCCTTGGCCTCGACGGTGAACGCGCCACCGAAGATGGAGTAGACGGCACTGCCGTCGCCGTTCAGTGCGACGACGTCGTTGTGGTAGCCCGAGCCGAGGCGTGCTGCGAGTCGACCCGCAACTTCCTTGCCCTCGATCGTGGCTGCGGTGATGATCGCCGCAGGCGAGACCGACTCCGCAAGAGCCGACAGCACGTCGACCTTCGGGGTGACCAGGAATCCGTCGACCGCGTCGGATTCGGCGGCGTAGATCTTCTCGGCACCGGCTTCGGTCAGCGCGTCGGCGACCTTGTCGGTGGTGCCGACCGGGCCGGTGACGACCGCGGACGGCTCACCCAGCGCACGAGCGGCGGTGATCAGCTCGGTGCTGACCTTCTTCAGTGTTCCCTCGACGTGCTCCACGAGCACGAGTACTTCTGCCATGACTTGCTCCTCGTTTGTCTTCGATTGCTCGGTGGGGCGGGATCAGATGATCTTCTGGCCGACGAGGTAGGTGGCGATCTTGTCGCCGCCGTCGCCCTCGTCGGTGAGCCGCTCGCCTGCAGTCTTGGGAGGCTTGGGGGTGGACGACGTGACGGTCGTTCCCGCGTTGTCGACGCCGACGATGCCGTCCTCGACACCGATGTCGGCCAGCGTGATGGTCTGCACCGTCTTCTTCTTGGCGGCCATGATGCCCTTGAACGACGGGAAGCGCGGTTCGTTGATCTTCTCGGTGACGCTCACGATGGCGGGCAACGCGGCTTCGAGGCCGAAGATGCCTTCGTCGGTCTCCCGCTCGCCGGTGACCTTGCCGTCCGCTACGGTGAGCTTGCGCAGCTGCGTCAGGGCCGGGATCTGCAGGTATTCGGCGATGATCGCCGGAACGGCACCGGTGCGGCCGTCGGTGGCCTCGTTGCCTGCGATGATGAGATCGGCCGGCTCGTCGTTCTCGAATGCGACGTTGCCGAGCGCTGCGGCCAGCGCGTACCCGGTCTGGATCGCGTCGGAGCCGTGCAGGGTCGGGTCGTTGAGGTGCACTGCGCTGTCTGCACCCATCGACAGCGCCTTGCGGATGGCATCGGTGGCGCGATCGGGGCCTGCGGACAGAACCTTGACCTCACCGCCCTGGGCTTCCTTGATGAGCAGTGCCTCTTCGACGGCCCGCTCGTTGATCTCGTCGAGGACGGCGTCGGCAGCCTCGCGATCGAGGGTGTAGTCACCGTCGGTGAGCTTGCGCTCGGACCACGTGTCTGGAACCTGCTTGATCAAAACAACGATGTTCGTCATGGGTCTGCGTCGACCTCCTGGTCATGTTCTGCTGATCGTGAGTGTTCTAACGGTTCGTGCAGTTCTACGGTCTGGGACGAGGTTACCTCACCGTAGTTACCCGTGGGTAACATACCTCCCTGCCTGTCCGACCATACATCTGTACCCCGACTGTTATGGAGACCACGTTGGCTTACCTCCCCCGCGTCTCCACTAACCTTTCGTCGGTGAACGATTCATCGGCTCAGGCACCGGCACCGGCACCACTGCCCCTCACCGGGGAGCGCACCGTGCCCGGCATCGCCGAGGAGAACTACTGGTTCCGCCGCCACGAGGTGGTCTACCGCGCACTCGTCGAGCACTGCCGCGACCGAACGGTGCTGGAAGCGGGATCGGGAGAAGGCTACGGAGCCAACATGATTGCCGATGTCGCGACGACAGTCCTCGGTCTCGACTACGACAGGTCGGCCGCCGCGCACGTGCACGCCCGCTACCCGAGGGTGACGATGCTGCGCGGCAACCTCGACCGCCTCCCGGTCGCCGATTCCTCGATCGACGTCGTCGTCAATTTCCAGGTGATCGAGCACCTCTGGGATCAGGGTGCGTTCCTCGCCGAGGTGCACCGGGTGCTCGCGCCCGGCGGCATTCTGTTGATCAGCACGCCCAACCGCATCACGTTCTCGCCCGGACGCGACACCCCGCTCAACCCGTTCCACACCCGCGAACTCGACGCGGCCGAACTCACCGAGCTTCTCGTGGACGCTCGGCTCGAGGTCGACGAACTCACCGGAGTCCGGCACGGACGCACGCTGGCCGCACTCGACGCCAAGCACGGCGGTTCGTTCATCGACGCACAGATCGAACGGGCCCTGGCCGGTGAGCCCTGGCCGGCCGAACTCACCGAGGACGTCGCGGCCATCTCGATCGAGGACTTCGACATCGCCGCCGACCGCATCGACGACAGCCTCGATCTGGTCGCCGTCGCCCGCAAGAGTTCGAGCGCGGTGATCGGGTGACATCCGGTGCCACCGTGCCGGGCATGTTCTCCCTCGTGCTGCACTCCCACCTGCCGTGGCTGGCCAATCACGGGCGCTGGCCCGTCGGCGAGGAATGGCTGTACCAGTCCTGGGCGGACTGCTATCTACCGATCACCGAGGCGCTCGAGCGGCTGGCCGAGGACGGCCACGGCAACGTGCTCTCGCTGGGGGTCACCCCGGTACTGGCCGCTCAACTCGACGATCCACACTGCCTGTCCGGAATGCACCACTGGCTCGGGAACTGGCAGCTCAGAGCCCACGAGGCGACAGACCGCGACCTGTCCGTTCGGGAACACCGAGGTTCTGCCGCCGCGCTCGATCGATTCGAGACCCGGTGGCGGCACGGCGGGTCCGCGGTCCTTCGACCGCTGATCGACACCGGAACCGTCGAACTGCTGGGCGGCCCGTTGGCGCACCCGTTCCAGCCGCTGCTCGATCCCCGACTCCGCGCCTTCTCGCTCCGAGAAGGACTGCTCGACGCCCACACCCGCTGGGGCACAACGCCCCGAGGAATCTGGGCACCCGAATGCGGATTCACCCCGGGCATGGAAACCGAGTACGCCGCGGCCGGGGTCTCGCACTTCATGGTCGACGGTCCGGCAATGCGCGGAGACACCTCCCTCGGCAGGCCGGTGTGGGACTCCGACGTCGTCGCGTTCGGACGCGATCTCCCGGTCAGCTACCGCGTGTGGTCACCGAAGTCCGGCTATCCCGGCCACGGTTCCTATCGAGATTTCCACACCTACGATCACGCCACCGGTCTCAAACCGGCCCGGGTCACCGGCCGCTCGGTCGCGTCGAACGACAAGGCTCCCTACGACCCCGAACGGGCCGCGGCGACGGTGGACCGTCACGTCGCCGACTTCGTCGATGTGGTGCGCAGGCGGTTGATCTCCGAATCCGATCGCATCGGTCGCGACGCCCTGGTCGTCGCAGCATTCGACACCGAGCTGTTCGGGCACTGGTGGCACGAGGGCCCACAGTGGCTCGGCAAGCTCATGCGCGCGCTTCCCGCCGCAGGCATCACCGTCGGCACGCTGAACGACGCCCGCGAGCAGGGTTACGTCGGGGCGCCGCTCGAACTGCAGGATTCGTCGTGGGGATCGGGCAAGGACTGGCGCGTGTGGGCGGGCGACGACGTAGCCGATCTGGTCGCGCTCAATTCCGAGGTGTCCCGGGCCGCTCTCGACGCCGTCGATACCGCCCGAGACGCTCGGCGTCGCGCCGGTGGACCCGAACTACGCAATCGCGTCAACGATCAGATACTGCGTGAGACACTGATGGCCGTGGCCAGCGACTGGGCATTCATGGTCAGCAAGGATTCCGCCGCAGGCTACGCGCGGGAGCGGGCGCACGTCCATGCACATGCGCTGCGCGAGATCGCTGCCGCGGCCGCAGCTGGATCACCGGTCCGTGCAGACGAGTTGGCTCGGCAATGGAACCGCGCGGACGGACTGTTTCCTGCGTTGGATGCGCGCCGGCTGCCCGGTGCACACGGTGGCCGCGAGCGAGAAGGTGCAGGGGGGCGTCGATGAAAATCCTGATGGTGTCGTGGGAGTACCCACCCGTGGTGGTCGGCGGACTCGGTCGGCACGTGCACCACCTGGCAACCGAGTTGGTTCGATGCGGGCACGAGGTCGTGGTTCTGTCGCGTCGCCCCACCGGAACCGACGCCGCCACCCACCCGACGTCTCACCACATCGAGGACGGGGTGCTCGTCGTCGCCGTCGCCGAGGACCCGGCCCACTTCGTCTTCGGGGAGGACATGCTCGCATGGACCCTCGCGATGGGGCACGCGATGGTGCGTGCCGGCGTCGCGCTGGGAAAGCCCGGTCTGGGCGACGGTTGGCAGCCCGACGTCGTTCATGCCCACGACTGGCTCGTCGCACACCCGGCGATCGCACTCGCCGAGTTCTACGACGTACCGCTCGTCTCGACCATCCACGCCACCGAGGCCGGACGCCACAGCGGGTGGATATCCGGGCGCGTCAACCGCCAGGTGCACTCCGTCGAGTGGTGGCTCGCCAACGATTCCGATGCGGTGATCGCCTGCTCGACATCGATGAAGGACGAGGTCACCACCCTGTTCGGAGTATCGGAGTCGTCGGTGAAGGTGATTCGCAACGGAATCGACCGCTCCACCTGGCACTTTCGGCGACGAGAGCCTCGATCCGAGCCGGCCAAGTTGCTCTACGTCGGCCGCCTCGAGTACGAGAAGGGCATCCAGGATGCCATCGCAGCTCTGCCCCGCATCCGACGGAGCCACCCGGGTACCACCCTGCACATCGCCGGCGAAGGAACACAGTTCGCCTGGTTGGCCGGGCTGGCGCGCACGCACCGGGTTGCCCGCGCTGTGTCGTTTCTGGGCAATCTCGACCACACCGAACTCCTCGGCTGGCTGCACGGAGCCGACGCCATCGTCCTGCCCAGTCGGTACGAACCTTTCGGCATCATCGCGCTCGAGGCCGCGGCCGCGGGCACCCCGCTGGTCGCGTCCACGGCAGGCGGTCTGGGTGAAGCGATCGTCGACGGCGTGACCGGCCTGTCCTTCGAGCCCGGCGACGTCGGCGGGCTGGCCGCTGCAGTGCGGCGCGTTCTCGACAATGCGGACGCCGCACAGGAGAGGGCCGTGGCCGCCCGCGAACGCCTCACCGTCGACTTCGACTGGAAGCACGTCGCCGAGACGACCGCCCAAGTCTATCTGGAAGCCAAACGCAAAGTTCGGCATCCGTTGGCCCGACCGCACATCGTCGAGCGCGCTCTGCCCGGCCGTACCTGAGACCAGCAGAGTCAGTTCTCTCGTGCCGCCTCGGCCTGTCCGAGCGCCTTCTTGCGAGCGATATCCTCCAGCGCGGCAATGTATTTCGCGCGTTCGGCGGCACCGGCTTCCCAGGCGACCTTGCGATTGCGGACGACCTTGGCCGGGGCACCGACCGCGATGCTGTAATCCGGGATCTCACCCTTGACCACGGCATGGGCTCCGAGCACGCAGCCCCGACCGATCCGGGTCTCGCGCAGAATCGTCACCTTGGCCGCGATCCACGTGTCCGGCCCGATTCTCACCGGCCCCTTGACGATTCCCTGATCCTTGATCGGCATGTTCACATCGTCCATCCGATGATCGAAATCGCAGATGTAGCACCAGTCGGCCACCAGCGTCGACGCGCCGATCTCGATGTCGAGGTAGGTGTTGACGACGTTGTCCTTGCCGAAGACCACCTTGTCGCCGATCCGCAGCGAACCCTCGTGGCAGCGAATGGCATTGCCGTCGCCGATGTGTACCCAGCGCCCGATCTCGAGGCGCGAGAGCTCGGGAGTGGAGTGGATCTCGACGTTCTTGCCGAGAAACACCATGCCCTTGAGGATCACGTGCGGATTGGCCAGCTTGAACTTCGCGAGGCGGTAGTAGCGCACCAGGTACCACGGCGTGTACGCCTTGTTGGCGAGCACCCAGTCGAGGGACGCACGCGTGAGGAACCGCGCCTGGTCGGTGTCGCGTCGTCTCGACCCGCGCCAGCGTGTCCGCAGCGGCGCGTTCCACATACTCGTCATGGTGGTTCACCCTAGTTTCTCGTTCGCCCGCTCTCTGCCGCCACCCTCGCGCGGGCTAGGGTTGTCTGTCGACCGTTGCTCGTCGGCGGAACGAACACAGACGCCCCGGCACCGTGTCGGGCACGGACTCGAGTCATGGGGAGCGATCGATGCGCGGCGTCAGGGCCAACGGTAGGACCGGCAGAAAGGTCACCGCTTTCGCAGCAGCGCTGGCGCTGGTGACCGTGAGCGGCTGTGGTACCGACACCTCGGCCATAGAGCCGCTCTCTCCCGATTCGTGGCCTGCAGCGCACGCGAATTCCCACAACAGCGCCACCACCGGGGTGTCGGTGTCGACCCCACTGTCCCTGGACTGGACGCGCCCCACCGGCGGCACGGTGACCTCCCCGGTGTCCATCGGATCGACCGGTCAGATGTTCGTCACTGCCGCCACCGAATCCGGTTGCAACCTCTTCTCGTTCGAGATCGACTCCGCCCGTAAGCGCTGGTGCAATCGCGTCGGACCGTCCGTCGTCACTGCAACGCCGACGGTCGATTCGGCGATCAACGTCTACATCGGCGACGACGGCGGCATGAACTCGTACAACGACCACGGCCAACTACGTTGGCGCACACCGGTGTACGGAGTGCCCAAGTCCGCGCAGTTCCTCGGGGACGGCAGCGTGCTCTCGATCACCCAGCTGGGGCAGGTCAGCGTTCTGGATTCACAGAACGGGCAACTTCGAGTACCGATTCTCGATCTCGTTCCGACACCGAACTTCCTGACCGCCCCGAATTCGGATTTTCTGCCGGTCGATACCGGACTCGACCGGTGCAGCTCGGGCGGATCCGAGTGCCCGGTACCCGCCGCACCCGCCGTCGACGCCGCGACCGGGTCGATCTACCTGACCCTGTGGCGTCCGGGTTCGATTGCACCGCAACTCGTTTCACTGCAGTACGAACGCGATGGCACGCCAGGGCTCGTCGAGCATTGGTCCTCGGACCTGCTGCCCGCCGGGGTCGCGTCCAGTCCGGTGCTGTCCCAGGACGGATCGACGGTCTACCTGGCCGATGTCGACGGCAGGCTGACAGCGTTCGACACCGCCGACGGGCGACAGAAGTGGACCGAGGGTACCGGCCTCGGCATCGGTGCCGCTCCGTCGATCGCCTCGGACGGCACGATCGTGCCGTCGGGCGGCGACGGCACTCTCGTCGGCTTGCGCGACAACGGAGATTCGGCCGAGCGAGTCTGGGTCCGCGACGACGTTCAACAGGCAGGCACGGCAGCTCAATCCGCCGACGGACGCGGCCACACCGTCGTGCGTGAGGACGACGGACTGGCGCTGCTCACGTTCGACGCGGCCACCGGTGAGACGGTGGATGTGCAGCCCGTTCCCGACGTCGTCGGCACCACCGTCGGAACGTCGATCGGCCCGGACGGCCAGGTCGTCACCGCGAGCTACCTCGGCGAGATCTTCACCTACACGGGCTGACCGACAGCCCCTGGCCCGCAGACGAACGCCACCGCGGACCGATCGACTCGGGCGATCACCACCGACAGCGCGACGGACCCCCGAAGTTTGAGCTTGGGCCGCAGCAGCGCCGGATCCACGTCGACTCCGCGGACCAGAATTTCCACCGAGCCGCAGTCCATCCGATTCAGTTGTTGCCGAAGCACCTTCTCCGAGAACTTGGCCTGCTCCAGAATCCGAAACCCGCGCACCCCGGCCGGGACCGTGTCGCCGGTCAGATACGCGATTCTCGGATCGAGTTGCCACAGACCGAATCTGGCACCGTAGTGCCGAACCAAACCGGCCCTGACCACCGCGCCGTCGGGATCGACGATGTAGCTGCCTGGGGGCCGAACCGGAATGTCGTCGGATTCCGAATCGGTGATCTCGAACACACCGCCGTCGGACCGAAGGACCGCAGCACGACGCCGAACACCGTTCTCGCTCAACCCTTCCGACCAGAGGCACGCTTCTCGCACTCCCCCGTCCAGCGAGACCACCTCGACCTCACCCGCCCAGTCGACAGAGTCGAAATCCAGGCCGGGCGCACATTTGACGACCAGGTCTCGGCCTCGATAGGCGTCGAGCAGGTCCGGTAGCGGTGGTTGCAACGCCGCCGGGTCGTGGCGTCGCCGCCCACCCGCTCGGCGGCCGGGATCGGCGACGACGACGGTGTCACGCGTCGTCGGGGTCAGCGCGTCGGCGCGCAGTACGGTGGCGCCCGGGACGTTGTGTGCGGCCATCCGAAGCCGAATCGGGTCCAGATCGCTGCCCACCGCCAACTCCGCGGTGCCGATCAGGACCGACAGTTCGCTGCCGATCGAACACGTGACATCGTGCACCCGTCGTCCGGCGAGTCGAGCGGCCCGCCTGCGCGCGACGAGCGTCGGCGTTGCCTGCTGCACCGCCTCGTCGGTGACCCACCATCGGTAGGAGTCGAGTAGTTTCGCCCGCGCCTTGCGGCGGACGGTCACGGTTTCGATCAGGGCACCCGCGTGGGCGGGGAATCGCTCCCGGATCGAGGAGATGTCTCGCACCGCTGTTCTCGTACCGAATTCGAGGCCGTCCGCAGCGTCGAGTGCCTCGATGCCGACCTCGCT
Source organism: Rhodococcus sp. 05-339-2 (assembly GCF_002258965.1). Classification (NCBI taxonomy): domain Bacteria; kingdom Bacillati; phylum Actinomycetota; class Actinomycetes; order Mycobacteriales; family Nocardiaceae; genus Rhodococcus; species Rhodococcus sp. 05-339-2. The sequence goes on from NZ_NOYW01000018.1 coordinate 754,520, forward strand.
GTGCATGAAATCGAGGTCGGCACCGGTGAAGTCATATCCCACGGCAGGCCCCGCCGTCGACCCCTGCGGCGTGACTGCCTGTCAATCGCGAGGTGCAGGCTTGGTGCCGGTGATCATCACGTTGTAGAACAGCCCGCGCGGCACGACGTGTTGCAGCACGTTCTCGTCGACCCAGCTCAGTGTCTTCCAACCACCGAAGGCGAACTTGGCCCAGTTCCACCCCAGCTTGCCCGCTGGCACTGCGGCCTCGAAGGTCCGCACCGGCCAGCCGAGGAGAGCGGCGGCGAACTCCTCGGTGTTTGCCTGCACGGACTCCGCACCGGCCGAGAGCGCGATGTGCTCGAGATCGGTCGGATCGAACGTGTGCAGGTCGACGACGGCTTCGAGTGCCGCTGCTCGCGAAGACTCGTCGAGCTCTTCCTGTGGCTTGCGCCAGCTCGCCAGGAACGGGAGCTTGGTTGCGCGGGTGGTCGCCTCCCACGTGATGCGTCCGAGCCAGCGTGCGTAGAAGTTGCCGACGGTGGTGGGTTCGCCCGCGAAGACGAAGCGACCGCCCGGCTTGAGCACCCGCAACACCTCACGCAGGGACTGTTCGACGTCCGGGATGTGGTGGAGGACGGCGTGCCCGACGACGAGATCGAACGTGTTGTCGTCGTACGGAATCGTCTCCGCGTCGGCGACGCGGCCGTCGACGTCCAGGCCGAGGTGCTCGGCGTTGCGAAGTGCGACCTTGACCATGCCGGGCGAAAGGTCGGTGACCGAGCCCTTCTCCGCTATCCCGGCCTGCATCAGGTTGAGCAGGAAGAATCCGGTACCGCAACCCAGTTCGAGCGCGCGGCCGTACGGCACGTCGGACTGTGCGGAGGCGTCACCGGAAACGGCCTGATCGAACCTGCCGCGTGCGTAGTCGATGCATCGCTCGTCGTAGGAAATCGACCACTTGTCGTCGTAGGTCTCGGCTTCCCAATCGTGATACAGCACCTGCGCCAATTTGGTGTCCGAGCGTGCAGCCTCGACCTGCTCGGCAGTGGCGTGCGGATTCGGGGCGGGATCGACCTGGCGGTCATCGGACTCGGCCGAGGCCAGGGACGTCGAGTTCGAGAGCGAGCGATCGACACCGTCGTGGGGGCTTGCAGTCATCAGGCGAGCCTACTATCCGGTAGCTGTGGAACAACTCTTCTCCGGTCGGGCCGGTGCTTCACCGCCCGGTGAAGGTCGCTTTTCCAGGGCCGTCGGCCACGAACGACGTCATGCCGACGGTGCGATCCTCGGTGGCGAACAGGGCCGCGAACTGCTGGGCCTCGATTCGCAGACCGGTGGTGAGATCGACGTCGAGCCCCTGGTCGATCGACGCTTTGGCCGCTGCGAGCGCTCGCGATGCACCCGTGGTGAACTGCATGGCCCAGGTGCGGGCGGCGTTGTACACCTCGTCCGGTGCCACCACCTCGTCCACCAAGCCGATGCGCAGCGCTTCCTCGGCACCGACGAAGCGGCCGGTGAAGACCATGTCCTTGGCACGGCTCGGTCCGATCAGCCGCGCCAGCCGCTGTGTTCCGCCGCCGCCGGGAATGACCCCGAGCAGCACCTCGGGGACACCGAACTTCGCGTTGTCGCCCGCGATCCGGCGGTCCGCCCCCAGTGCGACCTCGAGCCCACCACCGAGTGCGTATCCGGTCACGGCCGCAACGACGGGCTTGGGAATGGTGCTGAGCGAGCCGAGCGCGGACTGCAGATCTCCGGCGATCTCGGCCATCTCGGCCGCGGACAACGAGACCATCTCCTTGATGTCGGCACCGGCGGCGAAGACCTTCTCACCGCCGTAGACGACGACGGCCTTGACCTCGGAATTCACGGTGGCCTCACGCGCCGCCGCGCGAATCTCCTCCTGCATCTGCCGGTTCAATGCGTTCATCGGTGGGCGATCCAGGCGGATGGTGCCGATACCGTCCGATACCTCGAGATTCACGAACTCAGCCATGGGCCGAAAGGCTACCGGGCCTCGTCCCGGCGATCGGACCAGGGATGTCGCGTTCCGGCGTAGTAGTCCTCGTCGCCGTCGAAGAGCACTCGTACGGTGCCGTCGTCTCGGGTCAGTACCGGCAGGACCGGGGTTACCTCGCGTTCGTGCGCAACGACCTCCGCGACCGTGTCGAACCGGGACAGCGCATCCAACTGGCTCCAGGTCGGCGGAAGCAGGATGGTGTTTCCGGAGCGCCAATCCGCCAGTGCATCACCGGTCGAGCGCCAGCTGACCGACGCCGCCTCGCTGGTTTCGCCGTCCGCATTCTGGCCCTCGGGCAGCACGGCGACGAAGAATCGGGTGTCGTACCGTCGCGCTTCACCGACCGGAGTGATCCAGTGCGACCAGGGCCGGAGGAGATCCGCTCGCAGGACGAGGTCGTGGGCGGTGAGAAATTCGGCGAACGAGATCTCGCGGCGCTCGAGCCGACCGCGCTCCGCAGCGAACGGAGCGGTATCGGCGACGATCGACTCCGGCGTCGAGCCGGCCAACAGCACCCCGCACTCCTCGAACGTCTCACGCGCTGCAGCACACACCAGGGCCTGCGCCCTGCCCTCGTCGGTTGCGAAGCGCTCGGCCCACCACGACGGCGGCGGACCTGCCCAGCGGACGTCCGCTGCCGCGTCCGCAGGGTCGACGCCGCCACCGGGAAACACCGTCATCCCTCCCGCGAACGCCATGCCGCCGACGCGTTCGAGCAGGAACACCTCGATGCCCGGCCGTGACAGACCGTCACGAATCAAGATGACGGTCGAGGCATCCCGCGCCTGCACGTGATCGGCAGCACCAGTCGAACTCATGAAAGGCAACGTACCGCTGCGCTGCGCAACGCCGTCGCTCGGTCCGCGCTATCGGCGGTCCGCGCTATCGGCGGTGCGCGCCGGCAGCGCGGGTTCGCCGCGCGAAGAACCGACCGTCGACGCGATCGAGCGTGATCGACTGGCTGAACGCCTCGGTCAGGTTCTCTGCGGTGATGACGTCGTCGACCAGTCCCTGTGCCACCACCCCGCCTTCCTTGAGCAACAACGCGTGACTGAATCCCGGCGGAATCTCTTCCACGTGGTGGGTGATCAGCACGGTGGCGGGAGCGTCGGGATCGGCTGCGAGGTCGGTCAGGCGTGCCACCAGTTCCTCGCGTCCGCCGAGGTCGAGGCCCGCCGCCGGCTCGTCCAGCAAGAGCAGTTCGGGATCGGTCATCAGGGCACGGGCGATGAGAACACGCTTTCGTTCGCCTTCGGACAACGTGCCGTAGGTGCGGGTGGCGAGATGTTCGGCACCGAGGCTCTCGAGCATCTCGACTGCGCGCTCGGTGTCGACCGCGTCGTATTTCTCTCGCCAGCGCCCCAGTACCGAGTAGCCGGCGGACACGACCAGATCGGACACGAGTTCGTCGGCCGGAATGCGCTGCGCCAGCGAGGAGGAGGACAAGCCGATCCGCGGTCGGAGTTCGGAGACGTCGACCCTGCCCATGACCTCTCCGAGAACGTGGGCGACACCGGACGTGGGATGGATCTCGGCGGCAGCGATACGCAGCAGAGACGTCTTTCCGGCACCGTTGGGGCCGAGCACGACCCACCGTTCGTCCAGTTCCACCTTCCAGGTGACGGGTCCCACCAGGGTCGCACCGCCCCGGCGGACGACTACGTCGGTGAAATCTACGAGCAGGTCGGGATCCGGTTCAGACACGACGCCTATCTTCTCGCACATCGACCGCGCATTCACGGCAGGATGTGCACGCGTGTCGCCCAATGACGAAGTACCCCGCACTTCCCGCCGGACCTCGGACCGGGAATCCGGCGCGAACCCACCCGGATCACCGTTCCCGCTGGGTGCCACTGCACTGTCGACTGGCACTCAATTTGCAGTCCATGCGCCCGAGGCCGATGGAGTCGAGGTGTGTCTGGTGGATCCGGACGGTGGTGAACGACGGGTGGAACTGACCACCCGCACGTTCGGAGTTCGACATGCCTTCGTGCCGGGAGTTCGACCCGGTGACCGATACGGGTTCCGCGCCCACGGGAGGTGGGATCCGCACTCCGGACGACGGTTCAACGGCGCGAAGATTCTGCTCGATCCCGCAGCACGCCAGGTGTCCGGAACCTTCGGCGACCCATCGGCACTGCTCGCCTACGAGGACGATCCGTTCGGGGCACCCAGTTCTCGAGACTCGCTCGGACACCTCCCGCTCGGAGTGGTCCGCGCGGCCGCAGATCGCGTGGGCCGGCCCGCGCGCCCCGATGTGCCCTGGGACCGAACCGTTCTCTACGAGCTGCACGTGGGCTCGTTCACGGCCCGCAATCCCGCTGTGCCCGAGCATCTTCGCGGTACGTACCTCGGGCTCGCCGAGCCGGCGGTACTCGAACACCTCGCTCGCATCGGCATCACGTCGGTCGAATTGTTGCCCGTACACACCACATTCACCGAACCGGGCGTCCGCGCCCGGGGTATGCGAAACCACTGGGGGTATTCGACGGGTGCGTACTTCGCCCCGGATCCGCGCTTCGCCGCCGTTCCCGGTGCCGAGGTGGACGAGTTTCGCACCATGGTCGACGCGCTGCACGCTGCCGGGATCGAGGTGATCCTCGACGTGGTCTACAACCACACGTGCGAATCCGCGGTCGACGGCCCCTCGATCAGTTGGCGTGGGCTCGATGCGCCCGGCTACTACCTGCTGGACGGACGCGGATCGGACGTCGATCTGACCGGCTGCGGCAACACTCTCGATTCCGCTTCGCCCGCGGTGGTGCGGATGGTGTGCGACAGCCTTCGGTACTGGGTCGAGGACATGGGTGTGGACGGGTTCCGATTCGACCTGGCCAGCACCCTCGGTCGACCCGGTGGTTGGCGATTCGATTCTCGCGCACCGTTGTTGACGGCCGTTGCCACCGACCCGGTCCTGGCTCGGGTCAAATTGATCGCCGAGCCGTGGGACGCCACCGGTGCCGGCTATCAGGTCGGCAACTTCGGAGTGGCGTGGTCGGAATGGAACGATCGCTACCGCGACACGGTGCGACGCTTCTGGGCGGGCCAGCACGGCGTCCGCGAATTGGCCTCGCGCCTGGCCGGTTCGGAAGACCTCTTCGCAGGCAACGGACGCCTGCCGTGGGCGTCGATCAACTTCGTCACCGCGCACGACGGGTTCACCGCCCGAGACCTGGTGTCGTACGAGCGGAAGCACAACGAGGCCAACGGCGAAGAGAACAGGGACGGCACCGACAACAACTCGTCGGTCAACCACGGCATCGAGGGTCCGAGCGAGGACCCGTCGGTCATCGAGGCCCGGGGACGCCATGTTCGGGCGCTACTGGCAACCCTGACGCTCTCCACCGGAACGCCGATGCTGCTCGCCGGCGACGAACTGGGACACACCCAGGGAGGCAACAACAATGCGTACTGCGTCGCCGAGAACGCTCCGGCGGCAGAGAGCTGGGCCATCGACTGGGACGGCGCGGATCAGAACATGATTCGCTTCGTGGGTCGACTGCTCCGCGTCCGAGCGAGCGCGCCGACCCTTCGTCAGCAGGAGTTCTTCACCGGCCGCGCGACACCGACCGGCCGACCCGATCTGGTCTGGTTCGATTCCGCCGGAATCGAATTCGACACGGACCGATGGAACGACGACTCGGTGCGCACCATTCAGGCCTGGGTGGACGGTTCCGACGTCCGCTCCTACGCCTCCGACGGTGGGCAGGTCGACGACGCGAGCTCGCTCCTCGTGCTCCATTCCGGTGGCCCCGCCGAGATCACTCTGGCGTGCCCGAGTTGGTCGTCGTCGCGGTTCGTTCCGGTCCTCGATTCCTCGTGCGCGGACGGGGTGCCCGCGGATACCACTGCGCTGGAACCGGGTTCGACGATATCGGTGACCGGATCGACTGTCCTGGTACTGCGCAGCGCAGGCAGGTGAGTCATGAACAGTTGCACGAGCGGACCGACTCCGAGCGCATAGAGAACCGTCCCGACGCCGAGCGTCCCGCCGAGCAACCAACCGGTGAGTACCACCGACAGCTCGATTCCGGTGCGGGTCAGCCGAATCGACCATCCGGTCCTGGCCACCAGACCGGTCATCAGTCCGTCTCGTGGCCCCGGGCCCATCCCGGCACCGATGTACAGCGCGGTTGCGAATGCGTTGAGCACGATGCCCGACACCATGGCAACGGTCCTGATCGGGAGTCCGTCGAGATGCGGCAACACCGCGGACGTCGCGTCCACGGCAACGGCGATCACCACGACGTTGCTCACGGTACCCAGGCCTGGACGTTGCCGCAGCGGGATCCACATCAGCAGTACGGCCACTCCGGTGATCGCGGTGATGGTTCCGAAACTCAGCGACAGGTGACGTTCGAGACCCTGGTGGAAGACGTCCCACGGGTTGACGCCCAGTCCACCCGCGATCATCGACGACATCGACGCCCCGTACAGCCACAGCCCCACGTAGAGGGCAGCCAACCGAGAGGGAAGCCGGCGACCGGCGACGACACGACGTGGTGAGGTGAACATGCCTCCAGTCTCGGGGCTACTGGATATGTTCGGCATAGCCAGTTGTACGACAGTGGACCCCAGCTCTAGAGAACGGCAATCACCGTCGTCGAGCCGGGTGCCACTTCGGTGAAGCCGGCATCCCGCACCGCGACGGCGCGCCCGGCGCGAACCTCGCCCAGTGCACGTGTCCATCGGTCCGGGTTCGCGGATCGGACCGAACATGCGTAGCCGGCCGCGGCCCACTCGCGGCATTCCTCGGTGCCCATCGCACCCGCGAGCAACATCGACGCGTGCCCCACCTGAGCGGCCGCCTTGCCCACCGTCATGGACAGGGAAGCGTCGATCCACAGCACAGGGCCCGCCGAGACCGCAGGCTCGTCCTCGGCCGCCACGTCGGTCCCACCGATCTGCAGCCGCTTGATCCGCGGGTCCAGATCTCCGACCCGACCCGGCACGAAGGCACGGGCCGACGCTCCCCCCACGTCGACCGTCACACCCGGAACGTCCTGCGCTGCGAGCCAGTGTGCGCCGCGTGCCCGTCGAGCAACTTTTCGGATCCGAGCCGACGTCCATTCGGTGAAGGCCGCGTTCCACGACGCGCCGACGCCCACCCGTGGGTCCAGGCACAGCGACACGGTTGCTCGGGCAGCCGCCTCGAGCAACTCGCTACGCCGGGGCGGATCGGATTTGGGGATGTGCAGCACCAACGGCATGGCCAGCACCTGTGACGGATCGGCCGGGTCCTCGGCTCCGCCGTACCCACGAGCGAGTTCGGCGTGGCGCGAGGCGAACGTGTTGTCCGGTGAGAATTCCTCGGCCGCCGCCGCGGCGTTGCCCACGTCGTCCGGTCCGGCACCGGTCATCGGACCGTCGGTCATGTCGTCGCCGGTCATGGGATCGCCGGTCATGGGATCGGGACGCGGCGGACTCCCCCGTCGACCGCGTCCGCAGCTTCGATCTCGTTGCGGGTGACACCGAGTATGAACAGAACCGCGTCCAGATACGGATGCGAGATGGCCGTGTCGGCGATCTCCCGCAACGCCGGCTTGGCGTTGAAGGCGACCCCGAGGCCCGCGGCCGTCAGCATGTCGATGTCGTTCGCTCCGTCACCGACGGCGACTGTCTGCTCCATCGGCACTCCCGACTGTGCCGCGAACTCGCGCAGTGCCGTCGCCTTCGCAGCACGATCGACCACTTCTCCGATCACCCGGCCGGTGAGCTTGCCGTCGACGATCTCGAGGGTGTTGGCCTTGACGTAGTCGAGTTCGAGTTCGTGTGCGAGTCCCTCGATGACCTGTCGGAATCCTCCGGATACGACGCCGCAGGCGAATCCGAGACGACGGAGGGTACGGATGGTGGTCCTGGCCCCCGCCGTCAGCTCCAGGCTCTCGCCCACTTCGTCGATGACGGATTCGTCCAGCCCTGCCAACGCGGCAACTCGCTGTTCGAGCGACTCCGCGAAGTCGATCTCACCGCGCATGGCAGCTTCGGTGACCGCACGAACTTCGTCCTCTCGCCCGGCACGGGCAGCCAACATTTCGATGACCTCACCCTGGACGAGCGTCGAGTCGACGTCGAACACGATCAGTCGCTTGGATCGCCGTGCGATCCCGCCGCGCTGCACGGCGATGTCGACGCCGATGCCGGCTGCGATTCCCGCGAGGCCGGCACGCAGTTGCACATCGGCATCCGGCGAGGTGTCGGTTGCGGTCACCTGAAGTTCGAGGCCCGTGACGGGATAGTCGGCGATTCCGCGAATGGCGTCGATGTTCGCGCCCTGGCGGGCGAGCTCACGGGAGATGGTGCTGAAGGCACGAGCGGTCACGGGTCGGCCCAGAACGACGACGACGTGGGTGGCCAGGCTCTGCCCGCCGCCCCGCGCGGTGTCGATCTCGACATCGACGTGCACGCCGACCGTCGCCATCGCGTCCTCCAGCTCCTCCTGGAGCGCTTCGGGGTCGCGGGGGCAGGACAGGAGAACGCCCAGAGTCAGCCTGCCGCGAATGACCACCTGCTCGACGTCGAGCAGGCTGACGTTGTGCCGTGACAGTGCTGCGAACAGCACCGATGTGACGCCCGGCTTGTCTGGTCCCGTCACCGTCACCAGCACTGCGGTGTCGCTCGAAGTCACCGGATCTCCCTTTCGCACACGGCCAGCGGCCGGATAGGTCTTCGTGTCACCTGTGGTGGACGAGCAAGCCCGAACACGCCACGAGATTGTCGCAAGCGAAGAGCCCCACCCGGTAGCCGGGAGGGGCTCTCGCTGTGCTGTGGACTACTTGGGGTCCGGGTCTCCGGATCCTTCGTGATCGCTGGTGGCGATCGGAGCCCGGCGGGCCTGTTCGAGGACGGCGGTGGTCTTACCACCGTGCGCTCCCGGCCCGACGTGCGCTTCCGCGCGCATCCGTTCGACCATGTGCGGGTAGTGCAACTCGAACGCCGGACGCTCGGAACGGATCCGAGGCAGTTCGGTGAAGTTGTGTCGCGGCGGCGGGCACGAGGTGGCCCACTCCAACGAGTTTCCGTAGCCCCACGGATCGTCAACCGTGACGACCTCGCCGTATCGGTAGGACTTGAACACGTTCCACACGAACGGCAGTGTCGAGGCACCCAGGATGAAGGCACCGATCGTGGAGATGACGTTCAACTCGGTGAACCCGTCCGAGGGCAGGTAATCGGCGTAGCGACGCGGCATGCCCTCGTTTCCGAGCCAGTGCTGCACCAGGAACGTGGCGTGGAATCCGAAGAACGTCAGCCAGAAGTGCCACTTGCCCAGCGCCTCGTCCATCATCCGGCCCGTCATCTTCGGGAACCAGAAGTAGATGCCGGCGTACGTTGCGAACACCACGGTGCCGAACACCACGTAGTGGAAGTGGGCGACCACGAAGTACGTGTCGGTGACCTGGAAGTCGATGGGCGGCGACGCCAGCAGAACACCGGTGAGTCCGCCGAAGACGAAGGTGATCAGGAACCCGATCGAGAACAGCATCGGGGTTTCCAGAGTCACCTGGCCTCGCCACATCGTGCCGACCCAGTTGAAGATCTTCACACCCGTCGGCACCGCGATCAGGAACGTCATGAAGGAGAAGAACGGCAGCAACACCGCGCCCGTGGCGTACATGTGGTGCGCCCACACCGCGATGGAGAGGGCGGCGATGGCGATAGTCGCGTAGATCAGACCCGAGTAGCCGAAGATCGGCTTACGCGAGAAGACGGGGAACACCTCGGAGACGATTCCGAAGAACGGCAGCGCGATGATGTACACCTCGGGGTGACCGAAGAACCAGAACAGGTGCTGCCACAACAGCACTCCGCCGGTCGCCGGGTCGAACAGATGCGCCCCCAGATGTCGGTCGGCCGCCAGCCCGAGCAACGCAGCCGTCAGCAGGGGGAATGCCAGCAGGATCAGGATGGACGTCACCAGGATGTTCCAGGTGAAGATCGGCATGCGGAACATCGTCATACCGGGAGCACGCAGGCAGATCACGGTGGTGATCATGTTGACGCCACCGAGGATGGTGCCGAGACCGCCGACGGCCAGGCCCATGATCCACAGGTCCGCACCGACGCCGGGCGAGTGCAGAGCCGAGGTGAGCGGGGTGTACGCGGTCCACCCGAAGTCGGCAGCACCGCCGGGGGTGATGAATCCGGCCGTGGCGATCAACGCACCGAACAGGTAGAGCCAGTACGAGAACGCGTTCAACCGCGGGAACGCGACGTCGGGAGCGCCGATTTGCAGCGGAAGGATGTAGTTGGCGAATCCGAAGACGATCGGCGTCGCGTACAGCAACAGCATGATGGTGCCGTGCATGGTGAAGAGCTGGTTGTACTGCTCGTTGGACAGGAACTGCATTCCTGGAATGGCCAACTCGGCGCGCATCAGCAGCGCCATGAGTCCACCGATCAGGAAGAACGCGAACGATGTCGCGATGTACATGATTCCCAACACCTTGGGATCGGTGGTCGTCACCGCTTTGTGCAGGAACGACCCCTTCGGTCCCGTCCGCGGCGGGAACGGCCGAGCAGCATCCACCGCGGGAGCGGGCCTAGGCGCTAGGGCAGTCACAGATCCTCCTGATTGCGCGTCGGACCTCGAACCACGAGGCGACGTCATCTAGTCGTGCGCTCCTCGAATCGTAGACCGTCGGACCGACACTTGCCGAACCGGTCCTACCGTGTGTCGTATTGGCCCCGATCGAGCACGCCCACATCGCGCGATCTGCCTGCGCTGTCGGCCTTTCGGACGCATTCGACAACGCTTCGATCGTCGCCGATTCCGGACGCTCGACGGCGTCCGTTCGAGTGTTCTGCGACGGCCGCCTTCCGATACTGTGTGAGACCACCCGACCCGTCGAAGGAAGTCCCGCGTTGCCACTCCACCCACGACTCCCCCGTTCGTGTGCACCGCGCAGGATGGGCGCCGTCGCCGCCGTGTGCCTTGCCGCCGCCATGGCGCTGGTCGGCTGCTCCGATTCCGAAGCGCAGGACGACGCATCCACCATCATCCGCACCACCACGAACATCGCCGGTGCCGGAGTGGTCGGGAACAATCGGGACACCGTGGGACTGTGCCCCGCGCTCGCACCACTCGACCCGACCGGAATCGAGGGTGACACCCGACCCGTAGGACATGCCGAGGGGATCAGCGCCATTCCGGCCGACCCGCAGCGCATCGTCGTGCTCGACGCCGCAGGCCTCGACGCGAGCTGCGCGGTCGGAATCTGGGAGCGGGTCGTCGGAGCGGCCACGATCGACCCCGATTTCCGCGGTGACGGCGATCAACCGCTGTATCTGGGCACCGGATTGGCGTCCGTCCCGTCCGTCGGCCCGGTGGGTGCACCCGACATCGATGCCATCGCCGCCCTCGATCCCGACCTGATCCTGGCTGCCGATTCTCTCGGATCGAACACCTACGACGACCTGACGGCCATCGCCCCGACCGTCTTCACGGCGACCGGACAGGGGTGGAAGGACACGTTCTTGCAGTCCGCGGCTGCGCTCGGTCGCGGCCAGGCAGGATTCGAGGCACTCGCGTCGTTCACCGCGGATGCCGAGCGGGTCGGTCGCGAGATCGACGCCACCCAGACCCAGGCGTCCGTCGTTCGATTCGACGCGGACTCCATCGAAGTGGACGGTCCGAACTCCTTTGCCGGCCAGGTGCTCGCCGAAGTGGGGGTCGCGCGACCGCAGAGCCAGCGCGACGCCGATTTCTCGGTCGAGGCGAACGATCTCTCGCCGGTGGAGGGAGACATCGTCTACGTGCGATTCGCAGGCCCCGACGGCGAGACGTTCGGCCGCGAGGTGATGGACAGCGACGCGTGGCACGATCTGGGCTCGGTCACCGACGGTCGTGTGTTCGCGGTGAACGACACGGTGTGGTCCGGCAGTGGGGTCGTCGCGGCTCGGGCGATTCTGGCCGATCTGTCCGCGTCGCTGAACGCCTACGTCTCCTGACGCGATGCCCATTCCCGAATTCGTGCAGGCGCTGCGCAGCGTCGTCGGCACGTCGCCGCTGTGGTTGTCCGGTGTCAGCGCGGTCGTCCTCGACGACGACCGGCGTGTGCTGCTGACTCTGCGCGCGGACAACAACACCTGGGCCGTGGTCTCCGGAATCCTCGAGCCCGGCGAGGAACCTGCTCCGGCCGCCCTGCGTGAGATCGGGGAGGAGACCGGCGTCGACGCCACGATCGTGCGACTGACGAGTGTCGACGTGACGGAGCCGATCACGTACCCCAACGGCGACGTCGCGCAGTATCTCGACATCACGTTTCTTGCTCGGTACACCGGCGGCATTCCTCACGTGGCCGACGACGAGAATCTCGACGTCGCCTGGTTCGCACTCGACGCGCTCCCGGAAAACCTCACGGCCACTTCGCGATTGCGAATCGAGAAGGCCATCGCCGATGAGCCGTCGGCGTGGTTCCGGCGCTGACTCCCCCGCCGAACGACAGTGAGCGGTTCCCACGATTTCCGTGCTCGTCGATGCTTAATGTGATATCACTTTAGTATCACCATCGAGAGGGAGGTTCTCATGTCCGCACCTGCAACCGTCGCCGAGAAGCCGACGGGTACCCCGACCACCACCATCGCCGAGCGCCCGGGCTGGGATCTGCCCGGCTGGTCGATGCTCGGCATCGGTCTCGCGCTGTTCCTCGGCGGAATCGCCGCGTTCGCGCTCGGACTCGTGTTCACCGTCGTCGCGCTGGTCGTGACCGGAGTCGTCCTGTTCGTCCTCTCCTTGCCCGCACTCATGGGCCTGACGCTGGTGCAGCCGAATCAGGCTCGCGTTCTTCAGCTGCTCGGGAGTTCGTACAGCGGCACCCTGCGGACGCCGGGGCTGCGTTGGACCAATCCGTTGACCTACCGCCGGGCCATTTCGACGCGAATCCGCAACCACGAGACCGGCCAATCGAAGGTCAACGACGCCGACGGCAATCCGATCGAGATCTCCGCCATCGTCGTCTGGCAGGTTGCCGACACCGCACTGGCATCGTTCCAGGTCGACGATTACGAGGAGTTCGTCGCCGTCCAGACCGAGTCGGCCGTCCGCCACATCGCCGGCAGCTATCCGTACGACGCCGAAGGACGAATGTCGTTGCGGGAGAACGCCGACGAGATCACCGCTGCCATGTCGGAGGAGGTGCACGCACGAGTGCGTTCGGCCGGTGTCGAGGTGATCGAAACACGAATCAACCGGCTGGCCTATGCCCCGGAGATCGCCCAGGCCATGTTGCGACGTCAGCAGGCCGGGGCGGTCATCGCGGCCCGTCAGCAGATCGTCGAAGGTGCCGTCGGAATGGTGGAGATGGCGCTCGGGAAGCTGGAGGAGAAGCACGTCGTCGAGCTCGACGAGGAGCGCAAGGCCACGATGGTGTCGAATCTGCTCGTGGTGCTGTGCAGCGACCGCGACACGCAACCTGTCGTCAACACCGGATCGCTGTATCAGTGAGCCATGGCCGTCGAACGTAAGAAGATTCTGCTGCGGTTGGACCCAACGGTGCACGACGCCCTCGCCCGTTGGGCCTCCGACGATCTCCGGAGCACCAACGCTCAGATCGAGTTCCTACTGCGTCGAGCATTGAGCGAGCAGGGCCGAATGCCGAAGGATGCACAGGACATTCGCGCGCCGGGACGCCCACCGAAAGAGTGAGCGGCCCGACGTGCGAGCGAATCTCTAGAAGTCCCAGTCCTCGTCTTCGGTGTTGACGGCCTTGCCGATGACGTACGAGGAACCCGAGCCGGAGAAGAAGTCGTGGTTCTCGTCGGCGTTGGGTGAGAGCGCCGACAGGATCGCCGGGTTGACGTCCGTCTCGTCCTTGGGGAACAGGCCCTCGTAGCCGAGATTGTTCAGTGCCTTGTTGGCGTTGTACCGCAGGAACTTCTTGACGTCCTCGGTCAGGCCGATCTCGTCGTAGAGGTCCTGGGTGTACTCGACCTCGTTGTCGTACAACTCGAACAGCAACTCGAACGTGTAGTTCTTGAGTTCCTCGCGCTGCGCCTCGCTGACCTTTTCGAGACCCTTCTGGTACTTGTAGCCGATGTAGTACCCGTGCACGGCCTCGTCGCGGATGATCAATCGGATCAGGTCCGCGGTGTTGGTGAGCTTGGCCCGCGAGGACCAGTACATCGGCAGGTAGAAGCCGGAGTAGAACAGGAACGACTCCAGCAGCGTCGACGCCACCTTGCGCTTGAGCGGATCGTCACCGTGGTAGAAGTTCAGGACGATCTCGGCTTTGCGCTGGAGGTTGACGTTCTCCTCGGACCAGCGGAATGCATCGTCGATGTCGCGGGTGGAGCTGAGGGTGGAGAAGATGGAGCTGTAGCTCTTGGCGTGCACCGACTCCATGAACGCGATGTTGGTGTACACCGCTTCCTCGTGGGGAGTGATGGCATCCGGGATGAGGCTGACAGCGCCGACGGTGCCCTGGATGGTGTCGAGCAGTGTCAACCCGGTGAATACACGCATCGTCAACTGCTTCTCGACGGCGGTCAGCGTTGCCCACGACGGGATGTCGTTGGACACCGGCACCTTCTCGGGCAGCCAGAAATTACTGGTGAGGCGCTCCCACACTTCGGAGTCCTTGTCGTCCTGGACCCGATTCCAGTTGATCGCGGAGACGCGATCGATGAGCTTTACCATGGGTGCCTACCTACAGGTCGATGAGCGAGAGACGGGGACGGAGCTACGTGAAAAGCCGCTGATACGAACACTACCCGTTGTGTCCGACAAGTCCGGTAGGCACTACAAAGTGTGCCGGGAGTGTTGCCCGCAGGGATGACCTCTACGGCAGCTTCGGTCGGTCACCACCCCACCGAGCACGGGACGGTTCCGGCCTCGACGGCAGCGACCAACTGCGCGTGATCACGCTCGTTCTGATCGGCGTAGGCATGGGCGAACCTCGCCATCGCCCGACCGACGTTGTCTCCGCGGCCGAGGTAGTCGGCGATCGCCTCCGCGTCACCACTGCGGGCATGCGCTCGCGCGAGAACTTCACCGCATGCGGTGGCGAATTCGGTGAGGTACGGCCCGATGATCTCGCCGTCGGGAATGACCTTCATGTCACGGAACTGCCGAACGTAGAAGTTCATGGTCCCCACTGCCGTCCATCCCACGAACATGTCGGTCGCGCTCTGCAGCATTCGCTGCCCGTTGACCACGCGGGCACCGTGATTGTCGTACCGGCTCGGTTCGAGAAACTGCTCGAACACCGACGGCCCTGCCTGCTTGATCTGCAGGAAGAACGGATCCTTCGTTCGACGTTCTTCGAGCAGCGCCAGATACACCCGCATTCCGACGCTCCCGACGCCGACCACCTGCCGCACGACGTCGAGAACCCGGAACCTGGTCAGCAGACTCCAGATATGGTCGTCGACCGACTCGCTGTAACCGGCGATCACCGCCTGCACCAGCTCGATCTGGGAATCACCGACGTGAGTGCGAAAAGGTGCGTCCTCGCGAATCCTTCGACGACCGTCCCTCGTCTCGGTGAACTTGCGGGACGCCCCACGGCTGGTACGACGCTCGGCTTTCGTTTCGATGAGTTTCTCTGCGTGTCGAGCGATGCCCGAGGAGAAGTGACCGAGCAGACCGGCGACGTCGATGCGGTCGTACCAGATGTCGATCTCCGGCGTGCTCGCGTATGTCCTCATCTTTCGGCAGTACGCAGCCGTCATCGCCGATACCGCCCGATCGGAGCGTCGCGCATCGACCCCGTTCTCCCGCCCGAGAACCACGAGAGAGGTCGCCAGCCGTTTGAGGTCCCACTCGAACGGGCCGGGCAGCGTTTCGTCGAAGTCGCGGAGGTCGAAGTACAGGTTCCGTTCGGGAGTGGCCCACAATCCGAAATTCAACACGTGGGCATCGCCACACAGCTGGACCTCGACGCCGGTGTGCGGAGTCGACGCGAGGTCGGCTGCCATCACGGCCGCGGCACCGCGGAAGTAGGTCCACGGCGATGCGGACATTCTCGCGTATCGGATCGGTAGCAGCTCCGGCACCCGAATGATGTTCTGCGCGAGCACCGTGTCGAGCGCATCGTGACCACGCGAGACCGGATCCCATTCGCCCAATCCGCTGCGGGGTACGCGCCGACGGGCGTGTCGACCACGCGAGAATTGCTCGGAAGGACGTGCATCCTTCCGAGTAATCTTCACGTCGATATCGGATTCGACCTCGTCGTCCGCCTCGGTGTCCATGCCCGATTATGCTCCGCAGCGGACCGCGAGATCGCGGTATTCGCCACAGGACTACCGACCGAGCCGGCTACAGCATGCAGGACACGCAACCCTCCACCTCGGTGCCTTCGAGAGCCAACTGGCGGAGGCGGATGTAGTACAGCGTCTTGATGCCCTTGCGCCATGCGTAGATCTGCGCGCGGTTGATGTCGCGAGTGGTGGCGGTGTCCTTGAAGAACAGCGTCAACGACAGGCCCTGATCGACGTGTTGTGTTGCGGCAGCGTAGGTGTCGATGATCTTCTCGTAGCCGATCTCGTACGCATCCTGGTAGTAATCCAGGTTGTCGTTGTCGAGATACGGTGCCGGGTAGTAGACGCGACCGATCTTGCCTTCCTTGCGGATCTCGATCTTCGACGCCACCGGGTGAATCGACGAGGTGGAGTTGTTGATGTACGAGATGGAGCCCGTCGGCGGAACGGCCTGCAGGTTCTGGTTGTAGATGCCGTACTCCTGCACCGACGCCTTCAACGTCGTCCAATCCGCCTGGGTGGGAACCGATACGCCCGAGTCGGCGAACAACTTCGCGACCTTGGGCGTGGCCGGCTCCCAGACCTGGTCGGTGTACTTGTCGAAGAATTCACCCGACGCGTACTTGGACTCGGGGAAACCCTTGAAGTACTGACCGCGATCCTTCGCCAGCTGATTCGACGCCTGAAGCGCGTGGAACAGCACGGTGTAGAAGTAGATGTTCGTGAAATCGATTCCCTCGGTCGAGCCGTAGTGAATCCGCTCGCGCGCCAGGTAGCCGTGCAGATTCATCTGCCCGAGGCCGATCGCGTGGGAATCGTTGTTGCCCTGCTCGATCGACGGCACAGAGAAGATGTGCGTCTGATCGGACACCGCGGTGAGGCCACGAATGGCCACGGCGATGGTCTTACCGAAGTCGGGCGAGTCCATCGTCTTGGCGATGTTCAGCGAACCCAGGTTGCACGAGATGTCCTTGCCCACATGGCTGTACGAGAGATCGTCGTTGAACGTCGACGGCGTCGAGACCTGCAGGATCTCCGAGCACAGGTTGGAGTGAGTGATCTTGCCCTTGACCGGGTTCGCACGATTGACGGTGTCCTCGTACATGATGTACGGGTAGCCGGACTCGAACTGCAGCTCGGCCAGAGTCTGGAAGAACTCGCGAGACTTGATCTTGGTCTTGCGGATCCGCTTGTCGTCGACCATCTCGTAGTACTTCTCCGACACGTTGATGTCGGCGAAGGGCACACCGTAGATGCGCTCGACGTCGTACGGCGAGAACAGGTACATGTCCTCGTTCTTCTTCGCCAGCTCGAACGTGATGTCCGGGATGACGATTCCGAGCGAGAGCGTCTTGATGCGGATCTTCTCGTCCGCATTCTCACGCTTGGTGTCCAGGAACTTGTAGACGTCGGGATGGTGTGCGTGCAGGTACACCGCGCCTGCGCCCTGACGTGCACCGAGCTGGTTGGCGTACGAGAACGAGTCCTCGAGCAGCTTCATGATCGGAATGACACCCGAGGACTGGTTCTCGATGCGCTTGATGGGCGCGCCGGCCTCGCGAATATTGCTCAGCAGCAACGCAACTCCGCCGCCGCGCTTGGACAGCTGCAGGGCGGAGTTGATGGAGCGGCCGATGGACTCCATGTTGTCCTCGATGCGCAGCAGGAAGCAGGATACGGGCTCGCCGCGCTGCTTCTTGCCGGAGTTGAGGAAGGTCGGCGTCGCGGGCTGGAAGCGGCCGGCGATGATTTCGTCGACCAGATCGGTGGCCAGAGCCTCGTCGCCGGCGGCCAGCGTCAACGCCACCATGCACACCCGGTCCTCGAAACGCTCGAGGTAACGCTTGCCGTCGAACGTCTTGAGCGTGTACGAGGTGTAGTACTTGAACGCCCCGAGGAACGTGGGGAACCGAAACTTCTTCGAGTACGCGTGGTTGATCAGGAACTTGACGAACTCGCGAGAGTACTGATCCAGAACCTCGGGCTCGTAGTAGTTCTCCTCGACGAGGTAGTCCAGCTTCTCGTCCAGATCGTGGAAGAACACGGTGTTCTGATTGACGTGCTGCAGGAAGTACTGATTGGCAGCCTCGCGATCCTTCTCGAACTGGATCTCACCGTTGGGGCCGTACAGATTGAGCATCGCATTGAGCGCGTGGTAATCCATGTCGCCGTCGCCGCGGACGGTGGTGGGTACGGGTGCTGCGTCGGTGATGGTCGGTGCCACGGCGATGCTCCTACTGGGTATGTGGGGTGTGGTGCTCTAGTGCGTGTGGGCGGCGCGTCGGACTTCACGTTCCCAGAAGTCCTCCAGCCCCTCGCGGACCCGCACTACGTCCTCGGGGGTGCCCATCAATTCGAATCGGTACAGATACGGAACTGCGCACTTCTGCGAAATGACATCTCCCGCAAAGCAGAACGAGTCACCGAAGTTCGTGTTTCCGGCAGCGATGACAGCTCGGATCAACGAACGGTTGTGCTCGTCGTTGAGAAACTTGATCACTCGCTTGGGGACGTAGTTGGTGTCGCGGCCGGCGTACGTGGTCCCTCCCCCGTACGTCGGCACGATGAGTACGTAGGGAGAGTCGACACGAAAGGTGCCGTTCGGATCACGCAGAGGGATTCGTGTCGCGGGAATGTCCAGCTTCGAGACGAAGCGATGGGTGTTCTCGGACGCGCTGGAGAAGTAGACCAGTGAGTGGGAGGACTGCGGTTGCGAACTCACCGCTCACTCACTCTCTCGTACTGTTCAAGCAGCGTTCGCTGCGAGGGTCTTGATGCGATCCGGACGGAAGCCGGACCAGTGATCGTCGCCCGCGACGACAACCGGAGCCTGCAGGTAACCGAGTGCCATGACGTAGTCACGTGCTTCGGGATCCTGCGAGATGTCGATCACGGAGTACTCGATACCGGCTTTGTCGAGGGCGCGGTAGGTGGCATTGCACTGAACGCAGGCGGGCTTGGTGTAAACGGTGATGCTCATGGTGTCCCTCTTTCCGTTGTCGCCATCGGGTGCACCGACGCGACCGATGTGCTCTGCGTGTGGCACCGAGAACATCTCCCGCTCAGGGCGACTTCGACCTGCTCGAACCCGTTTGTGCACGTTCTTCGAGTTGTGGCCTCTCGGTCGGTCAAACACTACACCTAGTGTCCGACATCTGCCTAGAACACGAGATGTTGCGAACAACATCCGTGGTATTCGCTGGTCACGGCGTTGCCGAGCCACGAGAATCGACCCATATCGGCGTGTCGCACGTCACACCGGCAACGTGTTGTCCATCACAACGAAAGTCGGCCCGAACCATGACATGTGCCGACGGCCGCCGACACTCCCGGACACGACGAAGGACCCCCGGATGTCTCCGAGGGTCCTTCGCGGTCGATCACGCGATCGTCAACGCTGGCGCGCTTTGAACCGCGGTTCTTTCTTGTTGATCACGAACACCGTGCCACGGCGCCGAACGACCTGTGCGCCGGGCTTGTTCTTGAGCGATTTCACCGAGTTTCTCACCTTCATGCAACCAGTCTACATGAAAACGATTATCGAAACCGTGAGATGGTCACGCACTCACGAGATCGTCGGCGGCCTTCACCAGTTCGGCGACGACGTGCCCGATCTCGCCTGAGACCTCGACGTTCTCGCGCGGGTGGGCCGAGCCGAACTTGTCGATGGTTCCACCGATGGAGAGCTGGACGTCCTCGAGGACGGTTCCGCCTGCGATGCGTACGGCCTTGCTGGCGTCCTCGTGCGCCCACTTGGCTCCGTTGCCGCTGGGCGACGCGCTGATCACGACGACCGGCTTGCCCACCATGGCACCCGCACCGTACGGGCGCGAGAGCCAGTCGATGGCGTTCTTCAGCACGGCCGGGATGGTGCCGTTGTATTCGGGCGTGACCAACAACAACGCCGTAGCCTTCTCGGCAGCGGCCCGCAGAGCGAGAGCGGCTGCAGGTGCCGATCCTTCGACATCGATGTCCTCGTTGTAGAAGGGGACATCTCCGAGACCGTCGTACACCACTACCTCTGCACCGGCGGGAGCCACTGTGACAGCAGTCTCGGCGATTCGCTTGTTCACCGACTCGGCGCGCAGGCTTCCGACGAGAACGAGTACATGAGCGTCTGACATGAGGTTATTCCTTCGCAAGTTCGGTTGACGTGATCGTCGGATCAATTCCTACCATGCAAACGGACCGTGGTCCATTTATGTTCCCGGCAAGGTAGGCTTCCACTGTGACCGGCCCGATGCTGCCCATAGCGGGCGAGGAATCCGAACGGTGCGACGCAGCGCGCAACCGTCGCTTGCTCCTCGACGCCGCAACCGATCTGGTGGCGACCGTCGGAGCCGATGCCATCACCATGGACGCCGTGGCGAGCAAGGCCGGAGTGGGCAAGGGCACAGTGTTCCGTCGCTTCGGGAACCGGGCCGGGCTGATGCGCGCGCTGCTCGACCACACCGAGAAGAAACTGCAGCACTCGTTCATGTTCGGCGAACCCCCGCTGGGTCCGGGTGCCGACCCCATCGATCGTCTCGTCGCCTTCGGCCGAGCTCGACTCGAATTCGTCAACGTCCAGGGGGAAGTGCTGCGCGCCGCGGAGAGCGCCGACGACGCGCGGTACTCCGCCCCGGCGCACATGGTCAACTTCACCCACGTCCTGTCGCTGCTCCGCGCAGCCGAGGTGGACGGGGATCTCGAATTGCTCGCGTACTGGCTGCTCACACCGCTCGAAGCCACGCTGGTACTCCACCAGTACCGAGATCTGGGGATGCCGATGGATCGCCTGGCCGACGGCTGGGAAGATCTGGTACGCCGAGCAACTCGCACTCGGTAGATCCCTCGCTCACAGCCCGACGACGGCCGCAGCCGCCGCGTGCAGCGCCGTGCCGTAGGAACGGCCGTGACCGGCAGCATGAACTGCGAGTGGATGCAGCTGATGCACAGCCGTGCGCTCGCGCCACCCGGATCGCAGCGGCCGTACCGTCTCGTAGCCGCCGACGACGGCGTCGAGGTGGGCGCAACCGAACAGCGCCAACATCGCCAGATCGGTCTCGCGGTGCCCACCGTGCGCCGCCGGGTCGATGAGCACCACTCCCGCGTCGGTCCAGAACACGTTGCCGTTCCAGAGATCACCGTGAATACGGCTCGGCGGCTCTGCATCGTCGAAGTCGCCGTCCGCGATACGTCGGCACGCCGACTCGACGATCGCCGCCTCCCCGGGCGTCACAGTGCCCGCGTCCTGCGCGATCGAAAGAAACGGCAACACTCGTTCTGCGGCGTAGAACGCTCCCCATGAGGTGTGCACTGTGCTGGTCATGGGCCGAGCACCGATGAACAGCTGACCCGAGAAGGCGACGCCGTCGGCATCCACCGGTGGCGCACCGAACCCGGCGGCTCCAGCGGAATGCATCGCGGCCAGAGCGCGGCCGAATCGTTCGGCTGCGCCCGGCGTGGGGCGGGCCGCAATCAGCCGCTCGAGTTCGATGTACGTCCGGCCGTGCCCGAGGACTCCGACGACAGGGGCCGCCGCGTCGCCGAGCCACCGAAGCCCGGCGGCCTCGGCCGCGAAGAAATCGGGATGCGCGTGCGGGTTTCGCTTGACGAAGGTGTCGGAGGATCCACTCACGTCCGTCGACACTACGCACGGCGCGAAGCACCACACCGGCACCCGTCATTAGGATGACGTGATGGGACACATCAACTCGGAATTGCGCTCGGGGATCATGCGCGAGCTGGCCGTGCAGTCGACCATCGACCCGATCACGGAGGTCCGCAGGCGCGTGGACTTCCTGAAGGACTACCTGACGTCGACCCCGGCCTCGGGCTTCGTACTCGGCATCAGTGGCGGTCAGGACAGCACGCTCACCGGCAAGCTCGCCCAACAGGCAGCGACGGAGCTCCGAGCCGACGGACACGAGGCCGAGTTCGTCGCCGTTCGACTCCCCTACGGCGTGCAGGCCGACGAGGACGACGCATCGATCGCGCTGAAATTCATCGATCCCGACCGCACGGTGACGGTGAACATCAAAGCCGCTGCCGACGCCGCAGCGGCCGCGACGGCGGAGGCACTCGGTGGTACCGAAATTCGAGATTTCGTCCGCGGCAACATCAAGGCGCGCCAGCGCATGGTCGCGCAGTACGCCCTTGCCGGCGAACTCGGTTACGTCGTCGTCGGCACCGACCACGCCGCCGAGGCGATCACCGGGTTCTTCACCAAATTCGGTGACGGCGGGGTCGATCTGACTCCGCTCACCGGGTTGAGCAAACGTCAGGGTGCAGCGCTGCTGCGCGAACTGGGAGCCCCGGAGAGCACCTGGCGCAAGATTCCCACCGCCGATCTCGAAGACGATCGACCAGCTCTACCCGACGAGGAAGCGCTGGGCGTGACGTACGAACAGATCGACGACTACCTCGAGGGCAAGGACGTCACCGAGGAGATCGCCGACAAGCTGGAGACGATGTTCCTCGCAACTCGGCACAAGCGCACGGTGCCTGTGACGCCGTTCGACGATTGGTGGAAGAGGAGCAGCTGAATTCTGCGCCGCCACCTGTCGGTGGCGGCGCGGCGAACCGCGTGCGCTCAGCCGCCTGCGAAGGGCGGCAGTACGTCGACCCTGCCGCCGATCGCGCGCCCGAGATCGCGGGTGAGATCGTCTCCGACCAGGTAAGCCGACACCCTGAGTATCGGCTCCATCGGCGCGCCGTGCCGGGACAGGATCAGTTCCCGCAGATCTGCGAGAGTGGCTCCGATCGGTACGGTCAGGTACTCGGACTCGCAGTGCGACGCGTCGACCGCTGCAGCGAAGTACCGCACCTCCACCTGGGTCTCACCCACCGATGGCTCCCATGCTGCGGGTGGGAGGTACGAAGCCGTCGGCGTCGATGCCGTGACCCGCCCACTTGTTCCACATCGCCCCACGCCACACGGCTGCCAGTTCGTCGTCGGTGGCACCGCCGCGCAGAGCTGCCCGCAGATCGGTTTCGTCGTCGCTGAACAGACAGGACCGAATCGTTCCCTCTGCAGTCACTCTGGTGCGGTCGCAATCACCGCAGAACGAGCGGGTCACCGACGCGATGATGCCGACGGTGGCGTCGGTACCGTCGACACTCCATTCCTCGGCCGGGGCGGAGGGATCGACGCGCCCCACCTCACGCAGGTCGAACTCGGTGGACAGTTCGTCGAGCAGGGTCTGAGCATCGATCATGTTGGCGCGGGCCCACTCGTGGTCGGCGTCGAGCGGCATCTGCTCGATGAAGCGCAGAGCAACGCCTTCGTCGAGGCACCAGCGCAGCAGATCGACGGCACCCGACAGGGTGTCGCGCATCAGAACGGCGTTGACCTTGACCGGCCCGATCCCGGCACGCTGCGCTGCCCTGATTCCGGCGAGCACCGACGGCAGCCGATCTCGTCGGGTCAAGCGCGCGAAATCCTCGCGGTCGACCGAATCCAACGAGACGTTCACTCGGGTCAACCCGGCGTCAGCCAACGACTGTGCCCGATGTTCGAGACCGACGGCGTTGGTGGTCATCGACAGCGGCACACCGTCCGCGACGTCGGCGCACAGCCGCAGAATCTCGTCGAGATCGCGGCGCATCAACGGCTCGCCTCCGGTGAAGCGCACGTCCCGAATACCGAGCAGGCGTACCGACACCGAGACCACTCGGGCAATCTCGGCGGGTGTCAGCAGCGCCGCAGCCGGGATCGCCGGAAGGCCTTCCTCTGGCATGCAGTAGGTGCAGCGCAACGAGCACTTCTCGGTGATCGAGACGCGCAGGTCGCGGGCCACTCGGCCGAAACGATCGATCAGATGCGGCACGTCCGGCCGGTCGGACACGGAGTTCGCACTGCCTGCAGCCGAACCCGTGGTGGTACCGAACCCGGGAATGCCCAGCGAGGTGACACTGTCCACCGTCACCTCGTACCTCGTCTCCGTCGAAAATCACGTCTGTCGTATATGTGTCTACCCATTATGCCGCAGCCCACACCGAGTCGACGGACCGGCGTGCTTAGGATTGGCACCCATGACGGTTGAGCACACGCACGCGATCACTGGATCCGCACGGTGACCGCTGTATCGGTCGAGGAACACGCCGCCGCGGTCGACACTCTGCTCGCGGCGCTGACCACGAGAACAGCTCAGCGAATTGCTCTCGACAACGCGCTGGGACGCGTCTCGTTCGAGGACGTACGGTCCCCGGTCGATCTGCCCCTGTTCCGCAACTCGCAGATGGACGGCTATGCCGTGGATTCGCGATCCGTGTCCACCACCCCGGTGACGCTTCCGGTCTCGACGATCATCGCCGCAGGCCCGACGGAATCGGCAGTGCTCGCCTCGGGCAGTGCCGCCAAGATCATGACCGGTGCCCCCATTCCGGACGGAGCGGACGCCATCGTCCCCGTCGAAGACACCTCCGTGACGGCGGAAGGTTCGGTGACGATCCACAAGGGCCGCGCAGCAGGTGAATTCGTACGCGAGCAGGGAAGCGACGTGCGGGTCGGAACAGTCCTCGTCGAGTCGGGTCGAGTGCTCGAACCCCGTCACATCTCCGTTCTCGCTGCCGTCGGCTTCGGTGAGCTCGACGTCCGCTCACGTCCTCGTGTGGCCGTCGTGACCACCGGTGCCGAGCTGGTCGACGCGGGCTCGACGCTGACGCCCGGTCAGATCTACGACTCGAACGGGATCACCCTCGCCGCACACCTACGCGCCAGCGGTGCCGAGGTGGTCTCCGTCGCGCGCAGCTCGGACGAGCCGAGCCGCTTCCGCGAGATCCTCGACGCGGCAGCGGAATCGGCGGAGCTGATCATCACGTCCGGCGGAGTGTCGATGGGCGACTTCGAAGTGGTCAAGGACGTACTCCGACCGCTCGGCGGCAATTTCGGATCGGTTCGCATGCAGCCGGGCGGACCACAGGGCATGACGCTGTTCGACGGTGTTCCCGTGCTCAGCTTTCCCGGCAATCCCGTCAGTACCGTCGTCTCGTACATCATGTTCGCGCGCAACATCGTTCGGAAAGCGGCCGGCCTGCCTCCGGTGCTCTCGACCACTGTGGCCCTGCACGAATCGATCGTGTCACCGCCCGGTAGACGACAGTTGCTCCGTGGCCGAATGCGCGAGGACGGTCGGGTGGAGCTCGTCGCCGGTCCCGGCTCGCACCTGGTCGCCGCACTGGCATGGGCCGATGTGTTGATCGACATCGATTCCGAGACAACCGAACTCGCTGCAGGATCCGACGTGGAGGTGTGGCCGCTGTGACCACCGATGCCCAGCTGTCTCATCTCGACGATCAGGGCCGCGCCCGCATGGTCGATGTGGCGCACAAGAAGGAAACCTCGCGCACGGCCGTCGCCGCCGGTGAGTTCGTCACCACTGCCGAGGTCATCGCCCTCGTACGCGCGGACGACATGCCCAAAGCCGACGTCCTCGCCACTGCCCGCATCGCCGGCATCTCGGCAGCGAAGCGGACATCGGACCTGATTCCGCTGTGTCATCAGCTCGCCCTCTCCTCGGTGAAGATCTCGTTCGGGTTCACCGAGTCGTCCATCACGGTCGAGGCCACCGCCCGCACCACCGGACGCACCGGGGTGGAGATGGAAGCACTGACCGCGGTCGCCGTCGCGGGCCTGACCCTGCACGACATGGTCAAGGCCGTCGATCCCGGTGCCACCATGAACGGCGTCCGGTTGCTCACGAAAGACGGCGGCAAACACGGGCATTGGCAACGGGACGGTGCGGAGGGCACCGACGAGGCTGCGGGTGATCCCGTGTTCGAGTCCGCACGGTCCGCAGTCGTTCTGGTGGCCTCCACCGGCGGCGCGCGCGGAACTCGACCGGACACCACCGGCCCCGCCATCGCCACCTGGTTGACCGATCGAGGCTTCGCCGTGCGAGGCCCACTGGTCTACGCCGATGCCGACATCGCGGCCGGACTGCACGACGCCCTGCGCGGCGAACCGTCGTTGATCGTCAGCACGGGCGGAACCGGGGTGTCCCCCACCGACGCGACCCCGGAGGCGACGGCCGCACTCCTGGACATCGACATGCCGGGGATCGCGGATGCGATCCGCACCCGCGGAACATCCGCGACGCCTCATGCGGTGCTCAGCCGCGGTGTCTCGGGTCTGATCGGACGCACGCTCGTCGTCAACCTGCCGGGCTCACCGGGCGGTGTGAAGGACGGACTCTCCGTCCTCGACCCGCTCCTCGACCATGTACTGGCACAGATCGCCGGAGGAGGCCCCCACGATGAGTGAACTCGTCGCACGAATTTCCAGTGAACCGTTGAGTACCGCCGAAGTCGAAGCAGCGGTACAGGATTCGCGGCACGGAGCGGTCGTGCTGTTCAGCGGAATCGTTCGTGACCACGACGGCGGACATGCCGTGGAGACCCTGGAGTACCGCGCACACCCCGACGCGGAACGCTTCCTGAGCCGATGCTGCTCGGAGGTATCGGCAGAGACCGGATTGGCGGTCGCCGCAGTGCACCGCGTAGGCGATCTCCGGGTCGGCGACCTCGCACTCGTCGCTGCCGTCGGCTCGGCTCATCGCGCCGAGGCATTCGAAGCCTGCGCGCGACTCGTCGAGCGCATCAAGGCCGAGGTCCCGATCTGGAAGCGTCAGGGATTCGAGGGCGGACGCACCGAGTGGGTCGGGCTCTAGCGAGCTAACCGGTCTCGAGGTAGCGATGGACCGGAAGCATGGCAGAGGCGTCGTCGGGGTCGTCCGGTCCTCGCACACACGCGCGCAACCGCTGCTCGACGGCCGAGGCATCGAGATCGCTACCGATCAGCACCAGTGAGGTCTGCACGGGCTCACCCCTCGACCACGACGCGGCCTCGAATCGAATGTGTCGACCCACCGTGTGCACGACGAACTTCTGGGTGTGGCCGGCGATGCCGAAGTGTACGAATCCCTTGATGCGGTAGAGGTTTCCGGAAGGATTCTCCAGGAACTCGATCAGTCGCCGGGGTTCGACGGGATCCGTACTGACGAACTCGGTGTGCGAGTACTGCGCGTGCAGGTGACGATCGTGGTCGTGATCGTGGTTCTCCCGAAGTAGTTCGTCGAACGACAGCTGCACCGCCATTGCCGAATCCACCGACCGATCCTCGCGCCGATCGAACAGCAGCAGCGGGTCGACGCGACCGAAGGCAACGGGTACGACGGGCACATCTGCGACGACGGCCTGCACCGTCGAGCGCACCGCGGAGCGTTCGGACTCGGTCACCGCATCGGACTTGTTCAGCACCACCAGATCGGCCAGTTGCAGGTGCTGGTCGATCTCGGGATGCCGCGCACGCGTCTGCGGGAACTCGACCGCGTCGACGACCCCGACGAGCCCGCCGTAGACGATGAATTCGTTCTCGCTACCGCGGACCATCCTGATGAGGTTTCTGGGTTCGGCCAGACCGCTGGCCTCGACAACGATCACGTCGATGGCGGACCGGCGGTGTGCGAGGACATCGAACATCGCGTCCATATCGCTGATGTCGACGGCGCAACAGATACAGCCGTTGCCGAGGGAAACCATCGAATCGACCTGGCCGGCCACGAGCATCGAATCGATGTTGATCGCCCCGAAGTCGTTGACCACAACACCTATTCGGATGCCGGAATCGTTGCGCAGCAGGTGGTTCAGGAGGGTGGTCTTACCTGCGCCGAGAAAGCCGGCCACTATCACCACCGGAATTCGTCGACGCGCCACGGCGTCCGAGACTACCGGTCGGCGAGAATCTGCTTCAGCAGGCCTTGCGCGAACGTGGACACACTGCTCACGTTGCCCGGGGTCGCCAGTCCTTCCAGGCCGTCGACGCCGAACGAGTCGACGTACGGGGACACACTCTCGAGCAACCGGGACAACGCGCTGCGTCCCTCGGCCGTGGGGCCAACGCCGCCGGGTGCCGTTGCGGCGGTGCCGGTCGTCGCAGTCGGGTCAGGGGTAGCGGGCGTCGTGGTGGCGGTAGCCGCCGGCGTGGTGGCGGCAGACGCCGGCGTGGTAGCGGCAGTTGCTGACGGGGACGGGGTTTCGGCCCCGAGAAGGTAGTCGATGATTCCCGTCGAGATGGCGATCGCATGCTTCAGCTGACCGTCCGAGCTCTCGAGAAGAGCTGCGTCGTCGGGGTTCGATCCGTTGCCCATCTCGACGAACACGAGGGGCACCGTGGTCAGTGCGGGCCCGGCGACATCGGATCGCTCCTGTATCCCGTTCTCGACTCCCGCATAGTTGGCAGGCTCGAATCCGGCCCGCACATAGGAGTCCCGCATCAGCGTCGATGCCGAGCGTCCGCCCTCGGACTGGGCAGCGTCGGCAGCCGCGTTCGGAATCGGCAGCGTGGGCACGATCAGATGGAAACCGTGCTTGTCGGCATCGGTCGTCGTACTCGTGGAGTCCGCGTGGATACTCACGGCCACGTCGGCCCCGGACTCGCTGGCCGCCCGCGCCCTGTCGTCGACGCATCCGCCCCATCCGGTGTCGTCTGCTCGACTCGTCTTCACCGTCGCACCCAGACTCTCCAGGCTCGATCGAACGAGTTCGCTCACTTTCCAGTTGATGGTGTGCTCGGGCACGCCGTCCAGGGTGGTCATGCCGGTGGTCTGACAATCCTTGGTGCCGCCGCGCCCGTCGTTCACCTGCCGCTGCAGATTCTCCGAATGTGCGGTGCCCTGGTGGCCCGGATCGAGGAACACCGTCTTTCCGGACAGTTCCGTACTCGCGGCAGGTGCCGCGTCTGCCGGCGTCGCACTGGCCGGTACGGACGCGAGTACCCCGGCACCGAGAATTCCGGCGCACATCAGCGCCGTCAGTGCCGACCTGGTCATCGGTGCAGATTTCATATGGTCTGGCGCAACGGTGGTACTCGCTGCGCAACTCCCCTTTCGGCCCCTCGGACACCGCTGATCCGAACGGGTCACCGCATCACGGGACTCCACACGTCACAACA
This sequence comes from Rhodococcus sp. 05-339-2, assembly GCF_002258965.1. NCBI lineage: Bacteria > Bacillati > Actinomycetota > Actinomycetes > Mycobacteriales > Nocardiaceae > Rhodococcus > Rhodococcus sp. 05-339-2. The sequence continues at coordinate 783,658 of NZ_NOYW01000018.1, forward strand.
GACACTTGCGCATCAAGTGAAGCAGATATCGCGATCGACGAGTATCGAGCGATCTTTCGTTAGTAAAACGATTGCGTTTCGTGACCGATTCGTAGCCCGAGGCCACGGATCCAGAGTGGTACCGGCAGATCGTCGCTCGATCGCACTCGAACCGACCCAATGGATGGCACTACCAATTCGAACCGGACGGTTCGTCTTTCTCTCGGATAACGACGAACACCGATCGCCGAGAGAATGCCACGGACAATCACCTCGTCGGTTTCGGAGAAGATGCGAGCCGATATCTGTGGGAATTCTGCGAAACGCGTAACAATCCTACGACCCGCATGGATGAACACAATGTTCAGCCGTATAGTCGCATCAGTTCGATCTGGACATCCCCGCATCATCCCCTGCATCATTGGAGAGCTTCAGCATGGCCAGAAAAGTCTATGTGCAACTTGTCGATGACATCGACGAAAAACCGATCGAATCCGGTGGCGAACACATAACCTATTCGGTCAACGGAGTCAGCTACGAAATCGACCTGAGCGACAAGAACGCGAAGGAATTTCACCGCAAACTCGACTATTACATCGAGCACTCCACCAAGGTCGGTGGAAAGCGAACGAAGAAGTCGAGCGCCCCCGCAACCGGTGCCAAGCGCGACGCCAATCAGACCAAGGCCATCAGAGAATGGGCCAAGGCGAACGGCCACAACATCTCGGCCCGCGGCAGAATCCCCGCCGAGGTCGAGCAAGCATTCGACGCCGCTCACTGAGCTGACGACAGCCGAGTCGGCATCCCGGCACGACGCCCGGATGCCGACTCGGCGGTCGGTGTCACCGAAACACGAAAAGCGTCGCCCTAGGGCGACGCTTTTCTGATTCTCGGTGGAGCTAAGGGGACTCGAACCCCTGACCCCCACACTGCCAGTGTGGTGCGCTACCAGCTGCGCCATAGCCCCGAGTTACTGCGTGCTCCCGCTCATGCGGTTGCTCGAACGAAGTTACACCATCGGTCGCAGCAGCAACAAATCACCTGGTGCAGCCGGTACCGAATCCTCGACGACCGGCCGCACGAACGCCCGAGATCAGTTGATCGACGCCAGCCATTCCGAGTCACCGAGCGCATCGACAACCTGACCGTCGACGAGGACTCCTGGTGTTCCGCGGGCACCCGACGCCGCCAGCGCATCCCGTCCTGTGTTCGCATCCGCCACTGCCGTCTCGCGCTGCGCACCGGCGGAGATGCAGTCCGCCGCCAGATCGCTCGCTCCTGCGGATCGAGCGAGTTCTGCGAGTTCGGCATCGGTCCGGTCGGAGTCGCTTCCTTCTTCGGGGCGAAATTCCGGGTCGAACAGCCCGGCATGAAATGCGGAGTAGACCCGCGCGTTCTCCGTCGCTGCCACGCAGTGCGACGCCGCAACGGCACGCGTCGAATAGTCACCGGACGCCGATTGTGGATCCAGGAAATTGACCAGGTGGTAATTCACCGAGACGATGCCGTCGTCGATTTTCTGAGCCAACTCCTGGCCGTGTTTCACTTCGAGGTCGCCGCAGAACGGGCACATCGGATCCTCGAAGACATCGATGACTCGCTGCGCTTCCGGACGCGACAGCTGAACCACCCCGTCACCCGGCAACGACAATTCGACCGCCGGATTCTTGACCGTTCCGTAGCCGTCGTTGCGTGGAGCGTCGCTTCCGCTCTGCCACATGATCGCCACCCCGATGACGACCACAACTACGACGAATGCGATGCCGCCCAATACGTAGGTCATCGTGTTCGAGGTTGCCTCGGGTGTGTGTTTCGTACTGGATGTCTTCTTCTGGCTCACACAGCGAATACTACGGTTGCGTCGGTCGGGTGCGCTCGCGCCCGAGCGTGTCCGGAACTCGCGACCACCACAGTCCTGCCAGGAGAAGCAGCGCGCCCGTCACGGCGAATGCCGGACCGAACGAGACCTGTTCGACGATCATCCCGGCGACGATCGGGCCGATGACCGCGCCGACATCGGATGCCATCTGGAATGCAGCCAGCACGGGCCCACCGCGCGCCTTCGAGCCGATCACGTCCGCAACCGAGGCCTGCTGGGCAGGACTCATCAGACCCGATCCGATTCCGGCGATCAGCGACACCACGAGAAACAGCACGGGATCGTGGACGTACCCCATCACGACGGTTCCCAGCCCGCACACCGCCAGCCCACCCACCATGAACGGCTTGCGTCCGCGCACGTCGGACAGGCGGCCTGCACTGGTGAGCACCAGGGCATTTCCCACTGCGAACACGGTCAGCGCGATACCGACGAACACCTCGGATCGCTGCATCGCCTCGACGACGAACAACGGCACCAAGGCCACTCGAACACCGAACACTGCCCACCCGTTGGCGAAATTCGACGCCAACGCAGCCCGATACGACGGGATCCGCAGCGCGGCGAGCAACGACATCGTGGGTGGTGCCGAACCCTTCTCCGGCTTGACGAGGTCGGAGTTGCCCAGGGTGAAGTACACGACGGCCGCCGCGATCACGAGCGCTACGGCATAGATCACGAACGGCACCCGCAGCCCGAATCCGACGAGAGCGCCGCCGACGAGCGGACCGCCGATGGTTCCCAGCAGGAACGCGGTCGCATAGAGGCCGGAGATGCGGCCCCGACTGGTCGCAGGGCTGATCCTGATCAGCAATCCCAGTGCCGACACCGAGAACATCGTCGAGCCGATGCCGCCGAGTCCTCGAAACACCAACAGCTGCCAGTACGTCTGAGCCAGCGCGCAGGCGCCGGTGGACACCGCAACGATGAGCAGTCCGATCAGGTACACGGGCCGCTCGCCGAGCCGCTGCACCAGAGCACCACTGGCGGGCGCGAACAGCAACCGCATGAGAGCGAACGCACTGATGACCGCCGACGCCGCCGTGTATCCGACGCCGAATTCCCGGGCGAACTGCGGCAGAGCGGGCGCGACGATACCGAATCCGAGCGCGATGACGAACGCCGCCGATACCAGTACCCAGATCTCCGGTGGGAGCTTGCCTCCGGGTCTGAATGCGGGCTCGGGAGCCGAACTGTCGTGGTCGGATGGAGGTGAGTCGGTCACGAGCTCTCGAGTGCGGAGGACACCAGCTCACGTGCGGCGGCTTGAACCCGGGCCAGATGGTCCTCGCCCTGGAACGACTCCGCGTAGATCTTGTACACGTCCTCGGTTCCGGACGGGCGCGCAGCGAACCAGGCGCTCTCCGTCGTCACTTTCAGGCCACCGAGGGCCGCTCCGTTGCCGGGAGCCTCGGTCAGCGTTGCCGTGATCGGTTCTCCCGCCAGCTCGGTGGCGGTGATCTGATCGGGCGACAGCTCGGCGAGAACGGCCTTCTGCTCGCGGGTGGCAGGTGCATCGACGCGGGCATACGTCGGATCGCCGAACTTCGCGGTGAACTCGGCGTAGCGCTGCGACGGCGTGGATCCGGTGACAGCGGTGATCTCGGATGCCAGCAAAGCCAGCACGATTCCGTCCTTGTCGGTGGTCCAGACGCGGCCGTTGTGTCGGAGGAACGACGCTCCGGCGCTCTCCTCACCGCCGAATCCGAGCTCGCCTGCGAGCAGACCGGGGACGAACCATTTGAAACCGACCGGCACCTCGAGCAGACGACGGCCGAGACCCGAGACGACCCGGTCGATCATCGACGAGCTCACCAACGTCTTGCCCACTGCCGCCGTGGGCGACCAATCGGGTCGGTGGGTGAACAGGTAGTCGATGGCGACGGCGAGAAAGTGATTGGGGTTGAGCAGGCCACCGTCGGGAGTGACGATGCCGTGTCGATCGGAGTCGGCATCGTTGCCCGTCGAGATGTCGAACCGATCGCGGGCAGCGATGAGCGAGGCCATCGCGTTCGGCGACGAGCAGTCCATCCTGATCTTGCCGTCGGTATCGAGAGTCATGAAGCGGAATGTGCCGTCCACCAACGGGTTCACCACGGTCAGGTCGAGATTGTGCCGCTCGGCGATGGCATCCCAGTAATCGACACTCGCTCCACCCAACGGATCTGCTCCGATACGCACTCCGGCCGCGCGGATCGCGTCGAGATCGAGCACGTTCGGTAGGTCGTCCACGTAGGTGCCGAGGAAGTCGTAGCGAGAGACGCTCCCCGCGAACGCCTGGGCAAGGGTCACCCGTTTGATGCCCGAAATGCCATCGCGCAGAAGCTCGTTGGCGCGAGCGGCAATGACCGACGTGGCATCGCTGTCGGCCGGACCACCGTGCGGAGGGTTGTACTTGAATCCGCCGTCCCGCGGCGGATTGTGCGAGGGAGTCACCACGATGCCGTCGGCCTTCGCCGACGGTCCGGACTCGTTGTGGCGAAGAATTGCGTGGCTGACGGCGGGGGTGGGCGTGTACCGATCGCCCGAATCGACCAGTACGTCGACACCGTTGGCAGCCAACACTTCCAACGCCGTCGTCCAGGCGGGTTCGGACAGAGCGTGAGTGTCCCGACCGATGAACAGCGGGCCGGTGATGCCCTGTGCGGACCGGTACTCCACGATCGCTTGCGTCGTCGCCACGATGTGCGCCTCGTTGAACGCCGAGTCCAGACTGGACCCTCGATGTCCGGAGGTGCCGAACACCACCTGCTGACTCGGTTCCGACACATCGGGAACCCGCGAGTAGTACGCGGTCACGAGCTGCGAAAGATCCACCAGATCCTCCGGCAGTGCAGTGGTTCCAGCTCTCTCGTGCGCCACGATGCGCCTCCTCGTTGATCGACGAAACCGAACTTCTCGACCAACCCTAGCGCCGCCCCCGCACCCGTGAGCTACTTGCTGTGCTGCTTCGGTGGCCGCGGGAGGAAATAGCTCGTTCGCTGCTGGTATTCGCGATACCCCGGTCGCTTCTCCATGCTGCGCTCGAGCAACCGTGCACCGGTGGCGAACACCAGGAAGTATGTCATCGCGATGGGCGAGAGAAGCGTGAACACCCCGGGCCACGCCGACGCCGAGACGAGGAACAGTCCCCACCAGACCGCCGAGTCGCCGAAGTAGTTGGGGTGCCGCGTCCAGGCCCACAGACCCCGGTCCATGATCCGGCCCTTGTTCGAGGAGTCGGCCTTGAAAGCTTTCAACTGCGCATCGCCCAATGCCTCGAACGTCCATCCGAGAATCCAGACCAGTACTCCGAGCACGACGACCGGCAGAACGGATCCGTGTGCGACAGCGGATACCTGCAGCGGCAGGGACACGAACCACAATGCAACCGCCTGCGTCAGGTAGATCTTCCGCAGGGCGTACAGGGTTTCGTTACCGGGGGCCTTGGCGAGCATCTCGGTGTAGCGCGGATCTTCGCCGTGCCCGCGCGAGCGTCGAAAGACGTGCACGGCAAGGCGAAGCCCCCACACACCGACCAGGACGAGCAGTAGTAAGCGACGCCACAGTTCACCTGTTCCGGTCGCAGCCGAGATCGAGGCGATCAGAACGAATCCGCCGCCCCACGTCACGTCCACGACGTTGTGGCGTCCGATACGCGCGCCGATGAGGGCGGTGACGATCATCAGGACAGCGGTACCGCCGAGGCTCGCCAGCGATACGGTCAGGAAGTCGGACCAGTTCACCGCGGGCACACCCACACCGGTCGAACCGGTTCCATCTCGGACGGTCCGCTCCCGGACCGGACCGCCAGAATCTGATCGACGCCCATCCTGTTGTCCCGGAACGCCATTCCACCGCCGATCAGGTACAGCCGCCACACGCGAGCGACCTCCTCCCCGACCATCGCCACCACGTCGTCGAAGCGTGCCTCGAAGCGCTCGGTCCAGACGTCGACGGTCCGCACGTAATGCTCCCGGAGGGCGTGGACGTCGCGAACCTCGAGTCCGGCCTCCTCGATCATCGCGACGGTCCGCCCGACCGGGCGCATGTACATGTCCGGCGCGATGAACGATTCGATGAATGCTCCGCCGCCGGGGTTGTCGCCTTCCCTCCGCGACATCTGTTGGATCAGCACGCGGCCGCCGGGCTTGACGTTGGTATGCAGGGCGGCGGTGTAGGTCGGGTAATTGGCCTCCCCCACATGCTCGCCCATCTCGATCGACGCCACCGCGTCGAAGGGCCCGTCCGGAATCTCTCGATAATCCTGGATTCGGATCTCGACGCGGTCCTGCAGTCCTCGGTCGGCGATGCGCTTGTCGATGAAGGCCTTCTGCTCCCGGGAGATCGTCACTCCGACGACCTTCGCTCCGTACTCCTGTGCCGCGTGCAGGCTCAGTGATCCCCAGCCGCAACCGACGTCGAGGAAGCGTTGCCCTACGCGCTTGTCGAGGCCGATCTTTCGACATACGAGGTCGAGTTTGTCGCGCTGAGCGTCGTCGAGGGTGTAATCCGGCGAATCCGAGGTCCAGTACGCCGACGAGTACGCCATGTGCGAATCGAGGACCAACTCGTAGAAGTCGTTCGACAGGTCGTAGTGGTGACTGATCGCAGCGCGGTCGCGGAGCACCGAGTGCAGCCGCCCCTTCACCGAGGCCTGCGACACGGGCGGCGGCAGCGGACGGCCGAACACCCCGAGATCCTTGGCCAGTTTCGCCAACCGTAGTAGCGAGGCCGGCCCCGGACGGATCGCCGAGAGTCGACGCTCACGCACCACACCCCAGACGTGATCGAGAGCCGCGGCGAGGTCGCCGTCGACGTCCAACTCGCCGGTGACGTATGCCTGCGCAGCACCGAGTTCACCGGGGCTCCACAGCAATCGCCGAAGAGCGCTCGGACTGCGCAACAGCACCCTCGGTGCCGAGGCATCGCCTGCGACGGATCCGTCCCACGCCTGCAGCCGAACGGGAAGCGGACCACCCACCAGGGGTTCCACCAACTCGGCAATTCGATGCGCGACGCCGACTCGTCGATCGGTCCGGTCCACGGAGAGTGTCGAGGTGGTCATCGGTTGTCCCTTCGGTCGAGCACGATCTGTTGAACATCGAGGTACCCGGATCGAAACCCGGCCTCCGAGTAGCACAGGTAGAAGTGCCACATCCGTGCGAACACCTCGTCGAAACCGAGCTGCTCTGCCTCGCTGCGGTATTCGCGGAAACGCCTGTCCCACAGCGCGAGGGTTCGCGCATAGTGATCACCCATGGACAGTCGCTCCCGTACCCGAAGCGAGGTGCTCTGCTCGGTGACCTCTTCGATGGCTCGCACCGACGGCAGGAACCCGCCGGGAAAGATGTACTTGTGTACCCAGGTGTACGTGTTTCGAGTAGCCAGCATTCGGTCGTGCGGCATCGTGATGGCCTGCAGGGCAACTCGCCCACCCGGCGCGAGCAACGAGTCGATCGTCTCGAAATACGTTGCCCAGTACTGATGCCCGACGGCCTCGATCATCTCGACCGACACGATCGCGTCGTACTCGCCGTCGACCAGGCGGTAGTCGAGAAGATCGATCCGGATTCTGTCCGCGTAACCGGCAGCGGCACAGCGCTTACGCGCCAGCTCCTGCTGTTCGGTCGACAAAGTCACCGACCGTACCGTCGCACCACGAGCGGCCGCACGAATGGCCAGCTCGCCCCATCCGGTGCCGATCTCGAGCACTCTGGTTCCCTCTCCGACGCCCGCGCGGTCGAGTAGCCGATCGATCTTGCGGCGCTGAGCGTCGGCGAGCTCCGCACTGTCGTCTCCGCTCCCCGATTCGGCGAACAACGCACTCGAGTAGGTCATCGTCTCGTCGAGGAAGAGTTCGAAGAGATCGTTCGACAAGTCGTAGTGGCGCGAGATGTTCGATCGCGTGTTCTTCGTCGTATTACGCTCGCTCCGTGGGGGTTTCGGGATGTACAGCCCTCGGAGTCGCTGCAGCGACTTGGGAATCAGCGACGCCATTCGCCGGGCGAAGACCTCGAGCACGGCAGTGAGGTCCTCGGCATCCCAGTCACCGGCCATGTATGCCTCACCGAATCCGATGAGTCCGCTGTCCCCGACTCGTGCGGCGAAGTCGTGTGGCCGATGGACGGTCATCAACGGTGCCTCGGCCGAACCGGCACCGATCACCTCGCCGTCGGGCATCGCGACCCGAACCTGCAGGCGTGCCACCGCACGGCGAAAGAGAAAGTCGGCCACGGGTGCGGCCACCGCAACCTTTGCACCACCGGGAACATGGGCGATCTGGGGCCAGACCTGCGGATCGACCAGCGGGCTCGGACCACCAGTGGCACCACCGTACGGGTTCGACACTGAATCGGCCTTCGACACAATTGTCATCTGTGAGCCCCTTCCTTCTGGAATTCTCGCGCCCCGGGAGGGGCAGGTTTCTGCACGATCTTCAGCCCCCGCGCCCAGAGCCGAATCCCTTGCCATCGGATCTGTACCACCACTCGTAGCGGCGCAATCGGGATCTCGACTGCAGTGCGAAGAATCGACTGCGTCGTCACTTCTCGTCGGCGGCCGTCGACGGTCGCCACGAACGGGGGCTGACCGGCACGTTCGAGGACGATCGAGAGCCGAAGCGCAGCGTCCGGCTCGGGTAGCAGCATGGAGTATTCGCCGTCGACGTCGTTGAACGGAGAGACGTAGAACTCCTTGGTCGTACGGGCCGCGCCGCGATGATCGGTGTGCACCAGGTACCGGTATCGCTCACCGTAGGTGTTGTGCACCTCGGCGACGACGCAGCGGAGCTCTCCGTCGTTGTCGTGACACCAGTACACACTCAGTGGGTTGAAGGTGTGACCGAACACCCGTGCGCTCGCCAACATCGTGATCCGTCCGCCGCCGAGATCGATACCGTTCTCCGCCAGGAACGCATCGACGTTCTGGCGAAGACTGGCGTCGGGGTCACCGAGGTGGTCACGGGAGTCGAACGAGGCCAGCGGTCGCAGTATCCGGGGCAACTCGGGAAGCGCGTCGAGGTCGACGAACCAGCTGTAGCTCCGGTACGAGAACGTGTTTCGAACCGGCGCGCGCCGAACGTGGTCGATTCGAGTGCGATACAGAGCCGCCCCGTGCGCGCGGGTGGCCGGCAGAAGAGACGTCAGAGCCACGTGGCACCCACCCGTTGCGCGGCCCGCGCACCCGAGAGCGCACCGTCCTCGTGAAATCCCCAGCCGTGGTAGGCACCGGCGAATGCCACGGTGTCGGTGTCCAATTCGGGAAGTCGACGCTGCGCTGCAACCGATTCCGGGGTGTACTGCGGGTGTTCGTAGGTCATCTCGTCCAGCACCCGACCCGGGTCGATACGATCCGCTCCACCGAGGGTGACCAGCATTCTGCGATCGGTCTCCCCCAGGCGTTGCAACCTGGTCAGGTCGTAGCTGACCAGCACCCGGTCGGGTTTGGCCGCGCACGACGGGAGGTGATAGTTCCACGACGCTCGCGCCCTCGTGTTCTTCGGCAGTACAGACGAATCTGTGTGCAGTTGCGTGTGATTGGTCGAGTACGGCATCGATCCCAGGATGCTGTGCTCGAGCGCAGTCGGTTCTGCGAGCATCTTCAGCGCGGCACCGGGGTGCACCGCGATCACGGCCGCGTCGAACGTACGCAGGTCGTCGCGGGCGTCTCGGATCTGCACGCAGTCCTCGGACCTGTAGACCGCGTGCACGGGGGTATCGAGCAACACCTCGTCGATGTGCCGAGCAACCCGGCGAACGTATTCGATGGATCCACCGGTGACGGTGCGCCAGGTGGGAGAGCCGGTGACGGTGAGCATCCCGTGGTGCCGAAGAAAGGTGAACAGGTAGCGAGCCGGGTACGCGAGAGCAGTGTCCGGATTGCACGACCACACCGCGGACACCAACGGCGTCATGAAGTGGGATTCGAAGTACGCCGAGAACGAGTGCTCTGCGAGAAACTGCGCGAGAGTCGTCTCGGACTCCACCGGTTCGGAACTGTCCAGCAGTTCGTTGGCCAGGCGATGAAAACGCTTGACATCGAGCAGCATCGAGACGAATCGCGGCTTGAACACCGCTGTGCGTTGCGCGAGGATTCCGCGCATGCCCTGGCCGCCCGAGTATTCGAGGCCGCACCCGTCGCACCGCACGGACATGCTCATGTCCGAATCCTGAGTAGGCACCTCGAGCTCGTCGAACAGTCGAAGCAGCGTCGGATACGTCCGGTCGTTGTGCACGATGAACCCGGTGTCGACGCCGACGCGGCCATCGGGTCCGTCCACGTAGTGGGTGTCCGCATGGCCGCCGAGACGGGAGTCCGCCTCGTACAACGTCACCGACGACGTCGACGAGAGCGCGTACGCCGCCGTCAGACCGGCAACACCGCTCCCCACCACCGCGACCCGGCGCCGCGTCACGATTGCCTGCCCATGCAGTCGGCCGGCGCATCGGCAGCGATACCGAGAACGAAGTCGCGCGTTGCCCTGGACCAGACCCGCGGATTGCGCAGCATGAAATGCCCACCCGGCACCGAGAGGTAGCGAGCGTCCACCCCGCGCGCCGCCGCACGTTCGGTCGCCCGGCGGGACGTTCTAGGATCGGTCCACCTGTCGGCAGTTCCGTGCATCACGAGCAGCTTCCTACCCGGTTCGAACGCATCGACCTCCGTGCCCTCCGGCCACCACGGAGCCAGGGCCACGACACCCACGATCTTCTGGGTCGTTCCTGCAGGCTCCACTCCTGGGATGGAAGGATCGCCGACCAGTGCAGCGGCGGTGCGGCCACCCATCGAATGGCCGACGACCACCACGTGAACGTCCGGGAACTCGTCGTGAATTCGGTTCAGCGCCCATCGGGCATCCTCGACCGGAGACCGTTCGGGCGCGTTCCAGCCCCGGAACCGGTACTGCAACTGCTGCACCGATATGCCGCGTGTACGGCCGACGCGCCGAAGCATCCAGGTGAACGTCCACATGCGCAGACCGGCCAGGTGCCACGGCCGACTGCGGGCCCGACTCACGTCTTTCCCGCCGCCGAGGACCAGCACGACCAGTGACGGCGCGCGCACCGGTCTGCCGGTATGCAGAACTGGAGTGGGCTCGTTGCTCATGACCACTATTCGACACCGCGGTCGCTTCGGGTTGGATGAGTTCGACCGAGTCGATTGTGACCTGGCCGACAAAGAAGAAGACCGGGCCGAGAGTGTCTCTCGGCCCGGTCTTCGTCGGTGGAGCTGCCGGGAATCGAACCCGGGTCCTCTGCTGCATTGCCAGGGCTTCTCCGTGTGCAGTCCGCTATGCCTCTACTTGGATCTCCCGATCTCGCGAACAAGTCAGGATGACGATCCCAGCCACTGTTTGATGTTCCTCATCATCCCGCGGCCGGATGAATCGGTGAGCCCTCTAGCTGATGCCAGTACCCGGGCCGAGGGCAAGCCCGGACTGACAGACACGCAGTCGCTACTTAGGCAGCGAGTGCGTAGTCGCGCTGATTGGAATCGGCGCTTATAAGGTTGCGATGACGCTTACGGTGGTCTCTCGCCTGCACCGACACGCTTCCCCTGACTCAACATACAAAGTCGAAACCGTTCAGCCCCGTATGTTCCCGAACACCGTGTCCGGGCTGTTCAGTGTAACGCCTCCCCCGGACACATTCATTCCATTAACGGCCGACTCGGCGATCCGCAGAATTCGAGGCAGCGTCGGCGTCGACTCGTTGCACCACCGTGCGCAGCATCCGACGGGCCATCACCAGGCGTACGGGCAGCGAGGCGTACCAGACCGCCCGGCCGGCCAGTCCACGAGGGAAGAACACCAACCGCTGCTCGATCGTCGGCTGCTTCGCAGTTCCCCCGACCGTCAGGTCCAGCCAGGCCTCGCCGGGAAGTCGTGTGGAGGACTTGAGCCGCGTGGTGTGCTCGGTGCCCGACGCGGATGCGTCGGGTCCGGTGGCGTCGCGATGCCAGCCGGTGAGAACGTCGGCGTCGGCCAATCGTTCGAGTGCGGGCCTGATCGCGGTCGACTGCGCTGCACTGCGGGCGACCCGGGTGTCGGTGTAGACGACCTCGCCTGCCCAGGTCGGATCCGAAGGCAACGGATCCGACGGTGCCGCGGTACCGGTGGCATCTGTCCACCGAGTCTCCACCTCGCCGTCGTCGATCTTGCGCAGCGCCAATCTCACGGAATCGCGGTAGCCGGTCAGGCCGTCCTCCGGGCGCGGGACGACGGCATCGATGTCCATCTCGTGACCGATGGCGTCGTATTGCAGTGATTCGATGAGCGGCATCGCCAGCCCGCGCGGAATGGGAGTCACCAGCCCGATCCAGTGACCGGCCAGTCGCGGAGTCAACACCGGGAGCACGATGATCCGACGCTGCCGCAGACCCGCGACGTCGGCATAGATGTTCATCATCTCGCCGTACTGCATGACATCGGGACCGCCGATGTCGAATGTCCTGGATTCGGTGATGGGCGCACTCGCGGCCCCGATCAGGTAGTGCAACACGTCCCGCACAGCGATGGGCTGGATGCGATTGTGTACCCACCGCGGTGTGGTCATCACCGGAAGCCGATTGGTGAGGTGCCGGATCATCTCGAACGACGCCGAGCCGGATCCGATCACGACACCGGCCTGCAGAACGATCGTCGGGACTCCCGAGTCGATCAGAATGCGTCCCACCTCGGCACGCGATTTCAGGTGCGGCGAGAGTTCACCGGTCGGCGGATGCAACCCGCCGAGGTAGACGATGCGCCCCACACCGCATTCCGCCGCCACGGCCGCGACGTTCTCGGCGCTGTCGCGTTCGGTGTCGGCGAAATCCGAGTGCCCTGCGGTGCCCATCGAGTGCACCAGGTAGTACATGACGTCGACTCCGCTGAGCGCTTCCTTCAACGATTCCCGATCGCTCAGATCGCCCTGCACGATCTCGACATCGGTCGCCCACGGCACGGAGTCGAGCTTGGCGGGCGTGCGTGCCAGCACGCGGACCGTGTACCCCTCGTCGAGCAGTCGCGGGGCCAACCGACCGCCCAGATATCCCGTGGCACCGGTGACGAGGACGCGCGGCGACTTGTCGGGCGCGGCGGTGTCGGAGGCAGAGTCGAAAGCTGTCATAACCGGAGTCATTACCCCCGGGCGGTGCGGTTCAACCAGAGAGCGCGATCATCGCTATCGCACCGAGCGCCAACGCCATTCCGATCTTCTGCAGCATTCCCACTCGCTCGCCGAGCATCACCATCGCCAGCAGTACCGTCGCCGCCGGATACAGCGATGCGATGACACTGACCAAGGAGAGCAGACCACCCTGATAGGCGTAGATCATCGCCGCGTTGGCGACGACGTCGAGCACGCTGACGAAGGCCGCGAGTTTGAGCACGCTGCCGTGCGGCGGTGCGAAGTGGCCGGAAGCGAGGGCCACGATCCAGACCACCGCGGTCGCGGATGCGCGCGATGCCGCCAGCGGCCACAGCCCGCTGCCGTCGCCGATCCGGTGCAGAAAGATGAATGCGAACGCGAACGTCACCCCCGAACCGACCGTCAACCAGGCGACTGTTCGGGTGAACTTCATCTCGCGTCCGCCGGCCACCTCGCCGGTCACCTCGTCCGGGGATTCTCTGCTCACCAGCACCACGGCCACCAGTGCTACGGCGATACCGACGAACGCGATGATTCCGGGACGCTCTCCCATGGACAGCCCCACCAGGACCGGGATCCCGGCGACCAGGACGGCGGTGACCGGTGAGACCACGGCCATCGGCCCGGCAGCGAGGGCCAGGTAGAACCACCACACCGCAACGCCACCGGCGACACCCGATGCCAGCCCCCAGAGCATCGCCGGGAGCTCGATCGTGCCGCCGACGAAGGGTGCGACGAGCAGCACGATCACCAGCGACAGGGGGTAGGACACGATGACCACCCGGAGGGCGGCGACTCGGCGGGATGCGACTCCGCCGACGAAATCGCTCACTCCGTAGCCGACGGCGGCTACCAGGGCGAGCAGTACAGCGGTCAGCGCATTCCCTTCACGCGACGACCGAGCTCGCGAGTGACCTCGCGTTCGGCGGTGCGCTTGGCCAGCGACTGTCTCTTGTCGTAGTCCTGCTTGCCCTTGGCCAGTGCCAGCTCGACCTTGACCTTGCCGTCGGAGAAATACATCGACAACGGCACCAGCGTCAGGTTTCCCTCTTTGACCTTGCTTGCCAGGCGATCGATCTCGCGGCGATGAAGGAGCAGTTTGCGGTTTCGCCGCGGCGCGTGGTTGGTCCAGCTCCCGAGCGTGTACTCGGCGATGTGCAGCCCGCGCAGCCAGATTTCACCGTCGTCGACGGTCGCGAAGGCGTCGACCAGTGAGGCCTTACCGTCGCGCAGACTCTTGACCTCGGTACCGACGAGGGCGACTCCGGCCTCGAGGACGTCGAGTATGGAGTAGTTGTGCCGCGCCTTGCGATTGGTCGCGATGGCCTTGCGGCCCTTCTCTCTCACTGCAGGGCCCTTTCTCGAGCATGCGCCGCGTGGATCGGTTCCACGGGCAACCGCTCCAGCATAGAACCGAACGGCAACCGATTTTATTCGCGCACGTACAACCGCAGCGTGATGTACGCCGTCACCGCAGCCATGCCCACTCCCACCAGCGCGAGGAACGGCGAGACGAGCAGAACGTCACTGTTCGATATTCGGGCCAGAATGTTGGCCTGATACACATCCGACAGAACGTCGTCGATGAACATGTTCTTCGCGGTGAACAGGCCGGCGATCGCGAGCGCCGAGCCGATCAACGCCGCCACCACCGCCTCCAGGAGGAAGGGCAACTGCGTGTACCACCGAGTGGCACCGACCAACCGCATGATGCCCACCTCGGTTCGTCTGGTGAACGCAGCGATCTGAACCATGTTGGCGATCAACAGGATTGCCGCGATCGCCTGCACCGTGGCGATGGCGAAAGCCGCGTTGCGCACGCCGTTGAGCACACTGAACAGACGCTCGACGAGATCGCGCTGATTGAGAACGCTCTGCACGCCCGGTCGATTCTCGAAGTTGTCGTTGATGACCCCGAACCGTTCGGGATCGCTCAGACGCACCTTGAACGACGCGGGAAAGCTGTCGGCACTGACCAGTTCGGCCAACTCCGGCTGATCCTTGAACACGCGCTCGGTGGCGTCCTTCACCGCATCCTCACGATTGAGGTACTGCACCGAGACCACCGACGGAGTGCTCTCGAGATCCGATCGCAGGGTGGCACAGGTCTCCTGCGCACAATCGGCGTCGCTCGCCGAGATGTCGTCGGTGAGGAAGATCTGCACCTCCACCCGATCGAGGAAGATCTGTTGGGTCTTTCCCGCCATCTGGACCACGAGCAGCCCTCCGCCGAACAGGCCCAGAGAAATTGCGGTCGTCAAGATCATGGCGATCGTCATGGTGATGTTGCGGCGAAGTCCGGTGAGGACCTCGCTGAAGATGAAACTTGCGCGCATCGCGGAATCCGAGCCCTTCGATTCGTTCGGTCGTGACGTCTGTGCGGTCCTGAGTCGGCGGCGGCGTCAGCGACCGACGCCGTAGACCCCGCGGGCCTCGTCACGAACGACTCGTCCGTTGTCGAGTTCGACGACGCGTCGGCGCATCGAGTCGACGATGTGGTTGTCGTGGGTGGCCATCAGCACCGTGGTTCCGGTGCGGTTGATGCGCTCGAGCAGCAGCATGATGTCCTGGCTGGTGTCCGGATCGAGGTTTCCGGTCGGCTCGTCCGCGAGCAGCACGAGTGGACGATTGACGAACGCGCGAGCGATCGCCACCCGCTGCTGTTCTCCACCGGACAACTCGTTGGGCAGACGATCCGACTTACCGCCGAGTCCCACCAGGTCGAGAACTTCGGGAACGGTGCGCTTGATCATCGAGCGCGGCTTGCCGATCACTTCGAGAGCGAACGCCACGTTCTCCACCACCGTCTTCTGCTGCAACAGGCGGAAGTCCTGGAACACGCAGCCCATGCTCTGCCGCAGCCGGGGGACGCGTCGGGCCGCCAGTCGGTTGACGTGGAAATCGGCGACGTGGATGTCGCCGGAGGTGGGCGTCTCCTCCTTGAGGAGCAGCCGCATGAACGTCGATTTGCCCGAACCGGACGGACCGATCAGGAACACGAACTCACCCTTGTCGATGGAGACCGTCACCTTGTCCAGGGCAGGCCTGGTGGAGGTCTTGTAAGACTTGGAGACATTCGAGGTGCTGATCACGGGTCGCCAGTGTAGTCCTTACCGTCCGGTAACCGCCGGAACCGAGGGAGCACCGCGGCGAGTCCCGAGAGACGGTAAAGGATGCCTCAGCGAGACGACGTCGGCGCAGGCTGGCTGGGTATCAGCGACTGAATCACCGGTGGCAGCGGGACACCGAACGGCGCGGTGGTCGTCGACGGCAGGGTCGTCGTGGTCGCCGGCTGCCCTGATTCGTCGACGCTTCCCGATCCGTCGGGATCGGTGGTGGCAGTCGGAGTGGGTGTGACGGTGGTACTCGAATAGGTCGGTTCCACGGCTTGCGGCTGGGTGTAGGGGGTGAGTTCGCCTGGGTCCACGGCAACCGGGCCCTGGATACGTTCACTGTCCCTCTCGGCGATCTCTGCACTGACCTGGCCGTACCACAGACCGGTGAGCACGAAGCAGATCCCGAACGCGACTGTGGACGTGCGGACGCGGCCGTTGATCTTGGCCGGAATGCGCCACTGTCGCCAGTTCCGCTGCGGCCCTTCGGTTCCGGTATCGGGCGTATTCATCGATCCTCCGTCCGATCTCGTCCCGACGCTTCCGGCGCGACCCCGGCCGTACTGACGTCGGGAGCAACGCTGATGCCCTCGGGTCGCAGCGCGGCGGCCACTCGGACTCGAAGTTCTCGTCCTACCTGGAACTGCTTACCCGGCAATGTTCGCGCAACGAGGCGAACGTTGACCTGTCCCACCTCGATGCTCTCCACACCCATCACGGTCGGTTCGTCGAGCAACAGCGGACGCAACCGAGCGTCTGCGAACGCGTCGCGGCCGACCGATCGGAGCAGCGCATTCACCTGGGTGAGATCGGCGGTGCTCGGCACGGGAACGTCGACGACGGCGCGCGCCCAATCCTTCGACAGGTTGATCGCCTTGACGATCTGCCCGTTCGGCACGGTGATGACCTCACCGTCGACGCTGCGGACCCGGGTGACGCGTAGTGTCACGTCCTCGACCGTGCCCTCGGCGTCCTCGGCAGAACCGTTGACGGCGATCTGCACGACGTCACCGAATCCGTACTGACGTTCGGTGATGATGAAGAACCCGGCCAGAATGTCCTGGACCACGCGCTGAGCACCGAAGCCGAGCGCTGCGCCGATGACCGTCGCGGGTGCCACGAGCCCGCCGACGCCGAATCCGAAGCGACGCAGCACTTCGATGGTGACGAGGATGTAGATGAGGGTGACCACGACCCAGGTGATGACCTGGGCCAGCGCGTGCCGATGCTTGGCGGCCTCGGACCGCACGAGCGCATCGCTGTGCTGGTAGTTCTGATCGATTCGGGCAGTGATGCGGGACCCGGTCCAGGTGACGAACCGCGCGGCCAGCATTCCGCCCAGGATGTACAGCACGATCCCGAGGGCGTTCAGCTTCAGGTCGAGCGTCGGGTTCAGCCAGCTGGTCATCGGAACGACGGAGCGGATCCTGCGCAATGACCGGTCATCTACTGCTCCCCTCGCATTCGCCAACGAATTCCCGATTCCAGGAATCCGTCTATGTCCCCGTCGAGAACTGTAGACGGATTGTTGACTTCGTACTCGGTACGCAGATCCTTGACCATCTGGTACGGGTGCAGAACGTACGAGCGCATCTGATTACCCCAGGAGCTACCGCCGTCACCCTTGAGCGCATCCATCTCGGCACGCTCTTCCTTGCGCTTGACCTCGAGCAGCTTGGCCTGCAGCACCCGCATGGCCGAGACCTTGTTCTGCAGCTGAGACTTCTCGTTCTGGCAGGTCACCACGATCCCCGTCGGGATGTGCGTCAACCGAACGGCGGAGTCGGTGGTGTTGACCGACTGCCCACCGGGACCGGACGAGCGGTACACGTCCACGCGAATGTCGTTCTCGGGGATCTCGATGTGGTCTGTGGTCTCTACGACCGGAAGCACCTCCACCTCCGCGAACGAGGTCTGGCGACGACCCTGGTTGTCGAACGGGCTGATCCGCACCAGCCGATGCGTCCCCTGTTCCACCGACAACGTGCCGTACGTGTACGGAGCCTTGACCGCGAACGTTGCGCTCTTGATACCGGCCTCTTCGGCGTAGGACGTGTCGTAGACCTCGACGCCGTAGCCGTGCTTCTCGGCCCAGCGGATGTACATACGCATGAGCATCTCGGCCCAGTCGGCCGCGTCGATTCCGCCTGCACCGGAACGGATGTTGACCAGTGCGTCGCGTGCGTCGTACTCACCGGAGAGCAGGGTCCGCACTTCCATGGCTGCGATGTCCTCCCGGAGCGCGGCGCGTTCGGCGTCGGCATCGGCGGTGGCGGATTCGGCTGCCTCGCCTTCTTCACCCTCGGCGAGCTCGTACAGAACCGGCATGTCCTCGAGGCGCTGCCTGAGTTCTTCGACGCGGCGAAGCTCGGCCTGCGCATGGGACAGCTGGCTGGTCACCTGCTGCGCGTGTTCCTGGTCGTTCCACAGGTCCGGCGACGCCGCCTGATGCTCGAGTTCGTCGATGCGTCGCCGCAGTTCCTCGACGTCGAGCACCGACTCGACGGTGGACAGAGTGGTGTCGAGCTCGGCCAGGTCTGCAGAAACGTCGGGATGCACGAGAGTCAAGGTTACCGGCACGCGAACCCGAACCCGACCGCCCCCGATTCCCCCGGCCCCCACGAGCCGAACGGAGACCGACGTCGAGGGTTCGAACCGCGAAGATTTCAACTCTCGTCAGGCCATCGGTGGACTGCTAGCTTTCGGCTCATCGACACATTCGCATCTCGACATGCCTGCCACCGCCCGGTGCCGGCCACACCCGCAGTACACAGGAGCGTCGCATGACCGTCACCGACCAGTACCTCGAGAACAACAAGGCGTACGCCGAGACGTTCGACGGTCCCCTGCCGTTGCCGCCGTCGAAGCACGTGGCAGTGGTGGCGTGCATGGACGCCCGACTCGACGTCTACCGCATCCTCGGTCTCCACGACGGCGAAGCCCACGTGATCCGCAATGCGGGCGGTGTCATCACCGATGACGAGATTCGCTCACTGGCCATCAGTCAGCGTCTGCTCGGCACGAAAGAGATCATCCTGATCCATCACACCGACTGCGGCATGCTCACCTTCACCGACGACGAGTTCAAGAAAGATCTACAGGACGAGACGGGCATCAAGCCACACTGGGCTGCCGAGTCGTTCACCGACTTGGACCGCGATGTTCGCCAGTCGCTCGCCCGCATCGAGCAGAGCCCGTTCGTCACGAAGCACGAATCCGTTCGAGGCTTCGTCTTCGACGTCGCAACCGGAAAGCTGAACGAAGTCACCGAATAGGCCCGACCACCCATGTCGCCGCGTACGAGCAGCCCGTGCGCGGCGATAGTCTTCTCCGGTGACCGATTACTCCTCCGATCTTGCTCTCGCCCTCACTCTCGCCGACGAGGCGGACGCCATCACGCGCCGACGGTTTCTCGCCATGGACCTGTCGGTCGTATCCAAGCCGGATCTCACCCCGGTGTCCGACGCGGATCTGGCCGTCGAGACGGCAATCCGCAACTCGCTGGGTGCGCAGCGCCCCACCGACGCGTTGCTGGGCGAGGAGTTCGGCGGTACCGCGACCTTCAGCGGCCGCCAGTGGGTGGTGGATCCCATCGACGGCACCAAGAACTTCGTCCGCGGCGTGCCCGTCTGGGCGACCCTCATCGCGTTGCTCGACGACGGCGTACCGCGAGTCGGAGTCGTCAGCGCGCCTGCCCTGAACCGACGCTGGTGGGCCGCACTCGATCAGGGGGCCTGGACGGCACCGGACGGCGGCACCCCACGCCGGATCGAGGTCTCGAAGGTCGATGCACTGTCGTCGGCCAGCCTGAGCTTCTCCAGCCTGTCCGGCTGGGCCGACCTCGGCACCCGAGATCGGTTCCTCGATCTGACCGACTCCGTGTGGCGGGTACGCGGCTACGGCGACTTCTTCTCGTACTGCCTCGTGGCCGAGGGGGCAGTCGACATCGCCGCCGAACCCGAGGTCTCGCTGTGGGACCTGGCGGCCCTCGATGTCCTGGTGCGCGAGGCAGGCGGCGAGTTCACCGCGCTCGACGGCACCGCGGGCCCACACGGTGGCAGTGCCGTGGCCACCAACGGCCTACTGCAGCACGCGGTCCTCGAGCACCTGTCCCCTCGGGCCTGACATTCGCCTAGAGAACTGCAGCCACAACCAGCGCGATCAGCGGTGTGATGCCCTGAACGAACGCCGCTCGAAAGTACTTTGCGCCACCGGTCGCGAGCACGAGTGCCGCGCCGACGATGCTCGCGCAGGCGAAGTACACGATGGCGTCGCCCGCGGAGCCGCCCACGACGAGGCCGACCACGATGCCGATGGCCAGGAACAGGTTGTAGAAGCCCTGGTTGAAGGCCATCGGTTTGACGACGTCGGCGTCGTGCTGACTGGCGACGCCGAAACGCGACCATACTGCGGGCCTGGACCAGGCCACGCTCTCCATGACGAATATGACGACGTGGAGGGCCGCGGCGAGGCCGGCGAAAACCTGGGCGATCGGATGCACCGGATCAGCGTGCCATATCCAGCCCGGCCTGGCGTGATGCACTCGGCAACCACTCGGCTCGGTGC
The DNA here is from genome assembly GCF_002258965.1 of Rhodococcus sp. 05-339-2. Lineage (NCBI taxonomy): Bacteria > Bacillati > Actinomycetota > Actinomycetes > Mycobacteriales > Nocardiaceae > Rhodococcus > Rhodococcus sp. 05-339-2. Next base: position 804,306 of record NZ_NOYW01000018.1, read on the forward strand.
GTGAACTTACTCGATAGTAGACAGCTATCTTACTCGGGAGTAAGATCTGTGGAGTCCGTGACCGACGCCGAGGAACTGGTGATCATGAGCAAGCAAGACAGTGTGGTCGACGCGAAGGCCCCCAAGGTGCCCCGCGATACTTCTGCGGTTGGCCTCAACCCGTTCAAGAGGGATGCGATCGGAACCGCGATGCGCGTTCTGACCGCCATCACCGGATCCGAACTGGCGGAGAAGTACAACCTTCGTCAGACGATCGACCGGGTGACGTACGAGAGCACCAAGACCGGGTTCAAGACGCTCGGCGCGGCAAATCGCACGTTCGCCAAGGTCACCGGTGGCGGTAAGCCCAAGCGTCTCGACGACGGTGCCGCCAAGAACCTGAGCTACTTCGACCTGACGCCCGACGACGAGCAGCGCATGATCGTCGAGACGGTCAAAGAGTTCGCCGAGGAAATCCTCCGGCCTGCCGCATTCGATGCGGACCACAACGCGTCCTCGCCCGAGGACCTCGTACGTCGCTCCGCCGAACTCGGCATCACCCTCATCAACGTTCCCGAGGAGCTCGACGGCGCTGCCACCGAGCGCGGGGCCGTCACCAACTCGCTCGTCGCCGAGGCGCTGGCGCACGGCGACATGGGCCTGGCCCTGCCCATCCTTGCCCCCTCCGGCGTCGCCGTCGCGCTGACCCAATGGGGAACGGACGCACAGCAGAAGACCTACCTGCCCGCGTTCGTGGGCGAGAAGGTTCCGAACGCTGCGGTGGTCGTCAACGAGCCCCGCGCGCTCTTCGATCCGTATGCGTTGCAGACCAAGGCCGTTCGCTCCCCCAGCGGATACAAGCTCAACGGCGTCAAGAGCCTCGTGCCTGCTGCAGGCAGCTCCGAGCTGTTCGTCGTCGCCGCAGAACTCGAAGGCCGCCCGGCATTCTTCATCGTCGAGTCCGACTCGAAGGGTCTCGTCGTCGAGGCCGATCCGAGCATGGGACTGCGCGCTGCCGGACTCGGTCGCCTGATCCTGACCGATGTCGCAGTTCCCGAGTCGGCATTGCTCGGTGACGGTGACGCGGACCAGCGGGCCGCCGAGTACAGCGCTGCCATCGGTCTCGCACGACTGGGCTGGGCGTCACTGGCCGTCGGTACGAGCCAGGCCGTGCTGGACTACGTCGTCCCCTACGTGAACGAGCGTGTGGCCTTCGGCGAGCCGATCAGCAACCGACAGGCCGTGGCCTTCATGGTCGCCAACATCGCCATCGAGCTCGACGGCATGCGGTTGGTGACGCTGCGCGGCGCTTCGCGGGCCGAGCAGGGACTGTCGTTCGCCCGCGAATCGGCGCTCGCGCGTCGACTCGCCTCCGAGAAGGGCATGCAGATCGGTTCCGATGGCGTCCAGTTGCTCGGCGGTCACGGCTTCACCAAGGAGCACCCGGTGGAGCGGTGGTACCGCGATCTGCGATCCGTCGGCGTCGCCGAAGGCATCGTTCTCATCTAGCCGTCCGCCCCGAATTCCATGGCACTCACCCAAGGACACACACCATGATCAATCTTGAACTTCCCAAGAAGCTTCGGGCGCAGGCGAATCAGGCTCACCAGGTCGCTGCCGAGATCTTCCGCCCGATTTCCCGCAAGTACGACCTCGCCGAGCACGAGTACCCGGTCGAGCTCGACACCATGGCGTCGATGGTCGAAGGCATGTCCGACGCCGGTGGCGAAATCGGCGGAGCCGCCGGTGGCCGCGAGAAGGACAGCGAGTCGGCCAAGCCCAGCAAGACCGCGAACGCCAACGGCGGCAACATGTCTGCCCTGGTGAACGTGATCGAGACCTGCTGGGGCGACGTCGGCCTGACGCTGTCGATCCCCTACCAGGGCCTGGGCAACTCGGCCATCGCAGCGGTGTCCACCGACGAGCAGCTCGAGCGCTTCGGCAAGGTGTGGGCCTCGATGGCCATCACCGAGCCCAGCTTCGGCTCGGACTCCGCAGCGGTGACCACCACCGCCGTCCTCGACGGTGACGAGTGGGTACTCAACGGCGAGAAGATCTACGTCACCGCCGGTGAGCGTTCCACCCACATCGTCGTATGGGCGACGGTCGACAAGTCACTCGGCCGCGCGGCCATCAAGTCGTTCGTCGTTCCGCGTGACGCACCGGGCCTGTCGGTTGCACGTCTCGAGCACAAGTTGGGCATCAAGGCGTCCGACACCGCTGCGCTGCTGCTCGAGGATTGCCGCATCCCGAAGGACAATTTGCTCGGCACCGCCGAGGTGAACGTCGAAAAGGGCTTCGCAGGCGTCATGCAGACCTTCGACAACACCCGCCCCCTGGTTGCCGGTATGGCCATCGGTGTGGCGCGGGCGGCACTCGAAGAGCTGCGATCGATCCTGGTCGATGCCGGAGTCGACATCTCGTACGAGACACCCGCCTACAACCAGCACGCGGCGGCTGCAGAGTTCCTCCGCCTCGAAGCGGACTGGGAAGCAGCACATCTGCTCGCACTGCGGGCAGCGTGGATGGCCGACAACAAGGAGCCCAACTCGCTGCAGGCGTCGATGTCGAAGGCCAAGGCGGGCCGCTCGGCAGTCGACATCACCCTCAAGGCAGTGGAACTCGCCGGTACCTACGGCTACTCCGAGCGCCCGCTGCTCGAGAAGTGGAGCCGCGACTCCAAGATTCTCGACATCTTCGAGGGAACTCAGCAGATCCAGCAGCTGATCGTTGCTCGTCGAGTACTCGGGAAGTCGTCCGCAGAACTGAAGTGATACCTGGCTCGTCGTCGAGCCGAGATGTCGCCGCGAAACGGCATCGGACCCCGCGTCCGATGCCGTTTTTCGTGCGTCGGAAAGAAAAATTTTGGGACGGTGTCGATATCGTGGTCTGCCGGACGTCGTCATCGTGAACGGCGACTCGCGCCGCGACAACGAGGTACCGAACCCAGGAGCGCACCATGAAGTACATCCTCTTGATCAACGCCGACACCACGCCCGGAGCAGCACCGGGCTGCAGCAGTGTCGAGGACTGGATGACCTACGAGAAAGAGATGAAGGAAGCCGGCGTCTTCGTCTCCGGGTACGCCATGGCCGATCTGACGACCGCCACCGCGGTGCGCGTCGATCCGCGCACCGAGGTACGGACCGTCACCGACGGCCCGTACGCCGAGTCGCACGAGGTTCTCGGCGGCTACGACGTGATCGACGTCCCCGACCTGGACGCGGCACTCGAGTGGGCGGCCCGATGCCCGGGCTCCAAGGACGGCGGCGCGGTGATCGTGCGGCCCCTTGCAGAATTCTGACCGGCGCAGTCCCGCCATGCAGGATTCCTCGGTGAACGAGTCGGGGGTTCATCGAGCGCTCGAATCGGTCTTCCGAGCCGAGCGCTCGATTCTGCTCGCCTCGTTGGTACAGCGGTACCGCGACCTCGACCTCGCCGAGGAAGTGACCTCGGACGCCATCGAGTCGGCCCTGAAACACTGGCCGGTCGATGGCGTCCCGTCACGGCCGGGGGCGTGGCTACTCACCACTGCCCGCCGGAAAGCGGTCGATCGGCTGCGCCGCGATCAAAACCTGGCCGCCAAAGTCGGAGTGCTGCAGGCGGATACGGATCGCAGCGAACCGAGCAGCCCGAATTCGCTCGACGATGCTCTGCCCGACGACCGGCTGCAGTTGTTCTTCACGTGTGCACACCCGGCGCTTGCGGCCGGTGACCGACTCGCGTTGACGCTTCGATGCCTGGCCGGTCTCGGTACCGGCGAGGTGGCCCGTGCGTTGCTCATCCCTCCGGCCACGGCGGCGCAGCGAATTGTGCGGGCCAAAAACAAGATTCGGGCCGCACGGATTCCGTTTCGCCTCCCGGGCCCGGACGAGCTGGCAGGCAGGGTGCCGATGGTGCTCGAGGTGGTCTATTCGATCTTCACCGAGGGCTATTCGGCGACCTCGGGTGAGAGTGTCGGGCGAGTCGATCTCGTCTCCGAAGCCATCGGTATGGGACGACTTCTCCACACCGCACTGCCGACCGAGCCCGAGGTGGCAGGCCTGCTGGCGTTGATGCTGCTCATCGACGCCAGACGCGACGCTCGCACCGACTCGGATGGCGACATCGTGCTGTTGGCAGATCAGGACCGTGGACTCTGGAACGCCGAGATCATCGCCGAAGGGACGGAACTCGTGGTCGAGGCCCTCAGCGGCGGCCGGGGCGGTCCGTACGCCGTGCAGGCGGCCATCGCTGCGCTGCATGCAGAATCACCCGACACCGACAACACGGACTGGCCCCAGATCGTTGCGCTGTACGACGTGCTCATGACACGGACACCGAATGCGATCGTCGCGATGAACAGGGCTGTCGCACTGGCGATGCGCGACGGTCCCGAGCCCGGTCTGCGAGAGCTCGACCGGCTTGCCGACGAGGCGTCGTTGCGCCGATATCATCCGTATCCCATGGCGAGAGCCGATCTGCTGCAACGACTCGACAGGTTCGAGGAGGCGGCGGTGGAGTATCGCAGTGCGTTGGATTTCGCCCGAACCGCACCGGAGAAGCGCCTGCTCCGACGTCGGCTCACGGAAGTGAGCACCTGCCGCAGTCAGGCCGACAGAACCGCGTCCACCTGATCTGCCGTCAACGCACGGTCCGCGTACACCACGCGAATTGCGTCGACATCCGGATTGCCGACGTCGGGTCCGCGGGTGATCAACTCCAGGCCTACGCGTTCGGCCACCCGCGCCGACGCGACATTGTGTTCGAGCAGGTATGCCACGATCGGCAGTTCGGGCTCGGTTCGGTGCGCGCACTCGACTGCGATCTCACACATCTCCGCGGCATACCCGTTGCCCTGCGCGTCGGGATGGAGGCGATAGCCGAGATTCCAGAAGGCGTTGCGGCGCTTCGAACATCCGCCGTAGCCACTGACCGTGCGGCTGCCGCGCTCACGAATGATCCAGGTGGACAATCCATCCCGCCGCCACTGATCCGACCAGCCCTGCACCATTCGTTCGGTCACGCCGGGATCGGTGTGCCGCAGGCTCGGAAAGTGGGTCCACGACTGCGGGTCGCTGCAGATAGCGTACAACTCATCGAGATCGGCGACGGCCGGCTCGTCGAGGTCGAGACGCGAGGTTCGTATTCGCACACGCCGGATCCTACGGGGAGGAAATCTGGTAGACCGGTGGTACGGAATCGAGTGAAGGGTGTGACCGTCATGGCCGAGTGGGTCAAGAAGATCGAAGAGAACGCGAAGGGTCTCATCGCCGAGGCCGAACAGGAGTTGACGGCACTCGAGGGCGTGGACACGGTCGACCTCACCGCCGACGCCTCCGAGGACGGCGAGGATCCCGACACGGTCACCAGTGACGATGCCCGCGAGCAGGTTTCGGACTGAACCGACGGTACCCAGTCGTCACGCCCGGACCACGACGACACACGATCGGTCGGTGGACGTCGATCGGAATCATCTGTCGCGCACCAGGTCTCGACTCGACGACGGCCGTGCCCGACGCGGGATGTCCACCGTCGCGGCACTGTCCGAAATGCTCGAACACACCGACCGGTAGCCGGGATCAGTCGAACACGGACCAACAGATGCTGCTTCTTCTCTTCTGGTCTTCCAACACCAGCCGGCGCACGCTGTTCGGAAGCCGGTCACGCTGCCACTCGAGCTCTTTCCTGCCTGCACTCGTCTCTCGGCCTGCGGGTGCCGCCGCCCGCGCTGCCTTGATGGCGTAGGCGGCTGCTCCGAGCTCGTGTTCGGGTACGTGAGCCACGCAGGCTGCCTGGCCCGCGGCGTACGCGGCGAAGCGAGAGCAACCGACGAGCGGCCGTGCTGCTCCCATGGCGTGGCCACCGAGGGCGCGGGTGGCCATCATCGCGAGTTCGCCGCGCACCCACGCACGGGTGGCCTCGATCGCCTCGCGTGGTCGCGGGTCGACGGGTCGGACCGTCTCGAACAAGTGGAGGACGTGTTCCGCACACTCGGCCGCCCAGAGCGCGAGGCTCCGATGGTCGTCTTCGGACAGAAGTCCGCCGCGCTGCACGGTGATGAGGCGAGGGTCTCGGACGGCGGGAAGAATCACACGAGTCGTCCTTTCGACGGTATCGCGTTCGCCCTCGGGCCGAACGGGCCGTTCCTACACATACGAGAATACGAAAAAGACCCAGGACATAAGTCCTGGGTCTTCGTCAGTGGTAGCGGGGACAGGATTTGAACCTGCGACCTCTGGGTTATGAGCCCAGCGAGCTACCGAGCTGCTCCACCCCGCGTTGCAACTACGAAGTTACTACCGTGCGTACGGCCAATGCAAATCACGTGACTTCCGAGCGCTGTCACCCACTCGACGAAGTGCACCGCGGCAGGTTGTGGCTCGCGCTTATCATGCCGTAGGCGGCTCGAAATAGTGCTCCGCGTCTCTTTTCGTGCGTGTTTCGAGTCACATAACGGTCGGGTTACGAAGTAGAAACAATAGCGCCACGACCGGGCCTGAGCTGCCGAAATACCCCCTTGAGTCCCAGTATGTGGACAACGACTGTCCCATTCCGGCTCAGTGACGGTGAGCAGATCCTCGACTACCTTCACGGGCGGCCCTAAACCGCTGGGCCTGCACCACCCCGCCGCTTCCTTCGCTCTGCCCCGCGGGTGTGGTCCCCAATACGTACGGGGGCAGAGCCGCGACGATACGAAGTGCCTGGTCACGAACGCCGTACATCCCGGCGAGGTGATTGCAGGCCAGTCGCGCCAGTCGAGCGCGGAGAGGATTCACCCCGCATGACCACACAGAACAATTTCGGCAAGCGCGCTCTCGGATTGGTCGCCATCGCAGGTGCCGCCGTAGCAATCCCCCTCGGCGTTTCAGCCGGAACCGCCAACGCAGCCTCGAACAACTGGGACGCAGTTGCACAGTGCGAGAGCGGTGGCAACTGGAGCATCAACACCGGAAACGGCTACTACGGTGGCCTGCAGTTCTCGCAGAGCACCTGGACGGCCAACGGCGGAACCGGATCGCCGGCCAACGCATCCAAGGCCGAGCAGATCCGCGTCGCGGAGAACACCCTGCAGAGTCAGGGACCGGGCGCATGGCCCGTGTGCGGTCAGCAGCTGACCAAGGGTGCCTCCACTCCCGAGCCCGAGGCAGCTCCCGCACCGGCTCCGCAGCCGGCTCCCGCACCGGCACCGGCACCGGTCGTGGCTCCCGAGGCCGCAGCAGCCACGCAGGCTGCACAGGGCGTGTTCGACGCGGCGTCCAAGCTCGCCGACCAGTACGGCCTGAGCACCCAGTTCCAGCACCTCGTTGCAGCGAACGCCCCGGTGCTCGCGCCCATCGGACGCTGATCACCCGGCAGTTCGTCGAACTGCCTCTCACGTTGCCTCGTATCTCACGCGCGAGCAGGTGACGAACGACGGAAGGGCCGCCTCACCATTCGGTGAGGCGGCCCTTTCGCTCGTATCGACCGGTTCGGGTCAGCAGACCTGACTCGACCCGATCAGTTGCCGGCCCGGTTGTACGTGTCGACCGCGGTCTGCAGGTTCTCGAGCGCAGTGCCGAGTTCCGCCAGATTTCCGCTCTGCTGCGCAGTGCGCACAGCGGAGAGTGCAGCGTTCAAACCGGAAACGGCAGCATCCCTCGTCGCCGAACCGCCGGTGGCGGGGACAGGAGTTGCCGCAGGCGTGCCACCGTCGGACGGCGCGGTTTCGGGAACAGCGCCGGGCTGCGTATTTCCGTCGGTCTCACCGGGTGCGGTGACCGTGCGTCCGGCACCCGCTCCGAACACCTGCTCGATGGCCTCGGGCAGTGTCGCGGCATACCCGACGCGGCCCTCGTACGAGACGAGTACTCGAATCAACTGCGGATAAGCGGACGCCTCGTTGGTTCGAGAGGCGTACACCGGTTCCACGTAGATCAATCCACCGTTGCCGACCGGAAGTGTCAGCAGGTTGCCGAACTCCACGGTGTTCTCACGGCGCACGATGCCGAGACTCTCGGATACGTCCGTCGTGGTCGTCATCTGGTTCTGCACCTGATTGGGACCCTGAGTCGACGTATCGGTCGGCAATCGCAACACGGTGATCTTGCCGTAGTTCTCCGGGTCCGAATCCGCACTGACGTACGCGCCCAGCACCTCTCGGCGATATCCGACCAGCGCACTGGTCAGCTGGAACGACGCCTGATTCTCCTCGTTGGAGATGTCGGATGCGACGACGTAGTACGGAGGCTGCTTGGCCGCGGTGTTCTCTGCGGTCGGATCGGTCGGAACTTCCCAGAACGCGTTGTTGGTGAAGAACTCTCGCGGATCGTTGACGTGGTACTTGGTCAGCAGTTCACGCTGAACCTTGAACAGATCTTCCGGGTAACGGAAGTGATCACGAAGCTCGTCGGACACCTGGTCCTTGGGGATGACGGTTCCCGGGAACACGCCTTCCCATGCCTTGAGCACGGGATCGTTCTCGTCCTGCTCGTAGAGCTTGACGGTGCCGTCGTAGGCATCGACGGTGGCCTTCACCGAGTTTCGGATGTACGACACCTCTCGGCTCGGCAGTGCTCGTGTCGTCGTCGACTCGATGCTGTCGGCCGTGGCGTCCTCGAGCGACATCCGCTGGGCGTACGGGAAGTTGTCCAGCGTGGTGTACCCGTCGATGATCCAGACGAGCTTGCCCTCGACGATCGCCGGGTAGGTCGATCCGTCGGTGGTCAACCACGGTGCGACCTTCTGAACGCGGTCGCGGGGGTCACGGTTGAACAGGATCTTCGACTCGTCGCCGATCACGCTCGAGAACAGAATGTTGCGCTCGGCGTACTTGCTGGCGAAGACGAGCCGGTTGAAGAAGTTGCCGACGTCGACACCTGCTGCACCGGTGTAGGTGTAGCTCTTGCTGTCGGTGTCGTACTCGCGAGGCTCGCCGGTGGAACCGACGATCGAGTAGTCCGCGTCGGAGTTCGCGATGACCGGGCCGAAGTAGATGCGCGGCTGGTCCAGGTCGCCGGGCCCGTCCTTTCGGATGGTGCCCTCGGAGTCGTTCTCGATCCAGTTGACCTGGTAGTTCGGGTAACCGCCGCGTCCGCCGCTGGATTCGTCGGCGACGGCCTCGTCGACGGAGTTGGCCGGCGCTGCGACGAAACCGTTGCCGTGCGTGAACACGGTGTGGCGGTTGATCCAGTCTCGCTGGTTCGCGTCGAGGGTCTGCGGTGAGATCTCACGGGCAGCAACGACGTAGTCGCGCAGGTTGCCGTCGGCATCGGGGTACCGGTCGACGGCCAGAGTGTCGGGGAATCCGTAGAAGTTACGGATCTGACGCTGCTGGGTGAACGTGGGCGCGAGGATGTTCGGGTCGAGCAGACGGATGTTGGACATCGTGGCCGACTCCGACGCCACCTCGCCGGGGCTCAACGCCGCCTCACCGGAGTAGTTCCGATAGGTGACCACGTCGTCGGTCAGTCCGTACGCCGCTCTGGTGGCCGCGATGTTCCGCTCGATGTACGTGCTCTCCTTGTCCGCCGCGTTCGGGCGCACCGAGAACTGCTCCATCACCATCGGCCAGACGGCACCGATCAGGATCGACGAGAGCACCAGCAGCGCAGTGGCCAACGCCGGAATTCGAAGATCACGCAGGAAGATAGCTGCGAAGAACGCGATGGCACAGATCACGGCGATCGCGAGCAGGATCAATTTGGCCGGCAACACCGCATTGATGTCGGTGAAGCTGGCACCGGTGAACGTCGGTTCTTTCCGACTGCTCGACAGCAGGGTGTAGCGGTCGAACCAGTACGCCACGGCCTTGAGCAGAACGAAGCTGCCCGCCAGGACGGCGAGCTGGATCCGCGCTGCGCGAATGAGGGCTCCCTCACGTCCGGCGAGCCGGATTCCGCCGAATACGTACTGCGTCACCAAGTTCGCGAAGAACGCGACCAGGACGGCGACGAAGAGCCAGTTGAGGATGAATCGGTAGAACGGCAGATCGAACGAGTAGAACCCGACGTCGAGATTGAACTGTGGATCGGTCATCCCGAAGTCCCCGCCGTGCAGGAACAGCTGAACCGTCACCCAGTTGGTCTGGGCGATCATGCCGGAGAGGAAACCGAACACCACCGGAATTCCGATGCCGAACAGGCGCAGACGGCTCATCACCGTGGTGCGGTACCGCGCGATCGGATCGTTGGGACCGGCGACCGGAACGAACACCGGCCGATTGCGGTACGCCAACAGCAGTGCCGCGAAGACGATGAGTCCGACGACCAGGGAAACGACGAGGAAGATCACCAACCGCGTCAGCAGAGTGGTGGTGTACACGCCACGGAAGTCGACTTCGCCGAACCACAGCCAATTGGTGTACACGTCGATCAGACGGGGACCGATGAGTAGCAAACCTGCTGCCACCAAGGCCAATACGAGCAAGATCCGGCTTCGCCGCGACAAGGACGGCATACCGGTGGGGGGCCTCATGCCCACGTGCCACACTCCAACTTCGGGCGGCGCCGATCGGCACCGCAGATGACTTCGGCGATGCACTCAGTGTGCACCGCATGTCCGTTTCGCCCTACTGTACGTACGTTGATCCTACGGCTGCGACAACCGTACTGCGGCCACTGCCAAACCCAGGTCAGGAGCGTCGCGTCGAACAGAACCATCGGAATGCGAGGATAGTGCGGTGAGCAACGACAGCAACGGACTGCCCGGCAGAGACGATTTCGGAAGCGAGTTCGACCCGGAGTCGGGTGGGCAGGACGTGGCGGAGGCTCTGGCTCGATGTGCCCGCGAGGTGGCGGATTTCGTCGACGCGGGCGGATGGCACCAGGCCCCGCAGATGTTCGCGTTGGTGCCGACCGCAGCGCTCGCCGCGGCCGAGCCCGGCCTGCTCGACGATCTCGCCGACGGTGCCGCACTGACGCCGATCCAGCAGCACTCGCTGCCCGAGGACATCACCGGCGGCTCCCCCGCCCTGGACGAGTTCCTCGCCACCTCCACGTGGCCCGAGGGTGTGGTCGGATGCGCCCTGGTTCAGGAGATAGTCGTGCTTCCACCGACTGCCGAATCGACCCTCGACGATGCCTTGATGCCGTTGCTCGCAGATCCCGATGCAGCCGACGAAGCCGCACGCTCGGCCGCCGAGAACCATCCCGAGAAACGGGATGCTCGGTTGATCGTCGCGGTGCTCAAGGACGGCCCGTCCCTGACGTTGCTGCAGTTGCACCCGGACGAGGACGCCGATCCGTTCGCGCCCATCGACCTTCGCATCGCCGAGGATCTGGCCCCCAACGTCGTGCACGGCCTCTACGCAACGTTCGACGTCGTCGACGACGACGACGACTAGCGGCAGGGCCCGGTCAGCTGCAGGACGGCGCGTCGCCGCCGGAGCCGATCGCCTGCAGAGCGTCGACAGCACTGTCCAACGATTCGACGCGCACCAGACGCAGTCCGTCGGGAACGTTCTGTTGGGCTTCACCACAGTTGGCGTCCGGCACCAGGAACGTGGTGGCACCCGCTTCGCGAGCCGCGATCAGCTTGTAGGGAATGCCGCCGATCGGCCCGACGGTACCGTCGGCGTCGATCGTTCCGGTGCCCGCGACGAACTCACCGTTGCTCAGCTCCCCGGGACTGAGCTTGTCGACCACGGCGAGGCTGAACATCAGTCCGGCCGACGGACCGCCGACGTCGGCGAGGTTGAACTTCACGTCGAACGGCACGTCCGGCTGCTCCTCGGGCGTGACTCCGAGGTATCCGAGGGATGCATCGTCGGGCCGAGCACCGAGCACCACTGCGCTGGTCTGCGTCGACCCGTCTCGCACGTACTCGATGTCGAGAGAATCGCCCGGCGCTCTGGAACTGACGGCCTCACGAACGGCCGATGCAGTCGCGACGGGCGTGCCGCCGACCGACACCAGCGTGTCCCCCACATTCAGCACGCCTGCAGCGGGGCCGTCCTCGGCCACACTGGCCACCGCCAGTGACACGGGGAGATCGAGATGGTGCAGAGCAGCCAGTTCGGCGCTGGATTCGGACTGCTCGAAATCCGCCTGATTACCCTCCTGCACTTCTTCTTTCGTCATGTCCGGCGGATAGACCTCTTCACGCGGGACCAGGCCTTGGCGTCCGCTCGCCCAGAAGCCGAGAGCCTCGAACAGATTGAGCTGATCACGCACGGCCACGGTCGTCATGTTCAAGTGACCCGTGGTCGGGTCGACCTCGGTTCCGTCGATCTGCACCACGGGCACCCCGTCGACGTCGCCGAGAGTGTTGTACGTCGGTCCGGGGCCGAGTGCGGCGAAGGGAACGGTGACGACCGAACCGGTGACGCCCAGCACCACCACGGGCACCAGCGCAGCGACGAGAGTGGCGATCCTTCGGTTCACTCCGTAGACACTAGATCCGAACGAAGTCCACGGTGCAGACCGCCCCTACCGAGTGCGTCGGTGCCGGCTTCACACGGGTCCGACTGTTCGCCGTCAGCGTGACGATCCACCACTCTCTCCGTTCTCCGGGCTTGTACCGTTGAGTCATGAGCAATTTTGGTTTCGGTGCCCCCGACGACGACCCGGACAAGAAGAAGGATCCGGACGGCTCCGGCAACCCTGCCGGCTTCGGGTTCGGTGCGGAGGGCTTCGACCCCGCACAGCTGGGCCAGATGCTCACCCAGTTCGGTCAGATGCTCAGCGGAATGGGAGCTGCGGGCGGAACCGGTTCGGGGCCGGTGAACTACGACCTGGCCAAGCAGCTGGCACGCCAGCAGATGGGCGATTTCAGCCCGGTGTCGGCGGGCGAACGGGAGGCCGTCACCGACGCCGCGCACCTGGCCGAGCTGTGGCTGGACGGGGCGACGACGCTGCCTGCCGGTGCCACGAAGACCGTTGCCTGGACACCGGTCGACTGGCTCGACAACACGATCGACACCTGGAAGCGCCTGTGCGACCCCGTCGCCGAGCAGATTTCGGGGATGTGGACATCCGGACTGCCCGCCGAGGCCCAGCAGATGGCCGGGCCGATGATGGGCATGCTGACGCAGATGGGCGGGATGGCGTTCGGCTCGCAGCTCGGCCAAGCTCTCGGCCAGCTGTCCAAGGAGGTGCTGACGTCCACCGACATCGGCCTGCCCCTCGGACCGTCGGGGACGGCGGCGTTGTTGCCGTCGGCCATCGCGTCGTTCAGTGAGGGGCTCGAGCAGCCCGACCGTGAGGTGTTGGTGTTCCTCGCCGCTCGTGAAGCCGCCCATCAGCGGCTCTACAGCCACGTCCCGTGGTTGCGGCAGCGGGTTCTGGCCACCGTCGAGGAGTACGCCCGCGGAATCAGGATGGACTTCTCGGCCATCGAGGAGGCCGCCGCAGGACTCGACCCGTCCGCGCTGACCGATCCGTCGAAGATCGAGGCGATTCTGCAGCAGGGTGCCTTCGAGCCCCAGACGACGCCGGAGCAGAAGCATGCACTCGAGCGTCTGGAGACACTGCTCGCCCTGGTCGAAGGATGGGTCGAAACGGTGGTGGCGGCCGCTCTCGGCGATCGTCTGCCCGGTGCCGTCGCACTCGGCGAAACCATCCGTCGCCGCCGGGCGTCGGGAGGCCCGGCCGAACAGACCTTCGCGACGCTGGTCGGCCTCGAACTGCGCCCCCGCAAGGTCCGCGAAGCAGCCGATCTGTGGCGTCAGCTCCTCGCCGCCGCCGACATCGAGGGGCGTGACGGCGTGTGGGCACACCCCGATCTGCTGCCCGACTCGTCGGATCTCGACAATCCCGCGGCGTTCATCGACCGAGTGGTCGGTGGTGGAACATCGAACTTCGACGACCCGATCGCGCAGCTCGAAGCAATGGAGGCCAAGGAGGCCGAAGAGCGCGCCGAGCGCGCTGCGGAGAACGACGACAAGGGCACCGACGACGGTCCCGACAGAGGTTCATCCACAACCTGACCCGGGCGGTGTCGCACCGCTTCGATCCAGCTCGTCGAACGCCTGCTCGGAGGCCCTTCCACCCTGTGGATAACGCGCTCCGAGTGGGCGTTCTTCGCGGTCTGGGCTGCCAGAGTGTGTTTCATGATCACACCGACAGTTCGACTCGATCCTGCGGTGGCAATTCTGCCGCGGCGAGACGGCACAGTTCAGTTGGGTTGGAATCCCGAGACCAGCGTCGTCGTCACTCCACCTCCCGGCACCGAGCCGGGCTCGATACTCGACATTCTCCGACTCCTCGCCGCAGGCCACTCCAGACCGCACATCGTCTGTCACGCAATGACATTGGGAATGTCCGCCAATCGGACATCGGCGATGCTCGGCGAACTGGAGGATTCCGGGTTGCTGCTGCACGGCACGAGCGAACCGGTGGTGTCCGACGCCTCACCGGGTGCCTCGCAGGCCGGATCGGGGGCGGTGAAGACCGTCCACCTGGTGGGGCGAGGCCCGATCTCCGACGCGTTGGCCTCCGGTCTGAGTCGTACCGGAGTGACGGTGAGTCGGACGAGTCTGACTCCGACGCGCTACCCGCACTCGGTGGTGAAGTCCTGGAACTACGACGTCGTGGTGTTGGCCGACGATCTGGTTGCCGAACCTCGATTGGTGACCGATCTGGTGCGCCTGCGCACCCCACATCTGCAGGTGCGGCTACGAGACGGCAAGGGGATAGTCGGTCCTTTCGTGGTGCCCGGTCGGACCAGTTGCCTGCGGTGTGCCGATCTGACGCGCTGCGACTTCGAGCCCGAGTGGCCACATCTGTCCGCTCAACTGCTCGGCACGGTCGGCCAAGCCAGCAGCGCGACGGTGTTGGCCACGGCAGCGTTCGCGTTCGCTCAGTTGGAGAACCTCATCGGCCGTTCCGACGCCGCGCTCCCCGAGACCGCCGACTGCACCATGGAGCTGGACTTCGCGGCAGCCGGAACCACCGTGCACAAACGGCTGTGGTCCAAGCATCCGCACTGCGATTGCTGGCACTGACGAAACGCACCGAACGCGAGTTCACCTCGACCGACAGCGGTCGGTGCGGGGCGGTCCGAGCAATTGTCGGAAGGTTCAGCCATGATGGAGCTGTGTCTGACATACCGCGCCGTGGATCGACTCGTACTGCAAAACTGGCCAGCATTCCCCTCGGAATGGCCGGTCGTGCTGCCGTCGGGTTCGGCAAGAAGCTCGCCGGCGGCAATCGCGACGAAATCGACGCGGACATGGCCGCCAAAGCAGCAGAACAGCTCTTCTCCGTCCTCGGGGAACTCAAGGGCGGTGCCATGAAGCTCGGGCAGATGCTCTCGGTGATGGAAGCGGCCGTTCCGGAGGAGTTCTCGGAGCCGTACCGCGAGGCGCTGACCAAGCTGCAGGCGCAGGGACCGCCCATGCCCGCGAAGACCGTGCATCGGGTGTTGGACCAACAGCTCGGAACTGCGTGGCGGTCGCGTTTTCTCGATTTCGACGACACTGCGATCGCCTCGGCCAGCATCGGACAGGTGCACCGAGCTACGTGGTCGGATGGACGCGATGTCGCGGTGAAGATCCAGTACCCCGGCGCGGACGACGCATTGCGCTCCGACCTCAAGACGCTGAACAGGTTCGCGAACCTGTTCAGCACGGTGCTCGCGGGCACGGACGTCAAGCCGGTGCTCGAGGAATTGACGGCTCGTACCGAGGACGAGCTCGACTACCGCATCGAGGCGGCGAATCAACGTGCCTTCAGCAAGGAATTTGCGGGCGATCCACAGTTCGCAATTCCCAAGATCGTCGCCAGTGCACCCAAAGTGGTTGTCAGCGAATGGATGACGGGTCGGCCGCTGGCCGATGTGATCGCGAACGGAACGGCCGAGGAACGCAATCGGGCGGGCGAACTGCTCGCACTGTTCGCATTCGTCTCTCCGGCGCGGGCGAAGTTGTTGCACGCCGATCCCCATCCGGGCAATTTCATGATGCTCGAAGACGGACGCATGGGCGTCATCGATTTCGGTGCCTGCGCTCCGATGCCCGACGGCCTCCCTCCGGTTCTCGGCAGAATGGTCTCGCTCGCGCGTGACGAGAAGTTCGACGAACTCGTGGTGTTGTTCACCGAGAGCGGCTTCGTGGTGCCGGGCCGAACGGTGACGCAGAAGGAGATCGAGGACTATCTACGTCCGTTCACCGATCCGATTCACACCGAATCGTTCCATTTCACCAGGGCCTGGTTGCAGAAGGCTGCGGGCACAGCCGCGGATTTCAACAGTGCGCAGTTCCGCACCGTTCGCGCGTTGAACATGCCTGCCGAGTACGTGATGATCTTCCGAGTGCTCGGTGGGCTGGTCGGTATCTGCGCGCAATTGGACGCCTACGCCCCGTACATGGCCATTCTCACCGAGTGGCTGCCCGGCTTCGCCGATTGATTCGTTCGGCGAAACCGGGCACCGGTCTCGGACATCATGCTGCGTTCTTCCGCGGCCGTCCTCGGGGACGCTTGCGGGCGATGACGACACCCTGCTCGAGGATCTCACCGCCCCACACGCCCCACGGCTCGGCTCGGTCGAGGGCCGCGCTCAGGCAGGTACGCCGGATGGGGCACTCGGCGCACAGCGCCTTCGCCTGCTCGAGTTCGGCAGGGGTGTCGGCGAACCACATGTCGGGGTTCGCCGCTCGGCAGGGCACCGACAGTGCCAGCTCGACCGATTCGGTCGAACACTGTGCAGCGTAGGCACTCTCGGACTCTGGTCGGCATGTCGTCCGGATCGTGGCGGTTGACACGTCGGTCTCCTCTACTTTTCGTGCGGCGTCGTTATCGGTTCGAGGGGTGATGCGAACCTGTCGGCCTCACGCTCGGATAGAGGAACTACCTGAACGAGAAAGGCCACGGTCCGCGAGTGCGGGTCCGTGGCCTGGTGGGGCTTGTCGAAGCGTCTACCGACAGTGAAGTCGGTGTCTGCTGTCGAGCACGGACGCACGTGGTGCGCGGTGACGTCGGGCTGCCTGAGCAACGGCTTTCGCTCCTGGTGCCAGGGCGACCTGGGCGGAATTCGAACCCGAGGCCGCGTATGCGGACTCGTCGATGGGGCCGAAAGCGGAGGAACGAATCCACGTCTGCGCAACAGAGCCTGCGGCGGCGGCATGAGTGCCGAGGGGGGCAACTCCGAAGGGTGCCGTGCCGAGGACAGGGCTGAACGCGACGGTTGCGTGGGCAACGGCGGCGTGCAATGTGTTGATCATTTTCTTCAGCTCCTGTTCTGGTCTCGTCGGCGGATGGGACAGTGCGCGATCTCCCGCGGCACGTGAAACAGACTAAGCCCCCCGCCGATATCTGCACAAGTTATTTTCTACCTGCGGTTTCGCGGAAATTCTCACCCTCTGCGTCACGCGTCCGAGGCCCGCACGACGGTGAGGACCTCTTCGCCGAACCGCTCCAGTTTCTTGGCCCCGATTCCCGGAATCGCCACCAGCCCACGCTCGTCCTGCGGTTGCTGCTCCGCGATGGCCGTCAGCGTGTTGTCGCTGAAGACCACGTACGCGGGCACCTTCAGTTCGCGGGACTTGTCCAATCGCCACGACTTCAGCGCATCGAGCAGGGCGATGTCGACGTTCGACGGACAACTGTCGCACCGACCGAGCATGGTCGCGGACGTGCCGATCAACGGCTTGCCGCACAACCGGCACTTGGGACCGGACTTCTTGGCAGCAGGCGCGGCGATACGCGACGCGGGTGAGTCCTCGGGAATCAGACCGTTGAGAAACCTCGACCGTCGCCGTGATTTGCGTCCGCCCTCGTTGCGGGCGAGTGCCCAGGACAGATGCAAGTGGACACGGGCGCGCGTGACACCGACGTAGAGCAGCCTGCGCTCCTCCTCGACGGCTGCCTCGTTGTTGGCGCTGGGGTCGTTGCCGATCGCGTGCGAGATCGGCAGAGTGCCGTCGGCGAGACCGACGATGAACACCGCGTCCCACTCGAGTCCCTTCGCCGCGTGCAGCGAGGCGAGCGTGACGCCCTGCACCGTCGGTGGATGCCGAGCCTCGGCGCGTGCTGCGAGCTCGCCCAGCAGTTTGTCGAGAGTCAGGTCGGGCTCGTGCACCAGCAGCTCCTCGGTGAGCTGCACCAGACCACCCAACGATGCCCACTTCTCGCGGGCCTGCGCACCCGTCGGCTCGGTGGCAGTCAGGCCGAGCGGAGCCAACACCGCTCGCACCAGAGCCGGTAGCCCCTCGCCCGCCTGCGCGCCGTCGGGCAGATCGTCGCGACCGCCTGCCTGCCGCAACGCGTTGACACCCTGCCGCACCTCGGGTCGGGTGAAGAACCCTTCACCGCCGCGCACCTGGTAGGGGATCTTGAGCTCGGTCAACGCCTGTTCGTGTGCCTCGGACTGAGCGTTGATGCGGTAGAGGATCGCGATCTCGGCCGGTTCCACGCCCTTCGAGATCAACCTCTTGATCGCTCGCGCCACGCCGTCCGCTTCCGCCGGCTCGTCGTCGTACTCGAAGAACTCCGGTTCCGGACCCGGCTCGCGCTGACCGATCAACTGCAGTCGGGTGCCTGCGATGCGACCGCGGGCGGCTCCGATGACGCGGTTCGCCAGCGACACCACCTCGGGCGTCGAACGGTAGTCGCGCTCGAGCCGAACCACGGTGGCCTCGGGGTACTTCCGTGAGAAGTCGAGGAGGTACCGCGGAGATGCGCCGGTGAAGGAATAGATGGTCTGGTTCGCGTCACCGACGACGGTGAGATCGTCACGCTCACCCACCCAGGCGTCGAGCACCCGTTGCTGCAACGGCGTCACGTCCTGGTACTCGTCGACGACGAAGCAGCGGTAGCGCTCGCGGAACTCGTCGGCCACCGACGAATGTTCTTCGAGCGCGGCGGCCGTGTGCAGCAGAAGGTCGTCGAAGTCGAGCAACATCCCGTCGCCGCCGCGTGATTTGAGTTCCTCGTAGCCGGCGTACACGGCGGCGACCTTGGTCGCGTCCATCGGAACGTCACGGCGATTGCTCGCCGCGATGCGCGGATAGTCCTCGGGTGCGATCAACGATCCCTTGGCCCATTCGATCTCTCCCGCGAGATCCCGGATGGCGTCGGTCGACGTGGACACCCCGGCGCGGTTGGCCGCCTGCGAGACGACGGTGAACTTGCGATCGAGAAGCTGCCATCCGGTGTCGCCGACCACCTGCGGCCAGAAATACTTGAGCTGACGCATGGCCGCGGCGTGGAACGTCCGAGCCTGCACCGGAGGGCCGTCTCCCCCGACACCGAGCTCACGCAAGCGACCGCGCATCTCGCCGGCCGCGCGCGCAGTGAACGTCACTGCGAGCACCTGCCCCGAGGACACGTGCCCCGCCGAGACGAGGTGGGCGATGCGTCGGGTGATCGTGCGAGTCTTTCCCGTGCCCGCACCCGCCAGGACGCAGACCGGGCCGCGGGGAGCCAACACTGCCGCGGATTGCTCCGGATCGAGTCCGGCGGTCATCGCGTCGTCAGCCATGAGGTCCATTGTGTCAGTGCCTACCGACAGCTCCACCCGGGGCCGAACCGGGTGTCCGACGGCCGATGCGGGTGTCGGCCGGAACAATCGCGTCGGCGCTCCTGTTGACTGTTGGCGTGACCACTACCGAGAACACCCCACAGACCCCGGCCGCGCTGACCGTCTACTCCACCACGTGGTGCGGTTACTGCCGCAGGCTCAAGACCCAGCTCGACCAGGCCGGAATCGAGTACGCCGAGATCGACATCGAGCAGAACCCGGAGTCGGCCGACTTCGTCGGCAGCGTGAACAACGGCAACCATGTGGTGCCGACCGTGCTGTTCGCCGATGGGTCGACGGCCACGAACCCCACTCTGGCCGAGGTCAAGCGCGCGCTGTCGCTCTGACCGACCGTCAGGCCGACGCCGCCCAGGCCTCGAGCATTCCGCGCGCGATGGAGATCGAACCTGGGAGCAGCAACCGTGACGTCGAATCCGATCCCCAGTCACCCAGTTCGAGCGCTGCGACCACCTCTGCTCGGTCGAACCAGTGGGCCTCGGCGATCTCGCCGTCCTGAAAGTGCAACGGTTGCTGCGGGTCGGCGACGGCGGAGAATCCGATCATCACCGAACGCGGAAACGGCCAGGGCTGACTGCCCAGATATTCGATGTCGGAGACGTCGAGGCCCACTTCTTCCCTGATCTCCCGAGTCACACAGGTTTCCAGCGACTCACCGGCCTCGACGAAACCCGCCAGCACCGAGAATCGACGCTCGGGCCACGCAGGTGCTCGGGCCAGCAGCACTCGATCGCCACCGTCGTGAACCAGACAGATCACCGCCGGATCGGTACGAGGGAACTCCTCGTGACCGGTCGACGTGCTCGTCCTCGACCACCCCGCGCTCGACGGAACGGACGGCGCACCGTCGAGGGAACTGAACTGTGCGCTCGCATGCCAGTTGAGGATCGCCAGGGCTCCGGTCACCATCGACAACGCGTCGCTGTCGAGGCGATCACCGTCGGTGCGCAGGTCGCCGAGGGTGCCTGCAACCACCTCGACCCGCCTGGCCCACAGGTGTCGATCGCCGTGAATTCCGAGAAAGACCGCATCGGCCGTCGGCTCGGCGGCGACGTCCGCGGCGGAGCCGAGCACCAGACCGTGCTCGTCCACCGGGAATCGGCCTCTGCCGTCCACGTTCAGGATTCGAGCTGTCGGCCAACCCGCTGTCAATGTTGCGGTGTCTCGGCGCAGTTCCTCTGCCCTGTTCAGTGGCGATCGGGACAGTCGAGGTGGGTGAGCGAGGTGGAATTTCGGCACGCGCACGACCCTACTTGGCCGGGACTAGTCGCCCACGCGACGGATGTACAGCAATCGATCGGATGCCTCGACCGCATCGACTTCCGGGGTGCCGACTCGGAACAGTTTGCCGCCCCGCACCACTCCGAGGACGATGTCGGTGAGGTGCCGCGGAGAACCGCCCACCTCGTCACGCTCGACTTCGCGTTCGGCGATGGCGAAGCCCGCCTCCGGGGTCAACAGATCTTCGATCATCTCCACCACGGACGGGGTCGACGTGGCGATGCCGAGCAGACGTCCCGCGGTCTCCGAGGACACGACGACCGAATCGGCACCGGACTGACGCAGCAGGTGCGTGTTCTCCGCTTCCCTGATGGCCGCGACGATCTTTGCTTTCGGAGCGATCTCGCGTGCGGTCAGAGTCACCAGCACCGCGGTGTCGTCCCGGTTGGTCGCCACGATGATGGCCGCCGCATGCTGGGCTCCGGTGAGCCGGAGCACGTCGGACTTGGTCGCCGACCCGTGCACGGTGACCAAGCCCAGGGCCGATGCGGCGTCGAGTACCGTCTGATCGGTGTCGACGACGACGATGTCGGACGCCGAAACACCGTCTCCGAGCATCGCGTCGACTGCGGTACGGCCCTTGGTGCCGAAACCGATGACCACGGTGTGATTGCGCACGCTGCGTCTCCATCGCTGAATTTTGAATGCCTGCCGGGACCGCTCGGTGAGAACCGACAGCGTTGTACCGACCAACAGAATGAGGAACAGGACCCGAAGGGGTGTGATGACCAGGATGTTGACCAGGCGCGCCGACGGACTCATCGGTGCGATGTCACCGTATCCCGTCGTCGACAACGACACCGTCGCATAGTAGAACGCGTCGAGAAACGACAGTTCGCCGTTCTGGTTGTCGCTGTAGCCGTCTCGATCGAGATAGACGACGAACGCCGCGAGGAACAGGATTCCGAGCGCCATCAGCACCCGCTTGTAGATGGCGCGCCACGGACTCGACTCCAGTTCCGGAACCCGCAGCACTCCGACGAGCGCGAAGTCGGGCTTGTCGGTCAGCGCGCCACTGTCACTCAGACGCGCTCGCAACCTACCTGCCACGTCGTCCGCCGAGGTACTCACCGAAGTCGAGATCATTCACGGCACGCAGCGTAACCCCATGCCAGGCTTCTGTGCCGACGACGCCGGGTGTGGCACGGTATGGGCATGACACAGAGATCGAGTCAGGCGGCCGCACTGCGCCTCGCCGGACTGCTCGCCGGAGCCGGAGTTCTGCACTTCGCCACCCCGAAGTTCTTCGATGCCCAGGTACCGACGGCCCTGCCCGGCTCGGCGCGGACCTACACGCAGGTCTCCGGCGTTGCCGAACTCGCCGTGGCCGCAACGCTTGCCGCACCGCGGACCCGTCGACTGGGCGGTGCACTCGCAGCCGCGCTGTTCGTCGTGGTCTTCCCCGCCAACATCAACCTGGCATGGAAGTACGTGCAGAGCCCGAAGACCTCGCCGGCTCTCAAAGCAGCGATGATCGCCCGACTGCCGATGCAGATTCCACTGGTCACCGAGGCTCTGAAGGCTCGTCGGAACGCACCGTGACCCTCGGTTGCTCGGGCCCGCCCGGGCCTTCCAGGAGTTGGGCCAATTCTGTTGCGTCCGGAAGGTTTTCGGGCGCAATGGTGTGACCACTGCGCACGTAGTGGAACGCCGCGCGCACTCGATCGAGCGGTACCGGTTCGCTGCGCCCGATCGACATCAGCTCGGCCCACGCCAGCCGGTAGGCCGCGAGCTGCATCGCCACCGCCCGCTGCTCCGACGCCGTCGGCTCGGCACCGGTTTTCCAGTCGACGACGGTCCACCCGCCGTCGGGGTCTGCGAACACGGCGTCGATACGTCCTCGCAGCACCGTTCCCGCCACGGACGTCTCGAACGGCACCTCCACTTCGACGGGACTGCGGAGCGACCACTCCGAGTCGAGAAACGCCTGCTGGAGGGTTTCCAGGTCCACGTCGGCCGAGGCTCCGGTGTCGGCCGACCCCGGCAGTTCGTCCAGGTCGAGCAGTCGGGTCGCACCGAAGCGCCGCTCGATCCAGGCGTGGAACGCGGTTCCTCTGCGGGCCAACGGGTTCGGCGGGAACGGCAGCGGCCTGCGTAGGCGCGACGCCAACGCGTCGGGGTCGGCCGCGAGGTCCACCAGCTGTGTCACCGACAGGTTGCCGGGCAGAGCCACGTCGACTCCTGCGACCGATCTCGCGGCCCGCTCGGCCAGCAGAGTGTCGACGTCCGCGGCCCAGTTCTCGGGGTCCTCCCGAATTCGATCATCGGTGCCGTCGTCTTCGCTCGGTGCGGCCGAGATGTCTGCCAACGCGCGCAGTACTTCCTGCACGCCGCTCTCGATCGCTCCTCGTCGTGGACCGAGTGGATCGCGCGGCCAGGACGCGGTGTGCGGCACGGCCCCGAGTGGGTTCGACGCCCCGTCCTCCGGGGCCGAGGCCCACTGCTCGATCACCGCGATGTCGGCGAACTCCTCGACGTGCGTGTGCAACTCGTCGAGAAATTCCGACGGCCCACGCGGCTTCGTGGCGCTCTCGTCCCAGTGATGCGCGGATACCAGCAGCACCCGTTCGGTTCGGGTGAGTGCCACGTAGAACAGTCGGCGATCCTCGGCGAGCCGACGCCTCGCCAACGCATCCTTGTGACTCTTGACTGCGTCCTCCAGGTCCTTGCGATTGTGGAGCCCGTCGAGTTCGAGGACCGGAACCCCTTCCGAGCCTTCGCCGTCGAGCGCGCGGTCACCGCGCAGAGACGGCGGCAGCTCGGCCATCGCCCCGAGCCAGGTCGAGGATGCGTTCGAGGAGGGGAACACACCCTTGGCCACGTGCGGGACCGCCACCACCTCCCATTCGAGGCCTTTCGCGGAATGAACGGTGAGCACCTGCACGCGATGGGGAGCGACCTCGACCTCACCGGGAGCGAGGCCGTCCTCGACCGTCTCCGCGGCGGCGAGGAACGACAGGAATCCGGTGACCGTGGCGGTCGGATTGTCGGCGTAATCGGCCACCACATGGGCGAATTCGTCGAGATGTTCACGACCGACCGCGCCGTCGGTGCCGAACGGCGTGCGAGCCTGAGCTTCGACACCGATACCCATGATCCGCTCGATGTCGCCGACCAACTCCGTCAGAGGTTGACCGATTCGGTCGCGTAGCAGGTGGAGCTCGCCTGCCAGGGCGACGATCCGGCGGTGCCCCACCTCCGAGTACCGCTCGGCCGGACCGGGATCGGCTATCGCGTCGGCCAGACCGGCCTGCTCCGACTGCTCGCCGGGCAGAGCGCTACCGAGCGCCGCCTCGAGCGCCTGTGGGTCGTCGACGCGTCCGCTGGTGCCGTAGCCGCCGCGGATCTCGAGCTCTCGGGCGCGCTGGGAGAGTGCCCGCAGATCCGTCGGCCCGATCTGCCACCGAGAGCCGGTGAGGATGCGCATCGCCGAGCTACCGGCAGTGGGGTCGGCCACCAGTCGCAGCATCGCGATGATGTCGGCCACCTCGGGAACGTGCAGCAATCCACCGAGCCCGACGACCTCCACCGGTAGTCCGCGGCTGCGCAGCACCTCCGCGATCGGCTCGGCGTCGGCGTTGCGGCGCACCAGAACCGCGGCGGTGGGCGGCATGCGATCCTGCTCGAGAGCGGAGCGGTACTCCCCCGCGATCCGGTCCGCGATCCACTCTCGTTCGTCCAGCACGGTGTCGGTGACGGCCAGGCGAACATCACCGGGAACCGCACCGGGGCGAGCCCGCAGAGTCGGCACCGGCACGCCGACGCGACGCAGTGGGTCGGTGATCAGGTTGGCCAGCGTCAATGCCTCGGGCGGATTTCGCCAGCTGGTGAGCAGCTCGAGCCGAGGTGCGGGGCTTCCGTCGGCATTCGGAAAATCGGTGGCGAACCGCGGCAGATTCGCTGCCGATGCGCCGCGCCACCCGTAGATCGACTGCATCGGGTCGCCGACGGCGGTCAGGGCCAACTGCGGGTCGCTGCCGGAACCGAACAGGGACGACAGCAGAACACGCTGAGCGTGTCCGGTGTCCTGGTACTCGTCGAGCAACACGAGCCGGAATCGTTGCCTCTCGGCGATTCCCACCTCGGCATGCTCGGCGGCGACCCGCGCCGCCATCGACATCTGCGAGCCGAAATCCAGTGCGCCCTCGCGACGCAGAGTCTGCGCAAGCCGTTCCACCAACGGCAGCAACCCGATTCGTTGATGCTGCGCGTCGAGAATGTTCAGCAACTCCTTGGTGGGCCCGCCGCGTTGTCGTGGCCCCGGCCCGAGAGTGTGCACCAGTTTCTCCAGCTCCACGTGCGCGTGGCGCAGGTCCTCGGGATCGACCAGATGCTCGGCCAATTGACCGGAAAGCGCGAGTACGGCCTCGGTCACCGACGTGGGGTTGCGGTCGGTGTCCAGGTCGCCGTCCCAGGTACTGACGACACGGTGGGCCAGCTGCCACAGTTCGGTTTCCGAGAGCAGTGTCGCGGACGGTTCGATCGGCAACAGCAAGCCGTGCTCGGTGAGCAGGCGGCCCGCATAGGAGTGGTAAGTGCTCACTTCCGGCTCGGCACCGAGGATTCGCTCGCGCAGCGCCAGACTCGGATCGAGTGCACGCACCAGATCGGATCCGGCCAGCCGAGCCAGCCGAGCTCTGATCCGAGAGGTCAACTGCTGTGCGGCTTTTCGAGTGAAGGTCAGACCCAGAACCTGGTCGGGGTCGACGAAACCGTTGGCCACCATCCACACCACGCGGGCCGCCATGGTCTCGGTCTTGCCCGCACCTGCTCCCGCGACGACGAGCGTCGGGCCGGGCGAGGCGGCGATCACGGCGGCCTGTTCGTCGGTCGGTGGATGCTTCTGCCCGAGCGCCCGGGCGAGCTCGACCGGCGACACCAGCACCGAACCGGTCCGTGTCTTCGTCGATGTCGTCATTGCTCGGTCACCTGCCTACCCGTCTCGTGTGCCGGACAACTGGACTTGACCGGGCAGTGCCTGCACCCGTCGTTGACACGCGCCTCGAACGTCGGTCCCTGCGTCGCCGATGCGGCCTGGTGCACGGTGTCTCGCCACTCCTCGAGCTTCTCCGGTGTCGGCACGTCCTGGACGCGCTGCGTCGCCCCGTCCTTATTGTGAGGCTTGGCCACGAACACCAGCCGAGCTCCGCCGGGCTCGCCCGCAGGCTCGCCCTCGATCGCACCGGCTGCTGCGGCGACCTGGTAGGTGGCCAGCTGATGGTGGCCCTGGGCATCCTCCTTGGACATCACGGTCTTGGCCGTCTTGACGTCGATGATCACCGGCCGTCCGTCCGGGTCGTGCTCGAGTCGGTCGATGCGGCCGCGCAACGCCACCGCCGGTTCGTCCTCCGACCGAGCGTCGAGTATGCCGTCGACGCGCACTTCGACTCCGGCCTCGGTGAGCTCGCCTCGACTGCCCTGCAGCCAGGTCTCGAAGGTCTCGAGCATCGCCCCGGTTCGGTCGAGCTCGTGCCGCGAGTACCACTGCGATCCGAGATCGACTGCATCCCAAGCTGTTTCGAGGGCACGACGGAGTTGCTCCGGTGGTATCCGGCCGGCCACTGCCTGGACGAGAGTGTGCACGAGCGTGCCGGTGACCGCATGGGTGTTGGTGCCGTCGTTGCCGCCGTGACGTTCGAGCATCCACCGCAGCGGACACGTGGTGAGTTGTTCCACCGTGGACGGCGACAGCGGCACCGGACCGTCGCCGAGCTGCCACAACGGCGCGTCGGTACTGGGCCCTGCCACCCCGAACCACTCGTCGGGATGGGCACCTCGGACACCGGCGTGGGCGAGAGTGGCCAGATGCCGGGCCGCTCGGGCTCGCTTGTCCGGATCCTGCTCGGCGACAACCGGATCGCACACCACACTCCGCAGTTCGGCCACCAGCATCGGCAGCGCCAACACTCGGTGTGCGGTCTCGGGCCCGGGGAGCTCGGGTACGAGATCCGACTCACCTCCCGCGTCGACGCCGCGGAGTTCGTCCACGAATCGCGACCGGACCAGATCGGCGTCTCCGGTACTGGAATCGACGGCGGTGACGAGCAAGGTCGATCGGGCGCGACTGCACGCCACCAGAAACAGGGTGCGCTCCTCGGCCAGCAACGGTGCCGACTTCGACAGTCGCCCGTCGAGCGCCGCGGCCGCGTCGACCTTGCCGGACGCGAGGTCGACCAGGGTGTCGGTGCCCAGGAGACTGCCGCGTGACCGCAGACCCGGCCACAGCCCTTCCTGCACCCCGGCAACCGCGACGAGCTCCCATTCCCGACCCGCGGCAGAATGCGCGCTCAGCAGCGTCACCGCGTCGGCCCGAACCGTGGCGCGGTGTGAGTTGAGAGTGGGGATCTCCTGCTGCGCAATGTAATCGAGAAATCCACCGATCTGCGCCCGGGGCAACCTGTCCACGTATGCCGCCGCCGCGTCGAACAACGCCACCACCGCATCCAGGTCGCGGTCGGCCTGAGCACCGGCCGAGCCACCCCAGGCGGACGCCGCGGCCCAACGCCGCTCGAGTCCCGAAGCCTGCCATGCCGCCCACAACACGTCCTCGACCCCGCGGCCCGTGCGGGCGAGAGCCCGCGCCTTCCGGATGACACCGAGGGCTCTGCGCAACGGGGCGGACTCGACGTCCGACAGTCCGTTCGTCCACCCGGCACTCCCCCGAGCGTCGTCGGTGAGTACGACTCTGAGCAGCTCCGCCGAGTCGCGCTCGCCGCCCGATGCGAGCTCGAGCCTGCGCACGCCGCGGCGCAATCGCCGCAGACCCACCGGGTCGGCTCCGCCGATCGGCCCGGAGAGCAATGCGAGTGCATCTTCACCGTCGAAGCTCGGGTCGGAGATCGCCCGCAGTACCAGCAGGAGACCCACGGCCCCGTGCTGGCGGTGCAACGGTAGCTCCGAGGTCGGGGTGATCATCGGAACCCCTGCCCCGTGCAGCGCCCTACGCAACGGTGCGAGGGTGCGCGGTACCGACCGCACCACGATCGCCATCTCCGACCAGGGCATGCCGTCGATCAGGTGGGCCCGACGCATGGCGTCGGCGATGATCGCCGCCTCCTTCGCAGGCGAGGACACGACGTGCACCCGCGCTGCCGGCGCTCCGAATCGGGCCCTGCCCACCGGTTCGGGGCAGCGGTGGCGACCGAGGCCCGGCAATCGTCTCGCCACGATGTCGGTCAGCTCGGCGACCTCGGGCACGGAGCGGTAGTTGCGTGTGAGCACAACGCGGCGCGGCGAGCCCGCCTCGACCAGATCGGCCACGAAAGCGGGATCGGCACCGCGGAAAGTGAACACGGATTGATCGGGATCCCCGGCGACGACTGTCGATTCGGTGTCGGTGCCGATCAACCGAACCAGCTGCGCCGCTTGCGGATCGAGGTGCTGCGCGTCGTCGACGACGAGGTGCCGGATACGCGCGCGTTCGCTGCGCAACAGTTCGGGATCGGTGGCGAACGCCATGAGCGCGGCACCGATCAGCTCGGCGGCGTCCAGACCAGGAGCCGTGGCTCCCGCCGCCTCCACTCCCACAGCACCGCGCAGCAACATGGCCTGCTCGTATCGGGCAGCGAACCTCCCGACGGCGACCCACTCGGGCTTGCCGTGCTTGCGGCCGAGTTTGATCAGGTCTTCCGGTCCGATGCCGCGTTCGGCGGACCTGAGCATCATGTCTCGCACCGCAGTGACGAATCCCGCGGTGCCGAGGGCCGGACGCAGCCGCTCCGGCCAGTCGACCGCCCCGTCCTCCAGATCGCCGCGCAGCATCTCGCGCACCACGGCGTCCTGCTCGGCACCGGTCAGCAATCGCGGTGGCGGATTGCCGTACAGCGAGGCCTGCAGCCGCAGCACCGCGAAGGCGTAGGAGTGCACCGTGCGCACCAACGGTTCACGCGTCGCCCGCAGTGCGTGATCGCCGCTGAACAGACCCGAGGTGATGACCTCGCGCACCGCGGTTGCCGCCCGTTTGGACTGGGTCAGTACCAGAACCGACTCCGGATCACCGGTGACGATGCGCGAGACCGCGTAATCGGCGACGAGCGAAGTCTTACCCGTGCCGGGACCACCCAGGATCTGCCATGGATTCCATCGCGGCGCACCCGACGCGGCCGCTGCTGCCGCGTCGGGAGTCGACGACAGCAGCCGAGCTGCCGAGCCGGTCCACTCCCGTGCCGGGCGAGCCACCTTGGGTGCACGGACGAGAGTGACCGTCGCGCCGTGTCTGCCGTCCGAGCTCATGACACAGATGCAATCACGAGCCACCGACAGACCGGGCCACGGCAGTCGTCGACACCCGTCGAACCGGAGACGCGACCGCGCATACGGCATAGTGGTCGACGTGCCCGAGTTGAAACTGCATACGTTCGGACCCGCAGACGGTCCCGAAATCCTTGCCGTCCACGGTGTGACCGGCCACGGTGCCCGCTGGTGGGATCTCGCCGAGAATCACCTGCCCGAGGCCCGGATTCTGGCTCCTGATCTGATCGGCCACGGCTATTCTCCGGCCACGCCGCCCTGGGACATCGACGCGCAGGTCACGGCTCTGAAGGCCGTATTGGACGCCCACGCGCGCGGTCCGATGGTGGTGCTCGGGCATTCGTACGGCGGCGCGTTGGCCGTGCACCTCGCACAGAGGTTCCCGGACGCGGTGCGGGCGCTGGTTCTGCTCGATCCCGCGATCGCTCTGCCGCCGGACGAGCTGCTCGAGGTGGCCGAGGCCACCGCGAAGTCCCCTGACTACACCGACGCCGACGAAGCGCGATCGGAGAAGATCCACGGGGCGTGGGCAGACGTGCCCACCGAATTGCTCGACCGCGAGGTCGCCGACCACCTGGTCCCCGCAGAAGGCGGAAAGGTGACGTGGCGAATGTCGATTCCGGCGATCGTCGCGACGTGGGGCGAGCTCGCTCGTCCGATCGTGGTACCCGCCGAGAGCGTCCCGACCATCGTGGTTCGGGCCATGCGCGTCGAACCCCCTTATGTCACCGACGAATTCCTTGCTGCACTGCGAGAGAAACTCGGTGAGAACCTGCGTACCGTCGAGCTGGACTGCGATCACATGGTCGGCCAGGCCAAGCCGGTCGAGGTCGCCGAACTGGTGCGATCTGTGCTGTAGATGGCCCCGATCACCGAAGCCCAGGTCGAAAGGGTTCGCGCGCTGGTCGCGTCGATCCCCCCGGGATTCGTTGCCACCTACGGAGACATCGCGGCTGCCGCGGACCTGTCCAGCCCCCGCATCGTCGGCTGGATCATGCGCACCGATTCAGCGGACCTGCCCTGGCATCGAGTCCTCGGCGCGAGCGGAAAGCCGGCCCCGCACCTTGCCGCGAGACAGCTCGCCGCCCTGGCCGACGAAGGCGTGCCGAGTCAGGACGGGCGCGTGCCGTTGACCTCGATTCGGTTCGACTTCGGGGCGCTCCCACCCCCGACTGCGCCGACCACTAATCTCGGAGAATGAACATCAGGGACGCGTTCGAGCAGTTCGATCCACGCCCCACGGCGAAGTTCGCTCTGTCGAAGGCCAGCAGCTTCGTCGCGTCCGCCGGTCTCGTCGTCGACGAGGTCTCGGGCACCAGGGTTGCGGGGCACATCGATTTGACGGACGAGCACTTCACGCCGTGGGGCGTCGTCCACGGCGGCGTCTACACCACTGCCGTCGAGAGCGCCGCCAGCATCGGTGCCAGCGAGGCGGTCAAGGATCGCGGTGAATTCGCAGTCGGGGTACACAACGGCACCGACTTTCTGCGCGCCAGCAAGGGCGGTCGCGTCGACGTTGTCGCAGAACCGTTGCAGCAGGGCCGCGTTCAGCAACTGTGGCTGGTCACGATCACGGCCTCGGACAGCGGCAAGACCCTTGCGCGAGGGCAGGTTCGCCTGCAGAACGTGCCGCTGCCGACATGACCGAGCTCGCACCGTGACACGGCCGGTCTGCGACGCGATCGTTCTCGCCGGCGGCCGAGGGTCGAGGATGGCAGATCCCGAGCACCCCGCTGCGTCGGAGGGGGTCGACAAACCTGCCCTGACCGTCGGCGGACGTCGCATGGTCGACATCGCCGTGGACG
Organism: Rhodococcus sp. 05-339-2; assembly: GCF_002258965.1. Taxonomy (NCBI): domain Bacteria; kingdom Bacillati; phylum Actinomycetota; class Actinomycetes; order Mycobacteriales; family Nocardiaceae; genus Rhodococcus; species Rhodococcus sp. 05-339-2. Next base: position 835,055 of record NZ_NOYW01000018.1, read on the forward strand.
CGGTATCGAGCTGTCGCAGAACGGTTCTCGTGGGTCCGCTCCGAACCGGAGTGCCCGAGCACGTGGTGCAGACTCGCGAGTCGCCCGCAGGCGGTGGGCCCGTCGCCGCCCTCGCCGCCGGACTGAAGTCACTCGACTCCGCAGAGTCGGAGGGCACCGCAGATCTGGTCGTGGTTCTCGCGTCGGATCTGCCCTTTCTCGACGCCGCGGCGGTCGAATCGCTGATCGGTTCCATATCCCACTCGCGCACCGACGCCGTCTTCGCCCGCGACGATCACGGCCGCACCCAGTTCCTGCTCGGCATCTGGCAACTGTCTGCCTTGCGCTCTGCTGTGGCACAGCTCGATTCGGTGGACGGCGCACCGATGCGCAGAATCGTTCCCGCGGAACACACGGTCATCCCGATGTCCGGCATCGAGGACTGCGATACCCGTTCCGATCTGCTCGCGGCCCGCCGCGCCGCGCAGCTGCCCGAGACGTTGGAGGTCGGCGACGCGCTCGAGCGAATTCGGAGTCGACTCGCTCCCCTGCCGGTCCATCGAGTCATGGTGCGGGACAGTGTCGGAACCGTTCTCGCGGAACCACTCGTGTCCCGGACCGCATTGCCGGCAGTCGACATCTCCGCGATGGACGGCTACGCCGTCTGCGGCACCGAACCCTGGACGCTGCGGTCCGACATCGCGTACGCCGGAAGCTCGAACATCGCCGAACTCACCGACGGTACGGCGGTGCGCATAGCGACCGGAGCCGCGCTTCCGCCCGGAGCGACGTCGGTGGTTCGCGACGAACACGTGATCCGCGAGCCCGACGGGTCCGCTCGGCGAATGCCGACGGCCCCGCAGTCCGACGACACGCGTCGACGCGGCGAGGACTGGCTGCCCGGCACAGAACTCGTCGCAGCAGGCACCCCGATCGATGCCGCGGTACGGTCGCTCGCCGCCAGCGCCGAGGTGTTCGAGATGGCGGTTCGAGGCCCGGTCCGCGGGCGAGTTGTCATCAGCGGCAACGAGATTCGATCCACCGGACCACTCGCCCCCGGCGAGACGAGGGACGTTCTCGGATCGGTGCTGCCGGAGTACCTGGCACACTGCGGTATCACCGTCGTCGATGTGACGCTGCTCGACGATACCGCGACGGGGTTTCGAGACGTGCTGACCCGCACCGAGGACGTGGACGTGATCATCGTCGTCGGGGCAACCGGAGGCGGAGCCGCCGATCAGCTCCGTGCGACCCTCGTCGGCCTCGATGCGGAGACCGTCGTCGGGCGAATGCGGATGCGTCCCGGGGGATCTCAGATCACCGCGGCGCTGCCCGATGGCACGGTGGTGCTCGGCCTACCCGGCAACCCGCTGGCCGCCGTCGGCACCGCGATGCTCACCGCACCCGCCATCGTCGACGCCCTGACCGGGAGGACGGTGCGCCCATCGCGGATCGGCCTGTTGTCCAATGCCGCCGAGGTTCGGTCCTCGACTCCTCGCATCGTCCCGGTCACCGCGGACGGCACGCGGTGGCGAGCAGATACCCAGGTCCGCACGGCACATCTGGCTCACCTCGTCGGCCGCGACGCACTGGCGGTGATCCCGGCCGAGGTCAGCGCCGACGAGCCGGTGACAATTCTTCCGCTACCGCACCACTAGATTCACCGAGAGAGCGAACACCCTCGCGGTAGCGCGCGACCACGAGATCGACGATCGCGGCATGCACTCCGAGGGGTTCACCGACGCCGTCGGCACCGGCGTCGGCCAAACGGGTGTGAAAGAGCCCGCGCGCCAACAGATACGACGCCACGAAGACCCGCACATGCCCGTCGTCACGCAGAGTCGACACCGCGTCGGACACGGTGGGGGTACTGGTGGCGACGTAGCCGATACGGACCGGGACCCGGGCGACGTCGGCCAGCATCGCTGCCGCGCGCCGATGTTCCTCCAACGCACGAGCGTCCGACGATCCTGCGGCAGCGAGCACGATACAGTCACCCGCCTGCCAACCTGCATCACGCAATCGGTCGACCATGACCTCGGCCAGCACGCGGTCGGGTCCGAGAGCGCGGGTGACCGCGACCGAGGTGTGAGCGCTGTCGGCGATCTCTCGCGGCACATCGGTGTGCACGTGGTAGCCGGACGCAAGGAAAGCCGGAACCACCACCGCCGACTCGGCGGTGTCGCGCAGCACCTCGGCCGGAGACGGCCCGAGAACGTCGACGAACGCCACGCGCGTGGTACCGATCTGCGTCGACACGGCATCGGCGAGGGCGGCGATCATCTCGACACCACGGGGGTTTCGGGTGCCGTGTGCAACCAACAGCAGAGTGGGTGTCATCAGTACTTCCCTCCTTCGACGACGGCCGAACGCGAGGCCGATTCGTCGGAGTCGCAGTCCGTTTCGGTCTCGATGTGATCGAGTGCGATGCGATAGCCACGCTTGACCACGGTCTGAATTGCCTTCGGCGCGCCCAGCGAGGATCTGAGTCTGGTCATCGCGGTTTCCACCGCATGGGTGTCGCCGCCTCCGCCGGGCAGTGACGCCAACAGGTCCTCGCGGGAGACGACGCGTCCGGGATTGCGGGCCAACGTCTTCATCAGTGCCATGCCTGCCGGCGACACCGGTCGAACTTCGCCGTCGACCACCACGCACTTACCGCGGACGCTGACCACGTGTCCGCCCGCGTGCAGCCGGCCGGTTCGCCTCGGCAGCTCCTCGGCGATATGCCGCGCGAGTGCCCCCAGACGCGCCCGTGCGGGCTGGGTGGTGGCAACGTTCAGTTGTTCCAGGGGCGCGGCCGTGACCGGCCCGACACAGGCCGCCAGCACCCTCGATCTCATCGATTGCAGCAGGGGTTCGAGCACGCCGTTCTCATCGGCGCGCATCAGCATCGACGCCACCGCCGGTGCCGAGGTGAAGCTGAGGGCGTCGAGATCGCCGACGACGACGGCTTCGATCATTCGGTCCATCGGGCTCTGGTCGTCGGGCGCCGTCCAGCGGTACACCGGCACCGGAACCACTTCGGCCCCTGCGCAGCGCAACACCTCGCAGAAGTCGGGAACAGGCTCCCATTCGGTGGTCGCGCCGTGCAGCTGCACCGCGACGCGTTTACCCTCCACCCCTTCGGCGAGCAGATGTTCGAGTACCTCCGCCGAGGACTCCGAGGCGGGCGACCATTCCTCGCGCAGATCGGCTGCTCGAATGGCGCCCTTCGCCTTCGGCCCGCGAGCCAGCAGGCGTGACGCGCCGAGTGCGCGCCCCAGTTCTTCGGCCTGCCCCCACCCGTCCGCTGCCTCGATCCAGCCACGAAAGCCGATTCCTGTTGTGGCAACGGTGATCTCGGGCGGATCCGCGATGACGGCGGCGGTGACGCGTTCGAGTTCGGCGTCGTCGGCCAAAGGGATGATGCGGATTGCAGGTGCATGCATCACGGTGGCACCGCGCCGCTCGAGCAGAGTCGCGAACTCCTCGGCCCGACGCGACGCCGTGATTCCGACCGTGAACCCGGCCAGAGGCAGTGCTGCCCCGGCGATTTCGCTCACGTAGATCCGCCGCGGACGAGCACGACGCCTTCGACGCAGGAAACCTCGAAGGATCCGAGGGTGACCTGCGGGTCGTCGAGGCAGCGCCCGTCGGCCAGGGAGAAGACCTGCTTGAGCAACGGCGACGCGACGGTGGGTTCGCCTCCGCGGTCTCCCACCAGTCCGCGTGACATCACTGCTGCGTGTCCGTACGGATCGATGTTGCCCACCGCGAACAGTCGTCCGTCGTCGAGCAGGAACAGCGCCGCCTGGGTGCCACCTCGCAGGAGCACCGCCACTCCGCGCCCCGGAATCAGTGCGTCGAGTGTGCAGGCCGGGGTCCAATCACGAGCGATGCCGTTCGGTACCGCTGTTGGTGACTTCACTGTTGATGAATCGATGACAGTCATGGCGCACCTCCTGATCAGCTATTCCACGTTGCTTGTGTTTCTGGGCCGTTAAGTCGCGATTACTCGTCTGTGCACATGCACTCAGTCTCGTGACCTGCCGGTTGTCAGCTCCTTCGGCGGTTCACGCGCCGATGCGCGGCATTCCCATCAGCACGGGTACCTTGCGTGCCCCGGACTCGTCGAACGCGATGGTGGGGTCGGCCTCGTCCGGGGCGTTGACGAAGGAGACGAATCGACCGAGTTTCTCGTCGTCTTCGAGCACACCCGCCCACTCGTCCTTGTACCCGGCGACGTGGCGTTCCATGTCGGCCTCCAGCTCCGCACCGATGCCGAGGCTGTCCTCGCACACGACTGCTCTGAGGTGGTCGAGGCCTCCGTCGAGCGACTCGAGCCACGGCGCAGTGCGCTGCAACCGATCGGCCGTACGCACGTAGAACATGAGGTAGCGGTCGATGTAGCTGACCAGGGTGGCATCGTCGAGGTTCGAGGCCAGCAGCTGAGCGTGCTTGGGTGACTGACCGCCGTTCCCGCCCACGTACAGATTCCAGCCGCCCTCCGTCGCGATGATCCCGACGTCCTTGCCCCGAGCTTCGGCGCATTCGCGCGCGCAGCCCGAGACACCGAACTTGATCTTGTGCGGCGATCGCAGACCCCGGTAGCGGTTCTCGAGATCGACGGCCATTCCCACCGAGTCCTGGACGCCGTAGCGGCACCAACTGGAGCCGACGCAGCTCTTGACCGTCCGCAGCGACTTTCCGTACGCCTGGCCCGATTCCATACCCGCGTCGACGAGGCGCTTCCAGATCGCCGGTAGCTGCTCGACGCGGGCACCGAACATGTCGATGCGCTGGCCTCCGGTCACCTTGGTGTACAGCCCGAAATCGCGGGCCACCTCACCGATGACGATGAGCTGCTCGGGCGTGCACTCGCCTCCTGGCATCCGGGGCACCACCGAGTACGTGCCGTTCTTCTGGATGTTGGCCAGGAAGTGGTCGTTGGTGTCCTGCAGTGACGCCTGCTCGCCGTCGAGAATGTGATCCGAGGACGTCGACGCCAGAATCGATGCCACGACGGGCTTGCAGATGTCGCAGCCGGTTCCGGTGCCGTACTTGGTAATCAGCGACGAGAAGGTGCGGGTGTTCGTGGCCCGAACGATCTCGAACAGCTCGGCCCTGGACTGAGCGAAGTGCTCGCACAACGACTTCGAGAGCACCACCCCGGATGCTGCCAGCAACGACTTGATGGACGGCAGGCATCCACCGCAGGTGGTGCCCGCAGTGGTGCAGCTCTTCACGGCCGCCAGATCGCAGGCCCCGTCGGCGATCGCCGAGCAGATCGCCCCCTTGCTCACACCGTTGCACGAGCAGATCTCGGCGTCGTCGGGCAGCGCACCGATACCGACCTGTTCGGCTGCCGGTGAGATCAGGGCACCCGGGTCGCCGGGCAGTTCCCGTCCGACGAGCGGACGGAGCAGCGAGTAGGCGGAGGCATCGCCGACGAGGATGCCCCCGAGGAGAGTCTTCGCGTCGTCGGTCACGACGAGTTTGGCGTACGTGCCCTTGGGTGCATCGCTGAACACCACCTCGAGCGCACCGGGAGTGGCCGCCATGGCGTCGCCGAAACTCGCGACGTCGACGCCCATCAGCTTGAGCTTGGTGGACATGTCGGCACCCGGGAATTGCGCTGCGCCACCGAGCAATCGGTCGGCCACCACCTCCGCCGTCGAATATCCGGGAGCGACCAGGCCGTAGCACCGGCCCTCGACGGCGGCACATTCACCGATCGCGTAGACGGCCGGATCGGATGTACTGCAACCGATGTCGACCATGATGCCGCCGCGCTCACCGACCTCGAGGCCGCTCTCGCGTGCCAGTCGGTCCTGCGGACGAACACCGGCGGAGAAGACCAGCAGCGCGGCGTCGATGCTGCTGCCGTCGCTCAGTTCGACCGTCAGACCGGCGCTGTCGTTCTCGGAGATCGACGACGTGCCCACTCCCACATGTACGTTCAACCCGAGTTCGGTGACGAGGCGAGCCAACAGCGCGCCGCCGCCCTCGTCCACCTGCAACGGCATCAGCCGTGGAGCGAACTCGATGACGTGCGGGGTCATCCCCATCTTCTTCAACGCATTCGCCGCTTCGAGACCGAGGAGGCCACCGCCGACCACCACACCGACGGCTCCGGGGCCCGCGGCGTCTGCGCGGGCACGAATCCTGTCCAGATCGTCGAGGGTGCGGTAGACGAAGCACGCGGTCAGGTCGTGACCGGCGATCGGCGGCACGAACGGGTAGGACCCGGTGGCGAGGACGAGAGCGTCGTAGTCGACGGTGTCCCCGGCCGAGGTCACGACAGTGCGATGGTCACGGTCGATGCGCTCTGCACGGACTCCGGTGCGCATCTCGACGAGCGCGTCACCGGGATAGTCGTTGCCCGCCAGCGCGAGTTCCTTGTGGTCCCACGCACCGACGTAGGACGACAGTCCCACCCTGTCGTACGCCGCCAGTGCCTCCTCGCACAGGACCGTCACCTTCCACTCGGCCGCTTCGTCGCGCGCACGCAGCGCTTCGACGAATCGGTGTCCGACCATCCCGTGACCTACCACTACCGCGTTCTTCATTGCGGGTCCTTCCGATCTTCGTTGCCGTGCAGTGCGTTTCGTTCTTGCCGGTGCCGGACCCTCAGACGGCTACCGGAGCGTTCGCATCGGCGGAGTCGGTCTTGCGGAGGTAGATCGCCCAGGTGACGATCGCGCACACGACGTAGAAGCCGAGGAACACCCAGAACGCCGTCGTGGCGGACTTCGCGGTACCCGAGTACGACGCCCGCAGCACCAGGTTGATTCCGACGCCGCCGAGAGCGCCGATAGCACCGGCGATGCCGATGAGTGCGCCGGACATCTTGCGCGACCAGTGCTGCTGTTCGTCGGCCGTCATACCCTGCAGTGCAACCGATTTGGCTGCGAAAATCGCCGGGATCATCTTGTAGACCGATCCGTTTCCGATACCGGAGAGCAGGAAGAGTGCGATGAATCCGACGACGAAGAGCACCATCACCGTGCCGCTGGCCGCCCCTGGCGTCGAATCGTCCCAGGTACTGGCCGCGACCAGAATTCCGGTGGCGAACGTCATGGCCACGAACGTGTACAGGGTGATCTTGCCGCCACCGATCTTGTCGGCGAGCTTGCCGCCGAACGGACGCGACAGCGATCCCAGCAACGGTCCGATGAAGGCGATCTGAGCGGCCTGCAGCGATGCCTGCGCCTGCAGAGCAGGAGTCGAGGGGCCGCCGTCGGTGAGTCCGGCGAGGAAGTTGATCTGCAGTACCTGGCCGAACGCGAAGCTGAAGCCGATGAACGATCCGAACGTGCCGATGTACAGGAAGGCGATCCACCACGAGTCCGAGAACTTCAACACGTCGATCATGGAGCGGCCGTTGGTCTTCTGGTTGTCGAGGTTGTCCATGAACAACGCGGCACCGACGGCGGCCACCGCGATGAAGACGAGATAGACGGCGCACACGATCTCGGGAGCGGTGTTGCCGATGGTGGCGATGACCAGCAAGCCGATGAGCTGGATGACAGGCACACCGATGTTGCCACCGCCCGCGTTCAGGCCGAGCGCCCATCCCTTCTCGCGTTGAGGATAGAACGCGTTGATGTTCGTCATCGAGGATGCGAAGTTTCCGCCGCCGAGTCCGGCGAACGCCGCGACGATGATGTACGTGGTGTACGACGCCGGGTTGAGCATGAAGTACATCGTCAGCACGGTGGGGATCAGGAGCACCAGAGCACTGAAGATGGTCCAGTTGCGCCCGCCGAACTTGGCCGTGGCGAAGGTGTAGGGAATCCGCAGGATCGCGCCCACGAGTGTGGGGACGGCCACCAGGAAGAACTTGCCCGCCGCGTCGATGCCGTAGACCGACATCGGCATGAACAGCACCATCACCGACCAGATCGACCAGATCGAGAATCCGACGTGCTCGGCGATGACCGACCAGATCAGATTGCGCTTGGCGATCTGCTTGCCACCTGCCTCCCAGGCCTCGACGTCCTCGGAATTCCAGTGCGCGATGTGATGGTTCACGGAGACGGGAACTGTTCCGGGTGGAACTGTCGCCGTGGTGGCTGAGCCGGCATCTGCCGAAGCGCTGCGAGAAAGGCTGGTCACGTGTGGCCTCCTGATCGGTGTGTGAACCGAACATAGGAAAGCCATGTTGCAGCGGCGCTGCGTGCGGTGACTCGCTGATTAACTCGGTCTCACGCGCCCACCGGCACCGTCGTGAGATGACGCGTCGACGTCGACGTGCGTCACCAGGTGTCTTCGAGCATCCGCGGTCGGCAGCACAGGAACCCTCCGACCAGCAGAACTGCCACGCATCCGGTGAGCAGTATCAACGGAAGTCCCCATCCACCGGACCGCGTGTGCAACAGCCCGAACAGAATCGGACCGGTCGACGACACCACGTAGCCCAACCCCTGGGTGAATCCCGACAGCGAGGACGAGCCCACCGCAGTGCGCGTCCTGAGGTTGATCAGCGTCAACGACATCGGGAAGGTCATCGTGCCCAGCCCGACCAGACACACCCACAGGACCGTACCGGCCGTCGGCGACCAGTGCAGACCCGCGAAGCCGCCGAGATAACACGCCGCTGCGACCACCACGATGCCGTACGGGTTGCGCACCCGCGCGCAGAGAGTGGGTGCGGCCAGCGACGTGATCAGGCCCATCGCCCCGAACGCGGCCACCGACGCACCCGCAAGGGCTTCGCCGATACCCGCATCGATCAACAGCGTCGGCAGCCACGTCAGCATCGCATAGGTGATCGTGGACGTCATCGCGAACATCAGGACCATCCCCCACGCCAGCGAGGACCGGTGGATTCGGCCGCTCGGCTCCACGTGCACCGCGTCCGATCCGGCCTCGGCCGTCACATCCTTCTCGTCGTGGCCGCGTCGGGCCACCACGACACCGAGCCACGGCAGTGCTGCGGCCAGGCCGACGACCGCCCAGATTCCGATGGACAGCCGCCACCCGTGGGCGTCGGCGACGGGGACCGCCAGCAGAGGCGGCACCATGGTGCTGACCTGCAGGGCGCAGATGTAGATGGTGCTCACCACGGCGAGTCGGTCGGAGAAGTAGCGTTTGACCAGCGGCGGGATGACGACATTTCCGATGCCCATGCCTGCGAGGGCGATCGCGGACAGCGCCAACAACGACGCGGTGTTCGGCGCGAACGCGCGGGTGGCCATACCGATGGTGGTCAGTGCCATGGCCAGCAGAGCGGCCCGCTCGAGCCCCGTGCGCTTGGCGAGAAACGGCGTTGCCAAACCGAACACTGCGAACATCGCGGGAGGCAACATGCCCACGATGCCGATCACCGTGGCACCGAACTCGAGGTCGGTGCCGATTCTGCCGAACAGCGGGCTGATCGAAGTCACGGCGGCGCGCAGAGTCAATGCGGACAGAATGATCGCGGAGAAGACCAGAATTCGCCCGCGCAGGAGGGAGGTGCCGACGATTCGGCCGGCGGGGACGGTGGGCGCACTCACCGCGCAATCATAGGATGACCGGATCATTGGGTGCAAAGTACTACTATCGACGCTGCAATGTCCCCGGCATGAGGAGCCCACGTGCGGCAGGTCCAGCGATCGAGCCTGATATCCCAGGTGACAGCTGCACTGCGCGAGGAGATCACGTCGCAGCGATGGCCGGTGGGTACCCGCATTCCCACCGAACCCGAACTGTGCGAGATGACCGGTACCGGGCGCAACACCGTGCGCGAAGCAGTGCAGGCACTCGTCCATGCAGGCATGGTCGAACGCAGACAGGGTTCGGGCACCTTCGTCATGACGTGCTCCGACCTCGGCGGGACACTGGGTAAGTACTTCTCGGACGCCCGGCACCGCGACGTCACCGAGCTGCGCGAAACCCTGGAGGTCACTGCGGCAGCACTCGCAGCCGACCGACGCGACGACGCCGACATCCGCGCCATGCTGGGTGCGCTGGCCGATCGCAACGCCGCGTGGTCCGACGACACCCCGCTGGCCGATGCCGTTCGGATCGACGCACGGCTGCACCGCGCCATCGTCGCGGCCAGCCACAACGCCATCTATCTGGAGTTCTACGATTCGCTGCTGCCGGTGATCCACGACGCCATGCGACATCACGCGATCGAGCACGACGACGATTACATCGACGAACACACCGCACTCGTGGCGGCGGTCATCGACGGCGACGCAGCCCGTGCGATGCAGGCCGCCAGGTCACTGTTCCACGAACTCTCCGAATCGCCGGCTCGTGCGGTGGAACTATCAGCTCGCGCAGCGGATCTCACAGAATGAGGCGCACCAGATCTGCTGTTCGCGCCAAGCCCGGGAAGGCCTCCGACGTCGATCGCGGGTGAAGCGCGTGGACTGCGAGACGAAACATCAACGCACGCAACAGCATCTGCGGCCATTCCGGAAGATCGTCCCAGCGGCCGACCAGACCGTCGTCGGCGTCACCCCAGGAAAGTGCGTCCACCACGGCCACCCCGGCAGCCCAGGGCGCGGGACGCCAGTACGGGGTGATGTCGCTGATCCCGGGGGCCTCGCTTCCGGAGAACAGAACCGTTCCGAACAGATCGCCGTGCACCAACTGGTCGGGTGATTCGACGGGCTTGCGTAGTGTCGCAAGCTGTTTGACCAATTCCAGACTGCTCTTGCCGTCACTGGACGACGGCTCGGGTGCGCCTGCACCGCGGGCGGAGCGCAGCGGGACCGCCTCCCAGGCAGCCCTGTCGGCAGCCACGAACACGTCCACGTCGGCCCACGGGGCCACGGGAGGCTGAACCAGAAATCGGGGTCGCTCGAGTTGAGCGGTCGCCGCGTGCAACCGCATCGACAACGAGATCACCTCGTCGTGGCGGGGCTCCGGCTCGCCGGCGACGAACGTGTCTGCGCGCCAGCCCGACACGACGTATCGGCCGTCGGTCGAACGCACGGGACGGGCGAGACGAACCCCGTCGACGGTCAACGTCTCGCGTACCTTGGCCGACCACGCGGCTCGGGCATGGTCTGCCACCGGAGACAGGACGACGTCACCCAGACGCCATCCACCGTCCCAGTCCGCACCGAGAGGTGCAGGCTCGACATCGCGCAGCCCGAACGTAGAGATCACGTGCTGAGGAGGTTCGACAGAGCTCACGAACGTCACGCTACCGTCGATCGCGGCACCACTGCGGACGACGCGCACACGGACCGCATCAGTACATGGGCAAACCGGGATCGATCTGCTTGGCCCACTCCACTATTCCGCCGTGCAGATGGGCGGCATCGGAGAAACCGGCACCGACGAGGGCCGAGAGCACCTCCGCGGACCTGATGCCGGTTTTGCAGTAGAGCACGATGGGAATGTGCTGCGGAAGCTCCGCCATCACCGCGCCCGACAGGATTCGATCCTTGGGAATCGAACGCGCACCGTCGATGCGGACGATGTCCCATTCCACCGGCTCGCGCACGTCGATGAGGGCGATCTCGCGTCCGGACTGCATCAGTGCGTGCAGCTCCGCCGGGGTGATCGATTCTCCGGTGGATTCGGTGGCCGGGACCACTCCGCAGAATGCCTCGTAATCGATCAGCTCGGTGATCGGCGTTCGATGCGGATCCCGAGTCAGGCCGACGGTTCGATAGTTCATCGCCAGCGCGTCGTAGATCATCAATCGACCCAGCAACGTCTCGCCGATTCCGGTGATCAGCTTGATGGCCTCGGTCACCATGACCGACCCGATCGACGCACACAGCACCCCCAGCACCCCACCTTCGGCGCACGAGGGCACCATGCCCGGCGGCGGAGCCTCGGGGTACAGGTCGCGATAGTTGATGCCTGCGTCACCGGGCGCGGCGTCCCAGAACACCGACACCTGCCCCTCGAACCGGTAGATCGAACCCCACACGTACGGGATTCCGACCAGGGCGGCCGCGTCGTTGACCAGATATCGGGTGGCGAAATTGTCGGTCCCGTCGAGGACGAGGTCGTACTGCCGAAAGAGTTCGAGCGCGTTCGAGGAGTCGAGTCGAACACGGTGCAGCGCCACCTCGACGCCGTCGTTGAGTTCGAGAATCGAGTCCCTGGCGCTGTCGGCCTTCGGACGACCCACGTCGGATCGGCCGTGGATGATCTGCCGTTGCAGATTCGACAGTTCGACATCGTCGAATTCCACGATGCCCAGGGTGCCGACACCGGCGGCTGCGAGGTAGAGCAGCGCGGGTGAACCGAGCCCCCCGGCACCGACGACGAGCACGCGTGCGTTGCGCAGTCGCTTCTGACCGTCCGTTCCCACATTGGGGATGATCAGGTGCCTGCTGTACCGGGCGACGTCCTCGGGAGTCAGTTCGCCCGCGGGTTCGACCAGAGGGGGGAGATGGACCACGACGCAGCGACGCTCCTCGACTCGACACGACGACCGAGTACCCGGCACGCCACGTTCGAATCTAATCCCCCGGCCCGTCCCGAACCCAGCCGATCAGCCTCGGGGGTAGGGCCACGGATTGAATCGGCACGTCTTGCCGTCCATCGGAACGACTCCCGCGGGGTCCAGTCGCGCGATGTCGTCGTTGGACGTTCCGAACGTCTGCTGCATCATCACCGGAGCGAGCCCGCCGTCGGTCTCGCACGGTTGGTGCTGTTGGTAGCCGATCGCGTGGCCGACCTCGTGATTGATCTGGTACTGGCGGTACGAGCCGATGTCGCCCTGGAACGAGATCGCTCCACGCACCCACCTCGGCTCGTTCAGCACCACTCGCTCGATGCCGGGGTTGTAACAGGAGACCTCGAGCTGGATGTCGTAGCCACAGGCCTGGCGGATCGACAATTGCGACGTCAGCGAGATCCTGAAGTCGGGATCGCCCTGATCGATTCGACGAAATCCGAACCGTGGATCGTTCGTCCAACTCTTGGGGTTGGCGAGGGTCTGATCCACCAATCGGCCGAACGACTCGTCGCCGCCGAACCCGACCGTGTCCACGCCGTCCTCCACCTCGACCGTGTAGGTGAACACCCGCTCGGTCCCCTGACCCACCTGCTCGGTGGTGCCCGGCACGGTGTGCCACGTTCCGGCCCCCTGCACCGCGAACGGACCACCGTCGGGTAGTTCACCCGAGGAGATCGATTCCGCGAAGTTGCCGTCGGCCTGCGGCGGCACGCCGATGACTCCGGTGCCCGAGGTCGTGTCCGCACTCAGGGTGCCGAATCCGGGATCGACATTGGTGGACTGCGCGGCGGTGCCTGTGACGGGGTCACCGGTACGCACGGCATCGAACACGACGAGCGCGGTCACCACGATCAGAATCGGAACCGCGTACGCCCGCCAGCCGTACGTGGACGCGAACTTTCCGAGCTTGCTCTGTTTCCTGATGTCGCGATCCGGTCTGGGACTGCGCTGCTTGACCTCGCGTTGCGTCGGGTCCCACTGCGCGCGGAGCGGTTGATGCGACCCACGACTTCCCACGGTGCGTGGGAAGTCGTCCGACCGATCGTCGTAGCTCTCGCCGACGCCGCCCGACTGCACACCACCGCGGATACGCGGCCCGCCTCGGTCAGTCACTCGATCACGATCTCACAATCCTCACCGCCCGCTGCTCGGCACGCCGATACCGGGAACGGAACTATCGGGTTTTCGGTACGAAAACATCGTACGAACAAACCGCTCGACATGATCCGGTATTGCCCACTTTTCGCAACGGTCCCCCAGGATCCCGTGAGTGCGGGCAGCCACGAGTATCGTTGCCCGTGATCTGCGCTACGAACGGTCCGAACCGACGGCCACCCGCCGGAAGTTCATGCCGGACCGTTCGTTGTCGAACCAAGACGAGCGCAGCTGTCGACGCGGATGGGAACATAATTGATGACAGATCTCGACGACCGGCGGTCTTCCGACCGGCCGGCCACCACCGGCAATCGCCGCGGCGCACGGTTGCCGCGCGATGCCCGTCGGGCGCAACTGCTCGCTGCTGCGAGCGAAATATTCGTGACCCGCGGATATCACGCATCCGGAATGGACGAGATCGCCGAATGCGCCGGTGTCAGCAAGCCGGTCCTGTACCAGCACTTCCCGGGAAAACTCGAGCTGTATCTGGCGGTGCTGCAGAGCTACGTGGACACCCTGATCGCGGGAGTCCGTCAGGCCCTGCGCTCGACCACGGACAACAGGCAGCGCGTTCGCGCCGCAGTGCTGGCGTTCTACGACTTCGTCGACACCGACACACAGGGCTTCCGCTTGGTCTTCGAGTCCGATCTGATGGGCGACCCGCAGGTCAATGCGCGCGTCGAGCAGGCGACGGAAGCCTGCGTCGACGCCGTCTTCGACCTGGTTGCTCACGACTCCGGACTCGATCCGTACCGGGCCCGCGTACTGGCTGTCGGCCTGGTCGGGGCCAGTCAGTTCACCGCTCGGTACTGGCTCGAAGCCGACCGGCCGATCTCCAAGGAAGACGCCGTCGACACCACGGTGTCGCTGGCCTGGGGCGGTCTGTCACACGTTCCCCTGCAGGCACCGTAGGGAACGGACCCACGAACGCAACACGCCCCTCACTCGATCCGAGTGAGGGGCGTGTTTTCGTTCCGCGCGGTCTCAGGCGGTCGCGAATCCGACCTTGCGAGCATCGGACGGACCGATCTCGACGTACGACACCTTGGAAGCCTGAATCAAGAACTTGCGTCCCTTCTCGTCCTCCAACGACAGCACTCCGTCCTTACCGGCGAAGGCGGTCGATACGAGCGCTTCGACCTCGGCCGGGGACTGCGTGCTGTTCACGACGAGCTCACGGGAACTCTCCGAAACACCGATCTTGACCTCCACGGTCAACCTCCGAACTCTCGACAACTCTGCTCACGCCAGGCTAGTGCAGAGGGGTCGCCCCGGATGCCCGACGCCCTGTGCTGTCAGCGAACAGCGCCCAGTGCGGTCAGTCCAGGCCGAGTGAGGACATCCGTTCCGCATGCTGTTCCTGCATGCGATCGAACAGTGCGACGACACCGTTGAGGTCTCCCGACGCGGTGATGACGAGATCGGTCAACGACTCGCGGCGAGCGAGCACGAACTGCGCCTGGGTGATGGCCTCACCGAGGAGACGACGACCCCACAGCATCAGTCGTGCCTTGTCCTGCGAGCTGGCGCGAACCCGGTCGGAGACCTCGTGCACCACGAACTCCGAGTGTCCGGTCTCGGCGAGCACGTCTCGAACGATCTCGGCCACGGCCGGGTCGAGACTGTGCGCGATCTGCCGGTAGAAATCGGCCGCGATGCCGTCACCCACGTAGGCCTTGACCAACGACTCCAACCACGTCGACGGCGTCGTCGACTCGTGGTACTCGTCCAGAGCGCGAACGAACGGATCCATCGAGGCGTAGACATCGAGACCGCGATCCGACAGGGCCTTCTGCAACGTCTCGAAGTGGCTCATCTCCGCAGCCGCCATGCTCGCCAGCGCGACGCGACCCTCCATGGTCGGAGCCATTCGAGCGTCCTCCGCCAGGCGATAGAACGCCGAGATCTCGCCGTAGGCGAGCACCGCGAACAGATCCGGAATGCCGGGGTGATCGTGCGCGATCGCCGGGTCGACCCGGTCCGTTTCCGGCGACTCGACGACGGTGGTGGGTGAAACTGCGGACGACGGCTCCGACGAATGGGCTCCCATGCGGCAATCGTAGTCCGGTGTCGGACCCGTCGTCTCGGCGCGCGCCGGACCTGCCGCGACCTGCCGACAATGGAGAAATCCGTTCGGCAAGCTACCATGGTGCTCGATCGTCGCTCGCGGACCGATGAAACGGACCGAAGAAGCACGCGACGGTCATCGATAATGTGTGCGCACCTGATCCGGGTCGCCTCGACAGCTTCGCCGCAGCGGACATCGCAGTCCGCGGCCGCGCTGAGGCTGACGGCGACATCACATCGGATCGAGGGCATCGACTTCGGCCGGCAATAGGCCTATGCCCTTCCTCGTGCGCACGTTCGAACACGAGGAAGGCCAGTCCCCTGAGCAAGACAGTCATCGACCAAGAGTCCGACACCGGCGACACCACAGTGTCGGCGCACGTGGACGACACGCACGTACCTCCCACTTTCGCCGAGCTGAACGTGGACCCCACCATCGTTCGCGCGCTGTCCGAGATGGGAATCGAGCGCACCTTCGCCATTCAGGAGTTGACGCTGCCGCTCGCCATCGCGGGCGACGACCTCATCGGTCAGGCACGCACCGGAATGGGCAAGACGTTCGGCTTCGGTGTGCCCCTGCTGCACCGACTCGCCACCGACAACTCCGGCACCTCCCCCCTGGACGGCACCCCCCGCGCCCTGGTGATCGTGCCGACGCGTGAACTGTGCGTGCAGGTCAGCTCCGACCTCGAGAACGCGTCGAAGTACCTCAGCGGCGCGAACGGCCCCGTCAAGGTGCTCTCCATCTACGGTGGCCGTCCGTACGAGGCGCAGATCAGCGCATTGCAGAACGGCGTCGACGTCGTCGTCGGCACCCCGGGCCGACTGCTCGACCTCGCCAAGCAGAACCACCTGATCCTCGGCAAGGTCGGGGTCCTGGTTCTCGACGAGGCCGACGAGATGCTCGACCTCGGGTTCCTCCCCGACATCGAACGCATCCTCGGCATGGTCCCCGACAAGCGTCAGACGATGTTGTTCTCCGCCACGATGCCCGGCCCCATCATCACTCTGGCCCGCACCTTCCTGACGCAGCCGACGCACATCCGCGCCGAAGAGGCGGAGTCCTCGGCCGTGCACGATCGCACCGCCCAACACGTCTACCGGGCCCACGCCCTCGACAAGGTCGAGATGGTCGCCAAGGTCCTCAAGGCCGAAGGTCGCGGCGCGACGATGGTGTTCACCCGCACCAAGCGCACCGCGCAGAAGGTCTCCGACGAGCTGGCCGAGCGCGGCTACTCGGTCGGCGCGGTCCACGGAGACCTCGGCCAGGTCCAGCGCGAGAAGGCTCTCAAGGCGTTCCGCACCGGCAAGATCGACGTGCTGATCGCCACCGACGTCGCGGCCCGAGGTATCGACATCGACGACGTCACCCACGTCATCAACTACCAGTGCCCCGAGGACGAGAAGACCTACGTCCACCGCATCGGCCGCACCGGCCGTGCAGGGCGCACCGGTATCGCCGTCACCCTCGTCGACTGGGACGACATCCCGCGCTGGCAGTTGATCGACAAGGCTCTGGGTCTGGGTATGCCGGATCCGGTCGAGACGTATTCGAGCTCGCCGCATCTGTTCTCCGACCTCGACATCCCCACCGATGCCACCGGCACCGTGCGCAAGGCACCGTCGCGTGCCCCGGAGAAGACGGAAGACGACGGCGAGACCAATGCCGCAGCGCCTGCGGCCGACGCGTCGTCGACGACGAAGCCGCGCCGCTCGCGCAGTCGCAGGCGCACCCGCGCAGGGCAGGACGGCGACAACGCCGCAGGCTCTGCCACCACCACGAACGAATCCACTTCCGCCTCGGATTCGGTTGCCGGACAGTCGGATACAACCGACACAGCGACCACCGACACGGCCACCAAGACTGCCCCGCGCCGCCGTAGGCGTCGTCGCCCCAGTGGATCGTCCGCCGATGCCGGACCGTCGACTGCGAGCGCATCGGAGTAACCTCCCGCCGTGCTGGCTCCAGAACGTCGGACGAGAACCGACCTCGTCGTCGCCGCCATCATCGCAGTGGTGGTGGTCGTTGCCGCGAGCATCGCCTGGTTCACCGGTGATGCTCGCGGAACCACATCGATCCCGGCCGAGGAGCCACTGCCTCGAGCCGAACCCGCCGCCGCGGTGCCCACGACGCTCACCGAACTGTGGCGCGCACCGAGCGCAGCGACGGATTCGACGCGAACCCCGTTTCCTGTCGTCACCGGATCCACGGTAGTCACCGCCGACGGGGGTGCCGTCCTCGGCCGCGATCCACGGTCGGGCGAGCAATCCTGGTCGTACACACGCGATCTCCCGCTCTGCTCGGTGGTCGCGTCGTGGAACACCGCGGTCGCGGTCTACCGCGACGGCCGCGGCTGCTCTCAGGTCACCGAACTCGACGGGGCCACCGGAGACCGCAAGGCGCAGCGCACGTCCGACGCCGACGATGCGGTCCGCCTGTCCTCCGACGGCACCTACGTGACATCGAGGGGCGACACCCGCATGGAGCTGTGGCGGTCGGACCTGGTGCGCACCCTCGAGTACGGCCGAGTGGACGCCCCGGTCAATCCGGGAAGTCAGCCGAGAACCGGCTGCACATTGCTGTCCTCGGCGTCGACGAACTCACGAACGGCCGTGCTCGAACAGTGCCCGGGAGAGCCCGCCGCGCGATTGTCGCTCATCAATCCTGCCCCCAAGGACGCCAGTGAACCCGAGGAGTACGGGTCAGCGGTGGTACCGGAACTCGTTCCCGAATCCGACGCACCGACTGCCGGGCGGATCATCGCGATCACGGGCAGCGTTGTCGCGCTGTGGATCCCAGCGAACAACGGCGCGCCCGATCGGGTGGGACTGTACGACGACGCGGCCGCGAGAACCTCCGAATTCGCTCTCCCCGGAGGCTCCTCCCCTACCCCGAACTTCCCTGCAACGAAAGCAGGTTCGGTGCTCACCTGGTTCACCGGCGCGGGAGTCCAGGCGTTCGATCCCGACAACCTCGGCCCTCTGTGGACCGTCCCCGGAGCCCTCGGGAACGGCGCGGTCATGGCCGGACGACTCCTCGTACCCGTACCCGACGGCATATCGGTGGTCGATCTCGCCACCGGTGTCTCGACGGCCGACATTCCGGTCGACCGAGGCGATTACGACGGCCCGATACAGATCACGGTGATCGGCGACGTGGTCGTCGAGCAACGCGGTTCCGACGTGGTCGCTCTGGGCTGACTCGATCTCAGGGGCTTCGTACTACTCCGCCGGATCGTAGGTCTTCAGATCGGCTTTGCCGTCCCAGTGCGCCAGCAGATTCTCGGCAAGTTCTCGATAGGCCTGCGCGCCCTTGTTCTTTCGGCCCGAGAGTACCGTCGCGCCGGATGCACTGGCCTCCGCGAAGCGCACGGTCCGCGGAATCGGCGGCGCGAGCACCGGTAACGAATAGCGGTCCGAGACATCGCCGAGCACGTCCCTGCTGTGCGTGGTGCGAGCATCGAACAGTGTGGGAAGGGCACCCAGAAGCGTCAGATCGGGGTTGGTGATCTGCTGCACCTCGGACACCGTTCGCA
The DNA here is from genome assembly GCF_002258965.1 of Rhodococcus sp. 05-339-2. Taxonomy (NCBI): domain Bacteria; kingdom Bacillati; phylum Actinomycetota; class Actinomycetes; order Mycobacteriales; family Nocardiaceae; genus Rhodococcus; species Rhodococcus sp. 05-339-2. The sequence continues at coordinate 854,195 of NZ_NOYW01000018.1, forward strand.
ACAACTGACCGACCCCTCGATGCGCGAGGGTCTCGCACTGCAGGGGCACCAACACCGACTGCGCGGCGGTGAGGCCGTTGAGGGTCAGTACCCCGAGCGACGGCGGACAATCGATGACGACGACATCGAAATCCTCGAGGATCGGTGCGAGGGCCCGCTTGAGGGCGAATTCGCGACCCGCACGCATCAGCAGCAACGCTTCCGCGCCGGCGAGATCGATCGTCGCAGGCAGCAGCACGATTCCTTCCGCGGTCTCGATCAGGACGTCCTCGACCTTCGCATCCCCGGTCAGCACTTCGTGGACCGAGGAATCGAGCTTGTCCGGGTTGTGCCCGAGCGAGAACGTCAGGCAGCCCTGCGGGTCGAGGTCGACCACCAGGACGCGTCGATCGAGAGCATGCAGCGCAGCCGCGAGCGAAGCCACCGTGGTGGTCTTGGCGACGCCGCCCTTCTGATTCGCTACCGCGAGAATTGTCGTCACGGCCCTGATCCTTGCTTACATCGAGCCGATGAGCGAGGGTTCGGCATCTCTCGGGCGCGTCAGTGCATCGCGATCGGTGCCGCGGACCGCTCGGTGACGTGCTTCGTTCGGGGCAGGAAGAAGGCGGGGACGAACGTGGCGACGATCAGAATCAGCGCGACCATGAAGGTGGTTCCGAACGCCCTGGCCGAGATGTCGAAGGCCTCGACCTGGCTGGTCGCGGTCGATGCGGGCTTCTGCTGAGCGGTCAACACCACCGACATCAGCGCAGTGCCTATGGAACCGGCCGCTTGCTGAACGATGTTCATCAACGTCGAGCCGCGGGCAACCGTGTCGTCGGTCAGTGTCTGCAGCGCGGCCGTCATGATGGGCATCATCGTCGAACCGAGGCCGAGACCCATGACGAACAGTGCGCCGATGAGCAGGGTGTAGGACGTGTCGGTGCCGACCTGGGTGAACACCGTCATCCCTGCGGTGATGAGCACCATTCCCGCCAGCACGATCCTGCCGGGACCGAACTTGTCGGCGATCACTCCGGCGATCGGCATCGCGATCATCGCGCCGATGCCCTGCGGTGCGAGCAGCAGCCCGGCAGTCAACGTCGTTTCGCCGCGAAGCAGGAAATAGCTCGGGAACAGCAGTCCCGCGCCCATGAAGGCGACCATGAACAGCGTGGTGGTGATCACGGCCACGGTGAGCGATCGGTTCGCGAACAGCCGTAGATCGATCAGCGGATGCTGCACACGCAGGGCATGAAAAACGAACAGGACGATCAGCACGAGCCCGACGATGACCGGGACCAGTACCTTCACCGCGAGAACGGTTTCGGTTTCGACGACCGAGGACGCGCCGTAGAGGAACAGGGCGAGGCCGGGCGAGAGCATCAGCATGCCGCGGAAGTCGAAGGATTCGGACGGAGTCGGGTTGTCCCTGGGAAAGATCACCACGGCCGCGATCAGGGCGAGTATGCCGATCGGCAGGTTGATGAGGAAGATCCAGTGCCAGCTCGCTGCCTCGATCAGCCAGCCGCCGAGGATGGGCCCTGCGATGGGACCGATGAGCATCGGAACACCCAACACGGCCATCACCCGCCCGATTCGCTCGGGACCGGCGGCGCGCGTCATGATCGTCATGCCCAGCGGCATCAGCATGCCGCCGCCGAGACCCTGCAACACCCGGAAGGCGATGAGCGAGGTGATGTCCCAGGCGAAGCTGCACAGCACCGAACCGAGGACGAACAGCACCAGCGCGGTGATGTAGAGGCGCTTGGTACCGAACCGATCGGCAGCCCAACCGGTCAGAGGTATGACGGTCGCCAGAGCGAGCGTGTAGCCCGTCATCGTCCACGCGGCGTTGGCGTAGGTGGTGTCGAACACGTCGGTGAACGTCCGGAGTGCGACGCTGACGACGGTGACATCGAGAATCGACATGATCGCCCCGAGCACGACGACACCGGCGATCTTCAGCAACGCGCCGTCGAGCTTCTCCGGAGCATCGGACGACGCGGGCTTCTGCAGGTCGGTCATGGTTCTCCAGGAGATGAGAAGGAAGTGTGAGGCACGACGGGAAGAGCTGTGTTGCCCGAGGCAGCGAAGATTCGCCCCGAGAGTAACCGGCCGGTAGGTCCGTACTCAATCGACAAATCGGACACATCCGCAGGCCACCTATGACAAGGGCCACATCCCGAGAGCGGGCATGATCGTTCCATGACCACACACGGCGGCGTCGAGGCCGGCAGAGTCGTTCTACTTCGGCACGGTGAGACCGAATGGGCGCTTGCCGGCAAGCACACCGGGAACACCGACGTCCCTCTCACGAGTTCCGGCGAGCGACAGGCCGTCGAGGCCGGATCGCTCCTCCGACTCCTGAAGCTGCGCGATCCCCTGGTGATCACGAGTCCGCGAGAGCGCGCCCGTCGAACTGCCGAGCTCGCAGGCCTGGAGGTCGACCGGACGTGGGATGCGTTGTCGGAGTGGGACTACGGCGACTACGAGGGCATCACCTCGACGCAGATCCACGAGACGGTGCCGCACTGGACCGTCTGGACGCATCCGTGCCCGGGTGGTGAGTCCATCGGAGACATCGCAGTGCGCGTCGAACTGGTGCTCTCGGTGGTGCTGCCACTGTTGAGCGGCCGCGACGTCGTGTTGGTCGGCCACGGCCACTTCTCGCGCGCGCTGATCGCCGGCTGGACAGAGGCCCCCATCACCGAGGGCAAACGCTTCGCACTCTCACCCGCCGCGTATTCGTTGCTCGGTTTCGAGCATTCGTTTCGCCAGCTCGTTGCGCACAACGTGCACCCGTCGATTCTCACCGCTGCCACGGCACCGAAAGGAAACCCAGGATGATTCGCCGCGCCACCGAGGCCGATGTTCCCGCCGTCACCGCTCTCGTGCACGAACTGGCCGCGTACGAGAAGTCGTCCTCGCTGTGCACCGTTCGAGACGAGCAGCTTCGTTCTGCGCTGTTCGGGGCGCAGCCGTCGGTGTTCGCACACGTCGCCGAGCACGAGGGGACGGTGGTGGGGTGCGCGCTGTGGTTCTTGAACTTCTCCACGTGGGACGGCGTCAACGGAATCTATCTGGAGGATCTCTACGTGCAGCCCGCCGCACGCGGAGAAGGCCTCGGAACGGCACTGCTCGCGGCGTTGGCTGCCGAATGCGTCGATCGGCAGTACACGCGTTTGGTCTGGTCGGTTCTGGATTGGAACACCCCGTCGATCGGGTTCTACCGATCACTCGGAGCAGAGCCGCAGGACGAGTGGACCACGTTCCGCCTGACCGAGACGGCATTGGCAGAGCTGGCCACCCGGGCGCGTTGAACGACCACCTCGGCGGAATCAGTCGTCGACGTCGCTGTATTCGGCGGCCATCCACCGAGAGGACGGCGGGCTGAACAGCAACACGAGCACGCCGACGACAACTACTCCGAGGGCGATGCCGTAGACGGTTTGATGCGATCCGGTCAACAGTGACCACACGACGGGCAGCAGCAGCAGCTGTACGACGGTGGCGATGGACCTTCCCCAGCGTTTTCCGAGTACCAGGGCGATGCCCGCCGCCCCGACTCCGATACCGAGGACACCGAACCATCCCGCGGTGCCGTAGCCGTTGGCCACGGCGTTGTCCCCTTCTCCGGAGAACGCTCGGACGAGAAGAATGAAGGCGGCCACCAGCGACGCCACGCCTTGCGCTGCGACGAGCGCCCCGGCGGATCGGAACGTGGCCGGCGGGGTGAGGTTCTCGGGTGAGGTGGACACGCGACCAGCCTAGGCAACCGGGAGTGGAGCCTGCGGAACGACCCGAGGTGACGGGAGTGGAGCCTGCGGAACGACCCGAGGTGACTGGAGTGGAGCCTGCGGAACGACGCAGGTGACCGGAGTGGAGCCTGCGGAACGACCCCGTTAGTGTCAGTGCTCGTGCGTGCGCTGCTGATCGTCAATCCCAATGCGACTTCTACGACGGCTGCGGCTCGGGATCTGTTGGCTCATGCGTTGTCGAGTCGGGTGCGGGTGACGGTTGCGCAGACGACTCATCGTGATCATGCGTCGGAGCTTGCTCGGGGTGCCCGTGAGGACGGGATGGGTCTGGTGATCGTTCATGGTGGTGACGGGACGGTCAACGAGGTGATCAACGGGTTGCTCGGGGTGCCGTTGCCGACGTCGATGCAGGCGGTGACGATCGGTGCGATTCCGCCGATTGCGGTCGTTCCCGGTGGTAGTGCGAATGTGTTCGCTCGTTCGCTGGGTATCGAGGCGGATCCGGTGGCGGCGACGAATCAGTTGATCGGCCTGCTCGATGCACGGGCGCGGCGGACGATCGGGTTGGGGCACTGCGACAACCGTTGGTTCACGTTCAACGCGGGTATGGGTCTGGATGCGGACGTGTGTCGGGCTATCGATGCCGGGCGCAAGGACGGCAAGCCGGTGTCTGCGACGCGTTATGTGCGGTCGGCGGTGCAGGAGTTCTTCAAGCACAAGCGGCAGCCGGCTCGGTTGACGGTGGAGGTTCCGGGTCAGGATCCGTTCGAGGGTGTGCACTATGCGTTCGTGTCGAATTCGAGTCCGTGGACGTATTTGAACGAGAGGCCGGTGCACACCAATCCGGGTACCGGTTTCGATTCGGGTCTGGGAGTGTTCGGCATGCGTTCGACTGCATTGCTCCCTACCTTGCGGGTGTCTCGCCAGTTGCTGGCCAAGGGCGCAGAACCGAAGTCGCGCAAGCTGATTCGGATCGATGATGTGCCGAGTGTCCGAATTTCGTCGGCGGAACCGGTCGGTTTGCAGATGGATGGCGACTATCTGGGCGAGCGCACGGAAGCGGAGTTCTTCTCCACTCCCGACGCGCTCGAAGTGGTCGCGCCGGGCAGGTGAGGGCCGCCCGTCCTGGGCATATGCGGCAACACACAACGCTGTTCTGGGGAAACCACGAGCGAAATCCGTTCACTCGGGGTACAAAGGAGCGCAGAAGGCTAAAGCGAGCCTAACAGAGTGAGCTTGACCACGGTCACGCGCGTACCCCTTGACTTCACCTGAGTTCGTGAAAGCATTCACAAGCAACAGTGCGGAAACATTGGTTACCCACTCGTGAACAGAAGAGAAACGAAACGGCGCTTCGGCGCCCGGTAAGGAGCAGAGGATGGACTGGCGCCACAAGGCAATTTGTCGCGATGAAGATCCGGAACTATTTTTCCCGGTGGGAAACAGTGGTCCGGCGCTCGCGCAGATCGCCGATGCCAAAGTCGTCTGTACTCGGTGCCCCGTCACCGCTGAATGCCTGTCCTGGGCACTCGAATCCGGCCAGGACGCAGGAGTATGGGGCGCAATGAGTGAAGACGAGCGCCGTGCTCTCAAGCGACGCAACGCACGTACGCGCGCACGCAGCTCCGTCTAGGACGCACACGCAGCAATCGGCAAGGCCCGGTACCCGCTCAGCGGATACCGGGCCTTCTGCGTTCCACGGATCGTCGGCGGGCTCGTTACACACTGTTCACCGAACGTGCATCAGGCCCTCGGCACACGCCGCCCCAGAGGAACTCTCAACATCGCGTCGGTTCCCCCTCCCGCCGCCGGATGCAGACCGAGCGATCCGTTCAACTCCACCGATACCAGCGTGCGCACGATCTGCAGTCCGAGACCGTCCGAGCGTTCCAGGGAGAACCCCGTGGGCAACCCGCGCCCGTCGTCGTGGATGACAACATCGAGCCACTTCGCGGACCGGTCCGCTCCGATTCGGACGACACCCGCAGAACCGGCGTCGAATCCATGCTCCATCGCGTTCTGCACCAGCTCCGTGAGCACCATCACCAAGGGCGTCGCCCGTTCGGCCGAGAAGACTCCCAGTTTGCCCTCGCGCACCACTCGAACTCTCGGGTTGACCGTCGCTATGTCCAACATGATGGGCACCAGACGATCGACGATCTCGTCGAGATCCACTTCCTCGTCCACCGACATCGACAGCATCTCGTGCACGAGTGCAATGGACGTCACCCGACGAACCGACTCGGACAACGCCGTCCGCGCTTCCTCGTTCTCGAGTCGACGAGACTGCAGCCGGAGCAGCGCCGCCACCGTCTGAAGGTTGTTCTTCACCCGATGATGGATCTCTCGGATGGTCGCGTCCTTGCTGAGGAGGGCTCGATCGCGTCGCTTCACCTCGGTGACATCGCGGATCAACACAGCCGCACCGGCCGACCTCCCCCGGGGCTGCAGAGCCAACGTACGCACGAGAACGGTGGCACCGCGTGCATCGACCTCCATCCGGTGTCCCACGTTGCCGCTGAGCGACGATCTGATGTGGTCGGCCACTTCCTGTGAGTCGAACGGGTCGGTGACCAGAGATCGCGTGACCGACGCCAGATCTCGACCGGACAACTCCGTCGTCAGTCCCATCCGGTGGTACGCCGAGAGGGCGTTGGGACTGGCGTAGTCCACCCGCCCCTCGGTGTCGACGCGAATGAATCCGTCGCCCGCTCGCGGGGACGAGTTCACATCGGTCCGCTCCTCCGGGGTGGGAAACGTCCCTTCGCTGATCATCAGACACAGGTCGTCGGCACATTCCCGATACGCGACCTCTAGTGCACTCGGCGGACGAAGCTGCGCGGGATTGGTGTCTCGGGTCAGCACCGCGATGACGTGCTCCCCGCAGCGCACCGGAATGCTCTCGGTCCGGGTCACCACTCCTCCGTGCACTATTTGCCGCTGCTGCAGCGCGACCATCACGTCGGGGTGCTCGGACTCGGAGATCGTCGTTCCCACGATGTCGTGCGTGAAGACCGTGGGCGCAGTGGTCGGCCGGCACTGAGCCACACACAGCACGTCGGCAGTCCCACTGGCCACGTCATCGGTGCCGACCCACAGCAGCACGTCGGCGAACGACAGGTCGGCCAGCAGCTGCCACTCCCCCACGACTCGTTGCAAGTGGTCGACCGCGACACCGGGGAGGTCGGTGTGCTCGGCCAGAAGGTCACTGAGGGTCGACACGACAGCTCACGTGATCACTGCTCAGGACACGACGGCGATGAGGTCGCCCTGCTGAATGACGTCGCCCACCGCGACGTCCACCGATGTGACCGTCCCTGCCGTCTCGGCCAACACGGGAATCTCCATCTTCATCGATTCCAGGATGACGAGGGTGTCACCGACCTCGACTGCGTCGCCTCGGGCCACGACCACCTGAAACACCGTGGACACCATCTCCGCACGAACGTCCTCGGACACCGGCGAACCCCTCTCTCACGTCACCACGAACTGCGCAGACCACCCACCGGAGGCCAGGCCCGTCACAGTAAGCCAATCACACGTGGGAGACTGTAGTGAACAAACGAGAGGAGCCCATCATGGGAAAGCGTGGACGTAAGAAGCGTGCTCGTAAGGGCAACAAGGCCAACCACGGCAAACGTCCGAACAGCTGACGGTTTGCCACAAGCGACGAGGGGCCGAGAAGCTACTGCTTCTCGGCCCCTCGTCGTCGTACGAACTGCGGTTATTCGGAGTCGGTCTGACGAATCAACACCGTCCGTCGGATCTCGACGCTCAGTCGCTCGCGCAACCCGGCCGGTGCCTGGTCTCCCCCGCATTTGCGCGAGATGAGCCGCTTGACCTTCTCTTCGATTCCATATGCCTCGAAGCAGGATCCGCATTCGTCGATGTGCTTCTGCAGACGGGTCCGGCTCGCTTCGTCGCATTCGTTGTCGAGCATCACCCACACGTCCGCGATCACCGCCGAGCAGTCGAGCCGCTCGAACTGTGCGTCGCCTTCGTCCCGGCCGTCGATCTTTCCGGTGCCCGTCACTGGACTACCTCCTGCTCGTGCCGGTCGACTGCGCCGTCCCGGTTGAATCCGCGCTCCCGTGCAACCCCGGCCAGCAGGCCTCGCAGTTGCTTGCGTCCGCGGTGCAGACGCGACATCACCGTGCCGATGGGCGTGCCCATGATCTCGGCGATCTCCTTGTACGGGAATCCCTCGACGTCGGCGTAGTACACAGCCATCCGGAATTCCTCGGGCAGAGACTGCAGCGCGGCTTTGATGTCGTCGTCCGGCAGCGCGTCCAGAGCTTCCACCTCGGCGGATCGCAACCCTGTCGACGTGTGTTCGGCGGTGGCGGCGAGCTGCCAGTCACTGATCTCGTCGGTGGGGTACTGAGCGGGCTGACGCTGCTTCTTGCGATAGGAATTGATGTAGGTGTTGGTGAGAATTCGGTACAGCCATGCCTTGAGGTTCGTGCCCTCACGGAACGATCGGAACGCCGAGTAGGCCTTGACGAACGTCTCCTGAACCAGATCCTCGGCGTCGGCAGGGTTACGCGTCATTCGCAGAGCTGCGCCGTAGAGCTGATCGAGCATCGGCAACGCGTCGCGCTCGAAGCGCTCGGTCAACTGTGCCTCGGTCTCGGCAGCCCTGCGCTCCGCGATCGCCTTCTCGTCGTCCACGTCAGCGACGGGATTGCTGGCTTCTGTCACGCTGATCCCTTCGATAGCTTCCACCGCCCAGGCTACGGCGCCCGTAGTCGGCTTCTGCGAAGAGATCACCCCCTTCAACACGAGGGGACGTCCCGCGGTCAGCACTGCCATTCGTCATTCCTTCCGCCTGCATCCGTATCTGTCGTTACACAACACGGCGTCGTCCCGTCGTGTTCCCGCTCGGTCGCTAGAGTCCGGTGAATGGCTGCGTCCACACCCGCTCTCGCGCTGCTCACCTCACGAAAGGTGGCGCACACCGTGCACTCGTACGACCACGATGCTCGGGTGCAGTCCTACGGCGAGGAGGCCGCCCGGATACTCGTCGATCGGCTCGGCGTTCGACCCGAACAGGTCTTCAAGACGCTCGTCGTGGAACGAGCAGATCGCTCGCTGGCGGTGGCGATCGTTCCGGTGACGGCGATGCTCTCCCTCAAGGCCGCGGCCGCTGCGCTGTCCACCAGGAAGATCGCGATGGCCGACAGGGCTGCCGCCGAGCGCTCCTCCGGGTACGTCTTCGGCGGTATCTCACCACTCGGGCAACGCAGATCCCTGCCCACCGCGATCGACGACTCGGCTCTCGGCTTCGAGACGATTCTGTGCAGCGGAGGTCGCCGGGGACTGGAAATCGAACTCGCACCAGCCGATCTCATCGGGCTCACCCGTGCCACAACCGCGCCCATCGCCGCGCGCTGACATCGAATGAGAGAAGATGGACCGGTGAGCAATTGGACAGCCCCAGCCGCCGTCGCACCCGTCGACGCGACAGTCACTCTGCCCGGATCGAAATCGATCACCAATCGCGCACTGATCATCGCCTCGCTCGCCTCCGGCTCGTCCACGATCACCGGTGCTCTGCGCAGCCGTGACACCGATCTCATGATCGACGCCCTGGCAACCTTGGGGATCGAGATCATCGCCGCGGACGACGACAGGACGGCGTTGCGCGTGACTCCGGCTCCGTTGCACGGAGGAGCCGTGGAGTGTGGTCTGGCGGGTACCGTCATGCGCTTCGTGCCGCCCCTGGCTGCCCTCGCCGCGGGCGAGGTGTCGTTCGACGGCGACGAACAGGCTCGCATTCGGCCACTCGACACCATCCTCGACGCCCTGCGTGCGGTAGGGGCCGAGATCGACGGCAGCGCTCTGCCGTTCACGATGCGCGGCACCGGTTCGCTGCGCGGCGGATCGGTCGACATCGACGCCTCGGGTTCCTCGCAGTTCGTCTCGGGTCTGATGCTCTCCGCGGCGGCGTTCGACGAGGGAATCGAAATCCACCACATCGGCAAGCCTGTTCCGTCCATGCCGCACATCGACATGACCGTGGACATGTTGCGGCGCGCCGGCGTCCGAGTCGATTCCCCCGAGTCCGGTGGTGACGCGAACACCTGGCGGGTGCACCCCGGACCGGTCGCGCCGATCGAGTGGATCATCGAGCCGGATCTGTCCAACGCCACCCCTTTCCTCGCTGCAGCGGCGGTGACCGAAGGCCGAGTGCGCGTGCCGAATTGGCCCGAATCGACCACCCAGCCCGGCGATGCCTTCCGCGAGATACTCACCCGGATGGGCGCTCGAGTCGACCTGACCGCAGGCATCTTGACCGTCGAGGGCCCGGATACGTTGCGCGGCATCGATTTCGATCTTCACGATGTCGGCGAGCTGACCCCGACGGTCGCGGCACTCGCCGCACTGGCCGAAGGTCCGTCGATTCTGCGTGGCATCGCCCACCTGCGGGGCCACGAGACCGACCGACTCGCCGCACTGACAACCGAGATCGTCCGACTGGGTGGGCGCGCCGTGGAAACGGACGACGGCATCCGCATCGATCCGGCTCCGCTGCACGCAGGCGTCTGGCACTCGTACGCCGACCACCGGATGGCCACCGCGGGCGCAATCGTCGGACTGCGTGTCCCCGGGGTCGAGGTGGACGACATCGGTACCACAGCCAAGACTCTGCCCGGTTTCGAGATGTTGTGGGACGCAATGCTGTCCGCGTCGACACCGAGCGGGGTCGGCTCCTGACCGCGCGCCGATACGACGAGTCCGACGTTCGTATCCGACCGGGCAAGAGTTCGCGTCCACGGACCAAGACTCGACCCGAACACAACGACGCCGAAGCAGGCATGGTGGTGTCCGTCGACCGCGGCCGATGGGGTTGTGTGCTCGGCGGTGACCCGGCACGGCCGGTGGTGACGATGCGTGCCCGCGAGTTGGGCCGTACTCCGATCGTGGTGGGCGACGAGGTCGGCATCGTCGGAGATCTGTCGGGCAAGGTCGACACTCTGGCCCGAATCGTGCGCGTCGCCGAGCGGCGCACGGTGTTGCGGCGCACGGCGGACGACACCGATCCGTTCGAGCGGGTGGTGGTGGCCAACGCCGACCGGCTGCTCATCGTGGCCGCGCTCGCGGACCCGCCGCCTCGGACCGGTTTCGTCGAGCGGGCACTGGTGGCTGCGTACGTCGGCGGACTCGAACCGGTCCTGTGCCTGACCAAGAGCGATCTGGCCGACCCCGAGGAATTCACCGCGGCCTTCGCCGATCTCGACGTCCCGGTGGTGTTGGCAGGCCAGTCCGAGGACCTCACCGAGCTGACCGCGATGCTGACCGACAAGGTGACGGCGCTCATCGGACACTCGGGCGTCGGAAAGTCCACGCTCGTCAACAGGCTTGTGCCCGACGCATATCGCGCCACCGGTGTGGTCTCGGGCGTCGGGAAGGGCCGTCACACCTCGACGCAGTCGGTGGCGCTCCCTCTGCCCGGCGGCGGCTGGGTGGTCGACACTCCCGGTATCCGGTCGTTCGGACTGGCGCACATCTCCCCCGAGAACGTCGTCGCAGCGTTCTCCGATTTAGCCGACACCATCGAGAACTGTCCCCGAGGATGCACCCACCTCGGCCCACCCGCCGATCCCGAGTGCGCTCTGGACACCTTGACCGGAGACGCGGCCCGACGCGTCGCGGCCGTGCGTCTGCTCCTCGAAGCCGTTCGAACGAACGAAGCCTGGTAGCAACCCCCCTTTCGGGGTCGGTTGCCACCAGGCTGCACGCCGTTCGGAACTTACGCGGCCTTGCGGACCAGGCTGCGAATTCCCTTGCGCTTCTTCGTCTCTGCGATGGCGGTGCGGAGACCGCGACGCTTGCCCGTTTCGGGATCGACGGTGAACAAACCGGCCGGAGCATCGGCCCACTTGCGCTCGGACGCAGTCTCGGGAGCGTCGTCACTGGTCGCCTTCAGGTACTTGTTCGGCAGCGACAGCTTGGCGATGGTTCGCCACGACAGGAAGTACTGGTGGACGATCGAGCCGGTCGTGTACGGCAGGTCGTACTTCTCGGCCAGTTCGAGCACTCGAACCTTGATCTCGCGCAGGCGGTTACTGGGCAGATCCGGGAACAGGTGGTGCTCGATCTGGTAGCATAGGTTGCCGCTCATGAACTCCATGACGGGGCCCGCGTTGAAGTTCGCACTGCCGAGCATCTGACGCAGGTACCACTGACCCTGAGTTTCGCCCTCCATGTCGGACTTGGTGAACTTCTCCGCACCGTCGGGGAAGTGGCCGCAGAAGATGACGGTGTTGGTCCACACGTTGCGGATCATGTTGGCGGCGATGTTCGCCGTCAACGTGCTCTTCCAGGCGGGACCGGTCAGCAACGGATGCAGGACGTAGTCCTTGCCGATCTGCTTGCCGACCTTCTCGAGCACCTCGCGCCGCTTCTGCTCGAATTCCTCACGCGGCACTCGACCCTTGGCGACCTTGCCCAGTTCGAGGTGCTGAAGCGCCACTCCGTACTCGAAGAACAGCTGCAGCAGCAGGTTGTAGACGGGGTTGCCGATGTTGAAGGGCTTCCACCGCTGATCGCGGGTGACGCGCAGCAGACCGTAGCCGACGTCGTCGTCCATGCCGAGCACGTTGGTGTACTTGTGGTGAATGTAGTTGTGCGTCTGCTTCCAGTGAGCGGACGGCCCCGTGTTGTCCCACTCCCACGACGTGGAGTGGATTTCCGGGTCGTTCATCCAGTCCCACTGGCCGTGCATGACGTTGTGGCCGAGCTCCATGTTCTCGATGATCTTCGCGACACCGAGCATGGCGGTGCCGACGAGCCACGCCGGACGACGACGGCTGGCGAAGAGCACGGCCCGGCCACCGATGTCGAGGGATCGCTGCAGGCGGATCGTGTTCTTGACGTACCGGGCGTCGCGTTCACCGCGGGACGCTTCGATGTCACGCCGGATGGCGTCGAGCTCGTGGCCCAACGCCTCGATGTCGGCATCGGTCAGATGCGCGTATTCTTTGACGTCCGTAATCGCCATGGGAAACAACCTCCTGGCAGTCGTGAACACACAGCTCGCGTATCAGGCCATGTGTGATTCCGTCACCTACCGTATCGTAACTTACGGTTCCGTAGGTTAGCGCCGGGAATGTGTGTGACGATTCACAACGACGCGCGGTCGCCCGATCGACGAAGGGCCTTGGCCTGACGCCTGGCTTCCTTCTTGGCGTTGCGCAGGCTCACACGCGCCTCCTGCATCGCCGACCGCAGACCGCGGCGCTGCCCGGTCAGCGGATCGATCCGAAGAGCATGAACGGCAGGCGAATCCCCTACGCGCCACCGTCGCTCGGAGGACGTCTCGGGAGCGTTGTCGGACGTGGCACGCAACCACGAGTCGGGCAGCGACAGCTTGTGAATGGTCCGCAGCGCCAGCAGGTACTGCTTGCCGAGCGACCCCGTGGTGTACGGCAGGTCGTACTTCTCGCACAGAGCGTGCACCTTCTCGGCGATCTCCGAGTACCTGTTGCTCGGCAGATCCGGGAACATGTGGTGCTCGATCTGGTAGCAGAGGTTGCCGCTCATGAACGCCATGACCGGACCGGCGTCGAAGTTCGCACTGCCCAGCATCTGACGCAGGTACCACTCGGGTCGTGTCTCGGTCTCGAACTGGCCGATCGTGAACTTCTCTGCCCCGTCGGGGAAGTGACCACAGAAGATCACCGCGTACGCCCACAAATTCCGGACGAGGTTGGCCGTCGCGTTGGCGGTCAACGTCGACTTCCACGCCGGACCGGACAGTGCCGGGAACAGCACGAAATCCTTGCCGACCTGCTTGGCGATCTTGCGCGCAAAGGCGCGGGTCGCCGGAGACTTCAGCAGGCCCTTCTCGTCCTCGCCGTCCAACTGCTTCTGCGCGTCGTAATCGTGCAGCGCGATGCCCCACTCGAAGGTGGTGGCCAGCACGATGTTGGCGAGCGGCTGAACGAGGTTGATCGGCTTCCACGGCTCGTCGCGGGTCATCCGCAGGATGCCGAAGCCGATGTCGTCGTCCATGCCGACGATGTTGGTGTACGTGTGGTGCGAGTAATTGTGGGCGCGTTTCCACTGCTCCGACGGACCGGTCTGATCCCACTCCCACGAGGTGGAGTGAATCTCCGGATCGTTCATCCAGTCCCACTGCCCGTGCATCACGTTGTGGCCGAGTTCCATGTTCTCGACGATCTTGGCGACACTGAGCATCGCCGTACCCACGAACCAGGCCGGCCGATACTTGCTGCCGAGCAGCACCGCACGGCCACCGAGCTCGAGCAGCCGCTGCAGTCTGATCGTCCGACGGATGTAGGCGGCATCGCGCTCGCCGCGGCTGTCTTCGACGTCTCGACGAATCGCATCCAGTTCACGACCGAACGCTTCCATGTCCGCTTCGCTGAGATGAGCGAACTCTTTGATGTCGGTGATAGCCACCGGGTCCTCCAACAGTTGAGTGCAGTGCCCGAAATATCGGGTTTCGACGTGGGCAACCTACGTAAGCGTAACCGAACAGTCTGAGAAGGCGGTGTGCGAAAAACAGACCTACAGTTCCAGTGTGCAATCGCCCGCAGCAGCGGAAATGCACGTCTGGACGCGGTCGCCCTCACTGTGTTCCTTACCGGAACGAAGGTCGATCACATGCCCTGCCGTCAACGGGACAACGCACGTCTGGCAGATACCCATCCGGCAGCCGAACGGCATCTGAACGCCGACGTTCTCACCGGCTTCGAGCAGGCTGGTCGCGCCGTCGACGGTGGTCTTCTTGTCCGATTTGGAGAACGTGACGGTGCCGCCTGCACCGGAGGTGTCGGCGCGCGAGATCTCGAACCGCTCCAGGTGAAGCCGGTCCTCGATCCCCTCGCGTTTCCAGGTCTTCTCGATCTCTTCGAGCAGAGCCGCAGGCCCGCACGCCCAGGTGTCACGCGTGCGCCAGTCGGGATAGAGCTCGTCGAGCGAGGCGAGTGCGAACTTGCCGTCCGACCGCGTCAGTTGCACGTGCGAGGTGAAGTTGGGATGAGACTTCTCCAGAGCGGCGATCTCGGCGGCGAACATGACTTCGTCCTCGGTGGGTGCCGAGTGGATGTGCACGGTGTCGGGCATGTCGCCGTGCCGATCCAAAGCCCGCAGCATCGAGATGATCGGGGTGATGCCGCTGCCTGCCGTGACGAACAAGATTTTGTTCGGCGGCGGCACGGGCAGCGCGAAATTGCCTTTCGGGGCGGCCAGCCGAACGATGGTTCCCTGCGGGACACCGCCGACCAGGTGTGACGAGAGGAAGCCTTCCGGCATCGCCTTGACGGTGATGGAGATCAGCTTGTCCTCCCAGTTCGGCGGGGAGGTCAGCGAGTAGGACCGCCAGTGCCAACGCCCGCCGAGGTGCAACCCGATCCCGATGTACTGGCCGGGCCGGTAATCGAAGTTGAAGCCCCAACCCGGCTGGATCACCAGGGTCACCGCCGTCGCGGTTTCCTTCTCCACTCGCACGATGCGACCGCGGAGTTCGCGTGCGGACCAGAGAGGATTCGCCAGATGCAGGTAGTCATCGGGCAACAAGGGAGTGGTGATGCGGGTGAAGGCACCACGCACCATGTTCAGTCTCGGACGCTTGGGGGCCGATACTCCGGCCGCCGGAGCCTCCAGCCACTTCTTCAGATCCATCGGGTGTTCCATCCCCTCGATCGAGATACTGAACCGCTTGCGGTCATCGAGGTTACGCTACCGTAGGTTCGGGTTCGGGAACACCTGCGCCGATGTGAATCGTGCCCGAGCGAACACGGCCGAGTCACAGCAGTTCGAGCAGAAACGACAACTCTTGCGGGGCGTACCACGCGAGCGTGTGATCCTCGGCGTCGCCGAGCACGAACTCCGCGTCCACGTCACCCATGTCCGCGGCATCGACGGCAGCGACGGCCTTGGCCACCGCCGATTCGGCCCCTTCGAGATCGACGTGGACCGACGCGACCTGATCCATCCGCAACGGTTCCTTCAGCCGGACGACGGCATCGTCGAGATCGGGGCGCAGAGTGGGATCGTCCACATCGGCCGCGATCACCGCCCGCCGGTACACCACCCCTTCGGCGACCGTACCGGTATCGCTCTCGTCGTCGACGGCGGCGGCGATCAGTCGCAGAGAGGCCCGCGCGGCCTCCCCCATCGCCACCTCGGCAAGCTCCTCGTCGTCGCCGGACGAGTACGCCTCACGCAGCGTCGGTGTCACCGCGAAGGCCGTGCGCGAGACCGGGCTGAACTCGCCCTCCGCCGACAACACTTTCAAGAACTCCAACGTCGCCGGAACGTAGACACGCATTGCAGAAGACCTCACACTCTCGATTCGTTGCTGGCATCGACCAACTCTTCCAATGCCTCGTGCAGAAGCGCCGTGACGACGTCCACGTCGGGCATGGCACCTCGATCGGCGTTGAGCCCGAAGAACACGTAGCCGTCGTAGGACGTCAACCCGATGCTCATCGCCTGGTTCTCGAACAGCGGCGACACCGGATACATCTCGAGCATGCGCGCACCACCCACGTACAGCGGGAACTGGGGTCCTGGCGCGTTGGTGACGATCAGATTGAACACCCGCTGAGAGAGCCTGCTGCCCGCCCGCGCGCCCATCGCGTGCAGGCTCGCAGGCGCGAACCCGGAGATGCGCATCAGTGTCTGTGCGGTGACTCCGCGACTCTGCTTGGCATGCGCCTCGGTGGCGTGCGCAATGTGCGAGAGCCGCACCACGGCATTCGATTCACCGACGGGCAGGTCCACCAGAAACGACGAAACCTCGCTGCGATCGTCCTCGGCCGGCTCGACCGGCCGCTCGGCCGCATCTCCGAAACCGACCCGATCGGCCGAGACGTACACCGACATGGGCACCATGGCCCGCACCGTCGAGGAGGCCGTGACGGGCTCTCCCCGAGAGAGCAGCCAATTGCGCAGTGCCCCGGTGACGACAGCGAGCACCACGTCGTTGATCGAGCAGTCGAACCTGTTGTGGATGCTCCGGTAGTCGGCGAGCTCGGTCTTGGCCACCGCGAATCTGCGGTTTCGCGAGATCGGGGCGTTCAGCGGACTCGACGGCGCGCTCTGGGTCGCGGTGCGCAGAACTGCCGCGACCTTCGCGGCGGCACGCACTGCCTCGCCCGCGACACCGGCAGCCCCGCGGACCGCACCGCGCAGAGCCTCGACGCTCTCCCCAGGACGCACCACCAACTCGGTCAGAGCATCGATGACCAACGCCGAGTCCTTGGGCTCGCGCGCAGGCATCCAGAGTTCCTCGGCCATCGGCGGCGGATTCTTGCTCGCATCCAGAATGACCTGACCGATGTCGAGCGCGTGTTCGCCGTCGACCAAGGCCGAGTGTGACTTGGTGAAGATCGCGAAGCGATTCTTCGACAGGCCCTCGACCAGATACATCTCCCACAGCGGCCGAGTGCGATCGAGTGGGCGCGAGGTCAGTCGCGCGATCAGATCGTGCAACTGATCGTCGGAACCAGGCTTCGGGAGCGCCGACCGGCGAATGTGGTACGTGATGTCGAAATCCGCGTCGTCGACCCACACCGGCCTGGCCAGACCGAAGGCGACCTCACGCACCTTCTGCCGATACCGGGGAACCAAGGCCAATCGTTGTTCGACCAACGACAGCAGTCGGTCGTAGCTGAATCCGCTGCGCGGAGTCCGAAAGATGGCGAGCGACCCGAGGTGCATGGGGCTGCTACTGGCCTCGAGAAAGTAGAACGACGCATCCTGCGCTGTCAGCCTGGTCGCCATCGCGTGTTCCAGTCCCCGTCCTCGCGTGAAGTACGCGCCGATTCCTGTGGCCGAGCGCGCAGTGTGCTCGAACATAGAGTACGTGGCGGGCCGATGTCGGTCTCGGGGTCGGTCGTGGACCGTATCGCGGGCCGATCCGGGGTACCGACGGGAACCGAACGCGCTCTCGGACCGTCAATGACGGTGTGAGCGTCATCGAATCGAACGACCCGCTGGACATCTCCGACACGTCGGCCCCCGGCCCCCGAGTCCGCGCCGAACATCATTGCTTTCTCTCGCGTGCCGCTCCGTTCGAACCGCCGCTGTGCACCGGTGCCGTACACACGTGGGATCCGGCGTCGGCCGCCGAAGCGCCGCCGCCGGCTCTGCACCGACCTTCCGTGCGCAGCAACCGTTCTCGACCGCGCGTCGAGCCCTACGGCCGGCCATCGGTACCCGCCGATGCACGGTCGAGTGCCGACCGCGCCATGCGCATGATGATCGAGGTCATCGATAGACGACGCAGCGCAGACCAGCTGTCACCGTTGTTCACTGCCTCGATGGTCGACCTCGTGCGGACCATCGTGCGGAACCCGCCGCCCGGCAGACGACTCGGATTCGCTGCCGTGCGTCGAGTACACGTGGCGTATCGATCGGACGTCTCCGCGGAGATCTTCGGCTCCTACACCCGCGGTCCACGCACGTTCGCCTTCGCGGGCCGAATCGAGCTGGCGATCGACCCGCGCCGCCCCGGGTGGACGGTCACCTCGCTACGAGTGGGGTGACGGTCGCCTCGCCCGGAGGCGACGCGACCGTCGTGCACTATCTCTTGCGCTTGGAGCGAGCTGCCTTCTTGGGTGCCTTGCTCTGAGTCCTCGCGGCTTCGCGACGCTCGCGGCGGGTGCCTTCGGCGGCGGACTCGCTGCCGGACGGGGACGGACCGGAACGGCGAACCGCAGTGCCACCGCCCTCGGCCGGACCGGAGAAGGTCAGTCTCTGCTCGTCCTGGTCGTCGAGACCCTTCGCCCGCAGAGCCGAGGGCACTGCGGGAGCGGTCGGTGCCGGAGCAGTGGGTGCCGGAGCCGTCGGTGCGGGTGCCGTCGGTGCCGGTGCTGCGGCGGGTGTCGGCGCCGGTCGGCCGGAGCCCACCGGCGAGGACAGTCCTGGAGCCACGGCGAGACCTGCCGAGGCCGCGGGCCCCGCCGGAGCCGGTGTCGCCTCGACCTGAAGGTTGAACAAGAAGCCGACCGACTCCTCCTTCAGGCCGTCGAGCATGCCCTGGAACATGTCGTAGCCCTCGCGCTGGTATTCGACCAGCGGGTCGCGCTGCGCCATCGCACGCAGGCCGATGCCTTCCTTGAGGTAGTCCATCTCGTAGAGGTGCTCGCGCCACTTGCGATCGAGTACCGACAGCAGCACTCGACGCTCGAGTTCACGCATTCCGTTCTCGCCTGCGATTCCGTCGATCTCGGCCTCGCGGGTGGCGTAGGCCGATCGCGCGTCCTCGAGCAGCGCCTCACGCAATTCGTCGCGGCTCAGGTCGTCCTTCTCGCCGTCCTCGTTCTCGCCGACGAGCACCTTGTGGTCGATTCCCACCGGATAGAGAGTCTTCAGTGCGGTCCAGAGCTGCTCGAGATCCCAGTCCTCGACGTAGCCCTCGGCTGTCGCACCGTCGACGTAGGCGGTGATCACGTCGGTGATCATGCCCTCGACCTGGCCCTCCATGTCGGCACCTTCGAGGATCCGGCGACGCTCCTCGTAGATGACGGTGCGCTGCTGGTTCATCACCTCGTCGTACTTGAGAACGTTCTTGCGGATCTCGAAGTTCTGCTGCTCGACCTGCGTCTGAGCGCTCTTGATGGCCTTGGACACCATCTTGGCTTCGATCGGGACGTCGTCGGGCAGGTTGAGCCGGGTCATGATCGATTCGAGTGCACCACCGTTGAATCGACGCATCAGTTCGTCGCCGAGCGAGAGGTAGAAACGCGATTCACCCGGATCACCCTGACGACCGGAGCGGCCTCGAAGCTGGTTGTCGATCCGGCGCGAATCGTGTCGCTCGGTACCGAGGACGTACAGCCCACCGGCCTCGCGCACGGTATCGGCATCGGCCTTGACCTGCGCCTTGACCTCTTCGAGCGCAGGCTCCCACGCGGCCTCGTACTCTTCCGGGGTCTCGACCGGATCCAGACCCTGCTTCCTCAGTTTCAGGTCGGCGAGAATGTCCGGATTGCCACCGAGCACGACGTCGGTGCCGCGGCCGGCCATGTTGGTCGCGACGGTCACCGCGCCCTGCCTGCCCGCCTCGGCGATGATCGTCGCTTCCTGCTCGTGGAACTTCGCGTTCAACACGTTGTGCGCCACGCCGCGCTTGGTGAACTGCTTCGACAGGTACTCCGAGCGCTCGACGCTCGTGGTGCCGATGAGGACCGGCTGGCCCTTCTCGTGCCGCTCGACGACGTCGTCGACGACGGCGTCGAACTTCGCTTCTTCCGTCTTGTAGATCAGGTCGCCGTTGTCCACGCGGACCATGGGACGGTTGGTCGGAATCGGAATGACGCCGAGACCGTAGATCTGGTGCAGTTCCGCGGCCTCGGTCTCGGCGGTACCCGTCATGCCCGAGAGCTTGTCGTAGAGACGGAAGTAGTTCTGCAGGGTGATGGTGGCCAGCGTCTGGTTCTCGGCCTTGATCTCCACCTTCTCCTTGGCTTCGATCGCCTGGTGCATGCCCTCGTTGTAGCGGCGTCCCACCAGGATGCGGCCGGTGAACTCGTCGACGATGATGACCTCACCGTCGCGGACGATGTAGTCCTTGTCCTTGGTGTAGAGCTCTTTGGCCTTGATCGCGTTGTTGAGGTAGTTCACCAGCGGAGAGTTGGCGGCCTCGTACAGGTTGTCGATGCCGAGCTGATCCTCGACCAGTTCGACGCCCGCCTCGTGCACACCGATGGTCCGCTTGCGGATGTCGACCTCGTAGTGGGTGTCCACCTTGAGCATCGGCGCGATACGGGCGAATTCTCCGTACCACTTGCTCGACGCGTCGGCGGGTCCGGAGATGATCAGCGGCGTGCGGGCCTCGTCGATGAGGATCGAGTCGACCTCGTCGACGACGGCGAAGTTGTGGCCGCGCTGCACGAGGTCGTCGAGCGAGTGCGTCATGTTGTCGCGCAGGTAGTCGAAACCGAACTCGTTGTTGGTGCCGTAGGTGATGTCCGCGGCGTATGCGGCACGGCGTTCCACCGGGGTCATGCCGGAGAGAATCACGTCGACCGAGAGACCGAGGAAACGGTGTACGCGGCCCATCCACTCCGAGTCGCGCTTGGCGAGGTAGTCGTTGACCGTCACCACGTGCACACCGTCGCCGGAGATGGCGTTGAGGTAAGCGGGCAGAACACAGGTCAGGGTCTTGCCCTCACCGGTCTTCATCTCGGCGATGTTGCCGAAGTGCAGGGCGGCTCCACCCATGACCTGAACGTCGAAGTGTCGCTGCGACAGCACCCGCCAGGACGCCTCGCGGGCCACGGCGAAGGCCTCGGGCAGGAGCTGATCCAGGGTCTCGCCGGCGGAGTACCTCTCCTTGAACTCCGCGGTCTTGCCGCGCAGTTCGTCGTCGGAGAGGCTCTCGACGTCCGGAGACAGGGTCGAGACGTGGTCGGCGATGCTCTTGAGCCGCTTGACCATGCGACCTTCACCGACACGGAGCAGCTTGGAAAACGACAGCGACGGCACGGGCTTTCTCGTCCTCGATCCTCGGTTCACGGGTACTGGTACGAACAACACTGCATACTTCACGAGCTCACGGGTTCGTCACCACGACTTCTGCGTGACGGGTAACCCGAACGCGTCCATGGTAGGCGGTGTCGCTGCGAACCCGGCAGCCCGACTGTCGGTCGTCGGAGATCGTCGATCGACCATTCGGACAACACCGACACAGCACTGCAGGCTCGACGTGGGGATCGAGTCTCCGGTGTCGAGCCTGCAGCGGTGAAAAGATTTCACGGACGGCGAACGAGTCGCGCCGCCTCGAGCGGTCCGGTCAGGTGAGTCTGATCAAGCCGTAATCGAAGGCGTGCCGTCGGTACACGACCGAGGGACGATCGGTTGCGCTGTCGTGGAACAGGAAGAAATCGTGACCGACGAGTTCCATTTCGTACAGCGCGTCGTCGACGCTCATCGGTGCAGCCGAGTGGATCTTGGTTCGCACGATGTGCCCGGGACCGCTCTGGTCGTCCTCGAACGAGTCGAGTTTGATCTCGGGATCGAGGGCCAGCGTGTCGTCCTCGGCGAGTTCGGCAGTGGCCTCGGCGACGGACACGGGTCTCTTCTCGCCGTAGTGGACCTTGCGACGGTCCTTGGTGCGCCGGAGTCTGCTCTCGAGTTTCGACGTCACCGCTTCGAGTGCGGCATAGAAACTGTCGGCACACGCTTCGGCTCGAACGACCGGGCCCTTGCCCTTCGCGGTGATCTCCACGCGTTGACATGCCTTGGCCTGGCGGCGATTTCGTTCGTGCTGCAGTTCGACGTCGAACAGGTAGATGGAGGGATCGAAGCGCTCGAGGCGAGCCAATTTCTCGGAGACGTATATCCGGAAATGATCCGGTATCTCGACGTTGCGGCCCTTGACCACAACGTCCGCATTGCTCTTGGCGGGTTCTTCCGAGGGCTTCTCGTCGAAGAAAACCGAGGCTTGTGAAGGGGTCGTCACGCGTACCTCCCGATATCGGCCACGCCCACTGTTGGACGTGGCAAGTGTGCATGCCGAATGGGGAACCTTCCGGCATCTCGAGTCCGGGGCATCACCTCACATCCGGTTCAGTTGGGGCGTGTCCGCGACGTTAGTCGGTCATCGACTCGTGTGCCACCGTTCACCCCGAATTGGTTGTCGGCGTGTCCCTCCACCTCACCGTCACGCACTGGCCACCACCAGCGCGCCGGCCACCGGGACCCCGAAATCGGTTAGTACTCTTGCCGATTCGGCCAAGGTCGCGCCGGTGGTGACGACGTCGTCGATGAGCAGAACGGTGAAGTCCGCCGACTTCGTCCCACGTGCGCCGGTTCGCGGACGAGTCACCCCGACGGCCTCGATCCGGCCCGCCACGTTGTGCTGCCGTTGCCCGGCCGACAGTCCGACCGAGTCGCGGACCGCGCCGCTCATGCGGAGCACCTCGGGAACGAGCACTCGCTCCGGTGCCAACTGTTCGGCAGCGATCCGAGCGCATCGCAGAACGGGATCACCCCCGCGAGCGCGCGCCGCCCGAGCCCGAGAGGGCGCGCAGATCAGAACCAGCGAACCGAGCTCGGGCGGATCGATCTCACCTGCGTCACGCAGATGTCCCACGGCCCCGGCGAGCGCTCGCCCGAAGGGCCGGGCCACCGACCGTCGACCTCGCTCCTTCAAGGCGATCACACCACTGCGACGCGGCCCGGTGTACGTACCGAGGGACCAGCACGGCACGCCGGGATCGACTCGTGGACGAACGGCGATGGGCGGGACGAACAGAGCCAGGGAACACACCGGGCACCAGTGCTCCCCCGGCACACCGCACCCGGCACACTCGAGAGGCAGAATCAGATCGAGGAGCGATCGCATGGACGGGGATTCTGCCCGGGCCCACCGACAGACGTCTGCGGCCCCGTCAGCCGGGCAAAATCGGCACCGCTTCGACTCCGGTCAATCCGGTGACCTCGCGCCAGTACCGGTCGCCGACCGGATCGGTGTTGTTGAGCGCGAACACGGCCCGCGCGTCGGCCACGTACTCCGTTTCCGGCGAGGCGTCCACCGCCAACACCGGAGTGGTCAGGTTGCGTGAGGGCAGCGGATCCATCCGGGATCCGTCGACGGTCACCTCGACCACCGGTGTATCGGTGGCGACCCGTGCGATCACGATCGTGTCGCCCGTACTCCAGTCCAGACTCGTGGCGTCACTACCGAGTCCGATGGCCACGGCCCTCGGCTCGGTCAGGGAGTACACGCCCGAGGGCTCGCGCACCACCGTCGCCACGTACACGACGCCGTCGACGATGAGCGCCGCTCGCACCCCGTCGCGGGCCAGTCGCAGTTCGGTGATCCGATTGCCGAGTGTCGTGACGGCGGTGGCCTCGACCGGGATCACCGACACCTGACCGGTGGATGGATCGCGGGCGGCCCGGATGACGTTGGTGCCGTCGATCACCGCCCACGCCGCGTTGTCGTCGGCTCCCCAGGTGGGACGCGTGATCGATTGCCCCTCGGCCACGGGGAACGCGCCACCGTCGTAGCTACCGACCATGAGCGTGCTCGACGGCGCAGGGGCGGGCCGTCCGGTGTCCGCGACGCCTGCCACGAGGGTGCCGTCGTTCGACAGCGCCACCGAACGCAGGTTGCGGGCCTGCCCGAAGTACCCGGGAGCGGGGGTGGTCTCCGCCTCGTCGACGCGGAGCAATGTGCCGGAGGCGAGTGCGTGCAGCCCGATGCTGTCGTCGGTACCGCCCAGCGGATCGAACGCGTCGACGCCCGCGGTCGTCCACCCGTCGGGCTTGGTCGTGTCGATGGGTTGACCGTCGGCGAGCAACACGTACGGCCCTGCCACCTCCGCCGAGGCGAGAGTCCAGATCACTTGAGCGGCAAGCAGTTCGCGATCGCGGTCACCCTTGTTCTGCAGGCCACCGAAGTCGATCTTGATGCCGCCGAGTCCCACCCCCACCTGCGAGGTCTGGCCGTCCGCCTTGGTGATGGGCCCGCGAATACTCACATCGTCGGACAGTTCGTTGCTCACCGCGGCCGCCAGCGCCGACTTGGGGCCGTCGATGAGCAGCTGCACGAGCTGGTTGGCGAGCTGGTCCTGCGATCCGCTGGTCCACCGCACGTCGGGCACGAGTACGCCACCGAGCGGATCCACGAAGTAGAGCGATCGCTGCTGATAGGTGTTCAGAAATGCGGATCGATCGATGACGACGCCCGGCGGCAGTTTCGAGATCCGCCACTGACCGTCCACTCGGGCCATCTCGATCGCGGCGTCGACCGTGTCCGAGCCGGCCTGGTACTCGCCGCCGGAGGCCAGCATTCCCGCCGTCGTCGAGCGGATGGTGAACTGCGCGGTGTCCGCAGTTCGTGGACCGGACAGGGTGTCGATCCGGTCCGCTACGACCGTCCGTGCGCCGTCGTCCCACGTTCCCGACGCCTCCTCGGTGAGAAACTGCCGGGCGGCCTGATGCCTGTTGGCCGAGACCGCGCTGGCCTCGAAGAAGTCGTCGAGCAGGCGATCGGGCTCGCGTCCCGGCTCGGGGGCCGGGGCGCTGGTCGGCACGGCACCGGCGGTCAAGGTGCCGATGGCCTGAGGGCTGGACGACTCAGGCAGGCTGGCGCAGCCGCCGACGAGGGCGACGACGAGCGCGCACATCGCCAGCACCCGGGTGCTGCGACGACACGAGAAGATCACGTCGCGGGCTCCGACGCGGATGTCTTGGGTGCGGTGATCGCGGGAATCGGTTGTCCTTGTGCGAATTTCCTGGTGCTGGGTTTGAGGGGCAGTGGGGATCCGATCACCTTGTGCCCGCGCACGAGCGGCAGGGTGAGTCGGAAACATGCGCCTTCGCCCACTGCTCCCCACGCTTCGAGCTTACCGTCGTGCAGGCGGGCGTCCTCGACGCTGATGGCCAGCCCCAGGCCGGTGCCGCCGGAACGTCGAACGCGGGAGGGATCCGAGCGCCAGAACCGGTTGAACACCAGCTTCTCTTCGCCCGGTCGCAGCCCGACTCCCTGATCGCGCACCACGAATGCTGCCGCGTCGGCGTCCGAGCGTAGCCGCAGCAGGACCGGCTTGCCCTCGCCGTGGTCGAGTGCGTTCGCCAGCAGATTGCGCAGGATTCGTTCCACCCGTCGAGGGTCGACCTCGGCGATCACTGCGGTCTCGGGCATGTCGACGATCACTTCGGTGCCGGTCTCGCGGGCCAGATGCCGCACGGTCGACACCGCCGCTCGGGCGCACATGCGCAGGTCGAGCTGTTCGGCGGCCAGTTCGGCCACGCCCGCGTCGTGGCGGCTGATCTCGAGCAGGTCACCGAGCAGGGTCTCGAACCGATCGAGCTCGTTGACCAGCAACTCCGACGATCTCTTGAGTGCAGGCTCCAGGTCGTCGCTGGCGTCGTGAATGAGGTCTGCGGCCATCCGAACGGTGGTCAGCGGGGTGCGTAGTTCGTGGCTGACGTCGGAGGTGAATCGGCGCTGGAGATTACCGAATTCCTCGAGCTGGGTGATCTGTTTGGACAGGCTCTCGGCCATCTCGTTGAACGACATCGCAAGTCTGGCCATGTCGTCCTCGCCGCGGACCGGCATGCGTTCCTTGAGCCTGCCGTCGGCGAATCGCACCGCGATCCTCGACGCCGAACGAATGGGCAGAACCACCTGCCGCGCGACGAGCATCGCGATCGCCGCGAGCAGAACCAGGAGCACCACCGCGCCGATGAACAGCGTGCCGCGAACGAGCGAGAGCGTGCGATCCTCGCTGGCCAGCGGAAAGATGAGGTAGAGCTGCAGGGCCGAGATGTCGGATCCGGTGGGCGATCCCATGATCAGCGCCGATCCGGAATACCCGCCGTCGCTGTCGGTCACCGTGGCGTACTGCGAACTGATCAGGCCCTTCTTGACGAAGTCGCGCAGGCTGTTCGGGATCTGATCGAC
This sequence comes from Rhodococcus sp. 05-339-2, assembly GCF_002258965.1. Classification (NCBI taxonomy): domain Bacteria; kingdom Bacillati; phylum Actinomycetota; class Actinomycetes; order Mycobacteriales; family Nocardiaceae; genus Rhodococcus; species Rhodococcus sp. 05-339-2. Next base: position 880,331 of record NZ_NOYW01000018.1, read on the forward strand.
CGGACCGACGGACGCCTCAGCTCGGGTGGCATCGCCCTCCACGATCAGGACCGGATCGAACGATCCCGCCGACCCGGTGGTCGACGCCGCGTCCAGATCCTGGTTGGTCAGTGCCGCCCTGGCCCGTTCGAGGCGTGTCGCGAGCCCGCTCGAATCGTCGGCTCCGGCGAGGTTGCCCTCGACGGTGGTCCGCGAACGGTCGAGCTCCTCGGTCGCGGCGGACAACTTGGCCTCGAGCAGTCGATCGGTGATCTGGCTGGTCAACACCACACCGAGGATGAGAATGACCACCAGGGACAGCGTGAGCGTCGACACGACGACGCGCAGCTGCAGAGACCGTCGCCAGGCATGGCCGAGCGACGTACTCAGCGAACGAAACCAACGCAGTACCGGTGAGAACTTGCCGTTGATCCGCCGCCGAGAATGGGAGAAACGGATCACGGCGGTCCGGCCTTGTAGCCGACCCCCCTCACGGTCAACACCACCTCGGGGTTCTCCGGGTCCTTCTCCACCTTGGCGCGCAGACGCTGCACGTGCACGTTGACCAGTCGGGTGTCGGCCGCGTGGCGGTAACCCCAGACCTGTTCGAGCAACACCTCTCGAGTGAACACCTGGCGAGGTTTGCGGGCAAGCGCCACGAGCAGGTCGAACTCGAGGGGCGTCAGGGAGACGAGTTCGTCGCCGCGACTGACCTTGTGGGCCGGCACGTCGATGACGATGTCTGCGATGGACAGCAGTTCGGCGGGTTCGTCCTCGGTCCGACGCAGGCGCGCACGCACCCGAGCGACCAGTTCCTTCGGCTTGAAGGGCTTCATGATGTAGTCGTCCGCACCGGACTCGAGACCCAGGACGACGTCGACGGTGTCGGTCTTGGCCGTCAGCATGACGATCGGCACGCCCGAATCGGCACGAAGGACGCGGCAGACGTCGATGCCGTTCATTCCGGGAAGCATCAGGTCGAGCAACACCAGGTCCGGCCGATTCTCACGTACGGCAGCCAGAGCTTGGGTGCCGTCGCCGACCACGAAGGGCTCGAATCCCTCACCGCGCAACACGATGGTGAGCATCTCCGCCAGAGCCGAATCGTCGTCCACAACCAGAATCCGAGGCTTCATGGTCCTATGGTGTCACTTTCCGAACCCCTGATGGCTGATTGAACATGTCGGCGGCGAGTCGATCGGGGTCGACGTCGGCGGTGACGACCCGCCACGGCGACACCCAGTGCGATGCAGCGAGGGTGCTGTACGCAGCCGAGGTTCGGCTCTGCAGTGAGCTGTCGCGCTCGTAGGAATCCCGGGTGCGAGCGGCGTCCGCACTCTCCCGGGCCGCAGCACGCTCGGCGGCCAGCGCCACCGGGACGTCGAGGAGAATCTGGACATCGGGAACGGGCACCGCGAATCGCTCGAACTCGAGCGACCTGATCCATTCGACGGCCTCGCCGTCGGCGGACTGCTCGAGCCGAGCGGCGGTGTAGGCGGCGTTGGATGCCACGTACCGATCGAGAAGAACGATATCTTTGTCCGAGAGCAACTTTCGGATCTCCTCGCCCGCGTCCCGGCGATCGAGAGCGAACAACAGGGCCATCGCGTGCACACTGCCTGCGGTGTCGCCGTGTTCGCCGTGCAACGCCTCCGCAGCCAGATCGGCGTGGATCGACCGGTCGTACCGGGGAAACCCGATGCGCTCGACCGACAGGCCGTCACGTTCCCACGCCGAAACGAGCCGACGGGCGAGCGTGTTCTTGCCCGCTCCGTCGACTCCTTCGATGACGAACAGTTTTCCCACTCCCGGACCTGGCCCCGTCGGTCAGTAGCGGTAGTGCTCGGGCTTGTACGGGCCCTCGACGTCGACGCCGATGTACTCGGCCTGCTCCTTGGTGAGCTTGGTGATCGAGCCACCGAGCGCTTCGACGTGGATGCGGGCGACCTTCTCGTCGAGGTGCTTGGGCAGGCGGTAGACCTCGTTGTCGTACTCGTCCGGCTTCGTCCACAGTTCGATCTGAGCGATGACCTGGTTGGAGAAGCTGTTGCTCATGACGAACGACGGGTGTCCCGTGGCGTTGCCGAGGTTCAGCAGTCGCCCCTCGGACAGGACGATGATCGAGTGCCCGTCCTTGAACTGGTACTCGTCGACCTGCGGCTTGATGTTGATCCGCGTGACGTCGGGAGCCTTCTCCAGCCCGGCCATGTCGATCTCGTTGTCGAAGTGACCGATGTTGCCCAGGATCGCCTGGTGCTTCATCTTGCGCATGTGCTCGAACGTGATGATCGACAGGTTGCCCGTCGAGGTGATCACGATGTCGGCCTGCTCGATGAACTCCTCGACCGTGCGCACGTCGAAGCCGTCCATGAGCGCCTGCAGCGCATTGATCGGATCGGCCTCGGTGACGGTGACCCGCGCACCCTGGCCCTTGAGCGCCTCGGCGCAGCCCTTGCCCACGTCGCCGTAGCCGCAGACCAGCACGGCCTTGCCGCCGATCAGGACGTCGGTGCCGCGGTTGATGCCGTCGATCAGCGAGTGCCGAGTGCCGTACTTGTTGTCGAACTTGCTCTTGGTGACGGAGTCGTTGACGTTGATGGCCGGGAACGTGAGCTCTCCGGCGGCCGCGAACTGGTAGAGCCGTAGCACTCCGGTCGTGGTCTCTTCGGTGACCCCCTGAACGGACTCGGCGACCTCGGTCCACTTGGACTTCGATGCCTCGAGCGAGCGACGAAGCAGGCCGAGGAACACCTTGTACTCGTCCGAATCGTGATCGTCGTCGGTCGGCGGTACGACGCCTGCCTTCTCGAACTGCGCGCCGCGCAATACCAGCATCGTGGCGTCGCCACCGTCGTCGAGAATCATGTTGGCGGGCTGCTCGGGCCAGGTGAGCATCTGCTCGGCCGCCCACCAGTACTCTTCGAGGCTTTCACCCTTCCAGGCGAACACCGGGACGCCCTTGGGCTCCTCGACGGTGCCGTAGGGCCCGACGACGACGGCCGCTGCCGCGTGGTCCTGGGTGGAGAAGATGTTGCACGACGCCCACCGAACTTCGGCACCGAGTGCAACAAGGGTCTCGATCAGCACGGCTGTCTGCACGGTCATGTGCAGCGATCCCGAGACTCGCGCTCCCTTGAGCGGCTGCACGTCTGCGTATTCGCGGCGCAGCGCGATCAAGCCGGGCATCTCGTGCTCGGCGAGTCGGATTTCCTTGCGGCCGAATTCCGCGAGCGACAGGTCTGCGACCTTGAAGTCGATTCCACCGCGGCGATCCACGGTGAGTGCCGATCCTGACGTAACTGAGGTCGTCATCTTGCCTCTCCTGTTGACTGAGTATCTGTTCCCAGGCTATCGGGTCCGCGCGGCGGCACCACCGGCTGCCCGAGCGAGCAGGAGTGGAACCGGCGAATCGACCGACCGTCGAGAACCCGCTCTACCCGTTTCGTCCGGCTCGCGCCAGGATTCGAGCCCGTTTTCGGGGCAGGATGTTCGCGCGGGCGATATCTCCCTGGTAGTGCGCCGATACCCGCGGATCCATCACCCGACGCCACAGCGGCGGAATTGCGGCGAGGATCACCATCGACGCGTAGCCGGCGGGCAACTGCGGGGCCTCGTCGCAGGAGAGCAGGGTCTGATATCGCTTGCCCGGATTGGCATGGTGGTCGCTGTGCCGCTGCAGGTGGTACAGAAATATGTTGGTGCAGATTCTGTCGCTGTTCCAGCTGTGGCGAGGCGAGCACCGAACGTATTTCCCGCGATCGTTCGTTTCGCGGAGCAGGGCGTAGTGCTCCACGTAGTTCACCATCTCGAGCAGGACGAATCCGACGACGGCCTGCACCAGAAGATACGGCGCGATGGACCAGCCGAACACGATCAGCAACGAACCGAACAGCACGACACTGAGCAGCCACGTGTGCAGCAGCGCATTGGAAGGGCTGGCGACCGAGCGGCCCTTACGCCGGAGTCGTTGCGCCTCGAGCTTCCATGCGGAGGCAAGGCCGCGGATCGTGCTGCGCGGCACGAAGGTCCACACACTCTCGCCCAGTCGTGCGCTCGCGGGATCCTCCGGCGTCGCCACCCGGACGTGGTGACCACGATTGTGTTCGACGAAGAAGTGTCCGTACAGCGTCTGGGACAGGGCGACCTTGGCCAACCAGCGCTCGTGCTGCTCGATGCGATGGCCCAGTTCGTGAGCGGCGTTGATACCCGTGCCTGCCACCAGGCCCACCGTGACCGCGAGGCCGATCTTGTCCACCACGCTCAGATCGCCGTATGCCCACATCCAGCAGGCGACGAAGAGTCCGACGAACTGCACGGGCAGAAACAGATACGTACACCATCGGTAGTACCGATCGTTCTGCAATTTTTCGCTGGCCGACGCATCCGGATTGTGTCCGTCCTCGCCCGCGATCAGATCGATCACCGGAATGATCACGAAGAACACCAGCACGCCGCTCCACCAGAAGAGCGGCATGCCCGTCCAGTAGACCAACTGCGACGGCAGTAGCGCCGACGCCGGGGCCAACAGCCCCAGCATCCACAGATAACGTTTGTTGTCCTGCCAGCGAACCGACCGTTCACTGGCCTTCGAATCCCGCCCCCCGAAAGCGACACCCGAATCCTCCGTAGAAGTGATTCGGCCGTCCACACTCACTGTTGCAACACCCTCTCATCGAACTTTTTGAGTCCTCCAAGTCTGTTTTCGAGGGTATAACATTCCCACGGTCTGATGTGACGCTATCTAAATTCGCCGCACAATCGCTGGTCAGCGGTCATGAACGCCCAGCGCTGTCACTGCGCAGGTCAGCGCTCGGGCTTCTCGGTCCTGGACTTGCCTGCTTCTCGCAGCCCCATCACCGAGTGACGCCTGCCGTACAGGACGTAGATCACCACGCCTGCGGCCATCCAGACCAGGAACCGCAACCACGTCTCCACCGACAGGTTGAGCATCAGCCACAAGCAGGCCAGGACAGCGAGAATCGGCACCAACGGAACCCACGGCACCCGGAAGCCACGCTCGAGGTCGGGTCGAGTCCGGCGCAGAACCAGCACACCCGCAGACACCAACACGAACGCGAACAGCGTGCCGATGTTCACCATCTCCTCCAGCGTTCCCAGCGGAACGAAGGCAGCGAGGAGACCGACGATGACACCCACCAGAATCGTCGTCCGAACCGGCGTGCCCTTGCTTCCGGTGTGTGCCAGTCCCCGCGGCACCAGTCCGTCGCGCGACATCGCGAAGAGCACTCGGGTCTGCCCCAACATCAACACCATCACCACGGTCGTCAGACCGGCGAGGGCACCGAACGAAATGATGTTCTTGGCCCAGGTCAACCCATTCAGCTCGAACGCCGTCGCCAGCGTGGAGCTGTCGCCGGCCAGATCGGTGTACTTGACCATTCCGGTCAGCACCAACGTGACGGCCACGTAGAGCACGGTCACGATCGCGAGCGATCCGAGAATCCCGCGCGGCAGTGCCTTCTGGGGTTCCCTGGTCTCCTCCGCGGTCGTGGCGACCACGTCGAAACCGATGAACGCGAAGAACACCAGTGACGCCGCAGCCAACAGTCCGTACCAACCGAAGGTGCTGCCGCCGGCACCGGTGACGAACGAGAACAGCGACTGGTGCAGCCCCTCACCGGTCGACGCAGGCTCCGACGGCGGAATGTAGGGATCGTAGTTGGCGACCTTGATGTAGAACGCGCCGACGACCACGACGAAGAGAACGACGATGACCTTCACCGCGGTGATCACCAGCGACACCCGTGAGGACAACTTGGTACCCGACGCGATCAGCACCGTCAGGACCACCACGATCAGCAGTGCGCCCCAGTCGAAATTCAGAGAACCGATCTCGAGCACCGGCGCGGACGTACCGAGCAGATCGCCCAGATAGAGCGACCATGCCTTCGCCACCACGGCGGCTGCGAGGCCGAACTCGAGGATCAGATCCCATCCGATGATCCATGCGATGAACTCGCCGAACGCCGCGTACGAGAACGTGTACGCACTTCCCGCCACGGGCACCGTCGACGCGAACTCGGCGTAGCACAGCGCCGCGAGGCCACAGGCGATCGCCGCGAGCACGAAGGCCAACGACACAGCCGGTCCCGCAACGTTTCCTGCGGTCCGCGCGGTCAGGGTGAAGATGCCGGCACCGACGGCGACGGCGACGCCGAACACGGTCAGATCCCAGGATCCGAGTTCTTTCCGAAGTTTCGTGTCCGGCTCGTCGGTGTCCTCGATCGACTGCTCGATCGATTTGGTCCGGAACCAACCCGTCGTACGTGGGGTCTTCGCGGGCCGGTCTGCTCTGGTCATCGGGTCTCCGTATCGCCACTTCACATCTACCGACGGATCACCGAACTCATCCGTCACTTCGATTCACTGTGGCATCAGACTATTGCCTACGGGCACGCCATCGGACCGATCTCACGGTTCGAATCGGCAGACGCTCCGTGAACGCGCGATCTACAGGCGGCCAACGGAGGCCACGAACACCTCGGCCTCGCCCGAATCGGCGGTCACGGTGACGGATTCGTCTGCAGCGGGTATCCATGCCGAGCTGCCCTGGGGCACGGTCAGCTCGAACTGTCGGTCTGCGGTAGCGGCGACGACGGTGCCACTCGTGCACAACAGAATTCTCGGGCCGGAGCCGGGAACGGCGACCGTCTCCCCCGCCGCAACCGCAGTCCGACTCAGCGCGAATTCCGGTGCAGGCGTCGGATACAGATAGGTCGGTCGATCGTCGACACCCGGAGTGATGGGCGAGATGTCGGCAGGCTCGAAATCGAGCACCCGCAACAGTTCCGGGACGTCGACATGTTTGGGGGTCAGTCCGCCGCGGAGCACGTTGTCGGAGTTCGCCATGATCTCGACCCCGGTGCCGCGCAGGTACGCGTGCAGATTTCCGGCGTCGAGGTACAGACCCTGGCCGGGAGTCAGGTTCACCCGATTGAGCAGCAGCGCCGCGAGCACTCCGGCGTCACCGGGATACGACTCCCCGAGCTCGAGCAGAGTTCTGGCCTCGGCGGCGAATCGTCCACCGTCCGTGCGTGCGGGACCGGAGAGATAGTCGATGCATCCTTGGGCGACGGCAGGCAACATGTCGTCGAGTGCCTGCCCGGGCAGCGTGATCCACGAGGTGAACACGGTGCGCAGCCCCGAGGCATCGGGCTGGGCGGCCAGCAGAGTTCGATACCCGCTCAGGGCGGGGACGGCCAACGCGTCGAGCAGTTCGACGGTCTCGGTCGGACGCCGGAAGCCTGCCAACGCCTCGAATTCCGTGAGCGCGACGATCAATTCGGGCTTGTGGTTCGGATCCCGGTAGTTGCGTACCGGAGAGTCGATCGGGACACCCGCGGCGTTCTCGCGTGCAAAGCCTTCACGTGCCTGAGCACTGCTGGGATGCGCCTGCAGAGACAAGGGCTCTTCCGCGGCTAGCAGTTTCAGCAGGTACGGCAGGCGTGACTCGTACTGCTGCGCGGAGCCACCGAGATGAGTACCCGGATCGTCGTCGATCAGCGTGAGCAGCGGGGTGCTGCCGCCCTCGTGCACCACATGCGCGGAGTCGGCCGGATGAGCGCCGAGCCAGATTTCTGCCTCGGGATGATCGGACGGCACCGGGCGTCCCTGAATTCGAGCCAGAGCGGTTCGCGAACCCCATGCGTAGGACCGAACCGCGCCTCGCAAGAGCTGCACTAGCTACCGCCCATCAACAGCAGATACGCGGCAGTGGTGTCCAACCGCGTGGCCAACACGGACATCGTGTCGAGCACCGAGAGTCTATCCGGATCCCGCACCGGTGGGGGGCCGTCGAATTCGGAACGTGCGTGCTCGCCACCGAACAGCGCCTCGCTGGAATCGGCGAGCAACATTTCCGACTCCGGTACACCTGCGATTCGTCGTTCGGTCATCGCGCGATCGACGTCCGAGGCCACCACGACGACGCGCATCGGCAGCGCAGGCGGTGGTCCGTCGAGCTGCTCGTCGTGAAAGAACGAGTCGAATGTCTGTGATGTGCCGGATGATTCGACGACGGACGCCCGAATGGATGCGGCAATGACGTCACCCAACTCCCCCGCACCGACGACGACACCCGCCACGCGCAGCAGCACCTCGCTGCCGTGCCGAGCGACCTCGACCGCAGCAGGACTGCCCCCGGTCAGCACGACGCGTCGACCGTTCAACCCACTGGCGAGGGCCTTGGCCGGATTGTGGAACATCTCGTTGGACGGGCTGTTCCTCACCGCCTCCGCGTCGAGCAGGTCTGCAAGACGAGACAAATTGGGCAGCAACGTCTTCCACGATCCGCCGGCAACCGCACCGAGTACCGCAACGAACGCCGCGAGGTAACGCATCAGCGCGTTGTGGTCGCGAACCGCGATTCGCGGCGGCAACCACATGACTCTGGCTCCCCGGACGGCACGCAGCGGCCCCTCCTCGGGGGCAACCACCACGACTTCGGCACCACGCCGGGATGCCGCGTCGACCGACTCTGCCAGTCGCGGATCCCCTGCGTCGTCGCCTGCCACCACCACCACGTCGAGCGGGCCGATCCACGGCGGGGTACCGGTGCTTCGCACGAGGGGGACGCCGAGGCGGTCACCGAGCGCAGCGACCAGCAGTGACGCTGCCCGACTGCTCCGCCCGTCGCCGGTCACGATCACCACGCTCCGGGGACGCAGATCGGCCAGCCGGGCGAGGACCGACTCGTCGACCGCGGTCGCGACGGCACGAACCTGAGCGCCCGCCAGCGCTGCGCTGCGCAGGGAGCCCTCGCGATCGGCTGCGATGAGAGCATCCGAATCGTCGAGATCGACCAGAGACGACACTGCCGTCATGGCTGCGACACCTCCCCTTACCTCACCCGCTCGAAACGTCTGCATACCCACTCACGGGCCCTCGGTAACCACTATTCCAGTCCGGCGCGAACGATGCTCAAGATCTCCGTCGAAAGTGCGTCGACTTCTTCGCGGGTCCGCGCTTCCACATTGAGTCGAAGCAGGGGTTCGGTGTTGGATGCCCGCAGGTTGAACCAGCCGCCGTCGGCCAACTCGACCGTCACGCCGTCGAGGCGGTCGATTCCGGCGGTCCGATCGGCGAACGCCGCGAGCACGGCCTCGGTCCGTTCGGCTGCGTCACCGACCGTCGAGTTGATCTCTCCCGACGCGCTGTAGGTCTCGTAGGTGGCCATCATCTCCGACAAGGGGCGATCCTGTGCACCGAAAGCCGCGAGAACGTGCAGCGCAGCGAGCATGCCCGAGTCCGCTCCCCAGAAATCACGGAAGTAGTAGTGCGCCGAGTGCTCGCCACCGAAAACGGCTCCGGTGTCGGCCATCTGCTGCTTGATGAAAGAGTGGCCGACGCGGGTGCGGACCGGCGTGCCACCGAGCTTCTCGACCAGCTCAGGTACCGCACGGGAGGTGATCAGATTGTGGATGACGACCGCGCCCGGCTCCTTGGCCAGCTCGCGCTCGGCCACCAGGCAGGTCACCGCCGACGGTGACACCGGGTCACCCTTCTCGTCGACGACGAAGCACCGATCGGCGTCGCCGTCGAAGGCAAGGCCGATCTCGGAGCCGGTCTCGACGACGAATCGCTGCAGGTCCACCAGGTTCGCCGGGTCGAGTGGATTGGCCTCGTGATTGGGAAAGCTGCCGTCGAGTTCGAAGAACAACGGTTCGATCGTCACCGGCAGCGGCGCGAACACGGCGGGCACGGTGTGCCCGCCCATGCCGTTGCCTGCATCCACCGCGATCTTCATGGCGCGAATACCCGACAGATCGACCAGTTCGCGCAGGAACTGCGCGTACTCGGTCAGCACGTCACGAGACGTCACGGCCCCGGCGGGGCCGTCGAACTCCGGTACCCCGTCCACCAACTCGGCCTTCACCGTGGCCAGACCGGTGTCCTGGCCCACGGGCTTCGCACCGGCGCGGCAGAGCTTGATCCCGTTGTACTTCGCCGGGTTGTGACTGGCGGTGAACATCGCCCCCGGGCATTCGAGCAGGCCCGAGGCGAAGTAGAGCTGATCGGTCGACGCCAGGCCGATGTGCACGACGTCGAGCCCCTGAGCGGTGACGCCGTCGGCGAACGCACGAGAGAGTGCGGGCGACGAATCACGCATGTCGTGCCCGATGACCACCGAACGCGCGGCCCCCGCCTCGTCACGAACCAATCGAGCGAACGACGCACCGACGTCGCGCACGAACGCCTCGTCGATCTGCTCACCCACGACCCCTCGGACGTCGTAGGCCTTGATGACGGCGTTCACGGATTCTGCGGTTCGGGCCACGAAGATTCTCCTGGTGATCGTTGTCGACGACGCCGCACATCGGCGTCGGAAATCGAGCGTCGGTAGCGGTGCGATCCACACCAAGTATCGGCTGAACCTTGCGGTCCGTTTCTGTCCTGCTCCCCGAACCTTGCCAGACGGCAGACGGACCGGCCAGTCGGACCGACGGACGCCACACTCGGTGTCCTCGGACGGCTCAGGACGTGGGGTCGGGAAGAACTCGAAGGTGACCGCGCCTGCCCGTTCGGACGGCCGGAGCGGACCGGCGTTCGGTCTCGGACGGCCGGGAGATCGAGCGATCGGAGCTATCGCGATCCTCGGATCGGACGCGATCGCCGCGACCCGCTTCGCGTACGGCTTCGGCGAGGGCCGTCAGATCGTCCTCGTCGGGGCTCGACGTCGAGTAGCCGCCTTCGTAGCGCACCAGTTCCCAGCCCTTGGGAGCGGTGGTGGTCGACGCGTGCACCTCGCACAGATCCCAGGAATGCGGTTCGTCGACTGTGGCCAGCGGTCCGACGACCGCGGTGGAATCCGAGTAGACGTATGTGAGCGTCGCAACGGCAGAACGGTTGCAACCAGGCCTGCAGCAGCCACGCAGTGATCTCACGAGTGCAGAGTATCCGGTGGGTGCAACCGACCGAACGACCGACACACCAGACGAGCGCGATAACCTCCCCGTATGCCTCGTTTCTCATCCGCGCGCCGGATCACTTCTCGGTCCGTGGCCCGACACGGACGCGGCATCCGCGGACCGGTTCTGCCCGAGGACATCCCGGCGCGGCGCTCACGGGCGGAGAAGTTCGACCGGCTGGTGCTCGAGGCGTTCGCGCGGATCGATCATCGGTGGCACGAGAAGCTCTCGAAGCTCGACATCGCCGTGGACGAGGTACCCAAGATCAGGGCGTTGGATCCGGAATCGGTGACGTGGCCACCCGAGGTGGTGGCGGAAGGTCCGGTACCGCTCTCACGCCTGGTACCCGCCGGCATCGACAAGCGCGGGGAGACGACACGCGCCAGAGTGGTGCTGTTTCGGCGGCCGTTGGAACGACGCGCCAAGCATCCGGAGGATTTGGAGGATCTGTTGTTCGAGGTTCTGGTCGAGCAGGTGGCCACGTATCTCGGCATCGACCCGGACGAAGTCGACCCGGCCGGGGAGTGATCGACCCGTCGGGAGACCGAACCGAACTGCTCAGCCGATTCCGCGCTTGAGCCTGCGACGCTCCCGCTCGGACAGCCCGCCCCAGATACCGAACCGCTCGTCGTTGGCGAGCGCGTACTCGAGGCACTCGTCCTTGACCTCGCAGCCGAGGCAGATGCGCTTCGCCTCGCGGGTGGATCCGCCCTTCTCCGGGAAGAAGGCCTCGGGGTCGGTCTGCGCACACAGGGCGCGTTCCTGCCACTGGTCCTCGATTTCCTCGAACATCTCGTCGAAACCCGCGACGAGACTGAGGAACGGCTTGGCCGGTGGAACCGACTCGGCGACGAACGGCATCGAGTCGACGTCGGAATCCGAATCGAGTTCCGCGTCGGCGTCGGCGTCGATGACGTCGACGTCGTCGGTCTCGTCCGTCGGGACGACGTACGCAGAACCCGCATCGATCGAGACGCTGGAATCTGCGCCGATGCCGGACTCGGTTTGCGGCGCGTCGTCGACAGCGCTGAGATGTGCAGTGGGTCCGCCCCGCTGATCACGTGTCACGTGCTGGTCATACATCGCTTCCGCCTCCTCACCTGTGGTAGCGCAGATACTTTCGGTCCTCGTGTTCTCGAATACCTTGCCCCGCGCGGTCATTCGATCGAGCTGGTCCAACGTGCCGGATCCGACTCTCGACCTCTACTCGACGTCCAGTCAGGGACGAACAGGAAGGGAACGAGTGTTCGAAACCAGGTTCGCCGCAATCGAACTCGTGCTGCGAACACTGAATGACATACCTGTGATTAGACACGTCCAGGTGTGTCGCGGTCAAGCCGATCGCGCAAATCCAATACCATCACATGCCCGAAATCGGCGCTCTCCCCGAATCGAAGCCCGTCCCGTGCGTGTCGCATCGGTTCTCGCACGCGCAAACCGGCCACACGGACGTTGCGGCACGGGGTGGGCGCTCACCCCGCACCACCGCAACCCCATTAGGCTCGCGTGTTGTGAAAGTTACTGTTCTGGTCGGCGGCGTCGGTGGCGCTCGGTTTCTGCAGGGCCTGAAAACGTTGTTCGGCGACGAGCCCGAGCACGAGATCACCGCCGTGGTCAACGTCGGCGACGACGTGTGGATGCACGGACTCCGCATCTGCCCGGATCTCGACACCTGCATGTACACCCTCGGCGGCGGAATCGACACCGATCGAGGCTGGGGTCGGATCGCGGAGACCTGGAACGCTCGGGACGAGTTGGCAGCCTACGGTGCCGATCCCGACTGGTTCGGACTCGGCGACCGCGACATCGCCACGCACCTGATCCGCAGTCGTATGTTGCGCACCGGCTTTCCACTGTCCGCCGTCACCGAAGCTCTGTGCAACCGTTGGCAACCGGGAGTCCGGCTGCTGCCCGTCACCGACGATCGCTCCGAGACCCATGTCGTCGTCACCGATCCCGACGACCCGAGCGGCGAGCAACAGCGCGCAATTCACTTCCAGGAGTGGTGGGTTCGGTATCGCGCACAGATCCCGACCCACAGCTTCGCCAACATCGGAGCCGAACAGGCAACTCCGGCACCGGGAGTCGTCGAGGCGATCACCGAGGCCGATGCCGTCGTCCTCGCGCCGTCCAACCCGGTGGTCAGTGTCGGTGCGATCCTCGCAGTGCCGGGTATCCGCGGTGCGCTTCGCACGACGGATGCCAAAGTCGTCGGCCTGTCCCCCGTCGTCGACGGTAAGCCGTTGCGCGGCATGGCCGACGAGTGCCTGTCCGTCATCGGAGTCGAGACCACGGCGCAGGCGGTGGGCCGTCATTACGGAAGCCGGAGCGGTACCGGCATTCTCGACGCATGGCTGGTGCACACCACCGATACGGCGGTCGTCGACGGAGTGGACGTGCAGTCGGTTCCGTTGCTGATGACCGACCCCGAGACCACTGCAGTGATGGCACGCACTGCACTGCGCGCAGCCGGACTCGACCTGTGACCGACTCCCACACCACACACACCGCACCGAGTGATCACGCCCCCGGCGGGGCCATCGAAATTCTTCCGGTGACCGGGCTCCCCGAGTTCCGTCCGGGCGACGATCTCGCTGCGACCGTCGCGGACCGTGCGCCGTGGTTGCGTGACGGCGACATCCTCATCGTCACCAGCAAGATTCTCTCCAAGGTCGAGGGCCGTCTCGTACAGGCACCCCGCGATGCAGACGAGCGAGATGCCGCCCGCAGAGTCCTGGTGGAACAGGAAGCCGTACGCATCGTCGCCCGCAAGGGCCGCACCCTCATCACCGAGAATCGACTCGGCATCGTGCAGGCCGCGTCGGGAATCGACGGCTCCAACGTCGACGGCGGCGAGCTGGCGCTGCTGCCCGAGAACCCCGACGCCAGTGCAGCAGCGCTCCGCACTGCCCTCGGGGCGCTGCTGGGGGTGACGGTCGCCGTGGTCGTCACCGACACCATGGGGCGGGCGTGGCGGATCGGCCAGACCGACGCCGCCATCGGAGCGGCGGGCCTCGGCGTCGTACATGCATACGCCGGAGCCGAGGACGGCCAAGGGAACGAGCTCGTCGTCACCGAGGTCGCGATCGCCGACGAGCTCGCTGCCGCAGGCGATCTGGTGAAAGGCAAGCTGGGCGGGGTTCCGATCGCCGTGGTGCGCGGACTGACTCCGGTCGACGACGGTTCCACCGCCGCAGCCCTCCTGCGCGGTGGTGAGGACGATCTGTTCTGGCTCGGCACGGCCGAGGCACTCGATCGTGGTCGACGCGAAGCCCTCCTCCTCCGACGGTCGGTGCGCTCGTTCACCGACGAACCCGTCGATCCCGACTCCGTTCGTGCTGCCGTGTCCGATGCCCTCACCGCCCCTGCTCCGCACCACACCCGTCCGGTCCGTTTCGTCTGGGTCAGGACACCCGCGCTGCGCCGCCGGCTGCTCGAGGCGATGCGAGAGCAATGGCGAGCCGACCTGACCGCAGACGGCCTGAGCGAGGAGCGAACAGCAGCACGACTGAGCCGCGGCGACATTCTGTTCGACGCTCCGGAGATCGTGATCCCGTTCTGTGTGCCCGACGGCGCACACTCCTACCCCGACGAGCGGCGACGGACGGCGGAGGACACGATGTTCACCGTCGCCGTCGGCGCGGCCGTACAGGGTCTGCTCGTCGCTCTCGCGGTTCGTGACCTGGGCAGCTGTTGGATCGGCTCGACGATCTTCGCGGCCGACACCGTGCGCGCCGAACTCGGCCTGCGAGCGGATTGGAAAGCCATGGGAGCCATCGCGATCGGGCACTCCGCCGAGCCGCTGACCGTGCGGGAGCCAGTGGTGCCCGGCTCCTCGCTGCTGGAGGTCTGAAGCGTGTCGGCGGCTACGCCGCGTCGTTCGACCCTGTGGAACTCGGTCGGCACGGCCCTGCACGGATGGGCGCCCTCCGACTCGGGAGACGAATCGCTCCGGCACACCATGCTGGCGTTTCTCGACAGCAATCCCGACGCCTGCCTGCGCGCCAACCGGGCCGGACACTTCACCGCGTCCTCGTTGGTGCTCGACGCGTCGGGAGCCCATGTGCTGCTGACGCTTCATCCCAAGGTCGGTCGGTGGATTCAACTCGGTGGCCACTGCGAACCGACCGACGAGACCGTGGTCGACGCCGCGCTACGGGAGGCCACCGAGGAATCCGGGATCGCCGATCTGACCATCGATCCGATACTGCTCTCGGCGCACACCCACCCGATCACGTGCTCGCTCGGCGCACCGACGCGGCACCTCGACCTCAGATTCCTGGTCCGGGCCCCGGACGGCGCGCGAGCGGTCCGCAGCGAGGAATCGACGGATCTGCGCTGGTGGCCGGTCGATGCATTGCCCGACGACGCCGAGCGAGAGACGATCGACCACCTCGTCGCACTCGCTGCCCGCCGCCGCTGACGGCGAGCACGCCTCAGACGTCGGTGGAGAAGCGGACTCCACCGTCGGGCAACTTGACCCCGGGCCACACGCGCGCGCCGCGGAGCAACTCGCAGCGAGCACCGATGTCGGCACCGTCTCCGATGACCGCGTCGCGCACCAGTGCGCGAGGTCCGATACGGGCACCGAAGCCGAGGATGGATCTCTCGACGACGGCCCCTGCTTCGACGATCGCACCGTCGAACACGACGGCCCCGTCGAGGCGGGCACCCGCCCCGATCTCGGCACCGCGTCCGACGACGGTTCCACCGATCAGCAAGGCACCCGGGGCCACGCCTGCACCCGGATGAACCAGTGATTCGCCGCGATCACCGTGCAGTGCAGGCGACGGCGCGATGCCACGAACCAGATCGGCAGAGCCCTTGACGAAATCTTCCGGTGTTCCCATGTCGCGCCAGTAGGCGCTGTCGACGTGCCCGTAGACCTTCTTGTCCTCGGCGAGCAACGCGGGGAACACCTCTCGCTCCACCGACACCGGGCGATCGGACGGAATGGACTCGATGATCTCGCGCTTGAAGACGTAGCAGCCCGCGTTGATCTGATCGGTCGGCGGGTCCTGAGTCTTTTCGAGAAACGCTGTCACCCGGCCTGATTCGTCCGTCGGTACGCAACCGAACGCGCGCGGGTCACCGACGCGAACCAGATGCAACGTGACGTCCGCATCGGTGGTTCGGTGCGTATCGAGCACCGCTGTCAGATCGGTGCCGCCCAGGACGTCGCCGTTGAAGACCATGACGTTCTCGGCGCGCAGACGCGGCAGTACGTTTCTGATACCTCCACCGGTGCCCATCGGCTCGGTCTCGAAGACGTACTCGAGTTCGATGCCGAGCGACGATCCGTCCCCGAAATGCTGCTCGAACACTTCGGCTTTGAACGATGTACCGAGAACCACGTGCTCGATGCCTGCGGCCTTGATGCGCGCCAGCAGGTGCGTGAGGAACGGCAACCCAGCGGTGGGGAGCATCGGCTTGGGTGCCGAGAGCGTCAGCGGCCGGAGCCGAGTTCCCTTGCCGCCCACCAAGATGACTGCGTCGGTACGTGCGGCACCCGATGTGGAACTATCCGACATGTCCAGCCTCTGTTCTCTCGTCCGATACTCGTCCGTCAACTGCCCGCGCCCGAAGCGCTCCGGCCACAACGATCTTCGAGCGAAGACCGAGACCTGCGCGCAGGGCCCATCGTAAGGGAGCCTGCCACGTCCGGTCGTGCCGATCGGCCTGGAAGCGGTACGCGCTGGTGTGATGTGCGGGCAACATCACTTCCGGATGCCGTCCTGCCGCATGACCTTTCGAGTGGGTCACCTCGACATCGGGAACGTAGACGTTGTGCCAGCCCGCTCTTCCGAGCCGGTCGCCGAGATCCACGTCCTCCATGTACATGAAGTAGCGCGAGTCGAATCCACCGATCGAGTCGAACGCCGAACGCCGCAACAACAAGCACGATCCCGACAGCCACCCCACCGGACGCTCGCTGACCGTCTCGTTCTCCTGGCGATACCGCCGAGTCCACGGGTTCGTCGGCCACAGTTTGCCCAACACCGCATGGCCTGCACCGGACGTGAGATCGGGCACCGACCGTGCCGACGGGTAACGCGAGCCGTCGGGCTCACGAATGAGCGGTCCGAGGGCACCCGCCCGTGGCCAACGCGCCGCAGCGTCGAGCAGGCCGTCGAGGGATCCGGGATGCCACCGCACGTCGGGGTTGGCCACGACGACGAACTCGACGTCGGGGTCGATCTCGGCCACCGCGCGGTTGACCGCTGCGCCGTAACCGATGTTCGCTCCGGTTCGCAGCAGTTCCGCCTCCTCGAACGCGGCCTCGGCTGCCTCGGGCGTGCCGTCGACCGAGCCGTTGTCCGCCATGATCACCCGAAGGGGACGCGTCGTCGCCTCACGCAGAGACGTCAGGAACTGGTCAAGGTATTCGCCGGGTGAATAGGTCACCGTCACCACGGCCAGCTCGGAACTCACGCGGGCAAGACTAGCCCGATCCCGCGTCCGACCCTCATGTCGACTGCGTCAAGGCGGCCGTCAACGCGTCCGACCACGGCCGCGCCGGGGTCAGACCGGCATCGACCCATGCAGTCGGTGACAGCACCGAGTACGCGGGCCGAGGTGCCGGAACGACGTACTCGGCGCTCGAGCACGGCTGCACTCGCTCGGGATCGGCACCGATGCCCGCGAACACCGCGCGTGCGAGGTCGAACCAACTGGCCTGCCCCGCATTGGTGTAGTGCAGCGTTCGACCGCGCACAGCAGGATCTGCTTCGAGCTCGAGCAGGCCCGACGCCAGATCGTGAGCGAACGTGGGCGACCCGATCTGGTCGTCGACCACCGAGATCGTCTCGCGCTCACCTTCGAGTCGACGCATCGTGGTCACGAAATTCTTGCCGGTGTTGTCGTACACCCAGGCGGTCCGCACGATCACGGCCTCGGGCAGTTCCTCGTGCACCGCGAGCTCGCCTGCGAGCTTGGTGCGTCCGTACGCCGACTGCGGTGCGGTCTTCGCATCGACCTCGTACGGTTCTGTTGCTGTGCCGTCGAACACATAATCGGTGGAGACGTGGATCAACCGGGCCCCGACACGCCCGCAGGCGCGCGCGAGATTTCGAGGGCCGTCCGCGTTGACCGCCGATGCCCTGGCCTCGTCGGTCTCGGCGGCATCGACCGCGGTGTACGCGGCACAGTTGATCACCGTTGCCCCCGCTGTCACCGCCGCAGCCACGGCGTCGGGGTCGGTGATGTCCAGGTCGGCGGAGGAATATCCGAACACCTCGACACCGTCACCTCGTTCGGCGGCCAGAGACATCACTCGGCGGCCCAACTGGCCGTGTGCACCGGTCACCACGATCGCATTCACGGTTGCCAAGTGTGGCACGCCGCGTTCGCTTCGGCGAGGCAGCGACCGGTGCCAAGTAACCTTCGAACGGCGGGGGGGAACAACGAAGTAGGCGGGTGTCTCAGACCGGCCGGAAACGAGAGAGGGTCGTCACGGTGCCACGAGATCCAGGCACGCCCGGAGGTGAGCGCACTCCCCCGCCGAGGCGGAGCGCTCCCCGGCGACCCGACGGCCCCCGAGCGCGCACCGCGGGCCGCCCCACCGATCGCGGGGACGCTGCTCACCGATACGGCGACGACGAGCTCCGCGGTGAAGGCAGACGGAGAACTCGCAGCGAACGTGCGGACAGATCGCGCCGGCCGGAACGACGCAGCGCTCGCGGTGGCGTCGAGCAACCCGAATCCGACGGCAGGTCGCCTCGCGTCGGCGGTACCCGCTGGCCCGCGACGCACGTCGCGGTCGCGGTGCTCTCGATCCTGGTTCTGCTGGTGACCGGTTTCGCTTGGCGCAGTGTCGACAGCCTGCGCTCGAACATCGCCACCGCGGGTGGTCTCGGTCTCGGCGGAGCCGCCGACGGTGCCGTCGACATTCTCATGGTCGGCACGGACAGTCGTACCGACGCCCACGGCAACGCGTTGTCCCCCGCCGAACTCGCGTCTCTGAACGCAGGCGAAGAGGTGGCGTCCAACACCGACACGATCGTGCTGATCCGCGTCCCGAACGACGGTTCGTCGGCCACTGCGATCTCCATCCCGCGAGACTCGTACGTCGAGGTTCCCGGAATCGGGATGTCGAAGATCAACGCTGCGTACGGCGCGACGAAGGAGAACAAGCGGCTCGAATTGGTGGAGCAGGGTGTCACCGACGCCGATGCCGAATCACAGGCCACCGAGGCCGGGCGCGAGGCCCTCATCGACTCCGTCGCAAACCTCACCGGCATCACCGTCGATCACTATGCCGAGGTGGGTCTGCTCGGCTTCGTGCTGCTGACCGATGCCGTCGGCGGCGTCGAGGTGTGTCTGAACAACCCTGTGCAGGAACCACTGTCGGGTGCGAACTTCCCGGCGGGCGAGCAGAACCTCTCCGGTTCGCAGGCTCTCAGTTTCGTCCGACAGCGGCACGATCTTCCCCGCGGAGACCTGGACCGCATCGTGCGCCAGCAGGTGTTCATGGCCTCGCTGGTGCGAAGTGTGCTCAGCGCCAAGACACTGAGCAACCCCGCGAAACTGGGCCAACTCAGCACCGCGGTTCAGCGATCGGTGACGCTCGATTCCGACTGGGACATTCTGCAGTTCGCCACCCGCCTGCAGGATCTCGCAGGCGGCAAGGTCAAGTTCGAGACGATCCCGGCAGTCGACATCAATGCGACGACCGACTACGGCGAATCGATCGTGCAGGTCGATCCGGCCGCGGTGAAGAAGTACGTCGAAGGACTGCTCGGCGACGGCAATTCGGCGGAGGCCAACGCCGAGGAATCGGACGCACCGGTTGTCGATCCGTCGACGGTGACGGTCGACGTCGCGAACGACAGCGGGATCGACGGACTCGCCAACGGTGTCGCCGGCTCGCTGACTGCCCTGGGATACGTCGACGGCACCATCGGAAACTACGAGGGCTCGTCGATTTCCGCGAGCCGTATCCAGGCTGCCGATGTGGACAGCGATGCCGCGCGTGCCGTGTCTGCTGCCCTGGGCGATCTGCAGATCACCGCCGACGACTCGCTGCCTGCGGACACCGTGCGCGTGGTCCTCGCGAACGACTACGCGGGGCCGGGCTCGGGGCAGGCCGCGACTGCGGAAACCATTGCTCCCGAATCGGGTACGGCGGTTCCCGAGGCACCGGCGGCTCCGATCGACGCCGGTTCCACCGGTCCGATGTGCGTCAACTGATCGGTGCCGCTCGCCGAGCGTGTGAATCGGTGGCGTCGAGCGTCATCTAGGGTGCTGGGGTGGCTTCGAATCTGACTCAGACCCTGCTCGACCCGATTCTCGCCGCCGATCCGGCCGGTCCGCGCGTGACGTTCTACGACGATGCGTCCGGTGAGCGGGTCGAGGTGTCGGCGGTGACCCTCGCGAACTGGGCCGCCAAGACCGCCAACTTGTTGCGCGACGAGTTCGCCTTCGAGGTGGGTGGCAGGGTGAGTGTGCTGTTGCCCGCGCACTGGCAGACGGCTGCGGCGCTGCTGGGAGTCTGGTGGGCAGGCGGCGAGGTGGTCATCGGGGCCGACGACTCCGCGGACGTGGCGATGGTGTCGGGCGATCGGCTCGACGAGTCTCCCGAGGCGGACGAGGTGTTGGCGTTCTCGCTCGACGCGTTCGGCAAGGCGGTTCCCGATCTGCCGATCGGCATGACCGATTACGCGACGTCGGTGCGGGTGCACGGCGATCAGTTCAGGGTCGCGGGTTCCGCGAGCGCAGGTGCGGCACTGGACGGGCGTTCGGTGGACGAGGTGCTCGCTGCCGCTCGTGAGCGAGCCGACGCACGGTCGTGGACGGCCTCGGACCGGATCGCCTCCAGCGCGTCCTGGAACACGGCCGACGAGCTGATCGACGGTCTGCTCTCGGTTCTCGTCGTCGGCGCGTCACTGGTTCAGGTGGCCAATCCGGACGAGACGAAGTCCCAGCGGCGGGCCGAGACCGAAAAGGTCACCGCCACCGCTGCTCAGCCGGGCTGACGGTAGCCACCGTCGGCGAGTCCGGCCTCGATCTCGTACTTGTTCGCCGGGCCCCGATGCCGCGCTTCCTCGGCGAGGTAGCGGAACGGGAAGGTGAGCCCGAAGTTCGCCCATTGGTCTGCGTGTACGGCCTCGTGCCGCAGAACCCGACGGGCGGTGTTGCCCTTCGTCAGATAGGCACCGCCGAATGTCGTTCCGCCGCGGCCGAATCCGCCGCGCAGCCCGGTGCACACGAACAGGGCGAATTCGTCGTCGAAGCGCGCCGTACCGCGCCAGAGCCGGGCATAGAGCAACGCCAGCCGTGTCATGAGCATCGACTGCCGACTACCGCGACCTGCGCGCTCGATCTGCTCGCTGCGTGACACGGCTGCGCTCACCCGAGCAGAGTGGTGCGCAGCGCTTTGTCCTTCTCCAGCACCATGGCCTCGAGCGAGGCCTGGAACGCAGCCATCCGTTCTTGCAGAGCCGGATCGGATGCACCGAGAATCCGGACCGCGAGCAGCCCTGCGTTGCGTGCACCACCGATGGAGACGGTGGCCACGGGAACACCGGCGGGCATCTGGACGATCGAGAGCAGCGAGTCCATACCGTCGAGGTACTTCAGGGGCACCGGAACGCCGATGACCGGCAGCGGCGTCGCCGACGCGACCATGCCGGGCAGGTGGGCCGCTCCCCCGGCACCGGCGATGATCACCCGGATCCCGCGGCCTGCGGCCTCGCGCGCGTAGTCGAGCATGCGCTGCGGGGTGCGGTGCGCCGACACGACGCCCACCTCGAAGTGAATCCCGAACTCGGCCAGTGCTTCTGCTGCTGCTTCCATGGTGGGCCAGTCGGAGTCGCTGCCCATGATCAGGCCGACGGCAGGAGTGGAGCCTGCGGAACGACCATCGGGGGCAGGAGTGTTGTCAGTCATCGTGCGGGTCCCATCCGTCGGTCCATTCGGCGTGCGACATCCAGTGCGCTGCGCGTTCGGCTCGCTCGCGCACCGCGGCCACGTAGGCGGGGTCGGCCAGCGAACCCGATTGTGCGCCCAGGATGTTCACGTGGCCGATCTTGCGATCCTTGCGCTCGCCCTTGCCGTACAGATGCACCTTCGCATCGGGCATGCGGGCGAACAGGTGATGCAGCCGCTCGTCCATCGTCATCTCGGGGGCCTCGGGCGCGCCCAGAATGTTGGCCATCACCGTCACCGGAGCGAGTGGATCGGTGTCGCCGAGCGGGTAGTCGAGTACCGCGCGGAGGTGCTGCTCGAACTGCGAGGTGCGACACCCGTCCATGGTCCAGTGCCCGGAGTTGTGAGGGCGCATGGCGAGTTCGTTGACCAGGAGCTTGCCCGAGGTGGTCTCGAACAGTTCGACAGCGAGGTCTCCGACGACGCCGAGCGCACCGGCGATGTCGAGCGCGAGCCTGCCTGCGAACGTGGCCACGTCCTCGTCGAGGTCGGGAGCAGGTGCCAGCACGACGGCGCACTGGCCGTTGCGTTGCACGGTCTGCACGACGGGCCACGCGGCACCCTGGCCGAACGGCGACCGGGCGACCATCGCCGACAGCTCGCGGCGCATGGCGACCTTCTCCTCGACCATGAGCGGTACACCCAGGTCGAGTTGGGCAGTGACGATCGCCTCGGCTTCCTCGGCGTCGGCCGGCATCCAGACGCCGCGCCCGTCGTAGCCGCCGCGAACGGCCTTGAGTACCACCGGCCACCCGTGCTCGTCTCCGAACGCAATCGCGTCCTGCGCCCACGAGACCTCGGCGTAGGCGGGACCGGGCGCGCCGAGTTCGGCGAGCTTGCGGCGCATACGAAGTTTGTCCTGGGCGAAGATCAACGCACTCGGTGGCGGTTGCACGTTGACGCCTTCCGCCACGAGAGTCTCGAGGTGCTCGGTCGGCACCTGCTCGTGGTCGAAGGTGAGAGCGTTGGAACCGGTCGCGGCCGTGCGGAGCGCATCGAGGTCGTCGTGGTGCCCGAAGACGACGTCGGGGCTGACCTGAGCTGCCGGCTCGTCGGCACCCGCGGCGAGGACGCGAAGAGTCTGTCCGAGTTCGATGGCGGACTGGTGAGTCATTCGGGCGAGTTGACCGCCGCCGATCATCGTCACCACGGGCATTCCGGTCGACGACGGGCGCGCAGCGGTGGGGCGCGGTTCGGTACCTGTCACGGCTCACCATGGTGTCATGTCGCGCGCATTCGGTCCGAACCGGCGTCCGGCCCGCCGGGCCACTTGCTGGGCGAGGACCTGTGGAAACCCTGATGATCGGAGCCTCGGTTCGGCGAATCCGGGGTGGGTTTCGTAGACTTCACCGTTGTGCCGACGATCGCAAGCGTGCTCCAACGCTTACCCAAGCCCATTCGGGACCTCGCGATCCGGCACAGTGAGCTGATCAAGTTCGCCATCGTGGGTGGCACGACGATGGTGTTCGACCTCGTCATCTTCTACTCGCTGAGCCTGACGGTGCTCGAGCAGAAGCCGGTGATCGCCAAGATCATCTCGGGTGTTCTCGCCACCCTGCTCAGCTACTTCCTCAACCGCGAGTGGGCATTCAAGCATCGCGGCGGACGCGAGCGGCACCACGAGGCACTGCTCTTCTTCGCGATCAGCGGCATCGGCGTGCTCATCGCAGCCGGTCCCCTGTGGATCGCGAACAACGTCTTCGACATTCGCGACACCAGTGAGTCGCTGACCACGGTGGTCATCATCGACTTCGTCCTCAACTACATCATCGGCAACCTGCTGCAGATGGCATTCCGGTTCTGGGCACTGCGCCGCTTCGCCTTCCCCGAGGACAACGCGCGCACCATCTTGGAAGTGGACGCCGAACGCAACGAGGACCCGACCGACGCAGCGGACGCACTCGACCTTCCCTGAGACGATCAGCGCGGCTCGCGCCGAGGCACGGCAGCCGACGGTTCACGCCACGCAGGCAGGAAGACCGAGAAGAGCGCCGGACGGCGGCGCTGCAGTTCCAGCCTGCCGCCGTCCGCCTCGATCAGCGCCCGGGCCAGCGCGAGCCCGACACCGGTGGAACCGGCTCCCGAGAATCCACGGTCGAAGATGTGCGGAGCGAGTTCGTTGCTCACTCCCGGTCCCTCGTCCGAGACCTCGACACAGACCAGTCGTTCACGGCGTCCCTCGGTGCTCTCGACCGCCGAGACGGCCCGAACCGCCACCGTGCACGCGCCTTCTCCGTGCACCAGAGAATTGTCCACCAGTACCGAGACCGCTTCGCGCAACCGCGAGCCGGTCACCGAGGCCTTCAGGTCCGCATCACCCTTGAGCACCAGGGTCCGCCCCACGTCCTCGAAGTTTCGCTGCCACTCGACGACGGTGCCGATCAGTTCCTCGACGACCGAGACCTCGTGCGCGTCGGCAGCGCCGTCACTTCGAGAGGATCGAACGAGCTCGTCGATGGCGAGGGTCAGTCGGTCCACCTGATCCATCGCCTCGTTGGCCTCGTCGACCACTGCCGGATCCGGGTGCGTGGAGATCTCGTCCAGGCGTAGACGGACGGCGGTCAGGCGGCTGCGAAGCTGATGCGAGACATCGGCGACCAACGTGTGTTCACGTTGCAGCCGCCCGGCGATCTCGACGGTCGCCGAATCGAGAACCTCCGAGACCCGATCGAGTTCTGCGATGCCGTGCCGCCTTGGGTCCGGCCGAAAGTCGCCCTCGGCCAGCCGGGCGGCGCGCCGCGCCACATCCTGCAACGGGTCGGCCAGCCGCTTGGCCGTCGCTACGGCCACGACGGTGCCTGCCATCGCCGATGCGAGAACGACGAGAGTCACAGCTCCGAGCGCCTGGCGCTGAAGGGAACGCATGTCGTCGGACGGAACTTCGAGGCGAAGCGAACCCGAGGTACCCATCGACAGCGATTCGACGAGCGGTCGAGGCACGGACGACTGCCCGATGTCCGCGCGCGATGCGGCATCCTCGGGGGTCGGGTAGATGACCACGAGCCGGCCACCCTGTGGGATCGCCAACCGGAGCGAGCCGATATCGAGCTGGCCCTCGATCAGCCCCGCCGACCCTTCCTGCGAAATGATCTCGGCCGCCATTCGATCCAGGCGTGCCTGCAGGTCGTTGCGGGTGAAATCCTCCACCCACAACCACGCGGTGTACATCAGGGGCAGACCGAGCAGCAAGGCCGTCATGACGACGACAGCGAGAATCGAGACCAGAATCCGGCGCCGCATCGACCGCTAGTCGCTGTTGATACGGAAGCCGACGCCGCGCACCGTCGCGATACGACGCTCGGCCACGGGTCCTTCGTCGCCGATCTTGCGACGCAGCCAGGACATGTGCATGTCGAGGGTCTTCGATCCGCGCAGCTCCGCGTCGCCCCAGACCTCACGCAGGATCACCTCACGAGAGACGACTTGGCCCGCATGGTCGAGCAAGACCTTGAGCAGCTCGTACTCCTTGTTGGCCAGAGATATCTCGGTGCCGCTGACCAGGACGCGTCGAGCAGCGGGTTCGAGACGAATGGCACCGACCTCGATCGGGGAATCCTCCCCGGCACCACGGCGGCGGAGCAACGCACGTACGCGGGCCATGAGCTCGGCGAGCCGGAAGGGCTTGCCGACGTAGTCGTCGGCCCCGGCGTCGAGACCGACCACGAAGTCGACCTCGTCGGTTCGCGCGGTGAGCATGAGTACGGCGACCTCGGATCGGTTGGCACGCACCTGCCGACACACTTCGAGGCCGTCCATCCCCGGCAGGCCGAGGTCGAGTATCAACAGGTCGAACTTTCCGTCCAGCGCGCGCTGGAGGGTTGCGGGGCCGGTCTGTTCGACGGTCACCGTGTAGCCCTCACGTCCGAGAGCTCGGGACAGGGGCGCAGCGATGGCTTCGTCGTCTTCGGCAAGCAGCACGTCGGTCACATCGGTCACCATACGGTTCGAAGGTGAGAACAGCCTGTGTTACCTGCGTTTCCCGGCTCGCCAACCTGGTTTGGACTCGACAGCCGAATCCTCGGGAATCGGCTCGAACGCTCCCTGCAGGCCGTGCACGGATTCCCGGCGGTACTCCATCGAGTCGAATACCTGCTGGTAGAGCAGGGAATGCACACGTTGTACGTGCGGAATGTCGTCGAACTCGAGCGGATCGTCCGATGCCGAGGCGATGATGAGCGTCCCGGTTCGCAACATCCGGTCGAGGAGTCCGTGGCGAAACTGCACGTTGCTGATTCGGCTCATCGGAATGTCGATGCCGGAGTGGGTGAGCACGCCCTGTCTGATCAACACTCGCCGGTCGGTGACGATGAAATGCGTGCACTTCCAGCTGATCAGCGGCACCAGGCACCGCCACACGACGATCGCCACCCACATCACCGCGGTGGCGATCATGGCGACGTTCGCGGCGGTCGATTCGAGCCGCGCACTCGCGACTCCGAGACCGACCCCTGCCAGGCCGGTGACGAGCACGAATGTCACCGACGGCAGGACGAGCATCTTCCAGTGGGGGTGATGATGGAGCAGGAGCTCTTCCTCGTCGGCCAACGCGTCCTGTGGGTAACCCACGTGCACTCCTGACTACTAGCCTCGACTTCCGTCGAGTCGATATGGTCTCACGAGAGGGGTCGGAGATGAGTGACATCACCGGCGGCCACGGCCAGCACCGACGGCGTGTCGGACCCTTGCTGCTCGACCTCGATCACGATCCGGCCGTGCTCGTCGACGTCGATTGCCGTTCCCACCTTCTCGTCGCCGCCGGGCAGATCGACTCGTACACGCTGCCCGATGGTGCCGCACCTCTCCCGGTACCGGTGGACGAGGGCGTCGGTGTTCCAGTTCGAGTCCCGCCACGAGTCCACCTCGGCGGCCATTCCCCGCAGGATCGCCCGAACCAACGTGTCGCGGTCGAGAACCGCAGCCCCTTCCAGCGCCAGTGACGTCGCCGTGGGCACCGGCAGCTCGTCGCTCGTCATCGACACGTTCACTCCGAGCCCGATGACGACGGTGGGCGAGGGCCCGTGCGCGGCGACCTCGGCCAGGATGCCCGAGACCTTCTTGCCACCGATGAGGACGTCGTTGGGCCATTTCAGTCGAGCATCGACTTCACCGACGGTGCGCAACGCGTCGACCAGTGCGATTCCGGTCATGAGCGATACCCACCCGAGCACGGCCGGATCGATTCCGGGGAACTTCAGCAGCATCGACACCAGAATCTGCGACCGCGGCACACCGGAGAACGGTCGCGCGTGCCTGCCGCGTCCGCTGTCCTGATGTTCGGCGATCAGTGCCGTCCGGTCCGCGTAATTCGCTGCGCCCGCGATCAGGTCCGCGTTGGTCGAACCGGTTTCCGCTACCACGTCCACCCGAGACCAGGAGGCCTGCGGGCCGTCCACCAGTGCCCGGCGAAGCGCGCGAACGTCCAGTGGCGGGCGATCGAGGTTTGTCCACATACGCACCAGCATATGGGCTCGGCGACAGGCCCAGGGCCTGCCGCGAACCACCCTCGGTCGGGGCGCAGATCACACTCGCAGTTAAAGTAGTGCCCCATGACCAGCGTCCAGGATTCCACTGCACACGGGTCGGCCGAAGCCCCCGATATCCATACCACTGCGGGTAAATTGGCCGATCTTCGTAAACGTCTCGCGGTTGCGGAGATTCCGTCCGGTGAGGCGGCGGTGGACAAGGTCCACGCCAAAGGCAAGCTGACCGCCCGTGAGCGGATCACCGCCCTGCTCGACGAGGGCTCGTTCGTCGAACTCGACGCCCTCGCCCGCCACCGCTCGCAGAACTTCGGGTTGGGGGAGAACCGGCCCTTCGGTGACGGTGTGGTCACCGGCTACGGCACCGTCGACGGCCGCGATGTGTGCGTGTTCTCCCAGGACGCCACCGTCTTCGGCGGCAGCTTGGGGGAAATCTACGGCGAGAAGATCGTCAAGGTGATGGACCTGGCCGTCAAAACCGGACGACCGTTGGTCGGCATCAACGAAGGCGCCGGAGCCCGCATCCAGGAAGGGGTGGTCTCCCTCGGACTGTACGGCGAGATCTTCCACCGCAACGTCCGCGCCTCCGGGGTGATCCCGCAGATCTCGGTGATCATGGGACCCGCCGCGGGCGGGCACGTCTACTCCCCGGCCCTGACCGACTTCGTGGTCATGGTCGACGGCACCTCCCAGATGTTCGTCACCGGACCCGACGTGATCAAGACCGTCACCGGCGAGAACGTCACCATGGAAGAACTCGGCGGCGCACACACCCACATGGAGAAATCCGGGGTCGCGCACTACGTCGCCTCCGGAGAACAGGACGCCCTCGACTACGTCCGCGACCTGCTCTCGTACCTACCGAGCAACAATCGCGCCGACGCCCCCCGCACCGCACCCTCGGACCCGGTCGTCGGGTCGATCGAGGACTCGCTCACCGCGGAGGATCTCGAACTCGACACCCTGATCCCCGATTCACCGAACACCCCCTACGACATGCACGAG
>NZ_NOYW01000002.1:0-210622 GCF_002258965.1 Rhodococcus sp. 05-339-2
ACCGCCACCACCGCCGCCGCCACCGCCGGCGAGTCGTCCGGCACCACCGGCCCCTCCGGAGAACGCTGCCGCGCCTGCGCTGCCGCCACCGACTGCTTTGCCTGCGGCCATGGACTTTCCGCCCGTGGCGACCGCAGCTCCGGCCATCAGAGCTGTTCCTGCTGCGGCGGCACCGGATCCACCCGAGCCGACGGCCGCGACCGCCGGCACCAACAGGCGCATCATCGCGGGCAGAACCGCCGCGGCCATGGTGAGCATGACGATGCCCAACAGCGATTGTTGGAGCTGGTCGATGTCGGGGATCTCGCCCTCGGTGACGTTCGCCGAGTTCTGTGCGGTCAGGAACGCCATCGCGTAGACCAGCGCGCCGACGGGCTTGAAGAGCAGGAACGCAATGATCCAGGCCACGATCTTGTCGTAGGACTGTGAGCCGACCGAGGTACCTCCGGCCGCGGCCGCGAGCGGTGCGGCCGCGACAGCGGCAATGAGAAGCACCTGGCGGGCCACGAGCATCACTGCCTGCGCGATCGCGCCGAGAAGGCCGACCAATCCGATGATCAGCATCAACCCCGGGGTGGCGCTGCCGTAGGAGTTGATCGAGAGCATCGAGTCGACCATGCCCACCGGGTCACGGTTGGAGGTATCGGTGATCAGCCAGTCCGAGAACGCGTCCCCGGCACGGGTTCCCGCGGCGACGACGACGGAGAACATCGTGGCGGCAATGATGGTGCGGGAGAGGGCCTTGTAGGTTTCTTCGGCTTCGTTGAGCAGTGCGTGACGCCGCGCAGCCGCCAGACGCAAGGCCAGGAAGATGATCGTCGCGACCAGCAGTGCCAGTTGTATCCAGCCCGTGTACTCCGAGATCGTCTGCAGCGGAGTGAAATTCTGCAGATCCGGGTTCGGGATCTTGATCCACCAGGTCATCGCCATGGTCAGTACCTGCGCCATGCCGGTGAGGATCGACTGCACGATCTCCCCGAACTGCGATTCCCACATCTCCGCGAACTGACTGGTGGCGAAGTTCTTGGCTGCGTCGAGGGGGTTGCCGTCCGCTGCGCACAGTGCGCCGCTCGCGCCGCCGATCAGATCGCCGATGACCGGCAACTGCGTGCCCAACACGTCACCGACGACGTCGCCGGCGGTGTCGCACGCGGTGGTCTGCGCCGAGTCCGTCTGTGCCGTGTCGTCCGGAGTGGGTTCCTGCGCGGCCGCGATCGCACTGCCGGTCAGCATCACCGCAAGCACGATCACCAGTGCCACTGCTGTCGACCGGAGGCACCGGAGGGCGAGGGTCGTCATTTTCCGGGCCATTGCGTCCACCCCGCCAACGTCGGGGTGTTGCCGACCTTGCCCGCCTCGGCGAGCTTGAGGGACCAGTCGCCGCCGCGCCAGAGCAGCTCGATCGGCACCGTGGTCCAGCCATTGCCGGAGACGTTCTTGCCGGCGTATTCGATCACCGCATAGTCCGACGAGTAGTAGGTCAGGCGGTAGGCCTCCTGCCGAAACAATGGCTTGGCCGGCGGCGCGGTGTTGCCGGCCGCGATCTGACGTTGGGCGTTGGCGAGATTGCGGTCGAGCTCGGTCTGCAGCTCGGGGGTCGAGGCGACCGCTCGGGTACCCATCACTGCCGCTGCACCCTCGAACGTGGATTGGCTGCGGTTCACCAGCTGCAGTCCCGCCAGGGCCGCGCCTTGTGGGGTTCGAGCGAAGCCGGTGGCGAGGGCACCGTCGACTGCGGTGGGCCCGTCGGAGGCGGAGAACGGGAGGGGATAGTTCTGCACTTTCTGCCACATCACCCCGGCAGGCGGGGCGCTCTGGTAGTCGGCGGAGCTGGGATCGGGGCGAGAGCCGGGGTCTTGGTCGAGGGCGATGCCGTTCGGGTTCGGGGGCACCTCGACGCGGAAGCCGAGTTCGTCGAGGTAGGGCAGTCCCCAGTCGGCGCGGTTGCTCTGGGTCGGCTGCGGCGCGGCGGGACTGGCGGTGTCGGGTTGCGGCGCGGAGATCTCGCGGGCGCTGCGGTTGATCAGGACGGCCGCGGTGCCGCCGACGACGACGAGAACGATCACGATCACCGACAGCACCAACGTCCACCGGCGTCCGCCCAGGACCTGTCCGTCGTCATCCGGGGACGACGGGACGGGATTGTGTCGCGGTCCTGTGCTCATCACGATTTCTCCAAGGGTGTTGCCTCTTCCGGTACTTCGGTGATCGAGCGCACTCTGACGGTGGTGTCGCCGGGCTCGGGAAGCAGTAGCCGCCAGTCCTCGCCCGACCACACGACGGCGGTGTCGGATGCGGCGATCGATTCGTCGGGGAAGGTGGTGTAGATCGTCAGAGCCGCCCGCTCGACGGTGTAGTCGGTGATCCGGTACCCGGCGATCGAGGGACGCTCGTCGGCGGCAGGGGGTGCGGTGATCGAGATCAGTTGCCGGTTGACGGCGAACGAGTCACGTGCAGGTCCGGGAGCGACCGCGGCATTGACCACCGATGGCCATTGGTAGTCGGGAGCGACCGAGATCCGCACGGTCTGTTGCAGTGCTGCCAGGGCCGCACCCTGCGGGTCGTGAGTGAATCCGCCGACAGGGCCGCTTCCCGGATTGTGGGCCGGGCCCTGATCGCCGACAGGCAGTGCGATGCCTTGGTAGTCCTGCCAGCGCACCCCGGTCGGTGGTGCGGACGGATCCGGGGCCGTCGAGGTGGTCGGAGCCGCCGTATCGGTGGCTTCGGTGCCGCCGGAGCTGCAGGCCGTGGCCAGTGCCGCTGCGAGCAGCCCGACGGCTATCCATGCTCGTGCCCCGCGGATGCGGGGTGCCCCGTCGTCGGGTGTGGATGCGGTCATGGTCGGAGATACCTCTTTCGTTACGCGATGCTGGGGCGCTCGCATGGTCAGAACGTCAACAGGGCTGCGGCGATACCGGTTGCGGCAGAGGCGAACACGGCCGAGATGAGCGTGACCACGATCGATTGAGCGGCGTCGGTCTCGTGGGGGGACTCTCGTCGGGTGTAGGCCAAACGTCCTGCGGCCCAGATCAATCGGATGGTGAATATCGCGAAGGCGAACCAGAGCAGGTATTGCAGCAACTGCACCAATGGTTCGGTGACCTCGGTCGGTGGTGTCTTCACCTGTGCACGCTCATCCGGCGACGCTGGTCATGATGGTGCCGGCGCTGGTGGCGATGACACCGCCGATCAGGGCTCCGACGACGATCTTCGGCGATTCCAGTGCCCCGCCGTTGTACTTCTCCCAGCCGAATTTTCCGCCGCCGTAGACCAGTGCACACACACCGGCGAGAAGGACAAACCAACTGAGCCAGCGGCCCAGGCGTAGGAAGCCGTCGGACTTCGGTGGCGCTTCGGGGGTGAGCTCGATCTGGGCGAGGATGTCGATTCCGGTGTGCAGGCTGTGCAGGATCATGGCTTTCCTTCTGTCGGGGTGGTGGAGCGTCGAACGTCGAGGAGGATGGCCTCGCGTAGTTCCGATCCGACGGTGGCGATGTCGGCGGGAACGTCTGTGGCACTGCGCTTTTTCTCCGGTTGCGGATCGAACGGTGACCAGACCGCCAGGCCGCTGGGATCTCGCGCGAGTGGGTACTGCTCGACCCAGCCGATGCGCCAGTCGCGGCCGACGAGTGCAGTGACGACGTCGCGGGTCTGCTGGATCTGTTTGGGCAGCTTTCGACCCGGTCGGTCGGCCACGGTGATCAGGCCGATGATCGTGGAGGGTCCACCGTGGCCTGCGGTGTGTTGACGAAGCAGTTCACCTGCTTTGACCAGTCCCGAGACGGTCTCGCGGGCAACGATCGCGACGTAGGGACTTTGCTTTCCGTACCCGCCGGGCCAGCGGTCACCGCAGTCGCCGGCGGGAGCGAGAACGTGGGCGAGGGTGCTCACGCCTGCGCCGCCGTGTGCGCCGAGCAGCCAGAGCATCGGGGACGGGGAACGATCCGGTAGTGGTATCGGCCTGTCCCATATCGGGAGCTCGCGTTCGGGTAGGCGCATCGAGAGATCTCCCGCACCGCGGGGTGTCTGGTTGCCGGGGGTCGCGAGGTGGGGAATGCTCACCGGCCCTGCCCTCCGGCGGCAGCGCGCACGGTGCTTGCCCGTAGCTGCTCGTAGGCAGCGGACGTCGCTGGGTTCAGCTCGTCGGCCGTAATCGGCAGCCCGGTGGCCAGGTGAGGGTCGTAGGGGATGTCGAGGACGGCGAACACTCTGCCGTGCAGGTGGTTTCGGAGTTCGTCGAGGTCGATTCCTGGTGTTCCCGGGAGCTGGTGGGATATCGCGACGATGGTGCGCAGTGGGCCTGCATCCGTGGCGGTGTAGCGGATGGTTTCCAGTGCCGCGCGCATCCGATTGACGGCATCGGCGCGGGCATGGACGGCCAGGACTATCGCCGCCCAGGGCTCGGACCGCAGCGGATCGGCTGCGGCGCGGCCGAACCCGCGGTGTCCGAGGTCGTAGATCGAGGTGTCGACTTGGCTGCGGAGGTAGCGATCGATGCCCCGGTATGCCGGCTCGACCGACTGCAGCCAGGCGCGCCCGAGTATGTGTGCTCCTGCCGAGGTCGCGGAGGTGCAGTCGGCGACCGAGGCCGGCACGTTGTCGGGGTCGGAGCTGTCGAAGGCGGTTTCGATGACGGTGTCGCTGACCATGGAATCTGCGCCGCGTTCGACCAGATCACCGCCTGCAGGTGTGGCGTCGACGACGACCACGTCGTGGCCGCGAGCAGACCATGCGTTGCCCAGTCCGAGTGCTGTGGTGCTCGCTCCTGCGCCCCCGCAGGCACCGAGGACCAGAGTCATCGGTGGTATCGGGTCGGGGGCGGGCACCGGTTCGGGGTGAGCACGTAGGGGAAGGACCCGTGCGCCCTGGTCCGCGGTGTCGGGTAACGGGCTCTCTGGGGGCGGGGTGAGCCATTCGCTCATCCATTCGGCGCGCTCTTCGGTCACTGTGCTGCTCCGATCGAGGTGATGAAGGTGCGGCCACCGGCGTCGGTGGTGCTGATGGTCTGTTTGTCCGTGGTGCGAGTGCCGTCGCTGTAGCGCTGCTCGAGGGTCACGGCGTAGGTGTTCGGGGCGGCGGCCCGGATGCTCACGCAGTGCTCAGTACCGGCGGGGATGGTGTCGATACCGCGTTGGAGCTCGTCGGCGGTTGCAGACTTCAACTGCGCGTTCGGGGCGAGGATCTCGCGGGCGGCCGCGCCGCTGCGTTCGACGTAGTAGGCGTGCTCGAACGCCAGGATCGCTGCGCTTCCCGAGGTGGTACCGCCCGGGCCCGCGCCGGTCACCACCCCGTCGGTCACCGATTCGGGGCACCAGGATTGGGCGAGCGCAGCGGTGGTGGTCGTGGGCGCGGGCAGCTCCGATGTCGAGGCTGGGGTCGACACGGCCTCGACCTCGGGCGTGGTGTCCGGGTCGGAGGTGAAGACAGCGACCGCAAGTGCTCCGACACCGACTGTCATCGCGACGGCCGCCGCGGTGATGCCGAGCGCGCGGGCGTTGACGGAGCGGCGTCGAGCGGGTCGCGGTCGTGGCGCTGCTGGCTGTGGGGGCGCGAGAAGCCAGTGTGACCCGTCGGCGGCGGACCGGGTGTCATCGGGCTTGTCTGCTGCCGGAACGTTCTGTGGCGGTGTGGCATCGGCCGCCGGGGTGGCGTCGAGGGGATCGAAGGGTGGAAACCAAGAGTCGAGGGAGGTCGATGCTTCGTTGTTGTATGTCATCATCTTTGGTTCCTCTCTTCGAGAGTCCCTGGCGCACAGCAGGTGTGCGCCAGGGGCTTTCTCAATTCGGCAGAGCAGCCGGAGTGGTCGTCGTGGTCGGCCTGGTGCTGGCCGGTGGTGTGACGACGGCGGTGGTGATCGCAGTGCTCGGGAGCGGGGAGCTGGGGTCGGCGTCGATGCCGCCCGTATCGGTCGAACCGTTAGCCAGGTCCTTGGCGAGCGCGACGAACCAGTCGGTCACGAACGCCGTCGCCGATTCACCTGTCGGGGTGGTCGGTGTCGACCCGTAGGAGCCGTGCTGAGCGATGGTCGACGAGTACTTCGTCAGGGTCGCCAGGTTCAACAGGTCCTTGTTGTCGGTGATGTTGTCTTTGACAGCGGTGAAGGCCTGGTTGGTCAACCGCGACGTCGTGGCCGGGGGAACGAGCTTGGCGGCCGCGCCGAGGAGCTTGGTTCCGAGCAACCCGACCGCGGCGACGGGGTTGGACATCCCGACTGTGGCGAGTTCGGCGATATTCGCCGGCGTCAGGATCTCTTTCGCCACCGTTTTCACGGCGTTGAACCCGATCGTCCCCACCTTGAGCAGAGCCGAGATCGCCTGGTCGGCAGTCGGTAGCGGAGTATTGGGATCCGATGCCGCCGCGAGACGCTCGGACAGGGACTTCTTCGGAGCGATCGACAGGTTCGCCAGCGTCGTTCCCTTGATGTCCTCGTTGACCACCGTCACTGCCGTCTTGATCGAGGTCATCGCCAACGCTTCCGCGACCGAGGACAGGGACCGAACCGGGTCACCGGCCGAGAGCTCGGACTGACCGGCGATGTTGGTCACCACCCGCAGGATCGGCGAATCCGACGGTGCGTCACACGCGAGATCTCCGGACTGGCAGAAGCTCGCGACCCGGCCGGTCAACGCGCCGTAGTTGCTCACCGTGTCCGACGTGGGCGCGATACCTCCACCGGTCGGCGCGTTCTGGTCGAGGGCCTCGATCTTCGAGACCTCTGTCCCTGCGGTGCCGGGTGCAGGCTTTGGGGTCGTCTGCCCTGGTGCACCGGGAAACAGCGGTGCACCCACGGCCCGAGTCGGGTCGCCGAAGGTGGCGACCCCGACGAGCTTGGCGGCCGGAATCGACCCCTGACCGGCTCCGACTTTCTGTGCCCACGTCGAGACCGCGTGAGCGCCCTGGCTGTAGCCGGCGGCGGTGAATTTCGTCTCCGGGCATGCGGCAGCGACCTCCGCAGCCATGGCGTCGATGCTGGTCTCCGCACCCTCGACCGACTGTGTGTAGGGGACGTTGCCGCCGGGCACCGCGCCTCCGAACCCGGCGTCGTACGGCACATACGCCCGCCCAGCGAGCTCAGTACCACCGGATACGGCTTTGGCCAGCAGAGGCATGAAGACCTGCGAAAGCATCCCGGTATCGGTCGTCGGCGCGGCATCGGGGGCGGACTCCCCGGTCCCTTGCACGCCGAGGGCGAACAGCGCCGGGCACGGCCCCGTGATGAGGTCCGTGCCCGACTCGCTCGGAGCAGCCAACGCCGGCGACGTGGCATTGACCACGACCGCCACAGTGGCGGCCGCAGCCAACGCCACGCGAGCAACGCGGAGCCGAGGACGCGAGGTCACAGGTGCCATCCAGCAGGGGCAACCGAATCCAGGAACGATCCCGCCTGCGCTGCAACGGTATCGGCGGCGGCGAGTACATCGGTACCGCCCGGCTGCGCAGCGACGATCTCCCGCACCTCCAACGGAAGCGCGGGTGCGATGCTCGCTGCCTCCGGAGGAGTCCACACCGGGGCCGCGAGTGGCGCGGGAGTAGGGGCTGGCGTGGGTGCCGGGGCAGGTGCTGGGGCGGGCGAAGGTGCTTCACCGAGGTTTTCGCCCGCACCGTATGCGCCGCCGACGACACCGCCGATGACCGCTCCGGCTGCGCCGACACCGGCCGCTGGAATCAGCGCTGCAGCAGCGCCGACCGCTGCACCGATCGCTGCACCGCCCGCTGTGGCGGCGACACCCACCGGGACAGCTCCGACACCGGGAATCAGAACCGACCCGACTCCTGCGCCGGTGATGCCGCCGATGGTGCCGCCGATCAGGCCACCGGCCAAGATCGCCGCCGGTGCTACGACTGCGTAGGTCGTGACCGCGGAGGTCGTTCCTCCGATGAGCACGCCCGCCGTGGTGCCGGCCGCCATCCGGTCCGAGCGTGTCGTCGGAATGCCGAGGTTGTTGAAGTACGTCGCGCCCTGGGCTTCGAGCACAGCGGCGGTGTTGTTGACACGGTCCGCGTCGTCCTGACTCAACCAACTTGGCTTCTCACCGGAGATTGCACCGAAACGAACGGTGTTGTCCGGAGCCTGAATCGGAGCAACCGGCGTACCCGGTGCTACGACCGTCTCGTCCTTATGAGGTTCGGGTACAGCGTCGGTCGAGGGCTGTGGGGCAGGCTTCGACGGCGTCTGCTCGACGGTGGGTTCGCTGTAGTAGACCGGCGCGTTGTAGTTGGGAACCGAACGGGTCGGTGCGTTGCGGTACTCCGCCGGTGGCACGTACGGGCCGACGTACTGCCAGTCCGCTGTCGTGCCTGAATCCTGATGCAGCACCGACGGGGACGGTGTAGTGACGCTCGGCTGGCCGCCGGGAACTTCTGTGGTCACCCCGGGCTGCCCTGGCGCGGCAACGGCGAATCCAGCGGTGGTGAACATCGTGGCCACCGTCAAAGTGAGCGCTGCTGTCGCTGACGCTGCGACAGGGCGAGGGATCGTACGGTGGCGTGCTTTAGTCGAAGAGCGAGTCGGCATTGTGGTGTATCTCCTTCGAGATTTGTTGTTCTACAACAAGTTTGGGTCTTAGATCGGTCGAGCAATTCAGCTAGTGACCAGCAGGGAGGCTATGTGGGGCAATCGGATCGGCATGTGTGGATGTCGATTCGATTGCCCCACGTCCTCAGTCAGAGCCAGCCGAAGATGACGGGCCAGATCCACAGCTGCTGGAAGATCCACATGGTGGGTCGCTATCTCCTTTCTGCGAGAGATTTTTTGGGCAGCGGTGTGTTCTCCCGCCGGGTCGCGCAGTTCGGTACACGACGAGGTCGAAGCGTTGCAACTGGCCTTCGCGTCGGTCCGTCAAGTGAGTTGGCTCGGCAACAGCCCCAGGGCGGTGAGTCCGTTGGCGAGCCATCTCGCGGTTGGCGTCCGAGCGGACGCCAACCGCGATCGGGGGCTACTAAGCCACGCGGCTCAAAGAGTGGGGCTGTGAGCGCGGCTTTCGGAATGTCAGATCTGAGTCTGTCCATTCGCTGATTACTGACCCGGTCTCATCGCATAGAAAGCGGTGCCTGCTGTGGCGGGGCTCGGATGGCAGTGAGCACACGGCAAGGCCGGCGACGCGGTCACTGACCGAGCGGCATGGGGCGTAGCCGAGATTCCAACTGGGAGTCATGTGTAACGTCGGCGCTTGCACGACGGATGTCATAGGTAATCTCCGATCCGATTGCGGTTCTGCAAGATCCGCATAGGCTGGGAGAGCCACTGCGGATACAACTCTGGCCCGATATTGGGCTCGTTCCGTAGGTGGAGAGGACTCCGGATGCGTTTCGGGACGACCAATCACGGCGCATCTGGGGTCTGCTTAATCGAAGCACTCTATTCGGGAGAAACCTCACCTTCTTTGCTGCGCCATACGACGCGTAGCCGTTGCATCTTGGGGGGAATGTCTTGTTGTACGACTCGTGCCGTGGACGAGCTCGCGCGGTGGCGCATTCAACGGCCTGGAGTCAGCATGTCCAGTATCTAAACAACCAATTCTATACATTAGCAGCTAAACATGCTTTATGTGCTACCAAACTGAGACAAGTGACATCGTGTTCTCCTGTGAGGTTCCATCGGTGAGGCGTCGGTTGCGTGGGTTCGCACCTGACAAGCTGCGTGCACGGAGAATTGAACTCAAGCTGAGTGGTGCTGAGGTTGCGCGCGTTCTCGGAGTTGCTCTGACGACGTACTCACAGTGGGAGCGAGGCCAGTCCCATCCCCGTGTAGACACTCTTGCTCGATGCGCCGAGGAATTCGGGAGCGAGATCAGCGACTTCGTCTCGGTGCCGGAGGACGAGGAGTACCTCGGTGATCTGCGAATATCCAGAGGGCTGACCCAGGGAATGCTAGCGAGTGAAATCGGCGTCAGTAGCCAGTACATCGGGGCGCTTGAGCGCGGGCAGAGCAAGCTGAGCGCGCCGGCCGCCCGCCAGATAGCTGAAGCGCTGGAGTACCCGACGCAACGGGTCAACGAGGCATACGAGCGTGCGCGGAAGCGGCCGCGGGGCGAACCGGCTTGATTGCGAAGTTGACTCTGGGTCGGCATTTTGGCTCCAAGACGCATGCTTGTTAGCCACGTGAAATGTGATCCACGTGGTGCTCAAAGGCTGCGTCTGAGGGCCATGCGGCCGACAGGAAGTCTTCGACTCTCCGGGAGAGTCGAAGGTGCCGAGGGCGAAGCTATCACGATCTTTCAGGGAGTGGGAACCTCAAGCGCCTGCTCGGAAGGTTGTAGCGCGGGGAGCACCGCAAGGACCAGCCGGTCGCCAAGTTGCCCGGGGTATGGCCGCAGCTCAAGTCGGGTCTGCTGCCACTTCCAGTCGGTCGCGTCGCCGCCGTCGATTGCACGGATGCGTACATCAGCTGACACGGGAGACGTGTCGTGAGTCCACTTCTCCAGAGCGTCAGACAGTGTCGCCCGGTCGTCGTCGTGCAACACGCCGCAACCGCTTGAGAGGTCACGCCATTTCACCCAGTTTGGAGCTTCCGGTAACCACATCGTCAAAATTCCGGTTCGGCCGTCGAATACCGCGATGCGTGTTCCACCGCTCTCAAGGCCGCTCGGCATTCCCAGCTCAGCCAATGTTGGTTTGTCGGGTTCCGTTGTGTCTGTCACGTCGTGCCATAGCAGCCTGAGGCCGACGTTGGGAGGGTCAGTTCTCCCTCTGCCCCAGCAATGCCAACGCATGACTCGGCCATCTGCATGGAGAACGGACATTGGGCCCTCCCACTTCTGACCGTGGGTAGGGACCAGTGCCTGGGCGAACAACTCCTCGGACCCGTCGAATTTGACGGCTTTGGCGTTGTATTCAGCCGGGGTTCGTTCCGGTACGTGATCAGCAGCAGAGACGCCGGACATCGCGGAAGCCTCTACTGTCTGCTCGATGACGGTGCGTTCGAGCAGCCAGGCTATTCCGGAAACGGTTCGCGCAGGATCGGGTTCGACCTCCGGGTCCCCCACCCAGACCTGTATGCCGTGGGTTTCCCCAGACGGCCCCAGAACCGGTACTGCGCGAATGCGGGCTTCGCGCCGACGGCCTTTGAAGAGCACAGCTTGCTCGGCGCAAGAACGACGTGTGAGTTCCAGAAATCCATGCAGATCGAATTCGGGCCCAGGTGACAAGCGGTCGATTTTGGTCCAATCTCGGACCTTCCCCCCAGTGCTGATGACTGTCATCTGTCCTGGAACCAAGGTTTCCACCAGGTGCCAGCTGTTCACGATGTCCACAGGTTCCCCTTCCTGATTGATCTAGACAAACGACGGTACAGTCAAGAGCGTCGCGAGATCGAGAGCTTCACCCCATGCGGCCTTAAGGTCACAGCTTCGCGGACATCGAGCTGATAACTGGGATCCGCCTCCAAGTCGTATCGGCGAACGATGGATGCCAACGCCAGCACAACCTCATGCAGGGCGAATTGCCTACCTATACACGCGCGCAGGCCGGTGCCCCAAGGTTTGTAAATGCGTTGATCGGACTTACCCGCATTGCCTGCAGCGAATCTGCTGGGATCGAAGTCACGTGCGGTCGGCCCCCAAGCTGCAGAGCGATGCAGCTGCGGAAGAAGGACGAAGACCCATCCCTCCGGAACGTGATAGCCGCCGAGGGTGGTCGCGCCTCGTTCACGGGCTTTGCGGAAGTAGCCGGGTGCCGCGGGCCAAAGCCGTAGAGTTTCATCGATTACGTGGCGCGTGCGCCGGAGTTTCGGCACGTCCTGAAAGCCGATGTCGATCTCGGAGGGCGCGATCTCGTCGATTTCAGTCCGTAGTTCCTGAAATATGTCGGGTCGGCGGCTCAAGAAGTGCAGGGCGAAAGCAGTAGTAGAGGCAGTCGTCTCGTTACCAGCGACTAGAAATGTCACTATCTGATTTCGGATGTTCTCTGGCGTCAGGTACTGGCCGCTAGACGGATCCGGACTTTCAAGCATGTGCTGCAACAGATCTGGTGGCGACTGACCTGAGCTTCCGTTCGAGATTCTTCGATGTATCAACGCGTCGACGGTGCTGCGGATAAACAAAATGTCGTTCTGGTGCTGACGGAGAGCTCCTCGCCCAAGCACGGTCCGAACTGCTGGTATGTCGTTCGAAGACCGGTTGACGAACTGGAGCGCGCGGGTGACGGCGTCCGCAAACGGTACAGGCTGGCGAAACGAGCCGAAGTCGTGTGAGACGGCGCATCGTCCGATCACATCGAAGGCCAGTTTGGAGCATTCTGCGTAAGCATCGATAGGTGTTGACCCAGCGTGTCTATCCCAGGCCTTCAGCAGTTCACTCACTGACTCCTGCATCGAATCGTGGTAGCCACGCATGGACGACTTGCTGAACGCAGGCCCCAGAACAGCATGTGCACGGTGCCAGTTCGGTTCTGAGTTGAAAGCAGTGAAGAGTCCGTCTTCGCCAAGTGCCCGTAGCTTTCGGTGAGGCAGAGCCAGAAACCTCGCCCAGTTCTCCTCGTCGTTGACTTGCGACACGAGCTCTGGATCCGAAACCACGACGAGTCGGTGGCCAAAGATCTTCCGCTCGTAGATTCCGCCGAGTTGGTCGGCCATCGCCATCTCTTTTTGCACCGGCTTGGCAGCATCAAGGCCAAGCACGTCTCCGGCAATCGGAAGCCGATACCGAGGATGCGGCAGTTTTGCTGAGGTCGCTCGAGCACCTTTCATGTGCGACAGTCTCTCGTACCTCGGTAGGCATCGGACGTTGGGCAGCCGCGTGCGACTCTGACGGGCCTAGGAGCTATTGCCTGATGGGAGCGTTCGTGCAGTGGGCGGCGGGTGCTTCTATGCAGTGGGCGAGTGGTGCGAGCGACGATTTCAGTCACCACCGTGTCTGTTCGGAGAAGTGTGGGCAAGCCGCCCTGTCAGGTGCGTAGGTGAGTCGGACGGGGATGCTCGCCCGTTCGGCCATCGTCGCGATCGCAGTGTGGAGACCGGCCCGATCGAGTGCGATCGGGTACACCCGGTTGGCGACCTCGCGCAGCTCGCTGATCGCTTCGTGGGATGCGACGTGGGCTTGGGTAAGGAGTTCGTGCACCTTGTCGGGCTTCTCGGCGCGACGTGCGCGGCCGATGAGCATTCCCAGGGCAACCAGTTGCTCTTGGACACCGTC
The DNA here is from genome assembly GCF_002258965.1 of Rhodococcus sp. 05-339-2. Classification (NCBI taxonomy): domain Bacteria; kingdom Bacillati; phylum Actinomycetota; class Actinomycetes; order Mycobacteriales; family Nocardiaceae; genus Rhodococcus; species Rhodococcus sp. 05-339-2. Next base: position 13,131 of record NZ_NOYW01000002.1, read on the forward strand.
TTGCAGGTCCCGCTCGATGCGGCGACGTTCGTTGTCGATGGCGTCGACAACGTGATCGCGGCTGCTCGTCAGCTCGGCAACCCGTTACTGCAGCAACCGGTCGGACTGCCGTCCGAGCACGTGGATGACGAACCAGCGGTCCAGCGATCCCACCCCGGCCACGTCTGTCGATAACGAAATTCGTTGCCGATAATATAGATTATGTCAGGTGGACCTATGCATGTTGCATCCGATGAATCATTCAGCTCCGGCAAACTGACTTCGTGCTTCTCTGGGTGAAGTACGAAATCTGTTCAAAATGAGGATATTACGTGCTGTTTGGCAGGTCGCCCGTTCGGACGCCCTTCTTGAGGCATCATCAGCCTGTAGTTTTCGCTGTTCAACATCACAGGCTGGCAGTGCTATTGGCAGTATTGATTCATCTGGTGAATCATTGATTCGTTGAACGAGACGAAGAATGGGTGTCATGGGGGTCGACAAGAGCGGACGCGTCGTCCTGGTCGAGTCGGTGACGGCACTGCATCCCGAGGAGCAAACGGTCAAAGACATGCTCACGGGATGGCGGAACCGGCAGCTCTGCCGAAATCTGTAGCTCGGTACCATCGAGCAACGGCAACAGGTGGTCGTGCGGTTCATCGATTACACCAACGAGTTCCCGTGGGCATGGACCCCGGCCATGGTGGAGGAATACTTCGGAGACCTCCGCTCGATTCGCCGAATCGCGGACTCGACGATCCGCAGCTATCAGACCTCGCTGAAGTTCTTCTGCTCCTACATCAGCCACCCCGACTACGGGTGGGATCGACTGTGTGAGAGCCGCTTCGGTACGCACCCCGCTCAGGTGTTCTTCGAGTGGAACACCGCAGCACACGTCCAGGACAACGAGCAGACACCGGCCAAGCGTGCCTTCACCAAGACCGAGCTGCAACTGGTGTTCGATCACGCCGACACCCAGGTCGACACGATCGCGGCGACAGGGCGCAAGGGGTGGCTGCCGGCCTACCGTGACGCGGTGATGCTCAAACTCGCCTACTCCTACGGGCTGCGCTTCAACGAAGTACGTCACCTGCAGACCGTCGACTTCGCCCGCAATCCCCACGCACGCGAGTTCGGCCGCTTCGGAGTTCTCAACGTGCGCTACGGCAAAGCCAACCGCGGGTCACCCCCGAAACGGCGCAGCGTGCTGACGGTCTTCGACTGGACCCCCGAGATCGTCGACGATTGGCTCACCCACGGCCAGCCCTATCTCGATGCGGGACTCCATCTGTTTCCATCCGAACGTGGTGCGCTGGTTGCCGAATTGACCCTGATACGCCGGTTCCGGCGCTACTGCACCGAGCTGCAGCTCTCGCCAGGGTTGGACCTGCACTCACTGCGTCGCGCGTACGCCACCCACCTGATCGAAGACGGCTGGGATCCGTTGTTCGTGCAACAGCAGATGGGTCACGAGCACGCCAGCACCACCTCCCTCTATACGTGCGTGTCGAGCGACTTCCGCACTCGCACATTGCGGCGGGCGTTGGATGCGACCGTGAGCGACGCTCTCGGTATGGAAGGAGAAATCTCGTGAAATGCACCGTCGACTACATCTGGCGCCTACCCAAGCTGATGGCCGCACACGGCATGCATAACAGCACCGACCTCATCCCCCGCCTGGTTGAACGCGGAATCTCCCTCTCCCGCCCGCAGGTCTACCGCCTCGTCACGCAACGACCCGAACGTGTCTCGCTGCAGATGATGGCGGCGCTCTGCGACATCTTCGGCTGTGGAATGCAGGACCTGGTCACCGTCACCGCAGCCGACGAACGCAAGAAGCGAACTGCGACGTCATCGGCACCGAACGTCGTGGAACTCAACAAGACAATCCGGCCGCGTCGCGCCCGGGTGATCCGCGATGACCATTGAAATCCAACCCCGCAACACCGTTCGAGGGCGACCGAGAACCGGTGGCGAATTCACCTGCGATCAATGCGGACGTGAAGCCGACAAACCGCGCGTGCGCTGGCCCGACGGCAAGATCTGCGGAACATGCTTCCACTCCGCGGTGCGCACCTACGGATACTGCACAGCATGCGGATTCGAGCGAATGCTCCCCGGACGAGTCGAGGACAGAGCGGTCTGTGTCGACTGCACCGGCATCGAGACCGATTTCCAGTGCACCGGGTGCGGCACCGAAGCCGAGCACTACCGACGCGGCATCTGCGCGCGCTGCGCACTCCGCGACGACCTCACCTCGCTACTTCTCGACAACCCGCCGATCCTGCTGCCATAAACACGCGTCAGCTGTCCGTAGGTGAGGGCATGCCCGGAGGAATGGTCGACGATTGCACGGAGGCTCTCATCTGGCGGCGCGATATCCCCGAGGATGTAATCGGCGAGATCTGTTTCAGGAATCGGTACCAGCGGAAAGGGGCTATCGAAAGGCAAAGTGTGCTCCGTGTTGATGAGAACCCGCGCCGGCACGTCTAGCTTGGCGGTCTGTGAATTGAATGTGCTTCTTGTCGAATCGAGTCCGGACAGGTTCAGGGGACAATGTCATCGTCGCTCACGTCGTTGGTCAGTTCGAGTAGCTCGGGGATCCGGACGACCAGCCGGTCACCGGGGGCGAGATACCGGGGCGGTGTCCGTCGGTGTCCGATTCCCGATGGTGTACCTGTCGCTATTACGTCGCCTGGTGCTAGTTCCGTAAAAGTGCTGACATACGCGATGATGGTTCCGATATCAGAGACTAAGTCGGCGAGCTTGCCGTGTTGGACCTGCTCGCCGTTCAGTTCGGTGACGATCTCGAGCGCCGACGGGTCCGGAATTTCATCGCGCGTGATGATCCATGGTCCCCATGAACCAGATCGGTCGAAGTTCTTCCCAGCGGTCGCTTGTTTGCTGTGCAGTTGCCATTCACGGATGCTGTTCTCCCCCATCACCGTGTACCCGGCGATGTGGTCGAGGGCTTCGTCGGCGGCGATATTACGCCCACGGGTGCCGATGACGACGGCGATCTCGCCTTCCCAATCGAGGGTATGGGAAACCCTGGGTCTTACCAACGGCTCGTGGTGGCCGACGAAGGATGTCGGGAATCGAGTAAACAAGGTCGGATGTTCACTGACCTCGGCTAGAACTTCACTGGCGTGAGTACTGAAATTCAAGCCTACGCATAGAATTTTGTTCGGTGAGGGGATCGGAGGCATCCACGATCCCCGATGCGCGTCCACTTCTGGATATGCGGACAGATCGATTCCAGTGATGTCGGCCAGATCAACCGAATCAAGAAGAGCCGCCAGCCCGTCGGGTCCGGCGTACGTCGAGATGTCGTGAACTGTGGCACCGTCGACGCTGGCCACCGTGATTTGCTGTCCGTCAATAACCATCGTGCCGAGTCTCATCGGCCCGCCCTCTCGTGTTCCATCAGACCTGCCGCCCTGGCGAGTAGGTGGTCAACTTTCGCGATACCGGAGGCTGTCGTCGAGATGAGCGGTGGGCGCACGTGCGCAGAGTCGATTCGCCCTTCGCGTTCGAGTACAAGTTTGGCTGTGGTGGGGTTGGTCTCGACGAATAACAGATCCACAAGAGGATGCAGCGCGTAGTGAATCCGTCGGGCTTCTTCGTACTTGCCATCCATCCAGTACTCGTACATTTCAGCGCATGCCCTTGGGGCGATGTTGGCGGTTGCGCTGATGAAACCGATGCCCCCGAGTGCCAGAAGAGGCAGACACAACAGTTCGATTCCCGACCAGACGAGCAACCCCTTGTCTGCTGCTTCTATCACGCGCGAAAAGTGCTCGAAATCCCTGGTCGTCTCCTTGATCCCAACGATATTGACTACGTCACGGTGTAGACGCGCGACCGTGTCGGGTGCAAGTTCGACAGCCGTTCGAGAGGGAACGTTGTACATGATGATCGGCAGATCCGGTGTCTCCGAGGCAACACGGTCGTACCATTCGTACAATGCCTGTTGGGTCGGTCGCGCGTAATAGGGGGTGATCACGAGCGCTGCATCCACGCCAGCACGATCGGCAGCCGCAGTGAGCTTGAGCGTCTCGTCGAGTTTAGCGGAACCTGTTCCAGCGATGAACGGCACGCGGCCCGCGACGGCGTCCGCTACCACCTCGATCGCTTCGATTCGTTCGTCGATCGTCTGAGAACTCGGTTCACCGGTTGAGCCGCCTATGGAAATACCGTGCGTTCCAGCATCGATCTGCCATTCCACCAACCGGCGAAGGCTGTCGGTGTCGAGTTGGCCATTGTCTTTGAACGGCGTAATCAACGGCGCGATCGACCCATTGATGTTGGAGGGATCGGTACGGAAACTCATCAGTTTTCCTTCGGGTCGAGTGTGTCGTGGGATCTCTTCCAAACCAGCGCCGCAAGAGCAAGGTCCGTCAGCCCGGAACCGAGCCCCTTGTACACAGTGAGCCGCGGATCAGTGGGCCTTTTCACGTCGCGGTCCAGGACCTCACCGAGCGAAAGGACCGAGCCAAGGTCGTTGCCGAAATGCTCCCGTAGTTCACGCGATCCGCGTGCAGCATTTTCGACGTCGTCGACTGTCGTGAAGTCGCTGAGCGGGAGTACTGAAGGGAGTAGTTCGGCCGTAGATTGCAGGATCGCGCCGACGGCATTGAGATGCGCGCCGCGTACCAGCCAGTCGCCGTCGAGAAACGGGTCGGACGCGCGGGTTACGGTCGTGACGATAGGCATGTCGCGGACCGCCGTGCGGGCGGAGTCGGCGACCTCGACTCTCAGGTCCAGCTCTGTCGCGATCCTGGACGCGAACTTGCGGCGGCTGCTTTCGGAAGGACTCCATATCCGAACCAGTCCGAGTGGCCGGATGGCGTGGATTGCGACGACCTGGTGGAAAGCTTGACGTCCGGTACCGAGTATCGCCAATTCTCCGGCTGATGGCGCGGCCATGATGTCCGTGGCCAATGCCGCAGTACCTGCTGTACGAAGCATGCCAAGCACTCCTGCGGCCATGACCGCCAGCGTTCGACCATCAGCGGAATCGAACAAGGTCAACACCGCAGAGGCTCCTCTTGGTGTATTGACCCAGCTCTTGAACGCAACGACATTGCCAGCACTATCCACCGCACCTAGAGAATGCGCAGTGCTGGTGTCGTCGAACTGCGACATAGTCTTGGGTATCGAGCGGGCCGTTCCGCGATACGCAGAGACGAGCACGCCGCGAAGTGCGGCGATTGCGTCGAGCTGATCGACAGCATCGACCACCTCGGCGTCGTTGAAGACCGAGATGGTTCCGCGGCCTGCAGCGTCGAGAGTTGAAGTCATGAGCACCTTTCGTGCTGAAGGTCGATGGCCCAAATCGGCAAGTAATGACGAGATACGTACAACGTTGATCTCACCTCTGATATAAATCAATTACGGATCTACGAATGCTGGGATAATTAAAAGGTTATGGTGCGGTATGGATACTCAGCTGTCATTTCGACGACTGGAGGTATTTCGGCTGGTCGTCGACGAACGCAGCGTCACACGGGCGGCCGAAATCCTGATGGTTGCCCAACCTGCGGTATCTGCACAGCTACGGGCGCTCGAATCGTGGGTCGGTGCAGCGCTGTTCGTTCGTCGCGGAAACCGGTTGGTGCTGACCGAAGCCGGGGAGAGGACGAACGAATGGGCAAAGAACGTACTCGCTGGCGCAGCGCAGGTACGTCGAGATGTCGGAGACCTCGCGTCGGGGGATGCCGGTCGTGTACTCGTTTCGTCAAGCATGGCTGTGGGAACCTATTTGCTTGCGCCCATCCTGGCGAAACTAGGAAAGCAACGTCCGAACGTCGACATTACAGTGTCGATCTCCCGGCCGGAGGAGTCGATTCGGGGCGTGGAGTCAGGCGAGTTCGATTTTGCTGTACTCAATTGGGACGAGCGGCACTTATCGGACTCGACAGAGTCAGAAGTGCTGCAGACGGTCAAACTGTCGGTCTATGCGACTGAGCATCTCGTGGCAATCGGCACTACCCTGACCGTTGACGAAGCGTTGGCGTTGCCTATGGTGGGGGCCCCGAGCGAAGTGGTCTATCAACGTAACTTGGTGGCCCAGCTTCGCGCCGAGGGATACGACGAACCGAGCTTCGTCATTCGGTTGGGGCATTCCGAAGCGATGGTCAGAGCAGCTATCGAGCACGATTGGGCCATTATCGCACCCTCATACGCAGTCGGCAGTGATAGTGCCCTAAGGCCCATCGATGTTCCCGATTTCTCACTCAAGGAACGTATTGTACTTGTTCATCGTAAGGATAAGCATTTCTCTCCGCTGCAGCTGGCAACGCTCGACGCAGTCCGCCACGGATTGGAGGGTGCCGCGGCGACCTCATCTCAACGACTAAATGAGGACTACCAGGAATAGTCTCTGATGGCGGGGACCATACGCCTCCCTCCCTCAGAATGGCCAGAACCGGACCGGACGATTCCAGTTCGCTCGGACTGTTGTTCATTTCCGGCCTGGAGCGGGTCGCCTCGTCGGAGTACAGGAAGTTAGTCTTTCCAGAAGGGAAGAAGTACCCGAAACTCGGCTAAGGGGGGCGCTATCTTGCCGTTTCATACCGGCTCCCCCTGCGTTCGTATGTGAGTGAAATTCCTTTCGTTTCGGGAGTGAAATACATGACCAGCGCGCCGAGGACAGCGGCAACGGAGAGGTAGACCGAGAACGTGTTTGGATGATCATTCTCGGCCAGCCATTGCTGCAGATACGGTGTCGTCCCGGCGAAGACGACCGCTGACAGGGCGTACGGGAGCGCAATGCCCGTCGCGCGTACCTCGGTCGGGAAGAGCTCGGACAATAGCGCCGGCAGGATGGATCCGGCCAACGTGAACAAGCAAAGCATCACTGTCATCGCGACCATGAAGCCGAGGGTCCCCTGGCGAGCAAGGTGATCCATCGGATAGGCAAGTATTCCGACTCCGATACCGAACAGGAAAAAGTTGCCACGGCGTCCGATTCGGTCGGACAGAGCTCCTGCACACGGAAACACGAACATGCTCACCGTCAAGGCGGCGACGCCCGCCCACAACGCCTCGGTAGGACTGAGACCGACCACATTGATTGCCCATGTCGTACTCGCTACGCCCCACGCGTAATAGAGGGCGGACAGCGACGCCATGATCAGGAATACACGGACGCCCGAGGCTCGGTATTTCCACAGAGCCGAAACAATGTTTTGACGCTGCACGGGCTGTTCTTCGAGCAATTGCGTAAATGCCCGCGACTCGGGCATGCGAGCCCGCATCACCAGCGTGAGAATGCCCAGTGCGAACCCGACCACGAACGGAATCCTCCAACCCCAGGTCGTCATCGCGTTAGAAGGCAGCGCGCTGTTCAGCAGCGCGCCCATCAGCGTTGCAGCGATGATAGCGATGGTGAACGACACATAGATGGCCGAAGACCACATGCCCCGGCGTGGAGCGGGCGCAACCTCAGCTACGTAGGTATAGGCGGAGGCGACCTCACCAGTGTGGGCCAGGCCCTGCAGCAATCGCGCGAGCAGCAATATGGCACCTGCCCCGAGGCCAGCCACTTCGTACGTGGGTACAGCGGCAATCAACAACATTCCGGCCGTTGCGCAACCAATCGCCAATAGCAGCGAAGACTTTCGCCCCAACCGATCAGCCAACCATCCGAAGAGGACACCTCCGAACGGTCTGATCAGAAAACCAGCGCCAAAGACGACGAAAGTCGACAGCAAGGCTGACGCCGGGTCGGACGGGTCGAATACCTGGGTGGCAAAAAAGGGAGCGAACACGGCATACACCGCCCAGTCGTAACCTTCCAGACCGTTGCCCAGGGAGACACCGATCAACGTTCGGATTGGCGCGGAGGACGAAGGACCCTTCGGCCCGGTGTGCGCCGTAGTCGGCACAGGTTCGGGAAGTGCCTGATGCATGGAGGGGTATCTCGATTCGGTTGTGGAGTCCAGGTCGACGGGAACCAAGAGCGCCCGACTCAAACCCTGTGGTGCAGGTCACGGTAGCTGTTGACGCCACAAGGTGCCCAATACGAATTCCAACATCGAATCATCAACGAATACGTATAAGACGGTATCCAGCACGGATTAAGGAATCTCTTATGCGTCGATGCCTGAATATGTCTTCGACGTTTGTCGGGACGACGCCTAACGTCCATGAAGAAGCGTGCGAATGAGACGCACGCCACCATAGGAGGATCGATCGATGACGGTCACAGACTCAAACGACCGCAGCACTATCTTGAATTCAGGTGTTCGGCTCACCGATGTCAGCGGAACAGACTTGGATCTCCCCACCCCGTGGACGCCGATCAAGGTATCGCGCAACGAGATCGAGGCAGTGGTCGACCAGCTCGCGGCCGGCCCGCAGCCCGCCAATGGACGGCGAGCTGCGCTCATCGTCCATCCAGAATCGACACGCCGCGGGTTCGCACCCGGCATCGATGTAACGGTCGAGGTTCTACTTCCAGGTGAACGGACACTGCGTATTCGCCGAAACTCGACCCAGGTGCACATCGGCATTCGCAGCAACGGCAGCGTGACCGCCGATGGTGTCACCTTCCGGTTCGATGAACTGGATGTGTGCACGATCCCGTCGATGAAGCCGTTCCAATTTCACAACGACGGTGACGACCTCTGGGTGCGGTTGTCTTACTCGAATGCGCCTTTGCTCGCCCAACTGGGTACGCATTACTTTGAGCCGGTCGGAAGCGGCTGGACGGCCACTGCTCCCGTCGAAGGACCAATCGACATGGACGAACCCGTCGCGGTGGCGACCGGAGCGGCCCCCGATCATGTTGTCTCACCGGAGGGCGCCCGACTACGCGGGTACGAATTCCTCGTCGATATCGAACCAATCCCCGACAAACCCCTGCACTGGCCGTACGCCAAGACCTCGAACCTCATGTCCCAGCGACCCGGCGACGGCGAGCGGACGATCATGGCGCTTTACAACCCGTCGACTGAGCGCAAACAAGGTGCCACGAGCAGCTTCTTCGTAACGCTCTCGCAGATCCCAGCCGGCCATAAGCCCCATCCCGAAGGACGAGGACACCGACATAGTTCGGTTGCGATCAACTATCACTTCAAAGGTTCGGGATATTCCATCGTGGACGGGCAACGCATCGATTGGGAACCTGGTGACCTGTTGCTATCCGCGCCGTCATGGCGTGAACACGCCCACTACCCAAGTGAGACTGGCGTCAGTGCCTACACCGTACAGGACCACCCGTTGCATATCGGAATGGAATCTCTTGTCTGGCAGGAGGACCTGAACGGACCGATACTCGCCTTGGGGACCGAAGCAGGGCAGACAGGCTACCTCGCGCCACGGAATTGGGACGACGACAACACGTAGTCGACAGCGGCAACCGCCCCACCGCCCACCGTAGGACAGGAACGTCATGACCTTCGAACCCGAAACGCCCATCGACCCCGACATTGCTATCATCGACGCTCACCATCATCTCTTCGACCGGCCGAATGCCATCGTGGAGATGGTGATGCGGCGCAAACGTTTTCTCATCGAGGACTACGTCGACTACGTCTCCGACGGACACAACGTCGTCGCCTCCGTCGTCGTCGAGTCCCAGTCGATGTACCGCATGGACGGGCCTGACAAATTCCGAACTGTCGGACAGACCGAATTCCACAACGGCCAAGCAGCTATGGGCGCAAGCGGCGCCTACCGTGGGATACGCGTAGCGGATGGCATCGTCGGAACGATCGACCTACGACGGTCGACCGCACGCGAGACGCTGGCAGCGCATACCGAAGCAGCACCCACCAGATTCAAAGGAATCAGACAAGAGGCGCTCTGGGACGAGGACCCATCCATACTTGCTGGCGTCTTCGACCTCGGACCAGGGCTGTATCGCGACGAAGACTTCAGGCGCGGTTTCGCGTATTTGGCACCGATGGGATTGACGTTCGACGCATTCGTTCTCGCCCCCCAGCTCTCCGACGTAGCGGATCTCGCTCGCGCTTTCCCCGAGACGTCCATCGTCCTCGACCACATGGGACATCCGCTCGGCATCGGACGCCACGCAGGGCGCATGGAACAGGAACGTCCACAGTGGGAGAGAGATATGCGCGCGATTTCAGAGTGTGAGAACGTGACCGTCAAGATGGGCGGCCTCGGGTCGTTCATGTCAGGGTCCCCTACCTTCTTGGCCGACCCACCCGCAAACTCGGAAACACTTGCTGCCGAGTGGCGTCCGTACGTCGAGACCACAGTGGATTTATTCGGACCCGACCGCACCATGTTCGAGAGCAACGTCCCCACCGACGGGTCCGGCCCCTTCGCGAACGTATGCAATGCGTACCAACGGTTGACGGCTCAGTACTCGAAACCGGAGCGCGAATCGATCTTCGCCGGCACTGCCGCGCGCATCTACCAGTTGACCAATGTTCTTTCCCCTGCGTGACACGCCCCGACCACAGACTCGCCTCCGGAGGTACCCCGATGAGCACCAATTCACCAGCCTTCCCAATCGACTTCCGCGATGAAAGTTTCCTCGCGGGCGATAGGGCGCAGGCTTACGCGAAGCTCCGGGAACTCGGCACAGTTCCGTGGCCCAACATGAAGTCGACCTGGATAGTCAGTCGCCACCAAGATATTCGCGACATCACACGGTCTACGACCACGCGGGTTCAGCCAGCAGGAACAACCGCGCCTGCGTGGCTCGATGACAGCCCCGCTCGTGACCGCCTCCGGGCTAACCTTGTACAGATCGACGAGCCAGATCACAGCAGGCTACGCAACGTAGTCGGCCCATTGTTTATTCCGCGGCGGGTAGCGCAGTTTAGAGACTTCGCCACCGAATCTGTCGCCAGCGCGCTGTCGCAAATAACGGACGGTGAGACAATCGATGCCGTCCGGCAGATTGCTGTCGACATCCCTCGCGGTGTCATCTGCCGATTTCTCGGTATACCCGAGGAGGATTGGGGTTGTCTGACGGAAAGCCAACACGACTTTCTGATGATCTTCTCTCCGGTTCCGCTCGACGAACTGCAAACGACTGCGTTGAACGCGATTACTACCTTTTACCTCGACTACTTCGAAGACTTTCTGAGTACTCGAACCGCCGACGAGCACAGCCCGTACGTACGACTTCTACTTGAGGCCGAAGCGCGTGGCGAGCTCTCCCACATCGAGGTCCTGTCACTCATCCACACGGTTCTCGATGCAGGGTATGAGACCACCCGGACGTCCATCTCCAACATTTTCGAGATCTTCGCGCTACATCCCGAGATTTTCGCCGAGCTGAAGTCAAACCCAGCGCTCGTGGAGACGGCGACGGAGGAGCTGCTTCGGTTTCGTTCACCGCTGCATGTTCGCGAGCGTTACCTGGTCGAGCCGTTCGCCGCCTCCGATGGCACCGTCCTTCCGGCCGGTGCACACGTAATCCTGATGCTTGCAGCAGCCAACCGTGACGACACGGTGTTCGATAACCCGAATTCCATCGATTTCCGCCGGAGCAATGCCAATCAACACCTGGCGTTCGGCGGCGGACTCCACCACTGCCTCGGCGCGCCCATAGCGCGCCTTCAAATCCAGGAGACCCTCAAAGGATTGATAACCGGCTTTGATCGTATCGAACCCGCCGGAGCAGGATCAAGATTTCCTGACCTGATCTTTCCTGCCTTGACCTCACTTCCGGTCGCAATGCGCACCTCGGACGTGGTCCGACCGTGACTGCGGATCTGACACTCACCGTCACAGGTAAGACCGCGTTAACTGAAGACGTAGTTCAGCTCGAGCTGTCCTCAACAGAGCGCAAACTGCCCACATGGGACGCCGGGGCACACATCGATCTACAGTGCGGTTCGCATCTGCGAACCTATTCGTTGTGCGGCGACCCAGACGACCACAAGCACTACCGAATTGCGGTACTGCGCGAACCATCAGGACGTGGTGGATCGGCCCACGTTCACGACGTGCTCGCGATCGGCGACACAGTTGATGTATCGCTGCCGCGCAATCACTTTCGGTTAGCCGACGCACAAGAGTACGTCTTCATCGCAGGCGGCATCGGCATCACCCCTATCATCCCAATGATCGCTGCTGCACGCTCCCGTGGAATACCATGGTCGCTGTACTACGGTGGTAGATCCAGAGCCGCAATGGCTTACGTCGACGAGCTCAGCGCCCTCGGTGAGATGGTCGAACTGTTCCCGCAAGACGAATGCGGACCGTTGCCTCTGTCGGCAATACTGGGGGCAGTCGTTCACGATGCCAAAATATTCTGCTGCGGACCACCTGCCCTTCTCGACGCGGCGACCAAAGCGAGCAGTCATTGGCCCACGAACTCCCTTCACATCGAGAGGTTCATACCCAAGGATATCGAAGAGGCGACCGACTACCCCTTCGATGTGCACCTGGCTCGGCGCGGAACAACACACCATGTTGCAGCCGACCGCAGCATCCTCGATGTGCTCAACGACGCCGGTGTCAATGTACCTACATCGTGTGGTGTCGGCACATGCGGTACCTGTGAGCTCGCGGTCGTCGCCGGAACACCCGAACACCGCGACTCGGTCCTGACATTGGACGAACAGGCGGAGGGACAATACATGATGCCATGCGTCTCTCGTTCAGCAACAACGACTCTCACTCTGGACCTGTGACAGTCAGGACTTAATGAATCCTCGAACCTACGAGATGCGTACGTTCACCGACACACACGACCAGAGGATTAGTTTTGACAGCACCGCGCAATACCGTCGCGCAGTTACACACAGACCTATGGATTGGCGGCTACCAGACTGAATCCTCCTCCGGAGCGCGATTCAGCGTCATAAACCCTGCCACCGGAGCCGTCATCGCCGCGGTTGCCGACGCGACAGCCGCCGACGGACTGTCCGCGTTGGAGATCGCCGATTCAGTCCAAACGGATTGGGCTACAACAGCACCGAGTGACCGAGCCGGTGTGTTGCGTCGCGCCTATGAACTCCTTCACACGCGGGCGGAGGAGTTCGCGTCGTTGATCACGCTCGAAATGGGAAAACCATTGTCGGAGAGTCGAAACGAGGTAATCTATGGCGCGGAGTTCCTACGGTGGTTCAGCGAAGAAGCGGTGCGTATAGCGGGCCGATATGCTGCGGCTCCAACTGGAACGGGTCGTATCTTGGTGACCAAGAGTCCCGTTGGGCCCGTGCTGGCCATCACCCCCTGGAACTTTCCGCTCGCGATGGGCACACGCAAGATCGGCCCCGCGCTGGCCGCAGGATGCACGGTGATCGTAAAACCGGCTGAGGACACCCCCCTCACCATGCTTCTACTAGCGCAAATATTCAATGATGCAGGACTACCTCGAGGTGTACTGTCAGTGTTGCCGACATCCGACGCTGCGGGTGTCTCTGGGCCGATGATGGCCGATTCGCGACTACGCAAGATCACCTTCACCGGTTCGACTGCAACCGGGAAGCTGTTGATCCGCAGCTCGGCGGATCGTGTGCTCCGAACGTCTATGGAACTTGGAGGTAACTCCCCGTTTATTGTATTTGCCGACGCCGATGTCGACGCGGCAGTGGACGGAGCGATCCTCGCCAAGATGCGCAACGGTGGGGAGGCCTGCACAGCAGCAAACAGGCTCTTTGTGGCCAACTCAATACGTGAGGAATTCACAGACAAGCTGGTTGCGCGCGTGACCGCTCTGACGGTCGGCGCTGGTGACCAGCCGGGCACCGAAATCGGGCCCATGGTAAACCTGAAGCAACAGATTGCTGTGGGATCGCTTGTCGAGGACGCCGTCGCCAAAGGTGCGCGCGTGCGAACGGGGGGCTCCGCACCTGACTGCGACGGCTTTTACTTCACCCCAACCGTTCTGGATAATATTCCAACCGATGCACGGTTACTTGAGGAAGAGATATTCGGGCCGGTGGCTGCCGTGATCGGATTCGATACCGACGACGAGGCACTCACGGCGGCCAACGCGACCGCGTACGGATTGGCTGCATATCTGTTCACCACAAATCTCGATCGCGCGATCAACGTGTCAGCTGCCTTGGACGTTGGTATGGTTGGAATCAACAGGGGCGTAATTTCCGACGCCGCTGCACCATTCGGTGGCGTGAAGGAGTCGGGATTCGGTCGAGAAGGCGGCTCCGAGGGGATAGGCGAGTATCTCGAGACAAAGTACATTGCTCTCTAAAATATGCACGACACGCACCTCTGACGACAAGGGCAAGAGTTCGCCTAGGAATAGGGCGATACCGTGCAAAATTTGCGGGAGTATGCAGACTCGTTTCGTAACAGCGACAAGACCGGCGAACCGCAGGGGTTTTTCGCCTTACGCGCCATTGGAGACAACCTGAACGTGATGGCTCGACGTAACGGCGACGGAAGTATTCGCGTCTCTGTCTCGATCCGCGGCGACGAGAACTGGTTTGTCCAAAACCGTATCGATGCGGCGGATCCCGTCGGATCAAAAGCGCGCCTTCGGCAACTTTTTTCAGCCTGGGACCCGTCTTTGATCGCGATGCTTGATGCCACTGACGACCGGGTTGTTCCCCGCCCGATTCTGGCTACCCCACTGGATGTCCGTTGGAAGACACAACCAGACGTGACGCTACTGGGGGATGCTGCACATCTGATGGCACCTACTGGTGACGGCGCAAATCAAGCGATGCTGGACGGCGCAATCCTCGGAACCTCGATCGCCGAGACCCTGGAGGCGCGCAAGCCGCTCAGTGAGGCAGTCTGCGCATACGAGGCAGAGATGTTTCCTCGAGCCTCCGCGATCGCGGCAGAGTCCCGAAGGATGGAAGAACTAGGGATAGCGTCTGACGCAGCAAGGAATCTGGTAGCGATGCTCGCTTCTGTGGATTCACCCTGATGACACGGGCGCGCGGTTGTTTTCGAATGACCTGTGGTAGGTCCTTTTCTGTGACCATACCTGGGTCATGGCCGCTAACCGAGCAGTCAACCACCTCGCAGACTTTGCTAGAATTCGAGGCCAATCGTGTTGTGACAGAGACTGAAACACCGATGGTGCAAAATTGCGTCATTGATCGGAGCAGTTCCGATCGATGCGCCCTTGCCCTCAGGTCTTCTTGTCGAAGCGCGAGGCGCGGCCGGAGTGATGAAGATCGAGGACTGGCACAGCACAGAGGGCTTTCTCGCATCGGCCGAATCAACGGTATCCACCAACCTGCTCGGCCCGATCCGGCTGATCGCCGCATTCATCGATCATTTTCAGTTGCAACCAGATTCGATGATCCTCACCGTGTCGTCCGGTGTGGCGTTCACTCCCCTGTCGTTGACGCCCTCCTACAACGCCTCCAAGGCCGCGATCCACCTGCTCAGCGAATCCATGCGCCTGCAGCTGGTCGACACGAGCGTCAAAGTGCTCGAGCTGGTGCCGCCGTCGGTGCGCACCGCGCTCGTTCCCGCAGCAGAACAACCCGCACGCGGTTCCGCTCGATGAATTCATCGCCCAGGTCATGCAGATCATCGAGTCGCAGCCCGAAACGACCGAAATTCACGTCGACGCAGTCAAGCCCCTCCGCTTCGCCGAAGCAGCTGGCCAGTACCCCCCAAGCCGTCGCGCTCCTCAACAGCCTCAACTAAGCAAAGGACCACACTCATGCCCACCCTTGTTTCCATCCCCAACCTCGCTGGAAAACTGGCGCTGATAACCGGTGCAAGTGACGGCATCGGCCTTGAAATCGCATCCCGTCTGGCAAGTGCAGGCGCGGAACTGATTTTGCCGGTTCGCAATACGAGGAAAGGTGAGGCCGCGGCCGACCGCCTCCGCAGAGAATTCCCCGGCGCGCAGATCTCCGTCCGTGCCCTCGACCTCTCGTCCCTGAGCTCCATCGCGAAGCTCGCCGACCATTTGCTGCGCGACGGCAGACCGATCAATCTGTTGATCAATAACGCCGGAGTAATGACCCCGCCGTCGCGGCAGACCACCCAAGACGGTTTCGAGCTCCAACTCGGCACCAACCACCTCGGGCACTTCGCGCTTGTCGCGCAGATCCTCCCGCTGCTGACGGCCGGCAAGGCCCGCGTGACCAGCCAGATCAGTTTCGCAGCGAACTATCACGCGGTCAACTGGGAGGACCCGAACTGGGAACACAGCTACAACGGATCCAAAGCGTACAGCAGCTCGAAGATTGTGCAAGGCCTGTTCGCAATCGAGCTTCAACGTCGCAGCGATACCGCAGGCTGGGGAATCCGCAGCACATTTTCACACCCCGGAATTTCCCCGACCAACCTCCTTGCGGCCCAGCCGACAATGGGTCGAACGAAGGACACCATGACGGTGAAGATGGTGCGCACTTTCTCCCGTCTCGGCATCATCGTCGGCACGCGGGAATCGGCGGCTCAGCCGGCCCTTCTCGCAGCGACCGACCCGCAGGCGGCCGGCGGTTCGTTCTACGGACCTAAGGGCTTCATGCACCTCGGGGGCGCCGCAGCGACTCAGCCCATCTACAGCCGGCTGACCAGCGAAGTCGACGCTTGCCGTGCTTGGGACCTCTCAGAACGTCTGACTCGCATGAGCTTTCCCGTCACTTCCTCTCCCGCAGAATGGCACTAAGGAGCATCACGATTATGACTGACCTGAGCAACAAAACCGCTCTGATCACCGGGTCCGCTCGGGGTATCGGCAAGGCAATTGCCCTGCGGTACGCAACCCTTGGCGCGAACGTCGTCGTCAACTACTCGGGCGATGTCGCGAACGCCGAGCAGACCGTCGCCGAACTCGAAGCCCTCGGTGCGAAGACGATCGCCCATGAATCGCTTTGATTGCCTTCTGACTGAACGTACGTTCAGTCAAGGGTGTCAATCGCAAAACCAGGCTAGACGGCCACAAAGAGTAGACACGGGGTCGAACTTCGCCTGCTCGGTGGGGGCTCGCTGGCTTTGTTGCTCGGCCGCGCTTCATCCGCGGGGCATTCAAGGTCCCGAAGTCGTTCCGACCCTCAAGTGAGGGTCGACAGTCGGTCGGTCCTCTGCCCAGCAATGCGGTTTCGCGTAGCGCCCACCGCCATGATTTAGCCATGTCTATCCACGGCGATGACCTTGCCGTGGATCGCCATGCACTCGTCTCGTCGCCGAGTGATCGAGGATGCGCTACAGCAGTGCTTCGATTCGGTCCTCGACCTCGTTGACCATGCCTGGGCCGGAGTTCCGGCCATTGGCGGCGATGTCGGTGGGTCTGGTATGTCGTGATAGCGCCCTGTGTGCACCTCGGTGCGCACGTTCGCGATCTCGTTTTCCTGTTGATGGGTCCTGACCCACGAAAGGCATCCTTGATCGGCTGCGAAACACTGTGCCGCGGTTCATGCGCTGCTCGAAACGAATTAGGTGGTCTTCTCCGGTGTATCGGCGTCGAGGTAGCCCCACCAGTCGACACCGTTCTTGTCCTGCCGGAGGTTGTTCGCGACGGTCCCCAACGGCTCCCCGATATCGAAGTCGGCCACTTCTCGGCCGAAGCGCCCAGCGTCTGCCGTATCCGCAACAGGAGGCGGCCCCGATTGTGTCATCCGAATTCCCAGAGTCTTCGCGACAGTCATGTACCGGTACACAACGCAGAACGCATCCGGACCGTCCGTCCACGCGTCGGCAACACCGACACCCCACTCTTCGGACAACGAGCTCGTCGACAGGCGACGCAAGCATGAAGCCAAAGCGGATTCCGCCCAGGTCGACGACAGCTCACCGTACTGTTCCAACAGTTCACGGTGCATCGAGGTGTATCGACGGGCCGATGGAGAATAGACCTGGGGCAGCAACGGTTCCGGCCGGAAAGTAGTCTTCGCGGAGTCCGTGCTGCTGTCGATCCATGATCTGCAGCTTAAGACGGGCAGCGGCACCCTCGGAGAACCGTGACAGCGACTGCCCGCACATACCCCACGTCGGGGCGCAGAGCAATACGACCGGTCTTGATATGCAGGGTTTACCAGCAAACCTCTGCATATGCTGTGCCGCAGTGTCTTTGACTTGCGATCGCAGTTCAGCTGTCACCACGCAACTACGCCCCGGTTGATGCGTACTCGAAAACCCGCCGTCGAACGAATCACGGGGCAGCGCTAGCTGGAGTCGGGGCCTGGGCTGGTCAGACGATGCCGGCCAGGTCTCCCATCCGTGCCGTACAACCGTCCCTGTCCCTCCCACATAGCGACTCCGTCGACGAGTCGGGCGCTTGTGAATCCACCGCTGCCACCCCATGGCCATGCGGTATCAAGGTCGGCAACAACGTCCTGGACAAAATCAGGCATGCCCCGCCAGCGCGACGACGCTCGCGAAGACCGGGACACCGTCGATCGCCCAATCGACGTGTTCAATACCGTTGCCGTACTGGCGCACACGCAGGGCGCAGACCAATCAAGCCAGAGCCGATGTCTACGGCTCAGGCAAGTACGAGCGCACCAGCCGAACCCCAGCAAGGGAGCTGGAAGTTGCCCGCTCAGCTGTAGCCGGCCAGCGGGAGGTAAGCACCCCGTACCGTTCACGAGATGCGTCTGATGAAAGCGGCCACCCCGCTCGTCGTCGCGGTGGTGGTAGCTGGCTGCGGCAACCTGATCGACACCGAGGTCATCGGCAAAACGGGGCTCACTCGTAGCGCGGACGGCTCCGTGGTGATTTTGATCAACGTGTGTACCGACAGTGTCGATGACGTCGGCGTCTCCGGAAGCCGAAACGGCCTTGCCCAGGACCAGCAGAACACAACCCTCGGTGAGCTGCACGCATCGAAGCCGCAATCGGGGTCCGTTCAAGTATCCCTGACTGCGCCCGAATCTCCCTGGACGGCCGACCCAGTGGTTCGACTACCCGACGATCCCGGTTCGCTGTTCATCGTCGTCGCCTCCACGGACGGTGATACGAGCACGCAAGCTGCTCAAGTCTCGGCAACACGCCATCAGGTCGATGCCTTGCCGCAGGGATTCGTTCTCGTGTCGTCGGCGAAGCAGACTGCCCGATCGGAGTTCGGTAGCTCCTGTTGAGGCCACGAGGCCCGGGGGAATACGACGAGTTTTGAAATGCAGGGTTACCAGTAGACGTCTGCATACGCTGTGCTAGAACAGTTTTGAATCATCGGCCCGTTGTTGATCCGTTGGCCCCTCAGGTGGACATGTAGCGCAGGCCGTTGAACAGGACGTCCAATCCACGGTTCAGTTCGTGGGCACCGTCGTATTCCGTGATGAGCGGGGGGATGACGGACATGATGGGAAAGTCTTCGATCGGCAGTCTGCGCAGCGCGAGGCGCAATCTGTCCCCTGTCTCGTCTGGATGATCCGTTGTCTCCTGGGTCTCGCTGAGCACATGCCCGCGCAGTAAGGACATCAGCAATCGGTAGGCCGAGAGTGCTTCGGGGACGGTGAAACCGCCAGTGGCCAGTACACCGAGGATGCCTTCGAGTGACACCAATGACCTCGTGGTGCCCAGTCCGAGTGGCGTAGCCCGGGGCCGCGTCGCCAGAAGAACTGCCGCCCGCGGGTGTTCGAGGGCGAGCTCGCGGTAATGCCGCGCGAAGATCGTCAGTTGACGTCTCCAGTCGGTGTCGGTCTCGTCGACCGCTACGAGGCCTCCGAGGATCGAATCGGCGATCGCGTCCAGCAGGGCCTCTTTGGTTGGAACGTAACGGTAGATGGTCATCGGGTCGCGATCGATGGACGCGGCCAGACTGCGGATGGTCAGGCTGTCGAGTCCGGTGCCATCGATGATGGCCAAGGCGGCTGATACGACGTCTTCGCGATCGATCTTGTCGCGGGGAAGTTGATTGGATCGGTCCGAGGGCGTCATGAAGTGCTTCACCATTTTCGGTAAATCAAGGTAAGCAGCACGCTAGTCGGCTTTCGGTCCACAAACAAACTTGTTGTTCATCAACGCCCTGCGCTTGACCCGAGACCATACACGTGGTCAGCTGTTGCTCTACACCGTAGAGATACGGGGAAACTCTTTGTTTGCTGAGTGGGCCATGAGCCTCCGCTGGTCTTCCATCTCATTCGCTCGGTTGCAGACAGTCGGCCGGCGATCCACCGATCTACGGACTCTGCGAGACCTCGACGCCCCTGGTGAAATCCAGTGAACATCGTCGACCGTCGCGGAATCTCACAGTCGACTCTCGTCGGGGGAATCGATACCCATAATTCGCTGTGCGACAACACGTTTAACTCGAACCCCCTCCATCAGATCGGTACACACATGTACGCTCCGCAACACCCGTCGCCGTCCACATCCCGACGCAAGGGCTCTGCGTTGATTGCCCTCGCCGGCACGTCGCGCTGGCAACCAGTGCGCTCATGCTGGTCAATGCTTCGGCAGCCGGCGCTCAGCCCACCACCGTCGAACTCGGCACCGCTGAGAGCTACGCCGTACTGGCCGGCTCCAAGATCACCAACACCGGACCGTCGAAAATCAGCGGAAACGTCGGAGTGAGTCCAGGGGTCGGCGTCGAACCGTTCATCACAGGATTCCCGCCGGGAGAGCTCACCAGTGGGGTCATTAACGACCGCAATTCTGTTGCAGCACAGGCGAAAGCGGACCTGAGCACCGGACACGACGACGTGGCCGGACGGCCGGGAGCAACCTCGACCGGAGTCGAACTGGGCGGACCGACTCTGCTGGCAGGGTTGTACGGCTCGGGCTCACCGGAACCCTGGCACTCGATGCGCAGGGCAAATCGGATGCCGTCTTCATCTTCCAGGCGGCATCGACGCTGATCACGGCATCCGACGGCAGTGTCTCGCTGATCAACGGGGCCAACCCGTGCAACGTGTTCTGGCAGGTCGGAAGCTCGGCCACTCTCGGTACCAGTACCGATTTCGTGGGCACGATCATGGCGCGGGCGTCGATCACCGCGACCACGAATGCCGATGTACAGGGACGACTACTGGCTCTGGATGGCGCGCCACGCCGCCATCAGCGTGATCAGCAGCTCTGCCCTGTTCGACAGCATCACCGCGACAACGTCGCCGCGGGTGACACCGCGATCGGCGAGTTGTGCCGCGCATGCGTCCACTCGGGTGGCGAAGTCGTTGTAGGTCAGAGCACCGGAATCGTCTCGAACACAAAGAGACTGACCGCGTTCGGCGGTAGAGTTCCACGGAAAGTATCCGATGGCAGACATGTATCCTCATCCTCCAATGCAGGGTGTGATTCGGAACACTATCGAGAATGGGTGTCTCCAAAACGGCCCGTGGGGCCAGATTTAGGTCGATGATTCGTGCTCACGTAACAACATGACCGCGGTTCGTCCGCTCACACCAGCGACGCCGTTAGACCACCGGTGACCCAGGTCGCGCGATTTGACCCAAGGAACGCAGCCAACTCCGCGATGTCTGCGAGCGACGTCGAAGATCTGCTCTGGCGAAGTGTCCGGAAAGCCGACCACCTGGTGAGTGCCTCGTGTGCGACGACCAGCCCGGTCCTCAAGTCGACGATCGGCTGAAATACTGGGACCAGTGAGCTGAAATAGTCATCGAAGTCACTGTCGACAGCTAACTCTCACCCACGCTCCCGGTTCGACCGCTGAACGTACACAGAGGCTTTAGCTCCCTGCGCCGCGGCGCGCGGGGGCGTTGTCCATATGCGGACTGTTTCACAGCGGGGCCGCCCAGCGTATGCAAAATTTCTACCCAAGCGACGTACAGCCCGGAAGTAGCACTCATCGCGTAGGCGTCTCGAGCTGTATCGGGAGGGAGATCTTGCCTACTGCATAGGCGCGTGGATCATAACTCGCTTCCGGCTCGGTAGACCTCTCGTTCATAGGTAACTTGTTTGTTAACGATCTTCGGACGCTGCATGAACCGTTGACAGCTCGGGTGCCAAATGAGAAGGTATTCGCATATTAGAAGAGTGTCGTAGTTTGACGCTTGACGGTCGGCCCGCCCAAGTCGCCCTGACTTCCAGGAGAATTCATGTCGCACAATTCGGTAGCTCTCGTCGCTGACATCGGCGAAAGCTTCGGCAACTATTCGCTCGGCGACGATAACGCCATCTTGGACCTGATCACCACGGCCAATGTCGCGTGCGGGTTCCATGCGGGCGATCCGCGCGTGATGGAGCAGACCGTTCGCGCCTGTATCGAGCGCGGTGTCGAAATCGGAGCGCATCCCGGATATCCCGACCTGGTCGGCTTCGGTCGTCGTGCGATGGCATGCACGGAAGACGAGATCCGCACCGACACTCTGTACCAAATCGGAGCTCTCAGCGCCTTCGTCAAGGCACAGGGCGGATCGATCTCGCACGTGAACCCGCACGGACGCATGGGAAACCTGACGGTGACGGATGCAACCCACGCACGGGGAGTCGCCGACGCTGTCGCGTCGTTCGATCCGTCGCTCATCGTCGTCACGCAGGAGGGACTGCTCGCCGAGGAATCACGGGCTCGCGGACTGCAGGTCGCACTCGTCTTCCTTGCCGACCGCGGCATGGAGAACGACGGAACCCCGGTTCTCAGAACCGAACCCGGCGCCCTCATCCACGACGTCGACGCCATCGCCGCACGCACGGTGCGCATGATCAGAGAAGGCGTCGTGACATCGGTGCACGGACAGGACGTCCCACAGGTGTGCGATCTGGTTCTGCTGCACGGAGACAACGCGGATGCGATCGACAATGCGCGCTCGATAAATCGCGCACTGCACGAGGCCGGCGTGGACGTTGCACCGTTGCGTACCATTCTGTCCGCACGCCACGCTGTCAACGCCTGACCGGGCGTCGGCACGGAAACCGAGAAAATCAGTCCGATGTCCGATACGCAGGCGGCCGTCCGGGTGGACCACCGGCAGTACGGCGATGCGGCGATCATGCTGACCGTGGTTGCCGCCGACAAGACAGTTCGGGGACGCACAACCCGATCCGTGCGCACACAGGTACTGGCGGCGCGGGTCGACGGCGTGACCGATATCGTCGCAGGGCTCGATTCCATACTTGTGCAATATGATTGCGCGACACACGACGCGGACGGTATCGACGCCGCTCTGTCCGAGGCTGTCGACGCAGCACTGAAAGCCGACGCTACCGGCGTACCGGGCCGCCGCTTTGTGATTCCGACCGTATTCGGCGGAGACTTCGGTCCTGATCTGGACTCTGCAGCAGAAGAATTGAGCATCTCTCCGAGCGAACTCGTCGCCCGGTTCACCGAGTCCGCGCACATGGTCGAGCTTCTCGGATCCGGCACCGCACCCATGATGCGCGCGCCATATCTGGGCGGCCCGCTCGCCCGTCGATCGGCACCACGTTCCGCGGTTCCGGGCGGTGCCGTCATGGCAGCAGGTGAGAACTCGATCATCGGACCCGCGCCAGGTCCGAGCGGATGGCGCATCCTTGGTCGAACACCGCTGGCCCTGTTCGACATTCATCGCGATCCTGTGGTTGCGTACGGCCCCGGAGACCACTTCACGTTCGTCGCGCTCGACGCATCCGAGTGGAACGACCGCCTCGGGCTTCCATTGCAGCCGATCGACGAGCTCTCGTGAGTGCGGGTCTGCGCATCATCGACGCCGGGTGGTTGTCCACCCTGCAGGATCTCGGTCGCACCGGCGTCGAGCAATTGGGAATACCGGTCAGCGGAGCTGCCGATCAATATTCGGCCTGTGCCGCAAACCTTCTGGTCGGAAACAACCGTGCTGCCACCTGCCTCGAGATCATGGGGTCGCACTTCTCGGCAGTCGCCGATGCGGACCTGCTGATCTCGATCACCGGAGCCAATGCGACGGTGCGGGTCGACGGCCTACCGGTCTCGATGTGGCAGCCGGTGTGCGTCGGACGCGGATCCGTCGTCACGGTGACCGACGTGCGGGACGGGATCCGGCTCTACCTCGCGATCAACGGCGACATCGAGACGGACCTCTTCCTCGGCAGTGCTGCTCCGGACGCACGAATGGGCTTTCCCCAGCGCCTCCGATCAGGTGACATCGTCCGTGTGCGAACCGATTACGAGAGTTTCTTCCACCCCTACTCCGACATACCGCTGTTCGATCCGCTCGTCGTCGTGCCGAATCTTCGACGCGAGACCTGGACGATCGACGTGACCGACGGCCCCGAGATCGACGCTGCGGTAGACATGAGGGAGTTGCTGGAGGACTCCATCTACACCGTCGGCCCCCAATCCGACCACGTCGGTTTACGACTGGACGGGCCCGTGCTGCACCCGGTAGGACTACCGGAGATCACCTCGCACGGAATCCCTATCGGTGCAATCGAGATTCCACACTCGGACGAGTTGATCATTCTCGGCCGAGCCAGATCGCTCACTGCCGGCTATCCCATCGTTGCAATCGCAACACGGGTCTCGCTGTCGCTGCTCGGTCAAGCAGGTCCGGGCAGGAAGCTTCAAATTCGATGGACGACAACAGATTCAGCGGTACGTGAGTATCGCTCACAGCAGCAGGATCTGTACACACTCGGGCGGGCCATGGCGTCGATCTTCGGCTCCATCGGTGTTCCCACGGGGATTGCTGCCGCAATCTGACGGCCCTAGCGGGTCCGCGAAAGTCACGCAGCACACGCTGTTCACGCGCCGTAACTCAGTCTTCACACAAACCCATTGACCAATCTCGCGAAAAACGGGAAAGTTCTCCCAAACAAGAATAGATTCTCATTTCAAAGCACTGCGACATCTGCTGTGGCTCCGCTCTCGAAGGGATTTCTCGTTGACCACCACTCCGCTCGTCCGAATAGAACAAGGCTGGACCCGCCCGTCTGCAGAGCTGATCGCCCGGTTCGCTCGGTACCCCGTCGCCAACCTCGGCGACGCCATGGACCGGCTCGGTATCTGTGACGCGGGAATCACCCCGGTGTGGAACGGCGCGCGATTCGTCGGGAGCGCGCTGCCCATTCTCACCGCCGCCGGTGACAACGCCGCGATCATCGACGCACTCGAGTACATTCGCCCCGGCGACGTCGTCGTGGTCAACGGGTTCGGTGACCTCCACCGTGCGGTGATCGGCGACAACCTCACTCAGCGGTTCGCAGCGCACGGTGCGGTCGGTGCCGTCGTCGACGGATGTGTTCGCGACCGCGACATCATCGCCGAACTCCGGTTCCCGATGTTCTCCCGTGGCATCACTCCTGCCGGTCCGTTCAAGAACGGCCCCGGTGTCATCGGTTCTCCCGTCGCACTTGGCGGAATCGTCTGTAACCCAGGCGACATCGTTGCAGGCGACAGTGACGGCGTCATCGTCGTTCCGCCGTCACGGGCCGAGGAAGTACTCGCCGGGGCCGCCAAGATCGCAGAACGCGAGCTTGCCCTCGACGCGGAGGTCGCGGCCATGTACGCGGCAGCTCCCCGCTGACCCCAACACCCTTCTCCACTTCGGTGCCCATCGCTGCAGCTGGGCAACGGCACATCTCTCACGAGCTCGGCCACACCATGACTCCAGCGAATCCGAAAGAGACACATCATGACAGCAACAAAGGACGTACCGACGGCGAACAGCCAGGCGAAAGTGGTCAAGAAGGTCACCGTCGCCGGCACCATCGGATCTTTCGTCGAATGGTACGACTACGGCATCTACGGTCTGCTCGTTCCCACGCTCGCGATCGTCTTTGCGCCCGGTGGTGATTCGTCGGGCGGAATAATGCTCACGTATGTCGGATTCCTCGTCAGCTTCCTCGTCAGGCCGTTCGGTGGCGTGATCTCGGGGTATCTCGGTGACAAGTTCGGCCGTAAATCCCTTCTGGCAGTGCTGATTCTGATGATCTCCGGCTCCACAGCCGCGATCGGACTGATCCCGAGCTTCGAGACCATCGGTTGGGCAGCACCGATTCTCCTCATCGCGATGAGGATGATTCAGGGCTTCTCCGCCGGCGGAGAAGTTTCGGGAGCCATGTCGTTTGTCGGCGAGTACTCGGACGACGACAAGCGTGCGCGGACCACCTCGTGGTTGGCCATGGGTTCATTCACCGCCTTGCTCTTCGGCAGCCTCCTGTCCAGCGCGCTCATCTCGATCCTCGGCCAGAGCGTCCTCGAATCGTGGGCGTGGAGAATCCCGTTCCTGCTTGCAGTGCCCATGGGATTCATCGGGTTCTATATCCGTAAGCGGCTCGAGGACACCCCGCACTTCCAGGCGCTGCGCGAGGCCAACACCGTCGAGCGCAATCCGCTCAAGGTCGCGCTGACATCCAAGCGTCACCTCAAGGCGATCGCCATGACCATTGCGCTCCCCGCTCTGAACGGTCCCGGCTACTACATCTTGTTCGTCTACATGCCGACGTACTTGAAGAAGGAACAGGGCTTCAGTCAGCTGCAGGGCCTCGCCGTCACTGCGATCAGCCTCATCGCCATTCTTCTCGCCATTCCATTTGCGGCCCGGCTGTCGGATCGCATCGGCCGCAAGCCGATTCTGCTGTGGTCGGCCGTCGGCATGGCCGTCACGGCCTACCCCTGCTTCTTCCTGATCTCGCAGGGCCACATGGCGCTTGCGGCGCTCGCAGGGTGCATCCTGGCGTTCCTGTTCGCCGGTCACGCCGCCGTCATCCACGTACAGCTCGTCGAACTGTTCCCCACCAACGTTCGGTACAGCGCATACAGCATCGGTTTCAACATGACCACGGTCATCTTCGGCGGAAGCGCTCCGCTGGTGATGAACTGGCTGATTGGATTGTCCGGCAACAAGAGCATCCCGGCATACGCGGTCATTCTCACCGCGGTGATCACTGCAGTAGCGACGCTCAAGCTGGTCGAAACAGCAGGAAAACCGCTCGCCGACCGGTGACCGCACACGGCTCGACCCACCAGAAGGACCGATCATGACACCCACGTTGTCCAACAAGGTTGCACTCGTCACCGGCGCAGGCACAGGCATCGGCCGAGCCACTGCCGAACACCTCGCACGGGAGGGCGCGACGGTGGTGCTCGTTGGGCGTCGCCGAGACGTGCTCGACGAGGTCGCCGACGCCATCACCGCTGGGGGCGGCAGCGTCGCGGTCCGGCCGACGCACATCGATGACGCGACCGAGGTGAGCGCGCTGGTCGAGTGGGTGCGCAGGGAGATCGGGCCGGTGGACATTCTCGTCAACAATGCCGGTGCCGCGAGCACCATCCTCAACGTCCGCTGGATTCGGGAGGAGGAATGGAATCGGGTCCTCGGGGTCAACCTCACGGCCGTCTATCTGCTCACCCAAGCCGTGCTACCGGACATGATCGAGCGGGGTGCCGGATCGATCATCACAGTGTCGTCGCTTGCCGCGCTGCGACCGAATCTGCTCGGCGGTGCCGCATACGGAGCAGCGAAAGCCGGGGTCCGGAACTTCATGACCTACTTGCACAACACGTTTCGCAACGACGGCATCCGGGCGACATGCATTCTGCCCGGCGAGGTCAGCACCCCCATCATGGACAACCGCGCTCAACCGCCGAGCCAGGAGGTCCGCGACGCCATGGTTCAACCCGACGACGTGGCTCGGGCCGTAGTTCTGTGCGCAACACTGCCGGCCCGAACGGTGATCGAGGAACTGGTCATCGCGCCGACCTACCTTCGCGACACCGCGGGCGACATCGAGGCGAGTCGCTGGAAGGGCGCTCCCGACGGCATGGCCGGGACGTGATCTTGACGGACCCGGCGATAAAATGCGAAACTTCTCTCATATGCGAGAGGCTCAACTCATCTCTTTCGAACAGAAGGGGTCCGGTACTCCCGTGATCACGTTTTCCTCATCCGACGCGGTACGACGGGTCGAAGACGCGTCGTTGCGTGTGCAGCAACCACAGTCGACCGGAGACATGGTGTCACTGGCCATGGGTGAACCGGATTTCGACACTCCCACGGCCATCCGCGCGGCGGCAGCCGACGCATTGAGCGAGGGCTACACCCACTACTCACCCCTACTCGGAGACCCGGAGCTACGCGCCGCCGTCTTCGAGAACGTACTTGCTCGTTCCGCCGCTGCGTCATCGCACAACGAGGTGCTGATCACGCACGGCGGTACGGGAGGCTTGGCCGCGTCGATTCTGTCCATCGTCAGCCCCGGCGACAAGGTCGTCATCCCGGACCCCACGTACTCGCTGTACGCGGACCTCGTGAATCTGGCCGGAGGACACTGCGTTTCGGTACCGCTACAGGACGACCTGCACTGGGACCTCGACGCACTGGCCGAAGCTTTGCAGGGCGCAACGCTGTTCGTGTTCTGCAATCCGTCCAACCCCACCGGCATCGTGCACAGCGCCAAAGAACTCGAGGTCTTGGCCGACACACTGCACAAGAGCGACACCATCGTGATCGCCGACGAGGCCTACAGCGAATTAATATACGGCACAGATCCGTTCGTCTCGGCTCTCGACGTACCAGGCCTCGCCGATCGCACGGTCTACTGCCAGACGTTCTCCAAGAGCTACGCCATGACGGGCTGGCGCGTCGGCTACCTGACAGGCCCGCAAGAGATCATCGCCGCCTGCGCCCGGGTGCACAACACCGTGAATGGGTCGGTCAACAGCGCCGTCCAACGCGCCGCGCTCGTCGCGCTCAACGACTGCTCCGACGAGGTCGCGGCCATGCGCACCATCTATGCGCAGCGACGCGAGCTCATGGCCACCGAGCTGGCGAAGATCCCCGGCCTCGACATCGGTGTATCCGAGGGCGCGTTCTACTTCTTCCCCCGATACTCGGTGGATCTTCCTTCGGTACAGGTCGTCTCGGCGCTCCGCGAGCACGGTGTCGCACTCCGGCCGGGCGGAGAGTTCGGTCGCCATGGTGAAGGACACCTGCGACTGTCCTACGCTGCCAGTGATTACGCGATTACCGAGGGTGTCGCCAGACTCGGCCGAGGCCTCGCATCACTACGGTGACCGAGTCCTGACGCAGTAGGAACCAGCACCGACGAAGACCCGCCCCAACAGGCTCGAACGAGAGGCGCGCGAATGCCAGCAGCGAAGAAGCCGATGCGCAGTGACACCGAGCGCAACAGACGCAACCTCATCGCTGCGGCCGTCCGGCTCGCAGAACTGCCCAACAGTTCCGTCAACATGACCGACGTCGCCAAGGAGGCCGAGGTGTCCCCCGCCACCGCCTATCGGCAGTTCGGATCGGTCGAGGAAATCCTCGCCGAGTATCGATTCGAAGTCGGTTGCCGCATGCGTGATTACGGGCGAACACTCGACGAAACCGGGCTCGAGCGCGTGGAACTGCTGTGTCGGTGCTGGGTCGATCTCGTCGTCGAGCACGGCGAGGCGATGGTCTCGAGTCGGTCGAGGCGCGGCTACCTCGACCGTCTACGCCAGGAGACGTACTACCTGACAGTGCAGGCCGAGGCTCTGGAGGCCGGATTGGCCGAAGCCGCTGCCGAACTCGGTGTTCCCGACGTCGGTGACGAAGCATTGTTCCTGTGGAACCTGTTGTTCGATCCACGTGAGATCTTCGATCTCATCGAGACGGTCGGCCTGGGTGCTGAGCAGGGATCGCGTCAGCTGTTCGCGGCGTTGCGCGGAGCACTCGTCGGCTGGGCGACCGAACGCGGATCGATCGATCTCGGTCAGTCGTGGAGCGGAGTACGCGTATGACCAGTCACCCAACATTCGACATCTCCGGACGCGTCGCGCTCGTGACCGGGTCCAGCCGAGGTATCGGTCGTGCTTTGGCGACCGGTCTCGCGGAAGCCGGAGCCCTCGTCGTCCTCAACGGACGAGATCCAGAAGCTCTAGAGCGCGCGCGAGCCGACATTGCCGACCGGACCGGAGCGGATGTCCGGGCTTATGCCTTCAACGTCATCGATTCGGCAGCGGTCACCGACGCCGCTCAACGCGTCGAGAGGGAAGTCGGACCAGTGCACATAGTTGTCAACAACACCGGTGTCCAGCATCGTGCCCCATTGCTAGAGTTCTCCGACAACGATTTTCACCGCGTGATCGACACAAACCTGACAAGTGCTTTTCTGGTCGGGCGCGAGTTCGCTCGCGCGATGGTCTTGCGCGGTGCTGGCAAGATTGTCAATATCTGCTCGGTACAGAGTGAACTTGGCAGGGCGGGCATTGCACCCTATGCGGCTAGCAAGGGTGCACTCAAGATGCTCACCCGCGGCATGTGCGCTGACTGGGCGAAATACGGATTGACCGTCAACGCCTTGGCCCCAGGCTATTTCGATACCGAGCTCACGTCCGCTCTGGTGAACGATCCGACCTTCACCGAGTGGCTCGAAGGGCGCACACCCGCCCAGCGGTGGGGCAAGCCGGAGGAGCTCGTCGGCACCCTGCTGTTCCTCGTCTCGCCCGCATCGGATTTCGTCAATGGGCAGATCGTCTACGTAGACGGCGGCATGACCGCCGTCGTTTGACCCGAAAGGCTCGCTGCTGTGCTTGCTTGCGTTGTACATGGGGCTGGGGACGTCCGCGTCGACGACGTGGCACCCCGAACGCCCGGCCCCGGTCAGATCGCGGTGTCGATTGCCTTCGGCGGCATCTGCGGATCAGATCTGCACTACGCCCAGCGCGGCGGCGTCGGCGACTTTCTCGTCGAAGAGCCTCTCGTACTCGGCCACGAGGTGGTCGGGACTGTCGCGGAGTTGGGTCCTGGCACCAACGGGCCCGCTATTGGTGCGCCGGTCGCCGTGCACCCGGCAACTCCGTGCGGAGTCTGCCCCGAGTGCGTGGACGGCCGCCAGAATGTCTGTCGCGACACTCGCTACCTCGGTAGCGCCGCACGGATGCCGCACGTGCAAGGCGGATTTGCCCAGCAGATCGTCGTTCCTGCCGACCAGCTTCGCGAGCTGCCGCAGGGTCTCGGTCTCGAACTCGCCGTCTTAGCCGAGCCACTTTCGGTTGCACTGCATGCGGTTTCGCGCGCGGGTGAAGTTCGCGGTCGGCGTGTGCTCGTCACCGGCGCAGGCCCGATCGGCTGCCTCACCGTCGCCGTTCTCGTGCACGCCGGAGCAGCGGAGATCGTCGTCTCCGACCTCGTGCCGGAGGCACTTACCATCGCCGCCGCAGTCGGAGCCACCGCCACGGTGATCGCGACGAATACCGACGATCTACCCACGGACGTGGACATCGCCATCGAAGCCTCGGGTGCCCCACAGGCTTTGGCCACATGCGTGACCAGCGTGCGACGCGGCGGACGCGTCGTACAGCTCGGATTGCTGCCCCCCGGCACGATCCCGCTGTTGGGAAACTTGCTTGTGACGCGCGAGATCGAACTCGTCGGAGCCTTCAGGTTCGGTTCCGAATTCGATACCGCGCTTGCACTGCTGGCCGAAGGATTGTATGTGAAACCCGTTCTCACTCAATCCTATCCGCTGTCGCGGTCGGTCGAGGCCATCGCCATCGCCGGCGACAGGACCAGGGCGAGCAAGGTAGTACTCGATCTTCGCTGATCGACGTCGACCACTCCCACTACAGCAAGGACTCCACACCCATGGCACCGCTCACGACCGTTCACCTCGGCCCGACGCAGCCCCAGCACCTGCGAGTCGCGATCGAACGGGCAGGTGCGGTCGTCGTCGACGACCCGGACGCCGACGCTGTCGTGTGGACTGGCTCACCCGATCAGTTCCCGTCGACCCTTCCCGATTCCGTTCGCTGGGTGCAGCTGCCGTCGGCAGGCGTCGAGTCATGGCTCGCCTCAGGGCGATTGGCCGGCGAAGCGTCACGAGTGTGGACGTCGGCAGCGGGCGCGTACTCGTCGAGCGTCGCCGAGCATGCGCTCGGCCTGCTGATCGCCGCTACACGGCACTTTCCGGCTCAGTTCGCCGCCACAAGTTGGGACCAAGAAGGGTTCGGCCGTCTCTCGCGGTCGCTCCACGGCTCTATGGTTGCCATTGTCGGCTGCGGTGGGATCGGTCGTGCTCTGATCTCGATGTTGTCCTCGGTCGGTGCGCAGACCATCGCCGTCACCCGCTCGGGCAGGCCCGTCGATGGCGCTGTGCACACGGTGGGCGGGGACGGTCTTGCCGACGTGTGGCCGGTGGCCGATCATGTGGTGCTCGGCGCGCCCGCCACGTCGAACACTCGGTACCTGCTGAGCACCCGGGAGTTCGAGGCCATGAAGTCCGACGCATGGCTGGTCAACATCGCCCGTGGGTCCCTCGTCGACACCGACGCTCTGGTCAATGCATTGCAGAACAGTGAAATCGCCGGTGCCGCACTCGATGTGACCGAGCCGGAACCGCTACCCGACAGCCATCCACTGTGGACTCTCCCGAATGCCATAGTCACCCCCCACGTAGCGAACCCACCTGCTGCCCTTGAACCCGCATTCGCACGTCACGTCGAAGAAAACGTGCGTAGGTTCATCGTTGGGTCATCGCTTCAAGCAGTCATTGATCTCAATGCCGGGTACTAGCGCCCAGAACATTCGATCCAGGCTGCTCGGATACCCACGTCCCTACGACGGAGAGCAGCGATGGAGTTGAAAGCCCGGTCAGTGCAGGCGTTCGTCAACGACTCCGCGTGGGGTCACCTCCTCGATTCCGGAAATCATCGGCCGATGAATGAACGACGTCGTCGCTGTCGAGTGCTTTGCTGACCCGAAAGGCTGCACAGGTCCATTGCAGCGCGGACGCTGTGACGGCGCTGCTTCTTGATCTACAACGCAGCCATGACAGAGATGAAGTCGCCGACCATTAGGTCAATGCAGCGCTTCCGTCGGAAATCGCGAGCATCGAATCCCATACAGCGCGGACTTCGACCGGAATCAAGATCAACGCCAGACCACGGACTTGGGCGACGTGGCTGAGCCGGGGGTGCCGAACAGGTAAATGACGCCCGCTCAGAACAATGTGAATGAAAAACGGATGGGAAGCGACGTCGGAGAATCTGCGCGTGGCTACTGACCTGACCAGTCCATCGGTCTGATACGCACCGAATCCTGCGTTTCCGGTGCCGATTCCCTTGTGGTCGATCGGCACGCTGTCGGTGCCCAACACCAAGGTCTCGCTCCATCTTCTCGCGGGGTCCGGCCTTCAATATTGCAGACTGTCAGCCGTTCTGGGGGTCACTTGGGATTGGCGGATCAAAAACATTCTGGGTCGCAGGTTGACTTTCGCACACCCGAAAATAATCACGCGCCCGGCAGCTTAGCCCGCCCGCCGGTCAATGCAATTCATGTAGAATTGCTCTACGTGATCAATGCTCCACCAAATCCGTCAGTTGCCAATCCTGCCGGAGTAGTAGACCAAACTGCCAGGATGGGCAAAAGCAGGTCGCCGATGTGAGCCTTCGGTCGTGGTGATTCAGTGTGTCGTTGGTTGAGTTGCACCACCGTGAGCGCTAGTCGGACCAAGTCGTCCATTCGTGCGACGGGCAGCGCCCGTGTACGGGACTACCCGCGCGACAAATTGTCTTCAGACGTGACTGAGGGATGGGGGTGATACCAGAGCTCCGCTCAATGACGATGTTACGCAGGGGTGCGAGCGGCCGAGCTTCTGCGAGCGAGAGTATTAGATCTATTGAGCGAGGAACGGAAGGGCGTGGAGCAAGAATTCATCAGGATGCTCAAGATGTGGCCAGTGACCAGCGCTGTCGATCGTCACTGCTGAAGCGTCGGGTACGGTTGCCAAGAATCGTTTGAGGTCGGAATTAGGTGCCAGCGGGTCTTTGTCTCCTCGTATCACGAGGGTGTTGCTTTTGATGCTGTCGAGCCTGAGGTTTGGGTCGTCTCTGAAGACGGATATGAGGACCGGAAACGATCCGCGTGCGCCAAGCCCCGCCATCACTTGCAACAATATTTCCGGTGCAAGGTCTTCGGGATGGTGAACGAATAGTCCGAGCGTAACTCGTCGCAAGACGGCGGAATTGGCTACGATATTGGCAACCCCTCGGGGAACGCGCACGGCGATAATTGCCGACTCGAACAGAAGAGAGAAAACCGAGCGGGGTTGCTGACGGAGAGTAGTCAAAGGTTCGCGGGGTAGGTCGGCGAGTCCAAGAATGGGACCACCGGTCACGAGAAGCTTCCCAACCCTATCGGGAAAGTCCGCCGCTATTCGAGTTGCCACAATCGATCCCATCGAGTGACCGATCAAGTGGACTACGCCCAGTCCGAGCGTTCGGCTAAAGGACTCCACTGATCGCGCCATCGCGCTGAACCCAAGGCGCTCTCGTGGTAGGTCGGAACCGCCGAAGCCAGGTAGATCGATTCCGATCACGCGATGCGATTCAGCAAGGATGGGGATGATCTGAACGAACCATCGCCAACTCGCAGCAATGCCGTGTAGGAGCAAGATCGTTGAATCATGTTCTACATGACCGTAATCGACGTACCCGATAAGGTTCCCATCGACCTCTACGTAGTGGTAGTGGTCATCCCATGAGATATCGCGCCATTCATCGAGCATTCCCATTCCCCACCCCTTGGTTGACTTCTAGTCAAGAGTATGGCGTAGACTGGTACGCAAGCAACTTCTACGCTGGGACGGCTCCAGTCCTCGCCCGAAGTTCTGGAACTGACATAGAAGGGCTGCGGTTCTGGTTCAAGAGTCGAAACGGATCGCGCGTATCGGTGGATCCTTGCGAATCGATCGACCTCCGGCGCAAGTGGCCGCCCGTGATGCCGCTGCTTCCGCAGGCGCGGAAGATGTAGCCACTACGACCGCGCGGCCAGCAGGCGGCATCCTTCCTGTCGTGTCTGCTCGGGTACCTCCTCGTCCGTGGTGAGATCTACCCATTCGCTGTGGTGCTAAGAGCCAGCAGTGCACCGTCGGGTTTCGCGCACCGTCGCCGCAGCTATTGGACACGACTCCGACCGCGATCACCGCCTCACTCGCGTACGCCCGCCTTCGATCCAGGCAACTCTGTCGGCACACACCTCTCGTTCATTCCGGCAGGGACTTGGAACCTTCCGGCATTGTGCGTCGCATTGACCGATCGTCGGCGGACAGTTGGCGTGGTGGCTTCGCCAGCGTGTCAAGTGAGTCCCCGACTTCAAGGCTGGGATCCAGAATTGACGCGGTCCGGACGCACGCGACAGCGACAGCGATTAACCACTCGACGATTAACTCAGTGGATACGTCGACGTCGAGTTCGAGCCATTGCGCAGTTCCCTCGTCGACCGCGCGGACGGCCGCCTTGCTCGCGAACCTGAGGGCCATGTTGTCGGGGTCGAGGCCCAGACGCACCGCAATAGCTCGCACTACCTGATCGCGAGCTTGCTCGAAGACAGCCCACGCTTCGGGATCTGCTCCACGCCCGCCCAGGACCAACCGCAAAGCAAGACCGCGGTGTTCGGCGAGATACTCCACGTGAGTTGTCAGTGCTGCCCGGATACTGACCGCCGGTTCCAGGTCAGGATCTAACTCGAACGCCGAGATCATATGCGCGGCAGTACTGCTCATTGCTTCGAGATAGATTCCACGCTTGTTGCCGAAGTGGTGAAAGAGCAATCCGTGCGCCACACCCGCGTTCGCGGCAATGTCGGCGACGGCGACCTTCTCGTAATCCAGGCTCGCGAACAGCTCAACTGCGGCTGACATCAGACGCCGACGAGACTCTGTCGACCGCGCCGCACGAGTTGACGTTCGCGGTGCGCGCGGATCAGCCACACGTCCCCCTCTCAGCGAGTCGATTCGAGTACTCGAACAGACTAACTTGGGACTGCCGATCAGATGATGGGTGTGATGTGCTCGTGGAGCGGTGCCCCCAACAGCGCCTTTCCGTACGTCTCAATGCTCACCCTGGGCATCGTCACGGCATGACGGGCAGCAACATTCGAGTCCCGCCAAATTCGCTGTAGTGCGTTTGCTTCCGCGAACCCACCCGATCCCATCGCATCGAGTAGCAGGGTCAGAGCCTCGTTGATGCTACGGAGAGCGACTGCGGCATCGCCACGGATACGTGCGCGAGAAAGTAAATCCGGATACTCTCCGTGCTCCGCCCACTCCTCGACGTCATCGGCGGCCCGATATGCGTGCAGATGTGCTGTGTCGATCTTGATCGCGGCTTCGGCGACGAGCATCTGAAAACCGACGGAGTCCGCTTGTCGATCGAATGTGGTGTAGGCCAGGGACTTCTCGGTTGCTTTCGTGCGCACGATTTCAAGTGCGGCACGCCCCATGCCTAGTTGTGGACCCACGAGCACCGTAATCAACATAGGTCCAAATGCGGAACGTGCGAACTCCGAATCAACGCGCTCCGCGACGTACGAGCCGGACATGATCGTCAGCATTGACAGCATTCGGTGCTCGGGAACGAACGTGTCGTCGACCACTACCGTGTTGCTGCCCGATGCACGCATGCCCGTGACGTACCAGGTGTCTTCGATGACGTAGTCGGAGCGTGGGAGCAACACCATGCCCTGGTCGATCATGGTGTCGTCGTCATCGAGGAGAAGAACGCCACCGGCACACCAATCGGAGTGAAGACTTCCAGAGGAGTACGGCCATTTGCCGGTTACTCGGTAGCCGCCTGGAACCGCTCGGGCGTTGACTGTCGGTGCCAACACCCCCGCCACCACTGCGTCTGGGCTGTCGCAGAAGACATCGTCTCGTGCCTGCTCGTTGAACAGGCCCACCGCCCAGGCATTCACATTGGACAGAGTGGTCACCCAGGACGCGCCAGCGTCTCCCTCGGCGATAATCGACGACACATCGAGCATGGTCCGAAGGTTGGACTCCAGCCCGCCGAACTGGCGTGGGGTAGCGACACGAAATGCGCCGGCACGGCGTAAGTCTTCGATGATGTCATCGGACACTCGCCTGTCACGTTCGTTGTCCGCTGCCCGCTCCTTCAGCGCTGGTACAAGTGCACGAAGGTTTTCACGCACCTGATTCGTGTTGGAAATCGATGGAGTTGTTGCTGGCGACATTTCCCTACCTCGTTTCAGTTGACGGGGATCGCACTGAAATGTGTCCGCGGTCTCAGAAAAATTAGAGCATCGTTGACTTCGGGTCAATAGTGTGGCGCAAGAGTATGGACCGACTACTGAACCGAGAGAGGACGTCACGCGTTTGAATCTCCATGATCCGAGATATCGAAGCCGAGCAAGTGATTGTCTGGAAGGTGACTTCGGATGCGACGACCTTCGAGAAATGGAACACCCTGCACGCAGCTGGGACACACCGCCGCCTGCCCAGATTGCCGTTGGAACCGAGCTGACGCACAAGCTCGAGATCGCGAACATTGCCGATGCCATCGTCTTTCGGACCGAACGACTCGAACCTCCCCGCAGCCTTGGTGTGTTGGGTTCAGGTCGGCGGGGCCATGTTCTGGAGCGGGTTCTCTCAGAGGGAAGATTCGTCGGCTTCGCGGATTCCGCAGCGGTGGTTCGCCTCGGAGGATTGCGTGAGGTGTCGTGAGGTGCAGCTAATAGTTCGGGGCGGGTGTCGCATTGACCGGTCGCTCTCGCTGCTGTTGCTGTGAAGCGAGGAGTCCGGTGACCGGGTGGGTGATTAGCAGTGCTTTCGCTGACACTTGGTCGCCGACTTCGGTCGCGACTGTGTTGATGTGGTCGGCGATGGGAATCAGCGTGTCGCTATTTTTGGTTGTGCCCGCTGTCGGCGGAGTCCAGGCGACGACCAGGCAGGACTGCGGCGACAACAGCTGTTCCCATGACCAGAACGGCACCGCCGACCCAGCTCGCGGATTCGATCGCAGCAGTGAAGGACGTCCGAGCCACGTCTGTGATCACGTCCGCGAAGGGTGCAGTCGCACCGTTGTCTGCGAGTGCGTGTGCGACGACGGTGGCTGATCCCACTGATTCGCTCGCCGCGCCTGCGGCATTGGTTGCATCGGCACGGAGGGGCTCGGGAATACTGCCGATGTCGAACGACTCGACGCGTTCGCCGAACGTCGACGTGTAAGTGTTTGCCAGCACTGATCCGAGCAGGGCGATGCCCAATGCGCCGCCGTATTCGATTGCGGTGTCGTTGATCCCGCCCGCCGAGCCGAGTTCGGACTCGTCGAATCCCCCCATGATTGCATCGGTGGCCGGAGGCTCGGCCACACCCATTCCGACGCCGAGAATCACGAGCGAGACCAGGAACCACTCGTACCCGGAACCCGCGTCGAGTTGCGTGAGAACCAAAACACCTGCGGCCGCGATCGCCATTCCGGCACTGATCAACACCCGTTCTCCGAGCACAGGGAGCAGTCGACCGGACACGATGGAGCCGACACTCACCGCGAGTGCGAGGGGCAGTAGTCGTATCCCGGCTTCCAGCGGACCGTAACCGAAGATGAACTGGAACTGTTGAGAGACGAAATAGATGGATCCAAACGCCGCGAGGAACAGTAGGCCCACGGACAATAGCGATCCGCTGATCTTGCGGTTGCTGAGCCTCCGAACGGAAAGCAATGGCCGCGGATGTCGCATCTCCCACAGCACGAATACGGCGAGGGCAACAACAGAGGCGGCCGCGGCGACGAGCGGTCCGACCGTCCATCCGCCGTGTAGGCCATCGATGATCGCGTAGACCGACGCGCCGACCAAAACGATAGAAAGGATGCCGCCTAGCCAGTCTATCGATCCGGTGGCCGGAACTCGGCTCGGCGGTACGAGTGCCAATGCAGCCACGGTTCCGACTATCACCACGGGGACGTTCACCAGGAACGTCGCACCCCAGAACCAATGCCGCAGTACGCTTCCCGCAAGCAGTGGACCCAGTGCGATGCCAAGTCCAGATGTGGCGGCCCAGATGGCGATCGCTCTTGCACGCTCGGCCCGCGGAAATGTGACAACAAGCAGCGACAGAGTCGCAGGCATAATTGAGGCCGCACCGATGCCCATCACCATGCGCCACGCGATCACTTCTTCGGTCGAGTTGGCGACGCTACCGAGGACGGAACCGACACCGAAGACGAGCATGCCGAGTACTAGGGCACGGCGTCGACCGAATCGGTCCCCCAACGCTCCGAACAGCAACATCAATGCTGCGTACGGGACGGTGTATCCGTCGATGACCCACTGCAGCTGCGCGCTGGTCAACTTCAGATCCTCGGACATCGAAGGGATCGCCACGATCAGTGAGGTATTTGCCATCACCACTACGAGTAGGCACGCGCACAACACGGTGAGTGCCGCCCACCGGCGTCGGTAGGGTCCCGTCATGGAAGAAACGGGTGTATCGAGCACTAGGGACATTCGATCCTCCAAGATTTGCACATTGATGCGCAAATCTTAGACCGATTGCACATCAATGTGCAATCATGCAGTCATGGACGGACGGCGTGGTACCAAGCAGACCAATCGTGACAAGATCATCGGGGCGGCCATCTCCGCCTACGAGTCAGACCCGGATGCAACGATCGGCGACATTGCGGATGCCGCGGGTGTGGTCCGGCGGACGGTGTACGGGCACTTTCCCTCACGCCGGGATCTGATTATCGGCATCGCGGATCAGGCGTCCGACGATCTTATCCGCCGGCTCAGCGGGGTCGCGGACATCGTCGACGACCCCATTCTCGCGCTCGCGACGTTGGAGTTGGCGACCTGGCCGGTCGGAAACCGGTACCGCACGCTGTTGGGTGTCGGTCGCCGTGAGCTGGGCGAAGGACGTATCCGGGAACTGTTGGATCCTGCACGACGAACCACGGTGACCGTCGTCGAGCAGGGCCAATTGTCCGGAAGGTTCAGCACCGAGTTGACGCCGGCCACATTTGTTGTCGTAGCCGAGGCGGCAACACTGGCACTGCTCGATCGGATGAACGTCGGCGACGACCAGATCGACGGCTACACCGCCGCGACCGTCACGCTGACCCTGGCTGGGGTCGACGCTTCGACGCGTCAGAAGTCGATAGAACTCGCGCAACGGAGACTCGACGGCATCGGCAGCGAGACAATGTGATCAGGGTAGGTCGGGCTCGTGTTCACCGACCTCGCGCAGAACTTGCTCGAACTCGACGGCCATGGCTTCGGACAATGCCCGAGCGGCGGAGAGCGGTCGGACCATCACCGTGAACTCGTCGATCAGACCGTCCTCGTCGACGTGCAGAAAGTCGCACCCGTTGATCGCCAGTCCGGATACCTTCGCCTCGAACACCAACGCATGATCACGACCGTCCGAACTCGTAATCTGCCGGACGTATCTGAAGTCGTCGAACACCCGCAGTACGCCCCGCAGGATAGCTGAAGTTACCGGTTTGCCTGGGTACGGCTTGAACGCAACCGGACTCGTGAACACGACTGCCTCGGACAGAGCGGCCTCCATGGCCACCGCGTCCTTGGCCAACACTGCGTCCTGAAATGCCTTCATCCGTCGGTCCTTCCGAACGTTGTCGTAATGCTGAGAACTCACGTTGTCGTCGTGTGCGCGAGATCGTCCAGAACGTTGCGCCCTAGCACTGCGGACGCCGCGATGACTCCGCCCTGCACCGCACCGACGACGCCGGAGGCCGACACGTCCTGTCCTCCGAAGAACAGGTTGGGAATCGAACTGTGGGCTCGGAGACCCTGGACCGCGTATCGCTCCGGGCTCGGTGCCAACGACATGAAGTCTCCGAACTCACGCCCAAGAAAATGGTTGAAGGACAAGGGTGTGGCCATCTCGGCGTGATCGATCTTTCCCCGCAGTTGCGGACAGAAGCGGTACACCTGCGCGAGAAGCTCCGACTTTAGTCGGTCCTTGAGCAGGTCG
The DNA here is from genome assembly GCF_002258965.1 of Rhodococcus sp. 05-339-2. Taxonomy (NCBI): domain Bacteria; kingdom Bacillati; phylum Actinomycetota; class Actinomycetes; order Mycobacteriales; family Nocardiaceae; genus Rhodococcus; species Rhodococcus sp. 05-339-2. The sequence continues at coordinate 53,556 of NZ_NOYW01000002.1, forward strand.
TACTCCTCGCTACGGTTCATCCACTGTGTGTTCAGAAATGGTTTCCAGAGTTCCCAACTCGTGACGCCCGCGATGTCGATCGTGGCTCGGTCGGGATGGCGTGCCGACCACGAGGGGTCCTTGGCCGACGGAAAGGTGAGAAAGTACAGCGGCATCGACCTATCACTCGGATGGGTCTGGAACTCCGAGATCGAGCCGTCGATGTCAGAGCTTCCATGGATCCAGAAGTTGCCGCGTGGTAAGCCGAGTGCCTGATCCGGCTCGGCGACTCCAAGATTCAGGACCACCCACGGCAGGGACGGACCGACGTCTCGCAGCGATTCGAGCAGCTCGTGATCGACCGCGTGCTCAGGAATCAGGCGGGTCAGCGTCGGCACGACCCCGGCGTCGCTGATGACCGCCGGGGCGAGGAAACGTCGGCCGTCCGTCATCTCGACACCGCACGCGGCACCCGAGCCGTCCAGACTCACCGACTCCACCTCGGCCGAGATGAGGACCGCTCCTCCGGCGGCTTCGATCACCGGGACGATGGTCTCGGCCAGACGACCCGAACCACCGACCGGAAAGCTCGCTCCACCGATGTAGTGGCGGATCAGCATGGCGTGCACTCCGAATGACGCATCACCGGGAGGTAGACTGTAATCGCCGAAGTGACCGCACAGGACGGTGCGAAGTTCGGCGTTTCCGGTCAGTTCGGTCAGCACATCGGTGACCGAACGGTCCGCATACTCCCTGAACGGCTCACACAGGTCCGTATACATCGAGTTCCCGATATCGATCGGCAACGCTCGATGCGCGAAATATCCACGTGCAGAGCGATTCACCTGCATCACCAGTTCCACGTACCGATCGATCGCACCGGCTTCATCTGGGAAGTACTGCTTCATCCTGGCCGTGAACTCGTCCACACCCGAGGGATAGTCGTAAGACCGACCATCGACGACGACGGTGTTGTAGACGTCGGGCATCTGTGCCCATTCCAGCTGACCGTCGCTGATGTGGTCGAAGATTCGACTCAGGCTCGTCCTCGAATTGTGCACCTGTCCTACGTAGTGCAGCCCGGCATCCCATTCGTACCCCGCGCGGCGAAACGTTTGAGTCGCACCACCAGCGGTCGTGTGTCTCTCGAGGACCAGCACCTTCTGCCCGGCACGCGCCAACATCGCTGCCGACGTCAGGCCGCCGATGCCCGATCCGATCACGATGGAGTCCCATTCCTGGTCCACGGTAGTGCGCTTGTAACTTCGACCTACTGACATGCAGCTTGCTCGCTTTCGAATAGAGTGTCTCGCATCGAGATCGCGCTGGTCACCTGCGTCCTCGCACGCGACTGACGATCGCCTCGGCGAGCGGGCCGGGCAGTTCGTCCGGAACCCAGTGCGTGGCGTCCACGATCTCGAGTTGGTACGGGGCTTTCACGAAGCGCTCACACAGCTCGGCACCTGTGCGCGACAACGCCTCGTCCCTCGTCGACCACACATGTGTGGTGGGGACCGTGACCGGGCGGAGATGGCGCGGAGAGACGTACAACGCGGCGCGGTAGTAATTCAGGGCGCCAGAAAGTCCCGTCGACGGCACCAACTCCGCGAGAACGCGATCCACTTCGGATGGTGGCATACCGGTCGCTCGGAGTAAGGCCCCGAAGCGCTCGGGACGACGGCGGATCGACACCTCGGGAAGCCAGGGAATCGAGAATGCCCCCATGTAACCCGACCGACGAGCTTGGTCGCTCGAGACGAGAGACCGAAGGAACGCGGACGGATGCGGCACCGAAACCGTAACCAGACTGTCAAGTAGGTCCGGACGTTCCGCGGCAGCACACCACGCCACCCATGCACCCCAGTCGTGGCCGACGAGGTGCACCTTCGGCGAACCCAGCTCACGTACGAGAGCGGCCACGTCCGCGACGAGTTGACTCGGACGGTAGGCGAATCGACCTCGCGGGCGTGCGCCGGGCGCATAGCCCCGCTGGTCGAATCTCACCGTCCGCAGGCCAGCGGCGTTGAGGTACGCGGCCACCCCGCTCCAACTGGACGCATTCTGGGGGAACCCGTGCAGGAGGACGACGAGGTCACCGCGCAAGGGACCTTCGTCGACGACGTCGAACACGTGCGGACCGTGCTCAAATATCGTCACGCGTTCGGGACTTCCGATGCTCATGTCGCATCCTTCCGGTCCGATTCTGTCCCACACCTCGCGAGGCGCTCGCAAATACGATAACACCCGAAATAGCATGCGATATACAGATGTCGGGATTCGGGAGGAATGCCGTGCGATACTCGAAGCCATGGCTCGAATTGCGGACCCGGACGTTGGACAACGTCTTCTCGACGCCGCCCTTCGATTATTGGTCAGAGATGGTTCCGGATCCCTCAGTACACGTCGAATTGCCACTGAGGCAGGTACATCCGCGATGGCCGTCTACACCCACTACGGATCGATCGGCGGGCTGATCGGCGCGGTGATCGAACGAGGATTCGCCGACCTTGCGTCGGACATGTCCGCCGTCGGTACCACCGCGGATCCGGTACGCGATCTCGTGGCGTTGCTGCTCTCGTCGGTCCGGTTCGCTCGCGAACAGCCGAACATTTACGAGATCCTGTTCGTTACATCCAATCTCGGGCAGTATCGCAGGACTGCGCCCGCCGAACTGACCGCCGGCCGCGACAGCACGCTGCAGCTGGTAGTCGATTGCTGCGAACGAGCTCGGGCAGCCGGGCGTTTCCGCTCGAGGAGCAACGGTGTCGCGCTCGCGTACCAATGGTGGAGTGTCTCCCACGGGTATATTCTGCTCGAACTCGCCGGCTATGCAGAGCGCGAATCCGGAACGCGCAAGGTGCTTGCGCCGCTGTTGGAGGCGGTCGCCGTCGGGTTGGGTGACGATCCCGTACGCACTCAGTCCTCGCTCGACGCGGTCTTGGTACTCGCCGGATCCGACTCGCGCCATGATTGACTTCCAATCAACACTGTGGCGAACTATATCTCTCGAGACCGTATCCGGTCCGCGAACCTGCAACCCACTGGAGGACCCGATGACGAACACGCCGCGCCGGTCGACACGCATACGGCTGCTTCTACTTCTCACCGTCGTCGGCTTCGTCACGCCGAACACATACGTGAACAGATATTTTCGCGCGAACGGTGTTTCGGCGAAGTCCGCTCGCGAGTTTTTCGCAGCGTGGACGGCAACGATGCCCACAGCGTCGTTGACAGCCGACCTGGGCATCACGTCGCTGACGTTCGGGTTGTGGTCGTTCTGGGACTCTCGGGACAGCGGGACGAAGCATTGGTGGCTGGTACCGGTGGGCACGGCCACAGTCGGCATCTGCTTCTCGGCCCCGCTGTACCTCCTGATGAGAGAACTCGCCACCTCGGTAGACGCTCACTGACGGCGCGCCGTCACACCCGGATCAGCCTGGCGGCGAGCTCCACCGCGACGGTGGGGCGCAACATTCCCAACGGTGCTTGTATCTTGTAGTCGGACAGACTGATCACTGACGACGCCGACGCCTGCAGTGCCTCGCCGTCCAGCGTCGAGGCCACGTCCAGACCGTGACCACGCGTGGTCCCTTTGATGGCCAACGTCCCTTCGACGTGCATTCCTGATTCCCAGTGGTGAACCGCGGTGCCGCCGAAGCCGATCGTCGGATACGTCGTCGCATCCAGCAGGTCAGCGCCGACGAGGTGATGGTCGCGAACGGAGATTCCGGTCTCGATGCTGTCCACGTCGATCTCCATCACACAATCGGTTCGGCCGTCGGGCCCGATGTTGACCGAACCGCGCGCGTTGCGAAACGCTCCCTCTACTCCGATCGAACCCCAGAATCCCCGTGCCTTGAAGTGAATTCGCGTGAACTCGCCGCTGTCGAACATCCACGTTCCCTCGCGGTCATTCGACGCAGTCACCGTGAAGCAACCCGTCGCGTGGCCTCCCGGCGCGCAAACTGTTCGTAAGTCGTGGCATTGCGCCCCAGCAGCCTGGGCAGAACCGCCATGTCACCGGCCGGCAAGCCGTGCCCGTCGTAGTATTCCATCATTCGTCGGTAGCACTCTCTCGACTCGGGGCTCCACTTCCGCACTCCTCGCGCATTGGACGAGTCCTGCATTCCGCGTAGGACGTGTGGGAGGCCACCGAGTTTTGTTGACAACAGTGACCGAGCGAGGATCGGGGCTACTGCACTCACCGCGTGTAAAGGGTTCTGCACCACGGACGGCGGCAACCGCACCGCGCTGACCGGATGCCCAAGCACCCGACTCCAGACCACGGCCATCTCGCGGCGTGTCAATTCGTGCGCGGACAGATCGTAGGTCTGGGCCCGGTGACCCTCGGGTGCTGTGAGCACGAGTGCACTCGCCTCCGCGACGTCTTCGACGTCGACCACGCCCATGAGCTGATCGGGAGATGTGGGATAGGGCAGCGTTCCAGCGAGCAAGAATTCCCAGAAATCGAGATAGTTCTGCATGAAATGCGACGCACGCAGGAAGGTGAACGGAATGCCAGACTCGCGAATGATTCCTTCGACACGGAGCTTTTCCTGGTGGTGGAACATCTCCGTGATCTCCGGATGAATCACCGAGTGATATACGACGTGCTCGACGTCCGAGGCGCGGGTGGCCTCCACGAGCGAACGCGCCAGTGCCAACTCGTTGACGATGCTGGTGGGTGTGGCATGGAAGACCACGCGTACGCCGGATGCGGCGCGCGCAAGATCTGTGCACGACTCGATGTCGCCGACGACGACTTCTGTCGCGCCGTCTCCGCGGGACAGCTCTGCTTGGGAGTCGTTCTTGACGAACGCGCGTACCTGTGCGCCGCGCGCGTGAAGATCCTTGACGAGCGCGCGCCCAACGCCTCCCGCTGCGGAAGTCACCAGAATCATGAGAATTCACCCACCCCATCGACATACGTAGTTGCGGCGTGTTCGGTTGTGCGGATGAACGCTGTGGTCCACCGGTACCGGCGCGTCGACGCCGAAACCGGACTCTTATTTCCGTCGTCCACGTGGGGACGCTAGCAAAGATATTGACTCGAAGTCAACAATGGTCGTGTGACGCGAGAGGGCCCGACCACCGACCCCACCGATCCCTGCGGGCCGCGCCGGCCACGAGTGATGACGTGCCAGGGTTCGGTCCGCGCGATCTGGCATGGTCGTTTCTGGTTGATCGTCAAACGGTCGAACCCGCGGTCGATGAACCACACTGATGTTCGCTGAAGCCACATGCTCGACATGCGCATCGCCTCTACCGAAATGCAGCACTTCCTACGGCCGATAAGCATTGGCAGAGAACAGAATTCGGACCCATTCCTGCCCGCGCCGTCGATATGACTCGCTCAACCGGAAACCGTATGTACAGGTAATTCGCCCACCCCGGGCAGGCAGTAGTCCGATCGTAGGCCGCTTAAGAGTTCACGGTATTCCGATAGGGGCATCCACCCTTTGCGCTCTTGCCAACGCAGGCCATGGCAGGACCAACACGGCCAACACCGCGATTGCGACGGCAGGATCATCCACGAAAAATTGCAGGGTCACGGTATACAACGATCCACCGAGGTTCGCTACGACCAGGATGAATGCCGCTGCGGCACCCGCGTGCTCGCGCCCGACCATTGCCTCCGACCAGTCCAGTGCAATGGGCAAGCCCGATATCAGCAGCATGCCGATGACCGCGATGATCACCATCGAGCCGACCGGGTCGCGGACGACGAGCAGCAGCGGAGTGCCGAATGTGCAACCCAGACCGATAAAGACGAGGGTTCGTCGCCTGCGGCCGAACCGCGCGGCCACGGAGGGGAGTACAGCGGCCCCCCCTATCCCCGCGGCCGTCATCACCGTGACCATCGGTCCGCCCAAGCCCGGGTTGCCGAGGTCGGTCTCGATACTGTCGAGCCAGGTGGCGAGCGCGTTGAACAACCCGAGCCCGACAAAAGCCTGCCCGGCCAGCAGCCAAAGCTGTCGATGTCGACGGAGCCGGACAGGGCCGGAAGTCGTCTCGTGTTCGGCGAACCTCGGTTTGACCGTCAATGCTGCGAGCATGAGAACGCCGCAGAGAACGGCGAGTACTGCGTGCGTCCGAACGAGTGAGTTCAACCCACCGAAGGAGTGCAGCCACGCACCGGTGGATGAAGCCAAGAGAATGCCGAACACCTGAGCCGCAGTGAGTAGCGATATGGCTCGAACTCGTTGCTCGGACGGGAAGTACTGCGCTGGAAGCTTGGTAATCGCATTCAGTACCAGCGGCTGCCCAGCCGCCAAAAGTAACTGGCCGATGATCGCGAAGGTGTAGTCGTCGGAGTCCAGTGCCCGGACCGCCGCGCCAAGAAGAATCAGCAATGTCCCGGCCGCCATTGTGGTGGTGAAGTAGCGGTCGAGCCACCGACCCGACGTCAAACCCAGAAGGACGAACATGATCGGGACCACCACGGCCAGATCACCCACCGCACTCTCCGGCACACCGAAGTCGATACTGGCCCTCGCCGTAATGGGTGCGTAGGTCAACCACAGCAGCTGCGTGCAGACAAGCAACAAACCGTAGGCGACCGCAACTGCGATGGCTTGTTTGGCTGAAGTGGCAACGCCGCGAGGCGTTCTCGACCGAACACGTTCGTTCATGATGCTCCCGGTCTCGAGGTCCCACCCGCCACCGAATGTGTTGCACAGGCATTGTGATTGGACTCACATCGAAGTAATCTCCTCGAAGGGTACTTCTCAGTACCCAATTTGGAAAGGAAAAATATGACATCGATCACAGACGTATCTCGTGTTCATCTACCCCCCGCGACCGCTCTGCCAGGACCCGTGCTGCTCGGTGGGTGGGCGTTCGGCAGGCGTCGCCTGCTGGAGAGCTTGCGGCGTCGCCATGGTTCGGCGTTCACGATGACGATGGCACCGTTCGGCCGTTGCGTGGTGTTGACATCGGCTGATCTGACCAAAGAACTGTTCACTGCCAAGACCGGCGTGACCGGAAATGGGACACCCAACCTCGGCAATGTGCTCGGACCCGGTTCGACCTTCGCGCTGGACGGAGAACCGCACCGCCGTCGTCGCAAGCTCTTGGTGCCTCCGTTTCACGGGCGGCAGATGAGGGCGCACGAACAACTGATGGTCGATGAGACCAGGCGGGAAGCGTCCACATGGCACCTCGGCGTTGAAATGGAGTCAACGGCGCCGTTCATGCACCTCACTCTCAACATCATTCTGCGCGCAGTCCTCGGTGCCGAAGGCACCCACCTTCAGCGGTTGCGGACGATCATGCCGCCGATGGCAGAGCTTGGGGCCAAGATCACGGTGTCCCCGTTCGCGAACCCCGACCGCGCCTGGGGCGCGTGGGCGCGCTTTCGTTCCATGAGGAAGCAATACGACGAAGTGGTGCTCGATCTGATCTCCACCACGCGCCGAGACCCGAACTTGGCAGAGCGAAACGACATGCTGGCCATGATGATTCAGAGCCGCTACGAAGACGGTGGGTCGATGGCCGACCTCGAGATCGCGGACGAGCTGTTCACCTTGTTGGGTGCGGGCCACGAAACGACGGCTAACACTCTGTCGTGGGCGGTAGAGCGGCTCCGTCGCCATCCAGCGTTGCTCGATCGTCTGGTCGAGGAGGTCGATTCCGGCGGCACGGAGCTGCTGGCTGCCACCGTGCTCGAGGTACAACGTCTGCGGCCGGTCATCACGGACGTCACACGCCTGGTCACCGCGGAGACCATGCAGTTGGGACAGTGGGTTATTCCGCGAGGGTACCAAGTGCTCGTCGCGATCGACCAGGTGCAGCTCGATGAGAATGTATTCGCCGAACCGCATGCATTCGATCCGGATCGCTTCGTCGGTGCCAAAGCGGGGATGTACTCGTGGATCCCGTTCGGGGGCGGTACGAGACGTTGCATCGGTGCCGCGTTCGCAGACATGGAAATGAACGTCGTGCTGCGAACTCTGTTGCAGGATTACGAGCTGTCGCCGACTACGGCGCGCAGCGAGAAGTGGCGATCGCGAGGAGTGTCGTGGACGCCGGCCGACGGTGGCCGAGCTGTATGGCATCGACGATCACCCTCGTTCGTGACGACAGGGGCCGAGGCCCGTTCAGTAGGGGAAACACGATCGTGATCGAGCCGCGCACCGAAGAGTTCGCCGACGTCGGTCGCGACGTGCGGTTGTGTTTCGAACGACTCGGAGACCCTGCTGGCTCGCCCCTATTGCTCGTCGCCGGCTTGGGTCAGCAGCTGGTTTCGTGGCCAACTCCTCTCTGCGACGCCCTCGGCGAAGGGGGCTTTCAGATCATCCGGTTCGACAACCGCGACACCGGCAGATCTACCCACTCGGCTGCCGCACCCCCTGGCCTGCGGGCACTGCTGACCGGACGCTACCCCAGCGACACCTACGGTCTGCATGACATGGCTCGCGACACCGTCGGGCTGCTCGACGCATTGCAGATCGAGCGAGCCCACGTCGTCGGTGCGTCGATGGGCGGGATGATCGCACAGACCGTCGCGAGCAGATGGCCCAGCCGTGTGGAGAGTTTGACGTCGATCTTCTCGACTACTGGAGCCGCTCGAATCGGTCGACCAGCCTGGTCTACCTGGATCCGCATGATGAGTCCAGGCCCCACTTCGGCGGGCGAAGCCGCCGATTCCGATGTGGCGATCTTCGCCCACATCGGCTCGCATGGATACGAGCAGGACACGGCGTGGGTGCGAGAGCAAGCGACCGTCGCCTGGGCTCGGGACCCGAGGACCGATGGGATCGCACGCCAGCTGGCCGCCATTCTAGCGACAGGCGACCGTACGTCCGAGCTGTCCCGAATCACGGCACCGACGCTTGTGATCCATGGTGATCGTGACCGCATGGTGGCACCGTCGGGCGGGCTCGCAACCCACCACGCGATCGCGGGTTCACACTTACGCATCATCGCCGGGATGGGGCACGACTATCCCCGTGCGCTGTGGCCCGAGCTCTCATCCCTCATCGTCGACCACGCACGGTCGGCCGACCTACAGGAGTACACCGATGTTTCGTCGACAACCTGAACCACTCGCGGAGCGGACAATGGTGATTACCGGGGCAGCCTCTGGAATCGGCCGGGCGCTCGCGCGTCGACTTTCCGCGCACGGATGCCCGATTGCCCTTGCCGATGTAGACGAACACGGGCTCGCGGAGACGGCTCGGTCCATCGGTACGCCAACCCTGATCCGCAGACTCGATGTCCGTAGCGCCTCCGATGTCGATGCGTTCGCCGGCGACGTCCGCGACTGGAGTCCTCGGCCTATCGGTGCGGTGTTCAACAATGCGGGCGTCGCGGTGCAGGCTTCCGTCGCTGACGGGAACCCCGAGGACGACAGGTGGCTGTGGGACATCAACTTTCACGGTGTCGTGAACGGCACCCGTGCCTTTCTGCCCCTGTTTATCGGCCAAGGCAACGGCGTGATCGTGAACACCTCGAGCGTCTACGGTTTGCTGGCGGTCCCCCACCACAGTGCTTACTGCGCATCGAAATTCGCCGTCCGCGGGTACACCGAGTCACTGCGTCAAGAGTTGGCAGGAACTGGTGTCCGATCGGTAACCGTACATCCGGGAGGCATCAAGACCAACATCGCCCGCGATGCACGTGTGGCCGTCGATCCCGAGGGGCGCGGCCGGACCGCCGAGCAGATCGCCGAGGCGTTCGATGCGGCTGCCATGACCAGTCCCGAACGGGCCGCCGAGACGATTCACAGGGGCGTCGATCGTGGCCGATCGCGCATTCTCGTAGGACCAGACGCGGTGGCCGTCGACCTCGCGTCTCGATTGGCCCCGTCGCATGCGGCGCGTGCGTTGCGCTTCGTGGAAGCGAGGCTCAGCGGAACGTGAGCTCGCCAGCCCGAGTGGGATCGGCGGCTATCGATATTGTTCGTTCCATGACGGATTCGGCATCTTCACCACCTCGTAGCGATGACGCGGTGCCGCGCTCGGTTGCCTCGGTCCCCGCAGATGCGCGCGAGCGACTGATCCGCGCCCTGGAGGAGTCCATCGAGTCGAACGGCTATCGGAACACGACGGTCGCGGACATCGTCAAGCTGGGAAGGGCCTCCCGGCGGACGTTCTACCGGGTGTTCGCCACCAAGGACGACGTCTTCGTTGCCCTCATGGACGATCTCAACAACACTCTGATGGTCGCCATGCAGGAGGCTGTGGATCCTCATTCGCGCTGGCGTGACCAGGTCGACGCTGCTATCACCACCTATTTCGACTACATCGATCGACGGCCGGCGGTGTACCTGTGTTCGTTGCAGGAATTCCCTTATCTCGGAGACATTGCCGAACCCGTGATCAGACGAGGCAGTGATGCCTTCGCCGAGCTCATTCACCGCATGACCGACAACGAGGAATTTCGCCGGGCAGGGCTCGCTCCGGCGACGCGATTGCAATCCATGATGGTAATGGGAGCCCTCGACCAACTAGTGGCCGAGATCCTTCAGACATCCGGCCACATTCGCGACGGCTTGGCACTGGCAATCGCAAGCACTACGGCACTTCTCGCTGTCGAGGCCGGATCGACCGATAGCCCGAACCTTCCAGCGATCAATGACCAACCTCGACCAGCCACACGCCGGCGACGATCAACATGATTCCTGCCGCCATCACCCGTGTCAGCGGCTCACGCAACAGAACTCGGGCCAGTACCGCAGTCAATGCGACCCCCGACGCGGCCCAGATGCCGTACACGACGCCGATCGCCAGGCCCAAGGACAGTGTCCATGCGAGACTGGAAAAGGCAACGATGTAGCCACATACGACTCCGATGTACCACGAGCGTCGGCCTCGGTCGACGGCCACCTTGAGACTCAAAGTGGCCGTCACCTCGCACACAATCGCGAACGACAGAATCCACCACACCATCACGCTCCAGCCTGCCGAGGCTTGCCTGCGGCCTGCGAACCCCATTCGACGATGACGACCCCTGCGGCGATAAGGGCCAGCCCGAGGGTGGATGTCGTTGTCAACCGTTGGCCGAAGATCAGCGCGGCCAACAGCGCAGTCAACGCGACCCCGCTCGCGCCCCAGATTCCGTACGCGACACCTATCGCCATGCCCAACTTCAGGATTCGAACGAGAAGCAAGAACCCAGCGGTGTATCCGAGCACTACGAGGACGTACCATGCAGGCTCGTTGATCGCAGCTTGCATAGCGAGTGATGCGCCCACCTCCACGACGATGGCGCAACACAGCAACTTCCACACGTTCATAGGTTCACCTGTCGGGACGTGGTGTGAATCACAAAAAATCTTGACTGCTGGCCGTGCGTCTGCGTACGGTACCACCGAGGGTACTCAAGAGTACCCAATATCGAAGGTTTCGTGATCGGGTTGGACACCATCGCGGCTCACGTGGAACTTCGCAGGAAAGGACATTTCATGAATGCGCAATTTGGATACGAAAACCGAAGGTGCAGTTGCGGATTCGGGACGAATCGGATGACGCCGTGACGACCATCGAGCGCGTCGACGTTTTGATCGTCGGAGCTGGGCTGTCGGGGATCGGTGCCGCACACCACCTCTGTACGTCGTCAGCGAACCGCAGCTTCGCGGTGCTCGAATCGCGAGACGCCGTCGGTGGAACGTGGGATCTCTTTAGGTACCCGGGGGTGCGGTCCGACTCGGACATGCATACTCTCGGGTACCGATTCCGGCCGTGGACCTCTGCGAAGGCGATCGCAGACGGACCGTCGATCCTCGACTACATCGCCTCGACCGCCGCTCGCACCGAGATTGCCTCCCGCACGCGTCTGGGACACCGTGTGGTTGCAGCACGGTGGTCATCGACCTCGGCGGTGTGGCGCGTGGAGGTTCGAGTTTCCGAGCAGACTGTATGGTTCGAGTGTTCTGCTCTGATGCTGTGCTCCGGCTACTACTCCTACGACAAGGGCTACACCCCGACGTTTCCGGGCATCGATTCCTTCGAGGGTACGGTCGTTCATCCGCAGCACTGGCCCGCTGACCTCGACTACTCGAACAAGCATGTCACCGTAATAGGTAGCGGTGCAACCGCTGTCACCCTCGTACCGGCTCTGGCAAAGAGCGGCGCACAGGTGACCATGCTCCAACGGTCACCTACTTACATCATGTCCGTACCGTCCGTGGACAAGTTCGCGAACGCAGTACGGCGCATGCTCGGATCCAGACTCGGCTATCGCGTGACGCGATGGAAGAACGTGGCAACTGCATGGGGGGTCTACGAGCTCAGTCGTCGTAGACCGGACATGGTGAAGGCAATGGTGCGCAAGAATGTCGTGGAGCGACTGCCCGCGGGCTTCGATGTCGACACCCATTTCTCTCCCGACTATCAGCCGTGGGATCAGCGTCTGTGCGCTGCACCGGACGGTGACTTCTTCGCAGCCTTGAGTTCGGGTCACGCATCCGTGGCGACCGACACGATCCGCACCTTCGATCCCGAAGGAATCCAACTGGCCTCGGGCCGTCGGATCGACACCGACATCGTCGTGACGGCAACGGGACTCGACCTTCTGTTCTTCGGTGGGATCGATCTCATCGTAGACGGCCGGCGCGTCGTTCCTGCCGATGCCTTCTCGTACAAAGGTCTGATGCTCAGCGGCGTGCCCAACCTCGTCTACACCCTTGGATACACAAACTCGTCGTGGACTCTCAAGGCCGATTTGGTCAGCCAGTATCTCTGCCGCCTCCTCGCACACATGGACAAGCACTCGTATCGCAGCGTCGTTGCGGTGCCCACAGACCCTGAGATGGATCGCCGACCGTTGTTCGATTTCGACGCCGGGTACGTCACTCGTGCGATCGATCGTATGCCGAGCAGTGGTCCACGCGCCCCCTGGCGCCAGAGCATGAACTACTACCGCGACGTCGTGGTGTTACGGCACCGGCCGATCGATGACGGAGTCCTTCACTTCGAGGTCGCCACCCGCCAGCGCTCCGAGGAGGAGATGACATGCTCGTGAAGGCAGACAAGGTCGCTTGTGCCGGAGCCGGTATCTGTGCCGTGACCGCCCCGGACGTCTTCGGAATAGGTGAGGATTTTCAGGTCATTGTGTTGAATGCGCACCCGGACTCCAGCCTGAGTGCGGAAGTCGAAGCGGCCGTTCTCTATTGCCCGCACCAGGCTTTGACTGCGAGTACCGAATGACCACTCGGGGCGGGGTGCTTCGGGTCGCCATCGTGGGCGCGGGTCCAGCCGGGATGTACGCCGCGAACGCCCTGATGGACTCCGGTCGAGACGTCTCCATCGATCTGCTCGAACGCCTGCCCGCACCCTTCGGACTCATTCGGTACGGTGTTGCTCCTGACCATCCGAGAATCAAGGGAATTGTCTCGGCACTGCATCGTGTACTCGACCGACCACAGGTTCGTTTGTTCGGAAATATTACTTACGGAAAAGATGTCGACCTCGAGACCCTGCGTCGTCACTACGATGCCGTTGTCTTCGCCACGGGAGCCGATACAGACCAAGAACTGGCCATGCCGGGAGTCGATCTCTCTGGGTCGCACGGAGCTGCGGACTTCGTCGCCTGGTACGACGGCCATCCCGACGCACCGCCGAACTGGGACCTCGACGCCGAGCGGGTAGCCGTCCTCGGCGTCGGGAATGTCGCTCTCGATGTCGCACGCGTACTGGCCAAGTCTCTCGACGAGCTGCTGGGCACCGACATCCCCGACAATGTTGCCGCCTGCATGCGTTTGAGTCGTGCCCGTGAGGTGCATGTGTTCGGTCGACGCGGACCGGCTCAGGCGAAGTTCAGCCCGCTTGAGTTACGAGAGCTGGATCACAGCAACAATTTTCAGGTCGTAGTCGATCCGGCAGACATGGTTCTGGACACTCATTCGATCGCAGCGCTTGAGCAGTCGAAACAGCTCCAGCTTGTGGTGTCCACTCTTCGGACGTGGTCCGAACGTCAGTCTGTTGACGTGGCACGCACCATCTTCCTGCACTTCTTCGAGGACCCGGTCGAGGTGCTCGGTCGCGATGGACGTGTGATCGGTTTACGTACCGAGCGAACCACGCTCGATGGACTGGGCGGAGCGACAGGTACCGGCCGGTTTACCGACTGGCCGATTGAGTCCGTGTATCGGGCGGTTGGGTACCGGTCGCGAGAACTCCGGGATCTGCCGTTCGATCCGATTCGCGCGGTGGTTCCGAACGTCGGCGGGCGTGTGATCGACCGACACGGAGTGATCGTCGACAAGGTGTATGTCACCGGGTGGATCAAGCGTGGACCGGTTGGTCTGATCGGGCATACCAAGAGCGACGCGAACGAAACTGTTACCAACCTCCTTGCCGACGTGGAAGAGTCGACCGACGTGGCCGAACACCTGGACGACGCGTTCCTGAAATTCGTGCGTGAGAATGTAGTCGACGTGACTTCCCGCGAGGGGTGGTATCGACTGGATGCGTACGAACGTCGGCTCGGTGCCGCTCGTGGTCGCGAGCGGATCAAGGTCGTCGACCGCGAGCGGATGGTAAGTATTTGCGTGGCAAATCGCGTGTAGTGAACGGGCCGTTCATGATCGTGATCACCATCGACGACGGGTTAAGCGCTCATCGCGCCAACGGGTCCTCAGCGGAAGAAGATCTTGTCCGAAGGTGGTTCTACCAGCCGGTCAAGCCCGGCCTGGCCTGACCGGCAACCTCACCACACGTGGGAGTTGGGATTGTGCATTGCCGAGAATCGGTCACCGTGTGTGCTAAGCGGGTGTGTGTGCCTTGGGTGCCGGAGACCTCAGAAGTTGCTTGAGAGGTACGGAGGTATCTGCGAACGCCTCGGCTGTCACGAGTGTCCCGTTGTTCAGTGCACCTCGTAGAGCGAGGAAGTCGGCTGGTGAGTTCACGCATTCGGTTGCGCTGAGCCGTCCGTTCGCGAAGAACCCGACGACCAGACGTCGGGGACGGTTCGGTTCGGAGCGGATCACGACCGTATCGTCAGAGCCTGTCAGTCCTGCGATTTGCAGCTTCCAGTCACCCTGATCGGACCAGAACCACGGTATGTTGCGGACTGAATCTGGTTGGCCCACAATGACTCGCGCCGCTGACGCGGCTTGCTCTGCGGCATTGTCGACTGATTCCAGACGAACAGGTCGGGACTTGTCGGGTGCTGGCCCAGGATGGGGTTGAATCGTGCAGTCGCCGATGGCCAAGACGTTTCTCTGCGAGGACACCCCGCGATGATCGACGACTATTCCGCCTGCACACGACAATCCGAGTTGCTCCGCGAGAGAGATGTTCGGCTCGACGCCGATGCCGACGAGTACGGTCGCGGCCGGAATGAAGGTATCTTGTGCAACCTGTACGCCCGTGACCGAGCCGCCGTCATCTGTGAGGATTGCTTCGGGTGCGGTGGACAGGCGAACGTCCACACCCATCCCCTGGTGCGCCGCCAGCAAGAATGAGGCGGTAGCGTCACCTATCGCGCGGCCCATCAGACGCGGTCCCGCTTCCAGTACCGTGACTGTGCCTCCCAGTCCGCGTATGGTCGCAGCGGCCTCGAGTCCGATAAATCCACCGCCGATCACTACGACCGGGCCCAGGTTCACCCGTTGGCGAAGGCCGAGGGCATCGTCGACTGAGCGAAGTTCGATCACGCCCTCAGCGTCGGCACCGGCGATGTGCAGCTTGCGTGGGCGGGCACCTGTCGCCAGGACCAGCCGATCGTACGGATATGTCGACGCTTCGTATGTATCCGAGCCAACTTTGGTGGTGTGGACGCGACCGGTCCCGTTCCCCGCTTGCTCGATCCGTAGAACTCGCTCGCCGAGCGTAAGGTCGATCGAATTGTCTGCGTACCAATGTGGTCCGCGCAGTCCCAACGACTCCGCGGCCACCTCGCCTTTCAGGTACGCCTTCGACAATGACGGACGGTAGTACGGGTGATGGGGCTCTTCGCCGATCAATCGCACAGTTCCGTCGAAGCCGGCCGATCGTAGAGACTCGGCGAACTGGACGGCGGCATGCGAAGCACCGACGACAACAACCGTTCGCGGTGCAGATGGGAGGTTCTCAGTTCTCGTGGAGTCGAGTTCTGACTTGGTCATAGCTGGCTCGAGGGGATTGTCACGTGTATGTCCGATCCTTCTCGTAGAAGCAGCTGACACGACAGGCGGGAGTTGCCTTCGCGGTCCGCCGCCGCGCAGTCGAGCATGTCATCCTCGTCTTCGTTCGGTGCTTGGAAGTCATCGAGCTCGTCCTCTGCGAGGAATACGTGGCAGGTGGCGCAGGACAACACGCCTCCGCACTGCCCGACGATTCCGCTCACCCCGTTCTTCACGGCGGTCGTCATGACCGATTCGCCGGCGTCTCCTTCGACGACTTTCTCGACACCGTCGGGCTGCATGTAGAACACTTTCGGCATTTCTGCTCTCCTACCAAGCAACCGGCAATGATGTGATGGGTTGGGTGAGGTTGTCGTAGTTGATGACGACGGGTCCGTCCTGATGGAGCCCCGGGAGCCGTCGGAAGAGTTCGGCTATCGCCACTTGAAGTTCCATTCTCGCCAGGGGGGCACCGAGACAGTGGTGTAGTCCGAAACTCAGCGTCAGATGTGGGTTGTCGGTGCGCCGAACATCGAATCGCGCAGGTTCGGCGATGGCGATCCCATCGTGGTTGGCCCCGTTAGGGTCGGCCAAGACTGCTTCCCCCTTCGCTACGAGCTGACCTTCGAGGTCCACGTCTTCCGTAGCGACGAAGGGTACGAGTGCACCTGCTCCGACGACCGGATTACCTATCTCCCATGCCGCGTGACGCAGAATTTCCTCGACCGCGGTCGGTGCGACAGCGTCCACATCTTCGAGCAAGACAGCCAGTTGATCTCTATTGTTGAACAGTGAGAACACTCCCTGTCCGATGAAGTTTGCGGTGTTGTCGAAACCACCGAGTATGAGAATCAGCGCGATGGGAAGGATTTCCGCGTCGGTGAGGGTGTCGTCCTTGTCCCGCGCGTTAGCGAGGTCGCTGATCAGGTCTTCGCGCGGCTCGCGACGCCGCTCTTCGATGAGGTCGGTCATGTACTGCACGAGTTCGCTCATGTTCGCCGCGATCTGCTCGGGTGGCATGTTCGCTACAGACAGCGTCGACGCGCTCCACGACTCGAACTTCGGCCTATCCTCGGGAGGCACTCCGAGTAAATTGGCCAGCATCTGAATCGGCAAGGCAATCGAATAGTCTTCGACCAAGTTCGATGGTGACCCTTTGGCGACCATTCTGTCGATCAATTCGTTGGCGAATGACACTGCCGAATCGCGCATTCCGCGTACACGTCTCGGTGAGATCGACTTCTGAACCAGTCTGCGTAGCTTGGTGTGGTGTGGTGGATCCTCGAATTGGATGGTCGACTTGAGAAACTCGGGAAACTCCATGAAGTACGGCACCGTCCGCTCGCCGTTACGGAACGGCTCTCGCACGAAACGTGGATCGCCGAGCATTGCCCGGGCGGTGGAGTTGCGGTGGATGATCCACGCTTCGCCGCCGACCGGCATTGTCATCTTGGTCATGGGGCGGTCCGCGCAGATGGCCGCGTAGCGCCGCGCTGCTTCGCTGGGCTCGACCGCGGGGAACGGGTACGCGGTGTCTGCAAGGTGCTCGTCGATGGTAGTCATGGTTCTCCGGTGGTAGTGATCGTCAGGGGATCGGTGGTCAGGAGACGGGAGTAGGTGCCGGGGGAATCACCTGGGGGATGGCCTCGGATGTGATGGCCATGATCTCGTCGAATCGGTCGGAGACGGATTCGATGGTGAGGTTCGGGTCGGTAATGCCGGTTGTGTTGAGAATGGCCAGCCGGTTCACCGCGCCACCGGCGACGTTGAACACTTCGCCGGTGACGGTGTTGCTCGGATGCAAGAGGTAGGCCGCCACGGGGGCAACGTGTTCTGGGGTCAGTGAGGTGCGCATGTAATGGAGAATCTCGTCGCTCAGGCCATCCGCTCCGGCTTCTGCCATGCGAGTGCCGGCACCCGGGGCGAGAGCGTTGACCAGAATGCCGTGTTCGAGTCCTTCGACAGCGAGGTTGCGAGTGAGACCGAACACTGCGCCTTTGGAGCTTCCGTAGTGCGTCATCATGGCGTTGCCGAGCATCGCTTGCGAGATGGTGTTGACGATGCGTCCGGATCCCGATGCCTGCAAGTGGGGCCAGGCTGCGCGGCACAGGCGTAGCGCGCCGAAGTAGTGCACATCGAGGTGACGTTGGTATTCCTCGTCCGGAACGTCCGTGAATGCCGCCGTGCGGATGATCCCGGCGTTGTTCACGAGTCCGTCCAGACGTCCGAAGTTCGAGATCGCCGCTTCGACAAGAGCAACGGCACCGCTGTCGGTTGAGACGTCGGCGGTACATGCCACGGCACGTCCGCCGGCTTCTTTGATCTCGGCGACTACTGCGTCAGCCGGATTCTCGGCTTCGACGCCGGAGCCGTCCGTTCGTGCGCCCAGATCACCGACGATGACCGCGGCACCGCGTTGGGCGAGAAGTCGGGCATGAGCGCGGCCGATACCGCGGCCGGCGCCGGTGATGACGACGACTCTGTCGTCGAAACGTAGTTCTGTCATGAGAAGGTCCTTCAGGTTTCGGAGGTGGGATTGAGGGCGTGCTCGCTGTCAGGGTCTCGAGTTGCCGCCCGAGTGCGAGACATCTGCAATCCATATCGATGCTCGAGCCTCTCGGGCGGACTTCTCGAAGTCGAAGACCTCGACGCCTACGGTGATGTAGAGCGTCTTTCGGTCCGGTCCACCGAGCATGCATGCCGATCCTGTTCCTGATTCCAACGGAACGAAGACGGCGTCGGTCATCGCTCCGTCGGGTCCGAACCGGGCGACGTAGCCGCTGCCCGGCATCGCGGCCCACACTCCCCCGTCATCATCGAGGGCAATGCCGTCGGGAAGGGACGGTGTCACTGCAAACACCTTGTGATCGGACAGTGTCCCGTCCTCGCTGCGGTTCATGACCAGGATCTTGTCGAGGAAGGCTTCGGCTGTGTACGCGGACTTCTCGTCTGCTGACAGAGCGATTCCGTTGGCACCCATGAGCGGCCCGACCTTGTCGGCGACGGACACAGCGCCATCGGGGTCGACGACGACGATTGGTGATGGCGCTGGGTCGGCTCCGTGATATAGATCGAAGCCGAGCTGCGTCACATACGCCCGCCCGGTGGAATCGACCACCATGTCGTTGATCGGCCCCGGTGCGTGCGCCGCGACATCGGCGTATTCGGTGAGCGCGTCAGGTGCTGATCCGTCGTGCACGAGGACGAGCTTTTCGTGCATGGAGGTGACAATCAATCGGCCATCGGGCAGCCAGCCGAAGCCACCGAGCACGATGGGTACCTGCGAACTTGCCGATCGGGCGTTCGCGTCTACGACAACGGCGACCTGTCCTGCGGAATCGATCGTTTTGAGCGTGCCGGTGTACATGTCCGAAAACCAGAAGGTTCCATCGTGCCATCTCGGACATTCCGGCCAGGAGAACCCGCGGGCAATCTCGCGCGCGGTGGTGGTGGGGACTCCAGCGAATGCGTTAGTGACTGCGTTGGTCATGAATGCGCTCTTTCTGACGGGGTCGGGGTGGGCGGCTGGGGTTGCCGGAGGAGTTCAGGGTGGCTACGGAGATGTGGGAATCGATCCGTGATCACGCCAGCTTGCTTTAGTGATGTGGTTCACACTATTCAATTCATCCATAATGTCAACTAATTTGGTTCGGGTGGAGCCGTGAGGCGAGCTGTTGACGCCGTTTTGGCGTCGGGTCGACAGTGGCTGGGTGGCTACCGCAGCAGCCAACGCTCAGCGGAAAGATCATGTTGTAGGCACTTTTTGTCGAGAAAGGCGTCCTAGTGGCGAGATTGCGGGCGAGTGGGGCTCCCTGCAGTCGAGGCGCGGACGCCATCTATGGTTCCGCGCACAGGCGCGGCGAACCCCAGCGGGTCGCTTCCTGGCGCGGACGTGTCAGTTGGTGTCACATGAACCTTTCACTCAACGTGGCGCATACAGAATTGGATCCGATATAGAAGCGTATAGGTGGATCTCGATTGTGTGAAGTGATTCACAAAACTAGATGTTCATGTCTCGGGCACGAACAGCTGCAGCTTGCGCGCTACCAGCGCCGGTTTCGATCCGTAGTCGACGTGAACGGAGAACTTCCAGGAACACAGCAATGCCGATGGTCTTTCTTCGACGTTGAGAAGCTCGGCAGATAGTCGGATGGAAGATCCGACCCGTACGGGTGTCAGGAAGCGGATCTTGTCGTATCCGTAATTTATTACCTGTTCGCACGGGGTGACGATCACGAGTGAGTCGAACATAGGCGTGATCAGGGCGAGGGTCAGGTTGCCGTGTGCGATAGTTCCGCCCAGTGCGCCGCGCCGGGCACGTTGGGGGTCGATGTGGATCCACTGCCGATCCCCTGTCGCCTCTGCAAACCTATCAACGCGGCCCTGATCGATCGCCATCCAATCGGACGGTCCATAAACGGCACCCACCATCTGCGGAAGATCGGTTGGATTCACCTCGGGTATCGACCGCTTCATGGCACTCCTCTTCCGGTGTGGTGCAGCTTCTTGTCGCAACCAGTGGCCGCAATCCAATTTTGTACTCTAGTATTGGATCCAATGCCAGGTTCCGACCGACTTCCTGTGGTCGGACGCATACACAAGTAGCTCGCCTGAACGAAGGACCCTCAACTCGTGCCCGAAGCAACCGTGAACTTCACCAGCGACAACGGCGTCGCATACATCACCCTCGACAACCCGACGCGGAAGAACGCCATAACCCTCGACATGGCAGCAGCGATCGAAAGCATCTGCGCCGACATCGACCGCGACACATCGATCGGGGCTGTGATCGTTCGGGCCGAAGGCCTCTACTTCTGCAGTGGAGCCGATACTCGAGACCTCGCGGCATCCTCGACGGACGCAGCGTCCGACGATTCGGTTCGACGAACCTCGGCCATCTATCGCAGCTTCGTCCGAATCGGTCAACTGACCCCCCCGACGATCTCGTCGGTCGTCGGAGGCGCGGTAGGAGCCGGACTCAATCTCGCCCTCGCTGCCGACGTCATGCTGGTCACCCCCGACGCCGTCTTGGACAGCGGGTTTCTCGCACGCAGGATCCATCCTGGCGGTGGCCACCTCACCCTGGTCGGACGGGCCCTCGGTCCAGCAGGGACCATGGCAATGGCGGGGCTTGGCAGAGCGATGTCGGGAACCGAGGCTGTCCGACGCGGACTTGCCTACGTATGCGTCGAGGCCGACGAGATGTCCAGCGAGATAGCAAAACTCACCCTCCATGCTGCCGCAGACCCGGATCTCGCACGAGCAATCAAGAACAGCGTCCGACTGGAGTTGGGGCCGCCTGGAGTCTCACTCGCATCCGCGCTCGAGATCGAACGTGGCGTCCAGATGTGGTCACTCGGCCGCAAGGGAGGAGCGGGATGGAACAACAAACCCAGCAAGCCGGTCGTCGAGCAGGTCACCCCATGACAGCGGCAGGGCCACTCACCGGAATACGTGTCCTGGACTTCACGACTACGTTTTCGGGGCCGTACTGCACACAATCACTGTCAGATCTCGGTGCAGACGTCATCAAGGTCGAAGCGCCATCCGGCGACATCACCCGTCGACTCGGAACGATTCGCGAGGGCATGGGTAGTGTGTATGCCGCGTGCAATCGTGACAAGGCCAGCATCGAGATCGACATGGCTGGTCCCGAGCACGCAAAGGTGATCGAACTGGTCGACAGCGCTGACTGCCTTGTACATAACATGCGTCCGGCCGCAGCGCGGAAACTCGGAATCGACGCAGTGACGACCCTCGAACGCAACCCTCGGCTCATTCACGCGTCGATCACAGGCTACGGGACCAACGGTCTGTACGCCGGCCGGCCGGCCTACGACGACTGCATCCAGGCCGCCAGCGGTCTTGCCGCGCTGCAGAGCGACTACGCCGGTCAACCGCAGTACATGGCGACGTCAATCGCAGACAAGGTCGCTGGAATGACTGCGGCACAGGCTATCTTGGCCGCACTGTTCGCACGTGAGAGAACGGGTCGCGGTCAAGCCGTGGAGATCCCGATGTACGAGACACTGGTCGGATTCACCTTGATGGAGCAGTGGGGCGGGCAGGTTTTCGACCCGCCGACAGGACCTCCAGGGTATGCACGAATGCAGTCGCGATTCCGCAAGCCCTACCGCACTGCGGACTCGTCGGTGGCGGTGGTGGTGTACCACCAAGGTCATTGGGAGCGCTTCCTCGAAGCAGTCGGACGCAGCGAAGTCCTTGCCGATCCACGCTTCAGCAGCGTCGAGGCGCGCAACCGCAATATCGATTCGCTCTACGCAATCCTCGAAGCCATATTGACCGAAAGAACCACCGAGCAATGGCTCGATTTGTTCTCCCGCATCGATGTTCCCGCAGCTCCGGTGCTCGACCTGAACGACGTACTTTCCGACCCGCACCTCGAGTCGGTCGACTTCTTTCAGACGGTGACTTCCGAGAGCGGATCTTTCGTAGCCAATCGGTCCTCGATGTTGTTCTCGGACACCCCGCTCGCCGACCCACGCAATCGTCCTGGTCCGTCCAGGCTCGACAGCGGACGAGATGCCGCCGAGCGCTGGTCGCAGGCCACGACTCCGGTGTGATCAAGTCGCGCCGCCCACCTGTTATCAGATGGGCGGCGCGACCTGATCATGTTGTGCTGCAAACGTTTACGCTCATTCGAGTCGATCTACGCTAGGACGAAGCTCGCTGTACGAATTCGACGATGTACCCGTCGGGATCTCGGACCGTCGATAGCACCAAACCGCCGAGGTGTTCGAGGGCACGGGGAGCCATCACCACTGTGCCGCCGCATTCGACGGATGCTGTGGTCGTGCCCTCCACATCGTCGACCGACATCACGAGTTTCGCGAATCCGGAGCCAGGTTCGATCGCGGCGGCGGGATCACGTTCACGAATCAGTTCGACGCCGCCGCCTGCACCATTGCGCTGACCGACGATGATGGCATCGAACGTGTCCGTGGAAATATCGTGCACGCGGAACAGTCCACACCCGTCGACATAGAACGCCACGGACCTGGCGAGATCGAACACTCGAAGTGCCGTCAATGCGATTTCAGGTGCCCGAAGTGCGGGTGACCGGCTGTCGTCGGGCGACGCGCTCATCGGGTGTGGGTCCCGCCGTTGAAATCGATGGTCTGCCCAGTCAAACCACCGGATTCATGAGATGCGAGATAGACGCATGCCGCACCAACTTCCTCCGCATCGCCCAGACGACCGATGGGAATGGTGGCGACTATCCGCTCGATCATGTCGGCAGGCATGACATCGGCCAAGTTGCTCTGCTGGCCGAGCGCGAGCACGTTCGCGGTGACACCGTACTGGCCGCATTCTGCCGCCAGATGACGGACGAACCCCTCGATCCCGCTCTTGCCCGTCGCGTACATCGAAACGTTGATGTTCTGTCCGGTTCTGGCCGAACCTGACGAAATCTGAACCACGCGACCCCACCCGTTGTCGCACATACCGTCGATGACTGCTTTCGTGCAGTTCAACGATCCGTAGATGTTGAGATCGATTGGCAACCGCCACAATTCAGGGGTGAGTTCGCGAAACGGGAGGTTCCATTTGCCTTCGGCAACACCCGCGTTGTTGACGAGGATGTCGACGTGCCCGCCCAGTTCGGCTTCGGCGGACCGGACGTGATCGACGGTCGACTGGTAGTCGGTGACGTCCCACGCCGACGCAACGGCGGTGTGCCCTTCCGCAGCGATAGCTGCTGCAACCCTCTCGGCCCTGTCGGGGTGTAGGTCGTTGACGATCACCGACGCGCCTTGACGCGCGAGGACTGTGGCTATTCCCGCTCCCACGCTCTGTCCTGCACCCGTGACCAGTGCGATATGACCTTGTAAGTCGAACACTTGACTCCTCCTGCTCTCGTTTGGGATCACCGAGCGGATCCCGTTTCCCCGTCAGTGGACTTGAACGATGACCGTGTTGTCAACATTTTGCATAATTTCCTGGATCCAATAGTTAGACTCAATGCATGGAACCCACAACTACAGTCACAGCGGCTGCGCGAACGCGCTTTGCCTCAGGCACTGCCGTCATCACCGGTGCTGGAGCCGGAATCGGCGAAGGGCTGGCCCGTCACCTGGCGACCCTCGGAATGCACGTCGTCGTCGCCGATATCGATACCGCGGCCGCCGAACGCGTCGCCGACGACATCGTAG
Organism: Rhodococcus sp. 05-339-2; assembly: GCF_002258965.1. NCBI lineage: Bacteria > Bacillati > Actinomycetota > Actinomycetes > Mycobacteriales > Nocardiaceae > Rhodococcus > Rhodococcus sp. 05-339-2. The sequence continues at coordinate 77,757 of NZ_NOYW01000002.1, forward strand.
GCGCAGGAGGCTCCGCAACGGCGCACACGGTCGACGTCACCGATGCAGCCGGCGTCGACGCTCTCGCTGCGGAAATCTACAGCCGATTCGGCAGCGTGGAACTTCTGATCAACAACGCAGGTCTCGAGAACGCCGGCCTGCTCTGGGAGGTCGATCCCGTGCGGTGGCGAAAAGTCATGTCGGTCAACGTCGATGGCGTCTTTCACGGCATCCGCGCATTCGTGCCGAGAATGATCGCAGCAGGAAAGCCCTCCGTGATTGCGAACCTGTCCTCAGTGGCCGCATTCTCCGTCACCCCCGTACAGGCTCCGTACACCGTGAGCAAACACGCCGTCCTCTCGCTCACCGAATGTCTGCATCAGGAGATCGCTTTGGTCGAGGCACCGATCCAGGTCTCCGCGGTACTTCCCTATTCGATCAAGAGTTCCATCTTCAACGCCGCACGCACACAAGCACCTACATCGAATGCAGTCGCCAACGCGGTCTTCGATGTCATGCAATCGGCAAATGTTGCTGCCGGTTTGGATGCCGTCGCCGCCGCCGAGCACATGGTGGAGGCGATCGCACGTGGTGACTTCTGGATCTTCTCAGACGACGCAGTGTGTTCCGCCATGGCAGCTGCCCGAGGTCACCACCTCACTGAACTCACGAATCCGCAAGACCCACGAGAGCAACTGACACTGATGGGAGTCGAGATTTCCGCATGAGCACCGAATACGACCAGAGAAGCAACGCTGTTCCAGCAACCGACCCGAGGATCACCGCGGCCCTGGAGGAATCTCGTCGACGCGGGGAAACAGGGATACAAGTCGCGGCCTACCTCAACGGTGAGCTAATTGTCAACGCCGCCGCCGGCAACGCCGCCGCCGGAACAGCGACAACGATCGACACTCTCTTCCCCGTTTTCTCCGTCACCAAGGCCATCACCTCCGTCGCTCTGCATTTGCAAGCGGAGAAGGGCCTGATCGACTACAATGCGCCCGTCGCTCAGTACTGGCCGGAGTTCGGAAAACAGGGCAAAGAGACGATGACCGTCCGTCAGCTTCTCAGTCACCGCGGCGGTATTCCTTGGATGCCCGACGGTGTCACCCCGGCCAAACAAGCCGATTGGTCATGGATGATCGATCGGATCGAAAATGCAAAGCCCGCTTTCGAGCCCGGCACCACCAATTGCTACCACGCATTGGTGTGGGGCTGGGTCGTTGCGGAAATCGTCCTGCGGACTGATGGCGGCGGGCGCGATTTCGCGCAGTTTCTGCAACAAGAAATCTTCACGCCAATGCGGATCGATGGTGTCCATCTCGGAGTGCCAGCGGCACTCGACGACCGAGTCGCCGTACTGAACGGTGGCGACGTACCAGAAGGGGTCGGAGAGCAGTATCTTCTCGGAATGCCCGAAGCGGTCTTTCCGGGCTCGAGGGTATACAACACCGAACTGTCGCGCCGCACTGTCAACCCCGGTGCCGGTGTCATCGCCACGGCTGAAGGAATAGCAAGATTCTTCGCCCTCCTCGCCGGCCTCGGCGAGTTGGACGGAGTTCGTTTGTTGTCGGAGGACCGTGTCCGGGCGTTCACGGAGACCCGCGACCACGTCGAAGACACGGACCTGTACATGGGCAAGCCGGCTCAGGTCAGCGCACACGGGTTTTGGCTCGGTGGCCCTCAACCGGCGGGGTATCCGGTGCTGGGTGACAACCCGAACGTTGTGCACCATCCTGGGGCGGGCGGCGCGCTCGGATGGGCCGAGCTAGACACCGGCCTGGCTGTGTCGATCAACCACAACGCAATGCATGACCAGGCGCTACCCACCGAGCTTCATCCCTTCACACCGATCGCAGAGGCTGTACGCGAAGTTGCGGCCGAACGGGCTGGAGTCACATCGTGATCACTTCGCATGATTGCGGCACTGTTTGCGACGAGCACGCATTGACAAAGCTAATGATGGAATTCGCTGCCGCGGCAGATGATGCCGCCAGCGTGGACGAGGTAGTCGCGTTGTTCGTCGACGACGCAGTGTTCGACATGGGGGGAGAACTCCACCAGGGCACATCCGCGATTGCTCGTTACCTGCAGGGTGCACGCGACGCCGGGTTTGCCGGGCCCGCAGCCGGCACTCGTCACATCGTCACCAATTGCCTCGTCACCGTCGAATCGAACGAGACGGCGAGTGGGCAGAGCGAGTGGATGCTGATCCGTTCAGCAGCAGACGAGGCATTCCCCATCGTGCTCTCCGCCGGTCGGTACCGCGATCGATATCGGCGCGTGGACGGTGTGTGGCGCATTGCGCACCGTGCGGTCGAGTACTGATGATCCCTAGGTAGGGAACCCGAAAGTGGGAAGGAGCCCCAGGGGACCCCTTCCCACTTTCGGCGCAGCGTGTGCGTTCACATCACCTCACGGTGAACGAAGCGGCGTCGGGTGCCCGCAGCATGGTCCAGAAGTCCACCATCCTCCACGGGCTCGGCAACGTAACCCGACCTGCCTTGTTGCGGTAGTACGTGTTCGCGCCGGTCTGGGTCGTCCATACCGAATTTTCCAGCTGATCGGTAACGCGCTGGTTGTAGGCTTCGGTGGCTTCGGTGGTCACCTCGATAGCCGAAGCATCGTTCTCCACCATCAACTGCAAGCACTCGAAAATGTAGTGCAGCACCGCCTCCACTGTGAAGTTGTGTCCGCCTCCGTGGCCGGGACTGGTGTTGGGACCGGAGGTGACGAACAGATTCGGGAACCCGGGGACCGTACCGCCCAGGTAGGCAAACGGGTCATCGCCCTTCCACACTTCGTTCAACGTCCGTCCCTCGCGCCCGACGATATCGATAGGTGCCAAATAGTCGAGCGTGAAACCGGTAGCGTGAACGATCACGTCGAGCTCGTGCGTGCGCCCATCGGCGGTGACGATACCCTCCGGGACGATGCGCTCAATGCGCTCGGTCACCACTTCGACATTCGGCTTCTTCAATGTCGAATAGAAGTTGCCGGGATCTCGTACCAAACGCTTGCCCGCCGGTGCATAGTCCGGCGTCATTGCTTTCACGAGATCGGGTCGATCAGCAAATGATTTCGCAATGTGGTTCAGGCAGTACTGCATGACCGCGTCGTTTGCTGGGGAGATGGACAGGTGATCCTTCATCCACTCCGGCTCCGCGCGGACTACGTCGTACATGTTGTCACTGGCACCCCAGTACGTCTTGAGGCGGAACCACTGATTGTAGAAGGGTAAGTGAGCGAGCAACCAGCGCTCCCCTTCTGGTACGTCCGGCGAACCTGCATTCTTCGGCATTACCCAATGTGGTTGTCGCTGAAAGAAACTCATTTCCTGGACCTGGCCGCCGATAGCTCCGACGACCTGGACGGACGTCGCTCCGGCTCCGATCACCGCGACTCGCTTGCCCGTGACATCGAGATCCTCGGGCCAGTCGGCCGTATGAACGGTGGTACCGCCGAACGATTCTCGGCCGGGAACGTCCGCAAATTTCGGACGATTGAGATACCCGAATGCCGTGATCACGGCGGAGAATCTGGACTTGATTTGCGTACCTCCAGAGTCGGTGCTGGTAACCTCCCATTCCTGATCCACCTCGATCCACTGCAGGCCCGTGACTTCAGTTTCGAATCGAATGTGCGACTTGATATCGAATGCGTCGACAACGCGCCGTAGGTACTCCTGGTATTCGGTTCCGATCGGGAAATACCGGCTCCATTGCGCGTTCAGATCGAATGAATACGAGTAGTACAGGCTAGGGGTGTCCACGGCGACACCAGGGTAGGTATTGGTCCGCCATGTGCCGCCGATGTCGTTGCTGCGCTCGAAGATCTCGTAATCGAAACCGTTCTGATCGGCGTAGACGCCGGCTGCGATACCAGCCATTCCAGCACCCAATACGGCAATCCGGTGGGCGGGAGACGGCCGCCGGGTACGAGGCACGACTGGCTGAGTGGGGACAAAACCGCTCTGCTCCAACAGAAGTGAGGCGAATTCCCCTGCGACGGGTTCACCCACGGCGAGAGACGCCATGGCCAAAAACGCCTGTTGGTCGTCCACCACGAGGTGTGGAGTCACCGGCTTCGTGCACAAGGCATCGGCCAGCACCTCCTTCAGCTCTGATCGAAGGTGGTCGTCCATTGTCACCACGGGCAGTGTGGCGGCAGGGCCCGACGGAATGGACCGGTGAATTGCCCCGCCGAATCGATCCAACAGGCTGGAGTCACCGGTGGCGTGAACGGCGCACAGCACCATGATCGCCGGGTCCGCTTCGCCGAGGTTCGCCAGCAGCTGCCCGCGATCGAGTTGAATGGGCTCGCGCTCGAACCGTCTGGTGATCGGCACGTCGAAGGAATCTGTCATGGGGTCTCCGCATTCATATTCTAAAGTGGCTGCATAATTGGATCCAAACCGAGGATAGCCGAGGTAGCGTCCGCTGGATACCGCTTTCGCCGACGTCGCTCCAGGTCAGGTTGCGAGGTGGACGCCGCCAGCGCGAAGCATCACGCTGGTGCCGGACTCCCCTCCTTTGCGATGCTCGACCATCAGTGTCACCAGTTGCTCGTTGTCGTGCTCACATAGGGCGTCGATCATCGCCTCGTGCTCCGCAAGAATTCGGACACGAGCTTCGGGGTCGTACAGGTGTACTGCGTGGTACGGCATGGCCAGAGTCCACAGCCGTCGCAGTTCGTGGACAACCAGCTTCATCGGTGATCGGTCGAACATAGCGAAATGGAAAGCTTGGTTGGACAGTCGCATGGACAGTATATCCACCCGCTTCGATGCTGCGGCCACCTCGTCCGCACGTTCGCGCACTTCGGCGAGAGCCTTGTCGTCGAGCGGTGGGAGAACTTTGAGGACTTCATTCTCCAGTGCCGCGCGCATGAGATAGATCTGGTCGAACTCGAACTGTTCGAGCCGTGATACGGCATATCCGACGTTGTGCTCGTGCCGGACCAATCCGTCGGCGGTGAGTTGGCGAAGGCCCTCGCGGACCGGTAGTCGGCTTACTCCGAGTCGTTCGGCCATCAATTCCTGCCGCACCTGCTGACCTGGTAGCAGCTCGCCACTGATAATCATGCGCTGTATCTCGTCCACGACACGCGATGCAGCTCGATCGGAGGCTGTTGTGGGTGCGGGTTGCTTGGTGTCAGTCACCGCTGTCGACTTCCTTGGCATCGGACACCTCCTGATACTCGTCGAGTGGTCACTGCGTCTAACGACAACTTTCTTCAACAATGGATACACTATTGTCATCTCTCAGCGTCGCACGGGATCAGTCGATACCGCTGGATTTGTTCATCCGAGCGTTGTCCGTGACGGAGAAGCCCATTGCCGACAACGAGTTTCTGTATATGAGGACCTGGTGCGACGGGTTCGTATCGCCGAGCGGCTGAACTCGATAGGTGCCAAAGTCTGCGGCAGTTTCGGTCTCGACAAGCTCGCGGCACAATGCACTGACACCGTGGACATTGAACCGTGGCCCACCCCTGGGTCTCTCCAAGTCGGGTCCTTCGACCTCCAGAACGTCGGCACCGTGGTCCGAAAGCATCTGAGAGGTGCACGGACCGGCCAGAACTCTGCTCAGGTCGAGGACTCGGGTCCGGAACAACGCACCACCCGAATGGGTCTTCGGCCATGCAGCGCAGCCGTGGATCCAAATTCGGTCGTCGGTCCCGTCATCGGAGCCTTCAGACGTGGCAACCATCGACGTCGTCAACGGGGCACGCTTGAGACGTGACCGGTACCGTCAGACACGACGTCCCAGACATCAACGTCATCGTCGAGCACGATCGACGCCAACGTTCGGGCCCATTCGTCGTCGCTGCCCCACCTGTTTCGCCAGCTCTGCATGGACCCCGTGTGTCTGCCGAGTGAATGTTCGCTGGTGAATCCGATGGCACCGTGAAGCTGGTGACCGCCCGCTGCAATAGCGGCGACCGCCCCCGACACGATCACTTTTGCTGAGGCAACGGACACTTCAGCGTCGGGAAGACCGGCGGCAACCGCGTCGGTCGCCGCCTCCACCGCACGTTCCATTGCCACCGCCGTCATCGCGAGCTGGGCGATGCGTTGCTGAACGGCTTGAAATTTAGATAGCGGTCGCCCGAACTGGCTGCGGTCGGAGGTATGCAGGACCGTTGCATCGACGACCGCTCGTGCGGCGGCCGTCATCGCCGCCGCGTACAGAAGTGCGCCGCGCTGGCGGACGTGGTCGATCGAGGTCTCGTTGTGGCCGACGTTCTGTGAGAGGGCATTGGCCAGCACGACATCACAGAGGGGGGCACCTACGATGTCCGATCCGTCTTGGACGTCAACCGCATCGTCGCGAAGGTTCACCGTCGCCACCTCGACCAGCGAACTGGAGGTTGGCGGCAAAATAATAGTCAGCCAGTCGGCTGCGGAGGCCCAGGGGACGGCATCGAGTCTGCCCGACAAGCGGACCTCGCCGTCGGATCGCTCGACGGCGAGGGACGTACCGAGCGCAATGGTTCCCGTACCCGCGAGCCTCTCGGCTCCGGTTTCACTGGCTAGCCAGCCTGCGAGCATGTGTTCGATCAAGGGTGTGCACACTCCCCGCCGTACAACCGTCGACACCACGTCGACGACGTCGGCTACTTCACCACCCGCCCCACCCTGATCTTCTGGCACTCCGAGGTCCGCGAATCCTGACTCCCGAAGATTCGACCAGGCTTGGGAGTCCCACGATGTGATCGGAGCACCCGCGGATGGGTCAGACGCTGCAACAATTTGTTCTACAGCGAGACGGATGTCGCTTCTGTGGCTGTTCATCGCAATCCCATTCCGCGGCCGATGATGGACCGCAAGATCTCGTTCGTACCGCCCCGTAGGGTGAAGGCGGGCATATGCAGGACGCTCTGTGCCAGCAGCTCCGCAAAAGGGTCGGCACCGATCCTGGGTTCGGTGCGGCTCGAGCGGCGCACCCCTTCGACCAGGTCCCCCTCGAAAGTGGATCCGAGGTCTTTGACCATGGCCGCGAGGCTGTCCGGCCTGCGCCCGGCGGCAAGTTCGTGTGCAACCTGGTGCGACATCTGACGCAGGGTCCACGCCCTTGCGGTCAGCGTTCCCAAAGTCTGTCGTTGTTCGGCGGTGGAACCGTTTATGCGAAGTATCTCGCCCCATGCCCTCAGCAGAGGCATGGTGGACAGGTACCGTTCCGGGCCGGAGCGCTCGTACGCGAGCTCGCTCATGACCTGACTCCATCCCGCGCCCCGTTCGCCCAGCAGCGCCGAAGATGAGAGTGCTGCATCGTGAAAAACAACTTCGTTGAAATGGGCCTGGCCGTCGATGCTGTGTATTGGTCGAATTTCGACATTCGGGTGCGGCAGATCCACGACGAACTGAGACAGACCCTTCTGCCGATCGTGTACGTCGCCGTCGGTCCGGGCCAGCACCACCATGGCGTGTGCGAGGTGGGCACCGGTAGTCCACAGTTTCGTTCCGGTCAAACGCCAGCCGTTTCCGTCCTTGATCGCGCGTGTACGCACGGCGGCCAAATCGGATCCTGCCTCCGGTTCGCTCATCCCGATCGCGAAAAATGTTCGCCCGAGCGCTATGCCCGGGAGGTACATTTCCTTTTGTTCGGGTGTTCCGAAATTGAGCAGGCTCGGGGCCATCTGCCGATCGGCTATCCAATGAGCCGCGACCGGAGCACCGTTGGCAAGCAGCTCCTCGGCGATCGTAACGCGCTCAAGCTGACCTCCACCGTGGCCGCCGTATGAAACAGGAATCGTGATGCCCAGCCATCCGCGGTCTCCGAGCTTGGCGCTGAACTCGGGCTCGAATCCTGACATCCAGCTGTCGCAGGTCGGAATGAACCCACCCGCCGCAATCTCGGACCGCAAGAATCCTCGTACCTCGCTGCGGAGCGTACGAAGGGAGTCGTTCTCACGCGCACTTGGTTTCGGACTGTCAACGATAGTTGTAGACACAGGGTCCCCTTTCCGAAGTCCTGCTAGCATCGAATCATCCGATTCAAAATTGGATACTATTTCATCATACAGTTTGGGTGCACTCCGAAGGGGCTGTATCCGAGTAGTGGAGGTCCAACGGACGTGCAACCGCAATCAAGCAACTCGGCGTCGTACACATACGACTCAGACGTCCAGGCCTTGCTCGACGCCATGCGCAACCACAACGTGCCACCCATGCATCGAATGGGCGTCGAGGCGGCACGGTCGATGATGGAATCGATAGCTCGCCCGCCCGGCCCGGACATGCGTTCCGTCACCGCGGTCGACATCAACGGCCCGCACGGTTCGATTCCGGTGCGGGTGTACAGGCCGCATTCCGCTTCATCCGGTGCTGCATCTGCACTTGTGTGGTTTCACGGAGGAGGAATGATGATGGGGTCACTCGACTCCTTCGACAGCCTTGCCCGTGAACTGGCGGATGGCACCGGTTCTGTGGTCGTCAATGTCGGCTACCGATTGGCGCCGGAGTATCGCTTCCCGATTGCCAACGATGAGGCTTACGCTGCCACGCAATGGATGGTTCGGAACGCTGACCAGTGGGGAGTTTCACCGCTGGCCGTCGGTGTAGGTGGCGACAGTGCGGGCGGAGGACTCGCCGCCGCAACGGCGTTGCGGGCGCGCAATGAGTCAGGCCCGCAGCTCATACAGCAAGTGCTCATATATCCGGGTCTGGAAAGGCGACGCGACCGGCCGTCGATGCGGGAATTCGGCGATAGCCCACTGCTGCTCGCGGAAGACATCGATTGGATGAAAAACACATACCTAGGTGACGACCCCATCGCCGACAACGAGTATGCGACACCTGCCATTGCCCGCGACCTGACGGGCCTGCCTCCCGCGATCGTTGTCTCCGCGCATGGTGACCCCCTCCGCGACGGGGTAGAAGAGTACGGACGCCGACTTCAGGATGCGCAGGTACCCACGGCAATAATCCGATACCCCGGGGTTGCTCACGGTTTCTTCATGCAGACTGCGACCATCGCCCGCGCCCGCGCGGCCATGGCGGACGTATGCGCGCTTGCGGCAGCACGTTTTGCTATGGCAACGTCCGGCCGTCGGTTGTGACCTGGTCCGCAACGTCGGGGATTGCGTACGAGGGGTATTTGCATCGGTAACGTCTTGATGGTGACGGATCGACCACCTCAACGCAGCACGACTCTCGGCGAAGCATTGATCGAGTTGGTCGATCTCATTGCCTTCTCCGCCAACTCGAACGCGGCGCGCCGGAGATTCGAGTCAGCGACGCGCATCTCGCTCGGTCGTATGGCGTTGGCCTTGCTCGACAGCTTGACCGTGGGACCAGCGACGGTCAGCGATCTCGCTGCCGCACTTGAGGTCGACATGACGCGTGCAAGCAGGCAGATAGCGGCGATGGTCCGGATCGGACTAGTGGTCAAGACCAGGGAATCGTTTCCAGGCGATCGACGACAGGTGCGGATCGCGCTTACCGACCGCGGAATCGATGCCATGAATCGATGGGGCGACTCATGGCGCGAGCAGGTGCGCCGGCCGCTCGAACTGTGGGTGGAAGCCGATATTGACGACTTCGAAAAGTTGCTGAACACGTTTGGACGAAGGCTCGCACCGTACGCGACCGTCCGGATACGCCCTGAGAACGACTGCGAACCCTCCGCAGGTGCAAAGATTCCCCACCTTGAGCCCGAATCTCGTAGCACTTTAGAACGCTGCCTGGAAAACGTAGTCACTCTCGTACGCCTTATCGGCTCGACGCATTTCGATGCAGCCCTGGAATCAGCAGGGGTACACCTGAACGAACTCGAGTACCTTCTACTGCGGGACGTCGAGAAGATGGGACCGACCACCGTCGGCAATATCACCACCCGACTCGATGTCCCGCAGGCTGTGGTATCACGTGCTGTACGAACAGTTCGGACAATGGGTCTGATCTACGGCGAAGCGGGACCGGACCGACGCCGCATGTGGTTGCACCTCACAGTTGACGGAATGAAGACTGCCAATCTCATCACACAATCGCGTCTGCGCGACCTTGAAGAGCTGTTCAGTGACCTAACTCCTGAGGACAGGGAGCGATACACGGAATTGACCAATGCCTATGTAGAGCAATTGCTGTCCATCGCTGATCCCGCAGCCAGTCGCTACCTATAACGCGAGTCGACTCCCGGCCACGGCTGCACTCGCACGTCACTTGTCTCGCGTCGCAAATCGCCGTCTCCGGCATCAGTGGTGCACCTGTCATCGACATTGGGACACTCGGCAGCTTTTCTCTCGACGGGGATAGTCGATACAACGGTCACCGGTCATCACTCAGGGCCACGAGTGTCGGGGAGTCCCAATCACAACAGTGGACTTCGCAGCCGAACGAGAGTTCAGCTAAAAACTCTCATCGCCAGCAACCGAGTGCCTGAGGAGCGGTCACAGTTGCTGTACTTTTGCGCCAGCCATCCGCGAACATACTTGGCGCTCGAGGCGTGTCCGAAGTCGAGAGCAGAACTACCAAATTTCCATCAAGAGGGAGTCGACCTCGTCGCGTGTGATGGTTCGAGCCAAATTTGTGAAGAACCAGTCATAGGTGAGCCTGTCGGCGATCGAGGAGAGATCGCTCTGGCCCACTCCTACGTCTCTGAGCCTGCGCCGACCTGCCGGCTCAAGTAGCGTCCGAACAGCGTCTGTTGCAGTCTGACGTTGGCTCCCGGCACCGGCGGTTGGTGCACCCAAAGCTCGGGCGATCGCGCGGTAGCCAAATTCGGCGTTGGAAGGTGCGAATCGCATCGCTGCAGGAAGTGCGATGGCCTCGATTTCCCCGTTCGCCACAGACGATTGCGGTCCAATAGTGTGGCCCAGCACTTGGGCAATCCCGCCGTGCGTGTGATCGCTCCCCTGCCCACTCAACAACGCAGCCAACACCAACCGCATCCGCGCCTCCGGATCTTCAGGGTCGGATCGAAGCCGAGGCCACCAATGGCCTATCGCTTGCACTGCTCCCTCCAGTTGAGATGATGCGATTGGATCATCGACGCCGGAGAGTAATCCGGCAATTGCCATCGATAGGGCGTTGGAGACAGAGGAATCGATCAACGCAACCGGAGCGGTAAGCGTGACATCAGGATCTACGAAGATTCCTTGTGCACGCGATTTGGGATCGAACAGCGTCAGCCGCTCGTTTGTGCTCACATCCAGGATTGCGCTGCCCGCCTTGGCAAAGGCGGTAGTAGGTGTCGACGGGACCACCCACTGGGGTATTTTCGGTGCGCGCAACCGCGGGCTGACCATTGTGCCGTCAGGCCGTTTGCTGGTGCACAACTCACGCAGTCCGAGGTCCTCGGCTAGCAGCACAGTTGCAGCCCGGGCTGTCACGATGGCAGATCCGCCACCGACTACGACGACCGAGTCTGCTTTCGCATCTGCCAGTGCCGCACATGCTCTTTCGACCACGTCGGTCGGACTGTGCTTCCGTACACCGTCGAATCGACCGACCATGCGTGCGCCGATTGCTGCCTCGACTTTCGCGAGCGCCGCGTGACTGCGCATAGACGGTGAGCACACGACGACCACCCGACGGCATCCCGTACGGCCTAGCTCATTGTCGATCGAAGCGAGAGCGCTGCTACCGACGTACGTGCGAAATGGCGGACTAAGGTGCTTCATTCTCAGTTGGTTCATTCCGAGCACTTTTCCAACACAAGTATCGGTATCGTCCGTGTTGTCGCAGCGCGGTAGTCGTTGTACTCCGGATATACCGTCACCGCACGGTCCCACCACAGATCGCGTTCGTTGCCTGCCATCTCTCGTGCAATGTACTGTTCGACATTATCCCGATCGCGCAATTCGACAAGCGGATCGGCCTTGACATTCCAGTACCAGGCGGGGTTCGTCGGTGCGCCACCCTGTGACGCCACCACCGCGTACGCCCCAAGATGCTCGATGCGCATCAGTGGAGTCTTACGTAAGTTCCCTGATTTTCGACCGACCGTGGTGAGGATAACGACGGGCCTCCCGAACAGTTCGTTCGCCTCTGCACCGTTGCTTGCCTCATACTCTGCCACCTGATTCCTGACCCACTCGTTTGTGCTGGGTACATAGATGCCGTCCAATGCCACTTGTGTTCCCTCCGTCGGATAGGCACTTGCCTCCACAATGATAGCCAATTTTGGATTCAATATTTCTGTTACGACGAATCGAGGCGAAAACATTGATGAGGATGCGCTATTTGCGCTCGGTTCCCTGTTGCTGGGTACAGGCTCTGGCCAGGTCTACGCTGAACCGGCCGCCGTTTCGTCCGCGCGATCAACAAGTCGAATCGCTCGAGTTCGGCAGTGCGCCCGACGAGCTCGGGTGGTCGAGTGCCAGACCCGGGTGTGAAGGGATTCAGTCCGTACTCCATGCACCCACACTATAGGACTGTATCCAATACTATAAGACTGAACCTTATAGTATTGGATACAATCTGATAGAGATGCGGCTCGGCGTAGATCTGCGCGCATACAGTCAACAGGATACGGCGGCCGAATGATGGATGTCGGAGGGCGCTGGAGTACCACCTCTCGGAGGGCTTGATGTCGTCAGGTTCAGAAAAGCGCGATTGCCGCATCGTCAAGAATTGTTGACAGTGCGTCGAGACCGAGCCCTGTAGCAGTAGAAGGCTGGTCGCCGTCATGAGTTCACGTGCTCGGCGCGAGGTGTGGCAGCGTGGGTGGATTTCCAATCCTGCGTCGACGAGTTACACGTCGGTGGGTCTCGGTGCGCAGCTCTCGCGATGGAGCGGCTTCCTCGCGGCCCGGCAACTGGTGCCGTCGACCGCGTCGATGACCTGATACCCGACCATCTGGCCATGCAACAGGTGCGGCCGGGTAGTCGGGAATCAAGTGATCAAAGGTCAGCGGTCGGTCGCCAGGCTCATGTTCCGTCTCTCTCCGTACGTCGTTGAGCGAGCAGGGTTTCCAGGGCGGTGGTCGGCGAATCTTGGGCGAGTTCGAGCAAGTCGCGAGTGTTCGTGCGGACCTTGTCGGCGATCCAATCGAAGACCCATTGCTTACGTGCTTGCGCTGGTAGGTCGAAAGGAACGACTCGAGTGACAGCGAGGGCGGCGGATCCGGCGCCGCCGATGTTGGCGATGACGCCGGGTATCAGGAGTGTTCCGGCTCGTGCAGCTTCGTCTCGACTGTCGGGGGTCGACGCGAGGTTCGCGCCCTCGACAACGAATCGCGCACGCAGTCGGTTGACGTTATCGGCGGTCAGGGCGTGTTTCTGCGCCGCCAAGATCAGCAGGTCGGCATTGATGTCGAGCCATGCGTCCGGCTCCGAGGACAAGGTCGCTGTGCTCGATAGCTGCTCGCCGACACGGAGTCGGAGTTCTTCACTTCACGGCTCCCTGCCCGGGAGGGTGCCCTTCGTGAGGTATTGGCTCAATGGGGCCGGGACACCCCTGAGGCGCTGTCGAGGTTCGGCGCGATGCCGTTGGACGCGGCTGTCGTCGCATGCAGTGCATCCCATTACCTCCATTCGGCGGACGGTGATCATGCTGTCTGCAGGGAATTGTCCGAATCCGTCGGTTACCCCGTTGCGTCATCGGCGCTGGCCACCACGCTGTATCTGCATGCCCACAACTGTGCGTCGATCACGTTGGTAAGTCCGTACGAACCGTGGTTGACCGAACTGTCGCGGGCGTACTGGCAGGCCAGTGGCATCGCGGTCAGCGCAGTTATCTCGGTGCGGCGAGCCGCCGACTACGACCCCTACGTGGTCACTCACGACGACCTCGTGGACGCGGTGACATCAGCTCCTACCGGTTCCGATCCAGTGCTGTTCACCGGTACCGGGATGGGCACCCTGCGCGTGATTGATTCTCTTCGAGGTACCGGAGTGCCGATGGTCTCGTCCAACATGGCATCGACGTGGTGGTTGAGATCGCAGTCAGCGAGCGGTGACGGATCCGCGAAACCGTGACTCGGGTACGGCCAGCCCGAGACGGCTGCGCAGGGTGCCTGGCGGTGTCACCGTGGGCCGTTGACCTCGGTCTTGCAGTATCGGAACCAACGCTGTCGTGATGCGGCTCAGGTCGGTCGGAAGCACCGCCGGTCGTAGTCGGAAGCCGTCGATCCCGAAGGCGTGCCAGGCGGCGATGATATCGGCGAGTTCTTCTGCTGTGCCGCTGAAGATTCGGCTGTCCGAGGTCCACGTGTCCGGATGGTCGGCATCGAGCGCGGCGCGGCGTTCGGCTGCCGAGGCTTTGTCGTCGGCGAGCACAACCGTGATGTCGACGTAGATCGCGAGGGGTAGATATCGGCTCGGCCGGTCGAGGGTTTCGATTGCCCTGACCTCTCGAACGGTGTCGATGACGGCTGCGTCCGAGTGAGGCGTGATGAAGACGATGTCGGCCTCGCGGGCGGCGAGCCGGTACGGGATGGGGGCATGGCCCAGCGCAACGACAATCGGCTGGCCTTGCGGAGAGCGAGGTGTGATCGACGGGCCGAGTGGCCTGAACCTGTTCGCTTCCAGCGTCAAGCGGTGCAGTCGATCTCGGTCGATGTAGCGGAACGTCGACGCGTCACGAACGACGGCATCGTCGTCCCAGCTGTCCCACAGGTCGCGCACCGACGCTAGGTAGTGCGCGGCATCGTCGAACAGATCGGTGAGACGGGTGCTGATTTTGACCGGGTCGGTGATGTCGTCGTCGGTGAGCTGGGGCGTCGCCCTCCGTCCGATATTGCGGGAATCGTCAGCGCGGAACGTGATCTGGGGCCGCAGACCGGCGCGGCCATGGCTGGCCCAGTCCAGCGAGGCGATCTGCGAACTGACGTGAAACGGTTCCGAATGCGTGACGTTGACGGTGGGAATCAGTCCGATCTCGGACGTTCGCGGTGCCAGGGCCGCCAAGGTGAGGACTGCATCGAGCTGCCCTCGCAGTTCGTCGGTGCGATCATCGGCGCGATCGAGTGTCGAGCTCTGAAGTGCAAGACCGTCTTCGAGGGTGACGAAGTCGACGCCGCCTGCTTCGGCGAGCTGCACGATTTCTGTCCAGTAGGCGATGTCGATGATTCTGTCGGGCCGGGCGGCAGTGTCCCGCCAACTTGCCGGGTGCCATCCGGTTCCTGTCAGGGCAACTGCGAGATGCATGGGGTGCGTCCTTGATCGTCGGGAAAGAGGCTCTCACGCAATGTCTCCCCGCGGTAGCGGTCGGGGTACACACCGAAATCTTGCAGTTCGGGCACTACCCGGTCGACGAAGTCGGCCACCGAGTCGGGAACGATGGCGGGATCGACGATGATGCCGTCCGCAACCTCGGTGCGGACGTATTCGGCGATCTGGTGTGCAACCTGCTGCGGTGTACCGACGAACGTGTGCGGGCCGGCGAAGCGGCGCATGAGATCGACGATGCTTCCGGGATCGCTCTCGTGTAGACGGTGGAGGCGCAGGACGGTATCGGCTCGTCCGCTCGTTTTGATCGCGGTGTGACCTTGCGCCGCGACCTGGCGGTAGCTGCTGTCGAGGGGTGGCGGCGGCCCGAAAGGGTCGTGGTCGGACAGGTCCAGGCCCAGGATTCCGCCCAATGTCTCCAGAGCGGACGCTGGCGAAATCTGTTGCTGCCGCAGGGAGGTGGACCTGGCTTGTGCATCGTCTGTGCTGTCGCCGAGCACCACGCTCGCGCGAGTGAAGACCAACAGGCTCTCGCGAGTGCGGTCGAACCGGGCGAGGCGATTTTTGATGTCCTGGTACAAGATGCGCCCGGGTGTCGGGGCGGTGTGTTTGCTGAACACGATGTCGGCAGTTTCGGCCGCGAGTTCGCGGCCTTCCTCGGAGTCGCCGGCCTGAATGATCACCGGCGACGTCTGAGGCGAAGTGGGGACATTGAAGCGGCCCGCAATATCGAAGTGCCGCCCGCGGTGGGCGTAGGCGCCGCTACTGGAGTCGGTGAACCACCCGCGGCTCGGGTCCGGTGCCAGCGGGCTCGACGACCAGCTGCGCCACAGATCGTGTGTGAGAGCGAGGAACTCATGGGCCCGTTCGTATCTTTCATCGTCGGGAAGGAAGCTTCCTCGGGTGAAATTCGCACCGGTGTACGCGTCGTTGGTGGTGACCACGTTCCACGCTGCCCGGCCGCCGCTGACGTGATCGAGCGTCGCGAGCTTGCGCGCGAGGTCGTACGGTTCGTTGAACGTGGTGTTGACGGTTGCGGCCAGTCCGAGTCGAGAGGTGACGGCCGAGATCGCTGCGAGGTACACCAGCGAGTCCGGCCGCCCCACCACGTCGTTTTCGTAGATCTTGCCGTTGAATTCGCGGAGACGAAGACCTTCGGCCAGGAACAGGAAGTCGAAGAGGCCACGTTCCGCGGATCGGGCCAGGGTCTCGAATGTCTCGAATTCGGTTTGGCTGCGGGACCGCGGGTCCGCCCACACCACGGTGCTGTCGACACCCGGAAGATGTGCGGCCAGATGAACTCTCGTACTTCTGCTCATCACGCGTGGATTTCGTCGACGTCCAGCTTGTTGCCTGCATCGGTGAGTTTCGGCGCGGCGGCGAATCCGTGGCGCTTGGCCAGCACGATCACCAGCAACGTCGGTGCAAGGAGCACGAGTGCCGCCCATGCGAAGGAGTTCGGCCCCACACCACTGAGGAGCAGTCCCCCGATGACACCTCCGACGGCCATGGCAACGTTCCACAATGTGACCAGCATGGCCTGTGCTTCGTCGGCCACCGTGCCGCCGGCTACGCCGACTGCGGTTTGCAGAAGGGTCGGTGCCCCTCCCCATGCCAGACCCCAGAGGAACAACGCGGCATACAACACGATCGGGGTATCGCCGGCCAGTCCGAGAGCGGTCACCGCAATGGCAAACAGGACGGTGGCGGTGATGGCGAGCAGGCGCAGGGTCCGGTCGATCTTGGCACCGACGACCCAGATGCTGATCAAGCATGCGATGCCGAACACGAGAAGTGCTACATCAACCTGATCTCCTGCTCCTACGCTGTCGAGGAACGAGGCGATGTAGGCGTAGAAGATGGTGTGCGCCAGGACGAACGTGAGCGTCACGAACAGAACTGCGCCTACGCCAGGGGTGGTGATGGTGCGGTTGAACGATGCGCGGTTTCCGCGTTCCTGTCCGGGGAAGTCGGGGACGAAGGCTGCGATCCAGGCCACGAGAATCACGGCGATCACGGTCATTGCCCAGAAGGCCACGCGCCACCCGAACTCTTTGCCGACGAATGTTCCGAGGGGCACACCTGCGGCGAGGGCCACAGGAATCCCGGCCATCGCTACGGCGATCGCGCGTCCCTGCAAGTGTTCGGGGACAAGCTGTCTGGCGTAGCCGGCAAGTAGCGCCCAAGCCACTCCGGCGGCCATACCTGCGACGAATCGTGCCACCATCGTCAACTCGTAGTTCGACGACACGGCAGTCACCGAGTTCGCGACCAAGAATCCGATGATGGACAGCAGGAGAAGTCGCTTACGACGCCACCCTGCTGTGATCACCGTGAGCGGAATGGTGGTCAGAGCAGTCCCGATCGCATAGATTGTGATCGTCTGCCCCGCGGCGGACTCGCTGACGGACAGGCTCTGGCTGATTGCGGGAAGTAGTCCCGCAGGCAGAGTTTCGGTCAGGCTGGTGACGAAGACGGCGGTTGCCAGCGCCAGAAGCGATAGCAATGGGAGCCGTTCTGTCCGAGATTCGGGTTCTGAATTTCTGGTCATGCAAGTATGGTTAAACCCTGACATAGATGTGAGGGTCAAGGGCGAAGGTTATGGCCTACATCACATTCACTCGATGAGTCCAGGAGGCACGATGCGTATCGGCGAATTGGCTTCCGCGACAAATACATCGGTACGACTGCTCCGATACTACGAAGAGCGACAGCTCATCGTCTCCACCCGCGAACCGAACGGGTACCGCGCTTACGACGATCGATTCGTCGATCGCGTCCTGCAGATCCGAGGATTGCTCGATGCCGGTCTACCCACCAGAATAATCAAGCAGATCCTCCCCTGCCTTGACAAGCCCCGCGTCATCCACTTCGCCGACGCGACACCGGACATGATTGCTCTGCTCACACACGAGCGCGATCGGATGGAAGAACGCGCCCTGAACTTGATGAAGAACCGAGACGCCATCGCGTCGTACCTGGACGAGGTGATCGACATCGCCAACGAGGGATCGACCGCAACACCGCAATCTCTCCCCACTCGAACCGACGACGACAACACCGCACCCAGCCCGATTGCATCCTGACCGTCGAATTCCATTCGAAGTCTGGATCATTCGACATATCGCACCCGCGCCGACCTACGGTAACCGTGTCACAACCGCAGAAGTCAGGGACAACCGTCCGCCGAGTGGGCCAACGACAGCTCCGAGAGCCACGCCTCGAGCAGGGCCCCGACCAGCAGCGGCTGATCTAAGTGCACATTGTGTCCGGCACCGTCGAGCGCCACGTACGTGTGGCGATCGTAGTAATCGACAAGCGCCAATTGATCGCGCCACCCCACCACCGAATCCTGCTTGCCGGTGATCACTACGTTGATTCCGCCCAGAGGCGATGTCAGTGATTCCTCCGGGACCGGTTCCACGTTGTAGTGGAGCAGGAGTTCCTGCGCGGCGTCGCGGTCATGCGCTCGATAGCCGGGCACGACATGGTGGTGATACTCGGACCACGACGCACGGGTGTGACGAGGGCTGATTGCCCTGAACGAGTCCAAGAAGACGCGATCGGACTCATCGACATCGAGCTCGAAGTTGTCGCGCTCGACCACTGCGACATCGGCGCTTAAAGTCCTGTGTTCAGCAGATCTGACCGCCGGCGCGATGAGGAACGACCCGAGCACACGCGACCGATATCGAACGTGCAGTGCCCGGGCGAGAAATCCGCCGTACGACGCCCCGACCAGGGCAAAATCTTGGTCGCCGAAATAGGTGTCGATGTACTTCGAGACAGTCTCGACGATTCCTCCGGAACTCATCGTCTTCAATCTGGGTGAACGACCGGACCCGGGCAGGTCGAGGTAATGGCGTTCCGATTCTCGGTCGGAGAAGTGCCGGTCCAGCGGCAACATCATGCGGTGATCGATCGTGAACCCGTGCAGCAGCAGAACCGGCGTACCTGTACCGCGTACACGCGCGTACGAAGATATACGCCCTACGCGCTCGTCGTTCGAGAGCATGACACGATCCAAGAACCTTCACACCAGTGGCAGGGTCAAGACGTCCACCGTGAGTTGTGACGGCAATCACCAATATCGACTACTGCGTGACCAGATTGTTTACCGCTGACACAGCAGCGACCTACCGGTCATCGATCGTCGCGGACGTGCCGTATGAACAGTCTTTAACCGAGTGAAAGCCGTCGACGGCAACCACTCGTCAGTAGACGCCCGTGTGCCTGGTCGGGTGCGTGTTCAGTACTGAGTAATTCGTCGATGATGCGTACAGAATGGCGCAAGGAGGGCAATCCCGATGGATCTGGCCCCTCTGGGAACCTTGGCAGCGGCTGCCCGCGCACGCCCGGCGTCGGGCGTCGGGCGTCGGGCGTCGGGCGTCGGGCAATACGACCAATTCTGATATGCAGGGTTACCGGTAAACTGCTGTATATGCTGTGGCTCAACCGGTTTCAGGATCAGCAAGATCGCAGTGACGACTACGGACTCTAGAACTTGTGGTGTCGACAGGCGTCAAAAAGTGGTGCGTCCGCTTTCGTCGGAGACCAGCCGTGCCGGCAGTCAACGATCGAGGAACGCTCGAATCTCAACTAGCTCACCATCGTTCTCCGGTCAGTCGAGGCGGCTGAACCAGCTACCACCGCGCAGGCCCGCACCACCGAGGCCCTGAGAGGGCGGCGGTGCGGTCCACAGGCGTTCGACCTGTTCGGATGTTTCGATAATTTGATTGCCGTCGATGGTGACGGTCGCTTCCGGTACGCCGAGTCGGGGAATCGCAGTCACGATGCGGACGGGCCCGGAAGGCGGAACGGGGCCGAGAAAGATAGTGCCGTGCAGCGACCCAAGGTTGCCGTTGGAGCTCCCGACTTCCAGAACGACTCCTCGCGGGGCGCGTCGATCGATCGCCAGCTTTGTTCCGTCTCCCAGCTCGACTCCGAACAGAATCGACGCATAGAGCGCGGAGTCCACGTGCTCTTCGGCACCGAGAATCAGCCCTAGATCCGACTGCCTGGTCAACGCGGACACCGAGAACATCACTCCGAACGAGTAGATCTCGACGCTGGATAGCCATACGACCGCGCTACCTGTCTTGTTCAGCCCCGGAGGGGGGGGCTTGGTAGAGGGATCGGTCGCTCACTCCGAAACCCTTCGGTCAAGGACGAGTAATCGAACCGCATTCCCACTCATACTCTCGTCGTAAACAGATATGGAATAC
The DNA here is from genome assembly GCF_002258965.1 of Rhodococcus sp. 05-339-2. Lineage (NCBI taxonomy): Bacteria > Bacillati > Actinomycetota > Actinomycetes > Mycobacteriales > Nocardiaceae > Rhodococcus > Rhodococcus sp. 05-339-2. The sequence continues at coordinate 98,075 of NZ_NOYW01000002.1, forward strand.
GCGCCCCACCGGAGAGGGGGTCTGCTCACTCTCGAGGCTATCGGCAATGACTGCGCCAGTGCGGGATCAACGTAGACCGAGGGCAGGGACCATCTTGTCGATAGGATGACGATGTCTGAACAACGTGTCGGTCAATGGTCAGCGGCACGTTTATCGTCCTGCCCGACCATGGCCGAGCATCCGTCCGCCCTGCCAAGCCACATCGTCATTACGGAATTTTGACAGCAGCTGCTCCCGCCTGCACGGAGCGCGGAGCGATACGACCATTCTTGATATGCAGGGTTACCAGCAGAGCCCCGCTGAAAGCGCAAAGGGCTAGCCATGCTGCTGCTTCCCAAATGCGGACGCTTGGTGTATGAAGATCGAATAAGTTCGATTTCGTCCTGGCCGTCGACAAAGGTCGCACCCGGAGGGTGACATGACAGACGAAGGTTCGACGAAGAGTGGCCCCGCGGTCGTGGCGAAAGGATCGGTGCCGCATCTGGCGAGCGAACAGATGAAGCTGCGAAATCTCTGGATAGCTCCATTGCTCGGTGTCTGGTGGTTGACATCGATTCTCGGGGTCTTGGCGTCACGTATAGACATCAGAGAGGCGTTCGCAACAACCTCCGAAGGACGAACCATCGGCTATTGCGGCGACATCAACCCGAGAGCTGTCGAGAACGCGCCGGACGTCGCATATCAGTACTGCACGAGTACAGAGGTGATCGGCCCCTCATACCCCGATGACGTGCAGTGGGTCAGTGGAAGTCGAATATTTCCGCCAACAAGGGATGCTGCAATTGATGTTGTCTGGAATGCTATGGCGACATACGACCTCTGGTTCGCCCTGGGAATTGGCACCGCCGCAATCATTGCGTTCTTCGTACTTTCGACCGCTACAGGAACTTTACGGGCAGGACTGGCAGCAGCGCTAACGTTCGTATTCCTGGGTATCGTGTTGTTTCCGAGCGAATTCACTGCACGAATACCAGCCGACGTACGGACCGAACTCATCACGTCATTTCGATGGATAATTTTGTTCTATTTCGGTTCGGAAGCTGCTGTTCAAGCTTGGAAGGTAGCAAAACCAGAGGGCGCAAATGTTACCGGTGACATTTCTGCAGCCACAGAGACAACCGCACCTACGCCTGGGCCTGGCTAGGAAGCATCGAAGCTTAAAGACTGTAGGGCCGAGTGTTGTCGTGTAGCGCTCCTGAGCGCTATTGGGGTCCGTTATCAGCGCCCCGCTGTGAGTTCCTTCGCGATCAGGCATCCGAGGCGGAGACTCGGTATGAGGACGCTCTTGACCTGATCAGACCGCAGTGGTGTCAGGAACGGATTTACCGGCTATCCTTTTGCACTCACCACCCGGCCGTGAGCCCACCTCAACGGTGTAGGTCACCAGCCGACCGGCAAAGCGTGCACGCCTTGCATCGTTCCACCAAGCCGGTAAGGAATGTCTTCGGGATCAACTGTCAAGTGCAAGTTCGGCAATCGAGAAAACAGCACCGTGTAAGCAACCTCCAGTTCCATACGAGCGAAGTTCTGGCCCAGACATTGATGCGGCCCGTAACCGAAGGTGAGGTGGCGCCGTGCGGATGTTGCGTGGTCACCGAGCGGCGCGAACTCGTACGGCGATGTCCAGACTGATTCGTCGCGGTTGATCATCGATGACGAGAAGACCATGCCCTCCCCCGACTTGATGATGACGTCGCCGAGGCTGATATCCGATGGTGCTACACGAACGCCGGCTACATCGGTCACAGAGACCATACGAAGCAGTTCGTCGACGACGCCCGGCATTTCGTCTGGATGTTGTTGTACACGGGCCAGCTCCGTCGGATGTTCGAGCAGCGTGATCACGCCCAGCGTGATCATCTGCGCAGTGGTGTCGTGACCACCCAGCAACAACGCCAACGCGATTCGCATCGCGTCGTCGCGGGTGACATCGGCACCGTCGATTGCCGCGACAAGGTCTCCGATCAAGCCATTGCCTGTTTGCTCGGACACCTCTATTGCAATGAGCCGTTCCAAATAGTTCATCAGTTCGAGTCCAGCCTGCTTGGCATGCTCTGCATCAGGTGCCTGCAACAATGCCGCGGAGGTGGTCTCGAAGAAGTCGTGATCTAGGTATGGCACACCTAGAATGTCCGACACCACTTTCGATGGAATCGGCAGGGCGTATTTGCTCAGGAGGTTTGCAGGCGATCCGTCACTTTCCATCTTGTCGATCAACTCGTGAGCCATTCGCTCGACGGCGGGTCGGTTGAGCCTGGCCTGCTTGAGGTTGAAGTAGGGTGCCACCAACTTGCGATGAACATCGTGTCGCGGGGCGTCGGAACCAATCAGCGCCAAGGGCTTGAAGATGTCGGCGTTGGCTGCCGCCCAACGCTCTGGTGATATCCGACCCGACCTGACACCGACCGAACTATTCGATCTTCTCAGTGCGGCTGCGTGGTTGCGCGAGCGCTCCGACCGGGAACAGTCAGACCGAATTCTCGGCCTGGTCCTCGAGGGATTGACCCGGAGGTAGTTGGGCTGCAGCAGCGCTCACGAGCTAGGCCCAGAGCTACGACTACGCCACGCGTGAAGTAGGTTGCGAACCTCCGTCCAGGATTGCAGCCTGAATCTGTCGCATAGACTCGCGGGGCTCGAGGCCCAGTTCTTCGCGGAGCACTCGGCGGGCCGTTTGGAACTCGGCCAATGCTTCGGCTCGTCTTCCTGACCGGTAGAGGGCGATCATCAGCTGCTCCCGCAGCGACTCGTGCAGCGGGTACTCCTCGATCCATTGGGCCAGTTGCCCGACCAGTTCGCGATGTCGACCGATCTGCAGCGAACCGTGCGCGATCGCCTCCAGGCATTCCAGCCTTAGTTCGTCGGCCCCATGCGCAAACCCTCCGACGATGCCACCATCGGTCACGCCGTCGGCCACTGGTCCGCGAAACATGTCGGCGGCTCGGGAGAATTCAGCGAATGCACCCGCAGGGTCATCGGCAAGTAGCGCCTGACCCTGCGCGTAATGTCGTTGTGCGGCAGTTACGTCGATGTGGTCCGGGTTGATCTGGAGTAGGTAACTTGTCCCTCGTGTCAACAAGGCGACCTCGGTACCGCCGTTGCCAACTACGTCGTGCTCGGCAAGCAACTTACGTATCTGCGACACATAGACATGAAGAGCCGCCCTCGCGCGTCGTGGCGGTGCCTGGCCCCACAACTCTGAAATCAGTTCATCGACTCGGACGGCCCGATTGGCGCGAATGAGCAACGTCAAGAGCAACTTTTCTATCTTGGGCGCAGAAATCGTCAACGTGTTGTCGCCTGCGTCGATCTGCAACGGGCCGAGAATCATAAAGCGCATCTGGTTCTCCGATTCCACTAACGGCTGTTCGAGGCCATCAGTGTGATTCAGGGTTGATCGGCAACGCATCAGCGAAGATACGTACATCCATGCTTATTGCCTACGTATGGTGTGCGTACGAAATTCAGACATCCGCGACGTGCCTGCTGTTCCTCTGCAGCCCACAGCGCTGGACGGTCTCCCCGGCCCGCTGCCAAATCTTAACTAATGTGCGTTAACTCACACATCAGTTTTCGATAAAACTCATGCAGGCCTCGGTCCATCGCTCGCCCGCCACGACGCCGACAGGCCACAAATTTTCGATTGCTGCGATTTCGCGATCCGACAGAGTCAGGAAAGACGCATCGATGTTCTCGTCGAGGTGTGCTGTCGAACGACTCCCGGGAATTGGGATGACATCGGGGCCCTGACTGTGAAGCCAGGCGAGAGCCCATTGCGCAGGGGTGGCACCGGCAGCCTCGGCAAGAACCCCGAATCTATCGACGCGAGCGAGATTGGTTGCGAAGTTCTCGGGTAGGTATCGCGGCAGTAGCAGGCGAATATCCCCTTCCCCGAATTGCCCGCGTGACCGGATGCGACCGCTGAGAAACCCTCGGCCCAACGGCGCGTAAGGCACAACTGCGATCCCCAACTGGCGACACACAGGGACGATCTCCGCCTCGATGCCACGCGACCACAACGACCATTCGGTCTGAAGCGTTGCGATCGGTGCGACCGACTGAGCCAGCCGCAGGGTATCTGCGCTGACCTCCGACAAGCCGATTTCGCGTACTTTTCCTTCTTCGATTAGGTCCGCGACGGAGCCCACGGTCTCCTCGATCCCCACTTCGGGATCAATCCGAGTCAATGTGAACACGTCGAGGTGTTCCAACCCGAGCCTGCGCAGCGAGTCTTCACAGCTAGACCGAACCGTCGCCGCGTCGCCGCGAATACCGGTCCCGACTCCAGCCCCGAGACGTACCACTCCGAATTTCGTCGACACTACTGCCGAATCACGCCGATCAGCGATGGCTTTGCCGATCAATTCTTCACCGGCACCATGTCCGTACACGTCCGACGTGTCGAGAAGGTTTGCGCCGAGATCCAACGCTCGTTGAACGGTGTAGATCGACTGCGACTCATCTGGCCGCCCATAAAACTCTGACATTCCCAGACAACCCAGACCCTGAACCCCCACGCGAAGTGACCGTACGGTCCGCTGGGCCAGTCTCGTGACGCTCATTCGACTACCCGGTAGACCACGATCACCGACTCGTAGCTGCGGTGCTCCTGTCCGACAATAGGCCGAAACGCGCGGTATCCGATCGCACCTCGTAATGGCCCATCGGTCACCACTGCCGGAAACGTAGCCCACTCCCCGGCCGTCAGGCGACCGTCGTCGACCAGTCCGCCCGCACGGATGACGTTGCCATCGAAAAGGGTGAATATCGTGGTGCTTGTTTCGCTTTTTTACGCGGAGCGAGCCGGTGATCGTGGCTATTTTACGGCCGGATTGTCTGCGAGACGCCCCAATCGCCTGCCCCAGAGCACGATTCGCGCATGGGGACTATGTCTTACGGCTGTCTCCGATACACGTGCGTGCCCGCGCCACGTTTGCGCTGTTCGGCCCGGCCCCTGACAAGGCGCAGGGGCATTACTGCCCTGTTTCATCTGCGGTATCGGAAGGCAGACAGTTTCCACCCGTTCGGGGTGGTGATGACGGTGGTCCGCCACGATTCGATGGGACGCTGTGTCGAGGAGCCGTCGGCGTGAAGGACTTGTTGTCGGCATTCGAGGTCGACGATGACCGTTCGCATATCGGCGGGTGGGGCGATGGCTCCTTCGATGGGCCGGCACGTTGCAGTGGTACTCATCCACTCAAATGACAGACGTGTAATTCGTTCTGATACCAACGGCGTGTCACAGGGCGGTGAAGATGATTCTGGTTCAGGATAGACACCGGTTGGGATCGCGGACGTAGACGAAGGAGGCCGTGCCATGCCGATGCCCAGTAAGGGTGACCGGACGTCGCTGACTGTCCGACTGCCGTCGGAGCTGATTGACACGCTCAAGGCGCAGCGGAGCTCGGCTGGCGCGACATCTCTGAGTCAATACGTCGCCGATCTGATCGCGATCGCCAGCGACCGCGAAGATCTTGCGCGCGAACTTAATCACGCGCGCGAACAGGGGGTACTGCCGCTGACTGCGTAGCCGTCTCGACCTGAATCGACATTCGGGTCATACATCCAACTAAATCTACGCAGCACCTTGAGATGACAAAAACCCCCGGCGTGCGGGCCGAGGGCTTCTGAAGTCAGAGAAGCGAGTGACTAGCTCGCAACTCGTTCTGTGGTGCTCTTCCCCGAAGGGACTGTCTTGGCGGACATGTCTCAGGGTACATCGTGCCCTGAAGTAGGTACAAGATTGAACGCTCGTGTCGTCCACTCGGATGCGACTGCGGACCGGCTGTGGCATCGATTCGCGCCGGTCATTGCTGCGCGCCGGTCGATGCGACTCTACGACCCGACGACGCGTAAATACGTCTCAGCGGGGCCATTGACGGTCAAACGGCCGGCATTACCGTCGGCCGTACCGCTGTTCTCACGCGGTAGCGCCGGCATCGTTGCCCTGGACTTCGACACCAAACACCACGGCCAGGCCTCCGTTGTTGCCGACGTGACGCGGCTGCTCGCCTGGTTGACCGAATGCGGTGGCCGTGCGGTAGTCGACCAATCGACCAGCGGCGGCCGTCACGTACTGATACCGCTGGCACCGGGAAAGACGGTCACCGTCGACGAAATCCGACCGTTGTTGCGCCTTCTCGCAGCGCGACTCCCCACGTTGGACATCACACCGATGACCAACGACAAAACCGGCTGCATCACCGTGCCGGGCTCGCAGTGCAAAGAAGGTGGCTACCGCACCCTCGTCGACCTGGACCCGCCTGCAGCGTCCGACATCCTGACCGTCGGGTCCGATGCCGGCACACTGCCGCGGCTCGAAGCCCTGCTCGGAGGAACGGGCCGATCGATCAGCAATCCGATCGACGCCCACATCCGCGCCGAGACGTCCGCCGAGCGTGTCCTCGGCAGCAGCGATGACGCCCGGTTGCATCCGCGTTTCTGCCGCTCCGCCCCGCCGCCGCGTTGCGTCCTCGACTTCGCGAGCACCGGCCGCATCGACACCAGCCGGTGGCCCTCGCGCTCGGAAGCGCGCCAGTCCGTCATCACCCACGCAGTTCTCTCAGGTGCCAGCGCCGCCGACATCCTCACCCGCGTCACCGAACCCGCCTGGGCGGGCGTGCGTGCCGCGTACGCCCGCTACGCCGAACCTGAACGCGCCATCCGCCGCGACACTGCCCGCGCCCTCGACTGGGCCGCATCAACCTTGCCCGACCCAGTCCGGGATATCGGGCACAAGATAAAGCACACAGGGGGTACTTACGATCCGGTAATTCGTTTATGGCTTACCCACGCTCAAACCTGGGTCGCTACCGAGTTCGTTCATCGAAAAGATCGATGGACTACTCATGCAGTCGTTCAAGCACTGGCGTGGGCTGCTGCAGTCTCAGGGCAGATAGTCGAAGGTGTTCCTACTGTGGGTGTCGGTGGCCGGTCGCTATCCATTGCGGCCGGCATGCTCCCGGAATCGACGGTGTGGTCCGTTCTGGAGCGGCTGAGGGATATGGAGGGCTCACCGCTGTTGCTGATCGAACGCGGCGTGGGTCAGAACCCCGACCGGTACGCGCTGGTGTCCACACACGCGGGTCGAGCGGCGGCTATGGACACCGTTGCAGAGGCAGCAGAGGTGGAGTCCGTACACCCGGCGTGGAGCGTCATCGGATGGCGTCACCGCGTCCTTTACGACGCAGTGGTCGCCGCAGCAGAACCCCTCACCCCGGATGAGTTGTTCACAGCTATCGGGGTCGGCCGGACCAGCGGGTACGAGGCGTTGCTGGATCTGCGCGTCGCCGGTCTGCTCACGGTCGAGAACGCCCGGATCTGTGTCGGGCCGATCGAACTGGACGACATCGGCCATCGTCATGGCCTCACATCGGCTGTCCGTGCCCGCATCGTGCGCCACCGCGCCGAGCGCATAGTCTGGCGAGAATGGCTCGCAGCCCGGGAGGAGGTACGCACCCCGCCGGAGCCGGATCGGTCGTTGTTCGCAATCGCCGACGATCACCCGGCCGATCCGCCCGACCGCGATTACATCCTGGCGGTGATGAACACCGGCCCACCTGACCCGTTCTGACGCACTGTGTACCGGTCACCCGTCTAGGGCAGACGTGGGCGCGCCTGGCCGTGTTCGCGTTGCTCGCTCTCGCCCGCCCACCGCGCGGTTACACGCTGCAATAGTGGGCCGAACTAGCTTCCTACACCGACGTCGCTGTGTGATGCCGGTGCTGCGCGATCCGTCTACGTGCTCCACTTCGGCCCAGGTGACGTTCTGTATGAGATCAGATGACCGGTGCGTTGGGTTGACGGCGGATGAAGTCCGCCATTCCGGGGACAGTGAAGGCAACCAAGCCGCGGGCGGGAGACCAGATGAGTCCTTTGCGTATGCAGGAGTCACGGTGCGGTGCCATCGATTGTGGGTTCGATCCGAGGGCTTCGGCGAGGGTTGCCGTCCGCGGAGTGTCGGTTCCGCTGCGTGCGATGGCAACTAGATACCGTTTCTCTGCTTCGGTGGCCCGTAGCCACCTCGAGCTGTAGAAGCCGGAATCGAGTGAGGCGTGGCCGGTGTCGACGGCGTCCTCGGCGTCGGCGAGCGTGAACGGGGATTGCTGGGCTGCCTGCCAGAGCTCGTGCCCGAACACCTGAAGGAAGTACGGGTATCCATCGCTCGCCGCGACGATGTAGTCGGTCGCTTCGACAGAGATGTCTTGGTTCAGCCTGGTGATGGGTGTGACGAGCGCATCGCGGGCCTGATCGTCGGCCAGCGGACCGATGGTCCTGTAATCGAACTGGCGCTCGGCGTACGACCGCGCGTCCGCCAATGCTTGCGCCAGGTTCGGCAGGCCTGCACCACACACGAAGAACGGCCATTCACGCTGGGCCGCGCGGTGCTGGGTCGCCAGGATCACTTGCAGGAGAGCCGGCTCGAGTTCCTGCATTTCGTCGATGAACAGCCCCAGCGCGGTGCCGTCCTTGCGGAGTTCCTCGGTGAGATCTTCGACGAGGTCCTCGAATTCGACCCCCAGAGTCGGATTCTCGGTACCGGCTGAGCGAGCGAGCTCGACTCCGACACCGAACGCGGTGGCGGACACGGAGAACTCTTCGGTCAACTGCCGGATTTTGTTCGCGACCGGGCCGGCGAACTGGCGACGGCGTACAGCGCGGGAGATATCTTTGGCGATGCGCCGCCGCAGGGCTTCGGCACCTTCTACGCTGGTCTGAGCTTCGACCTCGATCACCACCCAGTTGTGGCGGCGAGCTTGGTCCGCCATGGTCGCCAGGAGTGTGGTCTTGCCTACCCCTCGGAGTCCCTGCAGCATGAGCCCACGGTCGTAGCGCCGCCGTTTCGCCCGCGCGACCAACAAGTCGAATCGCTCGAGTTCGGCGGTGCGTCCGACGAGCTCGGGTGGTCGGGTGCCAGACCCTGGGGTGAAGGGGTTCAGTCCATACTCCATGGCCTCAGGCTATCGGATTATATCTAGTTGTATCGGACATAGTCTTATATATGCGGATACAACCTGATAGGTAAAGTGACTCGGCGTAGATCCGTATGCATTGAGTCGACAAGCTGCACCTGGGTCCACCGGAGGAGTGCGGTGTCGATGTTGGCTGATGGGTGGGAAGTGGCTACCTCGTAGTCATGAAATGTTGACAGGGGTGCCGGGACTGAGCCCGTAGGCCACACGCCATTTGTCGCGGTTTTGCGTTGAGGTGTTGGGTCCCGTTTGGGGCAACGAGTTGGTGTCCGATCGCTGTGCTCGATGAGGTGTACGACGGCGGGGGTCTCCGTGCGCCGGATCTCGGTCCCGATGTGTCAGGTGCCACCACCGCTGTCGGATGAGTCGAGGAGTTGCAGGGTGCGTTCGAGGAGCTGTTCGATGCGGTCCTCGACGTCGTCGACCATGTCCGGTACGTCGGCCAGCGCCGTGTGGGCGCGGCGACGTGCCTCGACGCCCGCGCGGTAATACGCGGAGTCGAGGTCTGCAGATACCGGCTCCGGCGCGGCGATCGGGTCGCTCCGATCGGCACTGTCGTTGGGTCTGATGATGGGTCGGCGTGGAGTGTGCAGTGGAGGATCGCCGGTGCGGTGCCCCGCAATCACCGCTCCGACCTCGGCCGCGGTCATCGCCGTGACCGGCAGGGGCAGGTGGCCCCACCGGTCGATCGGCACCGCGACCGGACCGAGACGCTCCGGTAACCCGGCCATATCGGGAAAAGTGTTGCGCTGCAAGTGTTCTGCCAGCAAAGCTGTCGAGGGGTAGCGCTCGGAGAACTGCAGGACCGTGTGCCACCGGTGCCACATCGCGGCCGGCACGAAATCGGTGGCGTCGTTGGGAGCGATGCGAATTCGGTGACGGCCGCCGATCCACACACTGTCGCCGTCGGTGGTGATGTCTGTGCGGTCGAGAGCTGCAATAGCCCTGTGGGACAGGCCCACTCCAGCAAGAAGGAGAAGGACGGCGTCGCGGCGGCCGAACAGTGCTGCCGTCGATCCGGAGGTCGGCAGTCCAGCCGCGATCACCTGGTATTGCGTGCCGCGCCGGATCGTTCTGTCGCTACGTGCCGAGTCCAGTGCGATCCGGATCGAGGTGACGCGTCCGGGAGCGGGCAGGCCGGCGTCGAGATGAGCGCGGTTGATCGCGGAGACCCGGCGCAGCTGAACCGCGTCGCCGGCGGGGTTCTCGGCGAGGAACTCGGCCAGCGTGATCGGCGACGCGGGTAGCGCATCGACGTCGGCCGCGGCGCACCAGTCGACGAACAGCGACCATTGGTAGCTGTAACTGCTCACCGTGCTCATTCTCGGTGTCACAGGTGCGACGGTACCGGGACGGCCGACCGGTCTGGCCCAGTGAACGCGAAAACCCCAGAGCGGTCCTTGGCAACACCCGTTGACGAGCAACTTCCGCGACCGCGTCTTTGTAGAGCCGACCAACCTCCAGTTGGTAATCCAAGGGTCGGCCAGCGGCAGCTACAGGCTATAGCGGAGATGGGCAGGCCACTGGTTGTTGTCGGCATCGTGTGGGTCTTCGCGTTTCGAGAAGCCTATTTACCGTCGAAAGGGTATCGCCGACCTGTCGACTCGAAATCGGTAAGGTCCTGTTCCTTTTTGATTCATTGTCATGTGGGTAGCCCCGTAGGTTTTCAGCGAGGCCTCCTGAAGGTCCGCGTACGCGTTGGGGCCCACCATGACTGCCTTTACGAGGTTGCGCGGGATCGGAATGGCCCTTCGAGGGACGAGGCCAAATCTTCCGGGTGTGGTGATCGCGTCGCCTGAGCTGATTAGTGCTCTGACCTCGCGTTCTTCCGTGAACGCATCGCTTTTCAGGAAGATGGCATATGCAGCAATGCGCATTGCCCAGCTCATATTATGTCCAGAACGATAGGATCCATGGGATTCGGTTTCGTTGAGCGGGATACATTCTCGCGCGGTGGTTTTGACCAACTCTTTCAGTTCTTCGTAACCGGTATCGCCGTAGTGGACGGGCCTAATGTCGGCGGCCAAGGCGTGGTCGGCGCTTGTTCCGGTCTGCGGGACAAATTTCAGATGTTCCAGTAGATCGGACGTGTCAAATTCCAAGCAATATCCGTCGGCTGCATACGCGCGCCATTGGCTTAGCTGATCACGTGCTTCGGAAAAGCAGCTGACGGAGTACTGGACGGCTGTGGGTTCGTAGTCACCGCGAATTTGTCGGGAGATGCCCCAGATGTCTTTCAGTGCGTCTACCATCCCGTAATCGCTGCTGCCATCTACTGGGACGGACTTTGAACTATATTGCGCGATGCAGTCTGCGAACGCTCTGTCCAGTAGTTCTTCCCCGTGTTTCTGCTCGCTGAGGTCGTTGAGGAATCTCAGATCGGTAGCCCACAGGACCTGATTGTCGAGAATGCCGAACAGGCCGTGGATGTCGGTGTAGTGATAGAGCGAGGGAGAGCGCTGGGCAAGGGTGTTATGGGTCATAGAGCCAGGATGCCTGAGTTAATCGCATCCGCTGTCGGCGAGATCGAGCACATGCTGGCCATGGTCGACCGTTCGGTCGGTGTCTTCCTGATGCGGCCTGGCGTCGCCAACTTTCACCACCAAGGCCGTCGGGTGGGTTTTCGGACTGTTCAAGGGGCGTCCGCGACAGATACCGCACCGTCAAAGGAGCGGACACAGCAATTTGCACCGCGAATGCCCGCGAAAACGAGGAATGCGCCTAAGTCGAGGAGAACGTTCGCACTGAGCCTCCGAGGCTCGACGTCGTCGCTGGTTACAGTAGTCAGATGCGCTTACAGAACCCAGAACTCCCGGGTCGGATCATCAGCTGCCGTTCCGCAACGGCTTGGTCGATTGGCCTAGTTCTCAGTGTAGGCGCGGCCCTAGTCGGATCGCCTGCCACGGCGGCACCCACCGACACCTATGCTGTGACCGGCATGCTCGACGCCCCAGGTCTAGCCGAAGGAATCGCATTTTCGCCAGATGCATTACGCGCGTATGTAACTCACGGTCCTGACGGTGAACCGGGCTTCCTCGGAATTTTCGACACCCGTACGAGAGCGTTACTCGCCGATGTTCAAGTCGGGACATTCCCAGTCGGAATCGCCCCCACCTCTGACGGCACACGGGTGTACGTCGCCAACAACGTCGACGACACAGTTTCTGTCGTTGATCTGAGAATGAACGCCGTCATCCGCACGATCCCAGTAGGAGATGGTCCCCTTGGAATCGCCGCAACACCAGACGGTCGCAAGATTTACACCTCAAGCCAGTACGACGGCTCTGTAAGTGTCATTGATGGGTCGTCACTGGACGTGGTGAAAACGATATCGCTCGGCGAGGCGGGCGCGCCCTTCATCGACCTCAGTCCGGACGGTCGGTACGCCTACGTCACAGTCGGTGGAGGTGTCGCGAAACTTGATACAAGCTCAGATGAAATCGTCGACCGAATCGACGGACTCGGCGGCAGTCCACTTGATTCCTCGATCACCGCCGACGGCGATACGCTGTTCGCAGCCGTCGAAGACACTCTGTACGCGATTGACCTCAATGATCCCACTAGGCGCACAGCAACAGTGCTACCAGTCGCGGACAGTGCTTGGGGAGGTTTGGGGAGTGTGGGGGTCACTCCGGACGGCACGACCGCCTTCGTGGAGGCCTCGGGATTCCCCAGCGAGTTGATCGCCGTCGACGTCGCATCCGGGTCTGTAGAGGCGCGATTCGAGATTCCTGGAAGCGCCCAACTGGTTGCAGTCTCCCCGAACGGCAGTGATGCCTACGTTACTAGCCAAGACAACAACGTGACCATTGTTACCAAGAATCCGCAAACTGGTCCGCCCGTTGTACCGCCTCCGCCTTTTGGTTCGGTGGATCTCCCGAGCACCGGATCGGCATTTTAGGAATTGGTCGTTTACGTGTCTACCGATGAGACGAGCCAGTAGAAGTCGACCTACACCTGCAGCTCGCGATGACAATTCACCGAATCCAACGGATAAGAACCCCGTGATTCGATGTCGACCATCCCAAGCCAGCGGTGCGCGATCGACAGGTTACCGCACCGTGATGCTGAGTTGACAGAGCAACCGCAAAATGCGCTATTCAGCTGGGAGGGGAGAAGATCATGTGTTGGCTGTACCGGGTGGTTACCCAATACACGGCGATGACGCGTTGGCGCGGGTCATCGCCCGAACGACCCGGTGGGCAAGCACGCTGAACCGAAGCAACCCGGATCAGTCGCCGGGGGGACCTCAGGCACCTGAGGCTCGCCGACAATCTCGGGAATGTTGAGAAGCGTCTGCGGCGTATCGCCACCGAACCTAAGGGTCTGCTCAAGGACCGAGTAGTTCTCTCTCAAGCATGAAAAGTCAACCACGTACGTGCCATCCGCAACAGAGGGATCGACCACCGTAATCACCTGTGGGCCCGACTCACGGCGAGCATCGGCATAGACCTCGATCGAAGTACCGGCATCCTGCGCCGCGAAGTCGAGTATCACGCAGTAGCCCAGGTTTTCGCTGTCGTCTAGCGCGGTGAAGGTGGCCGTCAAAGTGTTTGTTCCGTCTCCATTCGGCGTCGAAATGAAACTTTGACTGACTTGGCCTGTCTCCGCAGACGCGGGAGCGGCTGCGGCGAACAACAAACAAGTAGTGGCTGAACCGGTCAGAACGGTGGCGACAAGCTTACGCATGAAATCGTCTTCTTCTCTGTAGGAATCCCCGACCTACCGGTCTGATACTTCCCACACCTCGCGTCCGCGAAACCTAGGTCAGTACCTACCTGTGGCAGCACTCGATTGGTAGCCGTTGCGGTTCGTCATCCTTGACGCATCGATTCAAAGTAAACCGACGTACTCAACGACGACGAATGAGACCAATTCGTGCTGATTCGTAGGTGCGTGACGGAGTTACGGGCGGGCGAACTTTCTAGCTGCACGCTCGGCGCGTACGCGCTGGCCCTTCATCTGCATCTGTGCAAACTGTTCGCTGACACCGTAGCGAGCGGCGACGCGGGAATTGTCCCACCCGTCGAATGCCATGCGTTCGGCGGCTTGGAGTGGGATGAGAAGTTCGCCGGCCATGAATGTCGCTTGCTTCTCCTGCTGTTCGTCGAATACCCGCTTGTGGTCTTCGCCGAGGACGACTTGATCGAACTTGTGCTCGAGCAGGTGGTGACCGAGTTCATGCGCGATGTTCGAGCGCCTGCGAACCGGTGCGTGCTTGTCATTTTCGACGATGATGCGGGCCGTTCCAAGGGGTACAAGCATCGCTGACCACGAGCTGGTATTTCGTTCGGTGAAGCGTCCGAACACCTCAGGCGGCAGGCCGTAGTCGACACAGTCGGTCAAGCTGTATATGGGGATGCCGTGGGCTTCAGCAAGGTCATACGGGTCCAGCGGGTCCAACGGACCAAGAGTGAGCTCGGAGCGCTCGTCCTCGGCGACCTCACGCATGATCTTCTGTGTCCAACGCACGACGTCGACAGCTCCTTCAGCTCTTCCGCTCGGCCTTGAAGCGTCTGGCTGCGGCCCCGATGACCTCCTGTAGGTATTCCACGTCGGTTTCCGATAGGTCGCGCCGCGCTCGCAGCAGCGGGGTGAGTGAAGCAACAAGCTCGGGTTCGGGGGTATTTGGGTCGCCCGGGGTATTGGTGATGTAGAACGCTTCCGCCGGCATTCGCAACCAGGTGGTCATGGCGGCAAAAACTGCTACATCCGGCTTTAACCCCTGAGCCATACGGGACACGGTGGACGCGCTTACACCGAGCTCCTTCGCGAGTTGGCGCCACGACAGGTCGGCCTCGACGCGCGCGGCGTCTAGCGCGTCATGGAGTGCCTTTACGTTTACCGCTGGTGGCGGGGTCAAGATTGCGTTCTTCCTGCATTGCTCGACATGTCGATCACACGTGATACTGTAGCACTTGCTCGACATATCGAGCACTGATCGACAAAGCGCGCATCACTTGGGATGTCGCAGACCAGGAAGGGCCCAGCAATATGTCCGATAAGGAACCCGAGAAGGCCGGTCACCGCACCGTCACCTTGGTAATCAACACACGCCGGCACCAGTGGGACGAAAACAAGATCAGCTACGAGCAAATAGTCGAGCTCGCGCATCCTGGACAGGCAATCGAGCCGAACACGGACATCACGGTCCGCTACTCACGCGGACACGATGGCCACGGCAGTGGCACCCTCACAGCTGGCCGGAGCGTCGCAGTCAAGGACGGAATGGTGTTCGATGTCCACCGCACCACTCGCTCATGACGCGGACCTTGCGCGCCTACTGGACGACGGCTACGACGTCGTCATTCAGCAGGGACACCTCATCGTTCGGCATATCCCCTATGTCACGACCGGGCGGACCATCGCGTACGGGTTTCTCACCTACCCGGTCACTGTGTCCGGGGATACCGTTGTCTCAGGAACTGACCACCGTATCTGGCTTGGCGCGTCCACCCCGTGCGATGAACACGGGGTCCCGCTGACCATTGCACAACCTGAGGTCCATCAGATGACCGCCACCGAGGTGGCGAACTTCATGCTCTCGTCCAAGCCGGCACCAGATGGATACCCGGACGAGTATTCGAAGATTACGACCTACGTTCGGATAGTCGCTCAGCACGCGCAGGCGCTCGATCCCACCGCAACCGCCACCCCTGGTGCCGCGTGGCAGGAAGTAGAGGATGACAGCGTGTTCCACTACCGCGACACTGCATCATCGCGAGCAGGGCTCGCGGCACTCAACGCTCGCTATCGCGGTCAGCGGGTTGTCGTCGTCGGGCTTGGAGGCACCGGCAGCTTTATCGCCGACCAGATGGCCAAGATCGAAATCGATGCATTGACGCTCGTCGATGGCGACAGCTTCGACAACCACAATGCCTTCCGTGCGCCGGGCGCACCGGACCTGGCCATGCTGCGGACGCGACCCAACAAAGCGAAATACTTCGCCGACATCTATTCCCGCATGCACCGTCATGTCAGTGCAGTTCCAGAATTTCTCGACGTTGACAACGTGGACCGGATTCTAGAGGGAGCGACGTTCGTGTTTCTCGCGTCCGACGATGCCTCGAGTAAGAAGCCCGTCATCGACTGGCTCGAAGAGCACGACGTCCCGTTCATCGATGTCGGCATGGGAATAGAAGAGGTCGACGGCCACCTCACGGGACTGCTCCGGGTTACTACGAGTGTCCCAGGCCACCGTGATCATGTCCGGGACCGCGGACTCATCCCGGCCGCCGCTCCCGGGCTGGACGACTACGGCCGCAATATCCAAACCTCAGACCTGAACTGTCTCAACGGAATGCTGGCCGTCATCCGGTTCAAGCGGTACCTCGGCTACTACGCCGATCTGACCGACGAGGGATTCTCGACATACGCCCTGTCGACCAACGAGATCGCGAACGAGGAGCGACGGTGACCGCTGTCCTGGCTCTGACGCCGGAGTTCATCGACACCTTTCCATCGCCGATGCGGTCTGGTGTGTTGTACGTGTCGATTACATATCGGACGACCGGGCATATGTGCTGCTGCGGGTGCGGCGAGGAGGTCATAGCCCCACTCGCGCCAGCGCAGTGGTCGCTCGTGTTCGACGGCGAGACGGTATCGATGTACCCATCGATTGGGAATTGGTCACTGAAGTGCCGTTCTCATTACGTGATACGACGCAATCAGGTGATGCAGCGACGCCAGTTCACGGCTAAAGAGATCGCTGACAACCGAGCCGAAGACCGCGCCGCGATCGAGAAATACGACCGAGCTCAGCTGAACTGCGACACCCCTCACGCTGCGTCTGGAGAACCATGGTCACCGCGCGCCTGGGTTCGCGGGGTCCGTCGTTGGTTTGCATAAGTTCGCGTGTATCAATCACCGGGTCCGTATGGGCCGGATGAAGAGCGTTGCGTACCTACTAGAGCCCAATGTCTGTCACAGCGTTTCCGATCAGGGGCGCGTGTTCGCGGCGGTACACCTCGACGGAGTCAAGGCTGGCATGTCCAGTCTGGCGTGCAATAGCCGATCCGTCGGCACCGTTGCGGGTGCCCTGCGTAACGAACCCGGCGCGGAGCGAGTGCCCGCCGAGCTTGGCGAGAGCAGTCGGGTTGAAGCCCGCGTGGTCAGCGCGGCGGCGGATGGTCTGGTGGATCGCGGCCCCGGACAGCGCGGTCGCACTGAGATTCCCATTCTTGGCGACGGCGCGGAGTAGTGGTGCGCGGGCGGCAGTGCGGGGTACTCCCCCGCGGCACACGTGGCCGATGAACGGCTCGGGCTTCCGGAGCAAGCGGATTACCGACGGACGGCCGCCGGCATCGAACGCGGCCACAACCTGGACCCATCGGACGTACGCACACGGCGGGCAGGTCTCGTGAGAGTCGGTGTACGGCAGCGCCTTGACCGCTCCCCCGCCCTCCTGGTCGGTCTTCGACTTCCGTAGCCGCACGTGCAGTCCGTCGTGTCGATGCACAGCGATGTCTGCACAGACTATCTCCGATAACTCGCTGCGGCGGAATGCGCCTGCGAAGCCGAGCAGCAGGATAGCCGAATCCCGGCGCTCCAGAACTTCGTCCGCCCAACCCCGGCAACGTTCGCGGGCCGTCCCGACAAGGAGCTTGATGTCGTCGACCAGCAGCGGATCTCGTGGGGTGCGGGGGCGGTCCCCCGCGGCGGCGTACTCCCGCCGAATCCCGGACAGGGTTGCGGCGACGAGTTCGTGTGCCGTCGGGGACAGATGTCCGGTAGTGCGGTGTTGGTGGTTGATCGCGGCGATCCAGGTGCCGAAGGTGGCGACGGCGTAAACCCGCTCCCCTGTTTCGTTTCGGGTGTCTGCGGCGTCGACGAGATAGGCCGCGACGGTGATCGGGTGCGCCGGTAGCGTCACGTGACCATTCGTCTCGCACCAAGTGGTGAAGCGTCTCCACGCCGCGGCGTACGTCTTGCGTGTTCCTTCGGAACGAGAGGACTGCACAGCGGTCGCGATTCGCTTCGCGACGGCCGGCGGGATCTCCGGCTTGACGGCCACCGACCGGGAACCGTCAGGGAGATCAACGGCAGTGATCGCCGCAGGCGTTCGGCTCGGTCGGAAGTCCATATCGGCAGCCTAGCGTAGGTCACCGACACGTTCGCAGTGTAAAACTAGTCTGAACTGGTGGTTTGTCCAAGATGGTGCGGAAAATGCAATTTACAGATTCAATATCTATAAAACCGTGGGTTACTTTTCTCAGCTCGAAACGGCCCAAACATTCGGTGATCCTGGTCCGAGAGCTACTACCAGATGCAAGTGGCTTTACCTGCAGGTTTCCTAACGAGCCAGCAGAGTTTCCCCAGTCTGTGTCAGTAGCAACGAGATGCTGTGTGAGGCTTGAGGGCGGTATCTTAAGTTTCCGGCGCAAAATGTCCGTGAAACTGACTCAGTGCCGCACTACCTGTGGTGGTGGCTGGGGTGCATCTGAGCCGTGATGGGTTCGATCTTGCTGCGAAGCCCAGCACCGCGCGCCACGGGACCCCTGCACCAAGTCCCTCGCGCCGCACAGGCGTAGCGTCCGGATGCCGGATGCCGGATGCTGCTGCAGTCGATCGTGTCAGCGAACAGGCGATTACGGAGTCACGCCGCACCTACGGAAAGAGGCGCGTGGCTGACCGATCACCGTTGGAATCTCATGACCCCATGACGTTAAGGTGAGCGGCGGCCAATATCGGTGAGATTACGACGGCTCTCGTGGTGGTGTTCAGAGAATTTCCGTGAAGGCATGGGTGCAGAAAGGAGTTGGGCGACGACACGCACAATTCGTCACTGTGACGTTGCGTCACCTTCGCCCCGCTCCCCCGTCGCAGGCGCGTCAATCCACACCGCAGACGCCGCTTGCTGCCACTTGCCCCACATGTTCGCCAAACGCCGTCGTAAAGTGCAGAAGACCATACGCACGGCCATACAACGTGCCATACGTATGGCCACAAGTCGGGCTGTAGATATGTCCATGAGTTCTTCCGCTGAGTGTGCTTGTTGCAGTGAAAGAACGCTCCGATGGGGGTCGTGATGGTCACGCCTAACTACGCGCTCTTAAGGCCCGGACAGACCCATGCTTATTGCCAGGCGTACAACGGTGGCGCATCTAGAGCTCTTGAGATTAGGTCACGTAGACAGCGCTGGTTCTGCGCAGCGCTCGCCTCCCCATCGAACGACGCTTTGTTGGCTACCGTTCTGGTCGTCTCGGCCGAGCCGCTGCGGTTCAGAGCTGTGTCGTCCAATTTTCACGCATTCGGCAGCGGTCGGCGTCGAGGGTGTAGCTCATTTCGCCTATCTCATCACCGAGGGTCGTGGTCTCCGTCGTACGCCTGATGTCCAGCTCGTTCCGGTCAAGGGCGGTACTTGGTTCCGCGTCTCCGTCGCTGGGACTCCGAATAGTGAAGGTCTCGACGGGTGGCGTGCCAACATAGGCCCTCTCTGCCCGCTCGTGCCGCTGAGCAGTGACATCCACAGGGTGGGGGGCCCGAGACTTCCGCATAGGGTCTAGTTGAGCTTCAATGGCCGCAGTGTCACGGGTGCACAGAACCGACGTTCACCGACCTCATCGGTGCTATGATATGGACGATATAGCGCACACGACCTGCATGTTTGCCTGCTGCCGTACATATGGCCATACGCAAGCCCATACATAAGACCATATGTATCGCCGCGTCTATGCTCATACCGACGAGCGGAAGAATGGACGCGCAGCAGGTACTGTAACTGAACATTCATACGGTCATGTGTTTGTACGTTGGAATGTTCAGTTACAAGCCCATGCAAGCGTCTATATGAGGGTCCGTATCTAAAACCGTAGATACAGACATCCGTCGGGTCGGAACCATGACCTGCGAATAGGTCTGTGATATGTACGTTTTAAAGCGCTTATGAATAGCCGCTTTGCTGTCAGCATCAAAGTTCTTACGTACAGCGACACCTCAGGAATGTGCCAAGACTGTGCAACCAAGCGTGCTAAAGACCACTGGTCTGGAAGTGTGCAAGGATATTGAAACGGCTGTTTTTGAAGCAGCACCTATTGACATTGGTCGGGCTGCAACCACAACCGATAGCAAGTACCTTGACAAATACTGAAAACAAGTCGTTTCAGCGTTCACATACTCGGTCGGCAGACTGACCTTACAGCCAGCAATGTCAACGACCCGATCAACAGCCTCAAATGCGTCCCCACAAGGAGTCGTTTTACAGCGCGTGTCGCAGTACCCATGGACTGCAGCTCTCCGGTACCTTCATACGGGTGACGACAACCGGAATCTCTCGGACAGTGCTGGTCGCGAACCAGAAAGGCGGTGTCGGTAAGAGTTCAATTGTCTCCGCCGTGGCGGGCATGGTCGCCGCCGCAGGGCGGCGCGTACTTGTCGTAGACGCGGACCAGCAGGCCAATGTCTCGGCATCCGACCTGGGAGTCGAAGGAGACGGTGGACGCGGTCTCAGCATGGCGCTGCAATTTGCGCAGGCACTCACCCCTGTTCGAGATGTCCGCCCAAACCTGGATGTCATCGCTGGTGGGCCTGCACTGGCGGTTGTCGCATCTGTCGCAGCGACCGCCGCGCAAACGGGAATCGACCTGCGCCGCAATCTGACTCAAACGCTCAATAATCTGAACGACGCTGAAAAGTACGATCTGGTGCTTATTGATTCCGGGCCGGGTGATGCCCCACTCCTTGAAGCCCTGCTAGGTACAGCCCGCTACCTCGTCGTCCCCACAAAGGACGATGACGCCAGCTTGTCTGGCGTCGAACTGTTGGCGATGCGCTACCTCAGAGCACGGAAAGCCGGGTCGTCTATTCAGCTGCTGGGCGTGGTCCTTTTCGACACAAACCCCCGCGCGACTGCACGAAACCGTGAGGTTTTCGAACAGGTCAACGAGCTCCTCGAAGGTAGCGGCGCGGACCCGTTCGAGACATTCATTCGATCTGACCGTGCTGCCGCGGTTGACCTTCGGACCCGCCATCTCACTCCGTTGGAGCTCGTGGACGTCGCCGAATCGGACCAGAAAAATCGATTGCAGAGGCTACGTCAGAAGAACAAGTCCACTGACCGGTTGTGGTCGCGAGATCCATCCGGCCTTGCGTCGGATTATCAAGGGCTCACCCGCGAGATTTTAGGTCGTGTTGCAAACGTTGAACGTGACGCGGTTGCGGGCGGCGTCGCATGAGCACAAGGAAGCGTCGTGCCGCCGCGTTCGATCCGAACGCTCTTAACGATCTCGACGATCTACTTCCCCCTCTCAACCTGGTACGTGATGCCGCAGCGGCTGGCGGGAGTAACGCTCCGCAATTGGTTGAGAGTGCAGACGCCGACCCTCAGAAGAAAAGCACGGGTGGAAACACAGCTGATAGGCCCGTAGCGTTCGATCCGCTCCGCGAGGAGCGACCCCAGGCGCTGGCAATCGTGGGGGCGGACGATGCTTCTGTGACGGGAGAAGGCGCTTCGGTTGGCTTCGAAGACGGACCCGCGGCAAACGACGAACCTGCCCCGAATCCGCAGGACGCCACTCCCTCTGCAGTCGGGGAAGCCGCTTTAGAGGTTGCTGCACCTCAGGACACCGACGAGAAACAAACCGTCGCCCCACGTCGTACTGATGCGCGACGGCGAAACTCAAAACGAGACTCGACGACGAACGCAGGTCGTGTAGCTCCACCTGAAGTGGCACTTCCACACGAGGTCTATAGCGCTCTCCGAACGCTCACGTTAGAAGAGCGGGGCGCAAACCCCACAACAGCGCGTTCTTACGGACAGGTCGTTCTGGATGCCGTCGAAAAGCACGCCGACGACCTGAAGGCGCACTGGGCAGACGCAGCCGCGACAGCGGGCACAGGCATGTTTAGACGCGCGGAGGTGGGAAGGCCCACCCGCAGGCGGCACAGCGCACCGCTGTCTCGGGTTCCGCTCGCGGGCGTGATCAATTCGGACGCGGCGATCCTCGACCAGTTAGCTGGCGATTGGGGCGCTGGCAGTCGAAGCGCTCTCGTCGAGCAGGCGTTACGTCTGTACCTGCGAGTCAACTGAAGTTGCAAACTGGCGCGGCGGGCTTTCCGCTGTACTACGACGATTCCAACTGCTGCAAGCGGTTAGACGCTCAGCAAACAATCGTGAACAGTCCTACAGGGCATCGACGCCCGCAGTCGCCAACAGAAGGAGCCTTGAATGGACGCGCGCAAGCAGCTAAGCGTCGCGGTCGACCAGTCAGCAGAGCCAACAGTCCAACCGCGGGTGCTTTTTGCCGCGTTGATGACAGGTATCGCATTGACCGTGGGGATCGCCGCGTCCTCGTTCTGGCTGTCGTTTGCGGCGCTACGAGAGTTAGCGGTTATGGCCGGAACCGATCCACGGCTCGCTTGGGCTTTGCCCGCTGTCCTTGACGGCGCGATCGTCGCAACGACGGTAATTGCACTGGCCCTTTCTCACCACACCGACCCGAAAACGGTTCGCGGTCGCAGGTTCATACTTACCGTCCTAGCCGTCGCCGCCGGCGCGTCGATTTTCGGCAACGGCTACCACGCAACATTGACCCCAGATTCGGTCCCGGCCGTTGTGGCATCCGGAATCGCTACTGTCGCTCCAGTCTTTCTCCTCGCGATGACGGAGGTGCTTGCGGTCATTCTGCGTGCGCCAAGAGCGCATCGTCCATTCGCGGCCGACGGCGAGCAGCAGCTGGGTTCGGATTGGTCCAACGCCGTATCTTCGGCCTTTCCAGCGCGCGTGAGCGGGGGACTCGATCCCGATGTTTGGGCAACTGTACTCGTGTACCTCCAACACCCTGATTGGAGCTACAATGATGTTGCCGCCGAACTCGACGTCCAGACGGCCACTGTGAGCGTGCATCTCGCCGCTTGGTTTGACCTGCAGATGACAACAGCGAAGCAGTGCGGCTCGCAACAAACGATTGCCGCACTGAACGAAAAACCCGCAGTCGGGCATCCAGAGAGCCTGCCTGCGCTTGTCTAGCAGTGCCGTTCGCGCACACTTAGGGTCGAGCGTAGGAAGTGGTTGAAGCTCCCATCTCCGAACATGCGGCCAACAAGTCAAGACTCGTTCGATAGAGGCAAATCCGTTGAACGGCAATACATCTACGAGAGCGTACATCTCGACTGGCAGCATTGTGCGCGCTTGTATTTCTAAATACGCTGCGGAAGAATAGAATTTAACCTAGCGGTACGCGTCCAAATCGGGCGGAATGTTAGAACGCAAATTGCATTTTCCGCAGCGTTTACAGCAAAACGCCACCTCAGCACAGTTCTTCTCTGCAGACCTGTCCGTGACCTGCGCTAGGCTTGGAGCTATGGCCTTCCGACCAGGCCGAACGCCTGCGGTGAGCGCAACGGCAGCCTCTGCCGAGCTTGCGTCGACGGCAACGGAGCCCGAGATCCCACCGGCCGTGGCCACGCGGATCGCCAAATTAGTCGAATCGTCACGGTCCGAGGGCACCCGGCGCACCTACGCCGCCGGGTGGCGACGCTTCGCCGGCTGGTGCGAGCGCGAAGGGTACGCCGCGTTGCCGGCGCGCCCGGTCACGGTCGCCGCCTATCTCGTCGACGCGGCCGACACCCGCACCGAAGCGGGGGAGCGGGCCTACGCCGTCGCCACCTTCGGCACCTGGATCGCCGCGATCAACCACCAGCACCGCACAACAGGGCGCCTATCCCCATCCGCACACGAACTCGTGACCGCGACGATGTCGGGGATCCGTCGGGAGTACGCCTCAGCGGGCGACCGGCCCCGCACCCCCCCGGGACCCGCTTCTGGTCGACGACATCAAGATCCTTGTCGGTACTGCCAGACAAAGGTGCCGGGCGTGGGCCGACGAGGTGCTCGAGCGCCGCGACTCAGCCAGTCTGCTGCTCGGGTTCGCCGGCGCGCGTTCCGCCGCAGCGAGCTCTCCGAGCTGCTGTGGGGCGACCACCGTGCACCGGCACGACGGTCTACACGTGCGAATACGGAAGTCGAAGACCGATCAGGAGGGCAGGGGAGCGGTGAACCCCTGCCCTACACAGGGTCTTACGAAACCTGTCCACCCTGCGCCTGCGTTCGCTGGATGCAGGTCCTCGCCGCCTTCGACACCGGCGGCCGACCGTCCGTCATCCGCCTGCTGCGTAAGCTGAAACCGTTCGACGCTCATGTGTGTCGCGGGGGAGTGCCGCGCACCGCCCGAGCACCGCTGCTGCGGGCTGTCGCGAAGAACGGCAACCTCGGCCTCACGCCGCTGTCCGGGGCTGCCATCCACCAGACCATTCGCCGCCGCGCCGCACACGCCGGTTACGACCCCACGGCCATCGCCAAACTCGGTGGGCATTCACTTCGCGCCCGGTTCGTTACTCAAAGCACCCGCAACGGCGCGCCGACGGATCCGCCATCGCACGTCAAACTGGTCACGCCAGACTCGACTCCGTCGAGGTGTACCGCCGGGAGCATGCCCCTCTGGTCGGAAACGCCGTGACCGACATCGGCCTGTGAGGTAAGAGATGTCACGCCGCATCCTGGGTGCTATCGAGCGCGTTTGGCGGATGGTGCACGATAGTGCCGTGGGAACCGTTGCTTCCAGCTACAACACCTCAGTAGGAACCCTCGTGAGCATTGGCTACGAAGGTAAGACAGTCAGCGATCTAGTAAACCAGCTGCTTGGGCAGAACGTGACCGTTCTGGTCGACGTGCGCCTAACCCCTCTCAGTCGCAAGCCGGGGCTGTCGAAGACGAAATTGGGCGAAGCCCTTCGCGCTGCCGGTATCGACTATGTTCATCACAGAGCCCTAGGCAACCCCAAGGACAATCGAGCCGGATTCCGCGCTGGCGAAGCTAAGTCGCTGATTCGCTACCACCAGGTGCTCGATACGGCAGCAGCAACCGACGCACTTGCCCACGTGTGTGAGCTCATGGACGGTGGTGCAGTGGCGCTTCTGTGCTTCGAAGACAACCATTCCGAGTGCCATCGCAACATCGTGGTAGACCGACTTCTCAGGACGCGTCCGAACGCTGAAGTGGTGCACGTCTAGAACAACGTGTCCTCCACCTTTGGATACCACACCCCGAGGACCGAAAATGAGCGTCGGCGACGATTCTGATTACCAACGAAGAAGTGGACGTCGTTGCCTGAAGACAACAGGTCATCGCGCCACTTCTTCAGCATCGCCTCTTTGACCCCGTCAACGCCGTACTCGCGCAGCCAACGTCGCCCTGCCTGGCCTACCTCCCAGTCCAGAACTTTCTGGTCGTGCTTGTGACCTCTGCACTTCCGAGCCTCGCAGCGGTACTTGTACCGCACCGCAAACGGGGCAGTTTCCAGAGGCTGAACGGACGTTCCGAAAAGGTCTGGAGCCGAGGCCTTGTCGATTTTTGCCTGTTCGTTGACCGTCCAACGATCTCCCTCGACCACGCTGGTCTCAATGTCGCTCGGTTTGATCAAACCCAGCGACGGAGATGGTTTTCCCATGCCACCCAGAGGGTTTCGATCGAGCAGATCACACATCGTCGTGCTACCAATCAAACCGTCGAGATTTTGTCGCCGCCGATACCAGTTACTGCTCGTGTCCAGCTGCTCAACGTGTATTAGTTCGTCTTGACGAGGACGGAAAGACTCGGGACGATTGTCCCGGGCCTGATGGTAGGTACCGTTGACTCGAATGATCTCGTATTTCCTGAAGCGACTGTCGAAGTCTGCGTTCCGAAACTTTACCGGGTACAACCGAATCCACTCAGGACGCCCGCGGTCGAGTCGGACACCCGCCACACAGACCGTCTCCCCATATGTCTCGCTCGGGTTCGGATAAGTCTTGACGGTGACCATCAATTCGGCCGTTTCCTCTCCGGGCCGAGGCGCTTTGAGCATCACCAACTCCCTGATCTTGTCCATCGACGCAGCGTATCGGTTCGATCAGGCGGCTTCTCAGCGAAGTAAGCTGCGCGGCACCAATGCCCGCTCCGCTCTTAGTGGCGTACCCCGTCAGTGCCGGGGCAGCCAGCATCTTCAAGCCAACTGTGCCCATAGGAGCGGGCCGCAACCATGCACCCTCTTACGATCAAGTAGACACGGAAGCGAGCATGCCCGAGTGTCATTGTTTCGCTTGTTCTTGTACGGCATCGGAGATGGTGGTGGAGACGTCGACGACTGCCCGCCGCACAACGTTCTGCCGGACAAGCCAGGTGTGCATGACCAAAGATGGGTTCACCAGGCGTCTCCACGTCCATCCGGGGAGTAATCTGTCGGCGCTGACTTGGGCCATGATCGCCGCTGTGGCGCCGGTGGCACGCATACAGGCATGAGCGTTTTCGGTGTAGTTCGCGTAATGCCATCGTGGATTCGCACCGACTTGGTGAGCGGCGGCGACGAGTTGGTCGTGGCCGATGGGAACTTGTTCGCGCGAATGAACCAGTACATCGAGAGCATCGAGTTCCCGAAGTTCGAATGTGTCGTCGGTGCCCGTAGTCAGAGGGTCGCCGGCCATCACCACTCCGAAATCGTCTTCGAGGACGAGCTGCTGGTACAGATCCTGCGGCGGTGGTTCATGCAAGAACGCTATATCCAGGTGGCCGGAGCGGATCCTGTGAAGGTGAGTATTGCTGCTGGAGTCGGACAGCGATAGATACACCTCTGGATGCCGAAGATGAACGGCGTTGATCCAATTGTCCAGCCACGGCAACGCCAGCCCAGGTGCCAACCCGATCTCGACTGTCTCCCGCACGGGCCCGGCTTCGCGTGCCGCATCTCGTGCGGAGTCTGCGTATCTCAGCATTGTGACCACGTGCTGATACAGCGCTGTCCCGGATCGGGTAGGTAGCAATCCGGTGGGCACTCGTTCGAACAACGCCACACCACACTCACGCTCGAGCAGCTGAAGTTGCCGGGTCAGAGCAGGCTGCGAAACGACCAACGATTTGGCGGCGGCCGACAACGAACCGCGGTCGAACGCCTCCACAAAATAGCGAAGCTGACGTAGTTCCATGTTGCTGACTCTCCTCTTCCGAACCACTCTATAACTTTGCCTGATACCCCCAAGTGGACATCGGCATTGGATCGGCGCCGAAATCTGAGTTTTCATTGTGGCGGGCGCCACATCGAATCGTGAGTTCATGCGGAGCTCTCAATGAATCGAAAGGAACATCACAATGGCTGCAGTAACCCCCGTCGCATCCGACCCCAGGTATCGCTGGGTCGTGCTGACGCTGTGCTGGGCGGCTTTCACTATGACATCGGTGGACCGGGCGACATGGGGACCCGCAGCCGGCTCGGTCGGCGAAGATCTCGGAGTGGCGGTCGCCGGTCTCGGAATATTTGCCACCACCTACTACATCGGTTATGTCATCTCGACGGCTGTCGGAGGATTCATCGCCGACTGGTTCGGAAGCCGCCGAACGGTCGGACTGTCGATCTTGATGTCCGGTGGTTTCATGCTCGCGTTCGGCGAAGCCGAGAGTCAAGCCCTGGGGCTGCTGTTTCAGGCCCTGATCGGACTGTGTGCCGGCGCAGAAGTCGGCGCCGGCGTCAAACTGATCACCAGCTGGTTCGTACCCGAACGTCGCGGCTTCGCGATGGGTATCTTCATGACCGCTACCTCCCTCGGACTCGTCATCGCCAACGCCGTTGTTCCCTCGTTGATCGGGTCGCACAGCTGGCGCACCTCTTACCACCTATTCGGGTTCATCTCGATCGCTCTCGGCGTCGTCTGCCTGCTCGGTTTGCGTCAGGGTCCGCTGATCCTTCGCCGGGATGGCGAATCGAACAAACCGAACCTGCGCCCGCTCTTTCGCAACCGCAGCCTGCTGATGCTCGGTCTCGCCGGGTTCGGTGCCCTCTGGGGTACCTACGGATTCGTGACGTGGTCGAACTTGCTGATGGTCAAAGGCGCCGGAATCGATCCGGTCCGAGCCGGAACGGTCGTGGTGATCTTCGGAGCAGTCGCAGTGTTCTCCAAACCCGTCATCGGCTACATCGGTGACGCACTCGGGTTGAGCCGCAGAAATCTTGCCATCGCCATCCTCGTTGCTTTCGCCACATGCCTCATCGTCTTCAGCTTCGCCACGACCGCAACCCAATTCCTCTGGATCGCACCGTTCTTGGGGATCGCGGCCTACGTCTACAGTCCCGTGCTCATGGCGATGATTCCATCACTGTCCGGAGGACAACTTGCGGGATCCGCCACGGGCGGGGTCAACGCATTCTGGCAGCTCGGCAGCACCATCGTGCCCACTGTTGTCGGCTTGGTCTACGGAGCGACGAGCTCGTTCCAGACGGTCTTCGTCGTCCTCGCTGCCGGACCGCTGCTGGCCGTCCTTCCGCTGCTGTTCCTGCGAAGCAGCGACATCCACGAAGTCATCCCCGCAGCCACAACCTCCACCAAGCCCGTCTCCGCACACTGAGAAACCTGAACACGGAAAGTTGACATATATCTCATGATATCGACCAGCAACGACAATCATTACGACGTCATCGTCGCTGGCGGCGGCTCTGGCGGAGTAGCTGCAGCAATCGGCGCCCGAAGGGCAGGGGCTCGCACACTGCTCATCGAGCGCGGACCGTGCCTCGGTGGGGCAGCTACCCTGCGCAATGTCGTCACTTACGCGGGTCTCTACACGCGTGACGACCTCACGCAAATGGTCTTCGGGGTCGCCGACGAAGTCGTCGCCGCACTCGAAGCACGCGGCGCCGTCAGCGCACCGCGCAAGTACAACGCCGTCACCGTCGTCTTCGACCCGGAAAACGTCAAAGTGGTCCTGGACCAACTCTGCAGCGACGCAGGTGTGGACGTGCGCCTGCACAGCTTGCTCATCGGCGCCCACACCGATGGAGACCGCATCACCTCCATCGACGTCGCCGACCACGAAGGTCTTCACCAGTTCACCGCCGACGCCTTCGTCGACGCCACCGGTGACGCCGATCTGGCCCATCACGCTGCCGCCGACGTTCGCTACGGAACCGACGGCTGGGTCCAAAACGGCAGCCTCGGAGTCCGATTCGGCGGCATCGACGCGGACGCCGACGTCACCGTCGCCACCCTCGGTGCGGCCGTCCGCGATGCCAAAGCATCAGGAAAGACGAACTTGCTAGCCGAGTCCGGCCTGGTTGCCAGAATGCCGATCTCGGGGGACGTGATTGCCTACCTCGTCGACGAGGGTTACGACGCGCGGTCCGCCCGAGACACCAGCCGCGCCGAGAGTCACGCCCGTGTACAAGCCCAGGCCTACCTCGATGCGCTGCGTACGATCCCCGGCGCCGAGAACGCGTACATCGTCACCACCGGACCCGAACTCGGCACACGCGAATCCAGGCACATCATCGCCAGGGACAAACTCACTGAAAACGACATCCTCCACCCCACCACCACGGAGAACGCTGTTGCCATCGGCGCCTGGCCCATGGAATACCACCCAGGAGCCGGCAGACCCTCGACATGGACATTCATCGGAGAACCCGGATACTTCCCGATCACGCTCGGCTGCTTGCAAAGCACAAACCGCTCCAACCTCTACGCCGCCGGGCGCACCCTCGACGGAGACCGTCAAGCAGGGGCATCGGTCCGAGTGATGGGGACAGCATTCGCCACCGGCCAGGCATCAGGAGTCGCCGCCGCCCAACAAGCCCTGACAACGCAGTGCACTACCGAATCGGTGCGCGGCGAACTCCAACGCCAAGGCGCCCGGCTCCCGGAACACGTTCACGCCTGATCACTGCCCGTCTCGCCGCCCGTACAGCAAGTCCTATCGCAACAACGAAAACAGGAGTCGAATCCCATGGTCGCCAAGATCGCACTGGAGGAGCACTTCGGTGCCACCGATCCGAACATCGTCGAGCAATCGGCTACACACTTCACCGCCGATGCATGGCCGGCACACCGTGACATGCTGCTCGACATTCACGAGTCGCGACTACACCTGATGGACGAATGCGACATCGAAAAAGCTGTCCTCTCACTACTCTCACCAGGAATCCAATCCCTCCACGACACCGCACACGCTGTCGACTGGGCCTTACGTTTGAACGATTACGCAGCCAAGCAGGTCGCGCAGCGCCCCGACAGATTTGCGTCCTTCGCAGCGCTGCCCATGCAAGACCCCGACGCAGCAACTCGTGAAATCCGACGAGCAGTAACCGAATTGGGATTGGTTGGGGCGCTGGTCAACGGATTCTCTCAGATCGGGGACGAGAACACCGTCGTCTACCTCGACGACGAGCGGTACGCAGAATTCTGGGCCACCGTCGCAGAGCTCGACGTCCCCGTCTACCTACACCCACGCGACCCGCTCGAAGCAACGAGCCCTCAGTACAACGGGCATCCCTGGCTCTACGGCTCAGCGTGGGCGTTCTCTGTCGAAACCGGAACCCACGCACTACGCCTGATGGGCAGCGGGCTCTTCGACCGGCACCCGAACCTATCGATCATTCTCGGCCATCTCGGTGAGCTTCTGCCGTACAACATCTGGCGAACCGACCACCGAGTGGCGGTGGCACCGAGAGGTATAAAGATCGAACGATCCTTCGGACACTATCTACGCAACAACTTCTACCTCACAACCAGCGGAAACTTTCGGTCGCCGGCACTGCTCAACACCATCCAAGAAGTCGGAACCGACCGGCTGCTCTTCTCCGCCGACTATCCCTTCGAAGACATGCGCGAAGCCGCAACATGGTTCGACCGGCTCGAACTCAACGAAAACGACCACATCAAGATTGCCCGTACCAATGCACAGCGGCTGTTGAAAATCTAGCTAACTGGCACGACGTGGACGACGCACGGATCGCGCTCTGCAAAAGTCCGCCATAGCGCACATTGAGCCGTAGACGACCCGGTCCGTGCGTCGCCCCCCGCAGAGGGGTCGGACTGATCGTCGACAAACCTCGACTGGAACCCACACCATGTGCGACCGCTGCTCGTCGGCACCCGATCGTCGCACACCCCATGGCAACCAACGCCGCACCACAGCCGCCAGAGCATCGCGTATGGGTGGTGAGCAATAAGCCATTACGCCTTCCTGCAACCTCAGCTTTATGGAGTCCCACAATGACCACAGCAGAAGCCCGCAGCGACACCGTCGCGACTCCGACCGCGGCCGGGTCCGGTAGCGCTGCAACCGACAAGTTCAAGAACGAGCGTGTCTCCGCGGACACTCCGCCCGAGCGTGTCGCCGCCATCGCGAAAGATGCTCTAGCAGCGCTCAATCAAGTAATCATCGATCACGAGGTGACCTACCCGGAGTACCGAGTGCTCAAGCAGTGGCTCATCGACGTCGGCGAGGGCGGGGAGTGGCCGCTGTTCCTCGACGTGTTCATCGAGCACTCCGTCGAAGAGGTTCTTGCGAAGAGCCGCAAGGGCACCAAGGGCAGCATCGAAGGTCCGTACTACATCGCAGGTGCTCCCGAGCTCGGATCCGTTGCGACGCTGCCGATGCGTGACGAGGATCGTAAGGTCATCCCGCTCGTCTTCTCCGGCCAGGTCAAAGATCTGGACGGCAACGGCCTTGCCGGTGCACACGTGGAACGATTCAGCCTGCGCCGTACCAGATTCCGACGGACGGCCCGACCGGCGCATTCGTCGCGGCACAGGCGGCGCATCCGTGGCGTCCGGCGCACCTACACCTGATCGTCTCGGCCCCCGGTAAAGCGTCGGTGACCACTCAGCTGTACTTCCGCGGTGGCGAGTACGTGGACGACGATGTCGCGACGGCCACCAAGCCCGAGCTGATCCTCGACCCGGTTCCGGGAGGCGGCGGCAAGGACTACGTCAGCTACGACTTCGTCCTCGACCCGGCCTGACCGTCGCCGGCGCCGAAATCGAAGCTATCTCCACCTCTGGAAAGAAGGCCGATGTCCGATCTGACGATCGAATCCGTCACCACCACCATCCTCGACGTTCCTCTTGTCCGGCCACACAAGTTCGCCACAACGTCGATGACGGCGCAGCCGCTCCTGTTGGTGGCCGTCCGAACCAGAGGCGGGGCAGTGGGGTACGGCGAAGGTGTCGTGCCAGGAGGCCCATGGTGGGGCGGTGAGTCGGTCGAGACGATGCAGGCGATCGTCGAGAAGTACATCGTGCCTGTGCTTGTCGGTCGTCGTGTCGACGACATCACCGGAATCCAGCGGGACATCGAGCGGGTCGTTACCAACGCGCGTTTCGCCAAGGCGTCGGTCGACGTCGCCTTGCACGACGCGTGGGCGCGATCGCTCGATATCCCGGTGCATACGCTCCTCGGCGGAGCGTTTCGCCGTAGTGTCGACGTGACATGGGCACTCGGTGCGGCATCGGCCGACGAGATCGTCGGAGAGGCGCAGGAGAAGCTCGACGCCAACCTCAATTTCAGCTTCAAACTGAAAATGGGGGCACTCGATCCGGCCGAGGACATAGCACGTGTTGTTCGCATTGCACAGGCGCTAGAGGGCAAGGCGGGGGTGCGCGTTGACATGAATGCTCGGTGGGATCGTCTCACCGCTCTGAAATACTTGCCGAGACTGGCCGCGGGTGGCGTCGAGATGATCGAACAGCCTACCCCCGCAGACCAATTCGAGGTCCTCGCCGAGCTCAACGCGCTTTTGCCGGTGCCGGTGATGGCGGACGAGAGTGTCCGGACTCCTCACGACGCGCTCGAGATCGTGCAGCGGCGCGCGGCCGACATCATCGCGATCAAGACGACCAAGAGCGGTGGGCTGAAGAAGAGTGCGGAGATCGCAGCAATAGCGAAGGCTGCCGGTGTTGCCTGCCACGGCGCCACGTCGATCGAGGGCCCTATCGGTACGGCGGCATCGATCCAGTTCGCATGCTCCGAGCCGGCCATCGACTTCGGCACCGAGTTGTTCGGGCCGTTGTTGTTCGATGAGGAACTTCTTCAGGTTCCGCTTCGATACGAGAACGGACAAGTTCACCTCTGCCGGAAGGTCCAGGTCTCGGAGTGGAACTCAACCTGGATGCCGTCAAGACGTGGACTCGAAACTAAGGAACAAGGGGATTGACCCATGGCATTCTTTCACGTCCGGATGGACGTAGCTATCCCGCACGACCTGGACCCGGCGGTAAGGGCCGACACGGTCGCACGGGAGAAGGAATACTCTCAGCAGCTACAGCGTGACGGCAAATGGCCCGAGATTTGGCGAATCGTAGGGCAGTTCAGTAACTTCAGCATCTTCGACGTCCGTGACGCCGACGAGCTACACGAGATTCTGTGGAACCTGCCGCTTTTTCCGTACATGACCATCGAGGTCCTGCCCCTCACACGCCACGCATCCGACGTCAAGTAGCCGATCCGTTCGGGCGAGAACCCGACTTGCCGCTCCACTTATCGGAGAGCTGAAAACTAGCCGATGCGTTCAGATACGGCAGCTGGGCGTCGTCCAACGCCGACGCACACGGTTGGAGTCCGAACCACGAGAGTGAAGAGGTCACTGTCACCGATGGTGTCCCGAGCCTCAACGATGTGCGCAACGTCCCGCAAAGTCAGTCGCCTGAATCGCGGTGGTGGGAATGGCCCGATGACGATGGCGACAACATACCTGATCACTGGGAGCGAAATGGTGTCTGGGTCGGCGACGACTACCTCGACCTGCCAGCGGCCGGCGCCGTGAATCTCGTCCTGACCTCTTCGTCTACGTCGACTACGAACAGGGACAGCACTTTCGAACGAAGTCCTCGAGAACGTACGAACCTCGTTCGACGAGTCTCCACTCGACATTGCGATGCACTTCCTACCCGGTCGTCCCATCTCGTCTGACGTCGCGGCTCGTGTGGGGTGGAGATCCCTCGGTAATACCTTCGAGGCTCTAGTCACCCCTTGCGGCGTTTGGCCAGGCTGTCAATTTCTGAAGTGGGGTCTTCTGAAACTGACGCAAGTGATGGTGACTTACTCCAGGCTCCAGACAGACCCTTGGAAGCGTCCACCGGAATATTGCATTTCCCCCTAGCCTCCCACTGGAACTATTACGCTCGGGTCGACGAGAATGCGCGCCAGATGTGCGTGACGAGCAGCAACACCCGACGGGATATCGCATTCAAGATCGGGTTTCTCTGCTTGATCGGCATCGCCCGTGATCGGGTCTACCTCGACAAGTCAATCGGCGAGAGAAGGAACGTTTCTGACTTGTACGCGATCACCGATAGTTGCGAAAGTGACGAATTGCGAGCAATCGAACTCTTCCAATGTCCCGGATCGGGTGACGAACTCCCGCAACCCCCGCACGGGCCGCCGCTTGTGGGTACAAGATGGTGATACTACGGTGCCGGAGGCGTTTGGCGAGGGGGGCGGATGTGTGATGGGTAGACGATCTTTGCTTCGTCTGGTGTTGACGGCCTGTCTTGTGATTTCAAACCTGATCGGCGCGGTCATCGCGTTCGTGCTCTTGCGGTGGGTTGTGCCTGGTGCAGATCTACGAGGTAGAGAGTTCTTCTGGATAACGATTCTGGTCATGCCCATCTATATGCTAATGGCATTATCGGTAGGTATCCCTGTGGGCATCGCAACTGCCTTGCGCAGAGTGGATTGGACCTTCAAAGATGACTTCGAGCCGACATTAATTCAGCGTGAACGGGCGTTGTCGGTTCCCTCGGTACTCACGCGCATCCAGATGGCGTACTGGTTAGGTGCATGCACTCTGCTTACCGTCCTGTGCGGAGCTATCGATGTGCGAGCAATCTTGCAGGTTGGAATCACTCTTCTTTTTGCGGGGACTGTAGTCTGTGCCGTCAACTATTACACCAGTGTCTTCCTGCTACGGGCTACGGCAGTCAGAGCCTTGGCGGGGGCACCCCCCAGCGCGGGCTTTGTATCGCAGAAGTTGATGCACCACACGGTTTTTTCTTGGGTTCTGGGTACCGGACTTCCGGTTGTCGGTCTGATGCTCATAGCGCTGTTCGTCTATGTTCGGGACATCGCGTGGCGCGGCGTGGAAGCCGTGCCCGACGGCGGCCAGACGGTGCTGGCTATTTCGATACTGAGTCTGGGTTCAGTCGTGTTGGTTTTCGGTCTTCTGCTCGCCGTGCTCGGTCAATTAGCGGTTCGATCGTCGATCCGCAGAGTACGAAGCGCGATGAGATTTGTCGAAGATAGTCACACTCGCCAACTTACGCGGGTGGAGATATCCGAGCGGAACGAAATTGGGGATCTGCAGGTCGGCTTCAACACGATGGCGGAAAGCCTAGAGGAACGTGCACGGATTTATGATCTCTTTGGCAAACATGTTGGATCAGAGGTCGTCAAAGAGGCAGTGAAAAGCGGATACAGTCTCACAAGGCAATCCTGTTTTGTATCAGTTCTTTTCGTCGACATAATCGGGTCCACGTCGCTCACATTGGAGCGCTCACCCACTGAGGTTGTCGAGATACTCAATGATTTCTTCGGAGTGGTTGCCGAAGCCGTATCCCTACATAACGGATTCATCAACAAGTTTGAGGGAGATGCGGCGAGAGTGGTTTTCGGAGTCTCCGGGAGTTCGTCATCGAACCACGCAGCACAGGCCCTGCGCTGTGCCCTAGCGCTGAGGGCTCGGCTGCGGGTCGAACTCCCGGCCTGTCGAGTGTCGATCGGAGTCGCTACAGGGGATGCGATAGCAGCGAACATCGGGACAGCCCAACGGCACGAGTACACAATCTTCGGTCAGCCGGTGGCAGCAGCGATCGAGTTGTCCACGATAGCCAAGTCGTTCCCGGGGGGAATACTCGCTTCCTCTGGCACTATCGATGCTGCCGAGAACGAGACAGCCGCGCAATGGCACGTCCTAGATCTGCCCGAACAACCACACGGGGTGTCGCTAGGTCCGACAGTAGCCGTACCCCTCGCCGGGTCGGCCGGATGAACACACCTGCAAAATACGCAGCACGCCGAGCCGTCATACCGCACCACCTCTGGCTCGCGTAGGACCTTACGCGCTTTGCCCTCGGTGTCGGTAAGCGCAAACAAGCGTCCTTCCGGCTTGTCGAGTCAAAGCAACCGGTAGGAGGAGTAAACGACAAACACCCATGACCATTCTTGGGTCTGTCAGGACTCCTGGGAAGAACCGCAGATCGGCAGAACGCCATCTCGACCAGTGGTGATGGGGGATGTTGGAAAGTCGTTGTGTTGCTGGGCTTTGGCGGTGTCGAGGTCGGCGAACCGGATCGGCCGAGTGCGAGGAGCCTGGGCCGGGTGTAGGGGCCTCCACCAGGTTGTCGTGCTCTTCCGGACGACATTGATGAGCGCAAATTCACCTACCAATGCGACCACGAGCGGTCCGACGATGATCTGTTGGTTTTTGGCTAGCTTGCGCGTTCGGTGGGCGCGGTGCCAGCGCCTATGTATTATGATTCGTACCATCGAACCCTTCCGGGGACGTATTTCGACTTCGAGAGGAATTCCACGTGGCGGGACACCTGGATCTGGAAGCAACGACGATCTCGTCGGTACCACTTGTACTCAATCGGTGACGCTTGCCGTATACGTAGCGACCTTCTTCCCGGCCTTGGTCGCGGCTTCCGCCGCGGTCAGAACGGCGGTCGCATGCGCTGACAGAACGAGCAGCCTGCAGCTTGGCAACGGGGACTGCACCGCGTGCGGCCAGGGTGAATACGAGCCAAATCAAGGGTTGGTATCTGTCGCACCGACCTCAAGCTGGACACTCGGTGACGATGAGCAATACTGTCCGGACTGTTCGGCAACCAGATTCCATACATGGGGCTACTCGTAACGGTCACCCGTACCGTCCCACCGGTGAATCATCGCCCGGCCGCAGGACTCACACCTGCACTTGCCTGATGGCCCGCTGTGCTGAACTCGGTTAGTGGTAGGGGCCGTTGTCGTTAACGAACACCATTCCGGGCCGGGTGGCGGCTCCGCTTTGGCTTTCCACCCGCCGTAGTGGGGTGAGTCGTCTGCTCAGGCACGACTCTGATTGGCCCCGGGACGGAACGCGGCTACGTGCAGATGGTGGAAGGTTGAGCTGCGGTTCCAGCCGAAGAATCTCACGACTACTTGGCATCGCCGACGGTGGCGACGTGGTCTGGGCCGTGGATGGCCAGGCTGGACCAAGATGCTCCATCAAACGCCTATGGTGCGAGTTGAAGCGCTCGATCGGTAGTTTCCGTTGAGCCGGTCGCCGTTTCGGCGTCCCACCGGGTGACGCGGAGTTCTTCGGCGGAAGAGATGGCGGCACCCAAGCCGAGTTCCAACGCATCGTCCACGCAGACGGGACCCTGGTGGCAGTGCCTGGCGTCGACGAATCCTCCAGGCTGCTTCCGGGCCTGCCCAGCCTCTCCGATGTGTACTTGACCGGCTATCACGCGGCCCGCATGGGCCAGGCCTCTGCCGGCTAGACGGTGACCGACTTCGGCGAGGTTGCAGTCGGGTTGCCCACCGTCCTCGCCTCCAAGCAGATGGGAGTAGTGCCGTGCGAGTGATCCGTGCACTACTCTCTAGTAGTTGACGTTATCGTCATGCATGGCGCTAGCGTCAGTCAGCCTCTTGCGCGAGACCAAGGCGCTCGGCCCTTATCGAGGAGGAAGCATGACCAGGAGAAACGGTGACGTCGTCCTTCCCGGCATCGATGTTGACGTGGTCATCATCGGACTCGGTCCCACTGGTGCCACGGCCGCCAACTTGCTGGGTCAACTAGGTATCCGGACTGTTGTCGTGGAGCGCGATATCTCTGTCTATCCGCGCCAGCGCGCCATCGCCTCAGACGAAGATGCGCACCGGGTCTGGCAGGGGCTCGGGCTGTTCGACGAGATGCTGGCCACGATGTCGTCTGATGTGCGGGTGCACTTCAAGAATGGCAATCGGACGTTTCTGTCGATGACATCGTCGCAAAGCCACGGGCAGGGCGTGCCTGGGATGTGCTACTACCATCAGCCCGAGCTCGAACGTGTTCTCCGCCAGGGTATCGATCGATTCCCGACCGTGACTGTTATGCCCGGCTACGAGGCGGTCGACCTGACGCAGGACGAAGAGTGCGCGATCATCACGCTCCGTCGAGCAGACGGTGGGCAGGACCGGACGATCACCGAGCGCTACGTGATCGCGTGCGACGGCGGTTCCAGCTCGATCCGCAAACTCCTTGAAATTGCATTGCCCGGCAAACACATCGAAGAGCCATGGTTCGACATTCAACTACGCGCCTGGTACAACCTGCCTATAGACGCTCCACTGGACTTCACCTTCATTGCCGACCCGAGCCGTCCCGGGGTCGACTGCCCATGCCCGATTGGTTACCACCGCGTCGAATTCAGAGTCAACAAGGGCGAGACCATCGAGCAACTACAGACCGAGACGGGCCTGCGCGGCCTACTGGCCGAACGTGGAATTGACTTCGACCAAGTCGAGATCTACCGAAGCTGGGGATACACCTTCCATATCCGTCAGGCTGAACGGTGGAGCAAAGGCCGAGTATTTTTGGCAGGTGACGCCGCACGCATCATGCCGCCGTTCGCCGGCCAGGGAGTGTCGTCCGGGGTCCGCGACGTTGCGAACCTGTGCTGGAAGATCGGCGCGGTCCTTAATGCCTTCGCCGATCCCGATCTGCTAGCAACGTACGAGAGGGAACGACGTCCGAACGTGACAAAGTTGACCCAATTTTCATTACGCATCGGCGGGCTGGTGATGCTGAACAACGGTGCCGCGGTTCGTCTGCGCGACAGCGTGATTCGCAATGCAATGAGGCTTCCGGTACTGAGTTCGTTGATTACTAGCAATGGACTCAAGCCCCGCTACGAACTCGGAACCGACGGCGGCTTGTTCGGCGTCAATTCGAGGTGGCGCAGCCCCCGAGGTTCTTTCATCGAGCAACCCTGGGTTACTGGCTCGGATCTGACGCCGGTCCGGTTCGACGCATTGCTCGACAACAAATGGACCTGGATGGGGTTCCCGTCGGCACCGATCCCGCCACAACTCGCTGCGGCCGGAGTCAATGAAGTGAAACTTGAATACTCTTCGGCAATTGCTGCACACAGGACCACGTCCGGTCACTATGTCGACAGTGAGGGAGTGCTCGAGCGCCAGATGCGTCGGTCGCGGGTCCGGGGTGTGCTTGTTCGGCCCGACAGGTTTATCTACTGCAGTAACCGCGAAATATCAGCCTCGGACTACGAGCGAATCATTTCGGTCACAAGCGGAATCAGGCCGGTGCCGTAATGGCGGCCCAAGTTCGTCATAGGGCTCCCGGATCCCTGTGCCCGGAGGGCACCTGGACACCGACAAGAGATATCAAGGGCAACTCCACTGCCGGCAGCCTAGAATTGCGTCCCACAGGTTTTCAAGACAGCATAATTCAACCGCGTCACGACCAGACAGGGAGAGCCCACACCGTGCCCAAGGGATACGTCGTCTTCACCGAAAAGGTCAGCGACTCGGACGGGCTCGCCGCATACAGTGCGGCAGCAGTTCCGTCCGTGATCGCTGCCGGGGGAAAGCGATCATCGCAGGACCACCACACCTCGTAGCCGAGGGAGACTGGCATGGCGACGTTACCGTCATACTCGAATTCGAAAGCGTCGCCGCAGCGAACGCCTGATACACCGGTCGAGACTACCAAGCCGTTATTGACCAGCGGCATAAGGCTGCGAGCAGCAACGTTGCCGTCTTCGAAGGCTTCACACCGCCGAGTGTCGAACAGTGAATCGCGCTACCCGAGCCGATAGATGCAATCTGCGCTGTCGGACTTCGCAGGCGAAGTGGCTCATGAAGTAAGAGGACATCTAACACAACTGAAAAAGACAGTTCACGAGCCTCGGGAATTAACTCTTCGATCTTTAACATCGACGCCGCGGTCCACCCCGCAATCCTTCTGTCGGGACCTTCACCGAACAGGGCTACCAACACTTCCCTCGGGGTAGCTTCTCTTCGGGAGGTCGTCCTCCTCCACCAGTACTTGAGCAACAGCAATCATGAATTGCAGATCTCGTCAACGGCTACCGATGGTCAGCATGTCGGGCGTACCACCTCGACCACGCCAATCCGATACGGCCACACTGTCAGCAGCCCGGAATGGGCCCCGCCGAACTCCACCACGCCCGCAAAACCAAACGATAGCGGACACCCGTCGCCGGGGCGAGTCATGGGCGGCGCGACAAGAGATCTCCCGGCTTCGCTAGACCGAGTGCCTGGGACTGGGACCTACGCCTACGTCAACTAGTCACCCGGCCGCGGAACCATCATCGGCGGATTGGACGAGACATTTGCGCGCCGTCGATCAGCAACGGTTCGGAGTTCATTTCTCATGTGTGCGGCAGTTCTTACGCGGCAGCGTCGATATTTTAACCTATTCCAGGGGTCAGCTTAAGATCAATCAAACGCTGCGGGCTGCGACACGAGCCCTTGAAGCGTGTTGTTGACCAACGACACACCGGGACCGGTCAAGGTGACACGCCGAACGCGCGGGACCATTGCAGTCAGCAGGGCGCGCATTTCGAGACGGGCGAGGTGCATTCCGGCACATGCGTGTGCGCCGACGCCCCAACCTATTTGTTCGTTGGGAGAGCGACTGAGGTCGACGGTGTCGGGGTTCTCGAATTGTCGCTCGTCCCGATT
The DNA here is from genome assembly GCF_002258965.1 of Rhodococcus sp. 05-339-2. Classification (NCBI taxonomy): domain Bacteria; kingdom Bacillati; phylum Actinomycetota; class Actinomycetes; order Mycobacteriales; family Nocardiaceae; genus Rhodococcus; species Rhodococcus sp. 05-339-2. The sequence continues at coordinate 138,527 of NZ_NOYW01000002.1, forward strand.
CGCGGATCCGTAGAGCAACACGACTCGCGAGCCGCCCGGAACGAGCTGAGTGCCTACCTCCACGTCGGCTTTGGTGACACGGGTGAAAGCTCTGATCGGAGACGACAGACGCACCGCTTCGGCGACCATCGGCCCGATCAATTCATTGTCTTCTCTGATTCGGTCCCACAGCTCGGGACGCTCGCCGAGGAGTCGGAGCATTTCTGCCGATGCCAGGATGGTCGTGTCCAGACTGGGTGCCATGAAGTCGATGACCTGACCGCGCACGTCGACATGGGTCAGTTTCCCGGCATCGGCTGCCTCGAACATCTTCGCCGCCCAGCTGTGTGGAGCGACGTCGCTCGGTCGGAGCTTGCTACCGAATCGCTTCAGACGCAGTGCATTCGGCAACCCCTTAGCGCTGCGTATGTTGATCGGACCGGCCGCATCGAAGGTGCTTGCTCCCCACCTGAGCAGTCTGCTCGGCTTGACTGTGACGCCCAGAAGATCGGCTACGATCTCCACCGGTAGTACCGATGCGAAGTCGCTCACCGCGTCGAAGTCTTTCCGAGAGACGAGGTCGTCGACCAAGACTTCTGCGCGAGCAATTAGCTCGTTCTCCAACGGAGCGACCTTGCGGGCACCCAGGTATTCGAGCATCGCTCGTCGTCGTCGGGTGTGCGTTTCACCATCGCTGCAGATGACGGTGTCGTAGCTCTGTGAGTTGACGAGCCGGTTCGCTGCGATTCCCTTGCCACTGGCGAACACGGCATCGTTCCGCAGTGCCGCACGGACATCGGCATATCGGCCGATAGCCCACATGCGGTGACGCGAAAGCCAGACGGCTGAACCTGTATCGCGGATGGACCGGTAGGTCCCGAGCGGAGATTCGAGAGCTTTTCTGCCGTACAGGTCGAGATCGAGCGAAGGGCGCATGTGTTCCATGCTTCGGGACGGCGGCGGGTCAATCAATGTACTCGCGTGTCGCGTTTTCTACAGCGGTTGGTCTCGAGTTCCATTCGGCGACGCATTGGTCAGTAGGGCGGGAAAATCCACGATCAAGGAAAGAGCAGCTTCGAGCTGCATTCGACGCTCTGCCACACTTCGGCCTCGAAGTCGCTCCGCCCTCGACACACGGTGGGCCACGGTTCCGCGCGCAATGTGCATGTGATGTGCTGTCTTTTGCAGACTCCGATCGAACTCCAGGTACTGCTTGAGGGTCGATCGCAGGGTCTGCGTCATCTCATCCGTGGCGGCCAGCTCACCCAGCTCACGGTTAACGAATTCCCAAGCGGCCGCCGGATCGGCAGAGACCATCGTGACGAGATCGACGTCTCGAAATCGAGTCAATGCTCGCGGTCCTCGACTCGATGCAGTCGCGACCCTGGAGGCTTCGACCGCCTGACGATGCGTCTGACGAAAACCGTCGACCCCCGATTTTCCTTCGCCCAACGCCAAGTACACACCCGTGGTCCGGTGGCTCGGCGGGAGCTCTGGTTGGACTGTCATGTTCTGTGTTGCGCCCCACGCCCATACCCGTCGCTGCCCGACCGGAAGCGTCAGTACCGGACCGAACCCGGCAGTAATCAATGCCGTGCGTACCAGGTCGACCATTCGATTAGGTGTCATGTCCACCGAATCGCCCCACCATGCGACGACGCCCACATGATGCGATGCCAAGTCGTATCCTAAGGCTCGTTCGGCCTGATCCATCGAGACGGGGCCGCCTCTCAGAATGTCGTTCACGAACCGACTTCGAAGCGCCGTCGAGCTCGCCTCCCAGGCTGCCCGAACTTCCTCGAATCGGCGCGCCAGGCGCGCATCGAGCTGTTCGGCAACCGCGGACAGCAGAGTCAACAATCGGCCGGCCTCGGCGAACCGTTCCTCGACCGGTAAGTTGCTTTCGACAGCCGCGAGCAACGCCTGCACAGCGACGGCGTGTCCGATATGAATACTCCGGAGCATGTGATCTACGCCGAGCCCTCGGCTCACCAATTCCGACGGTGCTGACAGCAGTGCCGGCAATTCCTCCAACGGCGACACAGGCATGCCAGAAGCGAGCGAAATCCCCAGCATCGTCGCAGCTTCGCAGCCTCGACGGAGTTCGTGGTAGACGCCGTTGGCCCCGAGCTCGGGAAATGTGTCGACAATACGAGAAGCCATCGACTTGCTCAGTTCGACCGCCCAGCCGGTTGGCCCGGTCCCGATGCTTGCGGACAGCCGACCAACCCAGGCCTGCGGAAGCGCAGAATCCGCTATAGCCGAGGGAACGTCCGGGCCTAGGTGCAGGATCCACGAACCATCTTCCGCCACCGCTCACCCCCAAGTGGATCGATCTACTGCAACCGAGGAATTCTCTCATTCGGTCGGCGTCGAACACACTTCGGACTGGAAGTTGGCCGGCGCGCCTCGAACACTTCGACGGCACCGCCACCCATCTGCTCTACCCAAAGACAGATCAAGAGCAGTAGACCTGAAAGCGTTGCGAGAGAACAATTCTGTCGTATCCACTGCCGCACTCGGCAAGCATGTGAAATCAGACCTTCGACGTACCGCCACTACCTGCCGAAATCGCAGCGAACACAGCGCGACTCCTCGCACTCGTAGAACTGAACATCGCCCGGCCCCAACCGGAACCGAACGCCACGGCCAACGATCGCAGCCTCCACGCGCGACACTCCTGAAACCATCAACCCGCCGAGATGGACGCGCCCGTGTCCTTGACAGTCCTCATCGAATTCTGGCTGAACTCCGAGGCCCGCACGGCTGCCCGATATCCACCGGTGACGCTATCGAATCGGTGGCGTCACCACACTCGCTCTACGTAGGCTCTGGCTCGTCGGTGTCGGGATCGGCGGCGTCGATCCACGGCCAGCCCCCGAATCGATCACGGGTGTCCCGCGCAATGCGCGGGGGAGTACCGCCGGTCGCGCCTGTGAAGTCGATACTTTTTGTGAACGTGAAATCAACTTTCGAGAGATCGACCGGGCCGTCGAAACGTGCGCGGGCGAAGGTGACGTGGTCGGTGCCGAAGTTGACCTCGTCGAACAGCGTTGCGCTCGATTCCGAGAAGCGGGCGCTGACGAACGAGACCGATCCGGTGAACATGGCCCCTCGGAAGGTAGCGGAGTCCTTGAACTTTGTTCGCTCGAACCCGCAGGGGACGAACATGCGCACGTCTTCGAAAATAGCGGCCCTCAGATGTGCAGTCGAGAAGTCGGCACCTCCCTTCCTCTGCCCACGCGCGCGAAACCGGGCATTTGTGAAGCGCACCCGTCGAAGCTCGGCTGCGCTGAAAGTCGTTTGGCCGAGCAACTGGGCGTTCGTGAGATCGAGGTCGTCGAATGTGCAGCTCGAGAAGTCGGCATCGACCAATTCGGCACCGGTGAGGTCGAATCGGCGGTCGGACCACGGTCCGTCGACGAAGTCTGGGTACGAGCCGGGAGCAGGCGGTGTCGCTCGGGGTCTCGTTCGTTCGGCGATGATCCGAACGGCAGTGCGCCGCACTTCGTATTCGGCCTTCGAGCCGGCTTGTTCGTCTTCGACGGAAATCAACTCGCGGGCGTCGTCGAGGACTTCGCTCATAGGAATGGTGGGTGTGCGTAGGTATGCGCAGATGACGTCGATGCACGTCTGCTGCTCGCCGGGTTCGCCGCTCGCGCGCCAGTCGTCTGCGAGAGCTGCGATGGCGTAGAGACCGGCAAGCCGTACAGCGAAGGAGTGGGACCCGAGCTGCTCTGTTGCAGCGGTATAGCGCTCTCGTAATGCGCGTACGGAGTCTTGACTGAACTGCTGCTGGCCCAGTGCGAGAGCTCTCAGTGCCGTCTGTTGTGCATTCTCGGTGGTGCGTTGTCGGCGGTAGGCGATGAAGGAAGCACCGCCGAGGCCGACGATGCCGACGAGCGTGAGCGTCGTTCGCGCGGCGTCGAAGAGTTGTTGGCCGGCCACGCCGGTGAGGAAGAAATTGCCGAACGGACCCTGCTGCTGCCAGGCGAACAAGTAGAAGAAGGTCGCGCCAACAAGGGTGGACGCGCCGATTCCCAACAGGATCAACGACAGCAACGGTTCCGATGGCTCGGGTTGTTCGGGGTGCTTACGTAGAGCCATCAGTTGTCTCCTACTACCCGTTCCCAGGGTGTGATCGAAGCTGTGCCTGCGACGAACGCCGTGTGTTTTGGCGCTTGCTACCGCAGGGTTGGGTCCCCCCAGACGACGTTCCCGGCGTCGCTGCACAGGCCCATGTCGCCATCGACGAAGACGTAGCCGATCTTGAGCTGGAGCACGTTGTCGACCGGGACGCTGACGGGCACGGATTGCCCGACGGACAGGTTGCCGGAGGTGTACACCGGTACGTCGTCGGCAAGTATCTCGAATTGCGCGACCGTCTGGCTCTCGGTGTCGTCGCGGAGTCCGACTGTGGTCTCGAACGTCGTCCAGTCGCGGCCGATGTTGTAGGTGTAGCGGCCGGAAGTTCGGCAGCCGCCGATGTTCGCGTACAGAGAGTGCGGATAGACGTCGCCGTTGACTTCGGCGGATCCGGTGCGGAGTCCTCCGCCGTCGATCGCCTTGAGCTCATCGAGATAGATCTGCGCTGGTGGGCGAGGTGTGGTCGTCGTTGTCGAGGTTCTCGGCACAGACGATCGGGGTGTGCTGGTCGGGGGTGGTGTGACAGGTGAAGTCACCGGTTCCGATATTGGTGGGCTTGGTTCCGGCGATGCGGCGTTGTCCTTGTCCCGGTTCACGTAGATGAGCGCGCCCGCCCCGATGATAGCGGCCACGACAGGAATGATGATGGACGCGGCAATCCATTGATTTTTGGTCGGCTTGTGTTCTGTCCCCCCCGGAATTCATGGCTCATGTTAACCGCCCCGAACGCGGATGCGCGCTCTGTTGAATCGGTTTCGTGTGTGGTTGCCCCCCAACTCTGAATCTGACACGGTCCTCAAGTGGATGTCCGAGAGTTCCCAGGCCGCTCCGCTCGATCTCAGGCACCCGCCGTCCGCGCACCTGTGGCGCTCGGAATCGGAACTCGTGGCGCTTGTCCTGAGCGTCTTTTGTGGTGACCCACTGCGCAGGTTCCCTCCGCCATCAGCGTGCTGGGCGGCGGAGCAAACACCGCGCGGGGCGGAGTCGGAGACGCTGGGGCGGCGAGGCTCAAGGCCTGGCCTTCCAGCGTTGGGTCCGCTCCCTAAAGCCATCAATAGGGTGGCGGAATACTTGCGCGCAGACATGCTCACGACCTTCTCTGCGACATCCATCCGTGGTGAGCACCGACGACGGGGTGGGAACATCAGACTCAAACGTGCACTCTATCTTTCGGCGTTCGCCTCGCTGCGCGATCAAGCCTCCCGTGAGTACGACGACCGAAAACGGGCAGAGGGCGAAGATCACCGGTCGGCACTGATCTGTCTGGCCAGGCGTCGAACCAACGTGCTCTACGCAATGCCCCACCGAGGTACGCCCTACCGTTCGGGAAACCCCACCGCGATCGCGGCGTGAACGTCAGGAAGCGACCTACGTATCCGTGCCGTCGACGAGCCGGTACCAGGCCAGTTCGTGTCCTGGCTCGTCGGCGAAGTATGCGTACGTTCCCGAGGCAAGGTCCTTGAGCCTCTTGCGGGCAGCTGGATCCGTTCGGGAGGTGAATGCGGTCAGGAAGTGACAGTGCGCAGGGTTGATGCCTTGACTGGTCGCCCACGTCAGCAGCGACTGCTTACGCGCCTCGTTGATTTCACCGTCCGTGTTGACGGCTTCGACAAACCAGAACTGGACATCGTCGCCGCCCACGTCGGCAATCAACGCATCCGGTAGGAGCGCCTGTGTATTGATCGTGATCTGAAGGTAGGTGAGCAGCTTGGCATCGGCGGTGAACACCTTGTCACCCGGCTCGCTGATCGTGACCACGTACGGTGTCGTCAGTCGCACGGCCGCCCACTCCTCGACCACGCTCTTGAGGATCAAGGACGCTTTGCCGGACTCCAATGGGCGAACGCCACCCCCGTTCGGGAGTGTGACAGAGACTGCGTGCTCAGTCTGGCGTCCCTGCGCTGCGAACTGGACCTTCAGTTTGGCGGCCGGAGAAAGGTGACGCTCCCTCCACTGCACAACTTGCAAGACGAGTTGATCCCCAGATAGACCAGGGTCGAACAGGTCGGCGAAATGCGGTTCGAGCGCCCAGCGGCCGTTGCCCGAATTCTTCGGCACACCTGCTTTTTCTCGAATCGCGCTGTTCTCGCGCCACTTTCGGAAGGTTTCGTCACGCAATGTTTCTCGTGAGTTGTCGGCGTATCCAGGGGCTGTGGGCACTCCCCACTCGTCGAGAACCTTCACGAGATCCTTGTTTGTCTTCGCGGCTGCCTCGCGCCACTGCATGCGATCGTCTTCGGCGTCGCGACTACGCATCTCTTCGGACATCCACATGACCATCGAGGGTCGGGCCCAAAAGGTCGTGGAATCGTTGCCGGTCGCGATCGAGTCCACGTAGATCATCGCGGACACCGCGGCTCCTGCCAGCGGGCTGGACATCACGGTATCGAATGCTTCCCGGGGGAAGATCAGCAGCAAACGTTCGGTAGCGCCTGACGCGGTGATGATCGGTCTCACAGCGTGGCTTCCGCACATCCGTAGACACCCTTGACGGCGGACTCGAGAGCTTCGCCGGACAAGGTCTCCCATTGCTCGAGAACTTCTACGGCAGGCAACGCCACCGATTCGAGTTCGTAGGCAGACAACGCAACTGATCCCGAGATACACCGAACCAGTTTGTCCATGGTGTCGGTTGCCAGTAGTCGCGTGAGCAGCGCCGACGAGAGTAGTGGCTCCGGTGTAGCGGGTCGGAGGACGTTGACGTGGTTCTCCACGACCACCGAGCCGCCGAAGCTGTCGAGATGCTCCTGGGTCAGTTCGGCAGCGACCAGTCGTCGGACCTGCTCGGGTGCAGTGGTTCGTTGCACCAGGATGCGAGGGTCAGAGGTGAGCATCGTCTTCGAGTCTGCGGGCGATTTGACTGCTAGATAACGCATGTGGGCGCGAGCAGCATCGCGGTGAAGCACGCCTCCATCGATATCTGCTGCCCACAACACCACATGACGATCGTTCGCCGGACGAGCGTGAAGATCGTCCTTCCTGCGATTCCACACCAGAGGGCCTGTGCTCACCTTCCATCCAGCGGCTGCGACCGACAGCGGCAGTGCGGCTGCGGCGGCGGCGATGGGCGCGAGGTCCGAACGTCGAGGAAGTACCCAGGGCCGACCGCTGGTGGGCGTCGCGACTGTCGCGACGTAGGTGGTCTGTGACCCAATTGTCTGAATAGTCGTACGACGAATCTTGCGCGACGTGAACGTTGCCAGGCAGGTTTCCTGAAGGACGGAGGTGAACACGCCCGATCTGTCGGCTACGAACGCAATCTCCTGCAGACGTGTTCGCTGCGCCAACAGTCGCCGGAGCGGCTCGAAGTATCGGCCGGCTGTGAACGATGTCGGCACCAGTGCCGCGACGACACCTTTGTCGTCTATCGACTGCACCGCTGCGGCCATGAAGATGCCGTACAGGTTGGCGTGGCCGTAGAGCGAATCAGCAAAGCGCACTCGATCGTCCGCGCTCAGTCGGACTCGGCCGTAGGGAGGGTTCATCACGATAATTCGAGCTTTGTCGGTGCGCTCCCTCAGACCGTCGTCCGTCTTTGCGAGAAGCGGGAACGGCCGTCGGTGCTCCTCAGGAATTCGTGCCTGTAGCGGAAGCATCTCCGCTGCCATCACCACGTTGGCCACCCACACCGCGGCAGGGTCAGTGTCGACCCCCTCGATGACGCTGGACAAGCCACTCAAGACCGCCTGGCCGTCGGTGCCGCCGTCAATGCTCGCTGAAAGATGCTCACGAAGCGCTGGCAGCAACAGCGCTCCAGCACCGCACGCGGGGTCGAGCACCAGCCCGGGGAGAGGCTGCAGCGGTGCCTTGAAGCCGACCGCCGAACGCGCCATCGACCACAACTGGTCGGCCAGTTCATGCGGGGTGTAATGCCGACCATGACGCGCCCGGGTCTCCGGTGCGAGCGAGTCAACGTACGCAGCACCGACAGCCTCGGGGGTGAGCGGACCCCACTCCAGCTCCAGCGGCGGGGCGTCGGACAGGATCAAAGGCGGTTCTGTGCCCAGTGCCCAGTGAACATCAAGCCAGTCACCGCTCAGACCCGCCATCGTCGCTCTGGCCGACCACCATGCCGGAATGGCCGCCAGCACTGCAGCAGCTGTTGGAGTCAGCTCAGCGGCGGGGTCGGACGAGCCGACCAAAGACCGCGAACCTCGCGCGCCGAGAGTTCGTGCGGACACCGCAGATGAGATGGCGGTCGACGGTTCCATGCCAAGGAGGTTAACTGCTCCTCGCACAGGAATCCCACAACCGCCGCCGACGGTCTCACGTCAAATTCGTGGCAAGACCGGCGCCCGGGTTGCGAAGAGATTAGAAGCCCTGTCACGTTCCCCCTCGAACGCGCCACTGACGGCCGCCCCCGGTTGCCCCTATTGTTCTAGTAGACCAGCGGTAGAAGCTGTTCTCGCAAGTCCGCATCCTTGTACGCAGCCCTCACGTCGTACGGGAGGCTGATGTAAACGCCCCCCTCTGGGTGAGCATTATCGAAAATCTCCACCAGCTCGTCATCGCTCACGCCGTTATCCAACGCAGTCTTGATCTCGTGCCAGTGGGAACCGAATTTCGTGCGTCCCTCATTATCTCGGGTCTGGTGCCATAACATCCGATACGCCCGCAATTCCGCGTCAGGTTCCCCGGAATCCGCAAACAGCGACGCTGACTGCGGCGTCAACTTCCATGACAGCCGTCGCGACGACAGGTCCGCTCTGCGGCCTGCTGCTGTAGCGCTTCCGCGCACAGTGAAGTTCCTCTTACTGGTCAGATGCTTGGACCCCTTGACGAGTGACCAGAACGGGAACATGACGGTAACGGTGCTACCTGGATCCAGTCGAGCCGACGTGGAATCGTGTCCCTCATATGCTTGGACGACGACCCCCTCGGTGTTCCTTCGACCCCTCTTCCACGGCCAGGATGAGGAGCGCCCGAAATCAAGCGAGATATTCTCGACTGACACGGAAATTCGGCCAACATTGGTGACCTTGATCAGGGCCAGCTCGACCCCTATCTTGGACACCTCGGGGCCGTCGAACATATCGAAGTTGGCTGTAAGGCCACTCCGCCCTGCTCCTCTGTAGATAGTGTGATGTCTGTCCAGGTAGTCGGGCATGAGTCGAACCTGCAACCGCGCGCCTGATAATCGATACAGCATGAGCTGCCAGAACAGTCCGCCAAGCGTGATGAAAGCACTCGCGCCCGAGACCATGAGAGCAACTTCGGAAGTATCCATTGCGCGAGTCTAGTTGCGAGCTCGAAAGTTGCTGTAGTCCAGTGAAGTACATGGGATGCCGCGCTACTTGACGACCGGGTCCGAGATGCGTTCACGAAACAAGAGCAATCTTCAGAAGAAGGCCAGCTGTGCATCGTCGACCCGATTGCGACCGGTGTTCGCAGCGCGGGGCCTGACTACCTGCCGTTGTCGAGCTGGGACGTGGAGGGCTGCAGCGTGCTTCGGGCTAAGTTTTGCGACCGCCAGGTGCGTCAATTCAATCCGCACGCGAGATCTTTCTTGGTCGCGGGCACGCCCCACCGCAGTGTCCCGCTGCTTCCACGTCGACTCCCACATACGCGATCCGGCCACCGGTGCCGACATTGCTCGATCGGTCAGCCGGTCGAGCAGTTGATCGACCCTGTCCACCAGAACGTCGGCGAGCTCGTCAAGCACACGATCGGGCACCGGAGTTACCCCCATGTCGTCGCTCTCGCTCACACGCGACACCGTAGAGGTAGGTGCCGACACGTATCGCTGAACTGGCTGAGCGGACACAACCAACTGCGATGCTCAGATCGATCGCTACGATCATCGAATGCCGTTTGACGAGGGTTGTCCGATTGGCGAGTCTGTTCTGCGGAGCAAGCCGTCGGTTCAGGCGAAGTCGTCGACAATATCGACGCTTGCCAAGCCCTCGTCGACAGTCTGACCTCCAGCTCGTGGTGGCAGTCCAACTTTCCGAACGCCGACACCGCTGGTCCGCTCCGGATGGTGGCGAAGCCGCTGAGCGTGATGTTGAAGTCGACAGGCCGTTCTCGCCCGCTGCGTGCACTACGACAATCGGGAGACCGCGAAAACCGCAGGTACAGCGGGCCGCTCGCAGACCGCCCGCGCGGCCCTCGACGCCGGGCAGCTCACCCTCGATCAGGCCGCGATCGTCGCGGAGTTCGACGCCGAAGGCGACACCGCCGCCATCGAGAAGCTCCTAGGAGCGCGGTACGACTTCCGGTGGACCGCGCAGCGTTTGCTCAACGACCGCGCTGAGCGCAAAGCCCGCGCCGAAGCAGGCATCCCCTACGCCGAACGAGGGTTCACCGTCCTCGAGGAAGAACCGGCCTACGGCGACCCGTACCTGCGCGCGGACGATCTGGTGACCGCCGACGGTGGCCCAGTGACCGACGCCGTGATCGACGGCGCAGCGGGGCACTGGGCGTTGTGGCTGTCGAAGGAAGAGCGATACACCCTCACCGCCACAGGCGAAATTATCGAAGAGGACAGCATCGACTGGGACACCGAGGACAACCTGTCGGCAGAGCCCGAGGCCGGACTGCACCACCACAAGGACATCGGAACCGCCGAGGTCTGGGTGCCGGAATACTTCACCTCAGACCCCGACGCCGCTGGTGTGAAGCCAGGGCCGATCCTCGCGGCCGCGTTGGCCGCACCCGCCGGTGACGTGGACCCGCCGACGCCGAGGCAGTCGCCCAGGCCGCCGAGCAGAAGCGGCTCGCCGCCGAGGCTGCAGCGAAGGAAGCCGAGAGGGCCGCGCGTCGGCGCACCAAGGCGCTCAACGTCGCATCTCTCGCCGCGACAGTGGTCCGCAAGGAGTTCCTGTCGAAGTTCCTCACCAGCAAGACCCTGCCGAAGGGTGCCGCGAAGGGGATCACCGACACTCTCGTCGAAGAGCCGGGACTGCTCACCCAGAACAAAGCCTCCGAGCACCTCGCGGAGCTGCTTGGTGTCACAGTCGACAAGCCCGCCACCGAGCGGTGGGGCGACTGGAAAGAACGCGCCGCACGCGATGCTCTGGCACCGGTGATCGACAAGGCCAGCGACACTCGCGCGCAGGTGATCCTGCTCGCGCAGATCCTTGCCGCCTACGAGGCACGGATGAGCGGAACCGGCAAGGATTGGTGGAAGCGCAGCGGCTACGGGAACCAGGACAACTACCTGGACCTATTGGTCGAGCACGGTTACGACCTAACTCCGGTCGAGCAGGTCGCAGCCGGAACGCTCACCCCCGAGCAGGGCTACGACGCATTGACCGCCCCCACCCAGGAGAGCATCACCGACTAGAAATCGGAACCGGTAGCGGGTACCCCTACGGTGCCCGCCACCGGCGGCTCGACGTCCCCGGCCCGGGTCGAGGGGGCCTGCGGCGGCCCCTCGAGCTCCCCCGCTCGGCGCACCACCACCGGCGCCCGCTCGCGTCGACGCAGGCGGCTCGCCGCCCGTCAGTGTGCGGCGTTGTACGCCTCTTCGATATCGGCCGGGATGCGGCCGCGTTCGCTGATCTCGTAACCTTGGTCGAATGCCCACTGCCGGATCGCCCGCGTCTGCTCCGGATCACGCTTGACCGATCCGCCGGCCGCTGTCGCGGTCGACGCGGCAGCGGGGGAGGGCTTACGCTTGCGGCCACCGACCCGCGTCGCATGCCCGACGTAGTAGTCGAGCTTCTTGTGAAACTCGGTGGCGTTCTTCGCTTTCAGGTCGATCGAGTACTCGACGCCGTCGATCGCGAACTCGATCGTTTCGCCGGACTCGTCGTCGATGACCGACCCGTCGATATCGTCCACCAATTGGGTTGTCACTCGTTTGGCCACAGCCGGAAAACCTTTCATCGACACATTCGCAATGCGCAACCGCATTCGTCTTCTCAAGGATAACCAGCGTCGATATCCGCATTCTTCATCGACACGGTAATTCGAGCCGCATTCGATTTCCCGGAAAAGGACATACAGGCTGCGAGAAAGTAAGACAGCTGGGCCGCTGGTCAGCTATTGAATCAGCCACAGACATTGCAGTGCAACAATATTCGGTCGCGTGAACGCGTCCGCACGTCCCCTTCGGGGCCGCCCCATATGGGTCACCATTTTGGTCGTACGAGTCGCCCGAGTCTGACATGCCGGGGACCCCGACCAGTCAACCCACGGTCGCAAGCTCCCTCTTCGGGGTTGACAGGCCACCCGTTATCTTCTTCCCAGCCCCTGGCCAGTGGGGGCTGGTCGACTGATCCGGTATGGCTTACAGGCCACCGGCCGACTTCAGGTCTCGGCGAGTGACGCCGCCGGATCGGTAGGCACCGATTCACCGCTGATAGAGGCATGGCTACAACGACGGGTCTGCATAACGTGGGTGACGGGAACGGTGCCCCCGACCACCACAACCCGAAGGGCAGGGGAGACGTTGGACAACAGTAGTTATCAGGTGTTCTGCGGCATCGACGTCGGCAAGACCAGCCACTACGCGGTCGCGCTGAACCGAGACGGTGAACGCCTCACGGGACCGACACTTGGCTCAGGTCGACTCGCGGGAACCCCGCACCGGTCGAGCCCAGGCCAGGGCACGCCGACCCTCCGCACTCGCGACCTGAGCGCGATACCGACGAAGACACGATAAAACCCGTGTTCGAAACACACTGCTGCGCAGTGCGCTAGAGAGCCGCGCTAGCCCTGTACCGGCGACACGGCCAGGGAACCCAAGTTGTCGAAACAGCGCCGCCCCCATGACCCGCCGTCACGGACGGCGGTCCTGGATCTTGCCTCCCGTGGCCCAGCAGTAAGCAGCGACCGCCCAGTTGTAGTCGTGGAACGACGAGTAGTTGTTCTTCGAATACACGCACCACTTGATTTTGTCAGCGGCGAGGTGAACGTTGTCGGCCACAACGCTTGGTGTTGCGGCCGGACGTGATGCGGGCTGGCCACTGGCGGTCGCACCCACCGCGGGGACGAAAAGCAGGCCCACAAGGACTGCGACCGTTGAGATTCGCTTCTTCATGAAATTCCCTCCACTATCTGACAAGGCACACGGGAGCGGTTCCCGCCGGATATTTGTACCGCGCTGACTTTGCATCGGAGCCCTCTGCCGAGCTAGTTAGAACGATTGAATGAACGGCACCCTGACGCGGTGGACGGGCGCGGGATTCGGTCAGTTGGGTAAGGTTGGCGTGAATTCGGCGGCGTCAGCGAAGTCGTCTATGTGCGGTCTACGCATAACGGACCCCCTTTCTTCGCCTCCCACACGGGCTGGAATATCACCGACAGCACTGTCGTGGTAGAACTCGACGGCGTTCGATCCCAATGCCCCGGGTACCAACCATCAGCCGCTACGAGCGGCCACCTGCCGAGAGGCGCACTGGCGAACACCGTCACCAACATCGAACGTCCAGTCATTCGAACGAATGACTGTTGCCGGAATCGCCGCACCGCCCCGTGCGTCCAAACCGGACATGGACCACAACGAGCGCGCAGCCATCCGATCGGAAGGCCACGACCCCGACCACCCGGCCGTCTCCCACGCCCTCGACCAGGTGAAACGCGACCTCCGGCTATATCGGCACCTCGCCTGGACCTTCACCGCGGCCGACCTCGACGGCCACGCCGTTCCCCGCTGAACCGGCTCACCAGCACATTCGACAGTCGAACACGCGTTCGATAGTCTGACGGTAGTTCCTACCGGCACGGCGAAAGGTCGATCCCCATGGCCACCGTCAACGCCATCCCCGACCTCACCGGACTCGACAAAGCCACCCAACTCGACGTCCTGCGCCGCCGCATGGCCACCGTCCCCGGCGGCCGCCGCGACCACGCACCCACCGAACTCCCCACCATCACCGCACCCGAACCAGCGCCACCCACCGCAAGCGGTACGGACCTCACGGGCAAGACCGACGATCCGGAACCACTCAGCGCCGCTGTACGCGGCAAACCCTGCGAACCATGCCCCGTACCCCCACCGCTAGATGCGCTGCTCCCACGCCGAGCCCTGACCCGCGGAACCGCCGTCTCCGTCACCGGTGCCGGGTCCATGCTGACACCGGTTCGGGCCTGGGCTGCCGTCACGGTGCTCGCGCTGGCGGTGTTCGCGGTGACCGCTACGGAGATGCTGCCCATCGGAGTCCTACCAGCAATCTCGGACGACTTGGGTGTCGGTGTCGGTGTCGCGGGTCTGTCCGTCAGCCTGTACGGCATCGTCGCCGGCGTCCTCGCCCCTGTGGCGACCAGGTGGACGCGTGCGGTCGACCGCCGCACCGTGGTGCTGATCATCGTCGCTGTGTTCGTACTCGGTAACGCTGCGACCGCTCTGGTGACGTCGTATGCGCAGCTTCTGGCGGTGCGGTTCGTGGTCGGGATTGCGCACGGGTTGATGTGGTCGATCGTCGCTGCGGTAGCAGTGCTTCTGGTTCCGCAGCCTCAGCGGATGAGAGCTACCGCGGTGACCTTTTCGGGCATCTCCCTTGCTCTCGTCTTCGGTGTTCCGGCAGGAACCTGGATGGGGGAGTGGGTGGGGTGGAGAGGTGCATTCGCGGCCCTCGCCGGTCTGACGGCGGTGGCCGGTGCCGCCGTTGTCGTACTGATACCGGCCTTGCCCGCGTCGCGATCCGCCCAGGCTGCGAGCAGCATTCGAGATGTTCTGCGACGCAGTCGAATCAGACGAGTTCTTCTGATCACCGCAGCTGTGGTGATCGGAAAGTGCGCTGCCTATATCTATATCGCGCCCTACCTTCTCGGCGGTGTGGGTGTCTCCTCGGACGTGGTCGGCGGGTACCTGTTGATCTATGGGATTGCCGGGGTTGCGGGGAACGCGCTAGCCGGGTTCGTGTCCGCGCGCTCGCCGATGATGCTGGTGGTGGGTGTTGCCGTCCTGGCCGTCGTGTTGCTGGTTCTCGCTGCTCCTATGGGTGCACTGAGCGTGTTCGTGTTGGTCGGTGTGTGGGGGCTGTCGTATTCGGCGCTACCGGTGCTGTTGCAAACTGCAGTGTTCGATGCCGCACCGGACTGCCGCGAAGCGGCGACGTCGTTGTACGTGTTGGTGTTCAACGTCTCGATCGCCGGCGGCGCGTTGGCCGGTGCTGTCGGTATCGATGTGCTCGGACCCATAGCGCCGATAGCTCTCGGAGCGGTTTTCTGTGCGCTCGGGACCGTTGCGGCTATCGGTGCGCGTCGGTCGTGAAAGGCCGTGCCGGGACGCGATCCCGCCGCCCTGCGCGCTTGCGAGCCCTGACGGCCCGCAGGCGCGGCCCTATCCGGACTAGGCGGGGACGTCGACACTGCAGCGCCGTGCGGTGCGTGGAGCCGGCTGATCCGGTAGTAGTTGTGTCGTCGATGGCGCTCCTGAATTCACCATCTGATCAGGGTGTGGTTGCGAGTATCGATTGCATGTCGTGGGTCTCGAGCAGTTGTCGGTAGTTTGCGTCGGGCATTGCGTTGATCAGTAGCCGTCCACTGATGTCGGCTTTGATGTATTCGACGGCGAGCAGGCCTGTGACCGGATTGGTGGTCAGCACTGCTTCCGCTGGTGAGCGGTCGCCGAATTCGGCCACGACGGTGTCGACATCGTCGGCGACGGCCACAGCGAGGCGTCGACCGGACAGCCTCAGTCGTGCGCTCGCCCCACATTCGGAGAGGTCATAGACCTTCGGACCGCGGAGGGTACGTGGACCGTAGATTGCAACATGCGTCTGCACCCCACGCTGTGCTGCACGCTCGAGGGCAGGGCCTGTAGCGTCGAGCTCTTCGTCCCAGATGCCGGCGAACAGTTGCGAGTGCGCAGTGTCGATGAGGCGCACGAATGCGTCGAGAATCGATTCTCGCGTGTAGAGCGACCACACCAAACCCGCGCGGTCGGCAGCGGGCATGGCATCGAGCTCGTCGATCGCCGCTGCGACATCGGCCTCGAATCGCGCAGCGAGCCCGGTGAGGAGATCGCGGTGCGGAACAGCTCCGTACAGAACAGGCTCTGATCTGTTCACCACAACCGCGCCTTTGGTTTCGAGGCGGGCGAGGGTCTCGTACACCTTCGACGGCGGCATACCTGCTCGCTTACTGACTTCGCTGCCGTTCATCGGAGACTGCCCCACCAAAGCGGTATAGGCCTTGGCTTCGTATTGGGAAAACCCGAGCCGCATCAGGGCCGACTGCAGCTTCGATGTCGGTTTGTCGTTCACATGAGCAGTGTATTCCTCTTGCCCATCTCTTCACTACCCTGGTAGTACTGTCTATGTTACTACCGAAGTAGTGAAAGGAAATTGATGCATACACGTATTTCGTCGGGATCGCCGTGGGAATCATCGGTGGGCTATTCACGTGCCGTGATGGCAGGCGACACCATCTACATCTCGGGCACTGCGGGAGAGGGCCCGGATGTGTACCGGCAGACTCTCTCCGCGCTCGCAACAGTGGCCACGGTCCTCGCCGAGTCAGGGTTCGAATTGTCGGAGGTGGTGCAGAGTCGCCTCGTCGTCGCTGACTTCGAGAATTGGCAAGACGCTGCCCGTGCTCACGGCGAGGTGTACGGCGAGGTCAAGCCGGCATTTTCGTTGGTGCACGCGCTGCCGTTCGTCGACGCGGAGACACTCGTGGAAGTCGAGTGCATCGCGGTACGTCACCGTGCCGTCTGAAAGTGTTGCACGCGTTGATGATGTGGCCGTAGATCGCCCACTGACCAGCGCCGAACTTGCAGTGTCAGCGGTAGTAGCGGGGATCGCGATCGCCAACGGTTACGCCATCGCACCGGCGTTGGGCGAGGTTGCGGCCGATCTGGACGCATCGTTGACGGTCGTCGGGTTCGTCACCTCCGGATCGCTCGTCGGGTATCTCGTCGGTGTGCTGATGCTGGTTCCGCTCGTCGATCGGATGCGGCCCGCTGTAGTGATCGCGGTGCAGTTGCTGGCACTCTCAGCGGCTCTGTCGTGTGCTGCGTTGGCTCGCAGCGCTGCGGTGCTGATCGCAGTGTTCGTCCTGATCGGGGTGCTGACCTCGGTGGCTGGGCAGTCCAGTGCACTTGTCGGCCGCTTGGCCGACCCGGTCAAGCGGGGTACCGCGCTCGGCGTCGTCGCGGCTGGGATCTCGGCGGGCATCGTCTCCAGTCGACTCGTCGGAGGAATACTTGCATCCGCGTGGGGGTGGAGGGCGATGCTGGCGATCTTCGCCGGATGTTGTCTGGTCGCTGCATCGGCAGCTTTGGCAATCCTACCGAGAGAGGTGCCGTCGGGCGCAGGTCGTCGGCAGTCGGTAGTGCGGACCGCCCCGGCACTGTTGATGCGTCACCGATCGTTGCGGCTGGCGGCTGCGAGTGGAGCACTCTGGTTCTTCGCATTCAATCTCATCTGGGTCGGCTTGTCCCTGGCACTGTCGGCTGAGCCGTATTCACTGAACGGGAGGACTATCGGTCTGTACAGCCTGGCAGGGCTTCTCGGTTTGGCCGCGACATGGCCGGCGGGCAAGCTCACTGACCGCTGGGGAAGCCGCCGAGTCATGCTGGCTTCGCTGAGTGTCACAGCCATTGCTGCGCTCCTTCTCACCGTGGCCCTCGGCAATCCGGTCTGGACGACGCTGGCACTCGCTGCCTTCGACGCAGGATGCTTCAGTGCCCAGGTCGCGAACCAGGCCGCGGTCGTCGCTGTCGACGACCGTCGCGCGGGCACTCTCCTCGGGGTCTACATGCTGATCTATTACAGCGTAGGAGCGTTGGGAACCGTCGTCGCCAGCCTACTGGCGACCTTCGGCGAATGGCCTGCAACGACCGTGGCCGCTACCTCCGCTGTGGCCGTAGCCACAGCGCTCACGTACCCCTCACCACGCACCCGTCTGGTATCCGCACGACCCTGACGTGAACCCGACTCGCCCCAGGGGCCACGCCCCGCGTTCCGGACACCGGGGTTTGTTCATCGAGGGCATAGACAGGAGAATCAGCATGACCGCATGGAACCTGGATCGTCAATTGCGCACAGGCGAAGGCGCAGTGCGATGGTCCACTTTCGGGACCGGTGATCCCATTGTTCTACTTCACGGAACACCGTTCTCGTCGCTGATCTGGAAAGACATCGCTCACGGTTTGGCCCTTACCCGGCAAGTGTATGTGTGGGACATGCTCGGGTTCGGGCAATCCGACAAGAACATCAGCCAGAACGTCGGTTTGGCGAAGCAAGCCGACATCTTCGGCGACCTGCTCGACGAATGGGGTCTGGGCAGCCCGAGCGTGGTGGCCCATGACGTCGGAGGTGCTGTCGCTCTTCGAGCAACTCTGTTGGGAGGGAGAATGTTTCGTGATTTGACGCTGGTCAACGCGGTTAGCGTCAATAGCTGGTCTTCCGGGGGATTCTTCAGCACTGTGAAAAACGATGCGGCAGCATTCTCGGCCCTTCCCGAGTACGCACACAAGGAATTGGTGACCAGCAAGATCAGCGACGGAAGCCATGTCGGTCTCAGTGCAGGTGTCCTCGACGCGTTCGTCGACCCATGGACAGGCACTGCAGGTCAGGATGCCTTTTACCGACAGTACGAACAAGCCGACGAAACCGACACCGACGAATTTCAAGAACTACTGGGTGATCTCGCGGCCCCAACAACGATCCTGTGGGGCCGACGCGATCGATGGCTCGACGCAGAATACGCCCTGAGACTGCGTAAGCGATTGCCTCGCAGTAATTTCCACTGGATAGAAGGCAGTGGACACATGGTGCAGCACGATGCCCCCGCTCGGCTGCTCGCGCACTTGCTCACGCCGCTGGACCAGGCAGCGTCGCCCCCAACCTTGCGTCACAATGGCAGCCGCAAGTTCACTGAGCGCTGATACAGCTCGTCACGGCATCGCTGGGATTCCAAGCGACGTCGCGGTGCCGGATCCTGTCGTCCGGTCGAGGCCGACGAGCTTCGCTGCTGCCGCAGTGAGGCTGGTCTGGAGACCTTCGGCTTCGCCGGTCCAGCCGTTGTTTCGTGCCTCGTGAATGCGGTCGCGGAGGTTGGCAATGATGGCGGTCAGCCTCGTTCGAGCGGTCGGATCGACCTGCTGGCTGGGGCATCGGATGCAGGCATGTTCGTGTTTGCACGGAGTGTTGTAGGGGGCGACCGCAGGTTCAGAGTTCGAGCTTGCGATGCTCGGGGTGATGTTGGAAGTCGTTCCACTCCGCGTCGGTGGGGCTGCGGTATTCGTCGTCCGGTCGTTGCGCACGTCGGGCATCGAGAAAAGTTCGACAGGAGCGAACGAGCTTCTCGTCGAAGACGGCGGTGTAGATCTACGTCGTCGAAATATGCTTGTGCCCCAGCAGTTTTGCGACGATGTGGATGGGCAGTCCGCTGCCGACCGACTCGGTGGCAAACATGCGTCGAAAGTCGTGCGCGGTATACCGAAGCGGGTTGCCGGCGTTGTCGACGATCCGTGTCCCGGCGAGAGTTTGGTTGAGCCACTTCTGGATCAAGGTCCGTGCTGGGACCGCCCATTGCCAGCCCATTCGATGCTGGAACAGATGCGGTAGCGGTGGATTTCTGATGCGCTCGTGGCCGTCGTATCGCGCCGTGAGGGGCACTGCTCCGCCGTTGGTGGTTCGCAGGCGCGCGATGATCGTCGCCAGCACTCTCGCGAGTTCCGGACTGACCAGCAGAAGGCGTTCTTCGCCGGTTTTGGACGGGACAATCTGCAGCATCGGCACGATCTCGCCGGTCGATGGCAGTGTGTAGGACACGACTGCGAGGTGGGTGAGTTCGAGGAGTTCCTCCACTCGAATTCCGGTGTGGCGAAACGTCTCTATCACAGCCCATGCCCAGAATGCGTCGTGCTCTTCTATTTCGATTTCGATGATCTCACCGGTGTCGATGACTTCGGCGAGCACCGGTGGATGATCGTGCTGGTAGCTGGATTTCGTGAACGAGGGCGCGATGGACCGGCGGTAGCACACCCCGAGATGCTCGAAGGTCTCTCCGACCGCCACCGACGCGGTGGCAGTGAGTAGCGCGGCCGGTCGATCACAGATTGGACCTGCGATCAATGAATAACGCTAGTACCTCTATCGAACCGGCCGAAGACCACGTCGGCCACGCCAATACGGTCTTAATCCACCCACGAGTGCTGACCGGGGCTTTGGCCACTGCCATCGTCCTCACCGTCGGTATAGCCGCGGCGTCCTTCTGGCTGTCCTTCGCAGCCCTGCGGGATCTCGCCACAATGGCAGGTACCGAGCCTGGGAGAGCCTGGGTGATACCCGTCGTCCTCGACGGCGCAATCGTCGCCACCACGGTCACCGCAATCGCACTGTCTCACCACACCGACCCACGAACAGTGCGCGGGCGCCGCTTCGTCCTCTGCGTTCTTGCCGTCGCAGCCGGAGCCTCGATCGCAGGCAACGCCTACCACGCAACACTGACCTCAACCGTGATGCCCGCTTTCGTTGCAGCCGGCATCGCCACCATCGCCCTAGTCTTCCTCCTGGCGATGACCGAAGTTCTCGCCGTCATACTCCGAGCACCACGCGCCAGCCGTCTGGAAACGTCGTTGCCGAAGAATGTGATTGGCAGTCTGCCGAGCCGTGAAGGCGCTCCGAAGCCGGTCGCCGAACCTACAGACGAAGCCAGTACCCAGCAGCTCAGCGACCTGTTTGACGCACACGGAGCCCTGCACGACGACGTCTGGACAACAGCGTACCTCTATCACAAGCATCCCGAAGCGCAGGGAAATTTTGCAGCAGTCGCTCGGATGCTGAAAGTCAAAACTTCAACAGTCACCCGGCGCTACGACAAGCTGGTCCAACTCGTCGTAGACGTCGCGGAATCGAAAGTGCCCAATCATCTCCTCGCCCTGCATGAAGGCTCGAAGGAGGCACAAGTAGCAGCCGGCTCGGATGCCCCGTACGAGGTAGAACAACAGGCGGCCACCGGTGAGTACGCGGAGGCGACACGATGACGCAGCAACGAGACTCGCGCCTCAGTCAACGCCGCCGCCGCACACGAGTTCGCCGACCGCGGCTACGCCGGCGCTTCGATCAACAGCATTATCGCCAACTCCACATCCACCAACGGCCCGATCGGATCCGACCGCCTCGCAGCGTCCGCCCTTCTCGCCGACCCCGCCTTCAACCGCGTCATCAAGGAGGCCGGCGTCACTGGCCGGTCGGCTTTGTATCAATACAATGGTCCATCGCCGACCTCGTCCGACTTCGATCCGAGCGATGACACTGTGTTCTCCACAGTTGGCCGGGGGTGGAATGTTCGTGGCTCGCTCGGCAAACGCGAGGCATACCCTGCGGGCGCACCCGTGTTGTCCGCATGCATCGTCGGAGATCCCGTATGCGACCTCAACTCCGTCGGCCTCGGTGGCATCAACGCGAAAGAGGCCGCCGAGAAGAGCTGGTACCACGGCCTCTACACCGATGTGAACTTCCAGGACACTTCTGCGACTCTGGCCACTTTCGTGGGCAAGGCCGCAGCGGGCATGGCGAAGGGCTGACCGATGAACAAGACAACCACCCTGCTCGCAGGGCTCACCGTCGCAGGGTCCGCCCTTCTCACCGGCTGCTCCTCGGCACCCGAGATCACCGGTATGTGGGACTCCACCGGTCCATCGAGCACCGTCTACTTCTACGACGACGGAAGCTGCGAAGGCATGATGAGCGTCGACATCGGCGGCCCGATGTACTGCACACTCTCGGACGACGAAGCCGACGGCTACTACACGATGAAGGTCCGCCAGAGCGAGAACACGGCGACCTACCTCGTCCAACCCGACGGTGACGACCACCTCGGCGTCTACAACTCGTCAGGAACCCTGGTCTTCGAGCTCGACCGCATCTGACACCCACGAGACGGCGCACGACCCACGAGAACAACGGGTCGTGCGCCGTTTTCATGCCTGTCAACGGATCCGCGATCGGCAGCGGCAACCGGCGTGGCCGACGCCCAGCGCGTACCGCGACACCGACATGACGCGCTACCGCGACACCGAGCGTGGCCACGCCCCGTCGCTCCGCACAGTCACCGCACGAGCTCCACGACCGGGAGGTGGCCACACCGCGATCGGAGACGAGCGTCATGCGTCCGCCTGTCGGCGGTGCCGGCCACCCTCCGGGCGTCCACCCGAACCGAGCTCCGCTGCGCTCCGCACCGTAGAAGAGCATCGTTCTTTCGGGCATCTGGCTGCCGGCGAGTCTGCGTCACCCGTGCCCGCCTTACCCACCCCTGACTCCGCTGCGCTCCGGCCCTGCGGGCGCCGAAAACTTTTCACGAACGCCTCCGGCTGAAAACTTCCCGGCCCAGGGGCGGGACGACGTTCCCGTGCGCCGCCTACTCTCCCCACGCCAGATGACGGCGAAAGAACGCGGGGTAGGACGCAAGACCGACCCGGCACGAGTTCCGAAGGGCAGCAACAGTTATGACCGAGACCACGAACACCGACGCCGTCACCTGCATTGCGGACGGCCCCGATTGCACCGGCGACGTCGAATACCGGGACGCACTGTCCGGAACCGGGGTATCGCATCCGAGGTGCGACAAGCACTGGCAAGACCGGCTCGACCTCGAGGACGACATCCGCCGCCGCTACCCGGCCCACGCACCCGCCGACTTCGACCCCACCTACGCAGGCGAGCACTGGGACGAGGACTACTGACCCGCCACGCTCACCACCCCCACCCGACCCGCACCGACCGAGGAGCAAAGGCCATGACCACCAACGACATCGACGACTACTGGACCACCTACGACAAGGCCCTCGACGCGGCCGCAGAATGCCGGAGCGTCGAAACCCTGATCGACACCCTGAACCGCTACTACCCGCCCTCGTCCGGAGTCGCGTTCTTCCCCAACGGAGCCGACCGAGACCTACTCGGCACCCTCACCGACGCCGGACACTTCGATACCGTCTGGATCCACGCGGACTACCACTTCGCACTCCGTGACGGCCGCGGAGACGGATTCACCTACATCGAAGGCGACATCGTCCGCGGAACCTCACGCCGGTAACCGACCGCCCCGGTGCCAGACGGCACCGGGGCCACCAACCCCGCACCACCTGGAAGGAACGCCCCTGATGCCCGCTCAAGCATGGGTGACCCTGATCGTCGGCGTCCTCGCCGTCGTCGGCGTCGCCCTGACCGTCCGTCAACGCACCGTGGCCGACAAACGCGCCCAGGCCTGGCAACGGATCACCTGGTGCTTAGAACGCACCACCAGCGAGAACGAGGCCGAAGCCGCACTGGGCTGGGATATCTACACACCGGTGACCGACTCGCCGCTCATCACCCGAACCGAACGAGACGTGCTGCGCGCCGTCGCGACCCGGGCGTTGTGGCGAGCACTGGCGTCACCGGCACAAACCGAGGACACTGACAACCAGAACGAGCAGGAGGACCCACGATGACCACCACCGAGAAGCGCACTACCGCCGCCCGCCCACAGGTAGCGCGGGCCGCAGCACGGGCATCGGTCGCGTTGTACGAACGTGACGGCCTCGAGGTACCCCAGTGGATCCGCGACGCTGCCGAAGGGCGCCCGACCACCCCACCGGCAGAGCAGCCCTGACACAGGCACCAGCCGCAGACCGACAAGGCCCGCACCCGACACAGGGTGCGGGCCTTGTCCGTTGCCCAAGAGGGGCACAGCGGCTCGCGTAGGACCGGGCCACCCTGCGGGCGTCCACCGAATCGAACTCGCCACCGCAAAGCGGCGGTGATCGAGTCAATGCCCGGATTCGGCCCGCTGCTCGGTGCCGAGCTCCTCGCCGCTGCAGGCGGCGACGTGTCGGTGTTCGGCACAGCGGATCGTTTCGCCGCCGTTGCCGGTCTTGCTCCGGTCCCACGCGACTCCGCCCGGATCAGCGGCAACCTCCGCAGGCCGCGGCGCTATGACCGGCGGCTAATGAGGGCGGCCTATCTCTCCGCCCAGCTCAGCATCCGATCGTGCACGGAGTCCCGCATCTACTACGACCGCAAACGAGCGGAGGGCAAGCGACACACCCAAGCTGTTCTGGCGCTTGCCCGACGCAGATCGAACATGCTCTGGGCAATGCTGCGGGACGACACGCCGTACCACCCCAAATCCTCCGCTGCGCAGCGCAATACAGAGATGTTGCGGCGTGAGCTGGAGTGCGTAGCAGCGCTAATTAGCGAACCGGTCACCGCCGTTGACCGGTTGTCGTGAAGTCCAACGGTCGCTGACGTCGGGGCGGTTGGCAATCGACCTTGGGTGCGGTTCGTTCGCCGGCCGGGCGGAGCTCATCAGGACGGCGAGTCCAGCCATGATCAGCGCGACACCGAGCCATCCCGCGGTCGTGGGTCGTTCACCGACGAAGATGACCGCGAGTGCGGTGGCGAATACGGGTTCGCTGAGTGTCAGTGTCGTGGCGGTCGCGGCATTGATCCTGGCGAGGCCGTGGCTGAACAATATATAGCCGCCGAACATCGGGACGATCGCGAGGTAGGCGATCACCGTGAGGGGTCGTCCCGACAGGTCAGAGGTGAATGCCGCGGCGACGACGATGGGAAGCAAGGCGATGCCGCCGGCGCCGAAGACGGCCCCTGTCGATGCGCCGCGATTGATGCCGCCGCTCATCAGGTCCCGCAGTGATCGGGAGTAGCCAGCGTAGGTGAGTCCGGCGACCAGCCCGAGAGCGACACCGGCAGCGGCGGAGGTGTCGCCGGGTGAGTGGACGCCGCTGCTCATCAGCACCGTCCCGCCGATTCCGAGAGCAGCGGCGACGATCCAGGCGCGGGTCAGGCGTGTCCCGTCGAGAACACGGTCGACGACAGCCGAGGCCAGGGGAGCGGATCCCAGAGACACCGCAGTGCCCACCGCGATGCCTCCGATCCTCATCGAGGAATAGAACGCCAACGGGTAGATCGCCACGCACAGCCCACCCGTGAGCACGACTGCCCATCGGGCCATCAACGTGGGGCGAGCGCGGCGGAGTGCGTCGACGTTCAGTGCCGCTTGGAGGAGACCGCCGATGCCCATCGCCGCAGCACCGATCGCGAGTGCGCTGATCGTCGGGGCGAGCGACGCGGCGGTTCCGGTGGTTCCCCACAGCACGGAGGCACCCAGTACGGCCGCCGAGCCGAGCATTGTGCTGTTCACAGCGTCGCGAGGATGTTCTCGGCGATGGCCCTGGCGGCGAGGACGCGGTCCGGCTTTCCTTCGAGACCGGCCCGCGACATCGCGCCTTCGAGGATGAAGGACAGTTGCTCGCCCACTGTTCTGGCGGTCGATACCGGGTGTGCGCAGCTCAGCTCTTCGATGATGATGCTTTCGACCTGCTCTTTGTGCGTGCGGACGGCGACCCTCCCGGGGGCGTCGGCGGGCAACTCGGCTGCGGCGTTGAGAAGGCCGCAGCCGCGGAAACCGTGCGGATACGCCATGCGTGCGTGATCGAGGTAGGCGTCGAACACTGCCAGCACCCGATCATCTGACGTCGTCGCTTCCGCACGTCGGCGGGCATGGAGCCGGAGCCACTCCTCGTGCCGCTCACCGAGATAGACCTCAACCAGATCGTTTTTCGACTCGAAGTTGTTGTACAAGCTCATTTTCGCCACACCCGCCGCGGCGGTGATGGTGTCGATCCCGGTTGCGGCGATGCCGTCGGCATAGAACAGCTCTGCGGCAGCGGACAGGATCCGGGTGCGTGCCGACGGGGATCGAGTTGATGTCATGAGGTAACCATGCCACTCATTGGGTAGACCTGTCTACCTAAACAGGCACCTCGTAGCGTCACGCCAGACTGTTTCGCCCCCTCCGGCGGCGACCGAGCAGAACGGCCTGCGGCCGTGCTTGACAAAACCTATTGAGATTCCCTTCTGGCCTTCCGATTTTGACCGGCGGTGACCTCCGCGCAACCGCCGGCGTCCGCTGCGCTCCCGGCCCGAAGGGCTCCGGAAACTTTTCACAGACGCCTGCGGCTGAAAACTTTCCGGCCCGACCATTGCACTCCGGCCCCCTCCTGCCGGTCCAACTCTCCTCTGCCAGAACGGCAAAAAATTGGCGGGCCACCGAGGTTCGCCACGTTGAGCAGAGGAGCGCGAGATGTCGAAGACCACCGCCCAGAAAGCCCACAGCATCACCGACACCGACAACTACGGCGCAGTGGTCACCCACACCACCGCCACCATCGTCGGACGCCAGAAAGCCGTGGTCAACGTCCATGCCGCCGCCACCGACGACGCCCAGATGATCGTCACCTTCAACCGCCTGATGATGACCTTCCGCTCTGCCGCCGCCGTGCACGCGTTCATCGCTGGACTGGCCGACGCCCGCACCCTTATCGGTCGAATCGACAACCAGGCACCCCAGCCAGGGGGGCCGGGCGACGACTACGCCCGCGCCGCCATGTCCGTTGTATGGATCGCGCCACCGGAAACCGCCGTCACGCCGCGCGAGCAGTACGTACCCGCCCGGCGGCGCACCATGCACTGGGTCGAGGTCCACATGGGACCGGTCACCTGGCGCATCATCGACCGCCTCGGCTACGTCACCATGCTCGACGAGCTCCGAAACGTGCACCGCATGGCCGTCGCGATCTTCACCGACGGCGACCAGTACACGAGCGACCCGACCACCCTGACCGACGCATTCGACGACGCCGAACGCGAACACCAGGAAGACATGGCTGCACCCTGGCGTCGACGCCTCTAAGACGCTCTCAGCCCCCGGCCCCGGACCCGACACGGTTCCGGGGCCGAGTCATCTCCATCCACAGGCGAATCTTCTGTCCCCAGATTCCGGAAAATGCCTGCGCATCGCGGACCTCGCTCGCGCTCGGTACGCGATGCTGGAAGAACCACGCACCACAGGCCGCCCGGCTCACCCACCCGAAGGAACACGACACCGATGATCACCTGGACCGTCACCACACGACCCGACCGCCAACCCGAAACCATCACCGCCGCAGGATCAGAACCAAGCCTCATCGCAGCGAAACGCGCCGCCGCCGACGCAGTCCGCTACGCCCTCCTCGACGCCCAGGCCCACGCAGACGCCAGCCCCACCAACACCCCACCGACCTACCTCGTCACTATCGACGAAGCCTGCGCCCTTATCGTCAGTCTCGGAGCCTGCCGACCCGGCAACTACACCGGCGTGCTCGACAACCTCGAACACTTCGACGGCACCGCCACCCACCTGCTCTACCTATGATCAGGGGACTGCAGACCTGAAAGCGTTGCGAGAGAACAACTCTGTCGGTACCCACTGCCACACTCGACGTCATGCGAATCAGAACCCTCGACGGACCGCCACTGCCAGCCGAAATCGCAGCGAACACAGCGCGACTCCTCGCACTCGTGGAACTGAACAACGCCCGGCCCCAACCGGAACCGAACGCCACGGCCAACGACCGCAGTCCCCACGCGCGACACTCCTGAATCCGCCAACCCCTACAACCAAAAGCCCGGTGACCACGAACGGCCACCGGCTCCTGGCGCTTCTACCTATCAGCCATAGAACAACTGCAACAAAGCAATCAGCACGTCAACGGCCCCGTGAACCCACGGACCCACCACATCCCAGACCGCCAGCAGCACTGCCCACACAGGAGGCGAAACCTCGTCACCCTGCCACGGCACATCGACACCGAACACGTTGCACACCAGCTGAATCCGCCAGTGCACCTGCGCCAGTGTCGACAAGGTCCTCACGGGTCGTGAACCCCTGAACCTCGCGAACCATCCTCTCCAGCCTGCTCGCCCGGTCTCGGACCCATCATTCTTCTCTGCAGCCACAATACTTTCCCTTCGTAGTGAAATTCCGTCCCGTTGTTGGGGTGATTTGCGCACACGTGTGGCATATCGGCCTTTCGGTTGGATTCTCGATATCTTGGCTCAGCGGTTGCTTCGCCTCCATTAGAGTCCCATATCGAAGGGCCTTTCCGCAACCCCCCAAATGAATGCACGGTGGCCCCGTATCGGCAGGTCAAGGCCGGTTTATAAGTTTAATCGCGTACTTATCAAGTGCGAATTATTACCGGAATAAAGCAGCGGATATCTCTGATTCCTTTCCGGATATTCGCGATTAATTGCGTGGAATAGATAAATGTTCGACAAAAGAATCTATCCAGGGTCTACGAGCTGCCGCGACACCGAGCGTGGCCGGTCTCCGTCGCTCCCGCACAGTCACCGGGCGAGCTCCTCAGGTGGAGGTGGTCACCTGCCGACGTCGACGAGCGGTCTCGCATTCCGCCTGCCGGCGGTGCCGGCCACCCTGCGGGCGTCCACCAAACCGAACTCCGCTGCGCTCCGCACCGCGAAAAGACATCGGTTTCTTGTCGCACATCTGGCTCCCGGCGATACTGCATCACCCGTGCCCGCCGCCTCAACCCCTCGCTCCGCTGCGCTACGGCCGAAGGCTCCGAACACTTTTCGTCCCGTACTCGCTGCGCTCCCACGAAAACTGTCCGGCCGCAGGGTTGCCCCGTCGTTCCCGTGCGCTGCTGTCTCTCCTCACGCCAGATGACGGCGACAAGAAACTGGCAGAGCAGGCCGGGGGACCGGTCACGACGGAGGAGGCACCAGTCATGGCCACACGAACCAAGATCAGCGCAGCGGACAAGGCCGAAGCACGCCGCGAGCTGGCGGCATCACTGCACGCCTCGATCACCGACAAAGTAGCCGAGCTGACCAGCTCCGACACCTGGCGCGCGTACCTCGACCACGTGGCCTCGTTCCACTCCTACAGCTTCAACAACGTCCTGTTGATCCTCAGTCAGAAACCAGAGGCAACGCAGGTCGCCGGATTCCGTGCCTGGCAGCAGCGCGGGCGGCAGGTTCGCAAGGGCGAGAAAGCGATCCGGATCTACGGCTACAGCTCCCGCACCGTCACCGAGACCGACCCCGCCACCGGCGACGAAGAAACCCGCAAGGTGCCCACGTTCCCGATTCTGTCGGTGTTCGACCACTCCCAAACCGACCCGATCGAGGGACACCCCCAGCCCGAAGAGATCGCGCAGCTTCTCACCGGCGCCGATCCGGACGCGATCTACGACCGCGTAGCCGCGATCATGACCGCACGTGGTTGGACCGTCACCCGCGAGGCGATCGCCAGCAGCGCCAACGGCTACACCACCACCGACGGATCGCACCGCATCGTCGTCGACGCAGCCCTAGAACCCGCAGCGGCCGCGAAAACGATGATCCACGAGGCAGCGCACGCGATCATGCACGCACCCGACCTCATCGGCCCCGAAGCCCGCAAAGACCTGCACCGGGGCCGGATGGAAGTCGAAGCCGAATCCGTCGCCTACGTCATGGCCGGGATGCTCGGAGTCGACACCAGCGCCTACAGCGTCGGCTACATCGCCGGATGGGCAGCAGGAGACCTCGAGCAGGTCACCGCCACCGCGAAAGCAGTACTGACCGCAGTCCACGAGCTGGCCGACGCCCTCGACACC
The DNA here is from genome assembly GCF_002258965.1 of Rhodococcus sp. 05-339-2. NCBI lineage: Bacteria > Bacillati > Actinomycetota > Actinomycetes > Mycobacteriales > Nocardiaceae > Rhodococcus > Rhodococcus sp. 05-339-2. The sequence continues at coordinate 168,000 of NZ_NOYW01000002.1, forward strand.
GCCGCGGCCGCGGCGGACGACGGCGAGGACACCAGGACCGGGGAGGCCGCCTAGCCAGGTGGGGGCAGGTTCGCCGGCCGTGAGTTCCGGCCGGCGGATCAGGCCACCTGCGGTGTCCGCCGGATCGAGCTCCGCTTCGCTCCGCACTCGAAAGAGCAAAAACGTTTTTTCACTGCGGTTCTGGCTACCGGCGAGCATCCATCACCCGTGACCGCCGGCTCAACCCCTCGCTTCGCTGCGCTACGGCCAAGGCTCCGACCACTTTTCGTCGAGCAGTCGCTGCGCTCCCACGAAAACTGCCCGGCCGAAGGGTTGCCCCGTCGTCCCCGTGCGCTGGTTTCTCTCCTCACGCCAGAAGCGGCGAAAAAACGTGGCAGGGCATCAGGGTCCGGCCATCAGTTGAGAAGGGACGTAGCGATATGCACGACACCATCACAGGACCGAGGACGGTGGGACTGCACACGGCGATCATGACCGCGATCGGTCAGGTACCGGGGCAGGTCAAGGCTCACGCGCTCGCGCAGGTCACCGCCTACACCGAGCAGGTCAACCGAGCTGCTGAGGATGCAAATTCGACCACCGTCGATGCGCACCTCGAGCGGGCCGCGTTCTGGGCATGCACCGCCCGCGAAAACGGAGCCAGTGAGGCCGAAATCCGCGCCGCACGCCAGGCAGGCCACCACCAGGCAGCCACCGCTCAGCAATAACCCCCAGGCCCGTACAGGCCCGGAAAACAAGAAAACACCGGACAGCTCCTAACTGCCCGGTGTCTCCAACCGAAGAATCTACCAGGGAGAGACACCACCATGACCGCAAGCATCGAAACCACCACCGCCGCAACCGAAGCCCCCACGACCGGCACCACGCCGGTCGTGGGGGCGGGCGAGGAGTTCGCCCGCCTGCACCCCACCGCCCTCGAAGTCGGCCCCAACGTCCGCGACGAGGTCGACACCGATTCGGACGAGTTCCGCGCCGTCGTCGCCTCCATCACCGAACACGGTGTGCTCCTTCCGATCCTCGCGCGCCGCGACGAGGACCGCATCGTCGTCATCGACGGCCAGGTCCGCACCCTCGCCGCTCTCGAAGCCGGGGTCGACAGTGTGCCGGTGCTGATCCGGCCGACTGCGAGCAAGGCCAAGGACCGTGAAATCGAACGACTCACGCAGCAGGTGAACACCAACGACCGCCGCATCGCGCTCACCGACGGTCAACGCGCGAAGGCCGTGACCGCGATGTTCGAGCTGGGTCTGTCGGCTACCAAGATCGCCAAGACGATGCAGTACGACAACCGGGACACCGCCAAAGCCGCAGGGACAGCGGGTCGCTCGCAAACAGCTCGCGAGGCGCTCGACGCCGGGCAGCTCGACCTCGAGCAGGCGGCAGTGGTCGCGGTGTTCGACGCCGACGGCGACACCGAGGCCGTCGAGAGGCTGCTCGACGCCGGGTCGTGGTTCCACTCTGTGGCGCAGGAGCTGATCGCGGACCGCGCCGAACGCAAGGCCCGCGCCGAAGCCGGTACCCCGTACGCGGACAAGGGCCTGACCGTCCTGGTAGACGAGCCCGACTACGACAGCCCCTACGTCGCCGCTGAGGACTTGGTGACCGCACACGGAGACCCGGTCACCAAGGCCATCATCGACGGCGCGGCCGAGCACTGGGCGGTGTGGCTGACTGCCGATGAGCAGATCACCCTCACCGCCAGCGGCGAGGTGATCGAGTCCGAGTCGATCGACTGGGCGACCGAGGGAGCCCCGAAAGCCGTCGCCGCAGAGGGTTACCACCACCACAAGGACGTCACCGTCGCCCAGGTGTGGGTGCCGGAGTACTTCACCGCCGACCCCGACGCGGCCGGTGTGAAACTGGGGCCGATCCTCGCCGCAGCGTCGAGTGAACCCGACGCGTCCGACGACCAGGCCGTAGCCGAGAGGAAGGCACGCGAGAAGAAGGCAGCGCAGGCAGCGCTCGCGGCCAAGGAAGCCGAGAAGGCCACTCGGCGGCGCACCGTCGCACTGAACAAGGCCAGCGCCGCCGCGACGATCGTCCGCAAGGAATGGCTGGCGAAGTTCCTCACCCGCAAGACCCTGCCGAAGGGGGCAGGGAAGTGGATCACCGAAACCCTCGTCGACGAGCCGGGACTATTGACCGAGAACAAAGCGCCGCAGTACCTCGCAGAGCTGCTCGGTGTGACCGTGCCCGCCGACACCAGCCCCAGCGCCGGATACCCCGGTGTCGCGGACAAAGCCGCGCGGCGAGCGCTCGCCGCCACGATCGACAAGACGCCCAGCGAGACCCGCGCGCAAGTGATCCTGCTCGCGCAGATCCTCGCCGCCTACGAAGCACGAGTGAGCGGCAAGGGCAACGACTCCTGGCGTCGCACGTCCTGGGGCAACCAGGACAACTACCTGGGCTTCCTCGACCAGCACGGCCACGTGCTGACCGTGGTCGAGCAGGCCGCAGCCGGAATGCTCACCCCGGAGCAGGCGTACGACGCGCTCACCGCGCCCAGTGAGGACAACGCCGCCGACCAGTAACGGAGCAGGGGTGGCGGGCATCATGTGCCCGCCACCCCTCATTCGTCGCTGCGGTCGGTGCGAGTACTGCCGAGGCTGAGCACCGCCGCTATGGCGGCACCGACGAGCAGCAGCATCACTGCGCTCTCGCTGCGTTCGGGCGCGCTGAGCTCACCCCAGGTCAACAGCCTGGCGATAACAGCGAGCCCGTACAGGCCGAGGGCGGCACTTCGATACCTGTCCATCGCCGGACAGTATCGGCCCCACAGCGCAGGCAGGGGAGCGTCCCTGGCCCGGGTCGAGGGGGCCTGCGGCAGCCCCTCGAGCTCCCCCGCTCGACGCCCCACCACCGCACTGCTCACGACGGGCAGGCGGCTCACGAACGGTCAGTGTGCGGCGTTGTACGCCTCTTCGATGGCGGCCGGGATGCGGCCCCGATCGTTGATCTCGTAGCCTTCGTCGGCGGCCCACTGCCGGATCGCGCGCGTCTGCGCCGGATCACGGGTGGCCGGTGTCCCGGTCTTCGCGGGCGTCGCCGCGCCGGCGGGGGAGGGCTTACGCTTGCGGCCACCGACCCGAGTGGAATGCTCGATGTAGTAGTCGAGCTTCCTGTGAAACTCGTTGGCGTTCTTCGCTTTCAGGTCGATCACGTACTCGACGCCGTTGACCGCGAATTCGATCGTTTCGCCGGATTCGTCGTCGATGACCGACCCGTCGATATCGTCCACCAATTGGGTTGTCACTCGTTTGGCCACAGCCGGAAAACCTTTCGATCACACGCAATGTCAGGGACTCGGGTAACAGCCAGCGTAACCAACGAATGTGGCGATGAGCTGCACCCTTTCATGTCACGACATCGCGGGGAGCGATATCGGATCGGATACCTTTGAATGCGGGATGCCGTAAACGTCCCGTCGCTGATTGTTCGCGGTATTCCACGGTCGCCACCAATTCCGGTGTCACCCAGGACACGCCGACTGCGTCGGTGCGGGGAATCGGACCGTACAGCGCACTGTCCTGACAGGTGCGCTCGGTGAGTGTGCTCCGCAGTTCGCGGCGCATTTGATCGGTGAAACCCGTTCCCACACGGCCGATGTAGACCAACTCGCCCGCCTCGTCGTACGCTCCGAGGAGCAGTGCCGCCAGTGTCCCGCCGGCGCGGCCGCCGGTAGGAACCCATCCGCAGATCACGCCTTCGCGTGTGTTCCGGATCGGTACCTTGATCCACGACGGCGACCGGATCCCCGATCGGTACACCGACCCGGCTTTCTTCGCCACGACCCCCTCGATGCCGTTGTCGGCGGCAATGCCCATCAACGTCTCGCCGTCGATTCCGTCATGGTCGGCGGCACCTGTACCCGCCGCCCGTCGTCCACGCCGAGGCCCTCGAGCAGCGCACGGCGCTGCGTGTAGGGCAGCGTCCGGACCGATTCGCCGTCGACGTCGAGGACATCGAACACGAAATACGTCACCGGGGTCGACCTCAACAACGCCGCCGACGGGCGCGCGACATGCATTCGGCGTTGCAGCAGCCCGAAATCGGGCCGACCGCCCGAATCCAGTGCCACCAACTCGCCGTCCAGGGTCACCGATCGACCCGCCGTCGTCTCCGACAACGCCGACGCCCCGTCCGGGAACGAGGCGGAGATGTCGTTTCCGTTGCGCGAGAACAGCTTCACCCGCGATGTGCCGTCGACAACGCTGACCCCGCGTTGGCCACTGGAGTCCGCACGGGTTCGATCGGCTGCCAGGAACCGGTGTAAGCCCAGGTTCCCTGGTCAGAGCAACGATTCTTCTTCATTCCGTGGTCGCTCAAATTTCATCAGTTACTCGCGGATTCTGCGAGTTCCTCTCATAAGTTCACTGTTCGTGTCAGATTTCGCTACTCGTCGGCAGCGACGTATCGCTGCCGACGGCGCATCGATTGCCGCGCGGGTCGGCAGCGGGGAACTTGCGGACGTCGAATCGCTGCAGCGGCTGGCGTCGGCGTCGGGGGACGACGAACACGACTTCTTCCGTAACACGCTGGTCGAATACGGATGGGCCAGAGATGTGGCGGGTCTGAGCCCGGCGACGTTGCAGAGAATCATGTATCCCGTGATCGAGATATGCGATTACTTCGATTGTGTGCCATGGCGATTGACCCAGAAGCAGTTCGATCAGTACTTCGCCGGTCCCGGTAAGCGCAGTCACGCAACCATCCGCAAGAAGACAGTTCAGATCGACAACTACTACCGATTCCTCGAGCACCGCTACGCCGGCGAGCTGCTCCGAGCGTTCGGTGTCGGTGTCGAGTCACCGGTCGACCCGTTCAACCGGCCGAGACACAGGGGTGATTTCGCGCTGCGGATTCCTCCCACTCGACGAGCGATGACAGCGTTCTTCGCCGAGTGGAGAGAGGCCCTGCCGCGCTCACGCAAGTACCACGTGAGCGCGCGCGACTACACCATGGCCAAGATTGCGTACCTGTCCGGTGCGCGCGCGTCGGAGCTGTGTGCGGTGAGGATCGGCGACATTCATTGGGAAGCGGGACAGTGGGGCCGCTTCGTCGTCGTGGGTAAGGGCGCTCGCGGATCAGGTCCACGCGAACGGCAAGCGTTTCTCTTCGAAGAGGGGAGAGAGCTGCTGTGGTGGTATCTCGAACAGATCCGGGGCGAGTTCAGCGACGACCCGACCGACGCGGGCGCACCGTTGTGGCCATCGGAACGCTTGCCGACCGCCGTCGCGGCGCTCAACCTCGCCGTTGCACCCGCGATTCAGCCCTCGACTTTCCGCCGCAATCTCAAAGCTGCGTCGCACCTTCATCTGAACGGCCCGGTGCGGGAGCTCTACCCCCATCTGCTGCGTCACGCCTGCGCCACCCACAACTACCAACAAGGCATGCCCTTGTGGGATGTGCAGAAGATGCTCGGCCATGAATGGGCGAGCACCACTGTGGGCTATTTGGCGTCGGCCGGAGCCGACCCGGAACGGTCTGTCATCGAGTCGACACAACGCGCCGTGCGGCGCTTGAGTACGGAGAATTAGAAGATGAAATGGAACCTGCGCATGGTCGCGGCGCAACGCGACATCTGGCGTCCGACGCAGCTACTCAAAGCATTCGAGCAGGTCGACTTCCACCCGTCACTGAGCAAGACTGCGGCCCTGTGGTCCTCGGCGCCGATCACTATCCGTCTCGATGACCTGGACAAGATCTGCGCGGCGTTGAACTGCACTGTCGGTGATCTGATGCTGGCGGAAGCTGTTCACAGCGTGGATCTCGACGCAGCTCCAGCACGCGCAATCGGTGATCGGTCGGGCCCGGCCGCACCCGCTACCGGGACCAGGAAGCGCGGAGTCCGCCGCGTCCCACCACCCAACTGATGTCGGAACGAAACCCTGCCGATGGGGTGGCGGCAAGCAATGCCGCCCGGCACACCGAGCGCACCATACGGATGATCGAGCAAACACCCGCGCAGTTCCGCGACGACGTGCAGGCGTGGGTCACTGCGCTGGGCGGCCGCGGTCGACGTAAGTCCAGACCGCTGACGGAAGTGACCATTGCCCTCTATCTCAATTTCGCGCAACCGGTCTTGCACGAATGGGCTGAGACACACCAAAGCCTGCGATCTGTCGAAACTGTCGACATCGAGCGCGCGCTGAGCCGTCATTCAGGGCAGTCGAGACACAACGTGCACACGGCCCTGAGGTCGCTCTTCCGCGGACTCAAACGCGAACGTCGCATCTTCGCCGACCCTGCCCGAGAGATCGCTGGTCGGTACAGCCGCAGGATCCTCAGACCGTTGCCGTCCGACCGCGTGCATGGGCTGTTCGATCAGCTGAGCAGGCCCGATGACCGGGTGATTCTGGCGCTCGTCGCGGTCCACGCGCTGACGATCGAAGAGGTCATCGGCTTCCGACTCGACCATCTCGACCGTTCGGCAGGACGAGCGACCGTCACCCGTCCGCACACCCGCCACACGTTCTGGTTGGACGAGTTCACCGCTGAGGTGCTCCGCGACTGGCTGATCTACCGTCAGCTGCGGTGGCCGACCAGCACGAATCCGTACTTGCTGATTACCCGGATAACTGCGCCTACCGCGCTGCCGGGCAGTCGCCACTACATCACCCGGCCATTCCGTGACCTCGGCATCACCGCCCGCGAACTGCGTGTCGATCGCATCCTCGACGAGGCCGCCCACAGTGGCGACCCAGTTGCCCTGATGACCGTGTTCGGTATCGGCACCACCACTGCGGTCCGCTATGTCAGGACTGCGCACCCAGGCCGATTCGACGTAGACCCCACTGCACCATGACTCGATCCGAAGTTCGGCCAACGGACTGGTCTTCGCCGCAGGTTCGTAGGCCACTCGACGCAGCCAACGCCTTCCCAAACATACGGGGAGGGGGTATGGTCGACATGTTCTCGAGATACCCCCAGGGGGTATCTAAGCAGCCAGAGGAGTGCGACATGATCACCACGATTTACAAAGTCACGGGCATGACCTGCGGTCACTGCGAAGCGTCGGTCCGGGAGGAAGTAAGCACCGTTGCAGGAGTCGACACGGTCGAGGCATCTGCAGCTGCGGGAACGCTGACGGTGACAAGTGCCGACGTGCCTGACCACGCCGGTGTCATTGCAGCTGTCCGCGAGGCTGGATACACAGCCGAACCGCGACCCACAGATTCGCGCACCGCGTAACCGCTGAACCTGGTGGAGAGAAGGATTTACCGCAATGAACAACCACACACATGCCGACGCTGGCGGAGCCGAGACAGCGGGCACGCTGCCGGGCCACGATGCATCCGAACACAGCGCAGCCCACTCCGGCCATGGCGAGAAGGAACACGAAGGCCATACCGGTCACGGTGGCCACGCCGGTCATGGGGACCACGTCGGCATGTTCCGTCGCCTGTTCTGGATCATGCTGGTCCTCGCCCTTCCGGTGATCGTTGCCTCGAACATGTTCGCGATGCTCCTCGGATACTCACTGCCCGACTCATCGTGGATCGCCTGGGTCTCCCCGGTGCTCGGAACGGTGATGTATGCCTGGGGCGGTTCCCCGTTCCTCACCGGAGCAGTCAGCGAAATCCGTTCACGCGCACCGGGAATGATGCTTCTCATCGCCCTCGCGATCACCGTCGCATTCGTCGCGTCGATGGGAGCGAGCCTCGGCCTGCTCGATCATCAGCTCGACTTCTGGTGGGAACTGGCACTGCTGATCGTGATCATGCTGCTCGGGCACTGGATCGAAATGCGATCCCTCGCGCAGACCACCTCCGCTTTGGACTCGTTGGCGGCGCTGCTTCCGGACACCGCCGAACGCGTCCAAGGCAACGATATGGTGCCGGTGCCCCCGTCCGAGCTGCAGCTCGGTGATGTCGTCGTCGTGCGCCCCGGTGGCCGAGTACCGGCGGACGGCACCATCGTCTCCGGATCGGCGAGCATGGACGAATCGATGATCACCGGCGAATCACGCACCGTCCGCCGCAGCGACGGCGACCAAGTCGTCGCCGGCACTGTCGCCACCGACTCCGGTCTCCGCATCAAGGTCACCGCAGTAGGGGAGGACACCGCCCTCGCCGGCATCGGCCGCCTGGTCGCCGACGCCCAGAACTCGACCTCGCGGGCCCAGCGCATCGCCGACACCGCCGCCGGCTGGCTGTTCTGGTTCGCTCTCGGATCTGCGATCATCACCGCGTTGGTGTGGACGCTATTCGGGATGCCCGACGACGCCGTCATCCGCACCATCACCGTGTTGGTCATCGCCTGCCCGCACGCACTCGGACTCGCGATCCCGCTGGTGGTCTCCATCGCCACCGAACGTGCCGCCCGCGGCGGGGTTCTGGTCAAGGACCGGCTCGCACTCGAAACCATGCGCACGGTGGACACCGTGCTCTTCGACAAGACCGGGACCCTCACCAAGGGTGAACCCACCGTCACCGCAATCGAGGTGACGAACGGGCGCACCGCCGACAATGTCCTCGCTCTGGCTGCTGCCGCAGAAGCCGACTCAGAGCACCCACTCGCACGGGCCATCGTTGCGGCCGCACGCGCGCGGAACCTGACCGTCCCGGCGGCCACCGACTTCCAGTCATCCCCCGCTGTCGGGGTCGCAGCCGACGTCGACGGCACCCGCGTACAGGTCGGCGGGCCCGCGCTGCTCGCGCAGGAACACGGATCCGAACTCGCCGTCGCCGACCGGTGGCGGGGCGACGGGGCGATCATCCTGCACGTCCTCGCCGACGGTGCCGTGATCGGTGCACTCGCGCTCGCCGACGAGATCCGGCCCGAATCACGCACGGCAATCGACGCGCTCCACGCGCGCGGAATCACCGTCGTGATGATCACCGGTGATGCCGATGCCGTCGCGAAGTCCGTCGCCACCGAGCTCGGTGTGGACCGCTACTTCGCCGGGGTGAAACCGGAAGACAAGTCCCACAACGTCGCTGCACTCCAGGGCGAAGGACGCACGGTGGCGATGGTCGGCGACGGAGTCAACGACGCCCCAGCGTTGGCACAGGCCGATGTCGGTATCGCGATCGGGGCCGGCACCGACGTCGCTATCGCGTCGGCAGGGGTGATCCTCGCCAGCGACGACCCGAGGTCGGTGTTGTCGGTGATCGAACTCTCGCGGGCCTCGTACCGGAAGATGAAGCAAAACCTCTGGTGGGCAGCGGGATACAACCTCATCTCAGTCCCGCTTGCGGCAGGAGTGCTCGCGCCGATCGGGTTCGTGCTGCCGATGTCGATCGGCGCGATCCTGATGTCGCTGTCGACGATCATCGTCGCCGCGAACGCGCAGCTGCTTCGGCGACTCGACCTTACGCCCGACACCATCGCCGGAGCGCTGAACGAGGGGAGTTCTAACCCTCCGTCACAGCGCACACCGTCACTGTGAGAGCTGATCTCGTACCGGAAACGCAGCCCTGACGACTGCGAAACGCTGATGGCCGCACCCTCTCCGCCGGAGAGGATGCGGCCATCAGCGTGTATAGCGGGCCGGGTCAGCCGAGCAGCCGCTGCATGGTCTCGATTTCCTGCTGCTGAGTGGCGACGATGGCGCGTGCCATCTCCAGGGCATCAGGATTGGAACCGTCCGCGATCTCGGTGTTCGCCATCTCGATGGCACCGGTGTGGTGGGCGATCATCATCGTCAACCACTGGCGGTCGAATCCCGGTCCCGACGCTGCCATCAACGCGTCCATGTCCTGAGCGGTCATCATGCCGCTGCCGGAGCTGTGGTCCATCCCGCCCATGTCACCCATGTCCATGTCGGGCATGGGCTGGCCCCACTCGGTGAGCCAGGTGGTCATCTGGTCCATCTCGGGCTGTTGCGCGGATGCAATCGCCGATGCCAGTGACAGGACCTCCGGGTTGTCGGTGCGGCCGTTCGCCAAGTCGGCCATCTCGACCGCTTGCGCGTGGTGCGGGTACATCATCTGCGCGAACATCACGTCGGCATCGTTGAACTGCGCCGTCGAGCTCGCCGGCGCGGACGATGCCGGCGTCGAGGACATCGATCCCATCGAATGGCCGTCCATCGACGAATCGGCCCCGTTGTCGCTACAGCCGACGACGAGGAACGCGCTCGCGGCAGCAGCAGCGATCGAGGCAATGACTTTGGTACGCATGAGGAAACTCCTTGCAAGAGTGAGTAGTACAGAGGATTCGATGTCGTTCGATCCGCCGACAGACACGCGTCTGTCGGGCCCCCTGTCACACTCGCAAGGTCACCGATCTGTCCAACTCCCACAACGTCCACGGCGGCGCACGCCCCCACGCGGAGTCGGTGCGCCCAACGATCCGGTTGAGCAGCGTCGGTACCGGGTCGATGGCTGCGCTCGTCGCCGGGACCGTCAGCGCGGGCCACGAAGCTGTCGTGCCCACACAGGGGTGCATCATCTGGTGTGCCGACGGGCAGTCGTGTTCCCCGGTCATCACCGGAACCGACACCGAGTTGGCCATGTGGGACGGTGCTGCCATCGAGGCATGGCCGCCGCTCATCGACATGGACATCGAGCCGGTCACAGGCATCGACATCGGTGTCACCGAATGCATCAACAGCACACCGAATACCGTCAGTGCAATCAGCAAACCGACCATCGGAGCTGGGCCCCGTCGACCGCGCCGGCTCACTGAGTGCATGCCCTCGACGATACCAAGAGATACCCCCTGGGGGTACGTTCGTCTCTGCGCTTCGGTCTTCGATGCATTTTGTCAGATCTTCGTGGTGTCGAGACGGTCCGCGCCCGAAGGTCGACGACCCATTGTCCGTCGTCGATGCGGCGGCGTAGCGCAAGAGATCGTCCGGCGGTTGCCCGGCCTGCGAATGCGGTTCTCCCGCAGGGGTTAACGCTCTACGTACACGCGGGTTACGACGCTGTAGTCCGCAGGTTTCTGCGAACCCGCGCAGTTACGTCCCACTTCCATTCCCACACCCAGGCCGGTCCGGACGGGAGCGGCCCAGCAGTGGCGAGCATCGGAGACAACGGATTCGGGGGCATCGACGACGGATGCCCGCGCAGGGGATCGGCGAACCATCGAAAGCCGACCGCAGGCGGTCGCACGTCCCCTCCGGGGCCGCCCCATATGGGTCACCAATTTGGTCGTACGAGTCGCCCGAGTCTGACATGCCGGGGACCCCGACCAGTCAACCCACGCTCCGCAGGCTCCCTCTTCGGGGTTGACAGGCCACCCTCGTCATGTCGATCGGGGACGTCTCATCCGAACCTTTGGAAGGTGTCCCTGCCATGAACAACAACCTGCTCAACGATCACCAGATCATCACCGAGCTCATCGGCAATGCCGCTCAGCTCCCCGCCGAAGATCCGCGCGCGGCCCGGTGGGCCACCGAAGCGCTCGCGCTCGCCAGCGCATCAGAGCTGCCCATCCTCATCGAGGAGGCCGAAGGAGTGCTCGGCCGGATCGAGCACGACACCACCTGCCGGTGGTGCGCCGGGCAGCCGGGAGCAGCCATCCCGGTCGGGTCCTTCTGGTGCACCCACTGAGCACCAGGCCCTCCGGGGTCCCGGTCCCACCACGGGGCCGGGACCCCCCTTTTTTGTCTCCCGCACGGGCTGGAATACCACCGACAGCACTGTCGTTGTAGAACTCGACGGCGTTCGATCCCATGCCCCGGGTACCAACCATCAGCCGCTACGAGCGGCCACCTGCCGAGAGGCGCACTGGCGAACACCGTCACCCAACATCGAACAGGGGCCGCGCATCACAGATGCGCGGCCCTGGCTCGTTCGAAGCGGCCCGTCGACGCGGCCACTGCCGCGTCCTCGAACCTTCTCGTCCAGTCATTCGAGTGAATGACTGTTGCCGGAACCGCCGCGCCACCCCGTGCGTCCAATAAAACATGGACGACGACGAGCGCGCAGCCATCCGATCGGAAGGCCACGACCCCGACCACCCGGCCGTCTCTCACGCCCTCGACCAGGTGAAACGCGACCTCCGGCTATATCGGCACCTCGCCTGGACCTTCACCGCGGCCGACCTCGACGGCCACGCCGTTCCCCGCTGAACCGGCTCACCAGCACATTCGACAGTCGAACACGCGTTCGATAGTCTGACGGTAGTTCCTACCGGCACGGCGAAAGGTCGATCCCCATGGCCACCGTCAACGCCATCCCCGACCTCACCGGACTCGACAAAGCCACCCAACTCGACGTCCTGCGCCGCCGCATGGCCACCGTCCCCGGCGGCCGCCGCGACCACGCACCCACCGAGCTCCCCACCATCACTGCACCCGAACCAGCGGCACCCACCGCAGGCAGTACGGACCTCGCGGGCGAGGCGGACGGCTCGGAGCCGCTCAACGCGGCTGTACGCGGCAAAACTCTCCGCACCATGCCCGTGCCGCCACCGCTCGCCGCGCTGCTCCCACGCCGAGCCCTGGCCCGCGGAACCGCCGTCGCCGTCACCGGCGCCGGGTCCATGCTCATCGCCCTCGTCGCCGAAGCATCCGCCGCCGGCCACCACGTCGCCCTCATCGGCCAACCCCGACTGAGCCTGCTCGCAGTCCACGAACACGGCGGCGACCTCGGGAAAGTCCACCTCGTCGATCCCGGGGCAGGCGACCCGCTCGACGCCGCCTCGATCTGTCTCGACGGGTTGGATCTGGTCGTCACCACCGTGCACGGACGAGACGTACCACCAACGCGCGCAAGGGCTTTGCTCGCCAGGAATCGTCGGCACGCGAGTGTGCTGCTGCTGACGGACGGGCACATGCCCGGTATCGATCTCACGATCGCCTCGACCGTCGCCGGCTACGGCGGAATCGAACAGGGGATAGGGCGCATCAAATCCATCACCCTCGAAACCACCGTCCACGGCCGCGGAACACCACACCGCACCGGCCGCTACACCCTCACCGCCCCCACCTTCGGCGAAACAGGCCTGCGCTGGACACCCACACCCGCCGACGACCTCACCGTCCACCGGCCCGTCGCCGTCGCGCAATGACCACCGACAACGACGCCGGCATCTTCGATGCCTGGCCCACCACCTTCGAACCACCCACCCGCCGCATCGTCGACCCACCCAAATCGGTGAACGTCAACATCGCCCTCGCCATCGGGCGATCCGGAAGCGGAGGATTCCGCGACACCACACCCTTGAAAGTCCGCGCCGAGGGCCTAGCCATGGACAGCATCGTCGAAGGAACCCTGTACGCCTGGGCCCGGACCAGTGTGGGGGATTGGCTTGCGAGCGTTACGTTTTCGATACCCACGGGCAACAAGAAAGGCCGACTCGACCTCGATCGACAGTGGGTCCCCGCCGACGCGGTCACACCCATCACATGACCGACACCACCACCGCAGTAGCCGCCCGAACCGACCTCGAGCACCGACAATCGACACACACCACCGCAGCAGCACAGGAGAGACCGTGAAGATCGGCGACCGCTACCACCTCGCACCCGGAGCACCCGGCATCGTCGTCGTACGCGAAATCCAAGACGCAGGCCTCGTCCTCGTCGAAAACGAAACACCAGGCCCCGGCGTCTACCCCTACCTCGTCAAACCCGACACCCTCGTACCCGCCACCACCTGACCGCTCTAACCACGACGCCGACGGAGCCGCCGAAGGTTCGCAGCATGAAGCCTCGCCGCCCGCTCCTCCGAATCGACCCGCAACGGATACCTGCACTGAGAACAGAAGTTGTCCAGCGGCAACGGAATCGGGCTACTGCACCTGGGACAGTTATCGAGATGCGACCGGTTCGTCACCGCAGCCGTCTGTGTATCCATAGACAGCGACAATGCCATAGGCCACCGACACCCTCCTGCCTGTCGCCAGCTGACAATCCAGCGCAGTCCAATACGGTGACTGGCGCAGCGCTAACCGGAGGGTCAAACGAAAAATCGGATCTGGATAGACCGGTGAGTTAAGAAGGAATCTTAGGAAGTTTCACTTGCGGACATAAATCCTTGTTAGCAAGAACGAAACTGTCATTGATGCCATATTGGGTCGAATCTGGCTCAAACGTGCTGTTCGGATCCCAGTTCTGTGAACCTTCGTAGCCAGTGCAAAAGTTGTACCCCGCCCCAATCATGTCAGCCTGCATCTTCGGCGAATCCCTGTAGCTCTCGACCTGAATGCCTTCCATCGGAATTCCCAGTTCCATACCTGCGTTGACCATCAACTCGCACGAGTCGTCCAGATACTGCTGCTGGCCACCAGGGGGAGTGCTGGCTACCAAGTTCCTGGCGTCTTCAGGAAGATGAAACATCGTATCGTCGCCAAGCGACACTTGCTTGAGCTCGTCATACGTCAAGTTCTGACTAATCGTGCCGCAATCACCGCTCGACGTACTGCCACCATCCGATCCGCCAGCTGCGCTGCTCGAAGCACTGCCCTCAGGAGCCTGTTCCGCACTCCTTTCAGCCCCGGACTCGCTACCGCCACACGCAGCAAGCATCAATACGAAAGCAATACCAAAAACCGATGTCGTCACTTGTGATCCAGCCCGCATGGCCCGGAGCCTAAAGGTCACCGCGATGCCATACAAGTGATCGAACGAATGACCCGTACCCTGACTCGCCCAGTACAAGGCCACGAAAAACCTGGCAGCCCACGACACCGTCAACGAAAATGTCGGCCTCAAGGGGCAGCTCGACATCTGCCGCACCACCGTAAGTAACGAGCTACCGCCACACCGAGCGTCGTCACCCTCCGTCGCTCCCGCACAATCACCCTCACAGCCGTACCCCACACCACGCCGCCGCAGAGCACCAGCTCCGGCGACGTTCCGCGTCCCACCACCCGAAACCGGCAACGTACACAGGCAGGCCCCTGGCGGGCCGCACGCACCCCTACGGGCTGCACCGAACCGAACTCCGCTTCGCTCCGCACTCAAAAGAGCGAAAAGAATCAATTTCTTTCGACGTAGGTGGCTTCTCCGAGCATCCATCACCCGTGCCCGCCGGGGCAACCCCTCGCTCCGCTGCGCTACGGCCAAGGCTCCGAACACTTTTCGTCGAGCAGTCGCTGCGCTCCCACGAAAACTGTCCGAGACGAGGGGTTGCCCCGTCGTTCCCGTGCGCTGGTTTCTCTCCCCAGCCACCACGGCGAAAGAAATTGGCAGGGCGAAGGTCCGGCCACCAGTCGAGAGGGACAGGTCACCATGCGAGCACAGCACCCCACCATCGCCGACGAAATCGACATCATCGTCCACCGCAACGGCAGCCGCAAAGTCCGCCGCACCGTCAAACGCGCCAGCGCACGCCGCGGCCGACGCACCGCCCGCCGCGAACTCCGACACTGAAAACCGCTCCACCCCAACCCAACCCGCACACACACTCCCGAAAGGCATCACCATGACCCAACACCGCATGTCCCTCACCACCGCCGCCGACACCCTCGCCGCCATCCCCGCCCTGCTCGGCCACACCCCCGACAACTCCGTCGTCACCATCGCCCTGGCCGACGACGGCAACGGCTCACACCTGGTCGCAACCACCGCCCGCATCGACGCCGACCAGGCCGAAGCCGGAGCGCACAACGTCGCGACCCCACTGTCCCGGCACACCGTCGACGGGCGACCGGTCACCGCCGTCATCCTCGCCGCCATCGCAGACACCACCCACGCAGGCGCAGCCCTGCTCGGACTCGACGCCATCCGCGACGCCTTCACCGCACGCGGAATCCGCACCATCCGCGCCCTACACACCTACAGCCTCACCGCAGGAACCACCTTCACCGACCTCGACCGCTTCACCGACGGCACCATCCCCGACCCCGCCACCACCGAACTCGCGACCGCCCGCACCGCAGCCGGGGGCGTCATCGCCGCATCGCGCGCCGACATCGAGGCCCGCTTCGCACCCACCGCCGAGATCCCCGAAGCCCTCGCACTCACCGCCGCCGCCACGATGGGCGCCGACTTCCTGCCCGTCACCTTCGACGAGCTCGCCGCCGTCATCCACGCCCGCGAGATCCCCAACGCCGACCTCACCGCCCGCGTCGGCCTCGCCCTGGCCACCGGCCACGCCGAAGTCCGAGACGCCTTCATGGCCATGCACATTCACGGCGACGCCGACGCAGCAGACGTATTCACCCGCATCGCGGCACCGCTACGCGGCACCGCTACGCGGCACCGCTCGAGCCAACGCCCTCAGCATCGCTGCCTACTTCCTGTACTGCACCGGCGACGGCGCAGCAGCGCGCGCGGCCCTCGAGGCCGCCGAACGCACCGCCCACCGCGCCGACCTCACCCTCCCGAGACTGGCCGGTCTACTGTCCGCCGCACTCGCAGCCGGAATGGAACCGACGCAGGTCCAAGGAATCGGCAGGGTCATCACCCCCGACTACGTTGCCGACCACATCGGCGCAGTCCAGAGCTACACCTGACACCGCAGCCGAGCGTGGCCACCGGCTCGAGGTGGCCACGCTCGGCAGTCAGGGCGCGGGCGCGGGGCCGGTGCATCGGGCATCGAGCCCTCACACCGACACACGCCCACCAGCGTCGACACCAACGTGGGCCGGGCGGCCGGCAGCAAAGCAGGGAGAAGTGAAGAGCGAGAGAGCGCTCAGAGGGACGTCGGATCGGCCGGCCACGCCATATCGACGTCGGCGGCGGTGGGACGGGTGTCCTCGACCGGAACACCGGCCACGATCGCATCGAGCGCCAGATCCGACGGCGGCAGCGACGCGTTCACCACAGCTTTGGACAAGGCATGTTCGACCCGCGAGCGCTCCATACCCCAGAACCCTACCGACCAGCACGAACACCAGCCACCAGGCACGAGCTCCGCGCCACCACATACAAAGGGTAGAGATTCTTTTCGATCCGTCTGGCTGCGCAACGAGAATGCGTCACCCGCCGCGCTTCCGGATCAACACCTGACTCCGCTCACGCTCCGGCCCACAGGGCCCAGCACGACTGTTCGCCCGACCCGCACTCGCTGCGCTCCCCGGCGAACACTCGCACCGGCCAGGCATTGACCGTCGACACCGTGCACCGCCGTCTCTTTTTCGCGCCACTCGGAAGCGAAAAGAACGCAGGGTAAGGCAGGCCCAATCAGAGGCATTCGTAACTGTTCCGGAATGCCGAAAATGGATGCATCAGGGATTGCTCAGAAAACGATAAGTCGAAGTGCGGCAACATAATGGAAATATATTTGGAGTAGTCAAGGTCTGTATTCAATGCCGTTATTGTCGTAGAATAGAAGCCAACAGCAGTAATTCCCGTAAGGAGAAAACTATGCCGATCACCGTGTATACGAAACCGAATTGCAGCCAATGCGACGCAACGAAACAACGACTCGACAAGCACGGCCTCGACTACCGGACAGTCGACATCACAGAAGACGACACCGCCCGCCACTTCGTCACCTGCGAACTCGGCTACCTCCAGGCACCCGTGGTCGTCGTCGACGAGGACACCCACTGGTCAGGGTTCCGGATCGACGCCCTGGACAAGCTCGCCGCCGCCTGAAACCCGCAAACCCACAAATACAGAAGAGGCCCCGCCATGCGACTCGTGCCCGCCTACACCCCCGACCCTGACTACATCGACCGCCAGATCGACGCCGAGCTCACCGTAGAACACCCCACATCACGTCAGTCCAACCCGGCCGAGACCGAGTGCAGTGACATCGACAAAGCTGCATCCTGACCACTGACGCAATGCACCACAGCCGGTAGCAACGTTCCACCGGTACGACGTCCGACCCGACACGAACACGAGGCCCACGATGAACGCACTACGCGCAGTCCCTACACCCGGCGACGCCGCAGCGCAGGCACGCGCGGACCTCGCACCCGTCGCGGACCTCGACACGGTGGTCGAACCCGGTTACGACCCGGCCACCGACCCCGAAGCAATGCTCCTGTGCGCCCTGATGGACGTGCGCAACCAGAGCACCGACGGAGCCGACATCGAACGGATCACCAGCACACTCACCGCAGCGGACTTCGAAGATCCAGCGCACGCACGCATGTACGGCCACATCGTCGACCTCATCGCGGCCGGCCAACCCCACGACTTCGCTTCCGTCACCGGCGCACTCATCCGATCCGGAGCAGACGGAGCCAAAGACGCGCCACTACGCAAACGCCTCATGGGCATCGTCACCGCCGGCGCGCACTCCGTCGCGGCCGTGCACTACGCCGACAACGTTCTCTCGCAGTCCTACCGACGCAGCTTCCACATCGCCGGCCAACGACTGGCCCAGGCCGCCGAAGAAGCACCCGAAGCTGATCTGTTCGACTTTATGGTCGAACTCGGCACCCGGCAGCGTGCAGCGTTCAACCGGCTCAACAGCTTTCGGCAACCACCGACCTCCTGAACGAACCCGCAGGGACACCGGTGAGCGCGTCGACGACGCCCAGGGCACTACGGTGCACTGCGGGCCACAACCGAAAGACGAGGACAGTGACAACGACAGGTGAGCACGCCGAACAGACGCCACACGTAGCGTCAGACGGCATGAACGAGCCCACCACGCCCGCCGCCACTCTCGGCGCAGGCCTGCCCGCGCACGTTCGAGACCAGATCGCTGCAGTCGTCGACGCCTCCGGCGATCTCGAGCACGTCCCGACCGGCAGCGGTGCGCTGACCGTGCAGGTGTGCTCGGCATCCGCGACGTCCTACGACGCCGCGACGTGGAGCACCCTGGGCACCTACCGCGCCGCTGACGCCGCAGTCCTTGCCGAACGACTGCTCGACGCTCTCGGAGACAGTGCGAACATCGGAACCGACCTCGGCGTCCTCATCGTCACCCACACCCACACCGACAGCCTGGAGGCACCGGCCATGACCGCACCCACCGCACACGGAGCCGACGGAACCCCTGCGCCGGCCGCGCCGCTGCTCACCCTCGACATCGCCAAAGCCGACGTCCTCGACGACGACTTCGAGTGGCCCGAACCCGGTACCCCGCAAGCACTGTGGACGCCGCACTGGTTGCTGCAGGCCGCGATCAACTCCGGTGCCGTCACCTACGACCGGCGACTGTGGGGCGAGCTTGCCCTGTCGGCCGAGTTCACCGCCCCGAACCGGCACGAGCTCCACTTCGTGATCACCTACGAGATCGACGGCGCACCGAACATCGTCGACGGCGACACCACCGACTACCCGAGCGACTTCAACGAACTCTCCGACGACGAACAGAACGCCGTCCCGTCGACGCTGGTCCCGAATCCCGAGACCGCAGCGTCATGGCTGACGTACCTCGTCGCCGCGTTCAACGCCGTGCACGCGAGCACCGACAAGCTCGTTCGCGGCTGGCCCCAGCACTAGAACCCGCCCGAACAGCGAAACCCCCGACCACAGTGTGTGGTCGGGGGTTTCGCTGTTTCTCGCGATCGGAGTGGTGTGGCTGTCAGTCCTCGCGGATCCTCCGCAAGACCTGTGCGAGAGCGAGCGCAGTGATCGAATCGTCGACGGTGGGGGCGGCCGCGACGACCACCTCGAGGTCGCCCGAATCTTGCACCGCGTCGAGCAGATCGAGTGATGCGTCGACGGCGAAGTTCGGGCCCGAGAGCTCGTTGATGATCGCCAGCAGCTCGACGAACCGCAGCCCGGCCTCTGGGCGGACGGTGCTGTGCAGCATCTCGAACGCGGCTACCGCTTCCGGTGAGCGCAGTTCGGCGAGGATGTCGAGCTCCACGGCGTCGAGGTCGGACAGGGCGGGGGAGTCGGGTGTGCTCATGGTGTGGGTCCTTCGGTCGGTGCGTCGCCGGTGGCCGGAGACGTGGGAGGGACGAGAAACATTCGGGACACCGCGGCTTCGGTGGTCCCGAGATGGCCGGCGATGGTGGCCACGGAGTCGGTGGCCACCATCTCGGTGACCAGATCCCGATGGATCAGCGCGGCGAGGCGGTGCTGATGGGAAAGGTAGGCGAGCAGCTCGGAGGTGAGCAGTGCGGCACCGATCGGCCCGCCGTAGTCCTGCGCCCAGTCCTCGCCGTCGCGTTCGGGTGCGTACAGCAACGAGTCCGGCGCGCAAAGAACCTTGTCGAGGATCTCCGCAGTGATCCCGCACGCCTGCAGGCGCTCGATAACCCCGGGGATCTCGTCGGCCGTCCGGTGCCCGACGAGGCTCAGATACCACCCGACGTCGATCACGCCACTGCGCCCGATTCGTCATCGAACGACCGGCGGGTATGGCTCTCCAGTACGTGGAGCTCGGCAGTGAGGCCGACCGCGCATTCGGCGTCCGCCACCGGATCGAGGGCAGCGATGTTCGCCCGCAGTTGCGTGATCCGGGTGTAGCGGGCGACCGCTGCGGCGTCGGTTTCGTCGACCTCCACCGGGTGTTCGACGACGAGACGCCGTTGCCCGGGGACCGTCTTCACGGTCGCCTCGCTGTGGCCGCCGCTGCGCATCGTGATCTCGCGGGCGAGAGCGCCGGCGAAGATGTGCGCAGAGTGTGCGGGGAAGTCGCCGGCCACCGTGGTCGAGTCCGGCAACGGATCGGGCCGAGTCGAGCGCACCGTGACGTCGATCAGGTCGGCCGGGTCGACGCCTGGAAGCGGCTCGATCGGTGTGGCGGTCCAGACCCCGATCGAGGTGGTGACGTAGCCCGGTGGCGGCAGTTCCGCCGACCGGACACCCGCTGCGTAGACCGGGATCGAGGCGAGAGCGCACGCTATCTCGCCGGGTGTCCCGATGAGGCAGAGCGAGTCGTCGACGGTGTGGATGAACGTCGCGGCTCGGTATCGACCTGTCGGAGGTCCGCGACGGTTTCCGCTTGGCTCACCGCGAACCGGGCCGCGGTGGAAGGGGAGTGGAAGTGCCCGCGGGTGTGTACGAACCCGGGATCGCCGTATTGGTCGAGGGTCGAGATCTCGACCTCGATCAGCACACGAGTCGAGGGCGCGGCCGAGGGGGACTCTGTGGCCGGCGAAAGCGAGTTGGGATCTGTGGTGTCCATGAAAGGTCTGCCTTCGATAGGTCCGGGCAAGGAAGCGATTATGCGAGGGCGACGAGCGCGGGTGCAGCGAGGCCGCACACCGCAGCGGCCGCCGACAAGGCGGTGGTGGTTCGGTCCATCGGTTCGCAGCCATCAGCGAGAGCCAGGCGTAGCCCGGCTGCTCCTGCCGCGACGACACCGACGAACACCAGAACCCAGGTCGAGCCGATCAGGGATGCCATCGGTCAGCTCGCGTTCGCGTAGCTCTCACCCGGCGACTTCTGCTCAGCCTCAGTGCCGGTCGACTCGGGAGCGTTGTCCTCGTTCTTGGCCGGCGTCGACGACGGTTGCAGGCGCGGGGGCCGGGGCGTTGTCTTGGTGGCCGCAGTGGTGGCGGTCTTCTTGCCGGAGACGGCAGAGGCGGGGACTTTCAGTCCGGCCTTGCGGAGCTCGGGTGCGGACCAACCGCCGTCGAGTGCGGCTTTGATCGCGGCCAGCTCGGCGGCGGCCGCCGCGCGTTCGGCGGCTTGAGCTTCGGCGACTTTCGCGGCGGCGATGGTTCGCTCGTTCTGCGCGGCGACTATGGCGTCGATGAGACCGAGACGGGTTTCCAGGGCGGCCTGTGCGGCGGCACGAACAGTGTTGGGATCGAGAGGGGCGAGCGACATGTGTGGAACCTTCCGGAGACGGCGTGCAGCGCGCGCCCGTAGACGGCGCGGCGCTGATTGACAACGCGGTCTCGGGCGGCCCACACGCCGTCCGATATCCGAGGACAACGCTATCGAATCGGTCCGACAGATGCATCTCAGGGTCGGTGACTACTTGGTTGGCGAGATATCTCCGATCGATCCATCATCACTGTCGTCAGGGCCGCGTTCCTCTGACGAGGCGGACGTTTCGCTGTTGTCAGCGTTTGTACCTGTGCGTTGTGATTCGGCGATGGCGTCGGCGATCGGGCTTCGTGCTTGTCGGCTGATCTCTGCGAGTTGCTCGGCTATGGGGTTGCGGGCTGTGCGTTGTGATTCGGCGATGGCGTCGGCGATCGGGCTTCGTGCTAGTCGGCCGATCTCTGCAAGCTGTTCGGCGAGGCTTGTTTTCAAGTGAGCTACTGCTGCAATCTCTTCGTCTGAGAGTTGCGAACCTTCCTCGACACTGTCGATCGTGTCGTCCGCGATAGAGACATCGAGGTGCTCCTTCGCTAGACGCAGGAAGGTCTTGAGGTTGATGTGGTGGTACGCGACACCAGCGACCGTGACCATCTCCTCGACGAGTTCTCGGCGTGGGGTTCTGTTCGTGTAGGACCAGTCGCTCTTCTCATCGTTGGTCACGAGAAGCAGAGGCCGTTTGGTCGCACTCGCCTTGTCCAGGAGTTCGCGCCAGATGAGGTAGTCGCCGTACATCGCCGGCGCTCCCTTGTGCGCGTCCAGGTACCCGGGCGGGATCTCCAGTGGTGCGCGGCGTTCGTATTCAGCAGCTCGCTCCACAATTTGCGCGGTGGTTGGCCTGGTACCCATCCGGTCGGGTGTCACCAGCGCATCCAGAGCGTCCCTCACGTCGTCCTTGTCAACTGTGAGTGCGTACTCAGCTTTGAGCTCGTCTACGAGCTTCCGCAACTCTGCGGAGGCCTGCTCCGATGCGGCACGTACGCGTTTTCCGATTGCCGAGCTAGCGAAGCCTTCTGCGGTCGAATTTCTCCATTTCTGAAAGCTGGACTGTGTGGAGGCGAAACGCTCGTATTGGTCGGCGATCGCACCCTCGCGGCCACGTTGATATTCAAGAGCTGCGTGATACGGGACGAACAGTCGGTCACCGACTGCCCCGATTGCTGCAACAATTTCGGAGCGCTCAGTGGGGTCCGCGCGATACAGCTGGAGAAGCGCGCTGGCGTCGAACGCAACCGTCGCAGTAGCGTCCGTGATGAACTCGGCCGCGTGAGCGTCCCTGTCTTCTGCTGAGCCGCCGCTGTACCACTCCGGGAAAATGGATTTCACGCTGCAGCCTTCCATCGACTCGCTTTTGTAAAGCCAACTCAATCACACCGGGTGGCCCGATCTGCAATCTGCCGGGGCCGTCGCCTGCGGGCTATCGGCACGCGAAGCGCAGCAGTCTATTTGCCCGCATATAGCGGTACGAGGATGAGTGCCACGGCGACCTTGCGGGTGCGGTCCTCGGGCTTCCGTAGAACGTAACGGGTGCAGCTGTCCCACTCGGTTCTGGTCGAATCGATGCCCTCGCAATCGGGGTGAGACTCCACCGTCTCCTTCGCTAGGTCGATCACGGCCCCGATGCCTTTTCGGTCTTTGATGAACACCACGAGGGCAGCCTTGGTGTCACGCCAGGTGGTGTAGCTCAACAGTTGGTCGACTGCGTCGGTAACCGACTTCTGTCCGGTCCAGAACTTGCATTCGCCTATGAACGCATGGCGGTTCTGCCATCGCAGCAGGATGTCTGTCTTGCCGGCCGCGTTGAATGCCTCACCCACCGCCTGCCCGTCGTAATTGGCGTTGAGCACGATCAGAATCAAGTCTCTGATCTGCGGCTCGCTCAGCCCGAATGCGGTGGACGTGCGCTCCATCGCAACCGCCAGGCGGTCGATGGTCCGCACGACATCCTCGTAGATTTCTTCTTCCAAGACATGGTCTGGGTGACCCCTGCGTGCCATCCCGGTTGGGGGAAGCTTCAGGCTCTTTCGCGTGAGCGGGACGGGGATCTGCTCGTCGGTCGGTCGTTTGCGTACGGGTATCCCCAGAGCTTCGTCCAACGCGGCCCCCCGTTGTGCTTCGAGGCGGCGCTCCTGCAGGCGGCCGCGCACCTCCGCACGGACAGTCGTGCTCCACGTCTCGACGCGTTCGTTGCACCAGCCGACGTACGTTTTCACTTTGTCCGTGGTCCAGCTGAGTTCGTTCGTGACATCGCGGGGCTCCATGCCGCCAACGAACATCTCGATCATCAATTCTTCGTCGCTGTGAACTTTCACCTGGCCGAGTCGGTTTTCACCGATGCGTATGAGGTCCCGTGCGCCGTCGATGACTTTCGTCCAGAGTTCCTTGGTGCCGGTGTACGGAAAGTACACCTCCAAGCTTCGCACCTTCCGATCTACAGATGGTCCGTCGCTTCGATGGATCGGCATCGACTTCTCCGCCGCTCCGGTCGACCACCTATCTGCCCACGACACTTCAAGCGGCTCGACTCCGGCGTGCTCCCAGATCGTTGCCTCGAGGTCGTCGAGCGCTTCCTCCGTGATCTGGCCCAGGTCGACTCGCTCAGCCGCAGCTAACGCCGAGGCTGCCTGGTCTTTGAGGAACGCGCTCAGAAGTTGACCATTGCTGAAGACTGCCATCTGTCCATCATGCCCAGGCGCGCGCGAGCGGTTGCCCCCAACTGTGGATCGGACCGTGTCCTCATGTGGATGTCCGAGAGTTCCCAGGCCGCTCCGCTCGATCTCAGGCACCCACAATCGGGTCCGAAATCCACAACCGGGGACAACCGCCGTCCGCGCACTCGTGGCGCGCGGAATCGGAACTCGCGGCGCTCGTCCTGAGCGTCTTTTCTGGTGACCCACTCCGCAGGCTCCGCGAGACACCAGCGTGCCCCAGGCGGAGCAAGCTATAACTTAGGTGCCCTAAGTGTGGATTTCCTGACGGAAATCTGACACGCTGATCGCGTGCTCCCCAGGTCTGGGGTCGCTGCGCTGGGCCGAAGTGAGGTACGGACGGGAGGAGCGGGTGATGGCAGAACGCAAAGCGGGGTGGCTGCGCACCCGTCAGTCGAACGTCGTCGGCGGCCGTGAGTACCGGCACGTGGTGAAGCTGACCGCCGAGCAGGAGATGGCGGTCCAGGCCGCTGCCCGCGTCCAGGGCGTGACGGTGGCAAGGCTGTTGATCGACTCCGCGCTCAAAGCCCCGCGTTCGACGGTCTCGCGTGAAGATCTGACGGAGTTGTTCGCCGCGACGAAGCTCATCGCGGCACTCGGGCGGAACCTGAATCAGCTCGCGAAAGTGGCGAACGCGACGGGTGAAGTTCCACCGGAAACGACGGCAGCGATTGCGGCGGTGCGGCAGGTCTTCGATCGGGTGAACCGGTTGCCGCGTGATCTGGTGGGACGTTGATACCGAACATCACTCGGGGCGCGAAGATGACCGGGCTGGTGGTGTATCTCGCCGGTCCGGGTAAGTCGAACGAGCACGAGAATCCGCACGTCGTCGCCGGGCACGAGAGCATCGTGTTCGCGGCCCCGGCGGGCGAGCTGTCGCACGAGGACGCCATTGCGTTGGCGGGTGAACTGGACACTGCGCGTGTGGTGTTCGGTACCGAGGTGTCGGTGACGAGTCGACGCAAGATGAACGCTGCCATCGACGACGGTGTCCCGCGATCGGTGGCGTTGGCCGACGCCACGTCGGATCAGAACGTGTGGCACTGCTCGCTCTCGCTCAAGCCAGAGGAGGGTGAGCTGTCGGACGTGAAGTGGGCGACGATCGCGGTCGACTTCATGAAGGAAATGGACTTCGACGACGCGGACTCACCACGAGCCCCGGCTCGCTGGGTGGCGATCCGGCACGGCAAGACCAAGGCCGGCGGCGACCACATTCACATCGCGGCATCCGCTGTCCGCGAGGACGGTACGAAGGTCAACACGTTCAACGACCGGAAGCGGGCGCAGGCCGCGTGCAACACCCTCGAACACCGGTACGGTCTGGAAGTTCTGCAGTCCCGCGAACAGCAACTCGGCGGCCGCGGAACCAAGCCCGCCGAGCAGGGCCGTGCTGACCGAGCGCACCTGCCGGAGACCGGTCGAGATGTGTTGGAGCGTCGCGTGCGTGCTGCAGCTACCGCCTCGAAGACCGAAGCAGAATTCGTGCGTCGACTACGGGGCAGTGGAGTGTTGGTGCGGCCACGATTCACCAAGGGAACCACCGACACTGTCGAGGGCTACTCGGTGGCGTTGCGACCCAATCAAGGTGAGGGCACGGTCGCCGCTGTTTGGTACGGCGGAGGAAAACTGTCGAAGGACCTGACGCTGCCGCGACTGCGCAGCGAATGGGATTCCTCCGCAGAGGAATCGGCGCGCGCCGTCGACGAATGGACTGCAGCCAAAGCAGGGAAGCCCGCCAAGCGGAGCGGGCCGGAAGCTGTTGTGGCCGATCCGAAATTGCTCGCGCGAGCAGCGGAAGATCTCGAACGGTGGAACGACTACCTCACGAGAATTCCGGTTACTGATCGCGCGCAATGGGCGCGCGCGGCAGGCCGGACCGCTGGCGTGTTCGCAGCGTGGTCGGCGAAGGTCGAGAATCGTCCGGGGCCGCTCGCACATGCGTCGAAGCAGCTCGCCCGCGCGGCGCAGTTGCCGGCGCACCAACGCGCCGCAAAGTCGGCCGGTGTGGTGTCGGCCGGCGGCGCGGCATTGATCGTCATGGCGTGCAAACCAGGACTCGACGCCACCACCGGATACATCCTGCTGCTGCGGCAGTTGATGAAGGCAACCGAAGCGATCGCGGCGGCGTCACGTGCGGCCGGTGACGCGGCGTACGCACGCGACCTCGAGGTCGTCACCCGGGAACGGCTCACCGCGATGCATACTCGGCTGGAAGTTATGCAGTCGACCGTAGATCGGACCGCGGTTGACGTTGTTGCGAGCGGGAGTACCCCTGTCTCGGGTTACACCGCTGCTGAGCTCGCGGACGCCGAAGAGGCGGCACGCTTCACGCAGAGCGCAATCTCCACGTCAACCTCCTCTCGGCCGCACATCGCGAATGACGTTGCTCAAACTCGACCGCCTCTGTCGCGCGCGCGTAGTAGCGATCGAGACGGCAGAGACACTCGCTGAGACGGCAAATCGTTTGTGAGCGATCTGCAGTCGCCATGCACGACTGTCCGGAACTGACGACATAATGCGTTGATGCGGCCGGAGCTCACACACGTACTGTCGTTGCCGAACCCCATCATCGTGGTCAGCGGTGACACTGGCACCGGAAAATCCTCGATACTCGGCGCGCACCAAACACATCGCGCGGCCGGCGGCGTGATTGCACCGCCACCCACCACATGCTCGTGGGACGGTGGCGCGCTGCAGGTGGCACTCCTCGAGGGTCTCGTCTCTGCTCTCAGCACGTCCATCCTGGACCGTACGTTGTGGCGCAAAGTCCAACACCGGTTCGACATGGCGAGCAAGCAGATGGCTGCGGAGCTAGGAAAAAGCTTCGCGAAGGCTGTCACTCAAGAACTGATGGCCTTGGTCAAGGGTCGTCTGGGCGAGCATGTTGGCGAGGGGGCTGCCGCGTTCCTCAAAGGACTCCGGCGTGACACCACCGAGGAGATGCGGCGAGATCTTCAGACCCGCAGTGATAGCAACGTCGTAAAGCTTCTCGTCCGTCTATGCGACGAGGTGGCCAGCGTTTTGAAGCGAGATTTGATCCTCGCGATCGACGAGTGCCAACGACTGACAGATGATGATCAGCGCACATTGGCGAGTCTGGTTCTGGCACCGCCTAAACGAACGCAGCTCGTCCTAGGCTGGTCTTCTGCAGCCCACCACCCGCAGGTCGGTCTGGCACGTCTGCGCGAAGCAGGATGCGGCGAAGCGGTCGTAGACGGACTCGACCATGCAGGTGTCAGATCCATGCTGACACGAGCTGGTCTTTCGACGACTCATACAGACCGAGTTCATTTTCTCAGCAACGGATTCCCGCTCATCATCGAAGGTTTGATCGGCCAACTTCGTAGTGGAGGATCCCTCGACGAATACACACCCCCTACCGCCTTCGTCCTGTCCCTCGAACACGCACTGGCCCGACTTCCCGCAGACGCACAGGTCGCAGCCCGCCAACTAGCGGTCTACGAGCTGCCCCCAAACGAACGCACCATCGCCAGCTACCTCGACCTCACTGCGACCCAATGGGGCGTCTTACGGACAGCTCTCGAACGAGAGAGCATTCTCAGTATCGACCGCAACGGACAGATGTGGTTTCACGAGAGCCGCCGTGGTCATCTCTGGAACTTCATGCTCAGCGATACTGAACGCGAAGAGATTGGCGAACCGGCGTACCGAGCCCTCCTCGACGAGTACCGACGAGACAGTATCGAATTCAGTGGTTTGATGGTGCCGATCGCACGGACAGCCGCCTTCGCGCTCACCAGTCAAGTCGACAACCCCGCCCTCAGTACCATCCTGCGGTTGAACTCGGCGGAGCTGGCAGTTCTTGCAGCTCTGATCGAACTGGAGACCACTCATCCGGGTGGCGTGTGGACCCCTCCCGAACCAGCACTGATATATGCGCACAACAGGTTCGGGGCCGATCGTGGAGAAGCGCTTACGGCAATCCCAGTGCTACTAGAACAGGGCCTCATCGCGACAGCTGATGAAGACATTCAAATCAATCCGGACCCGCATGTTGTGGTCACTCTCGATGCAGATCCGGACGACCAAACTCGAATCGTTCTACACGGACGAATCCAAGATGTTTTGGGGAAAAGCATGGTCCCTCAGATCACCAACCGGGTCGTGCACGAACATTACGAGCAGCTGCGAGTTGAATCGACGTTGGTGCTGACCGACCCGGGACGTACCGACGCAAGCGAACTATTGGACCGAGCGAACGAGCATCCGTTGTATCGATTCAACATGCTGACTGGATCCGTCTATCCGGTCTTGGCTGTGTGGGTCGACTATGGAGGCCAACCCATCAGCATGTCGTCAATTTTCAACAACACGGTGAATCGACGAGACGCGAAAGCATCAGCGCTGACTGTCGATACCGTCGCATACGGTCGCCGCGTCAAAACGGTCAGAGTCTTCGAGGACCAGGCATCGACCATCCCGTCGCATCGGCTATTCCAAGCAGTTCACCTGGCAACAGGACGACCCATAGCGTCCGACGGCGCTGAGAAGTGGTGGATGGAGAACCCGGGACCTGCATTGCCGATGCGTGAATACGCCTACCGTCGCGCCGCACTCGTGGACATCCTTCGCAACAACGTCAGCGATGTCGAACGCGAGATCTATGCGCTGACCGAGCCCCGTGGATACGCCGTAGGACAAAGCCTCGACGAAACATACTTCTTCGTCGAACTGCGAGGAACATCTCGAGTGATCGAGCTGACGGAGTCGCAGCTCGGGATCTTGCAGGACGACGGTCCTTTCCGTTTTGCGCGGCTCGAACACCATCTCGCCTTGAGACCCGGAGAGCGAACGCATCACATCAACGAACGGGTCCAGCCTGCAGGACTGATCGACGATCCCGTCGTCGACCTTCTGGAAGACTTCTGGAACACCGCGCGGCGGTTCAACCGACTTCAGCCACCCCAGAAGATCAAGATGAAAGCTGGTGGGCTCAGCCAACTCCTACGTTCTGCACACATCAGAACAGCGGCTCTTGCTCGAACGCTGTCGGAACAACTTACGATCGGTGGAGAACGGGGACATCGGCCCCAACACGCGCTCCGGGTTGCCGTCCATCTCGGGAACACGGAAGTCCCATCACTGGTCGCATACAGCCAGCCAATCGGGGACCCCACCGACGTCCAGATCAAATTCGCGCAGCGGACATCCAACCCTAGGAATGCTGCTGACCTCTACTCGAATTTGTACGGCGACGACGAATCGGTAGACATCTACGGAGACGAAGCGCAGGCCGCCATCGCGACGCTCCTCGGGTTCAACTCCGACGAGATCGAATTGATTGCGTGAGTCTCGCCGCGCTTGAGCAGGGCCTCCGGGAAGACGGTAAAACCCTCTGGTGCAGTGGCAGCCGCACAACTGCTCGTTGCAACGTCCACGTGAACCGTCCGTTGAGGTAGCTCAGTGGCGGAATGGAAGACGTGACTGGTTCTGAAGTCTTGTAAATCGAAAGTCGGCATTGCTCTGCGCAACGTCGTCACCATCGGACCGTTCGAGCTTCGGACCCGTCGGGGCGCAGGACGTATCCACGGGTGAAGCCGTGACGCCCCGTGACTTCGTGCTCGTATTCGATCTCGATAACACGTTCAGGCTTGACCCAGGTGAAGTTCTTTCCGCCGATGTCGGATGAGGATGAGAACGGAGAATCGTCTTGCTTTATGAGATTCAAGGCAGCTATGAGGCCGCCGATCCGTTTGTCGGCCCCGGTTGCGCCTCGCGGTATGGCGTTGGCTGCACCGAGGTACTCGAATCGGGTAGCGGTGATGAATTGTCCGGTGAGAATCGTGAGTACACGACCCTCGGCGTCGGAGGTGTAGCCGCCGACTACTACTTTCTTCCGGGGGTACTCGAATTGGTCCTGGATCCATTCGGGCGCACTGTCGAGGTCCACGGCTTCGCCCCGGCCGTGATCGATCATCAGCTTTCTGGCTGCCGCTTTGAGATGGTCGACGAACTTCTTCGCATCGTCGTCCCCGGGGCGGGTAGTGGCGGAAACCCAGTACCAGAGACGTTGACCGTCTTTGTTTACGAGGGGAATCCATTTCTTCTTCTCAGCGCACCCGCCCCCGAGCAAACCGTTGGCATCGAACTGCAATGCGACGTCACTAGGTAGGACGGGGGTACCCATTCCGTGCGCGGCGGCCATCAACAGCACCTTCGACTCGAATTCGGATCGCCGCTCGGTCAGATGGACGCTGGCGGCCTTGGCAGCGGCGTTGAGCGCTTGGCGTGATCGGGTTTCCTTGGGAGCGGTGAGGATGGGGACGCCTCGCAGATCTTCGATCGGGTATTCCGATCGCTGGTCGATCTCGTCGACTTGAACTTCGAGCCAGGCCCGGTACAGGTCTTCTGTGTGGATTTTATGCCTGAGCTGTTTGTACTGGGGGGAGTCTTTCGCGTCGCGAACAAAGGGAAGTCCGACCACGACGTCGTAGTAGCCGGCGACCATCGGTCGGATGCCGCGGGCCATGAAGTGGTCTGGTGCCCGATGATGCTCACCGAGAACTTTCAGTTCGGTCCGATAGTGGCTCGGTCTGCTCCCATCGGAGGCGTTCTTCGAGACCACTTTCTCGAATGTCAGCGCGGCGGGCGCTACAGCGGGCGTGTGATGCGGGAGGTGAAGGACTCGGACGTGTTGTGCTGGCCGATTCTCGTGGAGCGAGTTCAGTTTGTCGATGATGTCAGCGAAGTCTTGACGCATCTTCTGCCCGCGTGCGGAAAGCGACAGTTCGTCACCGTCGACGTTGCGTTTGACCAATGCGAGCTCGGGGTTGCTGCTGCCGAACAGGCGCTCCACTTTCGTGATCCGGTCTTCGACTGCTTGCGTATTGATGCCGAGAGCAGATGCGACGGACGAGAGATCCTTCTTGGTGTCGATGACGTCGAGAATTGCGAGTGCCGGATCGTACAGCGACTCGGGCCTACTCCAGTCGATCGGGCGTCTTCCCATCCGCTGAACGGTAGCGGTACGGCCGGTGCGGTGCGTTAAAACGAGGGATCGGTTTTTGAAAATAAAAAAACAAGTTTACTCATTTTATTCAGCCGGCAAGCATGCATCGTCCCTGGTCAGTCGGCATTTTTGAAGGTAATAATTGACGGCACACCCCCATGGCCGGGGGTGTGCCGTCCGATTCAGCTCTCCAGCCTTCTACGACGAGGAGTAGCCATGCTTCATCCTATGCGGATTGGTTCGATTCCGATCCCCTTCAACATGTACTTTCGTGGGCGCACCGTGCGGGCTGCGGTGCGCATTCCGATCCTGTTTCCTCGAGCATCGTTCCAGGCAGCGGGGGCCGCCCACTCCATCTGGATCGCATCGAGCATGGCTGGGACCACTCTGCTGACGAATCAACTTGTTCCTGTCGTACTGGTGGGGATGATCGCAGTGATGATGGCAGCGGCTGCGAACAGGTCGCGCCTCGCGATCGTTCCGGTGTCAGCAGCGGCGGTCAACGTCGCACTCTGGGTCCACCTCGAACAACCTCTCGTCGCCCTGATCCTGGTGGTCCTGATCGCGGCGTCAGTTGGCGTCGCGGCCGCCAGGAGGCGACGCCCATCATTCGAGATCAGGGTGCCTTTCTGGTTCACCGACGCCGTGGGCGGACGCCACACCGCTGGCGATGGGAATTCCGCTGCCTTCGGCCTCACGATTCACGTCCCCAGCGCGACGTTCCAAGCCGCAGCAGCTGCCCACTCGCTGGCGATTGTCGCAGCCATGGCGGGGTTCGATCTCGGTAACGTCCAGGTGGCAGGAGCGCTCGGTGGGCTAGCACTCGCCATCGTGTGCATCGCGTACAAGACGTCGTTGCTCGCGATTCCCGCCGCGGCAACCGTCGTCAACGCTCTCCACTGGCACCTTGCAGGCTCTGACGCCCTCGCCCTCGTACTCGGTGTTCTGCTCATCGGAGCGGCGAGTATCGCGGGGGTCCGGCACACGGTGATCCGCCTGCTGGCCGAGTAGTCGCGGCGTACCGGATGTTCTAGCGCGTTCACGTACATTCGCCCCCCTTGCCCCGTGTTCCCGGAACCCTTTGAGGTCACGGAACACGGGGCTTTCGTCGTTCTACGGAGCGATCCAGATGTAGTTCGATACGGCGAATGCTCGCTGGGGGAGTACGGAGACGGTCACCCAGCTTGCGCCGAGTCCGGCGTCGACGGTGATGGTGGCGGGGCCTCCGTCGAGGGGGAGTTGTGCGGAGTGGGTGAACGGGGCGATGCCGTTGACCCAGTCGACCTGGATGGTCGTTCCGCAGCCCGGACGTGCTCCGAGGTCTCCGCGGGGTGTGGCGGTGATGGTCAGTTGGCCGGGGTGGGTGCGGTCGGTGGTGCGGTCGATGTGGATGGGTCCGTTGCAGCCGCCGTTGTCTCCGACGGTGACGATGTCGTCGCCGGTCAGGCTCGGGGTTGCAGGTGGCACGTCCGCTGCTGCGAGACCGGTCCCGCCGATCAATGCTGCGGCGGTGATGGCTGCGGTGGCGACAGTGCGGGTGATGGTGTTCATGGGTTCTCCTGTGTTGGATGGGTGTTGGGCGTGAAAGAAGGTCAGCGGCCGGAACGTTCGCGGTCGGTGTGCTTTCCGTTGCCGGGACGTCCTTTGCGTGCTCGAGGTGATTTCGTCGAAGGCACTGTGATGGCTCCGGCGGGTGCGCCCTGGCAGATGTCTGCGGAGATCCGCGCGGCGATCGCTTCGTCGTCGACGCCGGCCGCGCGCATGTCCGAGGCGAACTGCTCGCGGCGTGCGGCGCTGTCGTAGCTGTGATCGGCTTCAGCACGTCGGTCTGTCTCCTGCGACCGCTCAGTGTGCTCTGAGTTCTGGTCCCGGGCCTCACGTTCGCTCAGCGGCTGGGCCTCTTCGTTTTCTATGCCAGGGCCGGATCCGTAGCCGTCCTGTGCGTGCCGCTGCTGCGTTTCGGCGTCCTGGTGCTCGGCGTCGGCGATGAGTGCTGCGGCCTGGGCGCGATCGAGTCCTGCCGCTCTGTCGGAGTTCTGGGCGAGGGCATGTTTACGCTGGCTGTCGTCGATGAACGCTCGGGCCCCGCGGTCATCGGTGATGTCGACGCCGTATCGACGATGAACTTCGCTGCGGACCGTTGCTGCGGCTTGCGTGGCGATCTCCGACTCGCTTTCCCAGGCCTTGGCCTGCTCGTAGACGGTCGTGATGTCGTGAGGTGTCGCCCGGTCCCACCACTGAGGGTCGAGAGGCCTGCGGAGCTGGGTTTCGGCGGCGATCCGTTCGGTGCGGAGCCGTTCGCTGTATTCGCGCGCAGCTTGGTTGCTGTGCTGTTCGGCCTCGCGTGACTGCTGTTCACGTCGGCGGGCGCTCTGTTCGGCGAAACGGGATGCGAGCTGCATCCCGACGCGGAACACCATCCCCACTTCTCTACTGGCGGAGCCGAGCTCGTCATCGGACATGTGGTGTCACCTTTCAATTGGCGGTCCGGCTCGTTACCGGATCGGATGGGGGTCAGCGCTGTCGCTGGTCGGGGAACATCGCTGGCGGCGCGGGGTCCACGGGCAGCGGATGCAGCCGGTCGGAGTGTCCGGTGCGGGTATCGCAGTTCTGGAAGGGGCCGTCGGAGGCGAAGAGCTTTTCCATGTGGTGGTCGGCGTGATCGCGCAGCCACACGCTCATGCCGGTGTGTGGGTCCTTGCGCAGGTGCTCGAACGATCGCCACAGCGCTTCGAGGCGGGCGACGGCTTCGGCGTGCCGCCACCACTGCGGGCACCAGCATCGGTGCGGTACGTCTTCGACCTCGCGGCGGTAGAGGACGGCGAGGTGGTCGCGCACGAACTCCTCGACCGACCCGAACTTGAGCGGTTCGGGCTCGTTGCCGGCCGCGTCTATCGCGGCGTCGAGCTCGGCTTCCATCCGAGCCCGTGTCGCCTCGGCGAGCTGGTGGTGCAGCTCGGGGGTCAGGAGCTCCTCGAACTGTGCGGCGGCGATCGCGTCGACTTCGGCGCTCAGGCGTCGGTCGACGCCCGCCTGGACCCGGGCCCGCATCGGCTCGCTCAACGATCCCGCGGCCGCTTCGGTGGCTGTGTCGTCGAGGCCGTCGAAGCTGAAATCCTCGCTCACGCTGCACCTTCCTTGGTCAGGTCGACGCTCCCGACGAGGGTGACTGCGCCGGCGAGGGTGCGATCGGCTTCGGGGTCGTGGACTCTGATGGACGCGACGACTGCGGCCTGGTTCGGTCCTTCCCACCACGGCACGGTCCGCACGAGAACCGGTGTGTTCCCCGATGACCGGACGATGGCGCGTCCGCGGGGGAGGGCTTCGAGTTCGGCTTCGGTGAAGGTGCGTTGTTTGGTACGCGAGCGTGAGACGCTGCGGCCATGATCGCTCGTGGAGACCGATCCACTGATTTCCCAGTGATCACCGATCGCGGTGGACATGTTGCGGAGGAATTCGCCGTCGTCGATCGCGACGCCGCCGCCGTAGACGCGGACGTTGGCAGCGGACCAGAGCTTGCGCATTCCTTCTGTGCCCCAAACATTTACACCTTGGGACCAGGACTGGAGGACGGCCATGATGATGATGCCGCGGGAGCCGTAGTGGCTGTAGAGGCCGGGTAGTTTCGCCCAGCGCACGACGTTGGCGACCTCGTCGAGCGGTGCGAGGAGAGGGACGGGGAGACGACCTTTGGGGGAGGTGGTGGCGAGCTGTTCGGCGGCGTCGATGATGGCCACGGTCAAGGCGGTGACCAGGGGACCGGCGGAGCCGTTTCCTTCGCGGGAGAGGCTGTACATCGTGCCGCCCTCGGCGACGAACGCCCGCGGGTCGAAGTGCGGGCGAGTATCGCCGGGTCCGCTCGCACGGATCCACGGGTGCACTGCGGAGAGCTTGAGCGATCGAATCATCTTCTTGGCGGTGGTGAAGACGCCGGATCGCTGCTTCTCGGTCTGGTTGTACTGTGCGGCAAGGCCATCCGCTTGCAAGCGGTATCGGCCGTCGGCGGTCCCTCGGAGGATCTCGACGGGCTCCTTGTTCTTCTCCTGCGTTGCCCAGGTGTAGACGTCGGTGATCGGGCGCCCGGCCACCGCGGCGGCGAGGATCAGCCCGGCGAGCAGGTCCTGGCCCTCGGGGTCGAAGAACGGGTCCTTCTTGGCTTCGACCCCGTCGTCGCCGGAGGCGAAGTGTTCGGCGAGGTCGGCGGCCTTGACTTCGTCGGTGACCCAGGTCAGCGGGTTCCACCACCAGCTGGGCTGTTCGTCGGCGACCTGCTGCGGGTCGAACACCCACACCGGGCGCCGCTCGAGGGACTCGACGGACACCATGCCCTTGGCCGGGACGGCCTTACTGTCGCCGTAGGTGCTCCAGTCCACCGCCGCGGCCTTGACCGGTTCCCCGGTGACGCGGTCGAGAAGGCGCACGCTGCGCCAGAGCCGCGTCGCGTCGACGACGTCGCGTTTGTTGGAGGTGGTGATCACCCCGCCCGGGGCGTCGAGAATCGCCGGGATGACCCGCGAGGAGGACTTACCGGTCCGCGGCCCCCAGATGTCGCAGTGCAGATCCTCGTAACTGCCGCGCAGCATCTGCTTGGAGAGCAGGTGACGGCCGACCTGGACGCCGGGTACCTGTGTGGGTGTCAGCTCGATCGCCAGGTCCGCTGCTTTGCGTCTGCATCCTTTCTCGCTGAGCGATTCGATGTCGCGGCCACGGCCGAGGTGGCGGGCCTTGTCGTCGACGCGGGTTTTCTTGCTCCGGTAGCGACCGAGCAGCACCAGCGCTCCGACCGCCGCCGCGAGCAGCACCAGTGCGGAGAGGACGACGACGATCGTCGAGCCGGTCTGCCATACGAGATCGCCGCGGAACAGGCGTTTGGCGATGGCGATGGGATTGTCCGGGGCGGGTTGGTCGGTGCCCAGGTGAATGCCGGCCCACAGTCCGCCTCCGGCGAGGGCGGCGACGGCGGCACCGAAGCCGAGCAGGACCAGGGAGCCGTCGGTGGTGGCGGGGTCTTTGACGCTGCGAGTGCTCATGTGGGGAGTCCTTCTCGTTGGTGGGCGGGTGTGTCAGGAGACTTCGACGATGGCGGTGATGGTGACGGTGAAGCCGGGGGCGGTGCGTCGATCCCGGTGGATCGGCTACCTGGAGCGGTGTCACGGCGTGCGAATGGCCCTGTACGGCAACGAATGTGTGGCCTCGTTCGAGCTCGTCGATGTAGCCGACCATGGTGTCGGCTGCGATCTGCAGGGCGGGGGCGGGAGAAGGCCCGGCGGCGGTGCCGTGGCCGTAGAGGACCAGGAAGCTCATCGCACAGCCACCGCGTTGACGCGCCACACGCCGAGTTTGGTTGCGGTGAAGTATGCCGCGAAGGTGTTGGTTCCCAGTGTCTTTCCGTCGGGGGTCGTGGCGGTTTGGGTGACGGTGACCACGCGTGAGACTCGTCCGCTCTGATCGGCGGGATGGTCGTCGCCGCCGATCGCGGCGACCGCGATGACGCGGGCACCTGCCTGTGCCCAGTCCTGCCACTGGTTGCCGGTGATCGGGGCGAGGGCGATGAACGAGGCGGCGTTGTCGGCGTAGTAGCGCTCGTCGAACAGCGGCTGCGCCCGCTTCGCTGCGGCGAGCTGGTTGGGCTCGTCTGCCGGGGTGTAGGAGAACAGAGTGGTCGCGGCGGCCAGCATGACCTGTTCGGGATCGGTCTGGTCGACCCCGGCGAAGGCCTGTGGCAGGTCCGGGGTCGAGGGCGCGGGTAGCGAGGTCGTCGGTCCGCCGGCATCGAGAGGATGGTCGCCGGTGTCCTGACCGGAGTCGTCGCTGCCGCAGCCGCCGATGACCAAGGTGAGGGCCGCCAGCAGGGCCAAAGCGGCGCGTCGGTGGGTGCGTGGTGTGGTGTTCATCCGAAATCTCCTGACGTACATGTCTTCTCCGGCCCAGCCGGAGAGCGGCATGATCGAGACGGTTTGGCCGGACTGGGGGGCGTTGAGGAGCATGTCCTGGCCGCCTTCGGTGCCGGTGTAGATACCGACGTGGTGGGTGTTGCCTCCGGAGCCGAAGTAGATGAGGTCTCCGGGTTGCTTGTCCTCGAACGGGATCGGTTGTCCCCGTGGGTCGCCCAGCTGTCCGGGGTTGGAGGTGTCGCCGGTGTAGTGCGGGAGTGTGATCTTTCCGCCCGATGCTTGGAAGACGGCGTAGAGGGTCAATCCGGAGCAGTCGAATCCGGTTTTGGAGGTGTCGCCGTTCGCGTCGGCTGCGCCTCCGCCGTCGCTGATTCCTCGGGTCGGACCGCTCGAATCTCCGCCTCCCCATGCGTAGGGTGTGCCGATCCATCTCGACGCTGCGGCAATGACATTGGCTCCGAATGGACCGCCGGGGACGAAGGTCGGTCCTCCGCTCGATCCGCCGGCAGGCGGGGTGCAGGCACCGGGGGCGGTACCGCCGTCGACGACGGCGGTGGCCACCGCGCCGGTGCCGTTGTTGGCGATCGCTGCGAGGTCGTCGGCGGTCAGGTCGGCGCGGGCACCTTTGAACTGTGCGTAGAGCTGGCGGGCGAGTGGTTCGTCGTCGGCGTAGGCCCCGGGGTGGCCAGACCCTTGCACTGATTGGGCGGCGTCGGTGACAGCCATCGACTGCCAGCCGGGGATC
Source organism: Rhodococcus sp. 05-339-2 (assembly GCF_002258965.1). Lineage (NCBI taxonomy): Bacteria > Bacillati > Actinomycetota > Actinomycetes > Mycobacteriales > Nocardiaceae > Rhodococcus > Rhodococcus sp. 05-339-2. The sequence goes on from NZ_NOYW01000002.1 coordinate 205,843, forward strand.
TTCAGCAGGGCGGTATAGAACTTGATGTTCGCGGTCACTGGATTCATCAGCTCTTCCGTCGTGCCCCAGATCGTCACTTGTTGCTGAAATTGATTGACCGACAGGTGATCCGATCCAATGCCGTCGTGGGGGTAGTTCGTGGAGTCCGGGACATTCGAGCTGGCGAGCATCCGATAGGTCGACTCCTGGCCTTCGGTGGCGAGCGCGACGACGATGCCCTGTTCGGGTACCCCCATCGCCTCGCCGATGGCGACGGTCTGTTTCGCCAGTGCGAGCTGTGCGGCATTGAGGCCGCCCGTTCCTGCACCGGGGGAGCTCGAGGTCTGTGGCTGGGCGGCGGTGCCGGGCTCGGCGGCCTTGGCGACCCACGGCGCGGGGTCGAGTGCGGTTCCAGCACCATCGGGGAGCCGCGCGCCCTCCCACACCTCGAAATGCAGGTGTGCGCCCGTCGATTCGCCGTCGTTGCCGATCTTCCCGATCTCCTGGCCGGCCGAGACGTGCTGGCCGGCAGAGACGAGGACACCGTCGGCGAACATGTGACCGTAGACGGTGGAGTAGGTCCGGCCGTCGATCTCGTGGTCAAGGATGATCCAGTGCCCGAATCCGGCGGCCTCCCCGGCTTCGGCGACACGTCCGTCTGTGAAGGCGTAGATCGGGGTGCCGACCGGGCCGGCGCGGTCGATCCCCTGGTGGACGGTGCCCCACCGGGGGCCGAAACCGGAGCTGTCGGTGGTGGTGTCGCTGGCGGTGGGCTTGACCAGCGACCCGGCCGGCGCGATCGCGCCAGCCGCGGCACCGGACGGGGGAGCGCAGGCGATGGTCGTCGACGCCGGAGCGAGGATCACCACCACGATCAGGACCAGCCCGAGAAGTGTCGCGGCGGTGGCGACGAGAAGTTTCTTGGCGTCCACGTCGCTATGCGCGCCGACCGGTGTGCGGGCCCATTCCTGCAGTCAGGGTGGCGATCAGCTCCGTCGCTGCCGCGAGCTGGACCTTGTGTTCGCGGGCGCGGCGCTCGGCTTGTTCGGTGGTGACGGGGGCGGCGTCGCGGCCGGCGGCCACGACCCAGTTGCGCAGGGTGTTCGGGTGGACCTCGAGGGTTTCGGCGACGAGCTCGATCGCTCTCCACCGGGAGGACACCTCGGTGGCGACCTTGGCGACGGTCTGTACTGCTGCTGCCCGCAGTTCGAGGGTGAGGCGCTTGTACTTTCGTTCGGCGATCATGCGGGCGCTCCTGCTTGCTCAGGGGCGGCGATGTCGGATTCGATGACCTCGCGGACGAGGTTCGCGTCGGCGAACTCACTGAACCGGGAATTGGTGTCGTGGATGCCGGCGTCGATCTCGGCGGCGGAGAAGATCAGCTGTACCGGGATGCCGGGGCTCAATTCGCTCTCGCCGATCTTGATCAGGAACTTGCCGAGTCCGGATGGGGGCTCGATCGGCTCGTCGTGTTTGCGGCGATCTCCGGTCATGGGCGGCGGCGCGGACCATCCGCTGACCATGTCGGATTCGGTGGCCGTGAACTTGACGATGCCGGCCAGGCGTTCGACTTCTTTTTCCGGGATCGGGCCGATGACCTTGACGCGGGCGCGTTCGAGGAAGCCCAGGGCTTTGTTCGCCGATCCGGTCGTGGACTGCGATTCGAGGTCGGTGATGGTGTGGGTGATCATCCACAGCGCGGTGGCAATGGCTCGGTTCAAGCGGGTGAGGGCGTTGACGCGGTCGACCATGAAATCGCCCAGACCCAGGACCTGCCAGAGCTCGTCCATGATGGCCTGGAAGTAGCGCTGCGGTCCCAGCCCCGCGTCGGCGAGGGCGTGTGCGGCTTCGATGGCGGCGAAGCCGTCGGACCAGCACACGAGCATCACGGCCGCTTTGAGTTTGGTGTCGCCTTCGGCAATGTGCGAGACATCGATGCAGATGGCGACGGCGTCGATATCGATTTCGGTGGTGGTGTGTCCGTTGAACACTTCACCGAACCGGCCTTTGATCAGCCCGCGCAGTGATTGCCGGAGGCGTTTGGTCGAGCGCCGGTACTCCTCGACGGTGTCTTCGCCGGCGTCGGCGATCAGTTCGGGGTGTCCGTCGATGACGAGGGCGAGCAGGTCACCGAGCAGGGGCGGGCGATCGGGGGTGTAGCCCATCTCGCCGTAGAGCAGGTTCAGCGAGGTCGCGAGGATCGTTTCCTCGAAGTCCTGCACCGGGCCGCCGCGGGAGAGTTCGATCAGTCCCGAGACGACCTGGACCTGGCGGCCGCGGAGCTCGGCGAGCATGCGGCGCTGCAGGTCGGGGAACGCGGAGAGCGTGGGGATCACCGATCCCAGGACCCCACCGGCGAGCGGGTTGATGCGTCCGTATCCGTAGCCGAGATCGATCACCTGGCCCCCGACGGCTTCGATTTCCTTGCGGTAGTCGGGCTTGACGTCGGCCAGCACGAGGGTGGTGACGTTCTGTGCGATACCGCCCAGGACCACGCGTCGTACGAACGAGGACTTGCCGTAACCGTTGAGTCCGAGCACGAAGCCCACCGGTGCGGTGATCAGACCTTCGATGAACCAGTTGAGCAGGTCGAAGCAGACCGCGGCGCGGGTGAGCAGGTGTTGCCCGATCGGGGTCCCGATCAGTGGTGCTCCGGCACCGACCGACCACGGCCACAGGCCGGCAGCTTGGACGGAGGTGGCGCGGTACTCGATCTGTCGGCCGACGGTGTTGGTGCGCCCGCCCCCTGGACCGGCGAATCCGCGGTCGGTCAGGCGTAGGGTCGAGCGGGCGAAGCCGTCGGCCGAGGACGAGTAGTCCGCGGCGTCGCGGTTGCGACGGCGGCGGTCGTCGGTGGCGAGCTTGTGTTTGGCCCACATGCTGCGTACGCCGGGACGGTTCGCGGCGACGACCAGGGCCGCGCGGGCGGTGTCGTCGAGGATCTTGACCATGGACGGGTCCCCTTCTCGTCTCGGGTGCTTATCCGGCGAGTGCGCCGGGGAGGGTGGCGTGTTCGGGCAGCACTGCCCCGATGCCGAGGGAGCCGTAGAACCCGGCGGCCTGCCATCGGTAGGCGCGGCGGATCTTGAGACGGCACTGCACCGACAGATCGCGGACGATGGCTTCGATGGCCGGGATGTCGCCGGTGAGGGGCTCGGTGACGGTGATCAGCACCCCGAAGCGCACCAGTCCGTGGCCACGGGCCTGCTCTTCGCGGGCGCGGGAGGTCGATTCGACCTTGATCGAGGCGGTCACCGATCCGATGCCGCGCCCGCCTTGCTCGGCGATGAGTGCGTTCTTGTAGTCGGTGTCGACGATCTTGACCGCATCCGCCGCGGTGTGCGGTCGGTAGACGATCGCGACACGTTTGCGAGGCACGTCGGGATTGGGAGCGAGAATGCGACGAAGGACGCCCTCGTCGACGGCGCTCGCGGGAGCGGAATCCATTTCCCAGGTCACCGACCGGCCACCGTCGTGGACGTACTGGTCGAACTTCTCCTCGTGCGAAACCGGTCCGGCGTCGTCCCAGTGAAGTCCGTGTCCGGCCGAGCTCGACGACGCGCGCTCGAGATCCGCCTGTGAAGCGGGATCGGTGGAGCGCCGGACGAAGGCGACGATGTCGGCCGCAGGCATGGGCCGGACCATCACCGACGCCGATTTGAGGGCCGCGCACAGCCCGGGTAGTCGACGGCTGATCTCGACGGCCTGCTCGGAGGGGTCCTTCTTGCGGGCATCGGTGGTGGCGCGGAAGGTCACTGCGATCCGGGCCTCGAGCTGGACCTGTTCGGTGGGCAGCGACTCGGCGAGGTCGTACATCGAATGCTGAGCCAGGGCAGGCGCATTCGGCGCGGTGTTGCGGCTGACTTCGGCGAGCAACCGGTTACCGGTTTCGGGGACAGTGTCGATGACCGGGACGACGGCCACGATGTCGGAGGTCTGGCCCATCGCGGCGAGTACGACTCCCCATTCGCCGACCCAGTTGTTGATCAGGGACTGATCGACTGCTTCGTCGCCCTGCGGCCAGGCGCGCAGCACCACGGTGTAGCAGTGCTTGGCGGGCATGTGGATCATCCCGAACCGGAACCCGGCGGCATCTTCGCCTTCGTAGAGTTTGGTCGGGGCCATGATGCCCGGGAGGAACGCTTTGCCTCCGGGTAGTTCGGAGAACAACCCGCCTCGGTAGATGTTCTCTTTCCTGCGTCGTGCTCGTATCCACTGCATTCTCAGCACCGTCATTTCGTATCCGGATCGACCATCTCTGCTCCACACCAGCGGTGCGGCAACAACTGTCGCGATTGATGCGACGACCACGCCTGCGCCGAAACCGGCGAACATCATGGTCACCATCACCGAGATCACCAGGACGAACCCGATGATCGTCGCTGCCCATGTCGCACCGAACAATCCGGTGTTTCGAGGCTTGGTCCACCCGTGGTAGAGCAGACCTGCTTCGGTTCTCGTCGCCATCTACTCACTCCTCGGATAGGAAAGAACACGTTGCGCCACAACCGGTGTGGCCGATGTCGGGGTGGTCATCGTGGTATCGCGTGTCGGCTACTGCTGCTGCTGTTGTTCGAGGTTCGGCCACCGGCGAGGTCGTCAGCCGAACGTCCTGCGTCCGCAGCTCCGGATCCCACCGCCTTGGCTGCCTTCGATCCCGACCCGCCGCCCGAGCTGCCGCGAGATCCGTTGGCGCTCTGACTCTGTCGGCCTGATGCCGAGGACGGCGAACCGCCTGGCGAGGGTGGGGTCAGGTTCGGTCGTGGGCTCGTGCGACTTCCACCCCCGCCGCCGCCACCAC